>NZ_JBQFPQ010000003.1:0-343842 GCF_056536445.1 Ruegeria sp. CL7
CTAAATCCTAACCTCAGATGCCCCCGGTCTCTCCCGAGCGTAACCGCCGCTTCCGCCGCGTCCCAGCGCCTCAGCAGCGCCGGTGAAGGGGGTTCTAAGTATAACAAACAAATCCCGCAAGCGGAAAATACACAAAAACAGAAGAAATTCTTGAAAAGTTCATTTATCCAAGAATTACAGATAGTTAATTCAGATCAACCAAGCACACTGCCGCCGATAACTATGTAAAGGCAGGTCAGAATTCCCGGTTCAGCGCGTTATGCACATGATTACCCACAGCCTCACGTCCGAGTCAGGCGGAATCGGCCCTGTTGGACCGGAAAGACAGGTTGGGAATCGGCAGGCGCAGGACAAGCAGGGCGATAATGGCAGCCAGGTAAGCAAGCGGCTCGATCTGAAATCCTTTTGCCAGCAAGAGGTAATGCATCGCCCCCAACAATGCGGCCGCGTAAACGAGGTGGTGCAGCTTGCGCCAGCGCGGTCCCAGTCGGCGCACAGACCAGTTGTTGGAGGTCAACGCCAGCGGAAGCAGAAGAAGAAACCCCGCCATGCCGACTGTTATGTACGGGCGTTTGAGGATATCCGCCCAGATCTGGCTGGGAAGCTGCACATCCAGAACCAGCCACACAAGAAGATGCAACGCGACGTATACAAACGTGAGCACCCCGATCGCGCGCCGAAACTTCATCAGGTTGAGGCCGACATGCCGGCGCAGGGGTGTGACCGCCAGACCGGCAATCAGCAACTGAAGGGCCAGTTCCCCATATCTGTGCTCCAACGCCTCAATCGGTTCGACCCCCAAACCACCGGTCAGGCCAAGATAAAACAGCCAGGGGGCGGGCAACGCCCCCAGCAGATAAACGGCCCATACCGGAATACGGCGGAGTGTCTGGTTCATCGCCGACATGGTTTTAATAATTCTTGGCCAGATCCATGCCTTCATAAAGGCTGGCGACCTCTTGTTCATAGCCGTTGAACATCAGGGTCGGCTTACGTGACGCGAAAAGCCCGCCCCCGATCTCGCGCTCTGAAGCCTGAGACCAGCGTGGATGGTCCACGTTGGGGTTCACATTACTGTAGAACCCGTATTCGCGTGGATTGGACATGTTCCAGCTGGTGGGCGGTTCATCCTTTGTGAGCGTGATCCGAACAATCGACTTGATCGATTTGAAGCCGTATTTCCAAGGAACGACCAGACGCAAGGGCGCACCGTTCTGGTTGGGAATCGGGCGGTCGTAAATTCCGGTTGCCATGATTGTCAGGGGGTGCATCGCCTCATCCAGGCGCAATCCCTCTCGGTACGGCCAATCGAGAACGGGAAACCGCGTTCCCGGCATTTCATCCGGGCGATAGGCCGTCTCAAAAGCCACATATTTCGCGCCGTCTTGCACGCCCGCCATATTGAGAAGGTCGGCCAGCTCAAATCCGTTCCACGGAATTACCATCGACCAGGCTTCCACACAGCGAAAGCGGTAGATCCGCTCCTCTATCGTCATCTCGGACAGGATGGCCTGAAAATCATAGTCGCCGGGGTGGTCGACCAGACCATCAATCGTGACGCTCCAGGGTTCGGTCACCAGCGTATGAGCATATTTCGCCGGGTCATCTTTCCCGGTCCCGAACTCATAGTAGTTGTTGTAGGTGGTGATCTCTTCCCACGTGTTCGGCTCCAACCCATCTTGTGCTGCCGCCGGTTTGGCCATCGCAGTCAGGCCGACACCAGCCAGCCCGGCCATAACCTGCCGCCGGTTGAGGAACGCCGCCCGGGGGGTGACGTCTGCATGTGTCAAAGTATTGGTCCAGCGATGCGCCATATGGGTCTCCGTCATCTTCAGTGGTCGCTATTGACGTAGTGTGCTGATAGCACAGAGCCATGGAAACAGGCGTAACGATTGAGCGAAGTGATTGTAACGTTCCATTGTAACAGGGCATTCGAGTAACGTTTTCAGCACCGAAAACCATAGACTCGAGAACTTTTGGAGCCCGGCGGAAAACTGCGGTTTTCGTGGATTACCGTCAGAACACGGGCACAAAACTTTACAACTGCGGGCGCAAGGCTGCACTCTGTCAGGTGGGCGCCACGCCAAGCCGAACGCGAGGCAAGGCTGCGAGTGCAGCCTTTTGGCCGCAATGGGAGGAAGAAAAATGTGTGATATCTGCGTAATGAATGCCGTCAAAGACAAGATGCTGTCTCGTCGCGGGTTCTTCAAAGCTGCCGCAGCTTCGGGTGTTGCAGCAGCCGCAACCGGAGCCGTCGCGCCGCAAGCACTGGCGGCCGGGCATGGCGGTGTCGAAGATATGACCCATACTCTGAGCCCGGATTTCCCGACATGGGGCGGCGAACCCGGCATTTCGGCCGAGCAGGCTTTCAACTTTGCTGATCACGGCTTCAATCTGTTCAGCCTGTCAATCAACGAACATACGGGCACGCATATCGATGCGCCGCTTCACTTTTCGGCGGATGGGACGTCGGTTGATGAAATCCCCGTCACGGATCTGGTCGCCCCCTTATGCGTCGTGGACATCGCCGCCCGAGCGGCCGAGGACGCTGACACGCGCGTCACCCCGGACGATCTGAAAGCCTGGATTGCGGCCAATGGTGATATTCCTGATGGTGCCTGCGTGGCGATGCATTCCGGATGGGCAGGCAAAACCGCCACGGATGAGTTCCGCAATTTCGACGGCGAAGCGCAGCATTACCCGGGCTTCCACGTTGAAGCCGCGGAGATGCTGATGGAGGAGACCGGAGCACGATCAATTGCCGTTGATACCCTGTCCTTGGATCACGGCATGTCCGCAGATTTCGCGACACATTACGCGTGGTTGCCGTCAGGCCGGTTCGGGATCGAATGTCTGGCTGGGCTGGATCGCGTGCCTGCGTCGGGTGCAACGCTGGTGATCGGCGCACCCAAGCACCAAGGCGGCACCGGCGGGCCGGCGCGGATCTTTGCATTGATCTGACAAATGCCCGGGCGGCCATCTTTCCGGTAGGGCCAAACTTCTGCCACAGTTGCAGACCAAGACGTCGTGCATTCTTGATCTGTTCGGGACAACTGCCTTCATGTTGCTTAGACCCCTTGTTGTTTTTTTGTCTTTGCTGTGCGGATCGGCATTGGCTGATGTGCAATCGTGCAAAAAGCTGTTTGAGCGCGCGCCGCAGGTCCTGAGCGATCTGAATCAGATCGGGTCTGAAGTTTATGAAGACAGCCATCCGGGCCTCGGCTATTCCGCCACTTTTGCAGACCCATCTTCCAAGATCACGGTTTTCTTCTATGACCATCAACAAAGGGACGTCTCATCTGAAATGGCCCTTGAAAGCTTTAAACAAGCTGCACGCGATATCGCTGCAATAGCTGCGCGGCGCGGTGCCGAGCTTGGTGAAATCAACGCCTATCAGTTGCGTGATCCGTCGCAGGTGTTGCCGTATCGGGCCGAGGCCAAAGCATCAGATGGCCTGTCCGAACTTCTGGCAGTCGGCGTCGTGGACAATTGTATTGTGAAGCTGAGGTTCACGGCCCAGTTTCCAATGGAGAAAGCGCAGGTCTGGATGAAGGTCCTCAGTGATTATCTGAACAAAGGCTATGGAAAACCGACATGAAAAAGGCCCGCCAAAAAAGCGGGCCTTTCAGTTCACGGTGTCAGATCAATGCACCACGGCATCGTCCGGGCGCGGTCGCTCGGAAGTTCCCAAACGATCACCGATGATCAAACCATCTTGCCCGGCGGTGACCGGAACGACGTCACCATCCTTGATTTCCCCGGCCAGCAGAGCTTCGGCCAACGGGTTCTGCAAGGCGCGCTGGATGACGCGTTTCAGCGGGCGGGCACCGAAGACCGGGTCATAGCCTTCATTGGCCAGCCATTCCTTGGCGCTGTCATCCAGGGCCAGCTCGATCTTGCGGGCGGCCAGACGTTTTTGCAGACGTGCCATCTGAATATCGACGATGCCATCCATATCGGCCCGCTTGAGGCGGTCAAAGATGATCGTTTCGTCCAGACGGTTCAGGAATTCGGGCCGGAAATGTGCCCGGACCGCATCCATCACGTCGCGCTTGGCCTGTGAACTGTCCGCACCTTCGGGCAGCTGGCTGAGCGCCTGAGACCCAAGGTTCGACGTCAGGATGATCAGCGTCTGTTTGAAGTCCACGGTGCGGCCCTGACCATCGGTCAGAACGCCATCGTCCAGAACCTGCAACAGCACGTTGAAAACATCCGGGTGCGCCTTTTCGACCTCGTCGAACAGCACGACCTGATAGGGCCTGCGCCGCACGGCTTCGGTCAGCACACCGCCTTCGTCATAACCGACATAACCCGGAGGGGCACCGATCAGACGGGCGACCGCGTGTTTCTCCATGAACTCGGACATGTCGATGCGCACCATCGCGTTGTCGTCATCGAACAGGAAATTCGCCACGGCCTTGGTCAGCTCGGTCTTACCCACGCCAGTCGGCCCAAGGAACAGGAACGAGCCCAGCGGGCGGTTTTCGTCATTCAGACCCGCACGAGCACGGCGTACTGCATTGGCTACAGCGGTGACAGCCGCATCCTGACCGATCACGCGCGAATGCAGTTCTTCTTCCATCCGCAGCAGTTTCTCGCGTTCGCCTTCCAGCATTTTGGCGGTCGGGATGCCCGTCCAGCGTTCGACAACGCTGGCTATCTGTTCCGGACGCACCGTTTCCTCGGCCATCATGGCGTTGCTTTCGGCATTCTCGGCCTCGGACAGCTTTTTCTCAAGCTCGGGGATGATGCCATAGGACAGCTCACCCGCCTTGGCGAGGTTGCCTTCGCGCTTGGCGATTTCCAGATCGGCCCGCGCCTTGTCGAGCTGTTCCTTCAAATCCCGCGCGCCAGCCAGCTTGTCGCGTTCGGCCTGCCACTGCGCAGTCATCTCGGCGGATTTTTCCTGAAGTTCTGCTAGATCCTTCTGCAAGGTTTCCAGGCGATCCTTCGATGCCGCATCGTCTTCCAGCTTCAGCGCCTCTTCCTCGATCTGCATTTGCAGAATCTGGCGATCCAGCTGATCGAGTTCCTCAGGCTTGGAATCCACCTCCATCCGCAACCGCGACGCGGCTTCATCGACCAAGTCGATGGCTTTGTCGGGCAGGAACCGGTCGGTGATATAGCGATGCGACAGGGTCGCCGCCGACACCAACGCCGAATCCGAGATGCGCACGCCGTGGTGCAGCTCGTACTTTTCCTTGATGCCACGCAGAATGCTGATCGTGTCTTCGACCGTCGGCTCCTGAACCATCACCGGCTGGAACCGGCGCGCAAGGGCCGCGTCTTTTTCGACGTATTTGCGATACTCGTCCAGTGTGGTCGCACCGATACAATGCAGCTCACCCCGGGCGAGCGCGGGCTTGATCAGGTTGGCGGCATCCATCGCACCATCCGATTTGCCCGCGCCAACCAGCGTGTGCATCTCGTCGATGAACAGGATGATCTCACCCGCGGCCTCGGTCACCTCGGTCAGAACAGCCTTGAGGCGTTCTTCGAATTCACCACGGTATTTCGCACCGGCAATCAGCGCACCCATGTCGAGCGCAAGCAGCTTCTTGTCCCTCAGCGATTCCGGTACGTCGCCGTTGACGATGCGCAACGCCATGCCCTCGGCAATCGCGGTTTTACCGACGCCAGGTTCCCCTATCAGAACCGGGTTGTTCTTGGTGCGGCGCGACAGAACCTGCATTGAGCGGCGGATTTCCTCATCCCGCCCAATGATCGGGTCAATCTTGCCTTCAGCCGCAGCTTCAGTCAGATCCCGCGCATATTTCTTGAGCGCGTCATAGCCCTCTTCCGCCGACGCTGTGTCAGCAGTGCGACCCTTGCGGATGTCATTGATCGCTTCATTCAGCTTCTGGGCAGATACCGCACCGGCCTCCAAAGCCTCCTTGGCTTTGGATTTCACCATGCACAGCGCCATCAAAACGCGTTCAACGGGCACAAAGCTGTCGCCCGCCTTGGTGGCGATCTTTTCGGCCTCGTCCAGAACCTTGGCCGTCTGGCCGTCCATGTAAATCTGGCCGGCATCACCGCTGACTTTCGGGATCTTGCCCATGGCAGCGTCAAGCGCCTCGACCACGCGGTTCGGCGCGCCGCCCGCGCGTGTGATCAGATTGCTTGCCAGCCCCTGATCGTCATCCATCAGTGCTTTGAGTATATGTGTGGGCTCCAGCCTCTGGTGCCCCTCGCGCAGCGCAATGGTCTGCGCCGCCTGCACGAACCCCCGTGCCCGTTCAGTGAACTTGTTCAAGTCCATGATATTCTCCTTTTCCAAGCGCCCCGTTTTGATGCGCCCGCCTGGCGGCACGCGTCGGTCGAAGCCTCACATTCAATCTGGGAAATACCTTTGCCGGTTCAAGAGGCTAGAGAGTGAAAAAACGCCTCAACCACGCGGAATCGTATAGACAGTGTAGCCCCCGGTTTCGGCCACCTGCTGGGCATCGTTCGTCTCGACCAGCGACTGCGCGGCGGCGCTGCCCGTGGGGCAGGATACAAGATCGGCGGTGTGGTCGAGGAAATTGCCGGTAAAGGTGGTTTCTCCGGTCAACTGGCACCAGTCATCTTCGGACCGATAGCCCCGAACAAGATACAAATCATCATTGGTCGGGGGCGGCGCGGCGCCGGTTTCGGTCTGTGGCGGCGTGTCGTCGCAGGCGGCCAGCGTGGCGACGACGGCCAGCGGAACAAGGTGCTTCATGGTCTGTCCCTTTGATGCAATTTTCGTTTCAGAGTGGCAGCACCATAGCACAGTTGGGACAAAGCGAGGACACCGCTGGCTCCTTTGTCAGCTGTGGGCGTCAACCGCCTTCGATCTGCCGGATCAGCTTTTGCGCCTCGTCATCGCCCTGCTCGGCCGCGAGGCGAAGAAACCTCAGCGCCTCTTCGACATCGCCGATTTCATAGAGCAACCGGCCGAATTTGCGCTGCGATTTCACATCGCCAAGCTTTGCGGCCCTGCCCCAGAACAACAGGGTCGCTTCCGTGTCCTGAGGCACACCGTCCCGCCCGTGATAGGTCAAAGAACCGAGATTGTGCAGCGCCACGACATTGTCCTGCTTGGCGGCCTGGAAATAATAATCCAGCGCCTGTTCGATGTCTTTGGAGTAGCCGTTCTCGCCGATCTCGTAGATGTAGCCCAATCGCGCCGCGGCATCGGCGCTGCCGTTTCGGGCCGCCATCTTCAGATAGTCGACCGCGCGCTGCATATCGCGCGGGACATGCGTTCCTTCGCGATAGATTACGCCGAGGTGCAGCTGAGACGGCTCATATCCGAAGAACGCAGCCCTTTCATAATAGTACAGCGCCTTGTCGATGTCGGGCGCAACACCTTTCCCGTTCTCGAAGCCATACGCGACGTTGTGCATGCCCATCGGCAGAGCGCTTTCGGCAGCCGCCATGTACCAGGCAAACGCGGTCTCGTGGTCCTCGGGAACGATCTCGCCATCACTATAGAGCGAAGCGAGCGTGTTCATCGCCAGCCCGCTGCCCTCCATCGCGGCCAGTTCCGAAAACTCGAGCGCCATTTCCAGCTTGCCGCCCTTCATGAGCGCCCGGCCAAAGGCGGCCACGACCTCGGCATCGACATCCTGGTCTTTCAGCAGCAGATCGGCGCAGATCGCCATCGCATTCTCGGCGTCCATGTCGGCCCATTTCACCCCGTCGAAATAGGGCGACTGCCCCGGAGCGGCAGCGGCCATCAGGCAGTCATACTCTCCGTCCGAATAGTCGGGGTCCTGCGGTGGATCGTCGGGGTTGGGTTCCGGCCGGGGGCGCAGGTCGGAAACCCGCAGGCGCCGTTGCGGTTCCTTGGGGTCGTCGGCCTTTGCCGGCGCAGAGGCCTCGCCGGTCAGCCCGACCAGCAGATCGCGCGCCAGCTGCGAATAGATCGGGCAATCGGCGTAGATCCGTGAAAAACTCTCGATCGCCGTCGCCGACCCGCTGTCCTTGACGTCCGCCCAGACCAGTCGGGCCTCGCCGCAATCCGTTTCATCGGCCCAGACCGCGCCCGCCCCGACCAGAACAGCCGCCGAGGCCACCACACCCAACCGTATCATCCCGTATTTTCCTGCGTCTTTTCTTGTCTCAATGCGCCACACGCTCTACAGAAGCGCCGATCCCGTCAAGCTTGAAAGGTCGATACAATGCTCCAAACCGCCGATGACCGCCTGATCGTCGCCCTCGACGTCCCCAACGCGCTGGAAGGGCTGAAGCTGGCCGAGACGCTGGGCGACGCCGTTTCGTTCTACAAAATCGGCCTGGGCATGCTGACAGGCGGCGGGCTGGCACTGGCCAATGAGCTCAAGCAGGAACACGGCAAGCGCATCTTCCTGGACATGAAGCTGTTCGACATCGGCAACACGGTGGAAAACGCGGTGCGGGGGCTGGCGCAGTTCGATCTGGATTTCCTGACCGTGCATGGCGACCCGCATGTGGTGCGCGCCGCCAAGGAAGGGGCGGCGGGCAAGGATCTGAAAATCCTGGCGGTGACTATCCTGACCTCGCTGAACCGCGACGACTTGGATGCCGGCATGATGAAGGCCGGTGACGTTCAGGACATGGTGGTGGAACGCGCCGCCCACGCCTTCGAGGCCGGGGCCGACGGCGTGATCGCCAGCCCGCAGGAGGCCGCCCTGATCCGCGCCCTGCCCCAGGCGAAGGGCCGGCTGATCGTAACCCCCGGCGTGCGTCCGGCAGGCGCGGCACTGGGCGATCAAAAACGTGTGGCCACACCTGCCAGCGCCATCCAGGACGGGGCGGATCATATCGTAGTTGGCCGCCCCATTTATCAGGCCGAAGATCCAAAATCCGCGGCCGCGGCCGTTTTGACCGAGTTAAATTCTCTGAAAACGTGATGAGCAGAATCATCGTTTCAACAGGGATTCACGCTGAAAAAACCGCCGCAACAGGTTGACCTTACGTCAGTTTTTCGCGAATCCGCGCCAAATCGTCCCTGTGCCAGAAAACACACATTCAAAAAGCGAGTTTCTGAAAAGCGCGCCAAACCCTATCTCAACCGGAAAATCTTAGCGATTCTCAAGGGGATTTACTCCCCAACGAACCTACTCTTCCTGAGGTTCGTTACTTCCCCCCCGCGAAGCGCGGGGGGTTCTTTTCTCCGAATGATCTTTGATCGATATCACTGGATGATATAAAGGACCCCCAAGACAACTGCGGAACACACGAGGACGCAGATGCCCGGTCTTTGCCGAGATTGCCTGACCCCTTTTACGAACGAACGGCGCTGCACGGCCTGCGGCAGTCCCAGGGTAAAGTCTCATCCCGAACTGTTTGATCTGTCCATCGCACATATGGATTGCGATGCCTTCTATGCTTCGGTGGAAAAGCGGGACAATCCGGAACTGGCAGACAAGCCTGTCATCATCGGCGGCGGCAAACGCGGTGTTGTATCCACGGCATGCTACGTGGCCCGAATTCGCGGTGTGCGATCCGCCATGCCCATGTTCAAAGCGCTGCAACTGTGCCCCGATGCCGTCGTGATCAAACCACGCATGTCCGTGTATGCCCAGGTGTCACGGGACATCCGCGCCATGATGGACGAACTGACACCAGTGGTCGAACCCCTGTCCCTGGACGAAGCTTTCATGGACCTGTCCGGCACCGAACGCCTGCACGGAGCCCCCCCGGCCGTCATGCTGGCGCGCCTGGTCAAACGCATGAAGGATGAACTGGGTGTGACAGGATCCATCGGGCTGAGTCACAACAAGTTTCTGGCCAAGGTTGCCTCGGACCTCGACAAGCCCCGTGGGTTTTCGGTGATCGGCAAGGCCGAGACGGCTGAGTTTCTGAATGACAAACCCGTAAGGTTGATCTGGGGTATTGGCCCCGCTGCGCAGGAATCACTGGACCGGGCAGGGATTCGAACCTTCAACGACCTACTGCGTTGGGATCAGGAGGCTTTGACTGTGCGTTTCGGCTCGATGGGGTATCGCCTGTGGCATTTGGCACGGGGTCAGGACAAACGACGCGTTTCAGCCCATGAACCGATGAAATCCATCAGCAATGAGACCACGTTTTTCGAGGACACCGCCAATATTGATATTCTGGACGGACATTTGTGGCGCATGGCCCTGAAGGTCTCGGACCGGGCCAAGGCCAAGGATCTGGCTGGCCGGGTCGTTACGCTGAAGCTGAAGAAAGCCAATCACAAGATTCTGACACGGCGCGTGTCATTGCGGGACGCAACGCAGATCGCGGACAAAATCTATCGCACCGCAAAAGGGCTTTTCGATCAGGTGGGGGATCAGGGGCCATACCGCCTGTTGGGGTGTGGCCTGTCTGACCTGTGCCCGGCGGATCAGGCTGACATCTCCGGCGACCTGCTTGATCCCGGCGCCGTCCGCAGATCACAGGCCGAGCGGGCCACTGACCAGATCCGCCAGAGATTCGGCCCGGAAGCAATCGTGAAGGGCCGCGCTTTGCGCTAGTTTCATTCCGCCGCCAGACGGAAAGGTTTTGAACCGATTCTGGATATGTCGCGCACCACCTGCCGGAGGAGTTTCGAAAACGTCATGAAATTGGCGTTCGGCGCAATTTTTTCTTCGTCCATATACAAGGCCCGGTCGATTTCAATCTGGATCGCGTGTTGCTGGCGGGTGGGGCGGCCGTAAGTCTGTGTCACATAGGCCCCGGCAAACGGGGCGTTGCGCACCACATTCAGACCTGCCGCGGCAAACGCCGATTCGATGAGGTCCACGATTTCAGACGAGGCCGACGCACCGAACCGATCACCCAGCACGATCTCGGGCCGTTTGTTTCGGGTCGTACCAGCCATGGCCACCGCCTCATGCGGCATGGAGTGGCAATCCACCAGTATGGCCTGGCCGAATTTCTCGTGTGATTCGGCCAGCAGGGATTTCAAACGTGCATGATAGGGGCGCCAATAGGTGTCGATGCGCAGCCGCGCCTCGTCCATGGTCAGCTTGCCGCTGTAGATTGCCCGTCCATTGGCCACAACGCGGGGAATCACACCCAACCCTGATGCGACCCTGGGGTTGTGCCCATGCCTGCGGGCACCGCTGATCAGCGCCGGGTCCAGTTCGTCCAGACTGCGATTCAGGTCCAGATAGGCGCGTGGCATGGTCGCTTTGATCAAAGGCGCGCCATTCTCGGCCGCGGCAGCAAACAATTGATCCACGAAGGCGTCTTCCGAGGATCGAATCACGCTTTGATTCAGAACGGACCGCTTCAAAAACGCTTCGGGATAATTCCGCCCGCTATGAGGAGATGAAAAAACCACGCATGAACTGCGGTTTTCCGGCATATCCAATACAAAGGCTGCGTTCTGCATGATCCCTCCATGTTCGCAATCAACATAGACCGGAAAATAGTTCTACCAAACCCCTTGAACCCCTTTGCGACTCCTTTTATAGACCCCGCTACCGGCGCGGGGTTCCGCGCCCCATTTCGTTATGGGGCTGGGCACGCAAAGGGAAAGTGGGCGGTTAGCTCAGCGGTAGAGCACTTCGTTGACATCGAAGGGGTCACAAGTTCGATCCTTGTACCGCCCACCATGATTTCACTGTTCCGGAGATCCGGGACACCCGAGTAACCCAGGCGCTGGCCACGTCCTTGATGAAGGCGCCGCAGATTGGAGACAGACCATGAAGGTCAAGAACTCGCTCCGCTCGCTCAAGAATCGGCACCGCGACTGCCGTGTTGTGCGTCGCAAAGGCCGCGTCTACGTTATCAACAAGACGCAGCGCAAGTTCAAAGCTCGCCAAGGCTGAGAACAGCAAAACACCGTTTTAGAAAACCGCGCCCTTGAGCGCGGTTTTTTTGTTTTCTGCACCTGTGGGCCTGACGTGCTACCCTTGCTTCGACATTGCGGAGTGTGAAACCCATGCGCGAACACGGCATCGACGTACTGGTGGGAACGACCAAGGGAACGTTCATTATCTCTGGTGATCAGAACAGGTCAGATTGGAAAGTGACGGGCCCGCATTGTGAAGGATGGCCGATCAACCACGTCATCGGCGACAAGGAAACGGGCACGATTTGGGCCGGGGGCGGTGGTGACTGGCATGGCGCCGGAGTCTGGTGTTCCGAAGACGGCGGTGTGACTTGGCAGGTCGCAAAACTCACCAAGGGCCAAATGGACGAGTGGGCCGCCAACGACCAGGATTTTGCCCAGATGATCGGCTGGACCGGAGAACCCGCACCATTCGCCGATGAGTTTTCGCAGGTCTGGTCTTTGCGTTATCAACATGGAACGTTGTACGCAGGCACAAAACCGGCCCGCCTGCTAGCCAGCCACGACAATGGTCGGACATGGGACACGCTTGAGGGCCTGACAAACCACCCCTCGGCACCCGATTGGGATCCCGGCGGTGCGGGGCTGGTCCTGCATACAATCGTGACTGACCCAAATGATTCGAAAAAGCTCTGGGTCGGCATTTCCGCTGCGGGTGTGTTTGCAACCGAGGATGGTGGCGCAAGCTGGGAGCGGCGAAACAGATTGTCCAACGCCGAATCTTGCACGCATCATGATCATCCCGCTGCCCCCAGGGATGGTGAAACGGGTCATTGCGTCCACAACATGGTTCAAGCTCCGGGAACCGCGGATTTGCTGTACCAGCAAAACCATCACGGTGTTTGGCGCTCGGCCGACGGAGGGCGCAGTTGGGATGACATCACCGAAGGCCTGCCATCCACCTTTGGATTTCCGATTCATGTGCACCCACGTGATCCGGACACGATCTGGACATTGCCTTTGAACGGAGACAGCATCGGGCGCTATCCACCGGATGCCGCCGCGGCAGTTTGGAAGTCCACAAACGGAGGCGCAACATGGCAAGACCAGCGACGTGGCTTGCCGCAAGAAAGCTGTTTTTTCACTGTTCTGCGACAGGCCATGGCCGGAGACCGCCGAGACCCCGCCGGTATCTATTTCGGGACCAACAGCGGCTCGGTTTTTGCCAGTGTTGATGAAGGGGACACATGGACGGAAGTCGCGCGCCATTTGCCCACGATCCTTGCAGTTGAGGTACTTGATCGTGAGTGATCCAGACACTGCCGTGTGACGCGGATCTTTCCGTTCAACACAACTCGCGCCCGCCCCCAACAAGCCTCGCAAGGGTGCCTGCGCTCATTTGACCAAGTAAATCTGTCGGATTTTCTTGCATCTCGCTGAGAATCGTATAATTGAGCAAATCAGTCGGGTTATCAACCGACGCGAAATTCAATTGTTGGGGCAAACTATGCTGAAATCCACAACCTGCCTGGCCGCCGCTCTGTCGGCATTGATCGCAACATCAGCCGCAGCTGAAGGCGAGCTGAACCTTTATTCGTCGCGCCACTATGACACTGACGAACGTCTTTACACGGACTTCGAAGAAGCGACCGGCATCAAGATCAACCGGATCGAAGGCAAGGCGGATGAATTGATCGCGCGCATGGAAGCCGAAGGCGCGAACTCTCCGGCGGATATCATGCTGACGGTCGACACGTCTCGCCTGGCGCGTGCCAAAGATGCGGGCATTCTGCAAGCCATCGACAGCGAAACCCTGGAGGAGCGCATCCCCGCCAACCTTCAGGACGAAGACAACCAGTGGTTCGGCTTCTCACAGCGCGGTCGGATCATCTTTTACAACAAAGAAAACGTTGCCAATCCGCCGGCCACTTACGCAGACCTCGCCAAGCCGGAATACAAGGGCCTGATCTGCATCCGATCCTCGACCAACACCTACAACCAGACCCTGCTCGCCTCGATCATCACACATGAAGGTACCGAAGCTGCAAAATCCTGGGCGGAAGGCGTTGTCGCCAACATGGCCCGAGACCCGCAGGGAGGTGACACCGACCAGCTGCGTGGCATCGTTTCGGGTGAATGCGACATCGCTGTATCGAACACCTACTACTATGCACGGGCTATCCGCAAAGACGTCAAAGGCCTGTCCTCTGACCTCGACAAGATCGGCTGGGTCTTCCCCAATCAGGACAGCTATGGTGCGCATATGAACCTGTCGGGCGGTGGCGTCGCGGCACACGCCCCGAACAAGGAAAACGCAATCCTGTTCCTCGAGTATCTGGCAAGCGATCAGGCGCAGAAGTACTTCTCGGCGGGCAATGACGAATTCCCGGCAGTGCAGAGTGTTGAACTGGCGGAATCGGTAAAGGCCCTGGGTGAGTTCAAAGCTGACGACGTGAACCTGTCGGAGGTCGCAAAGAACATCCCGGAAGCACAGAAAATCTTTAACGAAGTCGGCTGGAAATAATCCACCACCTCGTCAAAAGCTTGCGAAAGGCGCAGAGTCTCTGCGCCTTTTTTCATTTACACACACATAATTTTTATGTAATTTTCCCACAAATGAAAACTCCTCTCGTTTGTGGTCCATGCTCGACAACCTCTCAAGCCGCCTTGCCGTCCGTTTGAACGAACTCCGCCACGGGCGCGGGTGGTCCCTGGATCAACTGGCCGCCCACAGCGGAATCAGCCGCGCCACGCTGTCCCGCATGGAGAAAGGAGAGGTCAGCCCCACCGCTGAGAATCTTGGCCGCCTCTGTGCCGCTTATGACCTTCCGATGTCCCGGCTTTTGATGATGGTCGAAGACAGCTTTGACCCCAAGGTGGCGTTTGAACGCCAGACCGAATGGCGTGATCCCGAAACCGGCTTTACCCGCCGTGCAGTTTCACCGCCTGCAAACGGCTTGAACGCCGAGGTCGTGGAATGCCACCTGCCGCGCGATACGGTCATCACTTACGAGGCGCCGCCCAAATCCGGGCAGGAACACCATCTGATCCTGATCGACGGCGCACTGACACTGACAGTTGACGGAACCCCCCATGCGCTGAGCGCCGGAGATTGCCTGCGCTATCACCTGTCGGGCCCAACCCGGTTCGAAACCGGGGCATCTCGCGGTGCGCGTTATCTTTTGGTGCTGATATGATCTCGCGTCTGACCGATCTCGATTTCAGCGCGGCAGTGGATGATCTGGCGGAAATCCTCCACGCCTGTGTGCATGACGGGGCCAGCATAGGCTTTGTCCTTCCGTTTACCGAGAGTGACGCACGAAATTACTGGCTGCAAAATGTTCGTCCCGGGCTGAAATCCGGTGCGTTGGAGCTGTTTGCCCTCCACGACAACGGGCGCATTCAGGGCACGGTGCAACTGATCCCCGCGACCATGCCCAATCAACCGCACCGCGCTGATGTCGCGAAACTTCTGGTGCACCCGAACGCCAGACGGCGCGGTTTTGGCCGCGCCTTGATGGAAGCCCTCTTTCAACGAGCGACAGAGTTGGAGCGCACGATGCTGGTTCTTGATACCCGCAGCACCGATCCTTCTCGATTGCTTTATCTGGACCTGGGGTTTCAGATCGCCGGGGAAATTCCGAACTATTGCCGAAACCCGTTCGAAACCAGACTGGAACCCACGACTTACATGTATAAAGAGCTGTCAGCTTGACGCCAAACAGCGACCGTATGACCGTGGATCATGGATTTTCCCCAGTAGTCCACGCGAAGTCGTGCGAAAGGTCCGGGGCATTCCCATGCCGCGCTTTTTCGCGGCGTGCGCTGCAACCAGGCCTGAACACAGCGGAACTCAATCGCCCGGCCACCTGAAGGGATGCCCGGGCAATCAACTTTGTGCCTTGCGTTTAGAAATGCGCTGACTTCGTGCCTGCGGGCTTTTCCATCGGAGGCGCAAATTTGGTCAGGTCGATACCTTTCACGGCCGATTTGTATTCCTCGGCGGTCGGCATTCGGCCCAAAACAGCCGACAGCACGACCACCGGGGTCGATGCCAGCAGGGATTCACCTTTCTTGTCCGCCGCGTCCTCAACAACACGGCCTTGGAACAATCGTGTGGACGTGGCCAGCACAGTGTCACCCTTTGCCGCTTTCTCCTGGTTGCCCATGCAGAGGTTACATCCCGGACGCTCTAGATACAGGATGTTCTCGTATTCCGTCCGCGCTTTGCTTTTTGGGAACAGATCGTCGAATTCAAAGCCTGAATACTTCTGAAGAATGCTCCACTCGCCTTCTTCTTTCAGCTCATCGATGATGTTGTAGGTGGGCGCAGCAACGACCAGCGGGGCCTTGAATTCTACTGTGCCCTTCTCCTGCTCGATGTTTTTCAGCATCTGCGAGACGATGACCAGATCGCCCTTGTGCACCATGCACGATCCAACAAATCCCAGATCGACCTTCTTTTCCCCTTTGTAGTGGGAAACCGGCCGGATCGTATCGTGGGTGTAACGTTTTGATACATCGGCGTTATTGACATCCGGGTCGGCGATCATGGGTTCGCTGATTTCATCCAGGTCAACCACCAACTCGGCAAAATACTTGGCGTTTTCATCCGGTTTCAGGGCCGGCTTTTCACCCGACTTGATTTCCGCGATCCGAGCGTTGGCCTTGTCGATCAGACCTTGCAGTGTCCGGGCCTCGTTATCCATTCCCTTGTCGATCATGATCTGAATACGGCTTTTCGCGATTTCCAGAGATTCGATCAACGTGTCATCCGCTGAGATGCAGATCGACGCCTTGGCCTTCATCTCGGCCGTCCAGTCAGTAAAGGTGAATGCCTGATCCGCCAGCAATGTGCCGATGTGAACTTCGATGATCCGCCCCTGAAACACGTTGTCGCCGAATTTCTTCAGCATCTGCGCCTGGGTGGCGTGAACCACATCGCGGAAATCCATGTGATCCGCCATCTGGCCCTTGAATGTCACCTTGACCGATTCCGGGATCGGCATGGTGGCTTCGCCAGTGGCCAGCGCCAGTGCAACAGTACCCGAGTCAGCACCAAACGCGACGCCTTTGGACATACGTGTATGCGAGTCGCCACCGATGATGATCGCCCAGTCATCCACGGTGATGTCATTCAGAACCTTGTGGATGACGTCTGTCATCGAGTGATAAACACCTTTGGGGTCACGCGCGGTGATCAGGCCAAAGTTGTTCATGAATTTCATCAGTTTTGGGATATTTGCCTGCGCCTTGGAATCCCAAACCGAAGCAGTATGACAGCCAGACTGATAGGCACCGTCAACGGTGGGCGATATCACTGTCGCCGCCATGGCTTCCAGTTCCTGCGCCGTCATCAGGCCGGTGGTGTCTTGCGAACCGACGATGTTGACCTTCACCCGAACGTCCGAGCCCGCATGCAGAACTTTGCTTTCGGCCACGCCAACCGCGTTTTTGTTGAATATCTTTTCAACCGCCGTCAGGCCCTGCCCTTCATGCGAAATCTCCTTGGACGGCGCGAAAGCGGATTTCACCTCGAGACCGAGCGTCTCGGCCGCGAATGTCTGAAGCTTTTTGCCAAAGACAATGGCATAAGATCCTCCGGCCTTTATGAACTCGGTCTTTTGCGGCGTGAAGGATGATGACAGATCGACCAGCTCTTTGTCGCCTGCGTCATTGTACAGCTTTTTGTCCTTGGTGTTGATGGTCAGTACCGTTCCTGTCTCGACGGAGTATTTCTGCTCGAGGATAGGATTGCCGTCATTGTTCAGGATCGGATTGCCGTCGGCATCCACTTTCTTAACCCAGTTCTTGAGATCGATGCCGATCCCGCCGGTGACGCCGACGGTGGTCAGAAAGATCGGTGAAATCCCGTTTGTACCGGCAACAACCGGCGCGATGTTCACGAAAGGAACATAAGGGCTGGCTTGCTTTCCGGTCCACAATGCAACGTTGTTGACACCGGACATGCGCGACGATCCAACGCCCATCGTGCCTTTTTCAGCAACCAGCATGACGCGCTTGTCCGGGTGCTGTTTTTGCAAGTCCTGAATCTCGGCCTGTGCTTCGGGTGAGATCATGCACTTGCCGTGCAATTCACGGTCCGACCGCGAATGCGCCTGATTGCCGGGCGACAGAAGATCGGTCGAAATATCCCCTTCGGCCGCCACATAGGTCACAACCTTGATTTCTTCTTCGATGTCGGGAAGCCGGGTAAAGAACTCGGCCTTGGCATAGCTTTCCAGAATGTCACTGGCAAAGGCGTTCCCGGCCTCAAAGGCTGTTTTCAGACGGTTGGTATCTGCGTCGTACAGGAACACCTGGGTTTTCAGAACTGCCGCCGCTTTCTGCGCAATCTCTGCGTCATCGCCCAGCGCCAGATCAAGCAGAACCTCTACCGATGGGCCGCCCTTCATATGCGACAGCAATTCAAACGCGAAATCCTGCGAGATTTCTTCAACCGTCGCTTCACCCAGGATGATCTCTTTCAGAAAGCGCGCCTTTTCACCTGCGGCGCTGGTTGTGCCCGGAAGCGTGTTGTAGATGAAGTAGTTCAGTGAATCGGCGCGATGAGCGTGACCCGTATCTTTGATCTGCCCGATGATTTCCTGCAAAAGGGCACCGTCTTCGATGGGTTTGGGGTGCAGACCCTGTTCTTTGCGCGTCTCGATTTCGTTCAGGTATTCTGTGTAAAGGCTCATGACGGTTCCGACCATTTAGCTGATGCACCGGGCCACGTGAAAGCCCGGCACCTTGAATTTGTATGCGGCGGTATACCAAAGCGTACCGACGTGCAAGATGCCGATCTGCGACCCAGTGTCCTGCCCTACGGGCGATGCCCGCCGCAATGTCGGGCGGTGCGTCGATGGGAATGTTCGATCCCCTACCCCCCGAAAGCCGCAATAAGCGCTTTCGCCAAGGGCAAAGAAGAATAGCCCACCCGTGAAGGTGTAAGCCCCATCCGCACGACGACCATGTCACACGACGGGAAAATTCCGATGGACTGACCGTCATGCCCTTGCAACCAAACCGCGTCTAAAAACGGTGGCAGGTCGCCCGGCGATTTCAACCAGAGATGACCCTTGGCATATTCACCGCCAGACGCCGCAACGGGTCCGAACATCCAGTCCACAAAACCTGTGGGCAAAATCTGTGCGCCGTCCCAAACCCCTTTTTGCAGCAGAAACTGGCCATACCTCGCCCAGTCTCGGGCCGTGGCGTACATATAGCTGGATCCGATGAATGTATCGGCGACATCTGTCTCGATGATCGCCGAAGCCATGCCAAGCGGTTCAAAAAGCGCATCCCGAGGATAGCTCAAACCGCCATCGGGCAGCTTGTCCTGCCACACCCGGGACAACACGGTGGACGTGCCGGAAGAATAGTTGAAGTCGGTTCCAATGCCGGCTTCCAGTGCACGGTCGGCAGCGAAACCGGCCATGTCATCGCTGAGATACAGCATCCTGGTCACGTCTGACACGTCTCCGTATTCTTCATTCCATTGCAGACCGCTTGTCATTGCCAGCATGTCCGCAACAGTAATGTCTCGCCTTGCGTCTTCTGCCCATTCGGGAAAACTGTCGACGAGGGTGTCCGATACATTCATCTGACCCGCTTTGATCAACGTTCCGATCAGCCCGGCCGTCACGGTCTTGGTCATGGACCAGCCCAGCAACGGTGTGTCGGCGTCAAACCCTTCCGCATAGCGTTCGGCCACGATACGCCCGCCTTGAACCACCACTACGGCGCGGTATCCTTCGCCAAGCAGCGTATCATCCGACAAGACGGCCTGAAATTTGGAATCATGAGACTGCGCAACGTCGTTTCCGCTTGGCCAAAGCCCTGTCGGCGCGGGCTTGGCAGCCTCAAGCCCTTGCGCACTCAGGGATGTAGCATGCACGTTGGTGCAGCCAAGCCCCTGCCGGAACTGCGACCTGGCGGGCGCGAAGAACCGAAAGAGTCGCGCATGAACAGTCTGCGCCTCTCGATCGACCTCAATCGAAACATGTTTGAGCAGCGGATGCCCCGGGGCCTGCACATCCACCGCAAGGACCTCTTCCGGATCACGTCCGGCAACGAAAACGTTTGAACAGACAATCTTGGCCGAGTAATTCGTGCCCACTTTCAACAAATCGGGCGGGGCGATCAGCAGATAACCAAGCAGCCCCACGATGCCCAGAACCACGACACCTAGACCCGTTTTCAATACCTTACTGAACATCCGCTGACCTGCCCTTTTGCTGTCTTTTCAGCACAGGTTAGATACATCCAGTTCGGTTTTGCCACTATTCCGTTGCGTATTCTTCCGATGCTGATCGCAAACTCGGCGCCTTTCTCGGTGAACTGCTTAAGTCGTCTCGTCGCTTTGATCCGGCGACAACCAAAAGCTTTGCGATTGCCCGGCAAGACGTTGCCAAATCTGTTCACTGAACTCTGGCTTCGCTTCGGCCAAACGAACCATTCTTATTGTCAGCGCCTGTGCAGGCAGGGCCTCTTCAACGCTTACAAGCTGCCCCTGAGCAAGCAGCGTGGCGACCAAAGAGTGGGGTAGCCATGCAACGCCGATTTCATTCACGGCATATTGCAGCATCGCCAGCGTCAGGGCCGTCTCGGCCTTGGCCACGAGTCTGGTTTCGTCGGGCAAACGCGGTGCAATCAATCGGGAAAACACTTGCCCAAGAAAAACATCAGGCGGGTAGACAATCGCAGGAATAGTCTTGCCATCCAATTCCCCGCGCATTGCCGGTGCGCATACCGGGATCAATGTGTCGGCACCAAGCGTCCTCGCCTCGAACGCACTTTCGAGGTTCTGCACCCCACCGTCCGATGCCGCGTACATGATCGCGAAATCGACTTCTTTCGAGATCAGTTGCAACAGGCATTCGTCCTGGTTCCCCGATCGCACCTGAACCGAGATATCGCTGTTTTCGGTCAACATCCGGACCACTTTCGGCGAGACGGTTGTCGTCAACGCATGCTGGCACACGAGCGACAAAGACTGGCTGGCCTGATCGCTTTCTGTTTTCAAACTGTGACGCAGTTTGTGCAGACGCGCGCTCAGCTCGCGCAGTTCAGGTTCCAACGCCTGAACGCCCGGCATTAGGGATACGGGTTTGCGGCGACGATCAAACAGGGTCGCTCCGATACTGCCTTCGATGAGCCGCACCCGACGGGTAAAGGCAGATTGGGTCAGCAGCCGTTTTTCCGCGGCGCGCGTCAGCGATCCGCTGTCCAGCACGGCCAATATGTCATCGATCCATTCCAAACGCATGTGAATAAGATAGCCCAGACCTTACTAATATGCAATTTTTGCAACATACTCACTGAATTTCGAATTAGAAGAGCGGCAACACACAGCGTAAATTGACGAAAATCAATATTAGGAATTGTGACATGCATCTTGCGCGCTTTCCCCGCCTTCACCTCGCCCATCTTCCGACACCGCTTGAACCGATGAAGCGGCTTTCCAAAGAACTGGGGGTGGAAATCTGGATCAAGCGCGACGATTGCACCGGCATGTCAACCGGCGGCAACAAGACCCGCAAGCTGGAATTTCTGATGGCCGAAGCGGAAGCGCAGGGCGCCGACATGGTGATGACGCAAGGTGCCACTCAAACCAACCACGGTCGACAAACCGCAGCGTTTGCCGCCAAGCTGGGCCTTGATTGCCATATTCTTCTGGAAGATCGCACCGGCTATCAAGATGGCAACTACAATACAAACGGCAATGTCCTGCTGGACCACTTGCACGGCGCGACCACCCAGAAGTTTCCCGGGGGTCACGATATGCCGGGCGAAATGGAAAAGGCTGCCGCGAAGAAACGGGCAGAAGGCCGCAATGTCTATGTCATTCCCGGCGGCGGCTCGAACCCGACCGGGGCGCTGGGCTATGTAAACGCGGCCTTTGAACTGTTGGGTCAGGCCAATGACAGCGGATTGCGGATTGACCGGCTGGTACATGCAACCGGGTCGTCCGGTACGCAGGCAGGTTTGGTGACGGGAATGTGCGCCATGAATGCGCAGGTGCCGGTGCTTGGCATCGGGACAAGGGCACCTCGGCCAAAGCAGGAACAGATGGTGTACGACCTCGCCTGCAAGACCGCCGAAAAGCTGGGGTGCGCGGGCGTGGTAAAGCGTGAAGATGTCATGGCCAATACCGACTATGTCGGCGAAGGCTATGGCCTGCCCACTGAAAGCGGCATCGAAGCGATCCAGATGTTTGCCGAATTGGAAGGTATCCTTCTGGATCCCTGCTACTCGGCCAAGGGTGCGGCGGGCCTGATCGATCTGGCGCGCAAAGGCGAATTCAAAGACCAGCGGGTCGTTTTCCTTCACACGGGTGGCGCGGCGGCCTTGGCGGGGTATGACTTTGCCTTCGATCACAAATACCGCTGGGTGAATATCTGAGCAATGACACTGCGCCTCATCGGCATTCTTGGCGGCATGGGCCCTGAGGCAACGATCCTCCTCCAGCGCAAGCTGGTCGAGGCTGTGCCGGTGAGCGACGACCGGGACCACATTCCGCTTTTGATCGACATGAACACTCAGGTCCCGTCACGGATCGCGCATTTGATCGAAGGGGCGGGCGAAGATCCGGGGCCGACACTGGCGGCGATGGCGCGACGTCTTCAGGATGCCGGCGCCATGGCGCTGGCAATGCCCTGCAACACGGCGCATCACTATGCCAAGGCGATCACCGAAGCCGTGACCGTTCCGCTGTTGAACATGGTTGAACTGGCCGCGGATCACGCCGTCGGGACACTCGGGAAGGGTGGGCGCGTTGGTGTGCTCGCTTCTCCGGCGGTGCGCCGTACTTGTCTTTTCGAAACAGCCCTGCACGCGCGCGGGCTGTCAACCGTTTGGCCAACGGATGACGACGCAATGCTGGCGGCGATCCGCGCGATCAAGGTCAACGGCCAAAGCGACAAGGCGCGCGAAACGCTGCGAGCGTCCTCAAGGGCCTTGGTCAAGGCGGGGGCGGACTTGCAGTTTGTCGCTTGCTCTGAATTCTCCCTCATTGCCGACAGCGTCGCGGATGACGCCAATGCAGTGGATACGATCGATCTGCTGGTCCGCGCGATCGTCAATTTTTCTCAGACGGGCCGGCATACGAGGTAAAGGCGCATTTTCCGTTCAACGGCCGGTCGGTGCGCCAAAACGAATCCGTCCGGTCACAAACGCTGCCAAAGCTGGTGCGCGATCTGATCCAAGCTGGCCGGATTGGAAAAGGCTGAAATCGTCAACGTTGCACACCATGCATCGTCACCGATCGGCACCAGCAACCCCTGATCCAGCTCCGCCGAGATCGACGTTTCGGGCATCCAGGCAAATCCGCTGCCAGTCATCAATCTTCGCTTGATCGTTTCGACGAGGCTATCGACATATATCGTTTCGGTATTCTGGGGTTTCCGGTCAACGGTGTTTTCAACGACCATGCCCAAGAAGGACGATCGGTCATAGGCCAGATAAGGGATCGGCGGGCCATCCTGCCGGGACAAATCCCAACCCAGTGTCCGAACCGGCTGTGCGGCAGCCACCGGTATCAGACGGTCCTTCAACAGATCCTTACGCTCGAACGCGGTTTCGTCGATCATGGGCGAGACAGTATGGTGATAGTAGCACAGCAGGATATCCACCGCGCCTTCGACCAAAAGATCACAGCAGGTGCTCAGAGAATCGGACAGGACGCGCGTGCGCAATTCCGGGATCTGCTTCTGCAACTCTTCTATGCGGGTCGCCAAAAAATTAACCGCAATGGTGTGCAGAACCGAAAACCGGATGAACCGACTGTCGCCCCGGTCGGCGTCCCGCAGGGATTGGCGGGATTCAGACAGCTGTGAAATTGCCGCCTGCGCAACAGGCAGGAATTGTTTGCCGGCCTCGGTCAATTGCACCGGATAGGTTGCCCGATTGACCAAAGGCAGCCCCACCCAGCTTTCCAACGCTTTGATTCTGCGACTGAATGCGGATTGCGTGATGTTACGTTCATCAGACGCACGGGTGAAGTTCAAGGTCCGGGCGAGGCATTCAAAATCGCGTAACCAATTCAGATCCAATGCGTATCCCCGTTTGTGAAAGAGCATCTTCAGCAAGGATACAGAAAACTATGCAGAAAAAGAATAGTTTGATGAAATGTTCGAATTGGCTCTCGGAAAAGCTCCTGTTCTAGACTTCCGGGCAGGGTCTGGCGGTTGGTCTTGTTTCAGCCTTCCGTCCGAATGTGTCGCCAAAGACATGTTGGCGCGCCCCTATTGCGCGACGGGAAAATCGAACGACGGAAAGAACGACGCCGAACCACGGCGCATTTCAACAGAGGAGAAGACCATGAGAACCAATCTGAAAAAGCTGGGGATGGCTGCTGTGATCAGCGTCTGCGCTGTACCGGCATTCGCAGCCGAAGAGGTGAAAATCGGCGTGCCATCCTGGACCGGTGCACAAGCGATTGCCCATGTGCTGGGCGCGGTCGTGGAAATGCGCATCGGGGGCAAAGTGGAATATGTGCCCGGCAACAACGCCACGATCTTTCAGGCGATGGATCAGGGCAAGGGCGATATCGACGTTCATCCCGACGTTTGGCTGCCCAACCAGGAAAGCTTCACCAAGAAATATGTGGACGAAGCGGGCACCGTCACTCTGTCATCGAACCCCTACGAGGGTAATCAGGGTTTCTGCGTCAGCAAAGACTTTGGTGAAGCCAACAACATCACCGACATCGCCGATCTGGGCCGCCCGGATGTGGCCGCATTGATGGACAGTGACGGCAATGGCAAAGGTGAAATGTGGATTGGCGCGCCAGGTTGGGCTTCGGCCAACGTGAACGAAGTCAAAACCCGCGATTACGGCCTGCTTGATTTCATTGAGCCGATACGCGCCGAGGAAAGCGTGAAAACCGCGCGGATCAAGGACAGCATCGCCAAGGGCGAAGGCTACGCCTTTTATTGCTACAAGCCGCATGCCGTCTGGTACATGTTCGACGTCCAGATGTTGACCGAGCCACAATTCGACCCGGCAAAATACGTGATGGTCCAACCGTCTGATGACCCGGACTGGTACAACAAATCCAATGTTGCGACCAAGGACGCGCTCAAGAACGTGCAGATTGCGTGGTCCAACACGCTGCCAGAGCGTTCTCCGGCGATTGCCGATTTCTTGGCGAATTTCGCATTGACGGCGGATGATGTCAGCGGGTTCGCCTATGAGATCAGCGGCAAGGGCCGCGACCCGGCGGACGTTGCCCGTGAATGGGTCGAAGCGAACCCGGATCGTGTCGACGCCTGGCTGGGTCTCTGATCTTTCGTCCCAAAACAGGGTGGCGGCAATGGACGGCGCCACCCAAATGCGCACCTCTGGGGGACTTATGAGCGACGATACCGTTATTGAAATCTCGAATGTCTGGAAGATTTTCGGGGGCAGGCCCGAGGTGGCGCTGCAGGCAATCCGCGACCGTGGATTGGACAAGGCCCAGGTGCTGGCGGAATACAACTGCGTTGTCGGCGTCGCGGATGTCAGTCTTTCGGTCAACCGGGGCGAGATATTCTGCATCATGGGCCTGTCAGGCAGCGGGAAGTCCACTCTGGTTCGCCATTTCAACCGGCTGTTGGAACCCACCGCAGGCAAGATCGAAATCGAAGGCACTGACGTGATGGCCCTGGGCCCGAAAGAGCTTCAGCAGTTTCGCAACAACAAGATTGGCATGGTGTTTCAGAACTTTGCGCTGATGCCGCATCGGTCTGTGCTGGACAATGTCGCAATGCCGCTGGAGATCCGGCAGGTCAGCAAGAATGAACGCATGCGTCAGGCCGCTGCTATTCTGGATATCGTCGAACTCGGAGCCTGGGGATCGAAATTCGCACA
Organism: Ruegeria sp. CL7; assembly: GCF_056536445.1. NCBI lineage: Bacteria > Pseudomonadati > Pseudomonadota > Alphaproteobacteria > Rhodobacterales > Roseobacteraceae > Ruegeria > Ruegeria sp. CL7. The sequence goes on from NZ_JBQFPQ010000003.1 coordinate 25,571, forward strand.
CGAGCTGTCCGGGGGTATGCAGCAACGTGTGGGCCTTGCCCGGGCACTGGCAGCGAACCCGGATGTGTTGTTGATGGACGAACCGTTCTCGGCGTTGGACCCGTTGATCCGGCGGCAATTGCAGGATGAGTTCATTCGACTGAGTAAAATCCTGAAAAAGACGACGATCTTCATCACCCATGATTTGGATGAAGCCGTCCGTATCGGGAACCGGATCGCAATCATGCGCGACGGCAAGGTGGTGCAGATCGGGACGGCCGAAGACATCGTCATGAACCCCGCCGACGACTATGTCGCCGATTTCGTGGCGGGTATCTCAAGGCTCAAGGTGGTGCGTGCCCACGCCGTCATGCGGCCCATACCGGAACATGTCGCGACCCACGGTCCTCTGCTCTCGGATGCCCCGCGTGTGAATGAAGGCGAAAACCTGAGCACGCTGATCAATCTGGCAATCGACACCGACAGCGCGATCGTTGTGGAGGACGGCGGCGAGGATGTTGGCGTCATAACCCGTGCCGATCTGTTGCGCACCGTGATCGAAGGAACCGAAGTGTCATGAGGTCTTCAGATGTGAACCCGCTGGAAGATACCGAGAGCGAAGCAGCTCAGGCATATGCCGAAGAGCGGCGCGAAAACATCCGGGCCTTTGTTCGCACCAGCCCCGACTATTACATCCGCAACTTCGACAAGATCGGCGCGTCGTCCCGATTTACGCCGACTTTCAATCTGATGGCCGGGTTGTTTGGCCCGGTCTGGTTCGGTGCGCGGGGCTTGTGGTCATGGGCGTTGCCATTTCTGATCCTGGAAACAATAGCCTATGTGCAGATCGCGCGCGGGTTGTTCGGCGACCTGGCGGCCGAGGCAATGGAACGCATCGCGTCAATTGAAGGGACGCTTGAGCTGCGCCGTCAGCAGTTGGCCGCTGCCATCGAAAACAACTCGGACAAGATCGATGTCTATCAGCGAACGGTGGACTCGCTCGAGGAAAACATAGGCGGCATCCGCGCCGAAGCCGAAGCAATGGCCGCTGAAGGGCCTTACATCGTTCTGACCGGCCTGTTCATTCTGATCATCGTCAAGCTTGTTCAGTCTCAGGTGGCAAATTGGGCGCTCGAGTCGCGTTTCTCGGAATGGCTGTCAGATCGTTCAATCCGATCTGCAATGCCGGTATCGCAGATCGTGTTCAGCGCGATCTTCATGGCGCTGATCGTTGCTGCGGCGATGATGCATTACAGCTTTCCGGGGCGTTTCTCGTTGCTCAGCCATTTCCCGACAGACCCCAATATCCGCCTGACCAGCATCACCTGGGTGGAAGATTTCATCGCCTGGTGCGTGCGCAACAGCGAAGCGTTCTTTGACGGGCTGACATTCGGCATCCGTACCCTGCTGGACGCGCTTGAGGTCATCTTGGTGCAGACGCCTTGGATCGTGATCGCCAGTCTCATCATTCTGCTGACATGGCTGACTGCGGGTGTCAGCACGGCAATCTATTCGGGCGCGTTTCTGGCCTATATGGGGCTGTTGGGCTTTTGGGAGGGCGCAATGACCACGCTGGCCTTGTTGGGGACAGCGGCATGCCTGTCGATTGTCATCGGAATTCCACTGGGCATGTTCGCGGCGCGTCGCCCTCGGTTCTACGCTTTCATCCAGCCGATCATGGATTTCATGCAAACCATGCCCGCCTTTGTTTTCATGGTCCCCGTGATCGCGTTTTTTGGTGTCGGCAAGCCGGCGGCGGTTGTGGTCACGATGATTTTCGGTGGTACGCCCGTGGTGCGCCTGACCGTTCTCGGCTTGCGTGGCGTGCCCGAAAGCGTACGCGAGGCGGCGATCAGTTTCGGCGCCAACAAATGGTACCTGCTCACCAAAGTCGACTTGCCGCTGGCAAGCCCGTCGATCCGGGCGGGGATCAATCAGACAATCATGTTGTCACTGGCAATGGTTGTTGTTGCGTCTCTGATCGGTGCCAAAGGGCTGGGCGAGGATGTTCTTGAAGCGTTGCAATACGCGAATGTGGGCCAGGGTATTCTTGCGGGGTTCTCAATCCTGTTCTGTGCCATGATCCTCGATCGGATTGTACAGGGCGGCCGGAAATGACACCCATCGTGTTTGTTCATGGGTTTCTGGGCGGCAGTCGGCAATGGCAGCGGCAGGTCGAGGCCCTGAAAGGTTACGATGTCATCACGCTGGATCTGCCGGGTTTTGGCGAAAATGCGCAACGTGACGCGTTTTGCAGCATCTCGGGATTCGCGGACTGGGCGCTGAATGAGCTGAAGGCGCGCGACATCGAGACATTCCACCTGGTTGGTCACTCGATGGGTGGAATGGTCGCGCAGGAAATGGTTGCGCGCGCGCCCGAGCGTGTTGACCGTTTGGTTCTTTATGGCACCGGCTCCGTCGGTGTGCTGCCCGGGCGGTTTGAGACCATCGACACCTCGAAAACCCGTGCCTGTGCAGACGGGCCGAAAGTGACGGCGCGACGGATTGCGGCAACCTGGTTTCTCGAACGCGAAAATGCTTTGGAATATGAACTTTGCGCCACGATAGCCCAGAAAAGCAACCTGAAGGCCATGCTCGCTGGTTTGGATGCGATGCATTCCTGGAGCGGCGCTGAAAACCTGCCGGCAATCAAGACCAAGACGCTGATTATCTGGGGGGATCGTGATCGCACCTACCCATGGAGTCAGACGGAACAGTTGTGGCAATCCATCCCGAATGCAAACCTCGCGGTGATACCAAACTCTGCACATGCGGCGCATCTGGAAAAAGCCGAGCTGTTCAACGGGATATTGCGAGACTACTTTGCTGCCTGATGAATTGCGCCAAACAATTGAACCGGTCAGATGTTGCCATTCCGCGGCAAACCGGATGATCGATTTGGTCGAACGCCATGGTCCGTCAGATTAATCCGTTGATCGGCCGGATTTTACATATCAACGCGTCGCCGCAAGACCACCAGTTCCTGGCCTGATATTCGGCAGGGCCCCAAATTGGCATGCGTTCCTGCCCTCACGCTTGAATCGTCGAAAAAGTTTCCTTCGCGCAGTTATGCACCCAATCCAACGAAACTGCGCAAATCGATCAGATTTGCAAAACACGGACGTCCGGCATGGACCGGATCGTGGCCAGATCTTGCTCGTAAAGCTCTGTGAACGCTTCAACTATATCGGAATTCCAGCCCGGCAAGTCGAGCTCTTCTTCGATCTGCTCCGGTCGGGCGTATTCGTCCAGAATATTTGCCATCTCTTCGCGTCGGCGGTCGTGATCGATGGCGTCCCCTTTTCTCACGATGTCCAATACATGACGTTGTCCGGCTTCTGTCAAAAGTGAGGACAGGAATGCAAACTCTTCATGAAGCACAGCCTCATCAGGCAATCCCGCTATGGCGCGGATGATATCGCCCCAGATAAGCGGCGAATTCTCGTGTTCCCACAAGGTGAGCTGAACCTGAGGCGCAAGATCCCGCAGGTCTTCGATCATGCCAAGCCAGCTGAGGCAGCTTAAATCGGTGCTGGCCAGAATGTCCCGCCGATGGTCCTCATGGATCGAGGCCAGAATCTTTGCGATAAAAACCCCGGGGTTCACCAGCCCTGCAAACACTTGAACCTGCACGCCGTCCAGCAGAGTGTCCGCATGGGCCGTTCTATTCCCCGCAAACGGATAGATCTGGCCGTCTTGCAGCGCGGTGCGCCTGGGGCCAAAGAACTTGTCGCTCGACACAACAACGCGGTCCAGATTCTGGTTTCCGGCAACAAGCTCGGACAATCTGTTTCGTGCGTCTGCATCAGATACATCCTGCAGAATCGATTCAGACATCACTTTGACGAATAGCCGGGACCGACGCGGCCCCAGAACCGCAGTTCGGTACTTGGCCAGTACGCTCCTGTTCGCACCAAGCGAGGACATCACCAGCCCTTCATCCGAAAAGGCAACACCGGCGTGGATGGCAACCTGCATTTTTTCCTTTACCCCTTGGCTTTTCTGCATAGCCGCGTCCGTTACCACACGCGAGATATTTGCAACGGATGAATTCAGCGTTTTTTGCACGTTCTCAGGAAATCGGGCAATGTCTAAGTTTGGGCTAAAATTCAGGCTTGCAGTCCACTGCCAGAGGAAGTAATCGACAGCCAGTGCCCCTATAGCTCAGCTGGTAGAGCAACTGATTTGTAATCAGTAGGTCCGCGGTTCGAGTCCGTGTGGGGGCACCACTTGAAATCATTGAAAATGAACAAATAATTTCGCATCGCTGGCGATGTGCGTTTCGAATTTTCAAACGTTTTTCTAACGTTCGCGGTTTCGTTGCCCCGTCGTTTAAACGTGCCGGCGACTCAGTGAAAAATTTCCAGGGTGCGCCAAAATCCCGCTACATCAGGGCTTTAGCGTTCCGCCGTACAGGGGGCATCTTTGCTCAGTAGGTGGAAAAACACGATTCCGTACTCTCAGCCTGTCCAGTCGATTTGACTGGGAGAAGAGAGGTTTCCCTTGCCGTCGGATTTGATCAAGGGCCTCAGCTTCTTGCTCCCTTTTTGTGAAGCGAAAAGGGAATCCCGTCGAGGAATGGGTTCATCTGATCAACGGTAAGCTGCTTGTCGTCACCAACAGTTTGATTGTCGACTATGAGATTTCGGCCGAAACTCTTCTTGATCTCAAGTTCGACGCCAAAGTAATCCGAGCTTTGTCAGCCTTTGGGTCAGCCCCATCATATCTGATCAACGACCAAGAAGACTTTTGTCAGAAGTGGGACGACGGCCAACGGTTTTTCATATCCAGAAAGGGCGCATTGAAACCCATATGGTTTCCCGGATCACCACGCGACTTGGCTGGTCGAAAAAGCGTTGAACGACGACCATGTTCCCAAGAGCCCACGGCGATCCAGAAAGACAGGAAGCCGCGAAAGAACATCGAACGACGGCGACGATTCTTCACTGATCGAAGATTGATGGATTGGCCGCTTAAGAGAGATCAAGTGGCCTCGGAACAGCCCCGCGCCGAACGTTCAAGAGTCATGGGCGATGCTGCGATCCAGATGTTCGGTCAAGGGACTTCTTTGAGCGTATTTCGACAAGCGCAAAACACGGTCGACGCGGAATACCGACCTTCTCAAAATCGGTATTTGATTGGCAACAAACCAGAAGAACAGACTTTCGGCGCTGATGTTTCGACACCGCCCGGTCCAAAATACAGGTCTCGGAACTTGTTTCGGTTAAGGAAGTCCCGAGATTTATCTGGACGGCGCTCCTGATGGGGTGGACGTCGATGCCCTGGTCAGCACTTTCAGGTCGCACTTGGTCGTCGTGATCTTTTCGGAATGCTCTGCGACAATGCTTGTGATCAATTCTGCGGACAGGGCGCCAATGCGCTTGGCTGGGATGCGAATGGTCGAGAGGGACGGTTCGATTTCGCTTGAGCCTTTGAAATCTCCGATTCCCATGACGGACAGGTCTTCAGGAACACGCACACCGCAGTGTTTTGCTGCGTACAGCACGCCCTGAGCGATAATGTCATTGCCGCATAAAATAGCGGTAGGACGTGGTGAATGATCCAACAAGCTTATGCAGGCGCGTTTGGCTTCCAAAATGCTATAGGGGGCTTCCAGGCGCCATTGTTCGGGAACCTCGATCCGTTCCAATCCCAATTCTTCCAAGGCGCCGTGCAACCGGTCATATGCGCGATCATTCCCGGCAGGGTCGGGAAAGATCAAACCTATGTCGCGGTGTCCCAAATCCAGCAAGTGGCGTGCGGACAAACGGCCAGCTTCAGAATTCTGAACACCCACGCAAGACAATCGCGCTTCATCGTCATAGTTCCAGATTGCAATCGTCGGAACACCCTGTTGTTCGATCAATTGATACGTCGATTCCGAGTGTTCAAGCCCGATAAGCGCAAGCCCGTCAACGCGATGCTCCATCAGTTTGCGCAGCATCTTGTATTCGCGCTCCAGATCGAACCCGTGCGAAGCAATCAACATCGTGAAACCATGCTGGTCCAGCCCATCCGAAAAGGATTGGATCAGTTCAGCGAAGATGGCGTTGTCGATTGTCGGAACCACCAGCCCGACAGTTCCGCTGCGTCGGCCGTGCATGACTTGCGCGGCTCGGTTGCGAATATAACCAAGCTTCTGCACCGCCCGGTCAATCTTTTTCCGAGTCGCCGGCTTGAGCAATTCCGGGTGATTGAAGCTTCTCGAAACCGTCGAGATGGAAACACCGGAAGCCTTTGCGACAGCGACAATATCCGGCTTATCCATATGTTTTTTATTCACAACTTTCATTCGATCGAGGCTATTTATGAAAACATTTGCAAAACTATTTTCATCTCTTAGCCTAAAATGTCAACGCGCAAACAAACACAGGGATGCAACGTGGAATTTCTGTATTACTTCGGAGATGTCTTCACACCGGTCTCGTTCGGGCTGTTGCTCCTGGGAACGATTGGCGGGCTGATTTTGGGGGCAACCCCCGGACTGTCACCCACCATGGCCGTGGCCCTGCTGATCCCATTCACGTTTCATCTGGCACCCGTTCAGGGGCTGATCCTTCTTGGCGCGGCCTATACCTCGACGGTCGCCGGCGGCGCGGTCAGCGCCATCCTTTTGAAAATTCCCGGAGCGCCCGCAAACATCGCCACGACGTTGGATGGGCATACGATGGCCAAGCAGGGCAAGGGCGCACAGGCGTTGCAGCTGAGCTTTCTGGCGTCTGCCGTTGGGGGGGTGATCGGAGTGCTTCTGCTCATCTTCCTGACACCGGTTCTTGCGCAATGGGCGTTGGCCTTTGGACCAAGCCACCTGTTCTGGCTCGCCATCCTGGGCGTAACCGTCATTGGATCGCTGGATAGTGCATCCGTTGTCAAAGGGTTGCTGTCGGGATGCATCGGTCTTTGGCTTGCGACCATTGGGTTCGATGACATCATGGGCGCGCAACGGTTCATCTTCCACCCGGCGCTTGGTGGCGGCATCAACATCATCGCCGCGCTCATCGGGCTTTTTGCAATTCCTCAGGTCCTGACCATGTTCGCCAAGGGCCGCAACACGGCAAATGCCGAAGTGATCGAAGTCGAAAAGCACTCGATCATGGATGCGGTGCGTGAGCTTCTGCGCCGCCCGAGGGCGCTGAGCATCGGCACCATTACCGGCTCGGTCATCGGGCTGATCCCGGGCGTCGGTGGACAGATCGCGGGTTTGGTCGCCTATGACCAGACCAAGAAGTTCAGTCCCGAGCGCGAGAAATTCGGAAAGGGCCACAGCGAAGGCGTGATCGCAGCGGAAAGCGCGAACAACGCCATGGTCGGCCCCAGCCTTGTTCCGCTTTTGACGCTCTCGATCCCGGGGTCGCCGACTGCGGCGGTGCTGCTGGGCGGCCTGTTGATCCACGGGATTTTTCCCGGCACGGACCTTTTCGACAACCACCCGGATGTTGCCTGGACCTTCATAAATTCGATGCTGATCGGGCAGGTGTTGATGTGCATCTTCGGTCTTTATGTCGCGGGCCTTGCCGCCCGGGTGGCGCAGGTACCGCAGAGCGTCATGGCCGCAGTTGTTCTGGGCCTGGCTGTCTTCGGAAGCTATTCGGTACAGTCCAGCATGGGCGACGTCTATGTCATGGCGGCACTTGGCATCATGATGTACTTTCTTGAGCGTTTTGGCTTTTCAGCTGCGCCACTGGTGCTTGGCCTGATCCTTGGCCCGATTGCCGAGGCGAACTTCATTCAAGGTTCGATGATTGCAGGGGCCAGCGAAGGGATGGCCAGCTATTTCCTGACCGGAACGCTGAATATCGTTCTGATCGCAATCGTCATCGCTTCGATCGCCTATTCGGTCTGGATGGAGCTTCGCAATCGTCGCTACACATCAAAAGAGGAGATCATGGCATGAGTTCCGTCAGTCTTCCACGCGCGCAACATATTGTGGCGTCCGGTGTCATTGCTGCCGTCGGGATCTGGGTGGCATGGGTCAGCTATACCCAGCAACCGGCCGAAGCTTTCTTGTTCCCACGCCTGATTTCGACTGTGTTTGTCGTTCTGGCCCTGTGGACGTTTGCCAAGGCGCTTCTGGGCTGGACCAAGGTGGGCAACGGCGTCTCGCGCAAGGATTTCATTTGGCTTCTGCCAGGACTGATTATCGCGCTCATCTACATCTTTTGGGCCGCCAAGGCGCTTGGGTTTTACACCGCCGGAACGATCACATTCTTCTTGCTGCTCAGCTTCTATGACCCTGCACCGCATGGCGAAATCAAAACCTGGACCAGGCGTGTGATCATCACGATCGGGTATTTGGCCGTAATGTATGGGCTCTTCGCCATGCTCCTCAAAGTTTACACGCCACGAGAAGTATTTTTCTGAAAAAGACCGCGCGAAAAGCGGCTTACGCAAATCCAAGGGAGGATCTGAAATGAAACATCTACTGGCAGGCGCTGCACTGGCGCTGATGTCCCTGACCGGTGGCGCGGCCGTCGCGCAGGACTACCCCGAACGCCCGATCATGATGATGGTCAGTTACGGTGCGGGTGGCGCCACCGACTTTCAGGCGCGCATCGTCACCATGACTGCGGGAAATGAAGACGCGCTTGGAATGCCCATCGCGATCATCAACAAGCCGGGGGCCGGTGGCCGTGTCGGCTGGAACTGGTTTGCGACACAGGCCGAAGCTGATGGCTATACGCTGGCGGCTTACAACATCCCGCATTTCATCGCCCAGTCGATCAAGGGCGGCGTTGAATACTCGGCAGACAGCTTTGAGCCCATCGCCAACTGGGGGGCGGATCCTGCGGTATTCGTCGTGGCCAAGGACAGCCCCTTCAATTCCATGCAGGAGGTGGTGAACTATGCCAAGGAAAACCCGGGGAAGCTGACCTTTTCGGGTGCGGGCCTGTTCGTCGGGCACCACATCGCCGCTTTGCAGCTTGAGAAGGAAGCCGGGGTCAAAATGGCGTACATCCCGACCAAGGGCGGCGGTGCGGCGGCCATGAAAGCCGTGATTGCAGGCGACGTCATGGGCGGCGTGAACAACCTGTCCGATGCGTTCCGCGCACAGGAAGCCGGAAATGTCAAAATCCTTGGCGTGTTCGATCTGGAACGCAGCGCGTTCCTGCCGGACGTCCCCACACTGAAAGAGCAAGGCTTTGACATCGACAATGCCAGCGTGAATTTCCGCGGCGTCATGGTCCCCAAGGGCACCCCGCCAGAGGTCATCGACAAACTGGCCGCTACAGTCCCGGAAATGTTCAAAAACGCGCGGGTGGCAGGAAAAATGAAAGCCGGTGGATCACCCATGCACGTCATGACCCGCGAAGAGGTTCAACAGATGTGGGCCGCACGTCAGGAAACCCTGCAAGAGCTTCTGGCCGGTCTGTAACGATTTGAGCAGTGGCACAGGATGGGGCGGTTTCCGCCCTGTCCCCACCAATAGGAATTCAATGATGAATGCACATGATGACATCGCCCAAGTCAGTTTGATCATGACCCGTGCGCGCACCGCTCAGAAAGAATACGAAACCGGCGCCAGCCAGACGCGCTATGACCGCGCAGCAGCTGCCGCCGCCTGGGCGATCATGGAGCCTTCACGCAACAGGGCTTTGGCCGAACTTGCGGTCAAGACGACAGGACTGGGCAACGTGCCGGACAAGGTGATCAAGAACCATCGCAAGACCCTTGGCCTGATGCGCGACATAAAAGACGTCAGAACCCATGGGATCATCCATGAGGATGCAAGTACCGGCATCACCGAGATTGCGCGCCCAATCGGGGTGATTGGCGCCGTGGTGCCGTCGACGAACCCGGCAGCCACACCCGCCAACAACGTCATCAACGCGTTGAAATGCGGCAACTCGGTTGTTGTCGCCCCGTCACCCAAAGGCGTTGCAAGCTGCGAGCTGCTTTTGCGTTACATTCATGCCGAGTTCGACAAACTGGGGCTGGATCACGATCTGGTCCAGATGATTCCCCCGCCGGGTTCCAAGGCCAAGACTCAGGCGATGATGGAGCTCTGCGACCGGGTGATCTGCACCGGCAGTCAAAACAATGTGCACCGCGCACAGACATGCGGCACCCCTGCGGTGGCCGTCGGTGCGGGCAATGTCACCGTGATCGTCGATGAGACAGCTGACCTGAAGGCCGCTGCCCGGAAGATCACGGCCTCCAAGACTTTCGACAATGCGACCTCCTGTTCGTCCGAGAACGCAATCATCGCCGTCGACGCAATCTATGATGATTTCGTCGCAGCCCTTGCCGATGAAGGAGGCGCATTGGTGAAGGACGAAAACCAGATCGTCTCAAAGCTTTGGCCGGATGGGCATCTGAGCCGCGAAGTGATCGCACAGGACGCCGACAAGATGATCAAGGCACTGGGCATGGTTGGTCAGGTGCCTGAAAACACAAGGTTCCTTGCAGTTGAAACCAAGGGGATCGGTCCGGATCATCCGCTTTCGGGTGAGAAACTAAGCCGCGTGGCTGCGCTCTATCGTGCAAACGATTTCGAGGACGCCCAAGCCATAGCCGCTCAAATCTTGCGGTATCAGGGCGCGGGGCATTCCATCGGGATACACACCGCCGATGATGCCCGTGCGGTGGCGTTGGGTGCCTCGATGCCCACCTGCCGCGTAATCGTCAATCAGGCTCACACCTTTGCGACCGGAGGGTCATTCAACAACGGCATGCCTTTCTCGCTTTCGATGGGGTGTGGCAGCTGGGGTGGCAATGCGATTGATGAGAACCTGCATTGGAAACACTTTGTCCAAAGCACCAAAGTCATCCGTGAAATCCCGGCAATCGAACCTTCCGTCGAAGATATCTTCGCGGATTATTGGGCTGATGCGGGGACATGAGTATGGACGATCAGACGCCCCCAGGAGGGACAATCCGCAGCTGGCTGGACGAACGCGCAAGCACCATCGGTGATCGTGATGCTTATCTGTTTTTCGACGGAGAAGCTGCGCTAACCTGGTCATCCCTGAGGGATCGGGCACGAAAACTGGCCGAAAATCTGACCGCGCAGGGATTGGACAAGGGGGCCAGCGTTGCCATCCTTCAACCAAATGGGCGCGAGGCGATCGAATGCCTTTACGGCGTGCTCTATGGCGGGTTCCGCGCAACGGTCATAAACCTTGTCGCCGGGGACGAGGCCATTGGATATGCGCTGGGCCATTGCGGCGCACGAATTGCGTTCGTCGGCGACGCGCAGGCCGATCTGTTCGACAGAGTTCGCCCCAAAGAGATGACGCGGTATTCAGCCTCTCGTTTCGATAAGGCCCCTGATCTCCATGCGCTTGGTCCCAATGACGACGCGCTGCTCATGTATACCTCAGGGACAACCGGTCGCCCGAAGGGGGTCGTGCACAGTCACTTCAGCCTGCTGGCAGGCGGATGGACCCCTACCGTTGCGCACAAGCTGACACCGGCGGATCGTGGTCTTTGCGTGCTTCCGATCTATCACATCAACGGGCTCTGCGTGACCGTGCTGAGCGCGCTTGTTTCCGGCGGTTCCCTGGCCGTGGCCGAAAAGTTTTCAACGCGCAAATTCTGGGACCAGTGCCAGAGCGCCAAAACCACGTGGTTTTCGGTGGTGCCGACCATCATTTCGCACTTGCTGCATTCCGAATTGACACCCGCGCAGGAAACCAGAGCACGCCTTCGTTTCGGCCGCTCGGCATCCTCGCCGCTTGCACCAGATGTACAAACCGCGTTCGAAACCCGTTTTGAAGTCCCCATCGTCGAAACAATGGGCCTGACGGAAACAGCCGCACAGATTTTGTCCAACCCGCTGCCGCCGGGCGTCCGCAAGATTGGGTCGCCGGGCAAAGCTTACGGCAACGAGGCATGTATCCTGTCGGCAGATCTGACCCCCCTGCCGCCAAACACCAAGGGCGAAATCGCCGTACGCGGCCCCAATTTGATGAGAGAATATCTGAAGAACCCGGATGCCACGCGCGCGACATTCACGCCCGATGGCTGGCTGCGCACCGGAGACCTAGGGCATATGGACGAAGACGGGTACTTCTTCGTGACCGGCCGTTTGAAAGAGCTGATCATAAAGGGCGGAGAAAATATCGCCCCTCGTGAAATCGACGAAGCTCTATATTCGCACCCTGACGTGATCGAGGCTGCCGCATTTGCACGCCCTTGCAAAACCTACGGTGAACGCGTCGAGGCCGCCGTCAAATTGCGAACCGGGTCAAGCGTTTCATCCGACCAACTCATCGCGATATGCGTCCAACGGCTGGGTGCCTTCAAATCACCTGATAAGGTGCACTTGTTGCAAGACTTGCCAAAGGGTCCATCTGGAAAGATCCAAAGGATTAAGTTGCCTGTTTTGACACAGTGACCGATTGCAGCCCATAGAGGCCCCGCAAGCAGGCTTGCAATTTCCGATATGCAATCCAGACGGGCCTTCGCAAGGCATTGACCAATAACGGCATTCCCGAGGCTTGGGCCGGAACCAGAGCTTAAAACGATTTGAGCCATTTCATGAAAATTCTCACCGTGACCCTGTCTTGATCGCCGGGGCGGCAGGAGAAGTAGAGCCCACGATCCAATGAAACCCGGCTTTCATCAAGACGATCAACCGACCAAGTTCCAGATCCCACTCTGCCAGAAGATGCCTGGCCAGTGCCTCGCCCTTGGGCGAGTTCTTTGTTTTCCTCAAGCGCCATTCCAGCTTCACACCGAGCTTGCTTCCCATGAAGAACGGCGGGCGATGTACCATCAGGTAGATATCGGGTGGCTTCCCTGTAGCCACTTTTCGATTTGAGCAGGCCCGCCTGCATGGCAGTATGGCCGATTCGATGAAGACACGCCAACGCCGAGCCACCCGTTCAAAACCAACCAACTAACCCGCAGAACTATGGGCGGATACCGCAAAACTATGGGGTATCCGCAGTGCTATGCGCGCACCTACGCATGTGTAGGTCCGCTCATTACGCTGCATTCCCAACATTGATTTCATTGAAGAAAATCTTGGAAGATTGCCCATAACTCTGCGCTTTGTTTATGCATAACTTTGCACGATTTGCCCATAAGTTTGCGTGCCACAGAGAACCCATCGAACAAACCAGCTCCTGTGGCTTAAGGTCGGTGACAAGATCGGCGACGTAACAGAGATCAAACTGAAGGAAACACTCATCAAATCGATCAAAAACGAGATGATATGTATTCCAAATGCCCAGCTGCTCAATTCCGAAGTTGTGAACTACTCACGAAAAGTGGATGGCCGGGGGCTAATGGTGCACACGACGGTGGGGATTGGCTACGAGGAGCCTCCCAAGAAAATCAAAGCGATGCTGATTGAGGCGGCACACCGAACGCAAGGGTTGAGAAAGAGCCCAGAGCCATTTGTGCTTTGGACCCAGTTGGCAGATTACGCGATCAACTATGAAATCAACGCGTACACTTCTCGTGGATCGAGTTTACCAAAATTTTGTTGGATCTTCGCGAGAACATTGTCGATGTTTTTAATGAAAACGAAACTCAAATAATGACTCCGTCTTACATCGCTGACCCACCGGAACCCAAAATACCTTCAGCTGATTGAGTGTGAGCTTGCTCACATATCTGACTAACAACTCGTCAGGGTCATCTATGAAACTTCAAAAACGCAACACCGCCGTCGTCGGATTGGATTGATTGATATTGAGCAATGATTAGAATCAAACAAGAAATCTTCAGAACTCAGCGAGGCTCCGGATGATCAAGTGGGTACTTTCCGCAACTGCAGTGCTTCTGCCTGGGTTTGTTCACGCAGCCGGGATGGAACAGTGGGGTGAGTCCGGCGACTGGGCAATTCTCATCGATCCAGAAAAAGGCAACGGTTGTCTCGCGTGGAGAGCCTTTGAAGACGATATGACAGTAGAAATTGGCGCTGCACCAAACCAGGCTGGCGGCTTTTTTGCCGCCTACAATCCGGCCTGGGTTCAAGTCGAGGACGGTGCGACAGGCATAGTAAGATTTGATTTTGGTGATGCGCAGTTCGAAGGTGAGGCCGTAGGTGTCTACAAGAATGGCGTGCCCGGTGGCTACGCATTTTTCGACAATCCGGCATTTGTAACCGAGTTTGGAAAACGCCAAAGCGTTACGATCATTGGCGAAAGCGGAGCCGAAGTCGAACTCGATTTAAGCGGATCCGCAAAAGCCATTGAGGCCGTTCTGGCGTGTCAGGCGGAGCAGCCAGATCCGCTGAAGAATTAGGTCGCGACCGATTACTGCAATTGGTTGATGTCTGGCACGCAAGGTTGCCTGTTTACTGGCATTGCATCAGCGCCCTCTGGAGCCTTGTTCCTAGACCCACCCACGTCCAGCTTGAACTTCGGTGATGAAAGCTTACCTGTCACATCAAACGGCCAAGCGCTGCGGGAAAGGGGTTTGCCCACGCGCCGTGGCTCCGCTCGTATTGCAATCGTATCGTTCAGCCAGTCCACTTGTCCCCTGGCCACCAACTGAACAGATGCTGTTTCAATGACGATGGAGTTTGAACTGACCCGCCCGGCCTGAATATCAACCGGAGCAACCACGCAAGTGATGTCGGTGTAGCCTTGTCTGAACTCTTCTGAAAACAGCCAAGGGAAAATACCTAGCCCGGCCAACTCAAGAAGACTGGTACTAATGTAACCTTGCGACATCGACAAAGACGCTTTGCCGCGCATGGAGTTGATGAAGGCCTTGCCCGAGGCGGTACTGCCCGAAACGTTGAATTCACCACTCAAACGCCCGTAGGCATCAATTCCAATCCCTAACTCATCAAGGATCTCACCGAACTCCCACCCTGAGGTCGACCCCGACAATGAAAGCCAATCAGGTGAGTCAATCAGATCCATGACCGCCCGCAGGCTGAAGGTTCCGCCGCCATAAGCCATCTGAAGAGGTCCGAAATCCACGGTTCCGTCTTTTGCAGACAATTGGCTGGAAACAGATGTTACGACTTGCTGGCCTACAATCTCTTTGAATTCGATCTGTACCTCGACGTCAGCTTCTCGCAGCACGCGTTGCACATCCAGAAGATCGGCAGGCTTCCCTTTTTCCTTTGGCAACACCAGGGGCTGGACGTTTGTCTCCTTCGACAAAACCAAAGGCTGAACTTCGGCTTCAGGTTCTTTTGGGGTTTCCCCTACCAGGCTTTTCAATTGGTCCAGCACGGCAGTCAGGTTCTTCAGGTCGTTGAGATCGAGCCTCTCGCTGGTAACGTTGCCGCGAATAACAGAAGAGCCATCCGGAAATTTTGCATCGAAAGCCGCTAGAAGCTGCGAGGAGCCAGCTTCGAACTCGATTGCAGCATTAAAGTCCTCGCCCTGCTTTGAGGTTTCAGCATCAATGCCGAGTGCGCCAATTTCGATAGGTTGCAGGTTGAGCGCGTTCAGAAATTGAGCACCATCGCCCACATCCAGGTTCACGTCGAAATCAAGCCCGGCCAGCCCTTTGAGCTCATTGACCGACAACGCAAGGTCGAGCGCCCAAAGATCGGTGTCATAGCTGGTCGCGTTGAACCTATTTAGTGATACCGGGCCTCCCGCATTGGATATGCTGAAGTCCGCCTTAATACCGCCAAACTGGTCGACAAAACCTTCGTCGAGATCGGGCAAAATCAACTTGGCAGGCCCATTCAGCATGCCATCGAAGCTCACGTCCTGAAGCTGAAGCAGGTCGAGTATTTCGCCTTGGGCTTTTAGCACCGGCTCCTCAATTGGGCCGGCTTGCAAGGTAATGCCCAACATCGCGAGGCGGCCATCCGGCATGCGGCGAATGCTCTCGATAGAGGCTGGGCCGATCACGTCCAGCCCTTGGTCAAAGGCGTTGGTTTCGAACAGTAGCTTCTCGAATTCGAAGGAGGCGAGGGATCCAACCATATGCATTTCAAAGCCAGTGAACTTCAGATCTTGGATACTCTTTGCTGCTTGAGGCGGCTGCCCCTCTGGGTGAAGGCGCGTATTGAAAAGCAGATCGACGCCTTTAGCTGTATAGAGGTCATCTATCGAACCTTCAGCTTCGAGTTTTTGCCCATCTTCAAGGCTTACGGTTGTAGTAAATGCTTCGATCTTTAGGGCGTCCTGAGACACAAGCTCAGCTTGCAACTGGCCATTACCTTCCAGAACGCGTTCCAATCCCATGACATCGAGAAAGTCACCGAATTCGCCAGTATCCATCTCCAGGACAGCCCGATAACCGCCACCTTCGTCTTCCGCGAATGGCTCGCCATCGTAGCGGACAGTCATTTCTCCAAAGTTGGCTCTCGTCGTAAACGGCGCGTCATGGGGATAGTCGCCCTTGATTTCAAAACCTTGACCGTTGACCGAGCCGGAACCAGAGACCTTTGTTCTTTTTCCGTTATCTACTTGTTCAAGCGCAAGCGACTGAAGGTCAAACACAAATGAGAAGCCCGAGACCCTGTCGTCGATGTTTAACCCGATTGATGTGAAATTGACGTTCTTGTCGCTGAGAAAAGTAAGAATCCCACTGTTTTCTTTGCCACCAACTTCGGACGTTTCGAGTTCGGCCTCAGCATCCTGATTGTCCTCTGCAAGCGACCCGTTGGTTTGAGGCGTTGGCATTGGTCGGCTTTTTCGCCAGCTTGTTGTCCCATCCGTGGCTGTAAGAAAGTTAGCCTGAAGACCGTCCACCAAAAGGTTGTCAAAGTGCAGACGTCCGTTGGCCAAGGCGGCAACGTCCAGTTCCAGTTCAAGCAGTTTCAATTCTGCAAGAGAGGTCTCTGGCAGTGTCTCGCTCGGGATGACCACGCCGCCGACATAGATGTGGGTAATGCGACCTAGTGCGACGCTCACATCGTCGTTGACCAGAAGCGGCTGCCCAATTTGTTCCGAAAGAGCCTTTTCCACAAGGTTGCGTCGCATATCTGAGAACAACGGCGCAGCAAGTAGCAACCAAACAAAAGCGATTGCTGCAAAAGCGAGTAGCGCAACGAGTCCAATTATCCTAAACAGCCAAGTTCTCATTTGCTTCCCTGTGATCGCTTTCATAATTCAGTTTAACCGCAAATCGGAAATCTCCAATCTTTCTGGCAACTAAGGATATAGTGATTGCTATGTCGCGTTGGTTGCGTCCGTAGGATTGCATCCTATTTTCTGAGTTTTGGTGGCCTCTCGCCCAGGTCAGCTCGTTCACAAAGAAAGTCCATGGGTTTGTGCTGTGCTATCGGGAGTGTCCACACTCGCGCCTAGATTTTCCGCCCTTTGATCACACAAACGGGCTGAACGCGTCTGGCAATTTCATCAGCTCTGCCGCGACTTTGTTCCCGATTGCGCAGTGCGGTGTTTTTTCGTTGCTGGCGTTCAGTCGTCCTGACAGATGGAGATAGACTTATAGTGCATAGTGCCGTGGAGGCAGAAAATTCAGGCACTAGTATTTGCGCATGCAACGAACGGCAGCTTCGAATCGCCCCAGTGCGGCATCAAAGTAGACTTCATAAAACTTGAAAAGGGCCGTCCGCGAAACTTTGCAAAGTCTGCTTTCTGCGCGTCGCAGACGTTCGCGAGAATCCAAGCAAAAAGGCCGCATGGAACCCAAGGTTCCTTAGGAAGGCCCTTTGCGTGATCGAGCAACGCAAAGGACCATAACCGCAACGACTAAGCCAAAAACTGATTGAATTCATCGCTAAGGCAGACAATCGCGCAGCGCAAAACTATGGGCAAACTATGCAAACTTATGGGGTGCGCGAAGTGTTATTCGCAAACCTACACATGATCAGAAATCCAGATTCTCAACACTCAAGGCGTTTTTCTGGATGAACTCCCGACGAGGTTCCACAACGTCACCCATCAACTTGGTGAACAGATCATCCGCCTCGACCATGTCATCCACGCGCACTTGCAGCAGCGTCCGCGCATCCGGGTCCAGTGTCGTTTCCCACAGCTGGTCAGGGTTCATCTCACCCAAGCCTTTATAGCGCTGCAAGGACAAGCCCTTTTCACCCTCTTCCAGAATGGCGCGCAACAAGTCCAGCGGACCGTGGATCATCTGGCTGCGATCACGACGGTTCAAAGTGGCCGGAGAGTTGTAGATCTCTTGCAGGCTCTGCGTAAAGCTGCCGGTCTTGCGCGCCTCGCCCGAGCGCAGCATCGGGCCGTCCAGCGTGCGAACCTCTTCGACACCGCGCAGGATACGGGCCAGCCGGATGCCGTGATCCTGTGTGATACGACCCTGCCAACCGCGTTCGTACTCCAACGCGATCAGATCCAGCCGTGCGGCGACTTTGTCAGCCACACCTTGCAGGTCAGCATCAACAGCGCCAGGCACAAAGGCTCCTGCAACGGCGGCCTGTTCCAGAATATGACGCGGGTAATGCGTTGGAAACGCATCCAGCACACGTTTCAGCTGACGCGCCTCATCCACCACGCGGGTCAGGTCCTGACCGATGATTTCCTCACCCGAGCCGAGTTTCAGAACCGCGCCTTCGACGCCCTGATTGATCAGATAGTCATCCAGAGCGGCCTGATCCTTCAGGTAAACCTCTGACTTTCCGCGGGAAACCTTGTACAGCGGCGGTTGCGCGATATAGAGGTACCCGCCCTCGATCAGCTCAGGCATCTGCCGATAGAAGAAGGTCAGCAACAGGGTCCGGATATGCGCGCCGTCCACATCCGCATCGGTCATGATGACGATCTTGTGGTAGCGCAGCTTTTCGATGTTGAACTCATCGCGGCCAATGCCCGTACCCAGCGCCATGACGAGGTTGCCAATTTCCTGAGACGATAGCATCCGGTCGAACCGGGCGCGTTCGACGTTCAGGATTTTCCCCCGCAGGGGCAGAACCGCCTGCGTCAGACGGTCCCGGCCGGTCTGGGCGGAACCACCAGCCGAGTCACCCTCGACCAGGAAGACTTCGGTTTTCGATGGATCCTTCTCGGAACAATCCTTCAGCTTGCCCGCCAGATAGTTCACATCCATCGCCGTCTTGCGTCGGGTCAGCTCGCGTGCCTTACGCGCAGCTTCCCGGGCCAACGCAGCCTCGATGATCTTGCCGACGATATTCTTGGCCTCGTTGGGGTTTTCTTCGAACCACTCGGCCAGTTTTTCGTTCATCAGACCTTCGACAGCCGGGCGGACCTCGGAGGAAACCAGCTTGTCCTTGGTCTGGGACGAGAATTTCGGGTCGGGCACTTTCACCGACAATACGCAGGTCAAACCTTCGCGCGCATCATCGCCGGTGAAGCTGACCTTTTCCTTTTTCGCGATCCCGCTGGACTGCGCATAGTTGTTGATCGTCCGGGTCAAAGCCCCCCGGAACCCAGCCACATGGGTCCCGCCGTCGCGCTGCGGAATGTTGTTGGTGAATGGCAGTACCGTTTCGTGGTAGCTGTCATTCCACCACATGGCGATCTCGACACCGATATCGTCGCGCTCACCCTTGATATAGATCGGCTCGGGCATGGCCGGCGTTTTGGAACGGTCGAGGTATTTGACGAACTCCTTTACGCCGCCTTCGTAGAACAGCTCGGTCTCCAGCCGCTCGGCAGGGCGTTCGTCGATCAGGATGATCCGCACGCCCGAGTTCAGGAATGCCAGTTCGCGCAGCCGTTTTTCCAACGTCTCGAACGAGTATTCGAGATTCGAGAACGTGTCGGTCGACGCCAGAAACCGCACTTCGGTTCCCGTACGATCGCCGCATTCGCCGACAACCTTCAGATGCTTTGCTGTTTCACCGCCCTCAAATCGCGCCACGTGCTCTTTGCCCGCGCGCCAAATGCGCAGCTCCAGCCAGTCCGACAGGGCGTTTACTACCGAAACACCCACGCCATGCAGTCCGCCCGACACCTTGTAAGAGTTGCTGTCGAACTTGCCGCCCGCGTGCAGCTGGGTCATGATGACCTCTGCCGCTGAAACGCCTTCTTCCGGGTGGATATCAACCGGAATTCCGCGGCCGTTGTCGCTGACCGAAACGCTGGAATCCGCGTGAATTTTCACAGTCACATGGTCGGCGTGACCCGCCAGCGCTTCGTCAATTCCGTTGTCGACAACCTCATACACCATGTGGTGCAGGCCCGATCCATCATCCGTGTCCCCGATATACATCCCGGGGCGTTTGCGAACGGCCTCTAAACCCTTGAGAACTTTGATGGAATCTGCGCCGTATTCTTGAGGAGCCTGTGCGTCTTCGGACATTCAGTCAGTACCTATATTATTTTGGTACCTTATACGTTTTCTGGTGGGGATTGTCACGCGATCCCCCAATATTTTGTGTGTGCTCAAGTCGTTTTCTGCCCATCTGAATCCACCTCATAACCGGTCGATGTCAGAAGCGATATCCGCCGCGATTTCCAGCGCATCGACATCCTTGCGTTCGGCCGATAACCGAAGCCCCAGAATGTCCGACTGATACCGGGCCGCCAGCCGATCCGGGTCATGTTCAGGCCGGATTTCACCGGCGGCCTGGGCGCTGCGGAACAGGTCGGCGAAACACGCCTTCATTTCCGCCATGTGACGCGCGGCCTGATCCGCAAGCGCATGATCCTTCGCCTGCAACTCGGCATATGTCTTTGCCAGCATGCAGGCCTTTGCCGGGTTCTCGACCGCTTCGATGACCAGACGTGGTTGCGCCTTGAGCGCCTCCTTCGGCCCCAGTCTTTCAGCAAGGGCTTTCAGGCGCGCCACACCTTCTTGCGTGTAGCTTTCCAGCGTCAACGCATAGAGCGCGTCCTTCGACCCGAAAGCCGCGTAGAAACTGCCGGGTTTCAGCTTCAATTCCCGTTCAAGGTCCTTCAGCGACGTACCAGCCCAACCCTGACGCCAAAAGATGTCACGGGCCTTCTCGATCAACGCGTCGCGATCATATGCGGGTTTGCGGGGCATCGGCATCACCAATTCTTGAACGTTCGCTCAAATATATACTTGAGTGATCACTCAAGAAACCCTAAATACCACCCATCGCGCCAGAAACAGGAGTTCCGACATGGCCACTTTCCCGTCTCATGACATAGAATCCGCACCCGAAGCATCCAAACCACTGTTGGAAAAGTCCCAGGCCGCTTTTGGCCGTTTGCCGGGCCTGCACAAGGTGATGGCAGAAAGCCCACAGCACCTTGAAGGCTATCAAGTTCTGCACAGCCTGTTCTTGCAGACCGATTTTGACAACGATGAGAAAACCGTCGTCTGGCAGACCATCAATGTGGAAAACGAATGCCATTACTGCGTGCCCGCGCACACCGGCATCGCAAAGATGATGAAGGTATCAGACGAAATCTCCCAGGCTCTGCGCAATGAAACCCCACTGCCTTCGCCCAAACTCGAAGCGCTGCGCAGCTTCACCCTGCAAGTGATGGAAACCCGTGGCAACCCGACCGAGGAACAGCTTCAGGCGTTCTTCGACGCGGGCTATTCCCATCGTGCGGTTCTGGACGTGGTGCTGGGCCTTGCACAAAAAACCATGTCAAACTACGTCAACCACATGGCCAAAACACCGGTCGATGAAGTCATGCGCGGTTTCCTGTGGGAGCGCAAAGTCAACGAACCGGCCTAAGCCGCCACGACCGACCCCTCATCGCCTTCGGTCACGATCAGCGTCTGGGCCCGGTCACTCAACTCCTCAAACAGTTCAGGCCCGGTGCCCGTCATCCAGGCCTGAGCACCCAACGCACAAATCTCGTCATAAAGTGAAGCGCGCCGACCCGCGTCCAGATGAGCGGCCACCTCATCCAGCAAAACGATCGGTGGCGCACCTACCATTGCAGCCAAAGCTCGGGCATTGGACAGGATCAATGAAACCAGCAGCGCCTTCTGCTCACCGGTCGAACAATCCTTGGCGGGAACACCCTTGGCAGCAAAGACGCCATACAAGTCTGACCGATGCGGCCCAACCAAAGTCCGACCCGCAGCCAAGTCCCTGAACCGGCTTTCATTCAAAGCCTCGCGCAGATCCTCTGCCGTTTCGGGCATCGCGCCTTCGGTTTGCACCAATTCCAACTCGGCAGACGGAAAAGCCGTTTCCGCCTGATCCTGCGCCACCCTCAGATGGCTTAACGCCGCCAATCGCGCTGTGTGGATACGATGCCCCATCTCGGCCAACTGACCCTCAAGCGCAGCATACCAATGCGCGTCCCGAACCTGCTCTTTCAGCAAACGGTTCCGTTCGCGCATCGCTTTTTCGTAAGCCAGCGAGGCCTCTGCATGAGACGGATCAAAACTGAGCGCAATGCGATCAAGAAACCGGCGCCGGCCTTCGGCCCCTTCAATCCACAGGCGGTCCATGGATGGAACCAGCCAGACCACCCGCGCAAGTTTACCCAGATCAATCTGGGTGGCGGATTTTCCATCAATCCTCACCTGCCGTGCCGCACCACCCTCAGACCAGGTTTCGATTTCGAAATTCTGACCCTGCGATTGCAACAGTCCCGACAGTTTCCAGCCCAGCGCCTCGGGCCGCCGCGTCATCTCGGCCGCGCTTGCCCGCCGCATTCCGCGACCGGGTGAAAACAAGGATACCGCTTCCAGAATATTGGTCTTGCCCGCCCCGTTCGACCCGTGAATAGCCACCGGCCGCCCGTCCAGAGACAACCGCGCCAGCTTGTGAGACCGAAAATGCGAGACCGTAAGCTCGGTCAGGGCCAATCCCATGACCCCTCCCTTCATTTTTTCAAAAATACTCCTGCCGGAGGCATCGCACGTCCGCGCGATCAGACGCGCATTGGCATGACGACGTAAACTGCGCTCTGGTCATTGCCTTCGCGCATCAGGGTCGGGTCGCCAGCTGAATTGAACATGAACACCGCATTCTCTCGATCCACCTGAGACGCGATCTCCAGCAGATATTTGGCATTGAACCCGATCTCCAGACGCTCATCACCATAGGCGACCGCCAGTTCTTCCTCGGCCGCGCCACTGTCTGGTGCGTTCACCGACAGGACCAGCTTGTCGCCATCCAGTTGCAGCTTCACCGCACGCGAACGCTCGGAAGACACCGTTGCCACCCGGTCCACGGCCTGTGCGAACTCGGCAGCATCCACTTCCAGCTTGCGCGTATTTCCTTGCGGGATAACGCGCGTGTAGTCGGGAAAGGTTCCGTCAATGACCTTCGAGGTCAGCGTGATATCAGGCGTGGCGAAACGCACCTTGGTTTCGCTGACCGAAACCGCGATATCCATTTCATCATCGTCCAGCAGCTTGCGCAGTTCGCCTACGGTTTTACGCGGGACGATAACGCCCGGCATGCCCTCTGCACCATCCGGCAAATCGGCATCGATCCGAGCAAGCCGGTGGCCGTCGGTGGCCACGCAGCGCAGCACCTTGCCGCCATCGGATCCGTCGGCCACATGCATATAGACACCGTTCAGATAATACCGGGTCTCTTCTGTTGAGATTGCGAATTTCGACTTGTCGAACAACCGTCGCAGCAGGGCAGCCGAAGCCGTGAAATTTGATTGATACTCCGACGACGCCATGACCGGGAAATCCTCTTTCGGCAGCGTCGCCAGCGAGAAATTCGACCGACCCGCCTCAACCGTCAGACGCCCTGCCGCGCTGTCCGCGGTCAGCGTGACCAACGCTCCGTCGGGCAGTTTGCGCACGATCTCGTGCAAGGTGGTCGCGGCCACGGTGGTGGCACCGGCTTTCTCGACCTGCGCCGGGGCTTTGTCGACCACTTCGATATCCAGATCGGTCGCGCGAAACAGCGCCTGATCGCCTTCCGCCTCAATCAGGACATTCGCAAGTATGGGAATGGTATTGCGGCGTTCCACTACGGATTGGGCCTGCGAAACGGCCTTGAGAAGGGTGCCGCGTTCGATGCTGATCTTCATACCCTCAATTCCTCTGACTTGCGTACCGACATGGGCGGGACTGGCACGTTAGCGGTTCCACCCTGAGGCACAAGGATTTTTTACGGATTTCTGGGTTGGATTGCGTCCAGCGTCAAGGGCAGCGTGCCTGACAGGCACCAGTTCTGATCCAACCGTGGACTAATGCGCACAAGAAACGCCCCGGACCCAAGGAACCGGGGCGGTTTCCTGCATTAAAGGCGCGGATCAGGCTTCAAGCGACCGGCGCAGCATTTCCACGTCTTCAGCGATCTGACCGTCGGTCAGCTTCAACTCTTCAATGCGCTTGACGCCATGCATGACCGTCGTGTGATCGCGCCCGCCAAAACGGCGGCCAATCTCGGGCAGCGACCGGCTGGTCAACTGCTTGCACAGATACATCGCCACCTGACGCGGACGCGCGTAAGAGCGCAGGCGCTTCGGGCCGATGATGTCAGAAAGCCGGATGTTGTAATACTCGGACACCTTCCGCTGGATCTCTTCAACGGTGATCTTGCGTTCCGAGGCGCGCAGCACATCCGCCAGACAATCCTGCGTCAGTTCCATGTCGATCTCGCGGCCAACCAGCGAGGCAAAAGCGAACAGACGGGTCAGGGCACCTTCCAGCACCCGAACATTGGTCGAGATGCGATGCGCCAGGAATTCCAGAACGCCATCGGCAATCGCCAGGTCCGGATAGGATGAGCTGTATTGCTGCACCTTGTTCTGCAAAATGCCCAGACGCAGTTCATAATCGGTCGGGTGCAGATCAACCACCAGACCACATTGCAGGCGGGATTTCACCCGGTCTTCCAGATCCTTGATCTCACCCGGGGCGCGGTCGGCCGAGATGATGATCTGTTTATTCTGATCCACCAGCGCGTTGAACGTGTGGAAAAACTCTTCCTGAGTGGAATCCTTGCCGGCGATGAACTGCACGTCGTCAACCATCAAAACGTCAACCGAACGGAACAGGTGTTTGAAATCCATCATCCGACGCTCGCGCAGGGCCTGCACGAACCGGTACATGAACTGTTCCGCTGACAGGTACAGAACGTTGAGTTCCGGATGTTTGGTTTTCAGCTCCCATGCAATGGCGTGCATCAAGTGGGTCTTACCCAGCCCCACGCCGCCGTACAGAACCAGCGGATTGAAGGTTACCGGCCCGCCCTCGGATACCCGACGCGCGGCCGCATGGGCCAGTTCATTGGGCTTGCCGACGACAAAACTGTCAAAGGTAAAGCGGGAATCCAACGGGGCAGCCTGAAGCGATTCCAATGTATCCTGCGCCGGGTCCTCGCTCGGCGCGGCGACAGGTTCAGGCTTTGCCACCGGCGGCGTATCGACAGCTGGCTTAGGCCGTGCAGGCGAGTTTGCAGCGACGCGGAAATCCAGACGCTGCACAGTTTCACCTGCGGTGTTCAGCTCGTATAAAATGAGGTCGGCAAAATTCTGGCTGACGTAATTGCCCATGAAATTGGTCGGCACCGAGAAAACCGCCACGCCGTCCTGAAGCTCCTTGAATTCCAAAGGCTCGATCCAGGTCGTATAATTGTTCCGACCGATGGCCTTCAGCAACTTGTTACGCAGTAGTCCCCATTTTTCTTGTGTCATTAAGCGCCTCACGCATCCCATTCTTATTGGCCTGTCAGCCTTATTCATACGAAGCCGGTTTCCCGGTGTTGTATTCACACGCAATAGGTATCCAATCGCCAAACCAGTCGGCTTGGCGGGACCATCCCGAATAGCCCGGCAACCCCCAATTCTGACGCTCAGCAATAACGGAACGTCCCGAAAATCGGGTTGCACGTCGCAATCTCAATTTTTAGACAGGGCCAAGATCACCGAGTTTATTCCGGCTTCCATGGCAGATCGGCAGCCTGGCTCAAGCCAGTCGTCGACAATTGTCCCCAGATCGCTCTGATGCCCGTCAGTTCGATCGGGAAAACAGCCTGTCCCCCCAAGCGAGTGAATCGCTGACATCAGTCGTAGCAATTCAGAGAGGGGCGCGGCAACGAAACTCTGATATTGACTCGGGTCTTTGGGCGAAAGAATCTCTCGGTTTTGTGAAGGCGCGGTTTTCTGGCAACACGACAAAAGGCGCCGTGA
Organism: Ruegeria sp. CL7; assembly: GCF_056536445.1. Taxonomy (NCBI): domain Bacteria; kingdom Pseudomonadati; phylum Pseudomonadota; class Alphaproteobacteria; order Rhodobacterales; family Roseobacteraceae; genus Ruegeria; species Ruegeria sp. CL7. The sequence continues at coordinate 51,403 of NZ_JBQFPQ010000003.1, forward strand.
TGCACGACGCCTTTTCAGAATGGTTCAGCCTTTCTGACGTGACCTTGGGTCACCCAAAAGCTTAGCCCAGTGCTTTGACGCGCGCGGACAGGCGCGACATTTTGCGGGCGGCGGTGTTCTTGTGGAAAACACCCTTGGTAACGCCGCGCATCAGCTCGGGCTGAGCCGCACGCAGAGCAGCAGTCGCCGCGTCCTTGTCGCCGGATGCGATCGCTTCTTCGACTTTACGCAGATAGGTGCGGATGCGCGAACGACGCGCTTTGTTGATTGCAAAGCGCTTTTCGTTCTGACGCGCGCGTTTTTTTGCCTGAGGCGAGTTTGCCATGTGAATCTGACCTTCGTTCGGTACGTTAATCTTGGGTTGCGCGCCACGGACATATCCGCACCGGATCAGAAATCACGAGTGTGAGTCGGGCCAAGCGGGCCGCACGCGCATGTATAGCGGGGGTCTTTAGCCAATTTTCGAGAGATTGCCAAGTTGATTCTTGGAACAAGGGCCAAGAATATGGGGCGGGCTTGAAACACCCGCCTCAGAGGTCCCGCGCTTTACTTGTCGCGGAATTGCGCCGTGCGCTTTTCCAGGAACGCGGCCATGCCTTCCTTCTGATCTTCGGTAGCGAACATCGAATGGAAGACACGACGCTCGAACAACATACCTTCACTCAGCGGAAGCTCGTAGCTGCGGTTCACCGCTTCTTTCGCGGCCATTGCAGTCAATTGCGATTTCTCGGCAATCTTCTGCGCTGCGCTCACGGCCTCTTCGATCAGCTTCTTGGCCGGCACCACCCGGCTGACGAGACCCGCGCGCTCGGCTTCGTCGGCATCCATGAAACGCCCGGTCAGGTTCATGTCCATCGATTTGGATTTACCCACGAACCGCGTCAGACGCTGACTTCCACCCAGACCGGCAATGACGCCCAGATTGATCTCGGGCTGGCCGAATTTCGCGGTGTCCGCCGCGATGATGAAATCGCACAGCATGGCAAGTTCACAGCCACCGCCCAGCGCATAGCCCGCAACGGCCGCGATGATCGGCTTGCGAATCGCGGTCACACGATCATTCGCATCGGCAAAAAGGTTGATGTTGTAGACGTCGACAAAACTCATCTCGGACATTTCCTTGATGTCCGCGCCGGCGGCGAAGGCCTTGTCCGATCCGGTTATCACGATGCAGCGCACCTTGTCGTTGCTGTCCGCATCTTCCAGCGCGGTGCAGAGCTCACCCAGCAACTGGGTGTTCAACGCGTTCAACGCATCCGGTCGGTTGAGTTTGATAAGTGCGACGTGGTCTTCGATTTCGACGATGATCGTCTCAAAAGCCATGAGGAGAAAGCTTCCGGTTGTTCCGTTCAGGTACGATTCCTTACCACGCGAAAAACTTGGATCAAGCTATCTTTGGCATTGCGCACAATAGAAGGATGAGCGACCGGACTGGGTGATTCTCTTGATCGGCGCTCCGCACCCTTCGGTCCGGCAGGCCTCGCCCTCGCGGCCATAGACATCAAACTTGTGCTGAAAATATCCAAGTTCTCCATCGGCTTGGCGGAAATCCCGCAGCGAAGACCCACCGGCTTCGATGGCGTCCTGCAACACCTGCCGGATGATCGGAACAAGCGCCGCCACGCGGGGCGCGGAAATCTGTCCGGCTTTGCGACGTGGCGACACTCGGCCGCGATAAAGAGCTTCGCAAACATAGATATTGCCCAGACCGGCAACGATTCCCTGATCCAGCAGGGCGGATTTGACAGGGGTGTTCTTGCCTTTGAACGCCTTGATCAGGTGTTGGTCGTGAAAATCGTTGCCCAAGGGTTCAGGCCCCAGAAGCGACAGCAACTTGTGATCTTCGGCGTTGGCCGTTTGCATCAGGTCCATCGCGCCAAACCGGCGGGGATCGTTGAAGGTGATGCGCGCGCCGTTGGCCATATGAAAGACCACATGGTCATGTTTTTGCACGGCGGGATGGTCATGGACGAATTGCCCCAACGGGTCACCCGACACCGTCATCCGCCCCGACATACCCAGGTGGATCAGCAACGTCTCACCGCTGCTGAGATCCGCCAGAATGTATTTCGACCGCCGCCGCAGCCGCTCTACCCGCTGCCCGGTCAGCCGTTCGGCCATACGTTCGGGGAACGGCCAGCGCAGATCGGGGCGGTTCACATCAGCCCGTTCGATCACGACCCCTTCCATGGCAGGACTCAGGCCGCGTCTTACTGTCTCGACCTCAGGTAATTCGGGCATTACAGGGCTCCTAATTCAAAGGGCCGCATTGTGCCCGCCTCTCTTGGCCCTATAACAGAGGCGAAAATCGACAAACGGCAAGGCAAATGTCCGACAACATCGACAAGACCACTCATTTCGGTTTCGAAACCGTCCCCGAGGCCGAAAAGGCAGGGCGCGTACAGGGCGTGTTCAACTCGGTTGCCTCGAAATATGACGTGATGAACGACGTCATGTCGATGGGCATCCACCGGGTCTGGAAGGACGCGATGATGGACTGGCTGGCGCCACGCCCCGGCCAGCGGCTGCTGGACGTGGCCGGTGGCACGGGCGACATCTCGTTCAGGTTCCTCAAGCGCGCGGGTCACGGCCACGCCACGGTCCTGGACCTGACCGAGCCGATGCTGATCGAAGGGCGCCAACGTGCCGAGGCAGATCAGATGTCGGGCAGCCTGAACTGGGTCGTGGGCGATGCCATGGCCCTGCCCTTCGAAGACAATACATTCGATGTTTACACGATCTCGTTCGGCATTCGGAACGTCACCCGCCCGCAAGAAGCTTTGAACGAGGCTTACCGCGTGCTGAAACCCGGCGGCCGCCTGATGGTGCTGGAATTCAGCCAGCTGCCCAATGAGGGGCTGCAGAAGCTCTACGACCTTTACAGCTTCAACGTCATCCCGCGCATGGGAAAACTGATCGCCAATGACTATGACAGCTATCAGTACCTGGTCGAATCGATCCGAAAATTTCCCGATCAGGAAACGTTCCTGAACATGGTTCGCACAGCAGGTTTCGAAAACGCCAAATACCGGAACCTGAGCATGGGTATCGCCGCGCTGCATTCCGGCTGGAAGATCTGACACATGCGTGGTCCCCATAACATCATCCGCCTGATCCGCACAGGCGCCACGCTCGAGCGCACAGGCGCCATGAACGTGGTACTGGATGCGTTCGAAGCCCCGCGCGCCGTACGCATCCTGGCCCACGCATTGGGCAAACCCTTTCAATGGCTTGGCTACAAAGGCGACCCCGGTATGCCACCGGCAACGCGCGCCCTGACGGCGCTTGGCCCCGCCTATATCAAATTCGGGCAAGTGCTTTCGACCCGCCCTGACGTCGTTGGAAATGAACTGGCCGAGCAACTGCGCGTTCTGCAAGACAAGCTGCCCCCTTTCTCCAAAGCCGACGCGATGGCCGAAGTCGAGAAAGAACTGGGTCAGCCGATCTCGGACATGTTCAGCGAATTCAGCGAACCGATTGCCGCAGCCTCGATTGCGCAGGTTCACAAGGCCAAGCTGACCAGCACGGGTGAGGATGTCGCAGTGAAAGTCCTGCGTCCGGGGATCGAACGCGCGTTCCGCAAAGATGTCGATGCGTTCTATTTTGCCGCCCGGATCGTCCAGCTCTTCGCCCCCGGCGCGCGCCGTCTGCGACCGGTGGAGGTGATCGAGCATTTCGACGGTGTCGTGCGCGGCGAACTGGATCTGCGTCTGGAAAGCGCGGCGGCCTCCGAATATGCCGCCAACACCAAGGACGACACCGGCTTCTGGCTGCCGCCCGTTGTGTGGTCACTGTCCGCGCGGCGCGTCATGACGCTCAGCTGGGCGGACGGGATCGCGCTGGGTGACAATGATGCTCTGGATGCCGCAGGTCACAACCGCAATGATCTGGCCGAACGTGTCCTGCGCCTGTTCCTCCTCCATGCGCTGCGCGACGGCTTTTTCCACGCCGACATGCACCAGGGCAACCTCAAGGTCGCCGCGAACGGAGACATCATTGCCTATGACTATGGCATCATGGGGCATATCGATGAATACACGCGCCGGGTCTATGCCGAAATCCTGTTTGGCTTCATCCGCCGCGACTACAAACGTGTGGCCGAGGTGCATTTCGAAGCCGGCTATGTTCCCGCCAACCAGGACGTGGACGAGTTCGCCCGCGCCCTGCGTGCCGTGGGCGAGCCGATCTTCGGCATGGATGCCACGCATATTTCCATGGGGCGGTTGCTGAGCTATCTGTTCGAAGTGACCGAACGGTTCGGGATGGAAACACGAACCGAGCTGATCCTGCTGCAACGCACCATGGTTGTCGTCGAAGGCGTTGCGCGCTCACTCGACCCTCATATGAACATCTGGGAAGTCGCCCGCCCCGTGGTCGAAGACTACATCAAACAATCCATCGGCCCTCGGGCGGCCCTGCGTGATTTTGGGAAAACCGCAATGGTGCTGGCCCGCTTCGGCCCGCGTCTGCCGGCACTGGTCGAAAACGCACTGATTGCGCAGACACAGAAGGACGAACCGCAGACGCCCACCTTTTGGTCCTTTGCTCTGCCCGCCACGATCGGCGCCGCAGCAGGTGCGGCGCTAGTCTTGCTGATCAACGCGCTCAGCTGAACCAACCCGCCTGCTTCATCTGGCCACAAATATCCTCGGGGGGATCGCGCCCTGGCGCGATGGGGGCAGACAGCCCCCCGCACCCCTTCCGGGTCAGAGCCGCTCGATGGCGATGGCAATCCCCTGACCGCCCCCGATGCACATGGTGATCAACCCTTTGGATCCGCCGGAACGTTCCAGCTCGTACAGTGCTTTCAGCGTGATGATCGCACCCGTGGCCCCCACCGGATGCCCCAGCGCAATCGCACCGCCGTTGGGGTTCACCTTGCTCGCATCCAATCCAAGCTCCTGATTCACGGCCAGTGCCTGCGCGGCGAAGGCTTCATTGCTTTCGATCACGTCGAAATCTTCCGCTGACAGACCCGTCTTCGCAAACAGGTTTTGCACTGCCGGAACCGGACCGATGCCCATGACTTCCGGCCGCACGCCTGCATGCGCATAACCAATCACACGCGCCTTCGGTTTCAACCCGGCCCTTTCGGCCGCATCCGCTGTCGCCAGCACCATCGCCGCCGCGCCGTCATTGATGCCCGAGGCATTCCCGGCTGTCACACGCCCGTCCTTCTTGAATACCGGGCGCAGACCGGCCAACGCTTCGGCGGTCGTCGCCTTTGGATGCTCGTCGACTTTGAAATCGACCATGTCCCGCTTGACCTTGACCTGTACCGGAGTGATCTGGCTGTCGAAGTAACCGGCCTCGATCGCCGCCGCCGCACGTGTCTGGCTGTCCAATGCGAACGCATCCATCTGTTCGCGGCTGATCTGATGCTCATCCGCCACGTTTTCGGCCGTCACCCCCATATGTCCGGTGCCAAAGGGGCAGTTCAACGCGCCCAGCATCATGTCCAGCGCGGTGACGTCGCCCATCTTTGCGCCCCAGCGCGCCTGCGGAACGATATAGGGGCTTCGGGACATGCTTTCTGCTCCACCTGCCACCGCAAAGTCAGCATCGCCCAGCATCAGGGACTGCATGGCTGACACGATCGCCTGCGCGCCGGATCCGCACAGGCGGTTCACGTTCATGGCCGGCGTACCATTGGGAATGCCCGCCTGCATGGCGGCGACGCGCGACAGATACATGTCACGCGGTTCAGTGTTGATCACATGACCGAACACCACATGCCCGATCTGCGCCCCCTCAACCCCCGATCGCTCAAGCGCCGCTTCGGTCGCGACAGTGGCCAGATCAATCGGCGCGGTTGAAGCCAGCGCACCACCAAAGGTGCCAATTGCGGTGCGGGCACCGTCGAGAATAACGATATCGCTCATGAGCTACTCCTCCTGAATTTCGCTGCATTATGCATGCGCAGAATGGCACTGTCGCCCCAGACGTCCCGTCACGGCGGGAATTGACATTGCGTTGCGCAGCCCCCATGGATTCCGTCATGACGGAAGACACAGACGATATCCTGAACCTCCTGCCCGCCCGCCTGAAAGAGGCACGCCGGGCCAAAGGCCTGTCCCTGGAAGCGGTCGCCAATCTCAGCGGTGTGTCCCGGTCGATGGTCAGTCAGATCGAACGCGGCGAAAGCAGCCCGACGATTTCGACCTTGTGGAACCTGACACGCGCCTTGCAGGTGGATTTCGCCGGTCTCTTGGAGGGCACAAAGACCACGGACCAGATCGAGGTGCTCAGAAACTCCGAAGTGCCCAGCATCGACAATATGGGGCAGAACTGCCGAATTCGCATCCTGTCACCGCCGGAAGAGGCCGGGGGTCATGAAGTCTATGATATCGAATTTGACAAGGACGGGGCCCTGAACAGCCAACCCCACGCCCGCGGCGCCCGTGAACAGCTCACCGTGCTGGAAGGTGCGGTCAGGGTCACTTCAGGCAATGCGGTGACCGAGTTGAATCAGGGGGATACAGCCCGATATGCCGCCGACATTACGCATTCCATCTGTGCCCAAGGGCCAGCCCGGGTATTCCTGATCGTAAAAAACGCCTGACATCCGCGAAATTCCGCCTTCACGGATATTTTTCCTTCATATTGAATTTCCCCTATTTGGGAATTTCATCCGCTATGTTAGATGTGCGACTCAGTTGAACGGAGGTCGCCATGGCAGATGTATTCCTGTCCCATATCACGGACACACTTGCGCAGATCGAATCTGAGGGTCTTTACAAACGCGAACGAATGATCACCTCACCTCAGGGCGGTGAGATCACTGTGGGCGGCAAGCAGGTGATCAACCTCTGTGCCAACAACTATCTGGGTCTGGCGGATCACCCGGCGCTGATCGAGGCCGCGACACAAGCGATGGGGCCCAAAGGATTCGGCATGGCGTCGGTTCGGTTCATCTGTGGCACGCAAGACATTCACCGCGAACTGGAACAACGTCTTGCCAATTTCCTGAACAAGGACGACTCCATCCTCTTTGCCGCTTGTTTCGACGCCAATGGCGGGCTGTTTGAACCTCTGCTGGGACCGGAAGACGCCATCATTTCGGACAGCCTGAACCACGCCTCGATCATCGACGGCGTGCGGCTGTGCAAGGCCAAACGCTATCGCTATCTGAACAACGACATGAATGACCTCGAAGCCTGGCTGAAACAGGCGCGCGAAGACGGGGCGCGGCATATCATGATCGCCACCGATGGCGTGTTCTCGATGGACGGCTATCTGGCCAACCTGCCAAAAATCCGGGAACTGGCCGATAAATACGATGCAATTGTCATGGTGGACGATTGCCATGCGACCGGTTTCATGGGGCCGAACGGGGCCGGCACACCCGATCATTTCGGCGTCGATGTGGATATTCTGACGGGAACCTTGGGCAAGGCACTTGGGGGGGCAATCGGCGGCTATATCGCCGGGCCGCAGCCAGTGATCGACCTGCTGCGGCAGCGGGCGCGGCCCTATCTGTTCTCAAACTCGCTGCCGCCCTCGATCGTCGCCGCCGGGTTGGAAGCGATCCGCCTGGTCGAAGAAGGCGACATGCTGCGCGCGCAACTCTTCGGCAACGCCAAATATTGGCGCGCCGGGCTGGAAAAGCTTGGCTTTGACCTGCTGCCTGGGGAACACCCGATCATCCCGGTGATGCTGGGTGAGGCTCAGCTGGCACAGGACATGGCGTCACGGCTGTTCGACGAAGGCGTCTATGTTTCGGGCTTCTTCTTCCCGGTCGTCCCACGCGGGCAAGCGCGGATCAGAACGCAGATGAATGCGGCTCTGACCAGGGATGAACTGGACCGCGCCCTGTCCGCATTTGGCAAGGTCGGCAAAGAGCTGGGGGTCATCAAATGATCCTTCCATCGGTCATCGACGTGATCGGCGACACCCCCATGGTCGAACTGTCGCGCGTGTGTGCCCATCAGAAGCTGAACGGGCGGATCATCGCCAAGCTTGACTATTTGCTGCCGGGGTTTTCGAAAAAGGACCGTGCGGCGAAGTCCATCATCGAAACGGCGCGCGCAGACGGGACTTTGTCACCGGGGCAAACGGTGGTCGAGCTGACCTCGGGCAATATGGGCACCGGGCTGGCCATTGTCTGCGGTATTCTGGGCCATCCTTTCGTGGCTGTCATGAGCGCCGGAAACTCGATCGAACGCGCGCGTATGATGCGGGCCCTGGGGGCCGAAGTTGTCATCGTGCCCCAGGCCCCCGGCAGCAAACCCGGCGAAGTCTCTGGGGCCGATCTTGAACTGGTCGATGTCAAGGCGAAGCGCATCACAGTTGAACGCAACGCATTTCGTGCGGATCAATTTGGCCATTCGGGAAACCCCAAGGCACACGAAACCGGGACCGGGCCCGAGATCTGGGCGCAATCCGAAGGCACCGTCACGGCATTCTGCGACTTTGCCGGATCGGGCGGAACGCTGGCCGGAGCGGCAGAGTATCTGAACCGGCACGCCGTGCGATGCTATGCCGTGGAACCTGCGGGCGCGCGCGCTTTGGCCGGTGAGCCGGTTTCGACCCCGGACCATCCCATTCAGGGCGGCGGTTACGCCATGGGTGATCTGGTGCATTTGAAGGATAGCCGATTGGCCGGACATCTTGCTGTTTCGGGGAAGGCCGCGCGGGATTGCGCCCGACTTCTGGCCCGGACCGAGGGGATATTCGCCGGCTATTCGGCAGGCGCGAATCTTGCCGCGGCGATTGAACTGCTGCGCGGCCCCGAAGAAGGCGGCTGTGTCGCCATCGTCATGTGTGACAGCGGCCTGAAATACCTGTCGACCGATTTGTGGGAGTAAACATATGCGACCCAACACAATGAAAGCACTGGAAAAATCCAAACCCAAAGAAGGGTTGTGGATGGTGCAGGCCCCGATCCCCGAAATTGGCCCCGATGATGTGCTGATCCGTATCAACAAGACGGGTATCTGCGGCACCGACATCCATATCTGGAACTGGGACGAGTGGGCGTCTCATACCGTGCCGGTTCCGATGATCACTGGCCATGAGTTTGCCGGAGAGATCGTCGAGATCGGGCGCAACGTGACCGGGCTTGAAATCGGCCAGCGATGCTCGGGCGAGGGCCATCTGATCACCACCGACAGCCGCCAGAGCCGCGCCGGAAAGTTTCACCTGGATCCGGGAACCCGGGGCATTGGAGTGAACGAACAGGGCGCATTTGCCGAATACCTGAAACTGCCTGCCTTCAACGTGGTTCCCTTGCCCGACGACATACCGGATGAGATCGGAGCCATCCTCGATCCGCTGGGCAATGCGGTGCATACTGCCCTCAGCTTTGATTTGCTGGGAGAGGACGTTCTGATCACGGGTGCGGGCCCCATCGGTATCATGGCCGCTGCCGTCGCTCGTCACGCGGGTGCACGCAACGTGGTCATCACCGACATCAACGCAGACCGATTGAAACTGGCCGAACATGTGGTTCCTTCGGTGCGGACCGTCGATGTCTCCACCGAGGACTTGCGGGACGTCATCGCCGAGCTTGGGATGAAGGAAGGGTTCGATGTCGGGCTTGAAATGTCCGGCTCGCAAGCCGCCCTGGACCAGATGGTCGAAGCCTTGGTGATGGGTGGAAAGATCGCGTTGCTGGGGATTCCACCGGGCAAATCTCCGGTCGACTGGTCGCGCATCGTGTTCAAGGCGATCACGATCAAGGGGGTCTATGGGCGTGAGATGTTCGAAACGTGGTACAAGATGATCGCCATGCTGCAAAACGGTCTGGATGTGTCCCGCGTGATCACGCATCGCTTTGCGGTTGATGATTTCGCCAAAGGGTTTTCCGCGATGAAATCAGGCCTGTCCGGCAAGGTTGTTCTGGACTGGACCTAACGCGCTGGAAAGTTGCAAGTTCAGCCCCTAGACAGGTGCAGAACTTGCACAAGGGAGGCATGAGATGGGCGAGAACAAAGACGATCGTCTGTTGCAACGGGGGATCGAAGACACCCTGGTCACTGATTTCGCCGAAACGCACCGCAAAAGCTATGGCGACTTCCTGCAACTGAAGACGCTGCTGAACCTGCAAAAAACCTTTCAGGACCCCGCACAACCTGACGAGATGCTGTTCATCATCATTCATCAGGTCAGTGAGCTGTGGCTGAAACTGATGCATCACCAACTGGTCGAGGTCCGCCGGTTCCTGCAACAAGACGAATTCGGGCCCGCCATGAAAAACCTCGACCGTATCAAGGCCATTCAACGGCAATTGATTGCGGCCTGGGAAACCCTGCTGACCATGACGCCGGCCGACTATATGACGTTTCGGCAGGCCCTCGGCAACTCTTCCGGGTTTCAAAGCTATGGGTACAGGCAGATCGAGTTCATTCTGGGCAATAAGGATGCCTCGACTCTGAAAGTGCACGAGCATGACCCCGAGGTGATGGAGATGCTGAACGCCGCCCTGACCAAACCGTCCCTGTATGACGAAGTGTTGCACATGCTGGCCCGACAGGGGTTCGACGTTCCAAAGGACTTGATCGAGCGGGACTACTCCGAACCCTATTCCGGTGATCCGCGCGTGGTTCAGATCTGGGTCGACGTGTTCCGCAACACGGACAAATATTGGGATCTGTATGCGCTGGCAGAAAAGCTCATGGATGTGGAAAGCCTGTTTCAACGCTGGCGCTTTGACCACGCCACGGCGGTTGAACGTGTGATCGGAATGCAACCCGGTACCGGAGGTTCCAGCGGCGTGGCTTTCTTGCGAAAAGCACTTGAGTTGCGGTTCTTCCATGACCTCTATGATGTGCGGACAGAACTCATGTACAGCGGGCAGGGCTGAGCCATGCTGTATCGCGGATTTTCACAAGCCGAACTGGAGCGGGAATACTCTCCCAGTTCGATGATCGGTGGCGACCTGACCCCTTATCTGGCCAGCTATCAAACGCTGAGTGCGCAAGCCCGTGCCGAGCTGCCCGTTCAGGCCAACCTGGCCTATGGCGACACCCCGGCCCAGGTGCTGGATTTCTTTCCTGCGAAGGGGGCCGGCGCCCCGTTGCATGTCTTTATTCACGGTGGGTATTGGCAGGATCTCAGCCAGCGCGAATCGGCCATGATGGCCCCGGCGCTGATCGAAGCCGAGCAATCCTTTGCCACCTTGAACTACACGCTTGCCCCGGATGCGCGGCTGGATCAAATGGTCGACGAATGCCGCGACGCCCTTCTGTGGCTTGCGTCACAAGCCGGGGCACTGGGATTCGACCCGACGCGGATCACCTTGTCAGGGCACAGTGCCGGCGCCCATCTGGCAAGCATGGTCATGGCGACCTCGGCCGGCGCATTGGCCCGCGCCGGGCTGCGTGTGCGTGACGTGCTTCTGATCAGCGGCGTCTACGATCTGGAACCCGTCAGTTTGACATCCGTGAATGACCCGCTGCACCTGACCCCAGTCGAAGTGAACGATCTGTCCCCGATCCGCAACCTGCCCCCACCGGGCCCCCGCTATCATGTTTCAGTGGGGGAACGGGACACCGGCGAATACATTCGTCAAAGCCGCGACTATGCGGAACGGCTGCGCAAGGCCGGGCACTCGGTCAGCTTTGCCTTGAAACACGGAATGCACCATTTCGACATCATCCTGCATTCCGGAACATTCCTGCCCGACACGTAATGAGGCATTTTTCAAACAAAAACAGCGGCCCGACCGGTGCCGCTGTTTTTTGTGTCCATCCCGCTTGGGATCAATCCAGGGTACGGGTAACTTCTTCGCGCTCGAATATCTCGATCACGTCGCCCTGGCGGATATCGTCGTAGTTCTCGAACGCCATACCACATTCCTGACCCGACTGGACCTCGGCCACTTCGTCTTTGAAGCGCTTCAGGGTCTTCAGCGTGCCTTCGTGGATCACCACGTTGTCGCGCAGCAGGCGAACGCCTGCGGAACGGCGGGCAACACCTTCGGTCACCAGACAGCCGGCAACCTTGCCGACACCGGTAACCTTGAAGACTTCGCGGATCTCGGCATAGCCGATGAACTTCTCGCGGATCTCGGCGCTCAGCAGGCCGGATGCGGCCGCTTTCACGTCGTCGACCAGGTCATAGATCACCGAGTAGTAGCGGATCTCGACACCCTTTTGGTTCGCCGTGTTCCGCGCCGATGCGTTGGCACGGACGTTGAAGCCAAAGACCGGCGCGCCGGAAGCCTCCGCCAGACCGACATCCGTTTCGGTGATCGCGCCCACACCCGAGTGCAGAACGCGCACGCGCACTTCTTCGTTGCCGATCTTTTCCATCGCCTGAACGATGGCTTCGGCAGAACCCTGCACATCGGCTTTGACGAGGATCGGCAACTCGGCCACGTTCTCGTCTTCTTTCGCCTTCTGCATCAGCTGCTCAAGGGTGGTTGCGGCACCAGCGGCGGCACGTTTGTCCTTGGCGGCTTGTTCGCGATAAGCGGCGATTTCGCGGGCCTGCGCTTCGGTCTCGGTCACGTTCAGAACGTCACCGGCCTCGGGCGTACCGTTCAGGCCCAGAACCTCGACCGGAACCGAGGGGCCAGCTTCCTTGACGCGTTCACCCTTGTCGTTGATCAGCGCGCGGACCTTACCGTACTGCTCACCCACAACGAAGATATCGCCCTGACGCAGTGTGCCGTTCTGAACCAGAACCGTGGCGACCGGGCCACGACCCACGTCCAGCTGCGCCTCGATCACGGCACCTTGTGCGGCGCGGTTCGGGTTTGCCTTCAGTTCCAGAATCTCGGCCTGAAGCGCGATGGCTTCCAGCAATTCGTCCAGACCCTGACCCGTGATTGCGGACACTTCGACATCCTGGACTTCACCGGACATTTTCTCGACGATCACTTCGTGTTGCAGCAGATCGGTGCGGACCTTGTCCGGGTTTGCATCCGGCTTGTCGACCTTGTTGATCGCCACGATCATCGGTACTTCGGCCGCTTTTGCGTGGTTGATCGCTTCGATCGTCTGCGGCATCACCGCGTCGTCAGCCGCGACGACCAGAACCACGATATCCGTAACCTGAGCACCGCGCGAGCGCATCGACGTAAACGCCGCGTGGCCCGGAGTATCCAGGAAGGTCAGCGTGGTGCCGCCATCGGTTTTCACCTGATACGCGCCGATATGTTGGGTGATGCCACCGGCCTCACCCGCCACAACGCGCGCGTCGCGGATTGCGTCCAACAGCGAGGTCTTGCCGTGGTCGACGTGACCCATGATGGTGATGACCGGCGGACGCGGCTGCAGATCGTCTTCGCTGTCTTCGACCTCTTTGATGACGTCTTCAACATCCGAATCGGATACGCGAGTGACCTTGTGGCCAAATTCTTCGATGATCAGTTCCGCGGTGTCTGCGTCGATGGTCTGGTTCTGCGTGACCATCATGCCCATCTGCATCAGCGATTTGACCACGTCAGCCACACGCTCGGCCATACGGTTGGCCAGTTCCGAGACCATGATCGCCTCGGGCAGCTGTACGTCGCGGATCACCTTTTCCCGTTCAACGGCACCGCCCATGGCTTTCTGACGCGCACGCTCCTGCTTGCGCTTCATCGCGGCCATCGAGCGCTGACGGTTGCCCTCGCCACCGGTCGCCTGACCCAGAGTCAGCTTGCCCGAACGGCGGTTGTCGTCGCGACCTTTGCCACGACCACGCTGCTCACGTTCGCGATCCTGTTTGCGCGGCGTGGCTGCCGGCGCAGGTTTGCTGGCCGGGGCGCGAGCCGCTTTGGGCTCTTCCGGTGCGGGCGCGGCAGCGGCGCGTTTGGCGGCTTCTTCCGCCTCTTTGCGCTTGCGCTCTTCTTCCTCAGCCTTCTGACGCGCACGCTCTTCGGCTTCGCGCTGTTCGCGTTCTTTGGCTTCCTGTTCCGCACGGCGGCGGGCGCGCTCTTCTTCGCGCGCCTTTTCAGCAGCCTCGCGCGCCGCGGCCTCTTCGGCCTCACGCGCTTTGGCCGCTTGCAACGCCTTCATGCGGCGCGCCATTTCCGCATCGGAAATGCCCGCAGGACGACGCGACGGATCACCCGAAGGTGCAGCACCGCCACCCGGCTTTGCTGCGCCCGGCTTGGGAACCACCACGCGTTTGCGTTTGGTTTCCACCACGACATTCTTGGTGCGTCCGTGGCTGAAACTCTGTTTCACATTTCCGGGGCGTGCCCCGCCACGAAGACCCAATGTCTTTTTGCCGTCATTATCGCTCATAAAGCTCTTTACCCTTCCGCGCGGCCCCTGCCGCCGTCATCCGTTTCGCGCAAGCCACGCAGGCGCTGCGCTTCCTCTACAACACGTTTGGCGAGTCCGCCAGAGGCCAAGGCCGCATGAATCACCGTTTGGCGCCCAAATGCCTGTCCTAATTCGTCTGCCGTCAGCCAACCTATGTATTTCCCGAAGTGCGGCGTGCTCAGTTTGGACTTGCCGCGCCCCGATCCATCGGCGGCCTGAATCAGCACCTGCGCCTCTTCCCGGTCCAGCCACGTCTTGACCTTTTCATACCCCGCGACCGCGTCGCCGGACTTGCGCGCCAGGCTGAGCAGCTCGACAACGCGGCGCGCGATCTGCTGTTCAACCTTTTCCGCCAGGTCCTTGGGCACAGACACCTGCGCCTTGAACCCCCGCGCAAACAGTTTCTTGCCAACGGCCTTGTCCAGGGCGGCACGATCCGCCGCCACATAGACCCCCCGCCCGGGCAGTTTCGCCGCGACATCCGGAAAAACCTGACCGTCCGGCCCCGCCACAAAGCGGATCAGCCCGTTTTTGGGCTGCACCTCGCCTGTGGCGATGCACTTGCGCTCGGGTCCGTCGGACCGATCCTTATGGGCGCCACCGCGACTCATACACGCCACCCGAAGCCCGAGATCAGGCCTCGACCTCCTCGTCTGCTGCATCGCCGTCGACGTCTTCTTCCGCCTGTTCCAGCTCGGCCGGATCAACCCAACCCAGCAGGATACGCGCCGTCATGACCATATCTTGCGCCTCTTCCAGCGTTACGCCGAAAGGCTCCAATACACCGTCATCCTTGACACGCTCACCATCGACGGTCGTCCAGCCACCGGCCAGTTCCCAGTCGGCGCAAGTTGCAAAGTCTTCCAGAGTCTTCACGTCGTCCCTGGCCAGCGCCTCTACCATCTGGGGTGTCAGACCTTCGAATTCAATGAGACTGTCCTCGGCCCCCAATTCACGCGCCGCATCCAGTGCCGCCTTGGCCTGTGCTTCCAGGAATTCGCGGGCGCGGGTTTGCAGTTCCTGCGCGGTACCTTCGTCGACGCCGTCGATGACCAACAGTTCCTCAATTTCGACATAGGCAACTTCTTCGAGGTTGGTGAAGCCTTCCGAGACCAGCAGCTGAGCAAAGAATTCGTCCAGATCCAGGCTGTCCATGAACAGTTTGGTACGGGCTTCGAATTCCTTCTGGCGGCGGGCCGATTCTTCGGCCTCGGTCATGATGTCGATGTCCAGGCCGGTCAGCTGGCTGGCCAGACGCACGTTCTGACCGCGGCGACCGATGGCCAGCGACAGTTGTTCTTCTGGCACGACAACCTCGATCTTGCCGGCTTCTTCGTCCAGAACCACCTTGGAAACCTCGGCAGGCTGCAACGCGTTCACCAGGAAGGTAGGCTGGTCTTCGTTCCACGGGATGATGTCGATCTTTTCACCCTGAAGCTCGTTCACAACCGCCTGCACACGGCTGCCGCGCATACCAACGCAGGCACCCACGGGGTCGATCGAACCATCATAGGAAATCACGGCGATCTTGGCGCGCGAACCGGGGTCACGGGCCACGGCCTTGACCTCGATGATGCCGTCATAGATTTCCGGCACTTCCATCTTGAACAGCTCGGCCATGAATTCCGGCGCTGTGCGCGACAGGAAGATCTGATGGCCACGCACTTCGCGGCGAACCTCTTTGATATAGGCGCGCACCCGGTCATTCGGGCGATAGCTTTCGCGGCCGATCTTGTCGTTGCGGCGCAGAACCGCCTCGGCACCGCCCAGATCGACGATGACATTGCCAAACTCTTCGCGCTTGACCGCACCGTTGATGATGGTACCGGCGCGATCCTTGAATTCTTCGTACTGACGGTCACGCTCGGCTTCGCGCACCTTCTGCAAAATCACCTGCTTGGCGGACTGAGCCGCGATCCGGCCCATCTCAACCGGCGGGACCTCTTCGACGAAGACGTCACCAACCTCGGGCGCTTCCATATACTGCTTGGCCTGCTCGACGGTCATTTCGGCCTGATAGTTCTCAAGCTCCTCATCTTCGACCACGGTACGGACGCGGGTAAAGGTCGCCTTGCCGGTCTTGCGGTCGATCGACACGCGGATGTCCATCTCGGCGCCGTAGCGGCTCTTGGCGGCGCGGGCGAGCGATTCCTCCATCGCTTCGACAACCAGACCGGGGTCGATCATCTTTTCGCGGGCCACGGCCTCGGCGGTCTGCAACAGCTCCAGCTGGTTGGCTGAGGTGATTGCCATCAGTTCGTCTCCTCTTCGGACCCTTCGGTCTCAATCTCGTCGAAAGCGTTTTCGTTCAGGGCACCGGCGTCTTTGCGCTGGCGCAGCATTTCCTTGATCAGGTCATCGGTCAGGACCAGCTTGGCGTCGCTCAGCCAGTCGAATTGCAGACCGATGGTGATGGTTTCATCCCCCTCGGGGATGTTGATCAGAACCTCGTCCCCTTCGATCCCCGCCAATTCGCCCTTGAAGCGTCGGCGGCCGTCAATCAGTTCGGCGGTCTCGATCTTGGCCTCATAGCCTTCGAAGGTCTCGAAATCCTTCAGACGGGTCAGAGGGCGGTCGATACCGGGGCTGGACACCTCAAGCGTATAGGCATCAAGGATTGGGTCCTCGACATCCAGCGTGGCGCTGACCGCGTTGGAAATCTCGGCGCAATCATCCACTTCGATACCGCCATCGGGCTTGTCGGCCATGATCTGAAGCGTAGTCTGCTTGCCGCTCATCAGGCGGATACGGACCAGCTCATACCCCAGATCTTCGATCACGGGCGTGATGATCTCGGCCAGTCGCCGGTCAATGGCAGCTTTTGCTATCAGGTCGTTTGTCATCTGGTACTCTACCCTGTCAGTCGGGCACAAAAAAACGGGCGCGCGGCCCGTCGAATTTTCCGGTGGAGCCTTGGACCAGAAGTCCAACGCGCCGCTGTTGAAACTGCATATACGCAGGATGGCCCGAGTCTGCAACCCCCTGAGGGATTCGCATTCGGATTTACACCATCCACCACCGTTCGGCGATGCGGCCATCGTCCAGCGCACCGTTCCCGGCAATCTGCCGCGGCATCCCGACAGCATCCGATACGGCAAGGGCCATGTCGGCCTCGGAGGGGTGGAACCGGACACCGCGCGTGCCTCGCATTCCGGCCCGATCCGGAAGCGCCGCGATATCGACATACCCGTCCCGCAGCGCCTCGGCGCGCACGGCTGGGTCCGGGATTACAATGACTTCAACCGCGTCAGCCCATCCGGCCTGACCATCTTTATAATGCCCCTCGACACGGCGGCCCAGAAAATGGCGGCCATCTTCTGCCCGTTCGACACGATAGCAGCCGGTGCCGTAGGCTTTGCGCAACGGGGATACGGTTTCACCGGCGCGCGCAACAACAAAGCGGCTGTCGGCCAACAGGAATGGCAATCCGGGATTTGCCTCGGCAAGTTCAAGCCGCAGGCGGTTGGGGGCAAGCGCCTCGGGCCTTCCGATTTCGGCCAGAACGGCCAGGACATCGGCAATCTGCAAGGGTTCGCCATCGTGAAAGATCGCGTCATCACGCAGATCAAAGTTCCAGACCCGTGCGTCGGCGTCGGTTTGCCAGCCGGTCGCAAGCTCACCGCGCAACGTACCATCCGGGGCGATTTCGGTCATTGTGTCGAAAACGGCCCCACGCGCCACTTGCTCGAGGCTGTCATCGCGCGGAACAGCCAGACGCAATGTCCCGCCTTTCTTGGGCGTACCGGCAAGGGATGCTCCTGTCGCCGCTAGCAATGCGGCAGCGGCACCAGAGGCAAAGAGAGCACGGCGATCGATGCGGGTCATGCGACACCCTCCGCCACACGGTCCATGATTCGCACCAGTTCCGCGCTGATGCCCGGCTCGGACAGGGCGTGCCCCGCCTGACGAACCATCTTCAGTTCGGCATTCGGCCAGCGTTCCGCCAGCGACCAGGCGGCCTGCGGCGGGCAGATCATGTCATAGCGCCCCTGCACGATATGGCCGGGGATATGCGCGATCCGGTCCATCTGATCCAGAATCTGCCCGTCCGTTTCCAGAAACGCCTTGTTGGTGAAATAGTGATTCTCGAGCCGCGCAAAGGTGCGCGCGTATTCGCCGGGGCTTTCGCCAACCGATCCGTTGGTGTGGATCGAGGCCAGCGCGTTTTCCCAATGCGACCAGGCCCGCGCATACAGGATCTCTGTCGCGCGGTCGCCCGAAAACAGACGTTTGTTATAGGCGGCAATGGTGTCGTTCAGTTCAACCTCGGGCAGCAGCGAGGTGAATTTCTGCCATTGCTCGGGCCAAAACCGCCCGGCGCCACCGCCGTAAAACCAGTCAAGCTCGGCCTGAGTCGCAAGGAACACCCCGCGCAACACCAGTCGACTGACGCGATCGGGATGGGTCTGGGCATAGATCAACGCCAGAGTCGCCCCCCAGCTTCCGCCAAAAGCGATCCATTCTTCGATCTCGAAGAGTTTGCGCAGCCGCTCTATGTCGGCCACCAGATGCCACGTCGTGTTGTCCTCGACCGAGGCGGTGGGGCGCGACCGGCCACATCCGCGCTGGTCAAACAGAATCACCCTGTAAGCCTGAGGATCGAAGTATCGCCTCATGGCCGGGCTGCACCCCCCACCCGGCCCCCCGTGCAGGATCACGACGGGTATGCCGTCAGGATTTCCGCATTGTTCCACATAAATACGGTGCCCATCGCCCATATTGACCATCCGCTGGTCGAAAGGGTCGATCGGCGGGTACAGATATTGAACTGCGCGCTTTTGGTCCGGGTACTTGTCCATTATGGCCCTATATAGTCCTTAAGCGTAAAAGAGCACACGGAGACAGGAATGCAAGCGCATCCGAACACGGTGGACCCGTCCGAGATCGCAAAATTCGAGGCGATGGCCGCCGAATGGTGGGACCCGCACGGGAAATTCAAACCATTGCACATGCTTAACCCGTGCCGGCTGGACTATATAACGCAGCAGATCGCCGGAGAATTCGATCGCGACCTAAAGTCGCCTGTGCCGTTCGAAGGCCTGCGCCTGCTGGATATCGGCTGCGGCGGCGGGCTGCTGAGCGAACCCATGGCGCGGCTCGGTGCTGAAGTTGTGGGTGCCGACGCCGCCGAGGGCAACCTGCCCGTGGCCCGCATCCATGCCGAGCAATCGGGGCTGCAAATCGATTATCGCCACACAACCGCCGAAGACATGGCTGCAGCAGGCGAACAATTCGACGTGGTGCTGAACATGGAGGTGGTCGAACATGTGGCCGATCCCCTTGGCTTTCTGACCGCATCGCAAGACTTGCTGAAACCGGGTGGCTTGCTGATCTGCTCCACCATCAACCGCAACCCGAAATCCTATGCGATGGCGATTTTCGGGGCCGAGGTCGTCATGCGCTGGCTGCCGCGCGGCACCCATGAATGGAACAAGTTCATCACGCCGGACGAGCTGTTCGACCTGCTGCGTCAGGCCGGGCTGGACCCGGTGGACCGCAAGGGGTTCGTGTTCAACCCAATCCTGTGGAGCTGGTCCATCTCGGATCGGGACTTGAGCGTGAATTACGTGACGGCGAGCGTGAAGCCACAGTAGGGGGTTACTCCCCCTCCAACTGCAACCGCAAATCCCTTAGAACCGGCAGCGTGCCGCGCACCCGTTCCAGCCCCAGCTCTCCGACGACACGGTTGATCAGCGGCGCGATCGAGGAAATCGCCTGATCCCGCGCCCGTCGGCCTGCGGGGCTGATCGCCACCATCTTGCGGCGGGCGTCGTCCCAGTCGGGGCGGATGTGGATGTATCCAGCCCATTCCAGCTTGGCCAAGGTGTTGGTCATCGCTCCTCGGGTCACGTGGAATGTGTTGGCCAGTTGCGCCGGGCTACGCTCGTCCCCGACGAAAACCAGATGATTCAGCACAGAGAAATGCGAAATTTCCATACCCTTGGGCAGCACCCGGCTGAGCCGGTTGCGCAACAACTGATCCGCGGTCAGGATCTCGCTGAACAGCGTGACCGCAAGGGCGTTGGTGTCTTCCGTCATTGTTCAGTTCTGTCAGGGTCCCGTGAAAGACCGGATATGTGTCAACGACGGCACGCGGCGGCGTGCCTCTGACACAGAACTATCATCCAAATCGAAAATGTGAATGCCCGGATCGGTACCTGCGTCGATCAGCACCTCTCCCCAAGGGGCGACAACCATGCTGTGCCCATGGGTAAAACGCGTCTTTCCGCGCGTTGATGGGTGTTCCCCCGTTTGCGCGGGGGCCAAGACCCAACAGCCTGTCTCGATCGCCCGGGCCCGCAGCAGCGATTCCCAATGCGCGGCGCCCGTAACAGGTGAAAACGCTGCCGGAACGGTCAGGATTCGCGCGCCTGCCTGCGCCAAAGCCGCATGCAGGTACGGAAACCGGATGTCATAACAGATGGTCAAACCCACCTTGCCAAAATCGGTTTCGGCTATGACCGCCTTTTCACCGGGGCGGTAGTTCTTTGATTCGCGAAACGTCTCGGTCTCGGTGACTTGCACGTCGAACATATGAATCTTGTCGTAACGCGCCACGATCTGACCTTGCGGATCGATCATGAAAGACCGGTTGGCAAACCGCCCGTCAGCGTCATGAGTTTTTATCCCCAGTGACCCGATCAACACCCACACGCCCAGTCGGGCGGCCTGTTCCCGCAGGCCGGCCAAGGTGATGTCGTCTTCTTCGTGCTGAAGAACCTCGTTTTGCCGCGTGGTACTGTTTGACACGCAATTCGTGACCTCTGGCGTCAGGATAAACCGCGCACCCTGCCCTGCCGCGTCGGCCGCCATGGCGCGCACCATGTCCAGGTTTTCGACCGGATCATCCGACGAGGTGATTTGCAGCAGCGCGGTCTTCATCAGGCCGCAAGCAGACGGTCAAGCTTGCCTTGCCGCTCCAGCTCGTAAAGGTCGTCGCAGCCGCCCACATGCTGTGTCCCGATGAAAATCTGAGGCACGGTGCGTTTGCCGCCTGCGCGCTGGATCATCTCGGGCTTGCGTTTGGGGTGCATCAGAATGTCAACTTCCTTGAACTCAACGCCTTTCTGCTTCAGCAGACGTTTGGCCGCGTGGCAAAAACCACAGAGCGGCGAGGTATAGATTTCTACGGGCTTCATGTTCCGGTCCCTTTGGGTTTCGTGCGATCTTGGGCGAATTAGGCATCCTTGGCAACGCGCGCCAGTGCCAACACGAAAATATGATTTGCCCCTGCGGCCTGACACGCACGCGTGCACGCCGCCAACGTCGCGCCGGATGTCATCACGTCATCCACCAGCAGGACATCGCGCCCCTTCAAATGCAGTGCCCGCCTTGGGTGGATGTCAATTGCGCCTGCCAAGGCTTCGTCCCTTTCCCGCGCGGTCTTTCCGTCCAGCACCGGGGTCCGCCGTTTGCGCACCAGCAGATCCGGCACGCAGTCCAACCCGGTTTCTCGCCCAAGGTTGCGTGCCAGCAGCGCAGACTGATTGTATCGCCGTTTCAGCAGGCGTGACCAATGCAACGGCACCGGAGCAATCACCATACGGGGACGCAACAGCTCGCGCCCGGCCTGCGCCATCCAACGCGCAGCGGGGCGGGCCAGTTCGGTACGGTCACCATGTTTCAAAGCCAGAACAAGTGACCGCGCCTTCCCATCATACATCAGCGCAGCGCGGCCCGCGTTCCAGGGCGGAGGGGTTTTCAGACAATCGTCGCACTCGGTCCGGAACCTGTCTGCGCTTCCGATCACGGGCACACCACAGCTTTCGCAAACCGTGCCACCGATGAACGGCGTATCCCGCCAACACGCCCCACACAGGCCGAAATCGGATTCCGTCAGCTCTCCGCAGCCCATGCAACGCGGCGGGTAGATCAGAGCAAGGGCAGTTTGAATCCGCTGCGCAATGCGATACTTGCGACCTATGAAACTGCCCGAGCCCACCGCACCCTCTCTTTTCGACCGTAACGCCATTCTGCATCATCGCGCCCGCGCGAAGGACGACGCCTTGTTCTTGCACCGCGCCGCCATTGATGAGGTTCAGGATCGGCTCTCCATGGTTAACAGAACCTTTACGGCACCTGCGGTTGTGACCCCTTTTCCACAGCTTTGGGCAGACGTTTTTCCGGATGCCGCCATTGTCGCGGATGACGATGTGCTGTCGCTTCAACCCGGTGCGCATGATCTGGTAATTCATGCGATGGCGCTGCATTGCGCCAATGACCCGGTCGGCCAGTTGATCCAATGCAAAAGGGCTTTGAAACCGGATGGACTGGTTCTTGTTCTATGCCTTGGGGGTGAGACCCTTCACGAATTGCGCGCCGCGCTGGGTCAGGCCGAAATCAAAGTCACGGGCGGGCTCAGCCCCCGAATCGCCCCCATGGCCGAACTGCGCGACCTCGGTGGATTGTTGCAGCGGGCCGGTCTGGCATTGCCAGTGGCCGATGCCGTACCGCTGACGGCAGAATACCGCGATATCTGGCACCTGATGCACGATCTGAGGGACATGGGTGAGACCAACGCTTTGGCTGCCCGGTTGAAATGCCCAACCCGACGCAGAGTGTTCGAAGCCGCACAGCGCGTCTATTCGGATCACTTTTCGACGGAAACAGGCCGCCTTGCCGCAACCTTCGAACTGATTTGCCTGACCGGCTGGTCCCCCGATGACAGCCAACCAAAGCCGCTGCGCCCGGGGTCAGCCCAAATGCGCCTGGCAGATGCCCTGCGCACGAAAGAGGGCAAACTGCCGGATTGACGCGCAACCAAATCCCTTTATCTCAGGTCGGAACACGAAAACTCAGGAATGCTCAAATGTTTGATGCCACTCGTCCCGCTCATGCTCCTGCCGACCATCCCAAGGTCAAGATGGGCCGTGTTGGCATTTTGCTGGCCAATCTGGGCACCCCGGACGATTACACCTATTGGCCGATGCGTCGCTATCTGAACGAGTTTCTGTCGGATCAACGGGTCATCGACTATCCGAAATGGAAATGGCAACCGATTCTTCAGGCGATCATCCTCAGCAAACGGCCATTCAGTTCGGGAGAAGCCTACAAATCGATCTGGAATCACGAGAAGGGCGAAAGCCCGCTGATGACGATCACCAAGGACCAGACTGCCAAGCTGCGCGGCGCAATGCAGGATCGGTACGGGGATCAGGTGATGGTCGATTTCTGTATGCGCTACGGCAACCCCTCAACAAAGTCCAAAGTGCGCGAGATGGTTGCCGCGGGCTGTGACCGTATTCTGTTCTTCCCGCTTTACCCACAATACGCGGGCGCAACCACAGCCACCGCCAATGACCAGTTCTTTCGTGCACTGATGGATGAGGCCTGGCAGCCCGCCTCGCGAACCGTACCGGCCTATTTCGACCAACCGGCCTATATCGACGCCCTGGCGCAATCCGTTGAACGTGCCTATGCAGCGGCGGAGACAAAACCCGATATTCTGGTCTGCTCGTATCACGGGATGCCGGAACGGTATCTGCAACAGGGTGACCCCTATCATTGCCAGTGCGCCAAGACGACACGGCTGCTGAAGGAACGGCTGGGGTGGTCTGACGATCAACTGGTTTCAACGTTCCAGTCGCGATTCGGCCCCGAGGAATGGCTGAAACCCTATACAGTGGATCATGTGGCGGATTTGGCCAGGCAGGGCAAAAAGAACATAGCGGTCATCGCACCGGCATTCTCGGCCGACTGCATCGAAACGCTGGAAGAGATCAACGAAGAGATCAAGGAAAGCTTCGAAAAAGCAGGCGGCGAAACCTTCACCTATATTCCATGCCTCAATGACGATGCGGCGCACATTGCTGCATTGGGCACGGTGATCGAAGAAAACTTGCGCGGCTGGCTGGACTGACCTGCACAGCCTTGGGAAACAAAAAAGGCGGTGGATTGCTCCACCGCCTTTTTCATGAATTCCGTGTCGGATTAGCTTGCAGCAACAGCAGCAGCAACAACGACCAGCAGGATCAGCGGCAGCAGGATGCCCTGCGACGAACCCTGAGTTTCTTCTACAACAACAGGTGCTTCAACAACCGGCTCTTCCAGGTTACCAGCATAAGCGGTCGAAGCGGCAGCAGTCAGTGCAGCAGCGAGAACGAGTTTCTTCATATTAACCTCCAGAATTTGCGCAGTTCCAATGCCCGGAACCACACATCTAAGACTTACCTCGTGGTTTTTTCTAATCAGCATTGACGCTGGAATGCAATTGCAACTTGACCGCTAAGCGGGTTCCCACACGAAAATGTCGTCAAATTAGCAACACTTGCGTGCCGACCTTCGCCATCGAGAACAGCTCGGCAATGTCTTCGTTGAACAGACCGATACAGCCATTCGACGACCGACGTCCGATTTTTCGCGTATCGTGCGTGCCGTGAATGCGGTAATACTTCCAGCTCAGGTATAAAGCGTGTGTTCCCAGCGGGTTATCTGGCCCCGGAGGAATATAGTCCGGCCATTCCGGATTTCGTTTTTTCATCGACGGCGTCGGAGACCAGCTGGGCCCTTCGACCTTGCGGATTACGCTGGTACGCCCGCGCCGGGTGAGTTCTTCGGTCAGCGGAACCGACGACGGGTACAATTTGTACACCGCTTGATCATCCGACCAATAATGCAGCGCTCTTGAGACGGTATCGACCAGAATGGCGCCATTTCTGGTGTTCGAGAAATACGGTTGCCAATCCAATGCCCGGAACCCGGATACGTTGCGGCGAACCGCCGGTTCAGTCTCGGGTGCAGGGCGCAGCGGGTCGCCCGGGATATATTGCGCCAGTGCTGGGGTTGCCAGCGTCGCAGTGGCCCCTGCCAGAAATCCCCTGCGTGTGGGCGAATGAATACGCTTTTTGACCATGACAACGGGTCCTGTGTTTAGATGAGGTCTGAAATCTATGACATTCTATTGCCAGAATGCTTCAGTCGCAAATCAAACCGGCAGAATCATGCAAGTTAGGGCCATTGCGCGTTTGCTCAGAGCCTTCAGGCGCGCTATGCCCTGTAAAGACACAATAACCAGGTCGATCATGACGCGTATCGTTTCTTTACTCTTGATTTGCTTTGTCGCGCTGGCGGCATGTACAGACACCGGCACCACGACCATTGGTGCAGACGGTCGCCCGCTGCCCACGGTCTACAAAATTCGCGGCAACCCGGAAAA
This sequence comes from Ruegeria sp. CL7, assembly GCF_056536445.1. Lineage (NCBI taxonomy): Bacteria > Pseudomonadati > Pseudomonadota > Alphaproteobacteria > Rhodobacterales > Roseobacteraceae > Ruegeria > Ruegeria sp. CL7. The sequence goes on from NZ_JBQFPQ010000003.1 coordinate 76,756, forward strand.
GTTGCAGTTCCGTATGGTTGATTCGGTCAATGCCCTGCGCCAGGCCCAGGGATTGCAGCCTGTCCAGCTGAACGCGCAGCTGAACGCAGCAGCGGCGACCCATTCCAAGGACATGGCCAGACAGAACCGGCCCTGGCACTTTGGGTCCGACGGTTCCTCGCCGATCGATCGGGCTGCACGGGTCGGATATTTCGGCACGTTCCTCGGTGAAGCCATTTCCGAGACATACGAAACCGAAACCGAAACCCTTGCCGCCTGGATGCAGGAACCCGGACCGCGCGCCGTGATCATGGACCCCAAGGCCACGCAGATGGGGTTCGCCTGGCATCAGGAAAAAGGCGGGAAAATCTGGTGGACGCTGGAAATGGGAACCGGCGGCTGACCCCGATCACCGTACACACAAAAAGGCCCCCGAAATCCGGGGGCTTTTTTTGTGATTACGCTGCCTGCATGGACTGCGCTTCGGTCAGGATAGCATAAAGCTTGACCGGATCAGGGTTCGCCCGAAGCTTGGTGCACACCGAGGTGTCCCTCAGCGTGCGTGACACAAGGGCCAGCGCCTTAAGATGATCGACGCCGGCCTCTTCCGGCGCAAAAAGTGCAAAGGCGATGTCCACGGGTTGACGATCAACCGATCCAAAGTCGATGGGCTTTTCCAGCATGACGAATACGCCCGAAACCGAATCCAGCTCGGGCAAACGCGCGTGCGGAAGCGCAACGCCATGCCCCACGCCGGTCGGGCCCAGGCTTTCCCGTTCGAGCAGACAGTCGACGACGGCCTGCGAGTCGAGCCCCAGATTGGCGGCTGCTACATCGCCTATTTCCTGAAACAACCGCTTCTTGCTGGAAGCGGCGGATAGTACACGTACTGCTTCGGGCTTTAGTATGCTCGAAAGCTCCATGATCACGCTCCATGGGCACCGCACCCGCCTCGGCGGGTGCCGCCCCGTATCCTTGCCTGTTAAGGATCAATCCAGCCGATATTACCGTCTTCGCGACGATACACGACGTTCAATCCATCCTTGTTCTCATTTCTGAACACCAGCACCGGGGCACCGGCAAGTTCCATTTGCATCACGGCTTCACCAACGCTCAAAGATGGGATTTTAGTTTCCATCTCAGCCACAATCATGGGCTGTAGCGATTCGGGTTCATCGGCCGTGTCCGATTCGTCAGAGGCGAGGATATAAGAGGACGCCCCAAAGAGTTCAACCGGCTCGGACCGATCCTTGTGGTGGTCCTTCAAACGACGTTTGTAGCGCCGCAGTTGTGTTTCCATTTTGTCGCAGCATGCCTCGAACGCCGCATAAATTTCGGTTGCATGCGCCTTGGCCTGAGCGGTCAGCCCGGTGGACAGGTGCACTGTTGTTTCGCATACATATTCATGCGCTGAACGGGAAAAGACGACGTTGGCGTCGGTAGGCCGCTGGGCATATTTGCCCACAACCTCGCCCAATTCGGTCTGCACGTGAGTCTGAAGCGCCGCACCGATGTCGATCTGTTTTCCGCTGATTTGGTAACGCATGTGATCTCCTTCACAATTCACACCCATTCTGACGTCACGTTACGCGACGAACTTGTTTTTATCGGGTGGGGGGTCGAGACACTTTCCGCGGTTGTCTTAACTCCAGCCCTTCAACGAAGGGACAACGATCTCCAGACTGGAACCGGGTAAATGCCATGGGACAATTGAGGCAAGAGACGACGGAAGAGTCAATCAAAACAGGTGTGTATATACGCGATTTCCGCCATGCATCCGACGCAGACCATAACAAGCCTATGAAATACGGAAGTTTTCGCCAAGATAGACACGGCGGACATTCTCGTTCTCGACGACTTCGTCAGGTGTGCCGGACATCAGAACCTGCCCGTCATGCAGGATATAGGCGCGGTCAACAATTTCCAGCGTTTCCCGCACGTTATGGTCGGTGATCAGAACACCGATCCCCCGTTTTTTAAGGTCGGCAACCAGATGCCGGATATCGCCGACGCTGATCGGATCAACACCCGCAAATGGTTCGTCCAGCAAAAGATATTTCGGGTCTGCGGCCAAACATCGCGCTATCTCAACGCGGCGGCGCTCACCGCCGGAAAGGGCAAGAGCAGGCGCGCGACGCAGATGTTCGATCGAGAAATCCGACAACAGCTCTTCCAGCCGTTCTTTCCGCCTGTGAGCATGAGGAACCGTGATATCCAGTACCGCGGCGATATTGTCCTCGACGCTCATGCCGCGAAAGATCGACATCTCCTGCGGCAGGTAACCGATGCCCATTCGCGCACGCCGGTACATCGGCAAAGTCGTAACATTCTGGCCGTCAATCGTGACTTTGCCGGCCTCTGGGAAAACAAGCCCCGCCACGGAATAAAAGGTCGTGGTCTTACCCGACCCGTTGGGTCCCAACAGGGCAACGACTTCGGACCGGTCCAGTGTCATCGAGACATCGCGGATCACCGTTTTCTTACGGTAGGATTTCCGCAGCTTCTCGATGCGCAGCCCGGAATTGCCTTCGGCCACTGACAGGTCGGGTCGCGCCATCAGTTGTTTCCCTGCTGAAGGATCGTCTTGACGCGCCCGGTCATGGTCGCTGTGCCCGTTGTCAGATTGGCGTTCATCTGGTCGCCGCTGATGATGCTGGGGCCTTGCGTCAGCAGGACATTGCCTTTCATCACGATCACACCGGAATCGATCGTGTATTCCGCCCAATCGCCCTCTGCCGCATCGGGCGGGCTGACCAGAACAACATTCTCGGTGGCTTCCATCCGTTCAATCGCCGAGCGTTCCTCGTTATAGATCACGAGAACCCGTTCAGCAGTCAGCCGCATTTCGCCCTGAATGACGACGACATTTCCGAGGAATTCGGCAGAACCGTCCTCCTGGTTGACGTTCAATGTTTCGGACGTGACCTCGACCGGAAGACTCGGGTCGGCATTTGCAGAACCAAAAGCCACCTGCGCCTCCTGCGCTGTCGCGGTTACGGCACCTGCAAACAGAGCAAGGCACAAAGGAACAAAACGAAAATCGAACACAGGTTATCTTTCTGCTTTTTCAGGCTCGTATACCAGCTTCACGCCGTCTGTAAAAACAATATGGACCGGTCCGTCCTTTTTTTCAGTGCCAAAGGTCATGCGTCCGGCGGAAAAATTGCCGATCGGCCCGGTTCCGTTCACCCGCCCCGGCGTGTCGCCCCGGATTTCGTCCAGCGACGTGTTGAGCAGATCAGTCGTGACCTGAAGTCCGTCGGCAGTGGTAATCACGACGTCGCCGACAAAAGTTGCCGTGCCCTCATCGGGGCGGATCAAACCTGAATTGGAATCCAGAAATATCGTTCCACCGCTGAGAAGCCCCAGACGGCCCCGAAATTCGGATGCGGTCGGGGTTTCGTCTTCGCCGCCCTGCTTGGCCTGGATGGCTTCGATCTGGACATCTTCGCCTTTGCGGGTTGTCCCTCGATATTTCGGCTGTGTGACCACCTGTTGCGCCAATCGCTCGTCAATGTCTTTTTCGGCGAATGGCACCGATACGTTGGTTTCGATGCTGCGAGACAGCAGGAACACTGTGGACAGCATCAGAATGGCCGCAAGTGGCAACAGAACCTTCAGGAACTGTACCATGCGGGAATACCTGTCCAATTCGACCTCCCTCAGCCCAGACCGACGCGCAAGCAGTCGTGGATATGCAGAAGACCCAGCGCCTGCCCGGATGCAGCCTCGTCGACCACAAACAGCGAAGTGATCTTGCGATCATTCATGATCGCCACCGCCTCTTCGGCCAATGCGTCCGGTGTTATGGTGGTCGGATTGGCGGTCATGACCTGCTCGGTCGTTTTGTCCAGCAGACCGTCCATGTGTCGCCGCAAGTCACCGTCCGTAATGATGCCCGACAAATGCCCCTGCGCATCCGTTACACCGGCCACGCCGAAACCCTTTTGGCTAATTTCGATCAGCGCGTCGCTCATCGCGGTGTTCGCCGCGACCAGAGGCAGGGCGTCGCCTGTATGCATCAGGTCGCGCACCGTACTCAGCCGTGCACCCAGCTTTCCGCCGGGGTGGAAGGCGCGAAAATCCTCGGGGCGGAAGTCGCGATACTTCATCAGCGCAATGGCCAGCGCATCGCCCATTGCAAGGGTCAGCGTCGTCGAGATCGAAGGCACCATGCCGAAACCGCAGGCCTCGCCCATCGACGGTATCAGCAGATGCACATCAGCCTGTTTCATCAACGTGCTTTCTGGCTTGCTGGATAGCCCGATCAGCGGAATGCCAAAGCGGCGCGTAAAGGCAAGCAGGTTGGCCAGCTCAGGCGCTTCGCCCGAATTCGAAATCGCCAGCACCACATCGCCTTTGGAAACCATGCCCAGATCTCCATGGCTGGCCTCGGCCGGGTGCACGAAATAGGCGGGCGTTCCGGTACTGGCCAGAGTGGCGGCAATCTTGTGGCCGATATGGCCCGATTTTCCGATGCCACTGATGATGATGCGCCCGGTGGCTTTCAGGATCAGATGCACGGCCTCGGCAAAATGCTCGTCAAGGCTGTCGGCCAGCACATCCAGCGCGCGGGCCTCGTCAGTGACGACCTGGCGGGCGGTTCTCAGAAATGCTTCGGTGTCGGTCATGAGTGTGCAAAGATATCCGTTTCGGGCCAACCGGCGAGGTCCAGCTTCGCACGCATCGGCAGGAAATCAAAACAGGCCTGCGCCATCTCGGTCCGGCCCTCGCGCGCCAGCCGCTTGTTCAACTCGTCGCGCAGGCGGTGCAGATAAAGAACGTCCGAGGCCGCATAGTCCAGCTGAGCATCGGTCAGGGTTTCAGCGCCCCAGTCGCTCATCTGCTGTTGTTTCGAGATATCCACGCCGATCAGTTCCTGGCACAGGTTCTTCAGCCCGTGACGGTCGGTGTAGGTGCGCACCAGCCGGCTGGCGATCTTGGTGCAGTAAACCGGCGCGGCCAGGGCACCAAAGGTGTGATACATCGCGGCGATGTCGAACCGCCCGAAATGGAACAGCTTCAGGACATCGGGGTTTTCCAGCATGGCACTCAGGTTCGGGGCTACGGTCTGGCCCTTGTCCACCTGGATGATATGGCTGTTACCGTCGCCGCCTGACATTTGGATCACGCACAGGCGATCGCGATGCGGGTTCAGCCCCATGGTTTCACAGTCAATGGCCACAACCGGGCCCAGATCCAGCCCATCCGGCAGATCGTTTTTGTACAAATGGTTCGCCACCCGACTATTCCTTTGTGCGATATCGCCTCCGAGATAGGCGGTTTGGTCCCCAAACTCAACGCCGTCCGAAAGTCGCGGGCCGTTCGATGCCGAATCCTTGACCATATCCCCATCGGGGGGATATGGATAAGTCATGTCAGACAACGCCCACCAGTCACATCCACAAATCACGGCCCGACTGAAGCGGGCCCATGGGCACCTCGCCAAGGTCATTGCCATGCTCGAGGAGCACGCCCCCTGTTCCGACATCGCCCAACAGTTGTTTGCAGTAGAGAAGGCCGTCACCAATGCCAAACGCGCATTGATTCATGATCATATCGAACACTGCCTGTCCGCTGACGACGATGGCGGCGGGATCGAAGACTTCAAAGCGATTACAAAGTACCTCTGAGCCATGCTGAGTATTCTGAAACACCGCACCTACCGCCACCTGTTCGCCGCCCAGATCGTCGCCCTGACCGGAACCGGGCTGGCCACGGTCGCCCTTGGGCTGCTCGCCTTTGATCTGGCCGGGAATGCTGCGGGCCTTGTCCTAGGCACGGCACTGACGATCAAGATGGTGGCTTACGTCACTGTTGCACCGCTCGCCGCTGCTTTTGCCGAGCGTCTGGATCGTCGCAAGATGTTGGTCGTGCTGGACCTGATCCGCGCTGCGGTTGCAGTGTGCCTGCCTTTCGTGACCGAAATCTGGCAAATCTACGTGCTGATCTTCGTGCTCCAATCGGCGTCGGCGGGCTTTACGCCCGCCTTTCAGGCCACGATCCCGGACGTTCTGCCAGACGAAGCTGAATACACGCGTGCCTTGTCGCTGTCACGCCTGGCCTACGATATGGAAAGCCTGCTGAGTCCCATGTTCGCCGCCGCATTGCTGCTGCTGGTCAGCTTCAGCAGCCTGTTCTGGGGTACCGCGTTGGGTTTTGTCGCATCGGCAATGCTGGTTGTCTCGGTCGTGCTTCCGTCACCCAAGCCAAGCCGCCCCCGCGGCATCTATGACCGCACCACGCGCGGCATTCGTATCTATTTGAAAACACCCAGGTTGCGCGGACTGCTTGCGCTCAGCTGGAGCGCAGCAGCCCTGAGCTCGATGGTAATCGTGAACACCGTGGTCATCGTGCGCGCCAATCTGGGCCTGTCGGAAAGCGCGGTGGCCATTGCCCTGGCCGGGTTCGGGGGCGGGTCGATGCTTGCAGCCTTTACCTTGCCCCGCCTTCTGGATCGGATCGAGGACCGTCGGGTCATGGTCGCGGGCGCCGTATTCGCCACTGGCTCCATGGCCGTCGCTGCGATGTTGGCCGCAATTGCTCCTCTGTCGCTCGGGTTGCTGACCGCGTTGTGGGCATTCACCGGTTTCGGATATTCCACCACCCTGACACCTTCGGGCCGCCTTTTGACCCGGTCGGCCCACCCCGAGGATCGCCCCGCCGTCTTCGCCGCACAGTTTACTCTGTCGCATGGTTGCTGGCTGGTTCTTTACCCGCTGGCGGGGTGGTTGATGACCGTGTTCGGCCCGACCGTCACACTCAGCAGCATGGCGACGCTGTCCGTGGCCGGCGTCGTCGGTGCAATCGGCCTTTGGCCGCGCCTCGACCAGGAACCGATCACCCATGATCACCCCGACCTGCCGCCCGATCACCCACATCTGGCCGGGCCAGGCCCGCACGCGCATCCGATCATCATCGACGATCTGCACCCGCGCATCCCGCGCGAACCCTGAGCGGGCGCTTCGATCTGATCTCAACCCGGAATGACCACGAACCAGAGCCCCAATGGACCAGCTTGACCGCCGCATCATCGCCGCCCTGCAAGCCAACGCACGCGCCTCGACCACGCAGATTGCGACCACGCTGGGTGTTGCCCGGACAACCGTGCACGAGCGAATAAACCGGATGGAACAGCGCGGCCTGATCGAAGGATATTCCGTGCGCCTCGGGTCCACCGAAGACACGCCGAAAGTGCAGGTCATCGTCATGCTTGAAGTGCAGCAAAAGGAAACCAGCCGGATCATCAGGCGGCTCGAAGCCTACCCCGAGGTCAAGCTATGCCTGTCGATCAACGGAGAGTTCGATCTTATGCTGTCGGCGGAGGCGCCCAGGCTGGAGGATCTGGACATTCTGGTCGACGACCTGGCGAAGATCCCCGGTGTCCTGCGCACCAATACCAGCGTCGTGTTCGGGCGCAGGATAGATCGAAACTGAAGCGGCGATAACTCTCTGTAAACCGATCGTTGGCTAGCTTGGCCGGGAGAGATCAGAATCCCGGACCGGCAGAATGCCAAATCAGAAGTTCCCGCTGTTACTCATATTGGTGCATGTGCTTTTGGCGCAGGCAGGGTTTGCCATGCCAGATGCCAAAACCGGTGACCTGTGCGATCATGCCGCGCGCCGCGCCGCTTTGTCCGAAGGCGTGCCCCTGGACGTGCTGCGCGCCATCTCGCGCGTTGAAACCGGGCGCAGGCTGGACGGCCGGTTGCAGCCTTGGCCCTGGACGATCAACGTCGGCGGTCAGGGATACTGGTTCAAGTCCGAGGTCGAAGCCAAGGCCTATGCGTTCAAAATCTTCAAATCGGGCGCCCGCAGCTTTGATGTCGGCTGTTTTCAGATCAATTATCGCTGGCACGGCAGAGCCTTCCGTTCGATCGACGCGATGTTCGATCCGGATGAGAACGCGACCTACGCCGCCCGGTTCCTGAATGAACTCCATGCCGAGCTTGGATCGTGGCCCGCAGCCGCGGGGGCTTATCATTCCCGCACGACACCCCTTGCCGAAGCTTACAAAGAGCGGTTTCAAAAGGTGCTGGCACAGCTTGAAGGGGCCCCCCGAACCCGGGTTGCGGGCACGTCTCGGGATCCGTTCACCGGAGCCGGACTCCCCTTGATCCCCATTCCGACGGCCTCGCCCCGCACCGGCGCGCTTGGGTCTCTGGTGCCGGCCGCAGGCGCCGCAACCGCGTTTATCGCCTTCAACTAGGAGTTTCGCGTGCCCAAGGTAAACATCCAGTCGCTGTTTTCGCCTACTGTCCTGCTGGCGATTGCGCTGATGACGGTCATCGTCATGATGATCCTGCCCATGCCAGCCTGGGTTCTGGACGTGGGGTTGGCGGCCTCCTTTGCCCTGGCCATCCTGATCTTCACCCTGACGCTGTTCATTGAACGCCCGCTGGACTTTTCGTCCTTCCCCACGATTCTGCTGGCGTCTTTGATGTTGCGCCTGTCGCTGAATGTGTCGTCGACGAAACTGATCATCGGGCAGGGGCACACCGGCCCGAATGCGGCAGGAGACGTGATCGAAGGTTTTGCCAGTTTCGTCATGGGCGGCAGTATTTTTCTTGGCCTGGTGGTGTTCGGCGTGCTGCTGATCGTGAATTTCATGGTCATCACCAAAGGCGCCGCCCGCATGGCCGAAGTCGGCGCGCGCTTTGCGTTGGACGGGATGCCCGGCAAACAACTTGCGATCGACAGCGACATGTCCGCCGGGGCAATCGATCATCAGCAAGCCAAGGAACGGCGAGAGCTGGAACAGCAGGAGACGACATTCTTCGGTTCGCTCGACGGTGCGTCGAAATTCGTGAAAGGTGACGCCGTCGCCGGGCTTCTGATCACGTTGCTGAACCTCGTCATGGGCCTGGTCATGGGAGTCGTCGTGCATGGTATGCCCGTGGCCTCGGCGTTCGAAACCTATGCGATTCTGACCGTCGGCGATGGGTTGGTATCCCAAATTCCCGCCGTCATCATTTCCATAGCGTCTGCCCTGCTGCTGGCACGGGGCGGCACGCAAGGGGCCACAGACAACGCCATCTTTTCTCAACTTGGCCGCCACCCCGCAGCATTGTCGACTGTCGCGGTGCTCATGGTCCTGTTCGCTCTGGTGCCCGGTCTCCCTTTTCTGCCATTCATCCTTGGCGCAGCTATTCTGGGATATGCGGCTTACAATGTTCACCGAAAGCAGCAAGATGCGGCGGCATCGGCAAACCTGCCCTCGACCGAAACCGAAGCGCCGTCATACCAGGCTATCGGCGACATCCTGGACCTGGATGATGTCCATCTGGAGTTCGCGCCGGATCTGGTCAGCATGGTTCTGAACCCTGGCACGGGGCTGGACGCCCGTATTGCCAATATGCGGACCTATGTGGCGTCGACCTTTGGCCTGATTCTGCCCGAGATCCGCCTGACCGACCGCGCCGACCTGCCGACCGGAACGTATGTGATCAAGGTTCAGGGCGTCGAACAGGCACGCGGTGTCTTGCATCCCGATCTGGTCCTGGCGCTCGTGCAGGACGGGTTTGACCTGCTGCCGGAGGGCAATGACGTGACCGAGCCTGTCTATGGTGCTCCGGCGCGCTGGATCCTGCCGAAAGATCAGGAGGACGCCGCGCTGAGCGGCGCCACCATAGTCTCACCGCCTGAGATTCTTGCCACCCATCTGCTGGAGATCATCAAACAGAACTTCTCGCGCCTGCTGACACTGAAATCCCTCCGGCGCCTGCTGTCGGAAATGACCCGACTGAGCGACCCGGTACGCGCCGAAGCCAACCGCAAGCTGCTGGATGAACTGATCCCCGACAAAGTGCCGATCGACACGTTGCACGCTGTTCTGCGCCTGTTGATCGACGAACGTGTGTCGATCCGCAACATGGCGCTGATCCTTGAAAGTGTCGCCGAGGCGCGACTGACCACAACCCAGCCCGAAGGCATCTGTGAACTTGTGCGTCAGCGTCTTGGCTTTCAGCTGGTCGCGGACATGAAGCGCGAGGATGGTTCGATCCCTCTGATACAGTTGGCCCCGGAATGGGAGGACACATTCGCCTCTTACCAGATCGACGCCCCAAATACCGGCATGGATGTCGCGCTGCCCCCAAACGTGTTCAACAAACTGGCCGACGGAGTTGTGAGCACCATCGCCAATTCCGCTGACAACGGTCTGTTTCCGGCCGTCGTGACCTCGACCCGGCGCCGTCGGTTGCTGCGCACAGTCATGCAGGCACGCGGCGTGTCCAACCCGGTGTTGTCCTTCGAAGAAATCGGGCTGGAAGCCAAACCTGCCTTGGTCGGAACTGTTGCAGCGTGATTGCCCTGCCGCCAGAAATGCTGTCGCAGCTGGCCGAAGTAATCTGGCAGGCCTTTGTCGTGTTTCTGCGCGCCTCCGCTCTTGTTTCGCTGCTTCCAGCTTTCGGTGAGCGCAGTATTCCGACACGGGTAAAGCTTGGTGCTTCCGTTGCTTTCACGCTGATCATACTGCCCGCTGCGCCCCCCGTCAGAATTGATCCCAGCCTTTGGGCGACCGTGCAACTGGTCGGCACCGAGGTCCTGATCGGGCTTGTCCTGGGGATAGGCCTGCGCCTGTTCGTTCTCGCGCTGCAAACCGCGGGGTCTATTGCGGCTCAGTCCACGTCATTGTCGCAACTGTTGGGTGGCGCGGCGGCCGATCCGGTCCCCGCCATGGGATACCTGCTGACCCTGGCAGGGCTGACACTTGCCGTGATCATGGACCTGCACATCCGGGCCGCGCAGTTCCTGATCCAGAGTTATGCCCTGTTTCCAATAGGGTTGGCACCCGGTGCCGCGGATGCGTCGCGTTGGGGATTGCATCAGGTCGCCAACAGCTTTGGGCTGGCTTTTGCACTGGCAACGCCGTTCGTCATCGCCTCTCTGATTTACAACCTGGCACTTGGGGTCATCAACCGGGCAATGCCCCAGCTGATAGTGGCCTTCGTGGGTGCTCCTGCAATTACCTTCGCCGGGCTGTTTCTGCTGTTCGCCGGCACACCGCTGATCCTGTCCGTGTGGGCGGACGCGCTGGTCGCCTTCTTCACCAACCCGATGGGAGCGCAAAGATGAGCGCAGGTGATGACGACAGCGACAAGTCATACGAGCCGACACCGCAAAAGCTGCTGAAGGCGCGCGAGAAAGGTGAGGTTCCAAAATCCAACGACTTGTCGGTTGTGGCGGCATATACCGGGTTTCTGATCGCTCTGCTTACAGTCGGTCAATACAGCGTCGAGCATATGGGCACCGGGTTCATGGTTCTGATCGATCAGTCCGACGCATTTGCACGGCTTCTGACGGATGGGGCATCGCATGCTCCGGTTGCGGGGGTTTTGAAAAGTGCCCTGCTGCCTGTTGCTTTGCTGTTCTTCCTTCCTGCCGCGGCTGTTCTGCTGAACTTGATCGCCCAGCGCGCGCTGATCTTTGCCCCAAGCAAATTGAAACCAAGACTTTCGCGTATCTCTCTGATTTCGAACGCTAAGAACAAGTTCGGGCGGGGCGGCCTGTTCGAGTTTGCCAAAAGCACCACCAAACTGTTGATCTACAGCACCTGCCTTGCGCTTTTTCTGAAAGCCAATCTAACCGAAATTTTGTCTGCCAGCGCGGCGCCGGCAAAGTCATCCATTCTGCTGATGATGAACCTGCTGTTTCGCTTTCTGTTCATCGTGATCGCCATCGCACTGGCCATCGGGGTTGTCGATTTCCTTTGGCAATATGCCGAACACATGCGCAAGAACCGTATGTCGCGCAAGGAGATCATGGATGAAACCAAGGATGCCGAGGGCGACCCTCATGTCAAACAACACCGGCGCCAGCGTGCACAGGAAATCGCAACCAACCAAATGTTGGCAGGTGTTCCAGGCGCGGATGTCGTGATCGTAAACCCCACCCATTATGCTGTGGCGCTTAAATGGACACGGGTTGCGGGCAGCGCCCCGGTTTGCGTTGCCAAAGGGGTGGACGAAATCGCCGCCACCATCCGATCCGCCGCAGGAGAAGCAGGCGTTCCGATCCATTCAGACCCTCCCACAGCTCGCGCCCTTCACGCGACCGTGGACATAGGTCAGGAGATCGCCGAAGAGCACTATCGTCCTGTTGCCGCCGCGATCCGGTTTGCCGAAGCGATGCGAAAACGCGCGAAGGAGCAAGTTCGATGACTCATACGCAATTACCCGATCTGGAAAAAGTGACCAACGCAGCGTTTCAGAAGCAATTTCAAGCGCTGCGACCGATCCTGGAGGCCGAGGCACGGATCAAGCAGCAACTTGCCAGATTGGACGGTCAACTCCGTCAGGCGCGCCAAGACAGCACCAAGGTCGAAGGCTATCAGGTTTCAGGGACCGACGTTCTCTGGAATAGTTGGGAGTCCGCGACCCGGAGACAATTGAACCTGCAACTGGCACGAACGCGCGCGCAGAAACTGGCCGGAATGGAAGCTTTACGTGCTGCCTTTGGGCGAAAACAAGCGGTGGAAACATTGCGGAAGGAAGTTCAGCAGGCAAACCGAAAAGCAAAAACCAGAAAACACTTCGGGCCATAGCTTGACCGACCCGGAGTATCGGGCCGATTAGTGTCAGCTATCTTGTCGGTTTACACTCAGGATCAGCACTTTGGACACGTCGTCGCCAAATTCTTTGCGCGCCACTTCCAACAAGGAATTCCGCAATACATCCAGGTTCCCGGATTCTGTAAAAGCCCCGTCAAAACCACCCGTGTTTGCATGGTCAAAAAGAACCTGAAGAAATCCATCCCTGAGTTTAGGTTCGATTGCATAATAGGTTTCTGTAATGGCTGGGTTCGCCTCAAGGCTCAGCGACAGCGTTACCATGGCTTCGATCTGGTCATCTTTTACAACGGGGACGACAAATTGTTTGGTCATTTTCAGATAACCAAAGCTCTCCCCCTCGCCTTTTTCCTTTGATTTCCCTGTTTTTTTGCCGGCCGCCTTGTCCTCTTTGACTGCTTCTTTTTCGGCAACGGCAGTTTCAGGTTTCTTTGCAGGTGCAAGAACCAGACCCGCGCCAATACCCGCGCCGAGTCCAACAATCAGAAAAATCACGGGAATCAATTTCGCGACCACGATCTCACCTCAGAACGGCAAAAGGGAATCAAGAACTTGCTGACCATAGCGGGGTTGCTGGACATCCGTTATCTGCCCTCTGCCGCCATATGACACGCGCGCTGACGCGATTTTGTCATAGGTTATTTCGTTTTGCCGCGAGATGTCCTGCGGGCGGACATATCCCGTCACAAGAAGCTCTCGCAGTTCGAAGTTGACCCGCAACTCCTGGGATCCCGATATTGAAAGAACTCCGTTCGGCAACACATCCAGCACTGTTGCGGCAACACGCAGAGTCAGTTTTTCGTTTCTCCTGACGGATCCCCGGCCAGAGCTCGAGGAATCCGCCTCAATCGAAACGGCTTCATCCAGTGACGCGCCCTGGGGCAGGTTCTTTTGCACGCGCTGAGGCAGGCCGAAGAGGCTGGGTACTTCGAGATTCTCGGAACCAGATCTGGATCGTCTGGTGTTGTTCGAAATTTCTGCCTTCTCGTCCAGTTCGATGACAACGGTCAGGATGTCGCCTTTCTTGATCGCCCGCTGGTCGCCCAGCAATGAATGCTGCCCGCCGCTCCACAAAGAGGATCGGTCGACGTTTCGCTGGGGTTGGGTGTGCAATGGCAAACCCGGCCACAACATTGCAACCTGTTCCGGGGAATCCTCGTTGGGTGTGAAACTTGGCGGTTTGCCCAAATGGTCCATTCGACCACATGCGGACAAGGCAAAAGCCGTCAGGATAAGGGTTTTTGGCAATCCGTGCATCACTGTACCTCGATTTGACCGTCCAGACGGATTCGGCCTGTTACGGTTGTTCGGGATGAAAGGTTCATGACCCGAATGCGATCCCCCGCCGCGCCGCGCCCCAAGGCCCGGCCCTCTGTGGTGATCGACAAGGGTTGGCTACTGAACACCAGCACGACCAGATCGTTTCGATCCACGATGGCAGGTGGCCCGACATCAGAGCCGCGAATTGGCCGACCGGGGTAGAGCGCCACCCGGGCCTCTTGTCCGATCAGAAGATCAGGGTCTGAAATTGCATCGGCAACATCTGTTGGCTTTAGCTCGAGATCGGCCGCAGAAATGACTTCCTTGGCCCGTATCGTGCGTGTCGGCACCACAATGTCAGCCTGTGCGGCAATTGGCGCCAGCAGCACCAGAGAAAGAACCAGATGTCGCATCACCGTACCTGCGTTGTCGCGCTCATCATCTGGTCCACCGCCGTGATGACTTTGGCATTCATCTCATAGCCGCGTTGCGCTTCGATCAGCTCGGTAACTTCGCGAACGGCGTCAACCGAACTGTCTTCCAGATAACCCTGCCGCAAAGTTCCCAGACCGTCTTCGCCCGGCGTACCCAGTACCGGAGCGCCGGAAGCTTCGGTTTCCTTGAACAGATTGCTTCCGACGGCTTCCAGGCCCTTTGCGTTCGAAAAACTGGCCAGCGTAAACTCCCCAAGCAACTGACCTTCGGGGGAATCGTCAAAATATGCATAGACCTCACCCGACGCATTGATCGAAACAGAACGCGCATCGTCGGGGATGGTGATTTCCGGCGAAACCGCAAACCCGTCAGAGGTGACGATCAGACCTTCGGCCGACCGCTTCAAACTGCCGTCGCGCGTATAAGCGGCCTGACCGCTGGGCAAGGTCACCTCCAGATATCCGCGACCTTCGATTGCAACATCCAGATCGCTCCCGGTGGCTGACAAGGCGCCTTGTTCCAATTGCACTGTTACCGCTGCCGGTCGCACACCCAGACCCAGTTGAATACCCGTGGGCAGAACCGTTCCGTCCGACGCGTTCACGGTGCCGGCCCGCGCCATCTGCTGATAATGCAGGTCGGCGAATTCGGCCCGTCGGGCGTTGTAGCCGGTGGTGTTCATATTCGCGAGGTTGTTCGAGATCGTCTCGACCCGCATCTGTTGCGCTGTCATCCCGGTGGCGGCAATTTTAAGGGCCCGCATGTCTAACTCTCCTCATCCAAATCAGCGCATCAGCGCCTTGAGTGCTCCACGCACGCGCTCATCTTCACTCTCAAGAAAGCTTTGCCCCAGCTCATAGGCGCGCTGGATTTCGACCAAACGGGTCACTTGCTGAATCGCGTTCACGTTTGACCCTTCGAGAAAGCGATGCAAAACCACCGGCTCGTCGACCGGCTCGATTGCACCGTCGGTACGGAAACGAGTGTTTCCTTCGCGTACAAGTTCGTTCGTGTCGGCGACGTTGAAAACGCCCAGCTGACCCAGAAGTTGACCATCGACACTCAGCGTTCCGTCGCTGCCGACATCGATTGACGCGGCATCAGGCGGGATGAACACAGGCGCGCCATTGGCATCGAGCACGCGCGCACCATCCATTGAAACCAGATCGCCATCGGCATTGGGAGAAAAACTACCAGCCCGCGTCAGCCGGTTGCCGTTCTCGGTTTCGACCATGAAGAACCCGTCGCCCTCGATGGCAAAATCAAATTGCCCGCCGGTTTGCTTCAGCACACCCTGCTGCGTTGACGAATTTCGCGCCTCGGCCCTGCTCATGGAAAGGGAGGGGCTGTTCGGCATATCTCGAATGTATTCCGAGAACACCAGCCCCTGCTGGCGATAGCCGGTCGTGTTGGCATTTGCGATGTTATTCGCCACCAGGCGCATTTCATTCATCAGCCCGGACTGGCGGGACAGGGTGACATAGGCGGTGTCCATCAGCGACCTCCTGCGATCAATGGAACAAGCGTACCGGTAAAAAACGTAACAAGGGTCTGAGTCATGAACCCCATCGAGATCCAGAACACGACGACGATGGCGATCAGTTTGGGAACAAAGGTCAGTGTCATTTCCTGTATCGACGTCAGGGCCTGAAACAGACCAACGATCAGGCCTGACACCAAAGCAACTGCCAGAATCGGAACCGATGTGATGACGGCGATCCAGAGAGCCTGACGCACGATGTCATAGAAAAGACCTTCGCTCAGCATGGTATCAGACCGGCATCCGAAGGATTTCCTGATAGGCCTCGACCACCTTGTTGCGCACGATCACAGCTGTCTCGACGGCCAGTTCGGTCTGTGCCAGCGCCTGCACCAGCGCGTGCGGGTCGGCCTGCCCCACCATCGAGGTCTGCGACATCTGCTCGCTGTGTTTCAACGTGGATGCAAAGTCCTGAAAACTTGCCTTCAGCCCCTGCACCATGCCCGAGTGATCTGGGTCGGCCTGGGTTGCAGGACGGGCGCCGGCATAATTCTGCGCGGCGGTCAAGGATCGGATGTCCATTCTGGCTGTCCTTTATTTTCTAAGCAGTTCCATCAATGACGACGACATTTGCCGTGTTTGATCGAACATCTTGAGGTTGGCTTCGTAGCTCCGCTGCGCCTCACGCGCGTCGGCTATTTCGATCATCAGATCGACATTCGATCCCAGATAGTGACCACTGGCATCTGCCAACGGGTGACCGGGGTCGAAAATTCGTGTCAAGTCGCGTCGATCAAGCTTTACGCGGCCAGCTTTCACCACGTTCCGACCCTCTTTTTCCATGGTCTCAAACGGCACCGTCTTGCGCCGGTACCCGGGTGTATCCGCATTCGATATGTTTTCGGACACGTGACGCAGACGGGCTGCCTGCGCACGCAGGGCGCTGGCGGATGCAGCAAGTGAGTGGGAAAAATCGCTCATCCCCGGCCTCCTTATCCACGCCCCAGACTGGTGCGAAGGATGTTCATCGAGGATTTGTAGATCGCCAACGCGCGGTCGTGCTGTCGTTTGACATCGACCGATTTCAGCATTTCTTCTTCAAGCGATACGCCGTTGCCATTTGGATCACCCGACGAAGCGGCCTGGTGCTCTGCCCAGGGCTGCGCACCTGTACCGCCGTGCAGATGACCCTGCCGCGTGGCCATCATGGTCACTTCGCGTCCCGAGGTTTCAAGTGCTTTATGGAAGGGCTCGATATCGCGCGGCTGGTAGCCCGGCGTATCCGCATTGGCCATGTTGCGCGCAATCACTGCCTGCCGTTGCCCGGCATGGGTTGCCATTGCGTACGCGGTCTTTAGGACGTTCAAGTCATAGAACATCGGGGCTTCTCCCTCGATCAATTTCAATCAAGGCTTAACCCCGATTCCTTTAGAAACCGTTTTCAGAACCCAATTGGAGAACCCAAGATGTCTGATCTCGACCCGATGCTTCTGAAACATGAATTCGATCGGATGACTTCAATCCGCCACGTGGGCCTGGTCAGCGGCGTCGCACAAGGGTTGATCGAGATCAGTGGCCTGAACGAACATGCGCGAATCGGAGACTTGCTTACATTGCGGCGGCGCGCAGGGCCCGATCTGGCCGGTGAAGTGCTGCATGTCGGTGCAGACCATATCCACATGATCCCGGGTTCCGCCCCTGACGGTGTCAGCCTCGGGGATCGTGTGTACCTTGATCCCTCGCCGGGTTTCGCGCCCGCATTGCACTGGCTTGGACGCGTCATTGATCCGTTTGGCAAACCGCTGGACGGAAAACCTCTGCTGAACGGGCCACAGGATCGCGACATCATGCAAGCCCCGCCGCCTGCGGTGGCGCGCAAGCCATTGGGAAAGCGGATGGCCACCGGACTATCTGTTCTCAACACCATGCTGCCGATTGTACGCGGTCAACGCGTTGGGTTGTTTGCGGGATCAGGTGTAGGGAAATCGACGCTGCTGTCGACGCTGGCGCGCTTCATGCAGGCTGACGTGGTTGTGGTGACTCTTGTCGGCGAACGTGGGCGTGAAGTGAACGAGTTTGTTGCCCGCGCCATAGGTCCGGAAGCCATGAGGCGCACGATCGTGGTCGCCGCGACGTCCGACCAGTCTGCATTGGCGCGCAGACGGTGCGCGTGGTCGGCCATGTCGGCGGCAGAGTTCCTGCGGGATCTGGGGCTGAACGTCCTGTTTCTGGCCGATTCGGTAACCCGTTTCGCGGAAGCGCACCGTGAAATCGCCGTTGCCATGGGCGAAGCCCCGTCACTCCGAGGCTATCCGCCCTCTGTCACCCCCCTGATTGCCAACCTGTGTGAACGCGCAGGCCCCGGCACGCAGGAGCAGGGTGATATCACCGCCGTGTTCAGCGTCCTGGTTGCGGGGTCCGACATGGATGAACCCATCGCCGACATTCTGCGCGGTGTGTTGGACGGGCATATCGTACTCAGCCGCGAGATTGCCGAACGCGGGCGCTTCCCGGCCATCGACCTCAGCAAATCCGTATCCCGCAGCCTTCCAGAGGCCGCGTCAGAGGCCGAGAACCGGATGATCAACGAAACCCGCAAACTTGTTGGCAGCTACGAACAATCCGAAGTCATGATAAAGGCCGGGCTGTATTCAGAAGGATCAGATCCGCTCTTGGATCAGGCCGTGCGCGTTCATGAGGAGTTGGACGCGTTTTTCGGCAAACCCGATTCCGAAGGGATTGAAAACAGCTTCAACCGCTTGTCCCTGATTCTGCGCCGTGCCTCGGCCGGCCTGCCGCGTTAGTGAACTCGGAACAGTTTTAAGTATTAAGGCCGCCTTAAGACCTACGCTGCTATCCCGATAGTCGGGTGATAAAAAGGTGGTGGAGATGGGTGCGCAAACCAATGCGGCGCCAATCATCATCAAGAAGAAGCGTGTATCGGGTGGCGATGGCCATCACGGTGGCGCGTGGAAAGTCGCGTATGCCGACTTTGTGACGGCCATGATGGCCTTCTTCATGTTGATGTGGCTGCTGAACGCAACAACGGAACAGCAACGAAAAGGGTTGGCGGATTATTTCGCACCGACAATCCCGCTAAGCCCGGAATCCGGCGGCGGGGACGGGGCGTTTGGCGGCGACAGCATGCTGTCTGAAGAAGTGCTGCTGCGGGACGGTCAGGGTGCCACGACCACTCACCCGACTGAATCGCATCAGGCCCGTGGCTCGATCGGAGTGAATGCCGAGGGCGGCGGCAAAGGAGACAAGGAAGATTTCTCTACGTTGGAGGCGCAACTGCTGGGGCGCACGGGTGAAAGCGAGATCTCGGACAAACTGCTCAAGCATATCGTCACACGAGTCACGGATGAGGGACTGGTGGTGGAACTGTTTGACACCGACGATCAGGCATTGTTCGAATCGGGCTCTGACAAGCCAACCAGCTTTCTGCGGTCCCTGGCCCTGATCATCGCCCGAGCCTCGGATCTTGTCGTCAATTCGATCGCTGTCGAAGGGCATGTCAGCGCGTCTCCGGTTGTGCAGGCGCGCAACACAGCCTGGGAACTGTCCACGGCAAGGGCCCAAAAATTGCGTCAGTTGCTACAGGACAAGGGCGTTGCGGCACAAAGAATGGATCGTGTTACGGGCCATGCAGACCGAGAATTGTTCGCCGACAATCCCATGGCTGCGCGGAACAACAGGATCGAAGTGATCTTTCTGCGCCAGCCCTAAATGATAGAGCGTATTTTACATGTTAGCGCGCTGTTAAGGGGCAGCGCGTTACCTGTTGCATCAAAGACGGACGCAACAGAAGGGCGCACCCATGACCATTTCCTCTTCGCTCAATGCCGGTGTGGCGGCGCTGAAAGCCAATGCCAACAGGTTGGCGACGATTTCCGACAACATCGCGAACTCTTCAACCTATGGATATAAACGGGTCGAGACGGATTTTCATTCAATGGTCACGTCGGGCCAGGGTGGCAGCTATTCGGCAGGCGGCGTGCGGACGACAAGCCAGCGCATGATTGATCAACGCGGGCCATTGGTCACAACCAGCAACTCAACCGATCTGGCAGTTCGTGGGCGCGGCATGTTGCCTGTGCGCCCCAGTTCGCAGATCGGGAATAATTCGAACGAGATGCTGCTGACAACAACCGGGTCGTTCCGCACCAACGAAGAAGGGTATTTGGTTACCGAATCCGGCCTCGTTCTTCTGGGGTGGCCCGCGGCATCTGATGGCACTATTCCACCGGTTTCGCGCGACACACCCTCCGCGCTTGTACCCATTCAGCTCAGCGTGAATCAGCTGTCGGGTTCTCCAACCACGGAAATGAAACTGCGTATGAACCTTCCGGCCACGGCAACAGATGCGGGCGCGCCGGGCGACATTCAGCCTTTGTCGGTCAAGTATTTCGACAATCTCGGCAAGTCTGAAAGCGTCGATATCCAGTTGATTCCGACCGTTCCCGCAACCGGCAGCAGCAATGAATGGCGGATGGTATTGCGCGATTCAGCCTCTGGCGGGGCCGTCGTGGGGGAATACAGGCTGACATTCACCGACAACCGAACGGCCGGGGGAACCCTCGCAAGCGTGACACCTATTTCAGGTGGTGCTTATGATCCAGCAACGGGCAGTGTCATGGTCAACGTCGCCGGTGGACCGATGGAGATCAATATCGGCCAGATCGGGGATACCGACGGCATAACCCAGCTATCCGACACCTTTGCGCCGGTTTCAATCACACGCGACGGCTCTGCCGTGGGAACCATGACCAGCGTTCAGGTGGACGAAAACGGCTATGTCTACGCGCGCTATGATACAGGTGTCAACCGCCGCATGTTCCAAATCCCGCTTGCTGACGTTCCCAATCCTAACGGCCTGACCGCGCTGGACAGCCAAACCTACGAGCCGTCACGGGAAAGCGGTACGTTCTTTCTTTGGAATGCCGGCGAAGGCCCGACAGGGGATCTTGTTTCTTTCGCGCGTGAGGAATCCACCACGGATGTGGCGACTGAGCTGACCTCATTGATTCAGACGCAACGTGCTTACTCGTCCAGCGCCACTGTGATCCAGACAGTGGACGAGATGTTGCAGGAAACGACAAACCTGAAACGTTAATCCAGCTCTGACCCAAAGAAAGGAGCGGCCTCATGAACATGTCGACAGCACTCAATAACGCATTGGGCGGGCTGACTGCGGCCAGTCGCGGGGCCGCTGTAGTGTCCGGGAACATCGCGAATGCGCTAACCCCCGGCTATGCGCGCCGGTCCCTGGAACTTGCGACAAGTCCTATATCCGGAAATGGCGTACGCACCGTTGGCGTGATCCGGCATCAGGATCCGGTTTTGACCGCCAACAGACGTTCGTCTGATGCCGAACTCGCCTTTCGGTCGGACGTTTCAGATTTTCACGCGCGGTTCGAACAACTGGTGGGGTCTCCTGATGACGGCCCTTCGCTGTCTACCCGTCTGTCCTCGTTGGAAAACGCCTTTATCACGGCGGCCAGTCTGCCTGACTCGATCGAACGGCTGGATCAGGTTGCGCGCTCGGCCCGCGATCTGACCAACGAGCTGAACGCGGCGTCCGAAGGCGTACGCCAGGCACGCTCGGATGCTGATCGAAAAATTGGCGCCCAGATCGATACCCTGAATCAGACTCTGAAAGATATCGAAGACCTGAACGCCAAGATTCCCGCCATTCAAAACTCTGGCGGTGACATCGGTGCCCTGCTGGATCAGCGGCACGTCCTGATCGACCAAGTCAATACCCTGATCCCGGTCAATGTCGTGCCTCGCGCCAATGATCAGGTATCCCTGTACTCGGAGGGCGGGCTGATCCTGTTGGAAGGCACGGCCTCGGAGTTCACTTTTTCCACGACGGGCGAAACAAAGCCTCATATGACTGTGGCAAATGGTCTGTTGTCCAGTCTGGAGATGAACGGAAACCCGGTACGGACAAGCGGAGATAACGCTCAAATCCGCGGCGGGGCACTGATGGCGCAGTTCACCATCCGCGACGACTTGGCAGTCGAGGCGCAGGTTCAGCTCGACACGGTTGCAAGGGACCTGATTGAACGATTTGAAACGCCCGGTTTGGATTCGTCGGCTCTTGTGACAGATCCCGGTCTGTTCACCGACGATGGCAACCGATTTGATCCTGCATCTGTTGTCGGACTTGCATCACGGATCTCACTCAATTCAACCGTGGACCCTGACAATGGCGGGGTCAGTTGGAAACTGCGCGCGGGTCTGGGCGCCGCAACTCCGGGTGACCCTGGGCAGGCTGCTCAATTGCGCGCGTTCGGGCACATATTGAACGACGCACGTCCGGTACCTGGCGGGCTGTTCGGCACGGGAAACATGCGAGCTGCCGAGTTGACCGAGGCCCTGTTGTCGAAAGCGGGCGCACACGCCCATGCCGCAGATCAACGCAAGACTTTTGCAAACAGCTTCCAGCAGCAAATGGCGCAGATCGAGGCCGCGCAGGGCGTGGATACCGATCAGGAACTACAGCGGCTCATGCAGGTCGAACAGACTTATGCCGCAAACGCTCGTGTCATCTCGGTTGTTGACGAGCTTATGGAAACTCTTCTGAGGTTGTGACCATGAATATCACTTCTATCGGCGATTTGGCGCGAGGAATGACCTTACGAACCCGCGCAACAGATATCAAAACCCAGATCGAAACCCTGTCTTATGAAATGTCCACCGGGCGGGTACAGGACGTCTCGGGGCGGCTTGGCGGAATTTATTCGCAAATTCTGGATCTCGACCGCAGCCTCGCCAGACTCGACGCCTTTGGCATCGCAACGTCCGAAGCGGCCCTGTTCACCGATACCATGCAACTGAGCCTGAAAACCTTCGGAGATTCGGTCGGAGACATGACCGCGTCTTTGCTGGCTTACGGAACCGCCAATCAGCCCGTCAATCATGAACAAGCGTCCCAACAGGCGAAGAATGAGCTGGACACGATGATCTCGGCACTGAACACGCGCGTAGGAGGGCGCAGCCTGTTTTCCGGTACCGCCACCGATGTGTCGCCCCTGCAATCTTCGAACGAGCTTTTGACGGCGCTGAAATCGCAGTTGACGGGGCTTGCGACGGTCGCTGATATCAGGCTGGCGGCAGAAAACTGGTTCAATGACCCAGCCGGTTTCGACGCCGTGATTTATCAGGGGTCAAACGGCACCCTGTCTCCGATGCAGATTTCGGAAAACGAAAGCGTCACGCTGCCGATCACGGCAACGGACCCGGCGTTCAAGGCCGCACTCAAGGATGTCGCCGTTGCGGCGCTGGCCACCGACAGCGCATTGGCACTTTCGCCCGATCAACGCACCGCTTTGTTCACGCAGTTAGGGGTCGATCTGGCCAACTCACAGGATGCCACCGTCAAGCTCCGGGCAAAGGTCGGGGCGGCCGAAGCCCGCATCGAAGAGGCGGCAACACGCAATTCCTCGACCCGAACCAGCCTGGAATTCAGCCGGAACGAACTGATCGCGGCCGATCCTTATGAGACGGCAGCGAAACTGCAAACGGTGCAATTTCAGTTGGAAAGCCTGTATTCCGTAACCGTTCGCAATGCGAACCTGTCGCTGGTGAACTTTCTGAGATGAGGGCGCTGATATTTCTCCTGCTTCTCCTTCCCGGCATGGCTTGGGCAGGGACAATCCGTCTCAAGGACCTCGTGGATTTTGACGGTGTACGGGGCAACGATCTGGTGGGTTACGGCCTGGTGGTCGGCTTGAACGGAACTGGCGATGGGTTACGCAACGCGCCTTTCACCGAAGAAATCATGTCCAATATCCTCGAACGCCTTGGCGTCAACGTCACAGGTGAGGATTTCCGGCCCAAAAACGTGGCAGCGGTATTGGTCACGGCCAGCCTGCCGCCCTTTGCACGGGTGGGTGGTCAAATCGATGTAACGGTTTCAGCCATAGGCGATTCAAGCAACCTGTTGGGTGGAACATTGATCATGACCCCGCTTAACGCAGCCGATGGCCAAATTTATGCGGTCGCGCAGGGCACAATCCTTGCAGGTGGCGTTTCGGCTGAAGGAGAGGCAGCCTCGGTCGTGCGTGGGGTGCCAACTTCGGGCGTGATCCCATCCGGTGCCAGGGTCGAGCGTGAAATTGACTTCGACTTGTCAACTCTCACTCAGATGCGCCTTGCACTCAGAGAGCCCGATTTCACAACAGCCGCGCGCATCGAAACCGCGATAAACACCGAGTTCAACAGAACCGTGGCAATCATGCGAGATTCCGGCACGGTTGAGATCAACGTCGCGGCGACGCAGGCGGTTTCGACAGCCCACGCCATAGGGCGTATCGAAAACATTCTGGTCGAACCTGAATCGAAAGCGCGCGTTGTTGTTGATCAGCGCTCTGGCACCATTGTCATGGGGCAGGAGGTCCGAATTTCGCGTGTTGCGGTGTCTCAAGGCAACCTGACTCTGACGGTTCAGGAAGCACCGATTGCGGTGCAGCCCAACCCGTTCGCCAGAGGTGAAACAGTGGTCGTGCCACGTACAATCGCAGGGATCGAGGAAGAAGAGGGAACCGGCCTCGCCGAAATCCCCGAAGCCACCACCCTGTCCGAGGTTGTGGCAGGTCTGAACGCGCTTGGGGTCTCGCCTCAGGACATGATCGACATTCTGAAAACGATCAAGGCAGCAGGCGCGCTGCATGCGGA
This sequence comes from Ruegeria sp. CL7, assembly GCF_056536445.1. Lineage (NCBI taxonomy): Bacteria > Pseudomonadati > Pseudomonadota > Alphaproteobacteria > Rhodobacterales > Roseobacteraceae > Ruegeria > Ruegeria sp. CL7. The sequence continues at coordinate 101,163 of NZ_JBQFPQ010000003.1, forward strand.
ATTCATCGTCAGGTGAAGGGCGCCGCCAGTTGGATGGGCGTGCTGCTGGCACGCCCGCCAAAGCTTGTATCTATTTCGATTTCCAGCTGTCCAGCCAGCGCCGAAATCTGTTGTGTCGCTCTTCTATGGCGTCACCCGCCGCATAAAGGCCGTCTTCCACGTTTTCGATCATCGGATCAATCCGTGCTTGCCGGAACCTGCGCCAACGCACCCACATCGCCCAGACGAACGCCGCAAAGATCGTCAGGAAGATGATATTGAACCAGGGAATGATCCGAACATCCGGCCCTTCAACGTCTTTGATGAAAATGGCGTTGGGAAAGATCGACATGAATTCGTTGCGCCACCCGTAATGGGTTACGACCACCCATTTCGGGTTTTCCTTGGTGGATTTCGCATCATTGGCCTCGGTGTACAGGTTCGCAGTGTCGAACTTGAAATACGGGGGCCATCCCCAGCCGGTATCCTCATTTCGGTACACGATGGGTTTTCCGTTGGCCCGCACTGCCTGAATGAACTGCACATCCCGGTTGGACAGGCTGGTGGATTGATCTTCCGGCTCTGACCAGAAGATCCGGGTCCAGTCGTTCAGATCCTGCCGTTCTTCATAGGTGTTGACGATGCGCACAATGTCATGCTGGGGCAGAGAATATTGCAGGATCACGGCAATCGTACCCCAGAAAATGATAATGAACGCCCATTTCACATAGGCCATGCCTAAACCCTCACATGTAATTCACGATGTAGATCAGCGCGCCAATCGCCACCCACGGCACAATATAGACACCCAGGATCAGTTTACGCCGAAACGAGTTGTCATACACATGCAATCCGCGTTCGACAAAGGCTTCTTTGTTGCCCGTCTTGCCCTTTTCGTCCCACCAGTTCTCCAGTTTCCGCCGGCGTATGCCGCGCGAATAGAAAGACAGCCCGACATAGGCAATCGTCTGGATCACCAGCAAGATCAGCAAAAGGCGCAATAATCCAATCATTTCAACCTTTCCTCACCGAACCCCACGGACCAACCCGGGCAATTATGTCATCGCTGACCCGATCGTCGCCGCTCATATCCGGCTCATGTCCGAACAGGGCGGCGCGGGCGCCTTGCTTGTCCACCTGATATTCGCGCGCAAGGAAGTCGGCCACATAGGCCTTCTTGCTCTCGGGCCAGCCCGAATATGTTCGGTAGAACAATTCTTTGTGGCAGATGAACATCTGGCGCGGGTCCAGCGGGGCCAATTCGGACAACAGCATGTTCACCAGATCACGGTTCGGTGTATCGGTCGCCCGCAAGGTGTAGAAGTAGGCCGGGTGATCCGAGGTGATGCGCGGCCAAGGTCCGCCATCCTTTGCCCAGCGCAGCAATTGCGCAAGGCCGTGATAGGCTTCGGGCAGGCGGTCGGCATGGTTGCGCGCCAACCGGCGCATATCGCTGCGATCCAGACCCGCCATATCCACGCCCGCATCCGCAGCAGCAGAAACCGTCAGAAAATCCATCTTCTGTTGCAGGATCGCGCTCGAGTTCACGCCCCGCGCTTCGATGATCGTTTCGACAAGGTTGTTCAGCCCAAGGAATTTGGCGATCTGATTACGTTGCGCCTTTTGAAAGACGTGTTTCAGCGGAAGATCGTCTGGTACGTCTTCCATACAAATTGCGGCCGGGTGATCCAGATCCGGGAACAGATAAAGCCCACCGAAATGCGCTGTCCAGAAGTTGCGCTGCTCGAACGCGGTATGGCGCAAGCGGACGGGGTTTCGGGTCACGTCACCGGTTTCCCTGGCCGTTTCGATCATCTTGGCGATCAGCACATCGTCGAACCAGGCGTCCTCTTCGGTTTTGAACCGCTCGACCATGCCCGCCAGTTGTTCGGCCTTGCGCAGGGTGCCGCCTGCGGTGTCAGCCTCAATCTCAATCTTGCGCAGGTTCAGAAGATCGCGCGGCGTGCTGAGTTTGATGACCGAGTTCACCAATTCTCCGGCCACCGCATCGGTGGCGGTCAGGGCAAACAACTGCGCTTCGTTCATCTCGATGAATTCCCGCAGGATATCGCGCGAGGTCGAGAATTTGACGTCCAGCAGCGGCGCGCGTTTCTGCTCGGTCGTCAGCAGGATGAACTGCCGGTTGACCCCGTTGGGATTGAGGTAGAGCTCATCCTCCAGCTCAATCCCCACCTCTGGCGAATAGCCCGAGATATCGACATGGAAATCCGTCAGCTCGGTGGTCTTGCCCGCCAGATGCTGCAGCGCGCGGTTATACCGCTCGACTAAGGCCGGGCTGGAGATGTGGACGAGGTTGCCGAACATCAGGCCTTTTTTGATGAGGCGGATCATTGGCCTCCTTTCTGTTGAGCGCTCTTTTCCTCAACGTTCCACAAAAATTCTTCCTGCTGAGCCAACTGGGATGATTGTCGTTCTGAGCATATTTCGCCATTGCCAGAATTACGGCTGCTGATTGACACTGCTGCTAGGCAAAACAGGATACCCAACACCAATATTGCCCAAAGGATAGCCGATCCGACAATGATGCCGCCAACCACTATGAACATTGCCGCGGTCCACATGTCCAAAAAGTGGCTCAAGCTTTCCGCGCCACCTGCCAAAATAGTTGAGACCACGACAGGTGCGAGTGGAACTACTGTGAAAAACAACGCCATAGTCATCATCAACGCACGAAACCTAATGAAGCCAGCTCTGTTCGAAGCTGTCTTTCCTGCACGCCAGCCGACAAGACCGGAAGTCACCATACTGAAAACAAAAAAGACAACGATTACGAAGTTACTGCTCACACCTTCCCCTCCAGATACCGCCGCTTGGCCTCGCTGACTACAATCAGGATCAAGACAACCGAAGATAGGCAAAAACTAAGAAGAAACGAAGCCCAACCCGTTGCTGCGTAAGTTGTTCGATCATTGCTGAGAAGCCGATGGCCAAGGCCAAGATCGAACAACATTCCGATCAGAGAAAGACACAGGATCGAAACTGCCAGCGCCGTAATCCATGCTACAATCGAACGCGGGATGAATGGCAGGCGGACAATTTTTTGAGCAATCAAAAAGCACGCAGACAAACTCAGACTGGCTGGAAGTGCGAAGATCACAAAGTTAGCAATCAAGACCCCTTCCCCTCCAGATACCGCCGCTTGGCCTCTTCCATCCGGCCCATCTCACGCACCGCGTTTTCGATGGCGACCTCGTCGCTCTTGTCGGCATAGCGGAACTCGCTGTCGGCGTAGCGGTTGATCTCTTGGATCACCATCTCGACCGTGATCGGTTGGCGCAGGTCCTCGATCATCGCTTTCTTGGTGTCGTAGTCGCGGAACAGGAACAGGTCGGGGTTTTCCATCCATTCGTCAGGCAGTTCGAAATCCATCGCGCGGACCTTGACCGCGTCGGTGATGTTCTTGATCGCGCGGCCCGTAAAGCGCTCATCCGCCTGCTGGATCGCCTTGAGGTAAGTGCCCAGCTTGGCGATCGTATCCATCTGGCCGATCTCACCCGAGACCCGGTCATAGACCTGCAACAGAGCGTCCTCATGTGGGCGGGAATGGCTTTCGAAACTGGCGGCGACGGCCTTCTTGATTTCCTGCGCGGCGTAAGCTTCGTGTTCGCCCAGCGGGATGTCGTGGTTGCGGCCCATCAGCAGGTGCAGGATGTCGATGTAATCCTCGCGCGCTTGCGGCCCGTCCACCAGAAACCGCGCGCCTGCGCGCTGGCGCAGGGCGTCGTCCACATTCTCAGGGTAGTTCGAGAACATGCCAAAGGTGCAGTTGCCACGCACGACTGTGTTGGCACCGGCAAAGCTCTCCATCAGCACGGCGGTGATTTCCAGCTGCCCGGCTGACGATTGCCGGTCGCCGCGTTTGCCTGCCAGCTGGTCGATATCGTCGATAGTGCCAAAGCCGATGACCGAGGGGTCGATGATCGTGTTGATAAAGGCCTTGGCGTTCTGACCGGATTTCCCCTGATAGCTGTCGATATTGTCGGTACTCAGGTTCTGATAGCGGAACGGATAGCCCGCGTTCTGGCAATAATCGTTGATCAGCCCGGCCATCATCTGGATCAGGGTGGTCTTGCCGGTACCCGGCTTGCCGTCGCCCATGAAGGTAAAGATGAACCCGCCCAGTTCCGCGAACGGGTTCAGGCGGCGGTCGAAATCATAGGCCATCACCATCTTGGCCAGCTTCATCGCCTGATACTTGGCGATATGGTTGCCCACCACCTCGTTCGGTTTCTTGAACGTCATGGTGAGCGTTGTGGATTTGGCTTTTGAGGCCGGCTCAAACCCCCGGATCGTCAGATCATCCGCCTCGATATGCCAGGCAGCATTATGGAACGGGGCCAGATGGCCTGCGGACCCTGCGCGCAGGGCGGACTTTTCCATCAGTTGTTCGGCATAAGCGCTGGTTGCCGCGATCAGATGGGCGTCGTCGGGGGCGTGTTTGGCCAGTACCTGATCCAGCTCCCACAGCGCGCCATGCAGGGCAAGCTGGCCATTGTCGGTCAGGACCTCTTCGATCTCACCGAGATCAACCGTGGTTTCGCCCAGATGCGAGGACAACAGATAGGCCAGCGCATTGCCGAACGTATGGAGCGTGATCAAAGCCTCGGCGGTCAGCAATTCCGAGAATTCAGTCTTGCGCGCGGCAGGTAGATCCCCGGCCAAATTGGCACGTTTCAGATCGGCCAACAATGTCTGCTCCGCATAGGTCTCGGCCACAGCCAGAGCGATGGCTATCGCGCGGCGAATGGCTTGCTGTGTCGTAGCCTGAGGCGGAGACACCAGCGTATCCCCATCGTCCGACGCCTCGATCCGTTCAACCAGATGCACCCCATCCGCCCGCACCGTGCGCCGCGTGACCAGACCTGGTGTCGTGGATCGAAACCGTCGCCCCGTGGAAATCCCCGGAGACCGCTCAACCGCCACTTCAACCGGTTTCGCAATCCGCGGCGCATGTTCGAACCCGTTCAACAAGGCCGTCGCCGCAGGGTAATGCTTGCGAATATCGTCTTCCCGCAATTCCATCTGATCTGACGTTAAACTCATCTCAAAAACCGCTCTTGCTTCATCTTTTCAAAAATACTCTCGCCGGAGGCGAAACTAATATCGCAACACCTGCCCGGCCTTGCTGACGACGAATTTGCGCACATCGGCAAAGCCTGGCGGGTTGCGCTCGGCCAGCACCTGAAACGGCCGCTGTGGCAGGATGATCGACCGCTGGGTGCGCGTAGCCCCGGTTTCGGCCCCCTGCCCGCCGAACGGGTCCAGCGCAAAAACCTCGCGCTCGACGGTTGAAAACCAACCGGCGCGTTCTTCGATCACCTCTTCGCTTTCCAGCTCCTCGGTGGTCCAGGCCAGCGCCCAATCCTGACCTTCGGGCGCCTGTGCGTCCTCCAACACCTGCCGCAGGGGGCCGGATTGCTCGGTATAGGCCGAGGAATACATCGGGCCCACATGGATGCGGCGCAAATGTTTGGGATGGAGGTCGTCGAAATCCTGATCGAAGCCTTTGGCAATGGTCACCAGTTTCAGACCGCCTAAGCTTTGCGCCATCAGATGCGCCTGCACCTCGGGCCAGCGGCGTTGGTCCTTGGGCAGGGCAGTTTTGCCGCTGTCCTCCAACTGCATCAGGTAAATGACCGGCAGGTTGATCTGGCTGTCATAGACCGCCCAATGGATCAGGAACTTGCGCCGCTCGCCCTCATTCCCGATCCAGTGACATTCGGGATCGTTGCGGGCCCAGAACAGCTGACCTTTCAGCAATTCCTCGTAATAGAGCCTTTGGGACAGCGCGAATTGCAGCTTGGTGGGAATCTCCCGGTCGCCAATAATTGTCCGCACCATGTCGGTTTTCAGGTCGTCTTCCGAGGGCATATTCGCCAGATGAACCTGCGCCTGCTGCGCGTCATTGGCCATGGTCAACAACTCGGCCGCCACCGGAAACCCGCTGTCGCGCTTGTCCATGGCGAGGCTGCCAAAGAACCGCCCCGTATCGCGCCCGACCAGCAGGTATTTCATGGACAGCGCGCGGAAGGTGTAGAGCAGCCCCGAAAGGTAGCGCGACACGATCCGCACCTCTTGTTTGCTGATCGCGCCCTCGGCCTCCATCGTTGCGGCCACGCGCAGAAGGTGGACGGTGATCACCTCGAATTTGCGGAAGTAACGGCGCGAGGCGAAGGTGTCGGTCAGGCCGACATGGTCTTGGGTGGGGTCAGTCATCCTTGATGGTTTCTTCAAAATTGTTTGAACTCAGCCTAGAAAACCAAAACCTAACTAAGCTGCCAAAGCAGAGCACAGCATAGAGCAGTATCCATTTCGACGCATCGTTTGGAGCTAACCAGACTATGAACGGAATGAGGCAGGCACCTAATGCTGATTGGTATGCCCACTCACCCAACGTTCTTGGACGCCCCACTAAATTGAACTCAGAGAGCTTCATCCCCCATACAAATTCTTATCATGCTTCTCGACAATCGACGCGAACCGGCGGGCAAAGCGTTCATCCGCCTTTGCCTTTTTCTCCAGCACGTCGCGGGCAAAGACCATGTGGTCCTCATGCGCCTCAAGCATGTCGGCCATTTTCTGATTGGTCGCGGTGCCGATGGCGGCCATGGCGGTTTGCGCCTCCTGATCCGTCTGCACGCCGATCTCGTTGATACGGTGGGCCACGTCCTGCTGTTGCGCGGTTTTCAGCGATTTGGTCAGCGCGTCATACAGCACCACGCGCTGTTGTGTGTCTGTTTGCAGCTTGTTGATCAGCACCATCTGCGTCGCCGCCTGATTTTGCAGTGAATCGACCCAGGTCTTGCCCTTTTCAATGTACCGCTCCAGCGTTTGTGATTTGGCCAGCTTGACCTGCTCTTCCTGAACCTTGGCGTTGTATTGCTTGTTCAGCTCAGCCAATTCAGTCTCTAACTGGGTCCGCGCGGCGGCGTCCTGTTCGACGCTGATCTTGTTTTCCAGCGTGATGATCGTCGGATCCATACCCTGAATTTCGGCGCGCAGCGCCTCGAGTTCCGCCACGGTCGCCTCGCGATCGTCCAGCGTGACGGTCAGGTTGTCCTCGACCTTGACGCGCTGTTCCTCCAGCACGGCCAACTGCCCTTGCAGCAGTTTGACGATCACGTCGGATTTGGCGATCAGGTCTTGCAACTTGTCGTCGATATTGGCGGTGCGCATCCGCTCCTGCCGCATCGACTCGGATTTACCTTTCGAGAAGATGCCGACAAACGACTCCCACCCGGTTTTCGAGCGCATCTCGTCAAAATCCTTGGAAAACGCGCTGGTGACGTCGTCCAGCCCCATGATCAGCTCGGCGATATTGGCATTCATCACCTCGGTATGGGCATGCACATCTTCGAGCGTGGCGTTTTCGATGTCGATATCGGCCTCGGCAGTGCCGATCTTGGCGCGGGCCGCTTCAATGCGCGAGGTCAGCCCTTCGATCTGAGACTGGCTTTCGCGCACTTTGGCTTGAGTCTCTTCTATCAACGCTTCGAATTGCTGGTTCGACATCGCTTCTATCCCTTTTTTCTTCTATTACCCAATAAGATAGGAAATGTTACACTGATTTACATCCCCTGGGTCTCAAAATTCACCCAGACTTTGGCAAACTCCTTGGCAAAAAGAAAGGCGAGACCGGACAATGAAACGCGCAGATTTCGGGTGACTCGATTAAATTAACTTGTTAAGTAATTTTTTGATCAAATCTGGATTGATTCCACATCCAGAGTGGCCATAGACAATTGAGACATCACCTGTTTGGGTGCGCACAACCCAATTCACGCCGGAGGCTTATCATGCTGGACGCAACGACCGATCTGAAGTCAATCCTGAAGAACCCCGAATTGCTTGTAACCAAAGCCTATATCGGCGGTCAGTGGGTGGACGGTGACAATGGCACGTTCAAAGTCACAAACCCCGCTCGGGGCGATGTGGTCGCCGAGGTGGCAGACGTCAGCCGCGCTCAGGTCGCCGGAGCAATCGCACAGGCCGAAGCCGCGCAGAAAGAATGGGCCAAGCTGACCGGCAAGGAACGTGCAGCCATCCTGCGGCGCTGGTTCGATCTGATGATGGAAAACGCCGAGGATCTGGGCAAGATCCTGACCGCTGAACAGGGCAAGCCCCTGGCAGAGGCCATCGGTGAGATCGGCTATGGCGCGTCTTTCATCGAGTTCTTCGGTGAAGAGGCCAAGCGGGTCTATGGCGAGACCATTCCCGGCCATCAGCGCGACAAGCGGATCATGGTGATGAAACAGCCAATCGGCGTTGCGGCCTCGATCACGCCCTGGAATTTTCCCAATGCCATGATCACCCGCAAGGCAGGCCCGGCTTTGGCCGCCGGCTGCGCCTTTGTGGCGCGTCCGGCCACCGAAACGCCCCTGTCGGCGCTGGTACTTGCGCTGCTGGCGGAACAGGCCGGCGTGCCCGCGGGTGTGTTCAACGTGGTGCCCTCATCCCGGGCCAGTGAGATCGGCAAGGAGTTCTGCGAAAACCCCGGCGTGCGCAAGCTGACCTTTACCGGCTCGACCGAAGTGGGGCGCATTCTGCTGCGGCAGGCGGCCGATCAGGTCATGAAGTGTTCGATGGAGCTGGGCGGCAACGCGCCGTTCATCGTGTTCGACGATGCCGATCTGGATGCCGCCGTCGAAGGCGCGATGCTGTGCAAGTTCCGCAACAACGGTCAGACCTGTGTCTGCGCGAACAGAATCTATGTGCAGGCCGGTGTCTATGACGCGTTCGCGGCCAAACTGAAAGCGGCAGTGGAAGCGCTGAAAATCGGCGACGGTTTGACCGAAGGCACCACCACCGGCCCGCTGATCAATGCCGACGCGGTCGCCAAAGTCGAAGAACATATCAAGGACGTGACCGACAAGGGCGGCGCGGTTCTGACAGGCGGCCTGCCCCATGATCTGGGCGGCACGTTCTTCCAGCCAACCATCGTGACCGGCGTGACGCAGGACATGCTGGTGGCGCAGGACGAAACCTTCGGCCCGCTGGCCCCGCTGTTCAAGTTCGAGGACGAAGACGACGTGATCGCCATGGCCAATGACACGATTTTTGGTCTGGCCTCGTATTTCTATGCCAAGGACCTGAGCCGCGTCTACAAGGTGGCCGAAGCGCTGGAATACGGTATCGTCGGCGTGAACACCGGCATCATCTCAACCGAGCTGGGCCCGTTCGGCGGCGTCAAGCAATCCGGTCTGGGCCGCGAAGGCAGCCATCACGGCATGGAAGACTATCTGGAAATGAAATACGTCTGCATGTCGGTCTGATCCAATACGGTCTCTGTCCCATTGCGGTGGGCAGAGACCCCGCGTCCGGAAACGCAATCGCGTCGTCTATTGACTGTTCATGGCGGCGGCCCAGTCGACGCTGACACGGCTATTCTGCGGATTTGTCGCGGATTTGTTCGATTGCACGGGTCGCGAACTTTCCCTGCAACGAACCGTCCACCATGGCTTCCAGCGCGGGCAATGCAGAGGACGCCGCGCCACCTATTTTCCCCAATGCAATAGCTGCCTCTTTGCGGACAAACACCGACGGGCTTTCAAGAAGCGCGATCAATTCCGGCACCGCTGGCTCTGCCTCGGGACCAAACAGGGCCAGCGATTGGGCTGCCGTCCTCTGATCTTTGGCATCCCCCCGTGACAGGTCCGCCCTCAGGCTTGCTATGGTTTTTTCCGGAGGCAACGCCGCCAGACGCAGCCCGTCGTTCAGCCGGGCGTTCAACTGCTGGTTCTCACCGACCCAGCGAATGATGAAAAAGTAATTCTGAACAGCGTCCTGTATGACACCGGCATGCTTGCCCTTTTGCCATCGGTCGATGATGGCCCTGCCCGCACGGCGATCTCCATTCAGGGCCAGAACCGAGGCTGCAAATGGCATCAGCTCGGTTGCCTGCGGATTTCTGTTCAACTCTTTCTCGATCACATCTGCCGCGCCCGTCAGGTCATTCAATGCGTAAAGAGCCGCCGCTTCAAACAGCGCGTAGTGGCTGGGATAATTGGGATCCAGCCGGGTCGCAGCCTGTACAAAGGCCAATCCTTCCTCGGGCTCACCGGCTGCAATCAGCGCCCATCCCATCGTCAGATGCGCCTCGGGGTCGCTGGGTTGCAGCGCGATGGCTTTCGCTGCTTCTCGTCTGGCTTCTTCCGTCCCCCGACCTACCCGTAGGTTACTGTCCCAATCCGGAAGGTTGAGACTGACAATAGCCCGGATAACGTGCACCAGGGCGGTATCCTGCTCCATCACATCCCGGTAATATCTGTAAAACAGGCCGATATGCATTTGCGCGCCTGATTCTGCAAACCCATTCCAATGATGAAAGATGTGCGGCCGCAAATGCGCCAAGGCAAGCGTCGCCCAGGCACGCCCATAATCCGGGTCCAGTTCCACGGCCTTTTCAAAATGGGGAATTGCCGCAAGGTTGTCCTGTTCGTTGAACTGCGAATACAACTCCCACCCGCGTTGGAAGGCTTCGCGTGCCGCAATGGTCTGGGTTTCCACGCTTTCGATGGCTTGCCGGCTTTGAGGGTCGAGCGGAAGATCCAGCTCCTGCGCAATTGCGAGAACAATGGTTTTCTGCACTTCAAAGACGTCATCAATCGCGCCATCAAACCTGTCCGCCCAGATCAATCGCCCGCTCAATGTGTCGGTCAGGCGAATGTTGATCCGGAAATCTTCATCCGCACGTCGCACGCTGCCGTCAACGACGTAGCGAACCCCAAGTTCTTCGGCGAAACGTGCGATATCTATGTTTCTGTCGCGGTATGCGAAGGATGAATTCCCGGCGATGACGAACAATCCGGATATTCGGGACAGGTCCGTGATCAAATCCTCAGAGATACCGTTGATCAGCATCTCCTTGGATGCGTCATCGGTGTAATTCGCAATCGGCAACACGGCGATGGAAGGCAGATCCGGTAAAGGGTAAACCATCTGCGCCTCTGAGGCGCGCAATTGGCCCGTCTTCCACGGTTTCGTCAGAAAAAGCCCAACAGCTGCCAACATCACCAGCAGAGCCGCCAGTGGCAGCCAGCGGGATGTCCTCTGCGTGCGGCTTTTTCGCGGGGAAGGCAAAATTTCCGCTTCTACGCGGAAGGCCTGAACCAGGTCTGCGATGTTCTTGACGTTCTGTGGCCCGATCGGGGCAAAACCATAGGGCACTTTGTTGCGCGCATAATCGACGATGGATTGTGAAACAATGATACCACCGGGATCTGCCAGTGCCTCAAGCCGCGCGGCAACGTTCACCCCGTCGCCAAGGATGTCATCCCCGTTCGAAACCACATCGCCGACATTCAGGCCAACCCGAAACGTGAAGACGCTATCTTGATCGGTGCCCGCGTTTCTCTTTGCAAGGTCGGCCTGAATTTCCACGGCAGCGTGAACCGCATCGACGGCGCTGCGAAATTCGATCACAAAGCTGTCTCCCGCAGTGTTCGCGATGCGCCCTGAATGCCGGGCGATCGCCGGCTCTATCACTTCGCTGCGGATCAGGCGAAGCCTTGCGATGGTACCTTCTTCGTCCAGACCAACCAATCTTGAGTAGCCGGCGATGTCGGCTGCCAGGATAGCTGCTAGTCGACGTTTTGGTCGGCTTTCCATAATACCGAAGACTATCAGGCGGATAATTTGCTGGGAACCAGTTTTCGCAAACGCCCAAAACACAACGCCCCGCGTCTGGAGGAACGCGGGGCGTGTGTTGCGGCAGTCCGGGAGGAGTGAACTGCCGCGGGATATTCAGAAGCCTCAGTTCACGGCTTTGGCGTCCATCACATCCTTCTCGATGGCTTTGGCCGAGGTGATCTCGATCCGGCGCGGTTTCAGGGCCTCAGGAACCTCGCGCTTCAGTTCGATGTTCAGCATACCGTTTTCGTGGCTCGCACCGGTGACGCGGACATGATCCGCCAGGGCAAACCGACGCTCGAACGCGCGGGTGGCGATGCCACGGTGCAGATAGGTGCGCTCTTTGTCTTCGGCGGCTTTCTTACCTGCCACGACAAGTGAATTCTCTTTCACTTCCACGGTCAGGTCGTTTTCCGAAAAACCGGCAACGGCCACCGAAATCCGGTAGGTGTCGACATCAGTTTTTTCGATGTTGTAGGGTGGATAGCTGGGCTGGGCCCCATCATTGGTCAGAACGCGATCCATCATGTCGGCAATCTGGTCAAAGCCAATGGTGGCGCGGTGCAGCGGTGCAAAATCAAACGTACGCATGTGTCATATCCTCATTCTTGAGCGATTTGCGATAAGCGCCCTCCGACTGGACGGGCGATTTCAGGTACCGGACCCCGTTGTGGCGGTCCGATACACATCACATGGGTAGCGATTTCGCCGAGTTCAACCCCCGCCAGAACTGATGAATTTCGCACCAGATCCTGACTTACCGGACCCGACCTGCAATCGGCGGATCGAAGCCTTGGGCTGAGGTGCGTCGCGCCGCATGATGGCCTTGAGCTCGGCGACGATCCCGTCAAGCTCCATGCCAAACCCCACCTTTCTACGGCCGTTCGTGCCTACCGCCGATACCACGGACAGGATCTGCCAGCGCGCACCGTTTTTCGCCAGAATTGCAGACCCGGAAGACCCGAAAGTAATGTCGCAATCAAAGGTGATCAGACCCTGCCTGCGGTCGATGATACGGCACGACCGTTCTCGGGTGATCGCCTCGGACCGTCCCCGTCCATACGAGGCAATGCTGATCTCGTTGCCCGGAACATGGCCGCTGTGCAGCGCAAAAGGGTCGGCGACCGAATACGGAATAGGCTCATTCAGCCGCATCAGGGCCACGTCCAACTGGACGCCTTCGTGCGACAGCGGGTTCTGCGCCCCATAGCTGGGATGAAGGGCGATTTGCGTGACCTGACGTTCGGCCAAAGCGTTGCCGTTACTGAGGCCTGCACGAAACGTGATGTCTTCGGGCACATATGTCTTCCCGGTTCGACGATCCACCGCACAATGGGCTGCGGTCAGTACCATGTCCTGCGCGATCAACGTGCCGGTGCAATACGAGGCATCGCGGACATCCAGTCGACCGATAGCCTCCCAACCATAAAGGTCATCCCGGTCGGTCAGCTTGCGCTTGTTGGATTGCGCTTGCGGCGCTGTTGCCAAGACGCTCAGGCCCAATAACAAGCTCCAGAAGACTCTCATCATGGTCGAATGAACTTTGCACCTATGTTCTTGTTCGTTCCCGATCCGGACGAGGAAAGCCCAAATCCCCGCCCCGCAGAAAGTTCGTCACGCAGCAATTGCAGCGAATGCTCAACCGCGGTTCCAATTGCAACACTCTGGCCGTCCATACTGGCCTTGGCCGCAACCACCGATACGATCTGAGGGCGCGCGCCCGAGAAAGAAAAAACGGGTGCCCCCGAAGACCCGAAATCAACATCGCAGGACATGACCATAACCCCGGCCTGCCGATTCATGACCGAGCAGACCTGTTGCAGCGACGGAGCTTCTGACCGGTCATGCGCATAAGACACAACGCCCACTTCAGCGCCACGTTTGGGCTGATCGCCCGACTCAAATGGAATGACGGCGGTATTACGGATCGGCTGCCACAGCTCGATCAAGGCCACGTCCGCGCTTACCCGGTCGGCCGTTGAATCGACGCCATATTGGTAATCCGGATGGATCACAGCCTGGCGCGCGGTCCGATAGGCCAACGCACGCCCCAAACGCCACCCAGCCAGAAACTCGATATCCGCAGGGTTGATCCGTTGTCCTGATCTTTTGTCGAACAGGCAATGCGCCGCTGTCAGTACAAGCGTCGGCGACACCAGCGTTCCGGTGCAAAACCCTGCGCCGGCGATATCCAACCGCCCGACAGCCATCCACTCGCGCCCGGAATCCGACGTATCCAGGCTTTCCAGCCTGGTGTCCTGCGCCGTGGCCGCCAATGGCAAGACACAGAGCACGATCGCCTTGATCCAGTTGCGCACGCGGTTCTCCGAGACTCACTTTGAAGCCTTTGTCCTACGTGCCGCGTTGGGCGAAAATAGGGCGATCAGGCATCAAAGGAATTTCCCTGGGAAATGATGCGCGCTGGCATCAGCATGATTCACCGCAAGACGGGAACCGGATCCGCTGTTCTCTGCAAGGCCGGTGGCTTTGGCCCGCCCGTCGCCCAGTCCAGCAACTCTACCGTGTGAACGATCGGCAGTTGCGTACCAGAACCGATTTGAATCATGCACCCGATATTGCCGGCAGCAATGATATCGGGCTGTTTCGCCTCAAGTGTTCTGACTTTTCGCTGTTTCAACTGGCCTGATATTTCCGGCTGCATCAGGTTGTACGTTCCCGCGCTGCCGCAGCACAAATGACTGTCGGCGGGTTCGACAACCGTGAAACCCGCGTGTTTCAGCAAGTCTTTGGGATAGGATTTGATCTTCTGCCCATGCTGCAATGAACAGGCTGCATGATAGGCGACGGTCAGGTTTTTGTTTTCCCCCGCCGACAGGTCTAGCTGGATCAGAAGTTCACTGACATCCATGGCGATTGCAGACACACGCGCCGCATCTTCGGCAAGCGGGTCATTGCGAAACATATGCCCATAGTCTTTCACGGTTGTGCCACAGCCAGAGGTGTTGATGACGATGGCGTCCAACCCATCACCGTCCATTTCCCGTTTCCAGGCTCTGATATTGGCGGTTGCCGCCATATGACTGTCTTGCACTTTGCCCATGTGATGGGTCAAAGCTCCGCAACACCCGGCACCGTCAGCGATCACGACCTCGCACCCCAACCGTGTCAGCAGGCGGATCGTGGCGTCATTGATATCGGTGTTCAGCGCCTTTTGTGCGCAGCCCGTCATCAGCGCCACCCGCATTTTTCGTTCACCGCCGGGCGCAAAACTCTGCGGATCATCGTTGCGGCTGACAGACGAGATATGCTTGGGCGCCATCTCCAACATCGCGCGCAGCCGGGCATCAGGCATCAGGAACCGGAAAGGACGGCCCAGCCTGGCCCCGATCAGGGCCCAACGGAACCGCATCGGATAAGGCAGGATCTGCGCCAAAACCCAGCGCAACACGCGATCCGTCAGCGGGCGCTTGTAGTTGGCCTCGATATATTCGCGCGCATGATCGACCAGATGCATATAATGCACACCTGACGGGCAGGTGGTCATGCAGGCCAGACAGGACAGGCAGCGGTCGATGTGCTTGACCGTCTTTTCGTCGGGCACGCGCTCGTTTTCCAGCATGTCCTTGATCAGGTAGATGCGCCCACGCGGACTGTCCAGCTCGTCTCCCAGCACCTGATATGTCGGGCACGTGGCCGTGCAAAATCCGCAATGGACGCAGTTTCGCAGAATCTCGTTCGAGCGCTGGATGGCCGGGTCTTGCAATTGCTCATTGGTGAATGTTGTCTGCATCGCCCTATCCCATCAGCCCCGGGTTGAACAAACCCCGAGGATCAAATTTCGCACGCAAGCCCTTTGTCAGTGCCGATATTGATGTGGGCTCCGGATGAAATCGCCCCAGTTTTCTGATCGTGTCGTGGTCAGATCGTACCAAAGTGGCATGACCTGAAAACGCGCCAAGCCGGGCACGCACATCCGTGCCAGCCGGGACCAGCAGCCAGACAAGACCGCCGCCCCAGTCAAACAGCGCTTGATCCGCTTCGGCGCGCGCCGAAATCTCTGCCGCGTCACCCGGTTTTACCGAAAGCCGCCAGACGTCCCCGTCCTTTCCCTGAAATGGGTGAACGTTGCGGATCCCGGTCCAAGGCGCTGCGGCGTCTCCCTCGTCTGTCACCTCACCAAAATCTGCCAGTAAGGCGGTCAAACGACCGATCCTGTACGTCACCGATTCTGCAAACCCCTCGACCCTAAGCAGGGCATTGCCACCCGCCGGGTCATAGGCGGCACCCGTCACTTCAAAAGGTGATTTCAACGCAGCGGAAAGAACTTCCACCGCTCTGCCGGCATCCCGAACGGCGACGGACAAAGTCGCCGCTTTTTCCGGCTTGGGCAGCACCTTCAACGACACTTCGGTCAGAATTCCCAGTGTTCCCCAAGACCCACCCATCAATTTAACGAGATCATAACCGGTGACGTTTTTCATAACTCGCCCACCGTTCTTGACCACCTGTCCGCGCCCGTCGACGAAACGCACACCTAGCAGGAAATCCCGGCAGGCACCGACCTGAATCCGCCGCGGGCCCGAGATATTGGCCGCGACGACACCGCCGATCGTTGGTTCACCTTGAGTTTCAAGCAAACTGCGGTGATCCATCGGCTCAAACGCCAGCTGCTGACCTTCCGCCTCCAGCACGGCCTTGATCTCTGCCAATGGTGTCCCGGCCTTGGCCACAAGAGTAAGTGCTCCGGGTTCGTAAAGCGAAATGCCACGCAGAGCCCCGGTTTCGATATTCGCTTCGGGGCCGGTGACCGCGCGCGTGCCGCCACCGACGATGCAAACAGGGTCTTTCAATCCGGCCACCATGTCGGCCAGTTCAGATTCTGATTCAGGTTTCATGGCAAAATCCGTTATTAGAGCCTGTTACTCGGCAGCAATCTGCGCGTGGCGACGGGTTTCCGAAACGTTCAGTGGAAACACCTTGGCAGGGTTCAGCAGCCATTTGGGGTCAAAAACGTCCTTGACCGCCATCTGCGCCTCAAGATCGGCAGGCGCATATTGATGCGACATGAGATCCCTCTTCTCGATACCCACGCCGTGCTCACCGGTCAGACAACCGCCTTCGTCCACGCATAATTTCAGAATTTCGGCCCCGAATGCCTCGCATTTTTCCAGATCACCCGGTTTGTTGGCATCGAAAAGGATCAGCGGATGCATGTTCCCATCCCCTGCGTGAAATACGTTGCCAACAGGCAGACCGAATTCTTCACTCAACTCGCCGATACGGCGCAGCACCGTCGGCAGGGCCGACACCGGGATCGTACCGTCAAGGCACATATAGTCGTTCAACTGCCCCATGGCGCCGAATGCGGATTTCCGACCAAGCCATATTTTTGCACTTTCTTCGGCTGACTGGCTTTCTCGCAGTTCGACCGGGTTGTGTCGTTTGGCGATCTCGATGATTTTCGCCAATTGATGGTCAATTTCGGCTTCAGACCCTTCCACTTCGACAATCAACAGCGCATGGCAATCGGGGTATCCAGCGTGCGCAAAGTTTTCGCAGGCTTTTATGCACAGCGTGTCCATGAACTCGATCGCGACCGGCAGAATGCCCGATTTGATAATGTCAGAAACACATTGACCCGCGACTTCGTTGTCGTCGAACCCCATCAGAACCGGCCGCGCGCCTTCGGGTTTGCGCAGAATGCGCAGTGTTGCTTCGGTCACCACGCCCAGCTGACCTTCCGAGCCGCAAATGACGCCCAACAGGTCCAGACCGGGTGCATCCAGATGCGCGCCGCCGATCTCGACAACACTGCCATCCATCATCACCATGGTCACGCCCAGAAGGTTGTTCGTTGTCACGCCATATTTCAGGCAATGGGCGCCACCTGAATTCATCGCGATATTGCCGGCAATGGCACAGGCCAGTTGCGAGGAAGGATCAGGCGCATAAAAGAAGTCTTCTTCCTCGACCGCGTCGGTCACGCTCAGATTGGTGCGGCCCGTCTGCACCCTGATGAAACGGTTGTCATAGTCCGTTTCCAGAACCTCATTCATCCGCGCAACGCCCAGAATGACGCAATCAGCCGTTGGCAATGCCCCGCCGGCCAGCGACGTACCCGCACCGCGCGGCACGACCGGCACGCCTTCTTCATGGCAAATGCGCAAAACATCCGAGACTTCCTGCGTGCTCGACGGCAGCACGGCCAGCATCGGCGGGCATTTGTAAGCCGTCAGGGCATCGCACTCATAGGCTCGGGTTTCAGCCGGATCATGGATAATTGCCGTATCTGGCAGAACGCGCGACAGCCGCGAAACGATCGTGCTTTTCCGGTTCAGTACGTCCGGGCTTGGCTTTGGCATTTCCATGGCATCCCTCCCCTTCCTCTCTTTGGTAAAATAATATTACCAATTTAGCACTCTGGCAAGTTGCGATGTCCGGTCTTACTGTCGCGCCATGACCTGGATCGAACGTGCCGCCCTGTTTTCCCTTCTGGATTATGCTGCCATGGTGATATTGCTGGGTGCGTGGCTATGGATCGGATGGAAGATCGAACACCCGTCACCACAGAAACCGTCCGTCGCCCTTGTGATGGATGGCTACCGCCGCGACTGGATGCACGAGATGGTGACGCGCCAGCCACGGATGTTCGATGCGCAGGTCGTGGCTGCCATGCGGCAAGGCAGCACCTTTTTCGCCTCAACCACGATGATTGCCATCGGGGGCGGTCTGGCCCTGTTGGGCAATACCGAGCGATTGGCCGGGGTGGCGACGGATCTTGCCATCGGCAGCGCACCGGCGATGGTCTGGGAAATCAAGATACTTGTGGTTGTCCTGCTGCTGGCCAATGCCTTTCTGAAATACGTCTGGGCACATCGCCTTTTTGGGTATTGCGCCGTTTTGATGGCCTCGGTTCCAAACGATCCTGAAGACCCAAACGCCTATCCTCGGGCCGGTCAGGCGGCCGAGATCTGCGTGACCGCTGCCCGAAGCTTCAACCGCGGTCTCCGCGCCACATATTTCGCCCTTGCTTCGCTGGCGTGGTTTCTCGGGCCGATGGCATTGGTGTTGGGCACAATGATCACATTCGGTGTCCTGTATCGCCGCGAATTTGCATCGCATTCCCGCGCGATCCTCATGGCCCAAACGTCGAACACAGAGACGTGATCCCCAAGCGCGACATTAAACCCTAGGTTCGAACCATGCGATATGTGATTCTCAGCGCCCTTCTGGCTGCACCTGCCCTCGCCGACCCGCCGACAATCGAACAGGTCCGCGCCAGCGCCACCGGTGACACATGGCGGTTCGACGTGACGATCCGGCATCCCGATACAGGCTGGGATCATTACGCCGACGGCTGGCGCGTTCTGGACATGGACGGGAATGAACTGGGAATGCGGGTGCTGCACCACCCGCACGAGACAGAACAACCCTTTACCCGCTCACTTGGTGGCGTGGTGATTCCGGAAAACGTGTCACAGGTGCAGATTCAGGCCCGGTGCAATGTGGATGGCTGGAACGAAGACACGACATTGGTCGAACTGAACTGACCTTCAGAAAATCCCCATGGCCAGGCCCGCACCCAGCGCGGCGCCGATCTCGCGACACCGATCCAGCTGATCTTCAGGAATGGTTTTCCGGGCCAGAATGGCCTCGGGCGTTTGCGCATGCGTGCAGACAATCAGCGGCGACTGGACCTTTTTCAACCGCCAGCCAGTGGCGATCCGTGCGATCTGGCGGGCTGCATTCTCTCCGTCTGATCCGGCGCAAATCATCTGCGCATATGGGCGACCTTCGATCTGTCCCAGAACCGGATAATAGCAGCGATCGAAGAATTCCTTCATCAAGCCCGAGATCGCCGCCAGATTCTCTGGCGCGCAGAAAATGTAGCCGTCGGCGGCCAGCACATCCTCCGGCTCCGCTTGATCCGCAGGCACAAGTTCAACCTCGGTCTCAGCCCGCGCCGATTCAGCCGCCGCTTCGGCCATCTGCCGGGCGCCACCTGTGCGCGAATGGTAAACGATCAGAAGCTGCGCCATGTCAGACCCGGTGATAGGGGCCACCTGACAGAATGGTCGCGGCCCGATACAGTTGCTCGGCCAGCATCACACGGACCAGCATATGAGGCCAGACCATCGACCCCAACGAGAGGGAAAAGTCGGCTTCCGCCCGCAAAGCAGGGTCTATTCCGTCCGCTCCGCCGATGATCAGCGCCAGATCCTGCCGCCCGGCATCGCGCCAACTACCCAGTTTCTTGGCAAAATCGGGCGAGGACATCACGCGCCCACGTTCGTCCAGCGTACAGATCACCGCGCCCTTGGGCAGCGCCTTGCGCAGCAACGCGGCTTCGGCCCCCATGCCTGCGTTTTTCTTGTCCTCGACCTCGATCACCCGCGCGGGACCAAGGCCCAGCGCACGTCCGGTCCGGTCAAAGCGGGTCAGGTAATCATCAAGCAGGGACTTCTCCGGTCCGGCGCGCAATCGCCCGACCGCAACTATGCTGATACGCATATCTCTCTCGCCTCCGGCCCTTTAATACGGGCCGGGATGGCGCCTCAGTTCGCCGAGGCGCTGCCGCCCTGAGGCAGCCACATCTTTTCCAGCTGGTAGAATTCGCGCACTTCGGGGCGGAAGATATGGACGATCACGTCGCCCGTATCGATCAGCACCCAATCGCCGGCATCCTTGCCTTCGACCTTCGAGGAGAAACCGAATTCCTGCTTGATGCGATCCGTCAGCTTTTCCGCCATGGCCGAGACCTGACGGGTCGACCGACCCGAAGCAATGACCATGTGATCCGCGACAGACGACTTGCCTTGCAGGTTGATCTGCACGACGTCTTCGGCCTTGTCATCGGAAAGTGAGGAAAGGATACGCTCAAGCAGCTTGTCGCTGATTGACTGAGAGTGGGCCATTACACGGGACCCGTCTTCGGCGGGCAAACCCGCCTGTGTATGTAGAGACAGGACATAGTCCTCCTTTGCTGCGCGCCGTGAAACCCCGGCGCCAGGGTACTAATAAGGTAGCAAGGGGAATGCAACATTTCAATGAAAGCGCGTCCGGCCCCGCGCAGGGGTGATCACTCTTCTGCGATTTGTTGCATGTTTGCGTTTTCCGACAAAAGCCGAACCTCGCGCTGCGGGAAGGGGATCGAGATGCCTTCGTCCTGAAACGCATCCCACAGCGCAAGATAGACATTTCCCCTGATATTGGTCAGCCCTTTGGTCGGATCGCTGATCCAGAACCGCAGAACGTAATCCACGCTGCTGTCGCCAAAACCGGTGATATGGCATACCGGTTCATGTTTTCCGCCACTCAATACGCGGGTCACTGCCTTTACAGCCCGGATCGCCGTTGCCCGCACTTTGTGGGGGTCATCCTCATAGCTGGTGCCGAAATCCAGATCCAACCGCACGAATTTGTCGGAATGCGACCAGTTCACCACCTGGTTGGTAATCAGGTCCTCGTTCGGGATCAGGTATTCCCGCCCGTCCCGCGTGACAACCGAGACATAGCGTGCGCCCAGCGCATTGATCCAACCAAACGTATCGCCCAGCGAGATCACATCGCCTGGCTTGATCGACCGATCCATCAGGATGATGATCCCCGATATGAGGTTTGACACCACTTTTTGCAGGCCAAACCCGATGCCGACGCCGATTGCGCCCGACAGCAGCGCAATGCCGGTCAGATCGAAGCCCAGCGTGCGGATCGCAGCCAGAAAGACCGCGCCGTACAGCAGCACCTGAATTCCCTTGGCCAACAACACCTGCATGGATGGGGTGATGTCGTCATTGCTCTGCAATCCACGCTCGGCCGCGCGGGTGCCGATGCGGGCCAGCGTCAACAGGACCCCGATCAGCAGGATGGCCTTGAGAATGCCCAGCAAGGAAATATGCAGGTCACCGACGGAAATCGCGACCCCATCAAGGAATTTGGCCACGTCATCCGTCAGATTCAAAGCAACAAGCGTTGCATAGACCCACATTGCCCACTTGAATATCCGTCGCAGCGTCCGGTTGCGGACAAGCCTCGCGACCAGTGCAATCGCCAGCCACGCAGTTGCCAGAGTTGCAATGATCCCAATGAGATAACTGCGCGACGGCCAGGTAACATGCTGCATAACCTGATACAAGAGCCAGGACAGCAGCACGAAATAGACCAGTGTCAGCCGCTGCATCAGCTGTACCATGGTGCGAAGCCGCCATTTCGGCCATCCGGTGCGTGCGCGCGTCCAGGCATCCCATCGTGGCTGTGTCAGAACTTTCAGAAGGAAAGCCAGCGCCCAAAGGAAAAGGATGATGACCAACTGATACTGCCGCCAGCCCGGCGTAACCACCAACTCGACCAGTTCTTGAAGCTCGGAAGAGAACCCCGCGACCATGTTGTTGTAAAGGTCTGTCAGCGAGCTGGGGATCAGGTCTTGGTTCATACGCGCCTCCTGCACGGCAGCTTGGACAGCAATGCCAGGCGATGCAAGCCTGACACCGGTTTTGAACCTTGATTGCAGCAAACGCGCGGTATATCTGAACCGCATGAGACTCAATGTGGCCCAAGAACAGAATCTGGAAGACCGCGCGCGTCTGCGCGAACGGTTCTTTGGGGCTGCCCGCACGGTCCTGGCGCGCCTACCCGTCGCCTGAGCCAACTCGCCAGCTATTTCTCAGTTACATACGGGAGAGGACACATGTCCCCCAAAACACTCTATGACAAGATCTGGGATGCCCATGTCGCGCACGAAGCCGATGATGGCACCTGCCTGCTGTATATCGACCGCCATCTGGTCCACGAGGTCACCAGCCCGCAGGCGTTCGAAGGCCTGCGCATGGCGGGCCGCAAGGTGCGCGCGCCGGAAAAGACCATTGCCGTGCCGGACCACAACGTTCCGACCACACCTGACCGGGTGAACGGTATTGAAAACCCGGAATCGCGCATTCAGGTCGAAGCGCTGGACAAGAACGCCCGGGACTTCGGCATTCACTATTACCCGGTAAATGACGTCCGTCAGGGCATCGTGCACATCGTCGGCCCCGAACAAGGCTGGACCCTGCCGGGCATGACCGTCGTCTGCGGCGACAGCCATACCGCCACCCATGGCGCATTCGGCGCATTGGCCCACGGCATCGGCACGTCAGAGGTCGAACACGTGCTGGCCACGCAGACCCTGATCCAGAAGAAATCCAAGAACATGAAGGTGGAAATCACCGGCAAATTGCAGCCGGGCGTGACCGCCAAGGACATCACCTTGGCCGTGATCGGCGAAACCGGCACCGCCGGCGGCACCGGCTATGTCATCGAGTATTGCGGTGAAGCCATACGCAACCTGTCGATGGAAGGCCGCATGACCGTCTGCAACATGGCCATCGAAGGTGGCGCACGCGCAGGGCTGATTGCACCGGATGAGAACACGTTCGAATATGTCAAAGGCCGTCCGCATGCGCCGAAAGGTGCGCAGTGGGAAGCCGCGATGAATTGGTGGAAAACACTCTACACCGACGAAGGCGCGCATTTCGACAAGGTTGTCACGATTCGTGGCGAAGACATCGCGCCTGTCGTCACCTGGGGCACCAGCCCCGAGGATGTTCTGCCGATCACGGCAACCGTGCCGCACCCCGAGGATTTCGAAGGCGGCAAGGTCGAAGCGGCCCGCCGGTCAATCGAGTATATGGGTCTCAAAGCCGGTCAGAAGCTGAGCGATGTCGAGATTGACACCGTCTTTATCGGGTCCTGCACCAACGGACGTATCGAAGACCTGCGTGCCGCGGCCGAGATCCTGAAAGGCAAGAAGATCAAGGACGGGATGCGCGCCATGGTGGTGCCGGGTTCGGGGCTGGTCCGCGCTCAGGCCGAAGAAGAAGGCCTGGCCGACATCTTCAAAGAGGCCGGGTTCGAATGGCGTCTGGCAGGCTGTTCGATGTGCCTGGCGATGAACCCCGACCAGTTGCAACCGGGCGAACGCTGTGCCGCAACCTCGAACCGCAACTTCGAAGGCCGTCAGGGCCGGGGCGGGCGCACACATCTGCTGAGCCCGGCAATGGCTGCCGCAGCGGCAATCACGGGACGGCTGACAGACGTCCGTGAATTGTTGTAAGGTGCCCTCATATCTAGATATTTGAGGGATTGAACAAATGAGTGACTGGGTCAAATGGCTATTGCTTGGACTTCTGTCCATAGTGTTCGGCATCTTTGTGCTGGGCGCACCGGTCGTGGCATCAATCACCGTGACGGTGGTCACAGGTGTATTGCTGCTGATTTCAGGCGCGTTACAGGTTGTTGGCGGCTTCACCGTCGATGGGGCCGGCAACAAGATACTGTCACTTATCATGGGTGTCGTGATGCTGTTTCTGGGCTGGTCCTTTCTGGATCACCCACTGCAAGGAACGCTGACACTGGCAACTGTCTGCCTGATCCTGTTCATGGCTGGCGGCATTGCCCGCGTGATCCTGTCGTTCCAGATGCGCGGAACGCAATATTTCTGGGCGACGCTGGTCTCGGGCATCATGTCGATTGTACTGGCGATCCTGATCTGGCGCTTTGCCGCAATGGACCCTTCGGTGCTGCTGCAATTGCTGGGCATCCTGCTGGGGATCGAGATGATCTTTAACGGGCTCGGCCTTGTCTTCATGGCGTTCTTCGTCAAGGACGCACCAAAAGAAACGAAACAAGCTTAACGCGGGGCCTGGGCGCGGCCCTCTCCCGCAGGAGTGTGAACATGGATAAGTTTGAAAAAGTCCACGGGGTGGCCGCCCCGATGCCATTGATCAATATCGACACCGATATGATCATTCCCAAAGTGCATTTGAAAACCATCAAACGGTCCGGCCTCGGCGTCGTGCTGTTTGACGAAATGCGTT
Source organism: Ruegeria sp. CL7 (assembly GCF_056536445.1). Classification (NCBI taxonomy): domain Bacteria; kingdom Pseudomonadati; phylum Pseudomonadota; class Alphaproteobacteria; order Rhodobacterales; family Roseobacteraceae; genus Ruegeria; species Ruegeria sp. CL7. The sequence goes on from NZ_JBQFPQ010000003.1 coordinate 125,606, forward strand.
ATCATGATGACGGGCGCGAGAACGAAGAGTTCGTCCTGAACAAACCCGCCTATCGCGAGGCCGAAATTCTGGTCGCCGGAGACAATTTCGGCTGCGGCTCGTCGCGCGAACACGCACCCTGGGCGATCAAGGATTTCGGCATCAAGGTTGTGATCTCGACCAGCTTTGCCGACATCTTCTTCAACAACTGCTTCAAGAACGGCATCCTGCCGATCGTGGTCGAAGAAGAGCATCACGCGATCCTGATGGAAGACGCGCATAAAGGCGAGAATGCCCGCATGACGGTACATCTGGAAGATCAGCAGATCACCACTTCGGATGGTGTCGTGATCGCGTTTGATATTGACCCGCATCGCAAACACTGCCTGCTGAACGGTCTGGACGATATTGGCCTGACGATGGAGAAAGATCACCACATCGACAAGTTTGAGGAACACGCCAGCCAGGCCCGCCCCTGGGTGTAAGGCCCAAGCGATTCTTTGAACACTCAACCTACCGGGGTCGCCAATGCGGCCCCGTTCTCATTCTTGGGGTTGATTTTCGCAAAACCACAACATCTTGGTCTCATATTGAGATACACGTCGGATTTGCGTCGAAAATGATGCAATCCCGCACCAGTTGCGCCATCATTTTGCCCGAAATCACGTGTTTTCTGCACCCTGTCTTGAGCGAAATGCCGCTTATCGTCCATGTTGGCGCTAAAGAGGCATCCGTCAAAAACTCGAGACGATGGGCACAAGTTGGAATGTAAGTCGGCGAAGATCGACTTATCCGGTTTGAAAAAGGGTTCGGATAGTGATTGCGCGCACAACAGGGGCGGCGATACGCGGAATACTTGTGGCACTGATGGTGCTGACACCCGCGTTGTACCTGCCTGTATCATCGACGAACGGGACCGAGATTCTGGTCTTTCTCGCGATTCTCGCGTTCATCCTGACATTCGCCGAGTACAATTCTGCTTTTCCCAGTTTTATTGAATTTCGCGATGCGCCGCCGGTGAACCGTCTGCGGTTTGTCGGGCTGATGTCGATGGTCACCTTTCTGACACTGGTTTGCAAAAACACCTATGAGCCGACTGAACTGACCGCGTTCGCCTACACCGCAGGTCTGGCCGTCGCGAATGTTGCGGACTTTCCCTATTCCCCGGTTCGGTTGATCGTGCTGATGCTACCCTTGGATGCCGGTCAGCCGTTGATCGAATTGGTTCGGATCGCAGCCAGTGTGGCCTATGTTGCCGCCTTGGTCACCGTCGCCAGCTTTGCCTATGCGGTCAAAGTGCGCGGCTGGCCCACGGGCAATGGCGCCTTCAACGTATGGACCAATCTGCCGTTGTTTGATCCCACCAAGGGCGGCGATGTTGTCACCCGCCTGCAACGTGATGGTCGCCTGAATATCTGCATTGGCGTTCTGCTCCCCTTCCTCATTCCGGCTGTCATCAAGCTCATGAGCAGCGTCGTTGCCCCGATCTCGCTGAGCAATCCGCAAACATTGATCTGGACCATGTGCGCCTGGGCCTTCCTGCCCGCCAGCATGATCATGCGCGGCATGGCGACGCTTCGCATCGCGGGTCTGATCGTGGAAAAGCGCCGCGCCTATTCGACAAACGAGACAACGCAAGCCGCATGATCCGTGCCCTTGCTCTGCTGCTGTTGCCTTTCTCGGCACAGGCAGAGGTTTATCGCATCGCCACCTACAACACTGAACTCAGCAGAAACGGCCCCGGCCTGCTGCTGCGCGACATCCAGCGGGATGATGCGCAGGTTGAAGCCGTTGTCGAGGTCATTGCTGCGGCGCGACCTGATGTCATTGCCCTGCAAGGCATCGACTGGGATCTGGACGGAGCTGCCCTGAGCGCCCTGTCCGAGAAACTGCGCGAGGCGGGCCTGGATTTCCCCTATCACTTTTCCGCCCAACCAAATGCTGGGTTGGAAACGCCGCTGGATCTGGACGGAGATGGCCAAACGCAAGGCCCCGGCGACGCGCAGGGCTGGGGGAAGTTCACCGGCCACGGAGGGGTGGCGGTGTTGTCCCGTTTCGAAATCATGACCGAAGACGTTCAGGATTACACCAATCTGCGGTGGAAAGACCTGCCTAGGGCTGATTTGCCATTCAGGGATGGGCTCCCCTTCCCGTCTGAAGCTGCGCACGACATTCAGCGCCTGTCCTCGACCGTGCATTGGGTGCTTCCGATCGAAACCCCGCAGGGGCGATTTAGCCTGATGACCTTTCACGCTGCCCCACCGGTTTTTGACGGACCCGAGGATCGCAACGGTCTGCGCAACAGGGACGAGATTCGCCTGTGGTCGGTTTTGCTGAATGGCGGCCTGGGGCCAGTTCCTCAAGGCCCCTTCGTGATAGCCGCGGACGCCAATCTCGACCCGACCCGCGGAGAAGGCCACAAGCAGGCCATTCACGCGCTTTTGGCCGATCCCCATGTGCAGGATCCGATGCCAAAGGACCCATCGGGTTCATCAGCAACGGTCGAATGGAAAGCCACCGGGGAAATGCGCGTTGACTATGTGTTGCCGTCCAGTGATCTGCAAATCTCGGAAACCGGCATTGTCTGGCCCGTGGAAGGTGGCACGCTGTACGACAGTGCCCGACGCGCCAGCAGGCATCGACTGGTCTGGGTTGACATAATCCTACCCTAGAACCTCGCCCCTGTTCCCGGCCGTCGCCGATGAAACGGCACGTTGGGACGAAATGGCGGAACGCAAGGCATCCTCCAGCTTCGTTTCAGAAAACGAGGTCAGCAATTCTTTCATATAACCGCCATCCAATTGATGCGGCACGTGCCAGAGGTACCGCATCTCGATCAAATGAGGGGCCATGCGCCAGAATGGGCGGGCCAATTGCAGAGGCCACCATTTCATACGCCGCACTGTAACCGGCCGGCCGGTGACTTGCGAAAGCGATTGAGCGATCTGCGTCCCGGTCAAAGTGTACCCTTCAAATGGAACATCGCAGAAACGGGGAAGGTCTTGCCGCATCTCAGCCAGCGCGACGGCGGCGCGGGCCAGATCAGGCAGAAAGGCCCAAGCGTGCGGTGCGACCGGATCACCGGGATAAACGAACTGACCGCGCGAAAGACGCTTGATCATGACCTGATCGAACCAGTTTCCGGATGCATTGGTGTCGATGAAATCCCCGGCGCGCAAAAGGATGGTGCGCACGGTTGACGCGCGATAGGCCTCTTCCATCTCGATCCGAACCCGGCCCAAAGGGTTGGTGGCTCGATGCGGCGTCCCGCCCGACCATGAGCCCGGCGTATTCCCACCAAATACGTAGACATTGCCCGGTACGATCACGGTCGCCCCCGTATCTGAGGCCGCATCTATCACCCGTTTGGTCAGTACCGGCACATCGCGTGCCCAATCGGGATAGGGCGGATTCCATCCGTTCACGATGACGTCCACGCCGCGCGCCGCCTGTGACAGCGAATCAGACCTGCGGTCAAATTCCGTCACATCCCAGCCCGCGCCCCTGAACGCCAGGGATGCGTTGCGTCCAAAACGACCTGTTGCGCCCAGTACCAGTACAGATTGTGCCATGTTTGCCTCCTGTCTGAGGTCAATCTACCCATTCACTTCGCGCAAGGAATTGCCGCAATTCGCAGAACGTGTATTCATTTCTGAATGGACAAAGCTCTGACACATGCAGATTGGTCTCTGATTCAATGCTTTCTGGCCGTGGCCGAGACGGGATCGTTGTCCGCCGCCGCACGACATCTCAATCGCAGCCAACCCACTTTGGGGCGGCAGGTCCAAAACCTCGAGGACGAACTGGGTGTCTCTCTTTTCGATCGCCACGCGCGTGGTCTGAAGCTCAGCGAAGCGGGCTTACAGCTTTTGCCGATGGCCCAGCAGATGCACAGCGCCATGACCGCGTTCAGTCTTGCCGCCGCGGGGCAATCGCAACAGCTTGAAGGTTCGGTGCGCATCACCGCATCTGTCTTTGCCTCGCATCACCTGCTGCCACCGATACTGGCGTCCATCCGCAGGCAAGAGCCCACGATCCAGCTTGAATTGGTGGCCACTGACACCACCGAGAATCTGCTCTATCGCGAGGCGGATATCGCCGTGCGGATGTATCGCCCTGCGCAGGTGGATCTTATTTCCCGCTATCTCGGGGATGTGCCGCTGTGTTTTTGTGCGGCAAAGTCCTATCTGGACCGGAAGGGGCGCCCCAAGACACCCGAAGAACTGTTTACGCATGATCTGGTAGGGTTTGACGCGAACCAGGAGATCATCAAAGCCATGCGTGAAAAGGGGTGGCCAGCCAGCCGCGACAGTTTTGCCACCCGCTGTGACCTGCAAAGCGCCTATTGGGAACTGATCCGGGCGGGCTGTGGCATAGGCTTCAGCCAGGTACAGGTTGCCCAAGCCGACCCCGACGTGGAAATCCTGCCGCTGGATGTGGACATCCCGATTCTACCCGTGTGGCTGGCCGCACCCCAGGCCATGCGCCAGACCCCGCGCATCCGCAGGGTCTGGGATTTGTTGGCAGAAGGGCTCAAAGCCGCTCTTTGAGGGTCAAAGCGGGCCGGTATAAGTTCCGCGCGCGGGATAGTTGTTGCCCAGTGTGAATTTCAAACCACCCGCAATATCCGACATGGACGGGCGACCGAAAGGCGTGGTCTGTTGCCATGCATAGTACAGCGTCCGGTCGGGTGCGATGTAGAAATGCCCCGGCTCTGCGAACAGGTCCGGTTCGGCGCTGCCTTCGCGCTTGGTCGAGATGTTAAGGCCCCAATCATCCCGCGCAGCGGACAGGGGAAGGCTGTGGCCCACACGCAGGCGCGACGCTCCGGCTTTTTCGGCGGCTTCCGCCGCGCGCTCGGCTGTATCGGTGGTGATCATGATGACCTCGACGCCCAGCGCCGCAAAGTCATCCAGCGCCGCTTCGACCTCGGCCATCTGCTTGATGCAGATCGGGCAATGCAGCCCGCGATATTGAATCACCAGCGTCCCGTTTTCGCCCTTGTCCGCCTCAAGATCGAACCTGCCATGGGCAACAGTTTCGATTTTCAGCGCAGGAACCAGATTTCCAGGTGTCAGCATGTGTTTTCCTTCTGTTTTGGCAGGTTCGTCTCATTGACCCGATGCAACGCAGACGCTAGGCCCTGTGCAACAAAACGCAAGGAGACCCTTCATGTCCAACCCTTCGCTCCTTATCCTGCCCGGAGACGGAATTGGCCCGGAAGTCATGGCCGAAGTGCGCAGAATCATCAATTGGTTCGGCGCCAATCGCGGTCTTCAATTTGACGTGAGCGAGGATCTGGTCGGCGGTGCCGCCTATGACGCCCACGGCAAGCCTCTGTCCGATGAGACGATGGCCAAGGCGCAAGAGGTCGACGCGGTTCTATTGGGCGCTGTCGGCGGCCCAAAATACGACGATCTGGATTTCAGCCTGAAGCCCGAGCGCGGCCTGCTGCGCCTGCGCAAGGAAATGGACTTGTATTCGAACCTGCGCCCGGCCCAGTGCTTTGACGCGCTGGCTGATTTCTCGTCGCTGAAGAAAGACATCGTTGCCGGTCTGGATATCATGATCGTGCGCGAACTGACCTCGGGCGTTTATTTCGGTGAACCACGCGGTATCTTCGAGGAAGGCAATGAACGCGTCGGCATCAACACCCAGCGTTACACCGAATCCGAGATTGAACGCGCCGCGCGTTCGGCCTTTGAACTGGCGATGCGCCGGAACAAAAAGCTGTGCTCGATGGAAAAAGCCAACGTGATGGAATCGGGCATTCTGTGGCGCGAAGTGGTCAACCGCGTTTCCGCTGACTACCCCGAAGTTGAGCTGAGCCATATGTACGCCGACAACGGTGCCATGCAGCTGGTGCGCGCGCCGAAACAGTTCGACGTGATCCTGACCGACAACCTGTTCGGTGACATCCTGTCCGACTGCGCCGCGATGCTGACGGGCTCTCTGGGCATGCTGCCGTCGGCGTCGCTGGGCGCGCCGATGGCCAATGGACGCCCCAAAGCAATGTACGAGCCCGTACACGGGTCTGCCCCCGATATCGCGGGTCAAGGCAAAGCCAACCCGATCGCCTGCATCCTCAGCTTTGCGATGGCTCTGCGCTACAGCTTTGATCAGGGCGAGGAAGCGGATCGGCTGGAAGCTGCGATCGAGAAAGTTCTGGCCGACGGCGTTCGCACCGGCGACCTGCTTGCGGATCAGGGCGTTCAGCCCGTCTCGACCAGCGAAATGGGCGACGCGATCCTTTCAGCGTTGGACGCAAGCGTCTAAGAAACGAAAGAATGAAAAAACAAAAGGCGGTGCCCAGCGCACCGCCTTTTTTTGCCTGCTCAATTCCCGAAGATATTGTTCAACAGGTTGTTTATAGCCCGGTCCAACCCGGTTTGTTTCTTTCGCCGTTGTTGCTGCGGCTGCGCCGTTTGCACCGGAGGTTCCGGCGCCATCATCGGCAACGGGGTGGGCGTCATCCCCTCGGTCACGCGCAGCATGGTTTCTTTCCAGATTTCGGCCGGCAAGCCACCACCGGTCACGCCGGACAAGGGCGTGTTGTCATCATACCCCATCCAGACCCCGGTCACATAATCCGCCGTGAACCCGATGAACCATGCATCGCGCGCGGCCTGGGTCGTTCCGGTCTTGCCCGCCACCTGCCAGCCGGGCAATTTGGCCCGCCCGCCGGTCCCTTCAGAGACCACGCGCTCCATCATCCAGGTCAGCTGTTTGGCAGCCTTTTCATTGATGACCCTCTCGCCAATACCGGTCGTCGTGACCATGACGGGTGTTTCGTCGCCCAGCAGCTTCAGTTCGGTCAGCCCATAAGGTTCAACCTGCGACCCGCCATTCAGGATGCCTGCATAAGCCCCGGTCATCTCGATCAACGTGCTTTCCGATGCACCAAGCGCCAGCGCAGGCCCCTGTGCCAGGTCGCTGGCAATCCCGAAGCCGCTGGCAACCGTCCGAACATTGTCCAGGCCGGAAATCTCGGCCACTTTCACCGCCGGTATGTTCAGCGAGTTTTTCAGCGCATCCGCCAAGGTCACCCGCCCATAATACTTGTTGGTGTAGTTCTTGGGGCACCACTGGCCTGACCCCGGAATATCGACGCAATAGGGTTCATCCATCACCGTATCCAGCGGCGAATACCCAAGTTCCAGCGCGGTGGCATAGACGAATGGCTTGAACGATGATCCCGTCTGTCGCAACGCCTGCGTCGCCCGGTTGAACGCTCCAGACACGCGTGTCTTGCGCCCACCAACCATCGCGCGCACCGCACCGTCGGCCGACATCACCACAATGGCCGCCTGCGCCTTTGATCCTTCGCGCACTTTTTCCTGAAAGATGAATTTCAGCGCCTCTTCCGCAGAGGTCTGAATGCGCTGATCCAGGGTGGTCCGGATCACCACATCTTCGGTCGTGTTGCGGGTAAAGAACTCGGGCCCGCTGGCCATAACCCAATCCGCAAAATATCCCCCGGCCCGTGCAGCCGCCGCCTCGGACAGTTGGGCTGGGCGGGCCCGCGCTTCGCTGGCCTGCGCGGCGGTCAGATAGCCCTGATCCTCCATCAGACCGATCACAAGGCGGGCCCGGTCCTGCGACCGTTGCAGATTGTTCGTCGGTGCATAACGTGTGGGCGCAACCAACAGCCCGGCCAACATCGCTGCCTCGGCCGGCGAGACTTCGGCGGCGGACTTGCCAAAGTACCGCTGGCTTGCGGCCTCGAACCCGCGCGCGCCTGCACCAAGGAAAGCCCGGTTCAGGTAGATCGTCAGAACCTCATCCTTGGAGTATTTCACCTCCATCGCCATTGCATAAATGGCCTCTTTGGCCTTGCGCAACAGCGATCCCTGTCGGCAATCGGCTTCATAGGCGGCCTCTGATTCCCATTCAGTCGGATCATAAGGCACGCCCAGACACAGCAATTTGGCCGTTTGCTGCGTTATGGTTGACCCGCCATGCCCGGACAACGGGCCGCGCCCTTCGCTCAGGTTGATGCGAACGGCGCTTGCCACACCGCGCGGGCTCACCCCGAAATGGCGATAGAACCGTTTGTCCTCGGTCGCGATGACGGCGTTTTTCAGATGCGGCGACACCGTATCGGCAGTGATCACCCCGCCAAACTGGTCGCCCCGCCAGGCAAACACTTTGCCGTCGCGGTCCAGCAGCGTGACAGACCCGCGCGCACGGCCGTCCAACAAGGCATCCAAGTCCGGCAACGAGGAATAGACGACACCCACCGCCAGGGCGATCAGGATGGCCACGACCGCTCCGACCCGCCAGGTCAGCCCCCAGACCATGCGCCAGACCCAGCGGAAAAAACGACGCAGGATGCCGCCGCCTTTGCCCCCCGATCTCTTGCGCGTCTTTTTGCGCGCAGTTTTGCGTGTGGTGGTTTTGCGAGCCGTCGCCTTCTTGCCCGCCGGGCGCTTGGATGCCGACGGTTTACGACCCTTTGACGGGTACCTTTTGTCCGCAACCAATTTCGGCTTGCGTCGCTTGGACTCAGTCATGCTCAAACTCTGCCCGGGTTTTCTTTTGCGCCACCATACCCCGGTGATCCGAGTATGTAGAGGTCCGAATTTCCGAAAATTCCCCTCACAACACTGCCCGTTATTTAATCAACGCGACCGAATTGTGCAAAAAATGTGCAATCTTCTGCCATTTGGCAGCCCTTTGACCCCCAAGAGCCGTTTCATACCGCGATCCGTCGCGCATTTTTCTGCAGGTGCAAACAAACCGGTTCCACCGGAGAACCAGAGGGGAAAGACGTGAAACTGATCATTGCGACAATCAAGCCGTTCAAGCTGGAGGAGGTGCGCGAGGCACTGACCGAGGCCGGCGTGCGCGGCATGATGGTGACCGAGATCAAGGGCTTCGGCTCGCAATCCGGCCACACCGAAATCTATCGGGGGGCCGAATACGCGGTGAATTTCGTGCCCAAGATCAAGCTGGAAATCGTGGTGCCTGCCGCGATGACCGACCAGATCGTCGAGACCATCACCAAAACCGCCAAGACCGGCAAGATCGGCGACGGCAAGATTTTCGTCCTCGATGTCGAGCAGGCCCTGCGCGTGCGGACCGGGGAAACCAACGAAGAGGCGCTGTAAGGCGCCGCGACCGACAATCATTCGAGGACTGAACATGAACCTGATGAAATCCCTCATCCCTGCCGCCGCGATCGTCGCGCTGCCGCAGATGGGCCTGGCGCAGGAGGCCGCCGCAACCGGCGAAACCGCGCAGCATACACAATACATCCTGACCTCGCTGCTGTTCCTGATGGGCGGCTTTCTGGTGTTCTGGATGGCCGCGGGCTTTGCCATGCTCGAGGCCGGTCTGGTGCGCTCCAAGAACGTGGCCATGCAGCTGGTCAAGAATATGGGTCTGTTTTCCTTTGCAGCCATCATGTACTGGCTGGTGGGCTTCAACCTGATGTATCCGGGCGACGGCTGGACGATCACCGGCATTCTGGGCGCGTTCTCGCCAACGTCACTGGAACCGGTTGGTCTGGAAGGTGTCGAAACCGACCTGTCTTATGCATCCGTCGGTTCGGACTTCTTCTTCCAGCTGATGTTCTGCGCCACCACCGCGTCCATTGTATCGGGCACCATGGCCGAGCGCGTCAAACTGTGGCCCTTCTTCTTTTTCGTGATCGTTCTGACAGGCATCATCTACCCGATCGAAGCGTCCTGGCAGTGGGGTGGCGGCTGGTTGTCCGAGATGGGCTTCAGCGACTTCGCCGGCTCGACCCTGGTGCACGCCGCAGGTGGCTTCGCAGCTCTGGCCGGTGCCATCGTACTGGGCCCGCGCATCGGTAAATACAACAAGGAAGGCAAAGTTGTGCCGATCCCCGGCTCGAACCTGGCGCTGGCAACCCTGGGGACGTTCATCCTGTGGCTGGGTTGGTTCGGCTTCAACGGCGGCTCGCAGTTGGCCATGGGCACGATCGGTGACATGGCCGATATCAGCCGTATCTTCGCCAACACCAACATGGCCGCCGCCGCCGGCGCCGTTGCCGCCCTGATCCTGACGCAGGTGATGTATGGCAAGGTCGACCTGACCATGGTTCTGAACGGCGCGCTGGCCGGGCTGGTCTCGATCACCGCCGAACCGCTGGCGCCGTCGCTGTTTCAGGCGCTGATCATCGGCGGCATCGGCGGCGTGATCGTAGTCTACACCGTGCCGCTGCTGGACAAGATGAAGATTGATGACGTGGTCGGCGCCATCCCGGTTCACCTGATCGCAGGCTTCTGGGGCACCTTCATCGTGGCATGGACCAACGGTGATGCGTCTTTCGTGACCCAGATCATCGGTTTCGCGGCTATCGGGATCTTCGTCTTCGTAGTCAGCTTCATCCTGTTCTCGATCCTCAAGGCCACCGTCGGCCTGCGGGTTGGCGAGGAAGAAGAGATCAACGGCCTCGACATGGGCGAACTGGGCATGGAAGCCTATCCCGAATTCTCGAAAGGCTGATCCCGCTTCCACCCAAACAAAAAAACCCGGGCATTCGTGCCCGGGTTTCTTGTTTGGCAATGCCCGAAAATCAGACGCCGACGTCGACAATCGCCTGCGCAAGGATCGGAACGGTGTCGGCGTTCAGACCGGCGATGTTGAGGCGGCTGTCGCCAACCATGTAGATGCCGTGTTCAACGCGCAGTTTCTCGACCAGTTCCGGGGCCGCACCCAAGCGCGAGAACATGCCGCGGTGCTGGGCGATGAAACCAAAGCGGTCCGAGCCGCTCAGACGCTGGAGTTCGTCGGCCAGTTGGCGACGCAGGCCCAGCATCGACAGGCGCACCTCTTCCAGTTCGGCCATCCAGTCGGCGCGCAGGGCTTCGTCCATCAGGATCGTGGTCACAACACGCGCGCCGTGGTCGGGCGGGAAGGAATAATTCTGGCGGTTCAGGAATGCCAATGTACCCTGGTTCAAAGCGGTCTGCCCGGCATCGGCGGTGATGGCCATCAGCAAACCGGTGCGTTCGCGATACACGCCGAAATTCTTCGAGCATGACGCCGCTATCAGACATTCCTTGACCGAAGACGCGACCAGACGTGTCGCTTGCGCATCCTCTTCCAGGCCGTCGCCGAAGCCTTGATAGGCGATGTCGATCATCGCAACGAGGCCAAGCGCGTTGATCAGGTTCACGACCTCCTGCCATTGAACCATGTTGAGGTTGGCACCGGTCGGGTTGTGGCAGCAACCGTGCAGCAGAACCACGTCACCCGCTTTTGCGGTCTTCAGGTCTTCGATCATGCCGTCGAAATCGACGCCACGTGTGTCGCCATCGAAATAGCGGTATGGAACCGTCTCGATCCCCAGGTAGTTCAGGATCGACAAGTGGTTCGGCCATGTCGGGTTCGACACGAAGACGCGGGCCGACGGGTTGGCCATACGGATCATCTCGAAGCCCTGACGGCAGGCGCCGGTGCCGCCCGGTGTCGCCACGGCGGCGATATTGCCGCGCTCAACCGAGGTGCCGAGGATCAGCCCGATCATCGCATCCGCATAGGCCGGATCGCCGGCCAGCCCGGTATAGGCTTTGGTTTCCTGCTCTTCCCAGACGCGCTGCTCGGCCGCTTTGACGGCGCGCATGACCGGGGTGATGCCTTCCGCGTTTTTGTAGACGCCGACGCCCAGGTCGACCTTCTGATCACGCGGGTCTTCGCGATACATCTGCATCAGCGCCAGGATCTTGTCGGCAGGCTGCGGTTTCAGGTTCTCGAACATCAGGTCTCTCCGGTTGCGACGGGCAGGGTCGGGAAGGCGCCCCATTCAGCCCATGAGCCGTCATAAAGCGAGTGGTCTTTCTTGCCCATGCGTTCAAGCGCAAGGCTGAGGATCGCGGCGGTCACGCCAGACCCGCACGAGGTGATCGCCGGTTTCGACAGATCGACGCCCGCGGCCTCGAATATGGCGCGGCACTCTTCCGGCGACTTCATGGTACCATTGGCGTTCAGCAACTGGCCAAAGGGGACATTGCGTGAACCCGGAATATGCCCCGAGCGCAGACCCTCGCGCGGTTCGGCCTCGGCCCCGGAAAACCGGCTGGCAGAGCGGGCGTCGATGATCTCATGATCACCCAGCTTGGCGGCGGCGGAAACTTGCGTGACGTCCCGGACAAGCTGATTTTGCACCCGGACGGTCATATGACGATCACGGATGACCGGCGGCAGGTCTTCGACCTCGCGCCCTTCCGCCTGCCATTTGGGGAATCCACCATCCAGAACCGCGATGTTTTCCTGCCCCATAAGACGGAACAGCCACCAGACGCGCGCAGCCGACATCAGCCCAGCGCCATCGTAAACCACGACCTGATGACCGTCGCCCACACCCATCGCGCGCAGGCGCGACATGAATTTCTCGACCGGAGGCGCCATATGCGGCAAGTCGGAACGGCGATCTGATATCTCGTCTATGTCAAAGAACCGCGCCCCGGGGATGTGGCCTGCGTCATATTCCGCCCGTGCATCACGATTTTGCGCGGGCAAGTACCACGACCCGTCCAGAATCCGCAGATCCGGATCCTTCATATGCGCGGCCAGCCATTCGGTGGATACGAGGGTTTTTGGATCGTCCTGCATCAAAGCCTCCCCTAAGCGCGCTTGATTTTTCCCTATACCCGGCGGCATAGGGGTTCAAGGCTGGATAGCGCTCACTTGGCGCTGCGCAGGCGGAAATGTTGGATAATCCCAATGAGGCTGATCAGAATCCAAAACCCCTCGATCAACATTGATGCGAGATTGAAATTCTGGAGCAGGGAATAGACGATCAGCACCGAGCCCAGCAGGTTGATCACCGGAAAGGCCAGATCATCCGAGTTCATCATCCGCATCTGTGTTGCGAAATACGCGGCGACCACGATTAGAGCCCCGAAAGAGCCGATGGCGTCGACGATGGTCAGGCTGTCGAAAAATGCGGTCATGAATGGGCCTTGCCGTTCTCTACAAATTCGGTGTGTTGGGCGTAATGATGCATGTTCAGAAAGGCCGCCCCCTCGGGGCCGGCGCGATACCCGTGCGGAAGATCGGCCGCGAAACGCAACCCCTGCCCGGCTTGTAGGGAAACCCACTCGTCTCCGCGCAGGATCTCAAGCGTGCCGCTCAGAACAAAGACCTCTTCGGTCACGCCTGTCGCGTGGGCGGGCGACTCGTGGCTTTGGTTCGGCCTGAGGTTGACGTGGAATGTCTCGGCCCCCAGAGCGGGATCGAATGGAAAGACGATCTTGACCTCGATCGTGCCGGGGAAAGTTACGGTCTGAAAAACCGAAGGGTCCCCGTTCATCGTATCGATCAGCGCGCTGAGCGGCAGTTGAAACCCCTTGGCAATTTTCCACAGCGTTGCGATGGTTGGGCTGGATTCACCGCGCTCGATCTGCCCCAGCATGGCTTTGCTCACGCCAGTCATCTCGGCCACTTTCGACAGGCTCAGGCCCGATGCCGCACGCACGTCTCGCAGTTTCAGCGTTATATCGTCAGAGTCCATCTCATCGTCCCGCGAATCCTCTTGTGCGTTATAGCGCACATGTGGTACGTGCGCTATAACGTACGAACCCCAAGACATGCAACCCGAGGCAAAAGGGAAACAGCATCATGCCATTGTACCGATCCAGAACCTCAACCCATGGCCGCAACATGGCTGGCGCACGCGGCCTTTGGCGCGCCACCGGCATGGGAGACGATGATTTTGGCAAACCGATCATTGCCATCGTCAACTCGTTCACCCAATTCGTCCCGGGCCACGTGCATCTGAAGGATCTGGGCCAGATGGTTGCGCGCGAGGTCGAGGCTGCAGGCGGTGTGGCCAAAGAATTCAACACGATCGCGGTGGATGACGGCATCGCAATGGGCCATGACGGGATGCTGTATTCGCTGCCCTCGCGCGAAGTGATCGCGGATTCGGTCGAATACATGGTCAACGCCCATTGCGCCGATGCGATGGTCTGCATTTCGAATTGCGACAAGATCACCCCCGGCATGCTGATGGCCGCGATGCGCCTGAACATCCCTGCCATATTTGTCTCGGGCGGGCCGATGGAGGCTGGCAAGATCGATATCGCCGATCTGGAGGCCAAGAAAATCGACCTCGTCGACGCCATGGTCGCCGCGGCGGACGACAAATTCACCGACGAACAGGTTCAACATATCGAAGAGAATGCCTGCCCGACCTGCGGCTCCTGTTCTGGCATGTTCACTGCGAACTCGATGAACTGCCTGGCCGAAGCATTGGGCCTGGCCCTGCCGGGCAACGGCTCGACACTGGCGACACATGCCGACCGCAAAGAGCTGTTCCTTGAGGCAGGCCGCCGCATCGTTGAGATCACCAAGCGCCATTATGATCTGGATGAAAAAGGTTTTCTCCCACGCGAGATTGCCACCTTCGAAGCATTCGAAAACGCCATGAGCCTAGACATCGCCATGGGCGGGTCCACCAATACGGTGCTTCATCTGTTGGCCATCGCGCATGAGGGTGGCGTTGATTTCACCATGTCCGACATGGACCGCCTGAGCCGCCGCGTTCCCTGCCTGTGCAAAGTCGCGCCCAACACCGAAAATGTGCACATGGAAGACGTCCACCGCGCCGGAGGTATCTTCTCGATCCTCGGAGAGCTCAGCCGCGCAGGCCTGCTGCACGAGGAATGCAACACGGTACATTCGGCCACAATGGGTGAAGCGATCGCCAACTGGGACATCAAGGTCGCCAACAATCCAAAGGCGCAGGAGCTGTTCAAGGCCGCCCCCGGTGGTGTGCGCACCACACAGGCGTTCAGCCAGTCCAACCGGTACAAGGAACTGGACACCGACCGCGAAGGCGGCGTGATCCGCTCGAAAGAACACGCGTTCAGCCAGGATGGTGGTCTGGCCGTTCTGTTCGGCAATATCGCTCGCGACGGCTGTATCGTGAAAACTGCTGGCGTGGACGCCAATATCCTGAAATTCACCGGCTCGGCCTACGTGTGCGAAAGTCAGGATCAGGCGGTCAACGACATTCTTACGGGCAAGGTGAAAGAAGGCGATGTGGTCGTCATCCGCTATGAAGGCCCGCGCGGTGGCCCGGGGATGCAGGAAATGCTGTATCCGACGTCATATCTGAAGTCCAAGGGTCTGGGCAAAGCCTGCGCGTTGCTGACCGATGGTCGCTTCTCGGGCGGCACATCAGGCCTGTCGATCGGCCATGTTTCGCCCGAAGCGGCCGAAGGCGGTGAGATCGGTCTGGTTCAGAATGGCGACACGATCGAGATCGACATCCCAAACCGCACCATTCATCTGGCAGTTTCGGATGAAGAGCTGGCCGCCCGCCGCACTGAACAGAACGCAAAGGGGTGGGAGCCCGCCGCGCCCCGCAAACGTAAAGTGTCCACCGCGCTCAAGGCCTATGCCAAGCTGACGACCAGCGCAGCAAAAGGGGCTGTTCGCCAAGTCTAAGCACATACGCGACCGGCTTGCCGAGGTGGCGAGCCGGGTAATCAACCGTCCTCAAGAGATCCCGCGCCCGATCCGTACCATCGGCTTCGCCGATGCCACGTTCGACCTTGGGCCCGGCGCCGCGCAGCGCGCGGCGCCGGGCCCAACCGGAGGAGATGTTTCGCAAGAAATATCGACGACGGGCGGGAGCACCCCACCGTCAGTCGCCCAATTTGGCGTGGATTTCATCCAGATCGATTTCACCGATCGGCATCTTGTTCGCCGGGTTTTCGAAGTCGTATTTGAACAGCTCGAAATCCTGCTTGTAGATCTCGTAGACCAGATGCATTGACAGATCGTCAAAGTAGTCCTCGACCGGATGCGCACGTTTTGGCCCGTGCCCTTCGGATTCATTGAACCGTGGAATCTCGGACAATTTGACCGGGTGCTTCAGCTCGACATTGTCCAGAACATCCTGCATCCCGTCATTGAACGCTTCTGTCCAGAATATCCGGTCATAGTGACCGCCGTTCACGATGAAAGTAGACACGTGGCCTGACATCGCAGACCAGTGAATGTCCGGGTCCATCGGGCGCCGCCACCGGATCGTATCGCGCGCAAACAGCAGAAACCGGCGGAAGCTGGCGATCTGGTCAAACTCTCCCTTGCCGTCGTCGCCGCCCACTTCGATCCCGTAGTTATAGATCAGCGTCGGCACCAGATTGCCGCGGTATCTCTTGCCGTTGCGCTGAATGCCGCAGATCTTGTCAAAGAATGAGCTGAGGATGCGGGTGTAGGGATTGCGCACGCAAGTGAAAGAATAGGACGCGTGATTGCGCACATTGTTCGAGATCAGCTTCTGGCTCTGATCAAATGCCCATTTGTGCATGCCGTCCTTGGCATCATGGATATCACCGTCGAAGAACTGACCATGATCCGAGAAATACATGATCTGACCAATGGTCGAGCAAGCACATTTGGGCACCACGCGGTACACCATGCTTTCGCTCTCGGTCATCCAGGTACCGGGAAACCCCATCTGCTGTGCCTCCTGCGCTGGCCAGGTCTCGATGCGATACGCCAGCTTTTGGTAACAAAGAACCAAAATTATTCTGTTTATTCAATCGCTCATCCTCAGTATCACGGTTGAAATCAGGCAGAAACGGATATTGCGTAATCTCAATGGCAAAAGTCGCCTATATATTGCTGTGTCACAAGGACCCTGAAGCCATCATTGCACAGGCCGAACAACTGACCGCTGTCGGCGATTGCATGGCCATCCATTTTGACGCCAGCGCCAGCGCCAAAGCCTATGAGCGCATTCGTTCCGCACTGGATCAGAACCCCAATGTAACCTTTGCAAAAAAACGCGTCAGATGCGGCTGGGGAGAATGGTCGCTGGTCCGGGCCACGCTGAACGCCCTGGAAGCCGCCGTGGAAAATTTCCCCCGCGCCACACATTTCTACATGCTGTCGGGTGACTGCATGGCAATCAAAACCGCTGAATACACGCACCGTTACCTCGACGATAACGACAAGGATTTCATCGAAAGCCACGATTTCTTTGAAAGCAACTGGATCAAGACCGGCATGAAGGAAGACCGGCTGATCTATCGCCACTACTTCAACGAGCGCACGCAGTCCAAGCTGTTCTATGCCGCCTATGAATTGCAAAAGCGCCTCGGTCTGACGCGGGACATCCCCCAGGACATTCAGATGATGATCGGCAGCCAATGGTGGTGCCTGCGTCGCAGAACCGTCGAAATGATACTGGATTTCCTGCATCAGCGCCGGGATGTGATCCGTTTTTTTTCGACCACGTGGATTCCTGATGAAACCTTTTTTCAGACGCTGGTGCGTCACCTGATCCCAAAAAACGAGATTGAAAACCGAACGCCGACATTCTTGATGTTCTCGGACTATGGAATGCCGGTCACGTTCTACAATGACCACTATGACATGTTGCTGGGCCAGGATTATCTGTTCGCACGCAAGATCAGCGCCGAGGCGCATGAGTTGAAGGCCCGGCTCGGCTCGCTCTATGCCAGTGAGGGCGTCGATTTCCCGATCTCGAACGAGGGGCGCAATCTGTACGCGTTTCTCACTGGTCGCGGGCGTATCGGCCGCCGGTTCGGACAACGCTTCTGGGAAGCCGGGAGCGTACTCGGCCCGGAACGGGAACTGTTCGTGATCGTCTGCAAGAAATGGCATGTTGCCAAACGTCTTGTCGATCAGATCGCATCTGAAACGGATATTCCTTGCGTTGAATACCTGTTCAACGAAGAAAATACGTTGCTGCCGGATC
The DNA here is from genome assembly GCF_056536445.1 of Ruegeria sp. CL7. Lineage (NCBI taxonomy): Bacteria > Pseudomonadati > Pseudomonadota > Alphaproteobacteria > Rhodobacterales > Roseobacteraceae > Ruegeria > Ruegeria sp. CL7. The sequence continues at coordinate 143,292 of NZ_JBQFPQ010000003.1, forward strand.
TGGGCGGGATCGACTCCACACTGACCAAGCGCTCTCGTCACCGGCGTGCCGTTCTGCGCCTGTTGTTCGACAGTTTCGGGTCGGATCAGCTGGTGCTGTGCCTTGACCCGGCCAATCTTGACGCGCTCGAGGATTTCTGCGGCGGCCAGGCCAAAACCCACGTGCTTGAGATCGAATGCGAATACTCGGACGACTATCTGATCGGCCACGCGCGTCGGGTCGGGCTGGCCGGAGACAACAGCCCAACGGAAACCGTTGCTTCCTTGCTGCCGACCCTTCGCAACGATCTGGGCTATGAATCCGAACGGATCCGCGCTGCCCGGCTGGACAATTACCTGCGCCTGCGGGAAACGGCCCCGCGCGCCGACAATGAAGCGGTTATTGCCAAGTTTCTTGGGGTTGGTGAAGACAAAGCCCAAGCCGTCATGCAGTTGGATTACCTTTTCCTCGACTGATCCCCAAAGCCCTTCACAGATTGTCTGCCCGAAGGCTGGCACCCGTGACCCGCGCAATCCAAATCGCGGATGGCAAGTGTTCCGCCATGCAAGGCAGCCGCTGCCGCTGCAACTGCACTCGTGATTTTTATTCAATTATCGGATACTGTGCAGCCAATTGGGCCATTTTGTTCATACTTTTTCCATCAGAAACACGGCCCTTGCCAGAAACAAACACTGAAAACAGGCAGGTCTTTTATTCTGAATGACCGTTGTCCGAGCTTCGAAGAACCAGAGGCGCTGGCGGACCGAAGATTGAAATATTGCAACGCAACTCCAGGGGGACACAGTTGTGACCATAGATCAAATTTCCAAATCCAGACCTTACACCCCAAGCGACGCAGACTGGAAGATGATATATGATGTCCTTCCGGGTAAGGCTCAGATCGCCGACCCAGCCGTCATCAACCCACAATTCGAATGTATCGAGGTGACCGGAAACGCGGTTCTGCCAGCGAACGGCATGTATATCGTGCTGCGTGGCGTGGTTCAGCTGCGCCAGAACGGAAATCCATTGGCCAGCGCGGATGTCGGCGATTACTTCTATGAAGAACACCTTCAGATCTCGGATATCCCTGTCAGCCTAGAAGCGCTTGCGCTGGATGGAACCCGGTTGGCGTATCTGTCCAGCCAGAACTGGCTTCAGATACCAGAGAGCGTTCGGCAACCCTGTTTTGCAACGATGTTTGGTGATCTGGTCAGCGTTCAGTTGCAGAATTTTCAGCAGCCGATCAATTGTTGCAGTGTCACGGCGGCCGCTCTCAGCATGTCGGCGCTGGGGTTCAGCTGCGAAGTGAATGACATCTTCCGCGAATGCGCATTGCCCTCGTCCTTTGTCGTGAACGACGGAATCTCGCTGGGCGAGCTTTTTGACGTCGCCTGCACCTACATTCACACGCAGGGGCTGCGCGAGAGGGTTCAGGTTCAGGCCTATTTCATGGACGCAGACACAACCAGTGTGCCGCTGCTGCTTGAGGCGATCGACGAATCCAACCGGCTGGGCGGTGACAACGACATTCTGGTCGCTAATTTCCAGGTCGGTCTTGCCCATGGCAACAAGACTATGCCCGGCGGCCATTTTGCCGTCATCGCCAAGTGCAATCCAAGCACGGGGCTGGTGCATATGATGGATGTGCACCCTGAGAAATACGGCAAGCTTTGGGTGACAACCGTCGAACGGTTGTGGCAAGCCATGTCGGATCGTGACGGAACCTCGATGCGGTCCCGCGGCCTTTTGCGGTTTTCAGCACGGGCCGCGGTCAAGACGCACCTGAAGACCTTCAAGCAGCGGTGCAATTACGTCGACAGCACACGTTATCTGGCGAAAGATCCCAAGAAACGCCGCAACCTGTTCCGCCGGGCAACGCCCAACATGAACTCGATCGGCGTTTTGGTGGAAAGCCTCGCCATTCACGGCGACTACAGGGTGGACGAGGACGAGTTGCTGCGGGCGGCCCAGGTGTCGTTCACGGATACTGTCCGCCGGGTCGCCACCGCCAAAGACATGCACGACATGGTCGAAAAGTATATCAGACAATCCGAGAACCTGCATCTGAGCAGTTCGTTCCAGAGCTTTGAGACCCGCGACGACAAATCAATCCAAACCCCCGAAGACTGGTTCAAGGCGCAGTTGAAAAGCCTGACCCCCGACAGCAACCGTCACCTGATGATCAACATCGACTTCAATCGCGTCACCGGGATCGAGGCGATCCGCCCGCCGGACAACGTGTTCCGGGAAACTGCGTTGCTCGAAGAGTTCTGGTGCCTGTGCATAGACTATGACGAGGATGAAGACGTTGTGACCATAGTCGATATGAGTCCGGCAACCTCGCAGGTCTGGCAAGCGCCGCGGGGCAACATTTTCCGCGGTCTGCGGGATCTCGAAGACCCTGCATTGCTGGTGATCGAAGAGGTCGAACCGCCCGAAAACCCAAGCGATGTTGCCAGCATCATCAAGCACAATACGATGGTTCTGTTCTACGAGGACGAGGACCCGTGGTCCTATATGCTGCGCAGCATTCTTTCGAATATCGGGGCAACGACCGTCAAGCAGATCGACGTGGGCGGGCGCGATCCCAATATGATCAGGATGCGGCGGCAACTGGTGACGCTGGGCGAAAGACCGGACGTGCCGTATTTGTTTTTCAAAGGAAAATGCATCAGCAAAAGTGAAAAGCTGGAAGACATTGTAGACATGATCCAGGCCGGTGAATTGCAAGCCAGGATGCGCAGGGAAGGGTTGCCAGTATCCGAACTGAATGAAACCCCAAGCCTTGAGAAGAACCCGTTCGGCTATCCCAAGGGGGTGATGAATCAAGTGAACGCCGGAAAGCGAAACGTATTGCTCTGCGCCTGCGGGTCATCGGCGGCGGACAAGATCCCCGAGCTTGTCGAACGCATTGTCGACGCGGGGCATAACGTGAAACTGATCCCGTCTGTTTCGGCCGAGAAATTCTTTCGGGATTTCGGCGCCGAACGGATCGACGCCAAGATCACCCACAATGACTATTACCGCGACGATGACGAGTGGAATTTCCGCTATTTGAATTTCGACATGCCGGTGCGCGCCTCGCATCTGGCACTGTGTGACTGGGCAGATTGCGTCATAGTGGCCCCCATCACCTGCAACACGATGGGCAAGGTTGCCAATGGCATCGCCGACAATCTTTTGACCTCGGTCTTCGTGGCATGGCAATACCAGAAGAAACCCGTGATCCTCTGCCCCGCGTGCAATACGAATATGTGGAACAACATCACCACACAGAACAACGTCGACAAGCTTAAGACGCTTGGGGTCGATTTTGTCGGACCGCGCGAAGGTCGCCTGTCGAACGGCCGGATGGGCATCGGCATGATGGCAACGCCGGACCAGATCATGGAGGCACTGGAAGACGCGTTCGAGGAATTGGACGACCAGAAGTATCGCGTCTGCAAATGGGCGCGCGAGGCCGCTGCCGCCGATGATATCAACGAATGGAAGCGCGTGTTCCGTGCCATCGACGAAGGGGTCGTCGGGGTCAACATCGTGGACGAGGCCCATGGAGATTCACTGTTGCACTATGCAGCGGGCGGTGAAGGCGAACTGGGCGAAAGCGGCCATGATCTGGGTAAGCCGGATTATGAGGCCGCCCAGAACCTGATCGACAGGGGTATCGACGTCAACATTGTCAACGATCACGGATTCACCGCATTGCATGTGGCGGTGATGAACAAGGCACCGAAGATGGTGGAAATCCTGCTGCGGGCCGAAGACATGGATGCGACCTCGTGCATCGAATTCGTTCAAAGCATGCAGATCGAACCGGAAATCCGTTCCATGCTGGACGCCTGGGCGCAAGATCACAACCTGAGGATGGCAGACCCCGAACAGGGGCGTGACGAAAGCTTCGTGGAGGTGAACGAACCCTCTTACCTGTATTTCACCTATGGATCACTGAAGCAGGGGTTCCCCAATCATGACGCACACAGCGCGGTCCTGAATGAATTCGTGGGAACGGCGCGCACCCGGCAACCAATGCCCCTGATCATCCCGAAGGAACCATTCTGCGACAATCCCAACTGTGGGTATCTGCATCGCATGGCAACCCTTGTGGATCAGCAGGGGATGGGCAAGCAAGTGGGTGGAGAGGTCTACCGTGTCACCGAATCCGGCCTCGGCGAACTGGACAGGCTGGAAGGGTATTACGGCCCCGGCTCACCCGAGAATGTCTATGTGCGCAAGAAAATCAACGTCGTCATCGAGGGTGCGATGAAACCCGCATATGCCTATGTGATCGCTGATCCGGAAAAATACCTGAAAAGCTGGCGCGAGGGTACATCCGAAGTGGTGAGCGATTACACGCTGGACATGGCGCAGGGAGAACCCAAACCCGGGTTTGAACCCGTGGCCTAACAATCCCGCGTGCTGATCGGTGGCGGTTCCGAGCTGTCCTTGATGCCGAGGTTATAGGCCGTGATCGCCACCATACACAGCAGCACGAAGGGCCAGAAACTGGCCTTTGGGATCAGGTTGTCCCGATAATGGATGATCCGCAGCGACGGCACCGCCTCTGAGGCGAACAGGTACGTATTGATCGAAACCGCCAACAGCATAAAATACATAAGGAAAAAGAATGACTCCATATAGATCACGGGCGATCCGGCGAATCCTTCGCGCAGTTGCACATGGGCCAGCAGGATCACGAAGAACAGAACCGAACAGGTGCCGATCACGCTGGACGTGCTGAAGTCATGCCGCTCGACCAACCCCTCGCGGCGCGTGACGGTCATGACTGCACCGAACAGCAGCATCACCACGACCAGCAACGGGATCATGTGAACGATGAACGCGTTTGCAAAATTGCGTTTGATGACGAAGTTGTAATGCAACTCGGGCGTGTTGGTCTGGTAAGCGTTCTGCCGGATGCCCAGCGTCGTATCCAGTTTCGACAGCTTGTAGTCGAAATAGGTGTTTTCTCGCTCCCACGTGCCCATCACGATCCGGTTGTCGATCCCGAAAATGTCATCCGATCCGGTCGCCGGATAAGCCTCGAAGTCAGGAACCAGCGCGATATTGACCTCGAAAGAAGCGGGCGAGAACCGCACCCAAACCGTTTTGTGATCGAAGGGATAACTGGTGTAGTCGAAGCTCTGGCGCAGGGTTTGTTCAAAATACCAACCAATCAAGACGCCGTCGGGTTGTGACAAGCGGTATGCCTCTTCAACAAGGCCGCTTGCGGTATCGACCGCTTCGGGCAGAAGAAATCCAACCTCACCTTCGGCGGGAAGGATCGCATCATGTTCCTTTGCCTTGTAGTGCTGCCAGATATAGCCGGTAAGCCGCACGTCGCTGGCGCCCAGAAAGCTGAACGACTTTATGAAAATCCCCGTTCTCAAACGATAGTCCGGCGCCACGTCCATTCTGCACAGATACGCATCTACCGAAGCCTGATCGGGCAGCTGCGTCAGGTCTTCCTCGAAATGGTTCAGTTCGATCCAAAGCTTGAGCAACAAGGCGGCCAACCCAAAGGTCAGCAGGCCAGAGATAAGCCAAACCTTTTTTTCGACGCTCATTCAGCCTCCTGCCTTGCCGCCTAACTGGTCAGAAAATCCGCGCGGCCCAGCAAGGATTGGGTAATGCCCATCGCGGCAAAATGCTCGGTCATACCGGCAAAACCGCTATGCTCTGACGGTGGAATATTCTGCCTTCCGCTCTCGGCCAACAGCCGTGTTTGACGAATGGACAGGTCCACCATCGGCAACGGCTCGTTCCTGGTGAACGCGGCAAGGCCATCCGCATACTCCATTGCGGCATCCCAATCACCACGCGCCAGCATGACGGCGCTGGCATCGGGGAAGAAGTGCAGATGGCTGTGGCCAACACATCCCTCGGCGATGATCTCGGAACCCAGTTTCAAAAGGCGCGTTTGCTCATCCGGGTCCGTTTCGGCCATCGCCAGGGCTGACAGGGCCTTGGGTCCAACAAAGTTCCGGCCATGTTCAAGCGCGATTTCGACTGCTCGCAGACCGGTTTCACGTGCGCGCCCGACCTGGCCGGCATAAACCTGCGTTCTGGCCAAATGTTCCAACGCCTGCGCTTCAAGGCGTTTTGCGCCCACGCGCTCTGCGATTTCGGCCGAAACGCCAAAGGCTTCCAGCGCACGGTCGAGACTGCCCAGAAAGGTCTCGGCCACGCCAAGGCATGTTTGCGCAACACATTCCGGAACGAAAGCGAAATACGTCTGCGAGATTTCAATCGCCTCATTGGCATCTGCTCGGCCCTGCCCGACATCCCCAGTATAGCTGCGCGCCACGCTGAGATTGTGCAGATTGGCTGCAAGGTCCCGAACCAGCCCTTTTTCGCGTGCCCGTTCAGCGGCTTGGGTATAGAACCCCGCCGCCGTCTTCATCGAGGCTTTCATGAAATTGGCGTCGCCAAACCCACTCAGCGCCCCAACCTCAAGGCGCGGGGATTCCAGCTTGCGGGCAAGCGAGAGCGCCCGCTCGTTGGCCTTCAGCGCTTCTTTGTTCCGGCCCAGCGGGAAATAGACGTTGCCGCGCACATAGCTTATCTGGGCCTCATCTTCCTCGGACCCGCAGCGCTGTACCGCTGCCTCGGCCGTGTCGAGCGCTTCCAGTGCGTCCTGATACAGGCTTGCTTGCCGCGCCGCCTGCGCAAGCCCGATATGGGCCCGGGCGATTTGTTCGTCTGTTTCAGCCAAACCGGCGGCGTCTTTGAACTCGTCCAAAGCTTCGTTTGACAACCCCTGCAACCGATGGGTTTCGCCCCGCGCGCACAGCAGGTCAAATCGGACACCCGCCGGGGACGGCAATTCCAAAGCACGCTCGATCAGCGGGCTGGCATCGTCGAATCGGAAGGCTTGTATCAATTTGTCGGCTGCTTCCAGATAGGCTTGCGCCGCGTTATTGGCCCCGGCCCGGTCCAGATGCTGGGCGCGCAAGGTTGCATCCTTGTCTTCGAACCACTGAGCCGCCTGCCGGTGCAGGCGGGCGCGTTCGGATTTGACCAGTGTTGCATAGGACCCGTCCCGGATCAGCGCGTGGGTAAACATGAAATCGGGCCCTGCCTCTCGGATCAACGCCGAGCGGATAAGGTTGCTGGTATCCAGATGCCCTTCACCCAGAATGAAATTCAGAACTTCGGGCGAGAACCGTTGACCCAGAACCGATGCAGCCTGAATGGCGGTTCGGCTGGCGCGATCCAGTGCGTCCAATCGCGACTGAACGATACCCTGAATACTGCCCGGCACAGTTTCCTGTTTGAGCACATCCGTGTTTCGCAACAGCTGCTCCAGAAACAACGGATTTCCACCGGCGCGCTGGACGCAGGTTTCCAGCAAGTCGCGATCGATGGCCCGGAACTCTTCGACCAGTTGCCTGACGTGCTCTTCTCCCATCGGTGCCAGTTCCAGTTTTGACACCAGCGCGCCATCCGTGGCCATCTGCCAGTTCCTGTCGATCGGATCGCCCTCGGCCCGGCTGGTCATCATCAACACACAGGGCGTGTTCCGCGTCACCGCGGCGATATGAGAACACGCCGCCAGGATGTCGGGCGTCGCCCAGTGGATGTCTTCAATCTGAATAAGCAGGGGCGATTCCCGACTGCTGGCGGAAAGCAGCTCCTCCAGCACCTGACGCCGCCCCCGCAGACGGGTCTTGTTGTCCATCACCGCATAGACCTCGGCCAGGCCCGGATCCTGCTCGAGTTCAAGCAAAGCATTGAGGTGCGCAGCGTTGGAAGGGCTGACCCAGCCCTTGGTAATGGCCTCTTTTGCAACCGCCGCCCCGGTTTCCGCCCCGTCCGACGCCTCAAGCCCCAGAATGCTGCGTGCAACGGTCTGAATGGCTGAATGACCTTCGCGCGCACCGAAATCCATCACAACGCCGTTGTGGATCGTGTAGGACAGGCTGGTCGCCAATTCCGCCACTTGCTCGGACAAATGGGTTTTTCCAATTCCGGGTTCGCCCAGAACGATATGCACTTCACCTTTTCCATGGCGTTGGCATCGGTCGAATGTGGCCGAGAAAATCGACATCTCACGCTCGCGCCCGATGAATTTATGCCGTCTCGTCCGAATGTTCCTGGCCAGCCGGTCCAGACGCCAGACCTCAACCGGCTCGTTCAGCCCCTTGATCGCCTTGACCCCGATGGAGTCGCCCACGAACAACGGGCCCAGCGCGCGTTGAATGTCATGTGAGACCAGAGTCTCGCCGCCCCCTGAGATATCTGTCAGCCGAGACGCCAGATTCACCCCATCCCCTGTCACCGTATATTCCGTATGCGACTGGCTGCCTGTCGTACTGGCGATGACCTGACCCGAAGAGATACCGATATGGCAGGACAGCGGCGGTGATAACGTCGGAAGAACCGCATGAATTTCAGCTGCCGCCCGTGCTGCCCTTTCCGTGTCATTGGTATGTGAGATCGGCGCTCCGAAAACGGCCATGACCGCATCACCGATATGCTTGTCGATGCGGCCGCCGTATTTTTCGACCACATTGTCCACTTTGCTGAAGAACTGGTTGAGCAGTGCGTGCAGATCCTCGGCATCCAGCTTGCTGGACATTTTCGTGAACCCGGTCAGGTCCGCAAACATCACCGTGACCTGCCGCCGCGCAGGTTCGTGCGGCGCTGCGGGTTCAGGCTCTGCGGCGATCTGCGCGGAATCAAGTTGCTCGATGGCACGCAAAAGCCGCCGACGATCGCCGACAGCGGTCACACCGATTTCGATCAGATCCTCGGCCGTCAAATCAGGCAGAATGGAAAAGTCGATCTTATTATCAATGAAGGCCTGCGCGTACTCGTTTAATCCATTTGCGCTCAACCAGCCCCTCAGATCTTGAGACATGTCGCCCCTCTGAAGTCCCCCACTTCAAGCGAGAACCTAGCATGGCAGCGGGCGTGAGTCTGCAAAAACCAAATTAATTTGTGATTTTGAGCAGGGTTAATCCCCTTTTGATGCATTCACAGGCTTGAATTTCCAAACCCACTCGACAGGACAAATGAACGACAGGCCTCCGAGATTTCTCGGAATCGCGACCTTTCCCGCACATAAAGATACACCTCGCGCCTGTCCGGCAAATCCGAAATCGGACGAAAGGCGACTGCGTCCGGGATGAACTGCGCGACGGTCTGCGGCAGGACCGTGATCCACTGGCCTGCCCTGACAGTCGTGATCAGGGAATGCGTGTTGTGGATGGTAACCTCGGCTCTGTCCAGAATTTCTCGGAAAGGCGCGGACTCGATAAAGTCACACAGGGCGTTTCGCACGAAAGGCTGAGCCACCAGATCGCAAATGGCTGGCGGTTCCGCCCGTGTCATCAGCGGATGATCGGATGCTGCAACCAAACCAAAGCGGTCCTGAAACAGCGGCTCTGCACTGACCCCGTTCAGCGGAAAATGGCCGGACGCTATGCCGATATCAGACGTATCCCCGGCGACCGCATCCAGAACCTGCTGCGAATCTCCGTCTCGCAGCTCGATCTTCAGGCCGGGAAAACGAGACGTCATATGGCCCAGCAGGGCAGGAAAGACCAGCGCCCCCACGGACGGCACGGATACGATCCGGATCAACCCGTGCTCGGCCTGTGCCGCCAGTTCAATATTCTGAACAGCCTGATCGAAATCCCGCACCTGTTTGAGCGCAAGGTCGAGAACTTGCTGACCGAGCGGAGTAAGGTGGTTTTTCCGTTCGCCTTCAAACAGTTTCTTGCCAAGATGCTCTTCGAATTGTTTCAACATCATTGAGACCGCGGATTGCGTGCGGCCCAAACGGCTGGCTGCCTCGGCAAGATTTCCGGTTTGGGCCACGGTGCAAAAGCACCGCAGCATCTCTATTTTCACGGCCATGCTTCAATCTTTCTGAAGTTTTCTAAAGTTATTTGAGTTTGACTGATGTCGTCAGCAAGTTCCATTCTTTCGCAAACTGAAATTTGCGAATTTGGGGCCTGACGTGACCAAACTGAATCTAATTGCCGGCGAATGGCTGGCTGGCGAAAGCGAAATCGAAAACCGCAACCCATCGGATCTGAGCGATCTGGTCGGCATGTTCACACAAGCCAGCGCCGACCAGCTTGAGGCGACCCTGGATCAGGCGCGCGTCGCGCAGGCCGAATGGGCCGCCTACGGGCTCGAGCGCAAACAGGCCGTCCTGAACGCCATCGGCAACGAGTTGATGGCCCGCGCCGAAGAGCTGGGTACTTTGCTGAGCCGTGAAGAAGGCAAGCCGCTGGCCGAGGGCAAGGGCGAGGTTTACCGCGCCGGTCAGTTCTTCACTTACTATGCGGCCGAATGCCTGCGACAGATCGGTGAGAACGCCGATTCCGTGCGCCCCGATATCGAGGTGGACGTGCGCCGCGAAGCTGTTGGCGTGGTTGCCATCATCAGCCCGTGGAACTTCCCCACTGCAACCGCCTCGTGGAAGATTGCCCCGGCGCTGTGCTATGGCAACGCGGTTGTGTGGAAGCCCGCCAACATCACCCCTGCCTCGGCCGTGGCCCTGACCGAAATCATCGAACGGCAGGACATCCCGAAAGGTCTGTTCAGCCTGGTGATGGGCTCGGGCCGTTCCATCGGTCAGCGGCTGGTGGAAAGCTCCAAGGTCAATGCGATTTCCTTCACCGGGTCTGTGCCCGTGGGCAAAGGCATCGCCGCCGCCGCGATCCAGAACCTGACCAAGGTGCAGATGGAAATGGGGTCCAAAAACGCGCTGGCCGTGATGGACGACGCCGATCTGGATCTGGCGGTAACTCTGGCGCTGGGCGGGGCATTCGGCGGCACCGGTCAGAAGTGCACCGCTTCGTCGCGTCTGGTGGTTCACGCGGGCATCCATGATGCCTTTGTCGAGAAACTGGTTGCCGGTGCGCAGGCAATGAAAGTGGGTCACGCGCTGGAAGCGGGCGTGCAGATGGGCCCCGTCGTCAGCCAGCAGCAGTTGAATGAAAACCTCGCCTATGTCGAACTGGGCAAATCCGAAGGGGCCGAGCTGGCCTGTGGCGGTCAGCGCCTGGAGATGCCCCATGACGGGTTCTACATGTCGCCGGGCGTGTTCCTGAACACCACCAACGACATGCGCATCAACCGCGAAGAAATGTTTGCGCCCCTGACCAGCGTCATCAAGGTCGGCAGCTATGACGAGGCGCTGAGCGTTGTGAACGACACCAATTTCGGCCTGACCTCGGGCATCGTGACCAAATCGCTGGCCCGCGCCACCCATTTCCGCCGCAACGCGCGCACCGGCGTGGTGACGGTGAACCTGCCCACCGCGGGCACCGATTACCACGTGCCTTTCGGTGGCCGCGGCGACAGCTCGTACGGACCCCGCGAACAGGGAAAGGCGGCGGCTGAATTCTACACGACCGTCAAAACCGCCTATATCAGCGCAGGCCCCGTCTGATGCGGATCGATGGCCTGCAATATGCCAACTGGTCGGAAAAGATCTTTCGCCAGTTGCGCGAAGGGGGCGTGGACGCGATCCACGTCACCATCGCGTATCATGAGAATTTCCGCGAAACGGTACTGAATTTCGAGAAATGGAACCGCTGGTTCGAGCAATACCCGGATCTGATCATGAAAGGCCGGTGGGCCAGCGATATCGACACGGCCCGTAATACGGACCGAACCGCCGTGTTTTTCGGGTTTCAGAACCCGTCGCCCATTGAAGACGATATCGGGCTGGTCGAAATCCTGCACGATCTGGGCGCGCGGTTCATGCAACTGACCTACAACAACCAATCCCTGCTGGCGACAGGTTGCTACGAGGCCGAAGACACCGGCATCACCCGCATGGGCAAGCAGGTCATTAAAGAGATGAACCGCGTGGGCCTTGTGGTCGACATGAGCCATTCGGCAGACCGTTCCACGATCGAGGCGGCTGAAATCTCGGACCGGCCTATCGCGATTACGCACGCCAATCCGCACGAATGGTCCCCGGCCCTGCGCAACAAGCGGGATGACGTCATCCGTGCGGTAACGGAAAAAGGTGGGATGCTGGGCTTTTCGGTCTACCCTCACCACCTGAAAGACAAGTCCGATTGCACGCTGGAAAGCTTTTGCGAAATGATCGCACGCACTGCTGACAAACACGGGGCCGAACATCTGGGGATTGGCACTGACTTGTGTCAGGATCAGCCCGACAGCGTCGTGGAATGGATGCGTGTGGGGCGTTGGACAAAAGAGATCGACTATGGCGAAGGCTCGGCCTCGGCCCCGGGATTCCCACCGATGCCGGGTTGGTTTCAGGACAACCGAGACTTTGGCAACATCGAAGAAGGGTTACGCGCGACCGGCCTGAACGATGACGAAGTGGCCGGGATCATGGGCGGGAACTGGTATCGGTTCTTTGCCGAGAACTTCGTCCCACAAAGGTAACCAAATGGAACCACACGCGCAGACAGAGATCGCCAGACGTGACCCATCCACGGTCATGCGGCTGTCACGTTTGGGATCGTTGCACCAATGTCGGCTCAGCTTTATGCGGCAGCTGACGCGTCGCATGGCCGAGGAAAACTGGAGCTTTTCGCGCCCCGCGTTCGAAATTGACAACAAGGGTGTGGGCCATGCGGTCTACACTGCGCAAGGCCCTGATCGGGCCTATTCGCTGGTCGCCTTTGCCCATGACCTGCCACCCGATCAACGATCGGACCGGGTGATTGCCGAGGCCTGGGATGCCACCTTTACCTTGTTTGACGGCATTCCAACGTCAGAGGATATCGACCGTCTGTCGCAGAATGTTCCGTTGCAAGAAGCCGGACGCGTCAGCGAAGCCGAACTGTCCCTGTCGCGGGCGAACCGTTCCGTGCGGCTTTGGGCTCATGTGGTGGATCAGCTTGCTGCGGGGCGGCAACCCGACCTCGAACAGATCTACAAGGTCGGCTATCTGATGCGAACCACGGCCGTTTATGGTTCGGGCAAATTCGGCGCGGCGGACCGCGAAAAGACAGCCGGCCGGGCCGAAGTCAGCGGTCCGTTCCAGATCGAGATGCTGTCGGTCTATCTGACCCGCGCCTTTGTGCGCGATCTGGTGCAGCACATAGCGCAGGTCAAAGGCCGAGACCAGACCGCAGAGCTTGATCCAGACATCGCGCGCTGGCTGGGTATCGGGAATTCGACCGGCCTGGGTATGGCGCCGTTCATCGTCAATCACCCGGTGCTGTTCAACAACTGGATCATGGTGCGCGAGGAGGCGATCTCGCGCGTTCGGTCCATTGATGCGGCTTCGGAAGATGAAGCACGTGTCTTTTGCGATGTCTTTGCACGCTGCAAACAGTCAATCGCCTGGTGGCGATCTGAACACCCGGTGCAGGTGGAAAAGCTGGCGGCGCTGAATTCGGATCTGCAAGAAATCGAGAAATACCTGGCCAAGGATGATCTGACACAGGATCACCCCTGGAACCGACTGATCCTTTGGTCCGAAGCCGCGCTGACCGAAGAAGGTCAGGAGCTGCTGGCCTCTTTGATCCTTGAACCTTACGGCGCGCTTGTTGACGGGCTTGCAAGCTGCATGGCAGACACCGACGCCTCTGCACAGGTGATTGATGGGACCATGCCGGTATCAGCGGTGCGCGCTTTGATCCGGAACAGTTTTGACTGGGCTTTGAACCTTGATTGGGCCGCCGCCGAAAACTGCGCGCGGGCCTGGTACGTATCCGAAGAAAAGCTGGAACCCCGGCTGGGCGAGCGGTTCGAGGAGCCGATCTCGGATTATGAACAACCTCTTGCACCGGCGCGGGATGCAACCTTGGCTTTCGAAGCGTTGCAGAACTGGCCTGATGACGCTCCGATAGCAGAGTTTCTGTTGCGCCATCCGGAACACCGCCACAGCGTGCGCCGCGCGCAAATCAGCCGTATCGCTCCCTACGGTGAAATTCGAGACAACACGATCAGCGCGCAGGTGATGCCCATTGATATGCTGCGCGCCAAACTGTCCTTCTTTGGGGCGACGCATTTCGACCCGCGTTCGGATCGGTGGGTGCGTATCTGCATGTATGCGGGCGCGCCCTACCCGGAAGAGCTGAACACCGCGAACGCCGATCTTTGGGTTTATCCGGAGGTTGTGCAATGACCTTCTCGTTGAACGAAGTGGAAGCCACCGCCAAACGCGCAACCCGTGGGGCTGGATATGCCTGGGGTGTGGCGGAGGAGGCCGCGAAAGCAACCCGATGGCTTTGCGTCCAGGGGTTTGACGGGCCTGCGATCCTGTCCCAGTTGCTTGAGCTAGAATTTGCGCCGCACCTGGAACATCACATCCCAGAGGCCCGGGACGGCATGTGGGCCGGCGCCCGGGATCTGTGCCCCCTTATGACTGGATCGGCGCTATCAGATTGCCCGGACGCCCTGTCGCAAGGCAAAGTTCTGATTTCCAATGTTGCCGCACCTCTTCTGTTGCTGCCCTTTGTCGCCACCATGGCGAAAAAGCGGAAATCGACTGTGGAAATCACTTTGGACGGGGTTTCCGCGACCACTGATGGTGTCCATCTCAGCTGTGAAGATTTCGGAATGGACAAGGCAAACCGCGTAGGGATAACCGAAACCGGCCGCAACAGACCCACCCGTTCCTTGCACAGCCGCGCTGAACCGGATCCGGGGGCGTGGCAATTCCTCAACACTGTGGCGCATCGCACCTATGCCCCCGCAACTGAAGAATCCCGGCTGCTTGGCGCTGGTGCAGGCTTGTCAGACAACGATTGAAGGACCACCCGATGACCGAAACCAGAACCCTCTCGCTTGCCGAAATCGAAGAACTGTCATTCAATGCGCTGGTTGCCGCCGGCACAAGCGAAGAAAACGCGCGCCCTCTGGCTGTTGCCACAGCCGCGACCGAAGCGGACGGCGTGGCCAGCCATGGGCTGGCGTATATCCCGATCTATTGCGAGCATGTTCAATGCGGCAAGGTGGACGGTCACGCAAAACCGGCCCTTGAAACCCCGCGTCCGGGCCTCATCCGCGTCGATGCCAAAACCGGGTTTGCACATTCGGCCATCGATCTGGGTTTCGAGGCGCTGATCCCTGCGGCACGGGAACAGGGCATCGCCGCATTGGCGATTACAAACAGCTACAATTGCGGTGTGCTGGGCTATCACACGTATCGGCTGGCCCAGGCAGGGCTGGTCGGATTGGGGTTCACCAATGCGCCAGCATCCATCGCACCCTCGGGCGGATCGAAACCTGTTGTTGGGACCAATCCGTTCTCGATCGCTGCACCGGGTACGGATGGTCAACCCGCGCTGCTGATAGATCAAAGCGCCAGCACCATCGCCAAAAGCGAAGTGATGAAGCATGCAAGAGAAGGCAAGGCCATTCCTGTCGGATGGGCGCTGGACGCTGACGGCAACCCGACAACCGACCCTGACGTTGGTTTGAAAGGCAGCATGGCCCCCTCGGGCGGCTACAAGGGCGTGGGTGTTGCTTTGCTGACCGAAGTCATGGCCGCTGCCCTTACCGGATCGACACTTGGGTTGAACGCATCGCCTTTTTCCGGAACGGCCGGTGGCCCCCCGAAGACAGGGCAGTTCTTCATTGCGATTGATCCCGTGGCGTCCTCTGCAGGTTTGTTTTCAAATGCCATGGCAACTCTGGTTGAGTCGATCAGATCTCAGGACGGCGCGCATCTGCCCGGTGATGGCCGCCGCAAGAGCCGGCTTTCGTCAAGCGAAGCGGGTGTCGCAGTGAACTCCGCAACCCTGTCAAAGATTGAAGCGATTTTGGGCTCCGGCTAGGCGACGGCCTCACCTTCCATTCGGTGCAGTGACCAATTGGCGGCAATCCCCAAAATTGCGCTGGACAATTCAGTCAAAGGATTTGCCTGTCTCTGATTTACAGGCGCGTTGATAGGCAACGGGATATGCGCCTGTATCCCGTGCCGCAAAAAGCGCAAGTCGCGTGTGAAATCCGATATGCGGCGATCCGTGCCGCGCGAAAACGTTCGGCAGACAAAAAGACTGGCAGCGCGTTGAAACCCGACAAGACCGATGTCTCACGGTCTTTCTATCGGCTGTCGTGACGTGTTGGCGTTGAAACACAACTGGGCCAGACCCAAATCGCCGCTCGCTGCACGACCCAAGAACCTGTGATTCTCGCTGCCATTCGCTGCGCATGCTGCCAAGGACAGCCAAAGCAGCGATTTAGCGGAGTATCCGGCACTTGGCGGTCGTTGCGCAAAAAAGTTGCAAAACGGTCCGTTTGATTGCCTGCAGCAAGCCACATTGCGGCTCTACTGCAGGCTCTGCCTCTCAACTTTCCAGGAAATCGGATATGACTGTAGCGGCCTGTTTCAGTTTCGGAGCAAAAAGGGGCGCACTCCAAAACCCGGTCAGTATTGAATGCTCATTGACAGGCTTTGCGACGAGAGTTCCTTCTCAACGACCCTGGTCTCGTCGATCACGCAAGTAGCAGTTTTTTCACCAGATACATCCAGTCTCACATAGTAAGTTCATGGCCATCCCATTTTGTTGTTTAAGTCGCTGCAATCATTGCAGCGTCCCAGCCGATGACCGCATCTCAATTGCTCAAAACGCTACATCTGTCCGATGAGCTCTGGCTTCAGACCCCAGGTTCAACAGTCAAGGTTATTCTGCCGCGATCGCCTTCTCTTGCCGTCTCTCGACGTCTTCGATCAGCAGCGTGCGGGTTGGGAACGGAATATTGATATCGGCTTCGTCCAGCGCCTCTTTGACTTTGCGCTTCATGTCCGCCTGGTATTGGAAGTAGTCCGAAGACTTGCACCACACGCGGACAAGAAAATCGACGCTGCTGCTGCCAAGATTGTTCACCTGGATGAACGGTTCGGGATCAGCCAGCGAACGGGCGTCCGACATGATCGTCTCGCGAATGACGCGCTCGGCCTCCGCCAAGTTGACGCCGTATCCAACGCCGAACGTCCACTCGGCACGACGGGTCTCGTAGACGGAATAGTTCTTGATGGTGTTTCCCCACACCTCGGCGTTGGGAACGATAACCTTGACGTTCCCCATATCCGCAATTTCGGTGTAGTTCAGGGTGATATCTTTTACGGTTCCGAGCACGCCATTCACGTCAACGAAATCGCCGATCTTGAGCGGTCGGAACAGGATGATCATCACGCCGGCTGCAACGTTGGACAATGTGCCTTGCAGGGCAAGACCAATGGCCAAACCCGCGGCACCGATCAGCGCGATGATCGACGTCGTCTGCACCCCAAACGTGTTCAGAATGAACAGCCCCGTAAACGCCAGGATCGTATAGCGCGCCAGATTGCCAAGAAAGTTGAAAAGCGTGTCGTCCAGACCTTCCGAGTATTCACCGACGCCCCGGATCTTCCGGCCGACATATCTTGAAATCACAATCCCAAGAACCAATAGAATCAGCGCCGCGATCGCGTTCGCGACGAGGCCAAGAAGGGCCTCGAGCGTCAGCAGGTCGCTCAGCGATTTCCCGTCATACAGCTCGGTATTCAGAACTTGTGACAGTTTGGCCCAAACGGTGTTCGTCACGGTCTCTGCGGTCTGTGCAATCTCGTTTTCCATGGTGTTCCTCGTGTTTCATCGCCTGAGTTTTTTCTTGCAGCGCGGTCCTGCCGCGTCAGACCTCGATCACGGCGCTAGAGGCAAAGAACATGGCCTGGCTGACGGCCGATTTGACCTGTTCTTCGGTGTAGGGTTTGGAAATCAAAAAGGCCGGTTCGGGCCCTTTGCCCGTCAGTAGGCGCTCGGGGAAGGCGGTGATGAAAATGACGGGGCAATCGCCGTGCTGGGCAATGATGCGGTTCACGGCATCGATTCCGCTGGACTTGTCCGCCAGTTGAATGTCCGACAGGATCAGGTCGAACGGCTCGCGCTCGGCCAAGTCAATGGCGGCCTTCTCGGTGCGTGCGACCCCTGTGACCCGGTGGCCCAGGTCGGTCACCATCGTTTCAAGATCCATCGCGATGATTGCTTCATCTTCGATGATCAAAATGCGCCCAGAAGTGTGGCGGGCCATTTCCTCGTAGGCGATATCGATCAGCTTCTGAGCCTCGGCGGGTTCTATCTGCATGATTGCGGCGATATCGCTGACCGAGAACTCTTCGACCGTGCGCAGCAGCAAGGCCTCGCGCGTATTGGGCGTCAGGCGTGCCAACTGGGCGTGAGCGCGCGATTGAATGTCAGAACTGCCGCCATCGGCGTCAACGGGCATTCCCGACGTTGACCAGATACCGTGAAAAACACGAAACAGCGCGACCCGCGGCGCGAGATCGGCATCGAACTGGGCGGGATCTGCAAGGATCGCTTCAAGCGATGCAGCGGCGTAGGCGTCGCCACTGTCCTGTGAGCCGGTGAGGGCACGGGCATAACGGCGCAGAAACGGCAAGAGCGGGCCAATTTTATCTGCGACGGAAACTCCGGTCAGCTCGGTCATCTATGTTTTCCTCATTTTTTTCTCTAAACTCGGGAACCAAACGCATACTGGGGCGTTATGGTTCCAGCAAAAGTAAAAATTTTTGATGATGCCATGACAAAACCACAGCCAAGCCGAAGCCATCGGCAAGAAATAGAGCAAAGGATCGACGAGAACCTCAAGCGGGCTTTCGATGAGGTAGCCAACGAACCGGTTCCGGATCGATTCGTCGATCTTCTTGAAAAACTTCGCAATCAGACCAGTGTTCCCAAAAGCGGTGACACGGGAGGCTCGGATGGTTGATCCGCGAGAAGAGCTTGTCGAACATATTGGTGCGATGCGTGCCTTTGCGATCAGCCTGTGCCGAAACGGCGCCACTGCCGATGACATCGTGCAGGACGCATTGATCAAGGCATGGAGCAATATCGACTCGTTCCAGGAAGGCACCAACATGCGGGCGTGGTTGTTCACCATTGTCCGGAACACCTATTTTTCGTTGCACCGCAAGCGCAAGCGCGAAGTCGAGGATGTGGATGGCGCCATGGCCGAGAGCCTGTCGCAAAAGCCCGACCATGACGGACGGCTGGCGTTGAAGGATTTTGCGGTTGCATTTGACCAACTGACGGATGAACAGCGCGAAGCGTTGGTGCTGGTCGGTGCACAAGGGTTTTCCTATGAGGAAGCTGCCGAGATGTGTGGCGTCGCCCTTGGAACGATCAAAAGCCGGGTGAACCGGGCCCGCGCGCAACTGGCCGAACTGATGGGTTTGGAAGATGACGAACCCATCGAATTGACTGATGCGGTGACGGCGGCGATCGTTCAGACGCAACCGGCGGCCTGACGATCGATGGGTGCGAAACCGCGCAGCCTGACCGTCTATCTTGCCGCGCTGGTCACCCTGGCGCTTTTGCCTTTGGGGCTGATTGCGGTATTGCAGACACGCGCTGTGATTACCGAGGCCGACGAAAGATCTCGGGCCTCGGTTTTGGCGCGCACGATCGAAGCTGCCACCCGCGAACGGGAGCTTCTGCAGAAAGCTGTTGGTGCCAGTTCGGGACTTACACCCGCGCTTGCGGAGGGAAGCCTGGACAATGCTGCTTGTTCGGACCTCATGCGCCGGTTCGTTGAACGCCAGCCCGAGTTCGTATTTGCCGGATTCATCCAGCCAAATGGGATTATGGCCTGCTCGACCGTCGAGAAGGACATCGATTTGTCGGACGCGCCCGGTTTCGAGCAGATCTCGGAAAATCCGCAGCTTACTTTTTCTGTCAGTCGTGCCGGGGCGGCGACAGGGCAATCAGTGATCATCGTAACCCAGCCGGTCATGAACAGGACCGAGCTTATGGGGTTCGTCTCCATCTCGATACCTCATGCGCTGGCGCGCACGCCCATGGATGTTGGCAACATTGGTAGTGACGTGGTCATCGCCCTGTTCGACGCGACCGGAGAAGTGCTGTCATCAAATGTGGGCTTGGATGAGGTCAAACCATTCCTACCGCCCGCGAAAGAAAACCTGTTGGTTCTGTCCAGTTCCGGCAAAACATTTTCGGCTAAAACGGCCGACGGAGAGGATCGGGTTTTTGCAGTTGCCAGCATCATTCCGGGCGAAGTCGCCGTGATTGGCAGTTGGCCACGCGAGGCGGCGCTGGCCTCTGTCGGTGCAGGCAGCACTGCCCTGACCATTGCTTTTCCGATCCTGATGTGGGTGACCGGTCTGGGAGTTGCCTTGTGGGGCCTGCATCGATTGGTGATCCGGCATCTCGACAGCTTGCGTTCGGCCGTGCGTCGTTTCGCGTTGGGCGAGCGCGACCCGATTGAAAGCCTCGCAGGCGCCCCGCAGGAGTTTCAGCAAATACAGACTGCATTCAACCGCATGGTCTTGTTGATCCGCGAGGCTGAGGCGCAGCACGAACGCGACCTTGTCGAAAAAACGCTCTTGTTGCGCGAGGTACACCATCGCGTCAAAAACAATCTTCAACTGATCGCTTCGATCATGAACATGCATTTGCGCAAGGCCGAAACCACCGAGGCCCGGCGCTTGCTGGAACAGTTGCAGCGTCGGGTTCGCGGCCTGGCCATGGTGCACCAGAGCTTGAACCAGAACTCGCAGATGACGACGATCAACACCGAGGCACTGATCGGACATTTGGTCGCCGAACTGGCGCATCGACCGCCAATTCTGGGTCAGGTGGTCGAGGTTGACTGCCGGATCGCGCCTGTCGAACTGGGGCAGGATCAGGCAGTCACGCTGTCGATGCTGGTGGCCGAGGCACTGACGAACGCGGTCAAATACGTAGGCGTTCCGCAGAACGGACCGCCGACAATTTCGGTGGAATTGACCCGACCCGAGGAGAACACCCTGCACCTGAAAATCTTCAACACGCGCGGGCAGACAGACGACGGTGCGGATATGTTCCATAGCGGCGGGATCGGTCAGCGGCTGATGCAGGCCTTCCTCCGCCAATTGGACGGTTCCGAAGACATAACCGAGACGTCATCGCATTATGTGTATGAGGTGACGTTCGAAATCTCCGAAGTAGAAGCGGATAGCGAACCACAGTCCATTGCGGATGAGAGAAGCGGTGATGCCCGTGCCGCAGCAGAATGACTTTGAGGTCCTGATCACGGCCGAGCAAGCCTGGCCCGCCTTGGAAAAAGCGGTTCTTGAGGCCCGGCACCAGATCAAGGCAAGTTTTCGGATATTCGATTTCATGACACGGCTGCGCAGCGACGAGGCGCGCCAGATTGGGGAAACCTGGTTTGACCTGATCGAGCATGTCATTCGCAAGGGTGTAACGTTTCATTTGGTCATCAGCGATTTCGATCCGATCTTCGCGACCGAGTTGCACGAGCTGAGCTGGCGCACGAAACGGCAGGCGGTTGCGCTGGCGGAAATCCTGGGTCCAGAAATCGCCTCGCGCTTGACCGTTCGCGTGTCCATGCACCCGGCGCAGGCTGGCGCATTGCCGTGGGCCGCGCTGTTGCCGGCGGTTCTTCGGAAAAAGGCGCAACGGATTCAGAAGCTGTCCCGCGAACGACGCGAACGGCAGGCAGTACGGCTGGGGTCGGACACGTTACCCCGGCTTCACACCGTGTCGCACCATCAGAAAGTCGCCGTGATCGACAATGAGATCTGCTACCTCGGCGGATTGGACTTGAACGAAAGGCGCTTTGACACACCGGATCACGATCGTCTGGCCAAAAACACCTGGTCAGACGTTCAGTTGCTTGTCCGCGGACCCGAGGCCGCCGAGGCCGCGCGCCATATCGACCGGTTCGAACATGAAATCGCAACCGGACAACCGGACCCTCAGGCAACCCACCTGCGCCGCACCCTGTCCAGCCCGCGCCGGTTTGCGTTCTGGCGGCTGTCGCCAAAGACCATCGCGCATGAGGTCGAGGATGAGCACATAGCCGCCTTTCAAGCCGCGCGGCAACTTCTGCACATCGAGACCCAGTATTTCAGATCGACTCGATTGGCCGAGGCTCTGGCTGAGGCGGGCCTTAACAAGCAGGACCTGAAACTGGTGCTTGTTCTGCCAGCTTTACCCGAGGAAGTGGCCTTTGGCGGGCATGACGGACTGGACGCGCAATTCGGGTTGGACCTTCAAGCCAAATGCCTGGAGATCATCCAGCAGGGGTTCCAAGACCGTGTATCGCTTTCGACCCCGGTCCAGCCGATTTCCGCAAGCGGGGCCGATGACCGCGCCGAGGTTCTGAGCGGGTCTCCGATAATTCACGTTCACAACAAAGTTCTGGTGGTGGATGACAATCATGCCTTGGTCGGGTCCGCCAACCTGAACGGACGGTCTTTGCGGTGGGACACAGAAGTCGCCCTTCGGGTCACCGACCGGCAGCGGGTGGCGGTTCTGCGGCAAGCCTTGGTGGACCATTGGTGGTTCTCGGATGATCTGAGCAAACAGATCGAGCCCGATGCCATGTTCGCGTGGTGGGGGCGAGAGGTTCAGGCCAACGGTGTGCGGCGCCCCGAAGCGCGCAGCGGCTTCCTCGTCCCGCATGACGCCGACGTTGCGCGCGACATGCGGAAACCGCTGCCCGGGGTAACTGAAAACATCGTCTAGCTGGTTGTGATCGGGCTCATGACCTTGGGGTTCATCAACACGCCGAACCACAGCAAGATCGGCAGCGCGACGATGGCGCCGACCGGCCCCCAAAGCCAAAGCCCAAAGATGATGGCGATGAACACGACCAGCGGATTCACCTGCAGACGTTGGCCAACGAAGGCGGGTGTTACGAATTGTGCTTCAGAAAGATTGATCGCCAGGAAAACCAGGGGAGGCAACAGGGCCGCGGCTCCACCGAACTGGGTTAAACCGGCGATCAGAAGGCCGGTCAGGATCATCAGCGGGCCGAGATACAGCACAAAATTCAGAAGGCTGGCGGCCACCCCCCAGATTACGGCGTCATTGATGCCGATCAGCCCCAAGGCCACAGCCGTAACAGTCCCAAGGCCGATATTGACCAACGTCACGGCAGCGAAATAGCGATAGACCGCGCGGTCAGCCAGATACAGCCGCTCTTTCAGGGGACCGGCTGCGGCATAGAGCTCGGGCCGGGTCAAAACGAAAAAGAACAGCGTGCCGATGAAAATCAGGATCTTTGATCCGAAATTGGGCGCCAGCCACAAGGCATCCATCACTGACGGAAGGGCGGACTCCGTTTCCGCTGCCCCATCGGCGCCGACGGTTTCCTCGATCTCGCGTCCAAGCGTTTCGATGCCCCGAATGAACTCGGACATCGCGGCGACCCAAGAGCGCAACTCACGTTTGATGGCAGGCAACTGTTCGACCAGCGTGGACAGCAACGGTTCAAGCAGAAGGAACGCCGCGACAATGACGGTGCTGGTCACGAACAGCAGTGCCGAGGCGGATATCACACGCGGGCAACCGACCTTCTCAAGCTTGTCGGCAAGCGGGGCGACCACGACCCCCAAAACCAAAGCGAATGTGATCGGAGCGACGATGGACCGGGCCAGGTACAAAGCGGTGATGCTGGCGATCCCGGTCAGGATCGCCAGCATTGCACGCAAGGCCGATGGAGAGCTGAAAGCAGTTGGCATGGGCGCGCTTCACTGACTGCGCAAAGCGCCAGAGGCCCGATCTGCCGCGTCATCCAGCCGTACATTGGCCGCGGCATGCAGCTTGTCCAGTTCTTCGTTCAAAACCTTTTGGGCGTGACGCATCAGCTGATCGCGCCGATGGCCCAGCAGCTCGTCCTCCTTGCGAGTGTTGGGCAGCAGAGCGCCAGCCAGAATACCTACGCCCAGCGCCAATGCGCCGGCCGCCAGCGGCTGATCATGGACGAAGGTCTGCGAGGCCTTCGCCGCCTTCCGCGCACGCTTCTCGACCGCTTGCTGCGCACCGATTGCGGCCTTGCGCGCTTCGATCACACGGGCACGGGCTTGGGGTGAGAGCTTGTCCAGACCACGTTCCAAGGCGGCGGACAACACGCTGGCAGATTGGCTGTTTTCAGTCATTCCTGACATCTCCTGTTTCATGCGGCTGTCAGCGTCGGCGACACGCCGGTCAAACCCGTCGAAGGCCTGCTGCGGAGGTACGGCCTGGGGCGGGGATTGAGTTCTTTTTGCCCCAAACCCGGGACCCGCAACCAAAAGGGCTGCTCCTGCACCGAGCAGAGCAAAGGCGGCCGGATTTTTTTGAGCCGCGGACCAGAGTTGCGCACCGATCTGCCCGCCATAGGCTTCGAGCGTCGATTTCGCCTCGTCTGCCAGGCGTGGCGGTGCCAGCGTATCCGACAGAGCATTCAGCGAGCGTGCAAGAGCGCTGCGTTCGTATGCGATCTGCGTTTCAAGAGGTGTCAGGTCAGACATGGGTCGATTCCTTCATCGCTTCGATGTCGCGCTGCAGGTTTTTCATGGTTTGCTCGGGGACCAGCGCGGTGGCGGACAGGCGGGACCGGCCAAAAAACGCCAGGCACGCAGCAACCAGAACGAAACCCGCGCCAACGAGCAACGAGGCCATACCCACCGACAGTCCATTGGCGGCGACATACGCGACCAGGGCTGTGGCCATGAGGTTCAGCGCGATCATCAACAGGATCAGAGCAATGCCAATGCAGGCCAGCCCTAAGCCCGCTCGCGTCAGGTTTCGGGACAACTCCTCCTTGGCAAGCTTTACCTCAGCCTGAAGCAAACCCGACAGATGTTTGAGCGCGTTTGCCACAAGCCCCGGTGCAGATCGCAGATCGTTGGGGTTATGCATCGCGGCCACCATTCATCCGCGCCAGCGCGCTGGTGTGGCCCGACGTATCGACCGAGGTCCCATGCAGCAGCGACGGATCAATATCCCAAGGATCTGCCCCAAAAGATGCGGACTGGGCCGCGCCCGTATTGCGCGCGCTCAGGAAACGGGCTGCAGCAAACCCGGCCAAGGCAGCCGATCCGACGAACAACAGCGGGTTTTCGCGGGCGAAATCAGACACCTTTCGGCTCATACTGGCCAAGTCGGCAGAGCGGACTTGCCCAGCCACAGCTTCCATGTTGTCCGCAATCCTCGACAAGACCTGATGCTGCACCGATTGGTCGGGAAATGCATCGGCAGCGGCGTCGGCTGCATGAGCGGCGCTCTCAACCTCCTGCGCTGCGCTGTCCTTCAGTGATTCGGCCCGGGCCGAGGCCTCGGCGGTCACGGTGTCCTTGACCTTGCCGGCCAGATCCTGGGCATGGGCTTTCGCTTTCTCCGTGGTCTCGGTTCGACGTGGCATGGTTCGATCTCCTGTGTTGAGGTCTCGGTCCCCCAACGCATGGAAGGCGAGATTGTTCCCAAGACCAGTTCGAACACCACTGAAGACACAGTTCGGTATCTGCCCGAACCCCCATTTTTCGGGCCAACGCAGAAATATCGCCGGTGCCCGGAACCAGTTCGAGTTTGGTGCGTTTCACTGGCAGCGACGAAGCAATCGAAAGGAATTTACGATGAACTGGGACCAAATTCTTGGACGCTGGACCGAATTCAAAGGCAAGCTGATCGAGCGTTTCGGCGATTTGACCGATGATGAGATCGAGCAAGCCCGCGGCGATCGCGAGCAACTGGAAGGCATCATCCAAAAGAAATACGGAGATTCGAAAGAAGACGTTCGGGAAATCGTGGATCGCCTGATCAAGGACATGTAGCCCAAAGGTGGATGCCCATATTGTGTGGGGTGGCGTCAAATCGGTGGCGCCCCACGCACTCCCAAGATAGACCCCAAAGGTAATCACCACCGCTATGAAACTGTCTGACCTTATCAATAAGCCCGTTGTCCCAGCTGGGACCGACCACGCGATTGGTCGCGTTTCCGATATCGCTATTAGCGCTGGGCAGACCGAGTTGGAGTACGTCTTGGTCAATTTGAGCGTGGCCGGAGGGAATGACCCGGTGGCTTTCACCGCCGATACGCTCGAACTTGGTGCAAGCGTGATAGAGTGCGCGTTTTCCCATCAGCAATTGCATCACCTTCGCCAGCGCAGAGAAGACGAAGATCCCCTTGCAGTGGACATCAAAGGCCTGCCGCCCCTGGTCGTAGGGCCGTTCGGCAACGCGATTGCGCCGGTTGTGATGGGGGCGGTCCTGAATGACGCTCTCCGCCAACGCCCGCAACCCACGCCACCTGGTAGCAACTTCCGATGGTTTACGAAGTTGCGGGGCAACCCCGTGTTTGACGCTACTGGTGAGTTGGGCAAATTAAAGGATATTGAGTTCGACCCTGACACCAAGGTTCTGCGGTTTCTCTTGATCGACGGGCGACCAGATATCCTGAGTTTTCCGTTCGCTGAGTTACGCAATATTCCCGACGACGAACACTACATGGTTCTGTCCACATCTTCCGATCCGCTGCACCCGGTCTGAAGGTCTGACCACGGCTTGTCAAACCGCGCAGTTGCGCGGTTTTTTTCTTTTTAAAACAGATATTTTTGCACTTTTCTGGGAACAAGTCGCGGCGTCATTCGTTTGTTCAACAAGACCGCGGGAAATGCGGTCAGAACAGACCAAAGGAGTGAGCTATGAAACGTTTTCTGACCACAACTTCGATCGTTCTGGTGATGTCGGCATCGGCCTATGCAGAAAGCTCGAATGTCGAAGAAGTCGGCAAGAACCTGGAAGAGGCAGCCGAGGCAGCCGGTGATGCGCTGTCCAATACCGCGCAGGACATCAAGAACGCCGCCCGGAACACGGCGGAAGACGTCGACCAGGCAGCCGAAGCAACTGGTGAGTACATCAGCGAAAAAGCCGGACAGATGGCCGATGCAGTTGATCCAACCACCATCGACATCACGGGCTATGTCCCCGTTGCCCAAGGCACCATCCCGGCCAAAGATCTGACCGGCATGCGCGTCTATGACGTCTCGCAAGAGTGGATCGGTGAGATCGAAGAGGTTGTCGTCGACATGGACGGATCGGTTGATGGGGCCGTGATTGGCGTCGGCGGGTTCCTCGGCTTGGGGGAAAAGGATGTTCTGATCGATTTCTCGCGCGTGTCGCTGATGCGTGAAATCGATGGTGACACCACCTATGCCTTCGTTCATGCCGACAAGGAGATGCTGAAGGATATGCCGGCCTACGAAGGGTCGTAAACCGGCTCTTCAGTCGCAAAACTCGTGATCAAGCCGCCGGCCGATTTTTCGGTCGGCGGTTTTTCAATTCCTGTCCATCCACCACGTTTAGATCAGCGGGCGCGGAACGGCTTCGGTGATTTCGACCAAGCCAAGCTCGGCCAGACCCTCAAGGTCGTTAATCTGCAGCACATTGTTGGACCACTCGGCCAAGCCGAGATCCTTCAGTCGGCGCAGGGTCTTGTTCGTGTGAACCAGAGACAAGCCCAACGCATCCGCAAGATCCTGCTGCCGGTAGGGCAGCGGACACCGCAAGCCTTTTGCCAATCCGACGGCCTGCGACCGTGTGTAAAACCGGTGCAGGCTCCACGCGATCTTCTCGATCGCGCCGCGCTGGCCAACGGTTGTCAGGGCGTCGCCCAGAAAATGCTCTTCGACGGCGGCCAGGAATGTCAGGTCAAAGGCGCGATCAGGCTGGTTCTGATATAATTCGAACAGCCGCGAGCGATTGAACACGCACAGCCGCATCGCGGTTGTCGCTTCGACGGAGTGCCGCATCTCGCCCATGACCCCAGCCTGCAGCCCGACGAGATCGCCTGGAAGCACAAAGCCGATGACCTGCCTGCGACCATTTTCCAGCGTTTTATAACGAACGCCCATCCCGCTCAGAACCGTGAACAGATGCGCGGATTTCGCACCCTCGATGAACAGTTGCGTTCCGGGTTCGGCCTGCATCTCGCCGGTTTTGAACCTCTGCATGAATCGCAGGTCGTCTTCCGAGAACGGCAGGAAGACGTCCATCTGCCTCAGCGGACAGTCCGCACATGCGATTAGAGAATTTTTTCTTTGCTGTGTCATAGTTTATTGCGGCGCTGTGGGATTGCCCTAGGGTGGCATCGAACAGATTTCAGGATGGTATTTATGGAAGCCTCTTCCCGCAGCGTAGCAGATGTTTTGATTGTTACGGAAAACTTTATCGAAGCAGCGGACATCAGTGACGCCATCCCCGGAGTTCCAACCGATCGCATTGTCCATATCCGCGAGCTGCACGCGGGCAGGCATTTCTGGCAGGAGCCCAAATTCGCCCCAGCCTTGAGCGTTCTGAGCTATCGCAGAAGTGAGACGTCATTTGACGCCGTCGCGCGGCTGTTGGCCGAGCGCGGCAGTGCGCTGTTGCTGTTGGACCCGTCCCCCGAGGTGCAAGCGCAATTTGAATGTGCGGCACTGATACGGCCTTTTACGGCCGCAGATCTTGCCCGCAAGATCGCAGCCATTGATTTTAGTGGGAACGGCTTGAAGATCGGTTCTGATCCTGGGTGAGACGGCGAAGGGTGCATTGTGCCCCCAGATCCTTGAACCAAAAAAAGCGCGGCCGATGCCGCGCTTTTTTGTACCGACAATCTCCGCGCTGATCAGATCGCGCTGCGCGCTGCCTTCGGGCCAAAGATCAGCCAGCAGATGAAGCCGACGACCGGAAGCAACAGAACGAAAAGGACCCACAGGATTTTTGCACCGGTCGTCGCAGACGAGCCGATGATCGAGATAATGGCCCAGATCGACAAAACCAGGACGATCAGACCGCCAATGCCATACACTTCCACCATACCGAAGTTCCTTTCGAGTTACTTGTCGTTGTTCCTACAAGGACACAACGCGATAGGTGGCCAAAAGTTCCCGACAAAGATCTGGGTGTGATCCCAGCTCTCGCACGAGGCTTGAGGATTTTTGCGCCTAATGGAACCAAAACGACCGGCAGAACGTTGGGTTTGAAGGTCGATACAAGGGGTCAAAATGTCCAATACACACAACGCGCCGCGAAAAGATCTTGTCGAGAAAGAGAGCGAGCGCGAAGCGGTCGAAGAAGCGTCCGGCCTGTCTCCGCGCCTGATATTCGAGACCATCCGCCAAAACGGCGAGGAGGAACTGGACCGCCCGACCAAAGCGTTGTTCTGGTCCGGGATTGCCGCTGGAGTGCTGATCAGCTTTTCGGTGCTGGGTGAAGCGATCTTGCGGGCACATCTGCCCGAAACCAGCGGGCGCTTCCTGGTCGAGAACCTGGGCTATTCCCTCGGCTTTGTCCTGGTCATTTTGGGGCGGATGCAGTTGTTCACAGAGAACACGATAACGACCGTCGTTCCAGCCATGATAAATCCGTCCGTCGCGTGCTTCACCAAAACCGCCAGGCTGTGGGCAATCGTTCTGGGTTCCAATGTGCTGGGGGCGTTTGCGATATCTGCCTTCCTGATCCATACGCCGGTGTTGTCGCCCCAACTCGTCGCGGTCATCAACGACCTGAGCCACCACGCCACCGGCATGGGCGCCTGGGTTGGCTTTCTGCGCGGAATTCCGGCGGGGATCCTGATTGCGGCGATCGTTTGGATGCTGCCTTCGGCACAGAACAACGAGGTGCTGGTCATCGTAATCTTCACTTGGATGATTGCGGCCGGTGACTTTACCCACGTCGTTGCCGGATCGGTGGAAATGGCGGTTCTGATGCTTCAGGGGCAGTTGCCACCAGGCGCAGCCGTTTTCAGCTTTTTCCTGCCCGTTCTGGCCGGCAACATCATCGGAGGAACCGCTGTCTTCACGATGCTGGCCTACGCCCAGATCAAACCCGAAATAGAAGAAGACCCAAAGCGCGGCTGAGGCGCTTTGGGCCTTTGGGATGGCGGGTTGGTTGGCGTGGCAGTGACGAATAGCGCTGTCAGCGATTCCTGATGAAGAACCAGATCAGTAGACCGGCCAAACCCAAGCCGAGCATGGCCGGCAATACGTACTCGATGCCCATATCGGTCGCGAAGTATCGCGTGTTCTAACCGCGGTCCGCCTTGCGCAACGCGAGGCCCAGCAGGACACCCACGCCCAACGCTCCGACCATAGCCAGACCCGGGTTCTCGCGCACGAATGCGGCACTTTTCTCGGATGTCAGTGTCAGCTGCTTTTGCGCCTCATCGCGCGCCGTCTTCAACGTGTCACGCGTTGCGGTTACGCCATCTTCCAACGCTGATTTGGCCTCCTTGGCCACTTCTTCGATCCGCGCCGCCATCTCCACATGCGGAGTGTCCTGAGGGGCCTTTTTCGCCGTTTTCTGTGTCATGTCAGATCTCCTTTCATCGACCCAACGCGGGCGCTCGTCAAAGGTTCCACCAAAATGACCCGGAACCAATCTGGGGTTCCAAGCGTTAACCCGTCAGTAGCCACAGAAATGAAAGGAAATCCCATGTTGTCCTGGGCGCTGATCTTTTTCGCACTTGCTATCGTTGCTGGCATCTTCGGGTTTGGCGGCATCGCGTCGGCCTCGGCCGGTATTGCGCAGATCCTTTTCGTGATCTTTCTGGTCCTGTTCATCGGTTCGCTGATCTTGCGGCTGATCCGTGGGTGAGCCCCCGCGCATCCCCATTCCCTGAAACAGTACCCCGAGGTTCAAAGCCCTATGAAAGATGCCGTCCATACCCAAACCGCCGCCGAATTGCTGGTTGCCTGCCTGGAAGCCAACGGCGTGGCCTGTGCATTCGGTGTTCCGGGTGAGGAAACAACCGATCTGATCGCCGCAATCGACAAGTCGAGCATCGACTTCGTCCTGTGCCGGCACGAGCAATCGGCGGCGTTCATGGCATCGGTTCACGGGCGTTTGACGGGGAACCCGGCGGTATGCCTCTCGACACTTGGACCTGGGGCGACCAACCTTGTCACCGGTGTGGCTGACGCCACGCTTGACCATGTGCCGCTTATCGCCCTCACGGGACAGGGTGCGCGGTCCAGGCTGGGCCGCGAAAGCCATCAGATCATCGATCTCGAAGCACTCTTCGCGCCAGTCACCAAGTTGAGCCGAACGCTGATGGTCGCGGATGAAATTCCCCAAGTCGTTGCCGAGGCCGTGCGGTTGAGCAAGCTCGACAAGCCCGGTGCCGTCCATCTTTCCCTGCCCGAGGATCTGGCCGAGGTCCCGATTCTGGCCGAACCTTTCGTGGCGCCGCCGACAGCCGAGGTGCGGCCGGCGGCCGATGCGGTCATCCGTTCAGCGCGCCTGCTGGCCGAGGCGAAAAAGCCCTTGATTCTTGCAGGACACGGGGTGATCCGATCCGGCACGGCAAGCGACGTGCGGGCACTTTCAGAAAGCCTTTCCGCCCCGGTCGTCACGACATTCATGGCCAAAGGAGTTTTGCCGCCGGGGCACCCGCTCTCGCTGCATTCGGTCGGTCAACCGGGCAAAGAATTGGTGTCTGAAGCCTTCGACCTGTGCGATCTGATCATTGCCATCGGGTTTGACCCGGTTGAATATCCAACCTCGAACATCTCGATGGGCGGTAAGAAGCCGGTTCTCGAGATCTCGGACGTGGCCTCGGCGGTTGATGTGGACTGGCCGGTAAAGGCCGCTCTGACTGGGGATCTTCCGCACTGCATTGACGTTCTGGCGAAGGCCACCGCCGAACGCCCCGCGCAAAGCTGGTTCAAAAGTCTCCAGCGGAGGATTGACGCCTCGCTGGAAGGTGGGCCAACACCTTCCGATGCCGCCTGTGTCGCGCCGTCGAACATTTGTCAGGCGATTTCCGAAACGCTTCGCGAAGGCGACGTTCTGTTGTCTGGTGTGGGCTTGCACAAACTTTGGGTCGCCAGCAAGGTTCAAGCGCGCCGGGCAGGGCAAATCATCATTCCGAACGGCCTGGCCGGTATGGGTCTTGCGCTGCCCGGAGCGATTGAGGCGGCCCGTCTGTTGGACGAGGGTCGGGTAATCGCCGTTTGCGGTGATGGGGACTTCCTGATGAACGTTCAGGAGATGGAGACGGCGGCCCGGTTGTGCGTGCCCGTGACTGTTCTGGTCTGGGAAGACAACGGCTATGGTCTGATCGACGAAAAACAACCAGGTGCGCGCGAGTTTTCCTTCGGCAACCCCGATTGGGAGTCACTGGCCCGATCCTTTGGCTGGGTCTATCACGACATCGAAAGCCACAGCAAACTTGCTCCTGCGCTGCAGGCGGCTGCCGACGTCGCCGTTCCGACTTTGCTGCGGGTGTCGGTCGACTATTCGGCTGATGGCGGAATGCCCACTGTCACCTGATTTTTTTCGTCGAAAGTGGAACAACGCCAGGCTTTGGGCGTTTCTTCCCCAGTAGAAAAAAGGAGTTGTCATGACCGACGCATTGAACGTTGTCCCGAACGAAAACCCCGTTTCCACTGGCGTGCGCGACACCGCGCCCTTGGCCAAGGGTCTGGCTGATGTTCTGGCCGACACCTACCGGCTGACCTTCAAGACACATGCGTATCACTGGAACGTGGAAGGCCCGCTGTTCTATTCGATCCACAAGCTGACCGAAGAACAGTACGAAAACATGTTCGCCGCTGCTGATGAGATCGCGGAACGCATCCGCGCGCTGGGTCATCTGGCACCCTCGCGCATGTCCGACATCCTGGATTTCTCGGTCATCAAGGACCGCGAAGGGGACCTGACCGCCGCCGACATGATCGAAGATCTGGCTGCTGATCACGAGCGGGTGGCGCACCGCCTGCACGCCTTGACCGAGCTTGCAGGCAGCCGCAAAGACGTCGTGACTGAAGATCTGGCGACCGAACGTTCGGCATTTCACGAGCAGGCAGCTTGGATGCTGCGGGCGATCTCCAAATCAAGCTGACGCGGTGTCCGGGCGCGTTTGGCATTTCGAGATCCAACTGCGCGCGCTTAAGGTCTTGTGCAGGCTTGCCGAAAAATAGGCTAGCCTGCACATTCTGATCTGGTGACCAGTCCAAAGGGTGGCAATGTCTGATAAAAACACGAAAAGCCAAAACTTGGCCGAAGAGCGGACCGACTGGGCCGAAGACCGCACCATTTTGGCCAATGAGCGCACGTTTGCGGGTTGGATGAGAACCGGGATGGCATGCGTGGCCATCGCCCTTGGCCTCAAGGCCGTATTTTCCGCCGTCGAGCCCGAGTGGTTGGCGAAAGCCGCAGCCACTCTTTTTGGGTTGATCTCGCTGCTGATCTATTGGGGAGCGTGGATGAACGCCCGCCGCGTGTATTCCCGATTGGAAGCGCACAGCGCCCAACCGGCATCTCGCTTCCACTTGCAATTGGTTGTTGGAAGCCTGTCCCTCGGATCAATCGCATGTTGCCTTGTGTTGTGGCTTGTCTAAGTAAGGCACCTGGCGTGCCCCCGTCGGGTGGTCCGGTCTGATTGTTAGTTCATCGTCGGCCTCTGGTCCACCGGCACGATGCATTCTGACGCGGGCGGACGGTAGCCCAGTGCACTGTGTCCTGACGGTATTGTAGTGGACACGCCATTGCTCGATCAGGAATCTGGCTTCCTTTAGGCTATAGAATAGCTCGCCGTTGAGCAGTTCATCGCGGAACCGTGCGATGAAGCTTTCGCAGAAGCCGTTTTCCCAAGGTGACCCCGGCTCGATGTAGGCCGTTTTGGCGCCGACGGCCGCGATCCAGTCCTGCACCTTCTGCGCAATGAACTCGGGGCCGTTGTCGGACCTGATGTATTCCGGCGGTCCCCGCAGAATGAAAAGGTCCGTCAGCGCATCCAGCACGTCGGTCGAGTTGAGCTTGCGATCAACGCGGATCATCAGCGCCTCACTGGTGTATTCGTCGATGATGTTCAGGGTACGGTAGGCCCGCCCATCGGCGGTTCGATCTTGGACGTAATCATAGGACCAGACGTGGTTGGGCCGCTCTGACCGAAGCCGAACGCACGACCCGTCTGCTGCCCGGCAGGGCATTGCGCAGCAATGTCCCGAGAGGGTTCAGCCAGAGTCCCCGCCGCGCGGCTTCGTTTATGGCGAAGTCCCTTAACTGCCCCGTGGTCAGGTCCGGCAGGTCCAGCACAACGCAGCGGCTCTGAAACGGTTCTGGCAGGCCCTGCCGGCTGTTCGCCGTCATCACCCAGTTGACCCAGGACATGTCCATCTTGACCTGGAAGAACGGGCATTCCCAGGTCGCCGCCGTCATCCGCTCCCGCAGCGGCAGCAGGGCGTCAGTCAGCGTGTGCCGCGTGCCTTTGTTGGAGTGGACCTCGTCGGCCTTTTCGATCTCGTCGATGATGACCAGCGGCCCGCCATGCCGGTTGTTCAGGACCGTGTTGACCAGTTTGCCCGCATGGGCGCTGCCCCAGCCGCGCTGGGATCCGGTGAGCGCGAAGGACGCCGGCTTGCCCGTTGCATCAATATTGGTCGCAGGGACCTCCAGATGGTGGGCCAGTCGCCGGGGCCCAGAAGCTCTTGCCGATACCAGGCGGGCCGTTCAGGATCAGCGGGGCGAAGCGGACACCCGGCAGGCCCTCGCGTGTCGAGGCCCGCAACCCGTGCCAGACGGCTTCGGTGGCGGGCGCCATCCAGGGCATCTCAGCATGCAAGGCGGTCGCGATCTCGTCCGCCTCTTGTTCGGTGGTGATGCGGGTGACCGGCAGTCCGCCACGAATGGGCGTCAGCTTCGCGCGGTTCTCCTCGCTGAGGTGAGACAGACCAGACAGGGCGCCCAGCCGTTGCACGTAGCAGTGCGCGCGACGCCGGATCTTCCGCCGCTCGGCCTCATTCAGATAGTCGAAGAACTGGTCCATCTTGTCGCGGGCGCCTTCATCGTCACCGGTCTGCGCCGCCTGGCGTTGCCTGCGGAGGCCGCGCAGGAATGTTTTCAGGCGCCGTTCGAACTCGTGCAGCGTCGGCAGGTCGTCTTCGAAACGCAGCGCATGAAATGGATTCGTGGTGGTGGCACGGGGCATCGCAGAATCCTTTCGAGGCGCGACGGGGCTTGCCGCCCGTTGTCCACACCGCCGGGGCGGGCGGGGCTGATGGGTGTGAAAGGTTCCGGAACCTGTGAAACGATTAGGGAACAACTAACGTGCAGCGTGTCAACGCATCCTGGTTGGTTGCGCCATCGAACCCGGCCGGAATGAACGAACCGATCCACGACACACAAGTTGTTGAAAGAACTGCGCTAAAAGGAAGGTAGATTCGAGGGCAATTCAAAAAAACCGTTTTTTGTCGTAAAAACGGACTTTGGATGTCGAACGTCAA
Source organism: Ruegeria sp. CL7 (assembly GCF_056536445.1). Classification (NCBI taxonomy): domain Bacteria; kingdom Pseudomonadati; phylum Pseudomonadota; class Alphaproteobacteria; order Rhodobacterales; family Roseobacteraceae; genus Ruegeria; species Ruegeria sp. CL7. The sequence goes on from NZ_JBQFPQ010000003.1 coordinate 178,222, forward strand.
TCTGGGAAAACTGGCGACCCCGGCAGGATTCGAACCTGCAACCTGCCCCTTAGGAGGGGGCTGCTCTATCCAGTTGAGCCACGGGGCCGCGCCCTGCCTTCTGTAACCGGGATTTTCCGGGTTGTCATCGCCTTTGCACAATTGTTGTACACACCGACCTGTTCACGCTAGCATCGGACAAAACAACAACGCAGGTGCCTCCCGTGAACAGTGAAACCAAACGCCCGCTTACCCTTCGTGATGTGTCCGAGGCTTCCGGTGTCTCAGAGATGACGGTGAGCCGGGTTCTGCGTAACCGGGGGGATGTTTCCGACGCCACCCGCACCCGCGTTCTGGCCGCCGCCAAAGAGCTGGGATATGTCCCCAACAAGATCGCGGGCGCCCTGGCATCCAGCCGGGTCAACCTGGTCGCGGTGATCATCCCCTCACTTTCGAACATGGTATTTCCCGAGGTGATGACCGGCATCAATCAGGTGCTCGAAGATACCGAACTGCAACCCGTGGTTGGCGTGACGGATTATCTGCCCGAAAAAGAGGAAAAAGTGCTGTACGAGATGCTCTCGTGGAGACCCTCGGGCGTGATCATTGCAGGGCTGGAACACACCGACGCGGCGCGCGCCATGCTGGATTCGGCTGGCATTCCGGTGGTCGAGATCATGGATACCGACGGCAAACCTGTCGACGCGATGGTCGGCATCTCGCATCGCCGCGCCGGGCGCGAAATGGCGCAGGCGATTCTGAAGGCCGGGTATCAGCATATCGGCTTCATGGGCACCAAGATGCCGCTGGATCACCGCGCCCGAAAACGCTTTGAAGGGTTTACGGAAGTGCTGGGCAAACACGGGATCGAGATCGAAGATCGCGAGTTCTATTCCGGTGGCTCTGCCCTGGCCAAAGGGCGCGAGATGACACAGGCCATGCTTGATCGGTCACCCGATCTGGATTTCCTGTATTATTCCAACGACATGATCGGAGCTGGTGGTCTGTTGTACCTGCTGGAGCAAGGCGTGGATATCCCGGGGCAGATCGGTCTGGCGGGGTTCAACAACGTGGAACTTTTGCAGGGTCTTCCGCGCAAATTGGCGACGATGGATGCCTGTCGTCTGGACATAGGACGTCAGGCCGCGCAGATCATCGCTGAACGCCTGAAGGACCCGGAGGCCGAAATCGAGACACGGGTCACGCTGACCCCCAAGATCAGCTATGGCGACACTCTGAAACGACGATGAATGCGCCCCTGAAGCGGCTCGACAACCGGACGGCCCGCGCCGTTTTCCTGGATCGCCATGCTTTGGCCGAACAGCCTGCGGGCGCGGCCAAGGGCGCCGGGCTTCTTGACCTTGTCCAGCGGTTGGGGTTCGTGCAGCTCGACAGCATCAACACCGTTGCCCGCGCTCATGACATGATCCTGTTTTCCCGACGGCCTGCGTATCGCAGCGCCAACCTGAAAAGGCTCTATGAAAGGGAAAAAGCGCTGTTCGAACACTGGACACATGATGCGGCCGTAATCCCCATGTCGTTCTATCCGCACTGGCATCTGCGCTTTCAGCGTGATGCGGATCTGTTGAAGGCACGCTGGAAGAACTGGCGGCGGGATGGGTTCGAGCAACAGTTCGAGACTGTCTTGCAACACATCCGCGACCACGGGCCCGTGTGTTCGTCAGACGTTGGCAAGGATGAAAAGAAAGGCTCGGGCGGTTGGTGGGACTGGCACCCGTCAAAAACCGCATTGGAGTTTCTGTGGCGTTCCGGGGCCCTGACCGTTGTGGGCCGCGACGGGTTTCAGAAACGGTATGATCTGACTGAACGTGTGATCGAAACCCGCCTGTGCCCCGGGAACATGGCCTGTGATGCGACGGCGACCGTGGATTGGCTGTGCAACGCAGCGCTGGACCGGTTGGGCTTTGCCACGTCCGGCGAGCTGGCCGCGTTCTGGGGCACGGTTACCACCGCCGAAGCCAAAGACTGGTGTGCCACGGCGTTGGCTCAAGGCAATATCGAAGAGATCGAGGTCACTTGCGCCGATGGACGCCTGCGCAAAACTTTTGCCCGCTCTGAATTGATGGATCGGGCAACCGACTTGCCGCAACCGCCCGGTCGGATCCGAGTGCTCAGCCCGTTTGACCCCATGCTTCGGGACAGAAACCGGGCCGAGCGGCTGTTTGGCTTTCACTATCGCATCGAAATTTTCGTGCCCGAAGACAGGCGCACATATGGGTATTACGTCTTCCCCTTGCTTGAAGGCGATCGATTGATCGGCCGGATCGACATGAAGGCGCATCGCGATCGCGACCTGATGCATGTCAAAGCGCTCTGGCCCGAACGCGGAGTGCGCTGGTCTGACGCCCGCACCCGCCGCCTGAACGCTGAGCTGGACAGGGTGCGTAGGCTGGCAGGCGTCACGCATGTAGAGTTCGCAATTGACTGGCTGAAAGACCCTAAATAGGGTCTATTCGACGTCAGACAGCGTGAGCTGAATCGGCTCCAGCCCATCGATTTCACCAGTCAGAACATCTCCTGCTACAACCGGGCCCACGCCAGCGGGCGTGCCGGTCAGGATCAGATCGCCGGGGCGCAGATGGTAAAAACCGGACAAGTGCACAACGATTTCGTCTATCTTCCAAATCAGCTCTTCCAGTGTCGCGTTCTGGCGCAGTTCGCCGTTTACACTGAGGCGGATGTGTTTGTTTTCGTCCGGTGACCAGGCAGCGGCGGGCGTCAGCGGTGCGAATACCGCTCCGTTTTCGACGTCTTTGCCCAGATCCCAGGGTCGCTGCTTGTTTCGCTCGCGGATTTGCAGGTCGCGGCGGGTCATATCAAGCGCACAGCCATAGGCGTAGACAGCATCCCATGCCTGCGCACGGGTGGTCCGAAACACAGGCTTTCCAATCGCCAATGCCAATTCCATCTCATGATGGTAATTCTCGGTCCCGGCTGGATACGGGACGGTCGAACCAGTCAGAATCGCGTTTGGCGCAGATTTGGTGAAATAGAAAGGTGCTTCGCGATCCACTTCATTCCCCATCTCGGCAGCATGGGCCGCGTAGTTTCGACCGACGCAGAAAATGCGCCCAACAGGATACCCTGCGGTCTCGCCAACAATGGGGATGGTGATTGGATCGGGAAGGGAAAACACACTGTTCGACATGTTGGTTCCTGAATATTGCTTTGCCGTCATCTTACGCCTGCCAGAACAGTCAGCAAGCCGGGAAAGCGCGCTGGATTTCGCCGCTATCCAAGAGTTGTTTCAGCGCGAACCTGCTCAATTCTGACCTGAAAGAAAACCGCCGTATCAAAACAAGTGCATATCCGTCTTTATGGACGCATCAAGGTACAAACAAATCGGGTTAACACTTGGCTCAGACGAAAGTCGGGCTAGGTACTGAGGAAGACTGGTTTGACGCATCCAACTTATGAGATGCGAAGACAGCAACACCGCGCCCTTGGCACCATAAGCGACCAAAGTGACGCGAGGAAACCACTTGCGGACCCACGTAACGATCGGCAATTGCCTAAGTCTGTTTCGGAGAGCATAGGTGCATGGCCCTTCCCCCAAGGGCCGAAAGACCCTAGTCAGAGCCACATTTCCGGCTCTTCAATACTCCGATGCGCAGGCCGGACCGTCAGGCAAGGCGTGACGCAACCGGCCTCAGGCCAGGCCTAACCCAAATCCAAGTCTGGCCACCCCGTCGGAGATCGCCCCTAAAATCTCCGGCGGGGTCCTTGCAGATGACACCCATGTTCTGCGACCGGCATCAGGTATCCAGGTCGTTCAACTCGTTCAGAAGATCCAGCAACAATTCGTGTTTTTCCGGCCCCAGAAGGGAACGAATGCGTTTCGCCTGTGCCATGCTGGCGGGCTGATTGGCATGAATGATCTGAACGCCACGCTCACCGATCTCGACAATCTGGCGACGCCGGTCCGCCGGATGGCATCGTCGGGAGATCAGGCCGCGATGCTCCAGTTTCTGCAATATCCGTGTCAGGCTTGGCAACAACAGACAGGCGCGTTCGGCAATATGCGTCGGTTCCTGCGGGCCTTCTTCGTTCAATACGCGCAACACGCGCCACTGCTGTTCGGTGACACCGGCGTCGGCCAGCATTGCTCGGATGGGTCCCATAACCTTTTCCCGCGCCCGCAAAAGCGCAATGGGCAAAGATCGCGACGTCAGTGGGAGGTCGTCGGTCATGCCAAAATTATCGCCGAAATCCGTGATTTACGCAAGGGAACCCTCGGCTTTCGGTTTTAAGCACAAGAACCGCAGGGTCGCCGCCACCCTTGCGTGGCGCGCCTTTGCCGCCGTCAATCCGATGACGCCAAATTGCATTAAAACTGGACAATTTCGCGCCACGGAAGAAGATGTGGCAACGGCCACTTTCGCGACCACGTCGCGCCGAAGATTTTGCAACAAAGGAAACAGTATGGCTGCGCAGCAAAACGCGTTCAAACAGGCTCTGAAAAAGGGAAAAACGCAGATCGGGTGCTGGATGAGCTTTGCCGAGCCCGCAGCGGCCGAGATGATGGGAACCGCGGGTTTTGATTGGCTGGTAATCGATGGAGAGCATGCCCCTAACGATATCCGGTCGATCCGGGACCAGCTTCTGGCACTTGCGGCAAGCGACTCTCATGCGGTTGTGCGGGTTCCCGTGGGTGAGACCTGGCTAATCAAGATGGTTCTGGATGCGGGTGCTCAGACCATTCTGGTTCCGATCGTGGAAAGTGCCGAGCAGGCGCAAGATCTGGTTCGGGCCTGCCGTTATCCCCCTGCCGGTGTCCGTGGCGTGGGCGCGATGGCATCGCGGGCGACGATGTACGGATCGGTCGGAGATTATATTCAGACCGCAGATCAGGAGATTTGTTTGTTGTTGCAGGTGGAAACCCGCGCCGGAATTGCTGCTCTGGACGACATCCTGGATGTTGAAGGCGTGGATGGCGTATTCATAGGCCCTGCTGATCTGTCGACCGATATGGGCCATCAGGGCAACAGCGCGGCACCCGAGGTGCGCGCGGTTATCCGGGATGCACTGACGCGGATCAAGGCCGCAGGCAAAGCGCCGGGCATTCTGGCCACAAATGACGAGGCCCGTCAGGCATATCTGGATATGGGCGCACAGTTTTTGGCGGTTGGCATTGATGTGATGCTGCTGACGCAAACGGCACGTGATCTCGCCGCACGATGGAAAGCCGACTAACCGCTCAACGGACCATGGCCGCTGCGGCTTGGGCGTATCCGCCCGAGGCACCGTCGACGAAATGCACATGATCGTCCCGTGTGGCCGACGGGACGAAACAGGTCATCATCGCCTCGTCCTGCACGTGCAGACCGTATCGGATTTTGCCGCGCCCGCGCGCTTCTTTCAGCAAGTGTTCGATCTGTCGCAAAGTGGCCGGGTCACAATCCAACGTCATCTTCAGGCCGTCATCGAACTTGCGGAAATCGGCATTGCTGCTGACCATCGTCCTGTAGTGTTCGGGTTCGAACTGTCCCAGCTTCTTGCGTGTTTTGAACAATATCGCGATCAGCAGGTTCTGAAACAGAAGAACGAGCTTGTGCAGAAACAAATTCCGCCCGTTGCGCGAAACATGCGCATCAATGTCGAGGCCGGGGGGCGGCCACGTCATGGGCGGACCATTTACAGGCACCGGATGACCTGCGCGCTCCAGCTCTTCTGACGCGGACAGAACCGATTGCGCAAGGTCGGCAAAGTCGCGTTCAGTTGCCGACGCAGTGGGTTCAACGACCAGTGACACGATCTGACCGTGCCGCGCCGGGCTGTTTGACCATCTGCATGACAGGCCTGTCAGGTCCGGCTGCGCACCCGGTTCGGCAGGCGCGATCATGTGATGGCCCGCTTTCATCTCTGCCTCGGCCCAGGCCAAGCCTCCGCCCGAGAACATGGCATAATCCACCCCGGAAGAGGGCGCAAAACGAGCGACGCGCAAGTCCCTGCCTGCTTTTCGGATATCCGCCACCGACACCAGCGCCGCACGCAACGGCATGGAAAACTCTTCTTCCGCCCAGCGCCGCATGGCTGACAGAGTATCCCGCGCTGCTTCAATTTCGCTGGGGGGGATCGCAAACGCCGCCCCGTCGCCGCCAAAGACATAGGGAAACAACTTGCCGTCCATCGCGTTTATCATCGCCGAGATAACAGCAGCCCCCACGGTGTTGACGGTTTTGTATCGCCCCCGCGCGATCTCGCCGGTTGAATCGACGATGTCGGCAACCCCCAGAAACCAGTCGTCGGGCACCGGCGAAAACTGCGCCGGATCCGCCAGACGGGTGAAATCCCTCAACAGGGGCAGGTTTTCGTAAAATGCGGAATGGAGGTCTTTCATTTTCCCCCTCGAAATCAAACTTCTGGCAATGATAGCCGGAATGCGGCCCGAGTCCTCGTTTTGAAACATAGTACACATGCTTGTGCGTTGCATCATTGCGTGCCAAGCATTCCTTGCGGAAAAGCGGAAAAGAGGCGGAATATGCAGGCGGGTTTGGTGGTTTTGTGCCTGGGCTATGTGCTCAGCCAGTTTTTCCGTGCATTTCTGGCTGTGCTCAGCCTGGATCTTGAACGCGATATCGGCGCTACACCCGAAGATCTGGCCTTTGCATCCGGCCTTTGGTTTCTGGTGTTCGCTGCAATGCAAATCCCGGTCGGCTGGGCGCTGGACAAGGTTGGGCCCAGGCTGACCGCAGCCGCGCTTCTTCTGGTTGGCGGCGCAGGAGGATCCGCAATTTTTGCGGTCGCGACTTCACCGTTGCATGTCAGTGTTGCCATGGGCCTGATCGGGGTTGGGTGCTCTCCGGTTCTGATGGCTTCCTATTTCATCTTTGCCCGCGAATACCCGCCTGCGAAATTCGCGACACTGGCTGCCGTCATGCTGGGTGTTGGCTCGGTGGGCAATCTCGTGGCCTCCTATCCGACTGCGCTTGCGGTCGAATGGATGGGATGGCGCGCCACCATGGTTGGGCTGGCCGTTATATCTGCTGCGATTGCTTTGGGTATTTGGCTGAGCCTGCGCGATCCAGCGAAGGTTGATACGGAACACAAAGGTTCACTTCTGGACCTGCTGAAAGAGCCTGCACTGTGGCTGATCATGCCCTTGATGCTGGTGGCCTATGCGCCCTCTGCCGCGCTGCGCGGGCTATGGGCCGGGCCGTATCTGAACGATGTCTTCGGGCTCAGCACCACCCAGATCGGCACTGCGACACTGGTCATGGGGTCTGCGATGATCGCCGGTACCTTTGTCTACGGACCGCTGGATCGTGTCTTCGGCACTCGGAAATGGGTTATCTTCACGGGCAACGCGCTGGGTGTCGTGGCGCTGACCCTGCTTTGTGTTTGGATCGACCATGCCACATGGCTGTCCGTTCTGCTGTTGGCCATCATAGGGTTCACCGGGGCCAGTTTTCCGGTCATCATGGCCCATGGTCGGGCCTTCGTTCCCGCCCATCTGGTGGGCCGAGGCGTAACCCTGTTGAACCTTTTCGGAATCGGAGGGGTCGGCATCGCCCAATTTGTCACCGGACGCATTCATGCCGCCACGGCCCAGGCCGGAACGACCGCGCCCTACACCGCGATTTTCGGGTTTTTTGCGGTAACCCTTGCCATCGGTTGCGTGATTTATCTATTCAGCCAGGATAATGTGGATTGAAGCAATTGCGGAGCAAGCCGTGCAGGATATCGAGGTTATAGCGCCGAACCTGAAACACAGCCTCTCCGGCGTCACCACGACCGTAATCCGCCTGTTGCCGATTCAAAAGCATATGATCAGGATCGTCGCCACGGGACCCGGCCTGCCGGGTGATCTGCCCCATATCCGATTGATCAAAATTCCGTTCCTTTCGAACAGAACGCTCCGGGTGTGGCATGCACGGCGCAACACCGAAATGCTGATGGGTTTGTTTCTGAAACATGTGCTGCGACGCAATCTGAAACTTCTGTTCACCTCGGCTGCGCAACGAAATCATTCGGGGTTCACCAAGTGGCTGATTTCGAAGATGGATGCGCTGATCGCCACAACGCCGCAAGCGGCGTCGTTTCTGGAACATCCCGCAACCGTCATCATGCACGGTGTGAACACCGAACTGTTTCACCCGGCCGAAGACAAAACCGCCCTGCGGCAGAAGCTGGGGCTGCCGGAAGGGACCTTGATCGGGTGTTTCGGGCGTATTCGACCTCAGAAAGGTGTCGATCTGCTGGTGGATGCGGCGATCGAGATTCTGCCGAACCATCCCGACGCCAGCATCGTGTTCACCGGGCGCGCCACCAAAGAATTTGAAACCTTCCAACAGGAGCAGGAAGCCAAACTCAAAGCTGCCGGGCTGTCGGAACGGGTGCACTTCCTGGGCGAGCGCCCTTGGGAGGAGATCGTTGAAACCTACCGCGCCCTTGACCTGTTCGTGGCCCCGGCCCGTCACGAAGGGTTCGGCCTTACACCGCTTGAGGCGATGGCCTCCGGCGTGCCTGCAATCGCCTGCCACGGGGTCGGAGCGTTCAGCGCCCAGATCGAGGACGGGAAAACCGGCCGCTTGATCGAAAAGGACAACGCCGGGGCGCTGGCTGAAGCACTGGAACAGATGTTGAGCGATCCGGACAAGCTGGTGCAATCCGGTCAGGCCGCAAGACAGCGTGTCGAGCAGCATTTTCGAATCGAAGGTGAGGCCGAGGCCATCGTGCGGGTCTATCGGTCTTTGCTGAATACGGGTGAAAAAGCGCATTCGGGTTAAAATCGACGTCAATTCGGCCAATTCACCCGTGATAGCCCTTTTTTCTTTGCTGCAACGCGGCTATGAACGCGCGTCCTTAACTTTGGAGACATGAAATGGGCTATCGCGTCGTTGTCGCCGGCGCCACGGGTAACGTGGGCCGCGAAATGCTGAACATTCTGGCAGAACGCCAGTTCCCGGTCGATGAACTTGCCGTGCTGGCAAGCCGTCGTTCGCTGGGTACGGAAGTAAGCTTTGGCGACAAGACACTGACCACCCAGGACATTGACACCTTCGATTTCACCGGCTGGGACATGGCCCTGTTCGCCATCGGCTCGGACGCAACCAAGACCTATGCCCCCAAAGCGGCTGCGGCTGGCTGTGTGGTGATCGACAACTCGTCGCTCTATCGCTATGACCCGGAGATTCCGCTGATCGTGCCGGAATGTAACCCGCAAGCGATCCACGACTATAAGAACAAAAACATCATCGCCAACCCGAACTGTTCGACCGCGCAGATGGTTGTCGCGCTCAAGCCGCTGCATGACCGTGCCAGGATCAAGCGCGTCGTGGTGTCGACCTATCAGTCGGTGTCGGGCGCGGGCAAAGAAGGCATGGATGAGCTTTGGGATCAGACCAAGGCCATCTACAACCCGACTACCGAAGTTGAGCCGAAGAAATTCCAGAAGCAGATCGCCTTCAACGTCATCCCTCAGATCGACGTCTTCATGGAAGACGGCTCGACCAAGGAAGAGTGGAAGATGGTTGTCGAGACCAAAAAGATCGTCGACCCGTCGATCAAGGTCACAGCCACCTGCGTGCGCGTTCCCGTGTTTGTCGGCCATTCTGAGGCCGTGAACATCGAGTTCGAGGAATTCCTGGACGAAGACGAAGCCCGCGACATCCTGCGTGAAGCACCGGGCATCATGGTGATCGACAAGCGCGAAGCCGGTGGCTACGTCTCGCCCATCGAATGCGCGGGCGATTTCGCCACCTTCATCAGCCGTATCCGTCAGGATTCGACCATCGAGAACGGCCTGAACCTGTGGTGCGTATCCGACAATCTGCGCAAAGGTGCGGCATTGAACGCGGTACAGATCGCCGAACTGCTGGGCCGTGAGGTTCTAAAAAAGGGCTGACATCCCGATTTTGGTCAAAGCTTGAGAACCAGGAAACCCGCTGATTGTTCGGCGGGTTTTTCTGCGTTTCCCAATAGCCGGTTTGCAGACGACGTGACGGTTCGGTCAGGTCGCTGATGCCAACGGAAATACTGCATGGTAGGTTTTAAAGATGGGCCGACCAACATCAACCAAGCACGATCCAATACCCTACGCCCTTGCCGGGGCGGGAGTGTTCTTTGCATCCATCTGTTTTGGCTTTGTACCTTATTTCAGCCGGGGTCTCACTGACCACGGACTCGCGCCCTACGCAGTTGCGTTTTATCGGTACATTTTGACGGCGATCCTATTGTTGCCAACCCTTCTGAAGCATCGTTCAAACCGGCGGGAAATAGTCTGGGGTATGGCTGCGGGGGCAGTCATGGGGCTTGGGTGGGTCGGATATGTTACCGCACTTGAAACAGTGCCGGCATCAACGGTGGGTGTTCTTTACATGACCTACCCGGTGTTTACGATCATCATCGCTTGGGCGATATTCGCCGATCCGCCGACGCGGCGCAGCCTTGTTGCGGCCGGTTTGATTGTTCTTGCGGCAGGCATTGCAGGGTCTCCGGCATCCGTACCGATTGACCAAATTCCAACGCTGCTTGTCTCTTTGGCTGCACCTTTCGGATTTGGCTTCGGCATATGCGTGCTTGTACACCGTCTTTCGCGAATTGCTCCTTTGGCCAGGATAGCGTCGGTTTCGTTGGGGTCGGTCGTCGGGCTAACCCCTTTGATTATCTCTTCGGAGATTGGCGAAGTCCTGCCAGCAGGCGGCAGTGACTGGTTTCTGATCGTCGGGATCGGTCTTATGACGGCACTGGTTCCCCAGCTGATTTACACCGTCTGTTCCCCTGTCATCGGGGCATCGCGCACGGCCGTTATCGGCAGCATTGAACTGCCGACAATGTTTGCCGTGGGCGTTTTTGCCTTCGGTGAAACAATCACAGGTGCGCAAGCAGTGGCCTGTGCCTTGGTTTTGAGCGCCATTGCACTTGCACAAAGTCGCGCAACACGAACCTTTACCACCGTGATCAGCAGTCAACGTCACAGGTGAGTCCGCGCCCGAGGTGGCCCGTCAATGCGCTCAGCAGAACCGGCTCGGATCACCTCTTCCACCAAATCGGCACCTTCCGGTCCATCACCCGCATCCATCATGGCTGCGCTATGAACCTCGGTTAGGGTACAGTCTTGCGCGCGGTGAAAATCGCCAACCTGTTGACAAAACCAGACACGCTTGCCACCTAAAACTGAACCTTGGTCGTGGCGGATGTCGGAAGTCCGGAAAAAAAACCGCCCGGCGCAAGGCAAAAGAGGCAGGGCATGCACATTTCGACCAGACGCAGGATTGCCAGAACCCTGACCATCGGATGCACATGCGTTCTGATGATACTGGTCGTCATTGGCTTTACGGGGCAGGTTTTTGCCGTGGGAGATTCAATCGCTCTTCTCCGGCCTCAGGCTGGTGTTTTGCTTCTCCCCTGCGCGGTAATTCTTCTTTTCATGCGCGCCAGATATCTTGCATTGGCCACCTTGGTCTTTTCCGGGATTGCCATCGGGTCCATCGCGGCCAGCGTTGCCGCGCCCTCGGACGATTGCGACGACACCTGCCTGACGCTGTACCAGAAGAACCTGATGAGCAAAGCCTGGCCCCGGTATTCGCTGGCCGATGATATCCTTGAATCAGACGCTCAGATCGTGACCTTGCAGGAAGTCTCCAGCCACAATCGCAAGTACATGAGCAATCTGTTCGAGCACTACCCCGAACAGGCGATCTGTGAATTCCGTCCTGAACAAAACGTCGCCATCCTGACGACCTTGCCGATTGTCGAGAATTCCGAGTTCTGTCTGCAAGGTTATGGGCTTGTGGGGTTACAGGTCAAAGCGCCCGGCGGTGACTTGGTCTGGGTTGTTTCAGTTCATCTGAACTGGCCATTTCCTTACGACCAGTCCAGACAAAGCCAGGTGATTGCCGACCGCATCAGCCAACTTGAAGGACCGGTTCTGATTGCCGGGGATTTCAATATGGTGCCCTGGGGCGAAAGCGTCAGACGGATCGGAGCAGCCGCAAACAACCAAAGCTTTGGAACCGTCCTGAACACCCACAACCTCGGCAGTTGGAAAATCCCATTGCCGATAGACAACCTGTTGTTCCCCAAAGGCACAACCGGAACAGTTGAGCTACGCCCCTTCATGGGATCCGATCACCTGGGAAAGCTTGCCCGGTTTCGACTGGGCTAGGGCTTCGGTCAAGCACACCTCCGCATGCTTTCCCACAAACAAGCAGCCTAGCTTTGGTTTTCAACCAGTGCTTTCAGATTGGTCAGACCACGGTCATAGTCCTCGCCCACCCACGTATCCATCATCAAACCCATCCAGCGGGACATGGGATTCAGACCCAGATCCGAGTCAAACCCCCAGGTCACTCTGGTTCCCGCCCCGTCAGGCTCAAGGATGAAGGACGCTGTGGCAGTACCCATCGGGCCAAAATCCAGCGCCGTTTTGACCCGTTGGTTTTCCACGCTTTCGACGATTTCCTGTGATCCCGTACCGACCTGCGGGTGATCCGACGCCCAGTTCAGAGTGTTCCCGACTCCGGCGGCAGGGCCGGAATAGGTCAGTTTGGTTTCGGGGTCCCGGTGCAGCCACGGAGACCACTTTTCGGTTTCCTGCATCGAATTCACGTACGGAAAGATGGCGCTTGCCGGCGCGTCGATCGCGATGCTACGCGAAACTTCCGCCTTTCCCGGCAACAGATAGGAAACCGCGACCAGAACCAGAATACAAACGACCAATCCTGCGAAGATGCGCTTGATGACTTTCATGGCAGGCTCCAATATTCAGGTGTAATGGGTGGAGTATACCAAAAACGGCCCTGAATCAGAGCCGCCATTGTTGTTTCGGATTTCCAGCTCTGTCACTGTCAGACCGGGACGAACTTTTTTTGGTAAGGGTCATAGCTTTCAAGCCCGCCTGCGCCGATATCCGTCCACAAGCCGTGCAAGCTCAGCGCGCCTTGATCAACGGCTGACGAGACGAAGGGGAAGGTCATCAAGTTTTCCAGCGAAGCGACAACCGATTGACGTTCGAACTGCCGGGCCTGTTCGACACCGTCCTCGATATCCGCGACCAGTTCGAATTTCGGCTTCAGAATATCCATCCAGCGGCCAACAAAGCTGTCCTTCGCATCCAGTTGCGGCGCCTGCCCCTTGCACATGTCGATGCAGCCCTGCACGCCGCCGCATTGCGAATGCCCCAGCACGATCAAATGAGCGACCTTGAGCGCCGTTACAGCGTATTCGATCGCGGCGCTGGTGCCGTGGTGGTCCCCGTCCGGTGCATAGGGCGGCACCAGGTTGGCGATATTGCGGTGAATAAAGAAATCGCCCTGGTCAGCGCCGAACATGGACGTGACGTGAACCCGGCTGTCGCAGCAGGATATGACCATGGCGCGGGGGCGTTGCCCTTCATCGGCGAGACGGCGATACCAGACCTGGTTTTCCGAATATGTTGTGGCCTTCCAACCGTGATACCGTTTTACAAGGTAGCTCGGCAGAGGTTTGGCAAATTCCATTTCAATGTCCCCGTTCTTGTCGCTGAAGGATGATCTAAACCGAATTCAACGAAAATTCGAGCCATTATCCAGTTTCCCCGCAAGGTTTCGCAAAGGAATTTTCTGCCAGGATCAACACCGCGCCGTGGGGGCGTTTGAACTAGGGTGAATGTGGTGGAAAAGATTATCACGCTTGAACATAAGGAATCCGTCCGTCTGGACTCGGATCAACTGAGCGGGCTGCACCGGCAACTTGGCGACAAGAATGCGCTGGATGTTCTGTGTCGCACGGTCGAAGAGCTTGCCGTGCGCCTGTCAAACTGCGAACGCTACTGGCGTCAGCGCGAATGGGCGGACCTGCGCAAATGCGCCAGGTCACTGGTCGCTATATCCGAACAGATCGGGATGACGGCCCTGGCCCGGGTGGCGGGTGACGTGGCCCACACCGTCGATGCCGGTGACGCCGTTGCGGCAGGCGCGACGCTTGGGCGTTTGATCCGCGTGGGCGAACGATCGCTGACCGCCGTCTGGGACCAGCAGGACCTTTCCGTCTGACAGGGGTTGCGGGCAGATCATGCGCGGCTAGTCTGTGCGCAGAAACCATCAGCCGAGACGCCCATGACCCTGTCCTTCGCCCCATCCTCTGACCCGTCCATACCGCTTCATGTGATTGCGCAGCCGGATTTGGACAGTTGGTTGCAGGACCAGCCGGATACCGTCCGGACCTGGGTTGCCGCAAGCGGGTTTACAGGTGCGATGGGGCAGACCCTGCTGGTGCCAGGCGCGCATGGCGCGGTTGATTTTGTGCTGGCCGGGTATGGAACAGAAGACAAGCGCGAGCGAAAAAGGTTCCCATTGGCCGCCGCAGCCATGGCATTGCCCGAAGGAACCTATCATATCGCGTCCGGCATTCCCGCTGATCGTCTGGAAATGGAGTGCTTTGGCTGGTTGATGACAGGTTACACCTTCGATCGCTACGCGTCTCAATCTGCTGGAACCGCGGCGCTGGTTGCGCCCGAAGGTGTCGACGCCAACCGTATCGAAGCGATGGCCAATGCCGAAGTTCTGACCCGCGATCTGGTGAATACGCCAGCCTCGGATATGGGTCCTGAGCAGTTGCAGCAGGCGGCCGAGGCTCTGGCCGGTGAATTCGGTGCCGCGTGCAGCGTGATCAGCGGCGCGGCCTTGCTGGAACAGAATTTTCCTATGATCCACACCGTAGGGCGCGCCGCCGAACAAGCCCCCCGGTTGATCGAGCTGAATTGGGGCAGCAGCGGCCCCAAACTGACTCTGGTCGGCAAGGGGGTGTGTTTCGATACGGGTGGATTGAACCTGAAACCGGGCGCATCCATGGGTCTGATGAAGAAAGACATGGGTGGCGCGGCCAATGTGTTGGGGTTGGCGCGGATGATCATGCAGCTGGGTTTTCCCCTGCAATTGAGGGTCTTGATACCGGCAGTCGAAAACGCGCTTGCCGGAAATGCCTTCCGCCCAGGGGACATCCTGACCTCTCGCAAGGGACTGACGGTCGAGATCAACAATACGGATGCCGAAGGGCGTCTGGTGCTTGCTGACGCGTTGGCGCTTGCTGAGGAAGGTGAACCCGATCTGGTGATCTCGATAGCGACGCTGACCGGGGCCGCCCGTGTGGCTGTGGGCCCCGATCTGGCACCTTTCTATACCGATGATCAGCGCTGCGCGTCTGCTCTGTCGCATGCCGCTGAGGCTTCGGCTGATCCGGTCTGGCGCATGCCGTTCCACACGCCCTATGAAGCGATGATTGAACCCGGCATCGCCGATCTGGACAACGCGCCGTCGGGCGGGTTTGCAGGGTCGATCACAGCCGCTCTGTTTCTGCGCAGGTTCGTGGGCACACGCCGCTACATCCATTTCGACATCTATTCCTGGCAGCCCAGCAAAGAGCCGGGGCGCACCAAGGGCGGTCTGGGTCAGGGACCTCGTGCCGTGCTGACGGCGTTGCCGGAGATATTGGGACTGTGACACGCCATCGAGTTTCCGCACCCGTTGTCGATTTGCTGCGCAGCCCAGACGGGCCACGCGACCGGCAATTGTTGTTCGGTGATACGGTTCAGATCGAGGAAACAAAGAGCGGGTGGAACAGGGTCATCGCAGACAAAGATGGGTATACCGGCTGGTTGCGAACAGATCAGCTGACGGCGGATGCGCCTGCGACGCATTGGATCACGGCGCCTGCAACGCATGCCTACCAGGAAGCGGATTTCAAAAGCCGCGATCTGGTGTCGCTGAGTTTCGGAAGCAAAATCCAAGCCAGGACCGAGACGGACCGGTTTGTTGAAACCGAACTGGGATATATCCCAAAGGTACACACGGCGCCGATGACCGAAAAGCCTGACGACCCGGTCGAAGTGGCCCAGCTGTTTCTGGGCACACCCTATTTGTGGGGCGGCAACAGCCGGTTCGGCATCGATTGTTCCGGGTTGGTTCAAGCGGCGCTTTTGGCTTGTGGCCTGCCGTGCCCCGGCGACAGCGGCGATCAGGAACGCGCTTTGGGCAAAACCGTGATCGAAGGGGGCCCTGCGCAACGGGGTGATCTGTTGTTCTGGAAAGGGCACGTGGCCTGGGTTTCGGGCCAAAACATGCTTTTGCATGCGAACGCCAGCCATATGGCGGTGGTATTCGAACCAATGGATCAGGCGATCCGCCGCATAATGGATCAGGGTGACGGGCCGGTCACGGCCCACAAAAGGCTCTAATCCGGGTTTACGGCCCGGATCAGCTTGCGTTCCAGTACCCGCAGGACTGCCCGAAGATCGTGGCCGCGTTTCAGGATGCGGCCATCCATACCTATGACGGAATACATTCCCTGCCGGGACCTCAGGCGCGGGTGCTTTTCGACGCGGTAGATCGGATGTTCTGCGGTGCGCCGAAAGATCGAGAACACCGCCATGTCGCGCAGGTTGGAAATACCATAGTCACGCCATTCTCCGGCGGCGACCATCCGACCATAAACGGATAGGATTTGAGACATCTCATGCCGGTCGAAAGCCACGGGCATCTGCGCTGCGCTTGCCGAGAACCGGCTGGGAGGCTGCATATTCATACCTCCAGCCTTGCCGGAAATCGTGTTTGAATCAAGCCTGATGCGCAGTTGTCCTACAATTGCGACACAAGTGTTACCGTCGGCCGACCTGACGGCAGATCAGGATTACAGGTAACAGACCCACCGCCAGAATGACCAGCGAAGGCACGGCGGCGCCCTCCAGCCTCTCGTCCGAGGCCAGCCGATACGCCTGCACCGCCAATGTGTCGAAATTGAACGGGCGCATGATCAGCGTGGCGGGAAGTTCTTTCATCACGTCCACGAACACGATCAGCAGGGCCGTCAGCAGCGAGGGGGTCAGAATCGGCAGGTGAACCCGTCGCAATGTTCCCAACGGCGTCTGCCCCAGTGAACGGGCTGCGGCGTCCATATTCGCATGTACAGTGCTTTGGCCCCCCTCATACGCGCTAAGCGCGGCAGCCAGGAAGCGCACCATGTAGGCAGCGACCAGCAGCCAGATGGAACCTGTCACCAACAGCCCCGTGGATACGTCGAAGGTCTGTCGCATCCAGACGTCCAGCGCGTTGTCAAAACTCGCAAAGGGGACGATCAATCCAACCGCAATGACGCCACCGGGAACGGCATATCCCAGACGCGCCATATATGCGGTCGCAGACGAGGCGCGCCCGGGCCTCAGACGTTGAAAGAACCCGACACTGATCGCCGCAAAGACGGTGATGACCGCCGCCGTACCAGCAAGTATCAACGAATTCTGGATGAAACCGATATAACGCTGCGACAGCAGGTTCTGTTCGGAGTCCAGGCCCATCTCGACCAGAATGATGACGGGCAGCAAAAAACCGAAAAGAACGGGTATTGCACACAGCAGAAATGCCCCGCAGGCGCGCAGACCCGTCAGATTTGCCGCCGGTTGCGCCACATGCTGTTTCCCCGCCTGATAGTATTTTGCCTTGCCACGCTGGGTGCGCTCGGCCACGGCCATGATCAAGGCAAAGACCAGCAGGCACAGGGCCAGTTGCGCCGCTGCCGCACGATCGGCCATGGAAAACCAGCTTGTGTAGATCCCGGTGGCAAAGGTCTGTACGCCGAAATACGACACGGTTCCGAAATCTGCGATGGTCTCCATGACGGCCAGCAGAACGCCGCCTGCAATGGCGGGTCGCGCCATCGGCAGTGACACGCGCCGAAAAGCCAGCCATGGATTGTTGCCCAGCGCCCGCGCCGCCAGAAACGCGGTTGCGCTTTGTTGCAGGAACGCAGCCCGCGCAAGCAGATAGACATAAGGGTAAAGCACAAGGATCAACATGACCGCCGCACCCTCGGTCGAGCGGATTTCCGGGAACCAATAGTCGCGCGGGCCCCACCCCGTTACATCACGCAGCGTGCTTTGAACGATGCCCGGGTGATCCAGAATGAAGGTGTAGGCATAGGCCAGAACATACGCCGGAAAGGCCAGCGGAAGGACCAGTGCGATCTCCAGAATCCGCACGCCGGGAAAACGGGTCATCGTTACCAGCCAAGCCGCCCCGGTGCCGATGCTGAACGTGCCGGCCGCAACCAGGACCACAAGAATCAGGGTCGTCGCGATATAGCCGGGCAGCACCGTCTCCATCAGGTGCGAGATCGTGTCCGTTCCCCCGGTTACAGCCGCCAGGACCACGGCGATCATCGGCAAAAGGCACGCGGCAGCCACGACATAGGCGATCCCCGCCAGCAGTCGGGTACCGCGTACACCGCGATTGCGCGATCCGTTCTGTGAAAACTCGATTTCGGCCATCATCCCGGCTTGTGATTGGCAAAGGCGAAGGGTTCGCCTTTAATCGACCAAAAAGCTCGGAAACACCAGTGCATCGGTCAACAAATCTGCGGCACAAACTGCCGCAGATCTGAAAAACACCGCTATTCGTAGACGCGCTGATCCTCGATCACCACCCCGTCCTTGGGAAGGGATCCGGGGGCCACGACCTCGATCGCACCTTTCAGTTTCAACACTTCGGCCACTGACTTGGCATATGCCGGGTCGTCACCGCGCGGACTTTCGATCCGGACCGTCATCGTGTCCATCTCACCCTGGCGGGCTGCAATAACGCGGGCTTTGACAATTTCCTCATGCTTGTCGACCAGGGCCGCAACCTGTTCCGGGCGTACAAACATACCCTTGATCTTGGTGGTCTGATCGGCGCGACCCATCCAGCCTTTGATCCGGGTGTTGGTCCGGCCACAGGGCGAAACACCCGGCATGACGGCAGAAAGATCCCCGGTCGCAAAGCGGATCAGAGGGTAATCCGGGTTGAGAGAGGTTACAACAACCTCGCCCACCTCGCCCGGCTCTACCGGGGTTCCGGTTCCGGGCGTCACGATTTCGACGATCACATGTTCGTCGATGATCATCCCTTCCATCGCGGCGCTTTCATAGGCGATATTACCCAAATCCGCCGTCGCATAGCATTGCAGGCACGAAATACCGCGATCCGCATATTCCTGACGCAAAGACGGGAACAGCGCGCCACCACCAACAGCGGCCTTGGAGAAATTCAGCGAAACGCCCATCTCGTCAGCCTTGTCCAGGATGACTTTCAGATAATCAGGCGTGCCCGCATAGGCGGTGCAGCCAACGTCACGCGCGGCTGTCACCTGCAATTCGGTCTGCCCGGTTCCCGCCGGCAGAACGGCAGCACCAACAGCGCGGGCGCCGTTTTCAAAGATCATGCCAGCCGGTGTCAGGTGATAGCCAAAGCAGTTCTGAACAATATCGCCAGCTGCAACACCAGCGGCATGCAGGAACCGGCCCATGCGCCACCAGTCGTGATCGGTGCTGCCCGGTTCATAGATCGGCCCGGGGGACTGGAACACGTGATGAAAGTGGCGCGCGGGCTTCACGGTGAACCCACCAAAAGGGGGGCGTTCCGCCTGCGCCCGGATCAGGTCCGATTTGCGCAGCACCGGCAACATCGGCAAATCATCTGCCGAAACCACCTTATTAGTGTCTGATTCAGAAAAATGTGCAGCAAACCCGGGGGCAGATGCAGCACGTTTGATTTGCTCTACCAGCGCTGCGGCCTGATCCGAAGCGCGTTCGTCCGCCGAGCGTGTTTCGAGTGCGTCGAAATACATCATCGCCATATCCTCCATCCGCTCACAGCCACCTCTTGCGGCGACGATAGGACCGCACATCGCGAAAACTTTTGCGGCCTTCATCCGACATGCCAAGGTAGAATTCCTTGACATCCGGGTTCTCGCGCAGTTCGGCGGCCGGGCCATCCATCACAACGCGCCCGGATTCCAGAATGTATCCGTAATGCGCGAACCGAAGGGCAACATTTGTGTTCTGCTCGGCCAACAGGAAGGAAACGCCCTCTTTCTCGTTGAGATCCTTCACGATGCCGAAAATCTCTTCGACCAACTGCGGCGCAAGTCCCATCGAAGGTTCGTCCAGCAGGATCGTCTCGGGGCGCGACATCAAAGCCCGGCCCATGGCAACCATCTGCTGTTCACCACCCGACGTATAGCCTGCCTGCGAACGGCGGCGCTCTTTCAGGCGGGGGAAATAATTGTAGACCAGCTCCAGATCCTGCTGGATCGCTGCGCTGCCGTCCTTGCGGGTATACGCGCCCGTCAGCAGGTTTTCTTCAACCGTCAGGTGTTCGAAACAGTGACGGCCTTCCATCACCTGAATCACGCCTTTTTCAACCAATACGGCGGGGTCGCTTTCGTGTACGTTCTGGCCACGATACTTGATCGTGCCTTTCGTGACTTCGCCGCGTTCTGAATGCAGCAGGTTCGACACTGCCTTGAGCGTAGTCGTCTTGCCCGCGCCATTGCCCCCCAGCAAGGCCGTAATACCGCCCTTGGGCACAGTCAGGCTTACGCCCTTCAGCACGAGGATCACGTGGTTGTAGATCACCTCGATATTGTTGACCTCAAGCAGGTTTTCCGCCTGCACGTCAGTGGTTTGTGCCGCATCAAGCATCAGCGCGTGTCCTCATGCCTGTCCCCTTCGGGACTGTTCGTGAGGAGCGGCGGCAAACCGCCGCTCCGGAGTTTTGAGAGCCGGCCTCAGCCGGGAAGAAACCGACTTTATTCGCAGCGCGGTTCGATGTTGTTTTCGGCCGCGTACGCTGCCGAGTCTTCCGCGATAAGCTGGCCGATCACTTCCTGATCAGTTGGCATAAAGTCCTGAAGCTTGTTCCAGGTACCGGTCGAGGCATCCCATTGAACAACACCCACCAGACCCGGGCCGCCATGGTTTTCACAAGTCACGCTGAATTCGGGACCAAATCCACTCATGCCCAGAGATTCCATCTTGGCATTGGTGATCTCCAGCGCCTCCATACCGTCGCGCATCATCGCTGGGGTGATATCGGTCACGCCATGGATTTCTTGTGCGGTCTTGATGGCTTCAGCCGCCAACATCGCTGCATAGAGACCACGGTTGTATTGCACCGCGCCCAGTTGATCACCGGCGCCCGCAGCTTTACCCGAATCGACGACGTATTTCTTTAGGTCGTCGTAAACCGGGTAGTCATCGCCCAGACCGGTGAATGTAAGCGCCTTGTACCCGGTTGCTTTATCACCAGCAGGCTCAACGTCGAATTCTGCGCCCGACCACCAGACACCGATGAAGTTTTCCATTGGGAAACGGATGTTCGCAGCTTCCTGAATTGCGACCTGGTTCATCACGCCCCAGCCCCACATGACCACGTAATCCGGCTTTTCACGACGGATTTGCAACCACTGCGACTTCTGCTCCTGACCCGGGTGGTCCACTGGCAGCAGCATCAGCTCATACCCATGCTTTTCAGCCAGCATTTCCAATGTGCGGATCGGCTCCTTGCCATAGGCAGAGTTGTGATAGACCAGCGCGATTTTTTTACCGTTCAGGTCACCATCGTTTTCGCTCAGCAGATAGTTGATCGCGCCCGAAGCTCCGTTCCAATAGTTGGCCGGATAGTTGAACACGTTGCTGAACACCTTCCCGTTTGCAGCCGAAGTGCGGCCATACCCCATCGTGTGCAGCGGAATTCCGTCTGCCGTCACTTTGGGGATCAACTGATAGGTGATACCAGTCGACAAAGGCTGATAAACCAATGCACCTTCGCCTTTGGTCGATTCATAGCATTCCACACCCTTTTCGGTATTATAGCCGGTTTCACATTCAACCACCCGGATCGGTTCTCCTCCGATACCGCCATCCCGCTCATTGAGCAGAGTGAAATAGTCGTTGTAGCCGTCCGAGAACGGGATACCGCCTGCAGCATATGGCCCGGTGCGATAGCTGAGATCAGGGATCACAAGATCCGCCATCGCTGGCCCAGCGGCCATAAGGGCGCTCAGCGCCACGGTTGCCAGTTTCTTGTTCATCGGGTGTATCCTCCCTTGATTGATCCGATGGTGTATTCGGGTTTTCGCACCCGTCTTTTTGATTGGGCCTACCCTTAGTGCGGGAACGGCCAGAGTCTGAGTTTCTCTTTCGCGACGCGCCACAGCTGTGCCAGCCCATGGGGTTCGAGGATCAGGAACATGATGATCAGGGCGCCGACAATCACCAGCTGAAGATGGGCAACGATATCTGTGGGCCAGCCCAGCACATCGACGCCGACCACTTTCAGGACCACCGGCAAAAGCACAAGGAATGCAGCGCCCGCAAAGGATCCAAAAATAGAGCCTAACCCGCCGATAATGACCATGAACAGAACCAGGAACGATTTTTGGATGCCAAAGACTTCACCGACCTCAACCGCGCCCAGATAGACCGCAAAGAACAGTGCGCCCGCGATGCCCACGAAGAACGAACTTACGGCAAAGGCGGTCAGTTTCGCCTTGAGCGGGTTCACCCCGATGATCTCGGCGGCAATGTCCATATCGCGGATCGCCATCCATGTCCGCCCTGTCGTACCGCGTGTCAGGTTGCGCGCAGCGAGGGCGCAGACGGTCAGGAAAATCAGACAGAACAGATAGGTGGCCCAGGCCGATGCATTCGGACCGGTGATGATGATGCCGAAAACATCCCGTTCCGGCGCGTTGATCTGCCCCGAAGCCGAGTAATTGTAGAACCACGGCACCCGGTTGAACAGCCAGACCAGAAAGAACTGCGCCGCCAGCGTCGCCACCGCAAGGTAAAACCCCTTGATCCGCAATGACGGCAAGCCGAACAGCACGCCCACGATGGCGGTGATGCCACCGGCCAGGATCACATGGATGAACATCGACACGTCTGGAAAGGCGGTCATCAACTTGTAGCAGGCATAGGCCCCAACGGCCATGAAGCCCCCGGTACCCAGGCTGACCTGCCCGCAATACCCCACAAGAATGTTCAGCCCAATGGCCGCGATCGCATAGATCAGGAAGGGCAGCAGAAGTGCGTTGGCCCAATAGTCGTTGATGATGAACGGGATGATCCCGAAGGCCACCGCCAGCACCACATAGTACCGATACCGATCGAACTTGATCGGGAAAGTCTGGCTGTCATCCACGTAGGAGGTTTTGAAATCTCCGGCCTCACGATAGAACATGTCTTACTTTCCCCATTCTTCCTGCGCCCGATTCCGGGCTTCGGCGTCCAGTTGATTGGACCCTTTGGCATATCCGCTCGCCTCCGAGGCGCGCACCAGCTTCAAGTAGGCCAGAACCCCCATGATCAGCCCTGCAAAGGCCAGGATCGCTGCAATCGTCAGTTGGCCTTCGGTCAGATCGTCTGATGTGAGGGCGATGTAGCCAAAAGCCCAGAACCCCGCCCATGCGACCACGTTGATGATGGCGATCAGCTTGGTCATGCCCTATACCCTCTCGATGATCTTCTCTCCGAACAGGCCTTGCGGCCTGAACACTAGGAAGATCAGCGCCAGCACATAGGCAAACCAGTTCTCGGTTGCGCCACCGACCATCGGTCCGATTGCGAATTCGAACAGCTTTTCACCCACGCCGATGATCAGACCGCCCACGATGGCGCCTGGGATCGAGGTGAACCCGCCCAGCATCAGCACCGGCAACGCCTTGAGCGCGATCAGCGACAGTGAGAACTGGACGCCTGATTTGGTGCCCCACATGATGCCCGCGACCAGAGCGACAAACCCGGCCACCGACCAGACCATGACCCAGATGAAGTTCAGCGATATGCCCACCGAAAGCGCCGCCTGATGGTCATCCGCCACTGCGCGCATGGCCCGGCCCTGCTTGGTGTACTGGCTGAACGCCACCAGAGCGGCTACCAACAGCGCCGCGATGACCGTCGCCACGATGTCCAGATTGTCGATGAAGAAGCCGTAGTCGAAGATGTTATAGGTGGTCTCGTCAATCCACAGATTGATGCCCTGCGGCAGACCCACATCCAGCGTCTTGATCTCGGATCCCCACATCAGGTCGGCCACGCCTTCAAGGAAGTACGCCAGACCGATGGTCGCCATAAACAGAATGATCGGTTCCTGCCCCACCAGATGGCGCATGACGAACCGCTGCACGGCCCAGGCCAGCAATACCATCACACCCATCGTCAGAATGATCGCGAACAGCGCTGGCACATTCCACCCGAAATAATGGATATGGGTGCCGAAAGTCGCGTTGATCAGATGGGCAAACGGCACCTGCCCATTCATAATCCCGACCAGCGTCATCGCCGCGAACAGGGCCATAACCCCTTGGGCATAGTTGAAAATACCGGACGCCTTGTAGATCAGCACAAAGCCCAGCGCGACCAGCGCATAAAGCACCCCGGCCATCAGACCGTTGAGGATGACCTCCATCGCGAAGATAAGTTGTTCAGGCATGCCAGCCCCTCCCCAATTCTGCCCAGAGCTTAATCATGGCTGACCCCCAGATAGGCGTCGATGACTTCTTGGTTGTTGCGCACCTCATCCGGTGTGCCGTCGCCGATCTTCTTGCCGTAATCCATCACGACCACCCGGTCGCTCAGATCCATCACAACGCCCATATCGTGCTCGATCAGGGCGATGGTGGTGCCGAATTCGTCATTCACGTCGAGGATAAAGCGGCTCATGTCCTCTTTCTCTTCGACGTTCATGCCCGCCATGGGCTCATCCAGCAGCAGCAGCTTGGGCTCTGCCGCCAGCGCGCGGGCCAGTTCGACGCGTTTCTTCAGACCGTAGGGCAAGCGCGACACCGGCGTCTTGCGGATGTGCTGAATTTCAAGGAAGTCGATGATCTTTTCGACCGCCTCGCGGTTTTGCACCTCTTCCGCTTCGGCCTTGCCGCGCCAGATCGCCTGCTGGAGGATGTTGGTCTTCATGAAGTTCAGACGACCCGTCATCACGTTGTCCAGAACGCTCATACCCTCGAACAGCGCGATATTCTGGAACGTCCGCGCGATTCCCTGCTGGGCGACTTCAAAAGGCCGCATCGGCGGGCGTCTGGACCCATGGAACCAGACCTCGCCTTCCTGCGGAACATAGAATCCCGAGATCACGTTCAGCATCGAGGATTTCCCGGCGCCGTTCGGCCCGATGATGGCGCGGATCTCGCCTTCGCGGATATCGAACGAGATATCCTTGATCGCCACCACACCACCAAAGCGCAGGGTGATGTTCTTCATTTCCATCACCACACCGCCGATCTTGCGACCGTCTTCGGTGACATATCCTTCGGAATTATCCAGCATCGGTCACTCCCTGACTTGCGCGAAAACGGGACGGCGGGCGGGGCGATGACCGCAGGTCGAGCGGCGCTCGTACGGCCCTCATTCTGCGGCAACCTTGTGTTGGGCGACGGGAACAACCGGCGCATCGACAATTTCCAGCGTCGCCGAAATCGATCCTTTGCGACCATCCTCATAGGTCACCTCGGTCGTGGTCGAAACCGTCTTGGACCCGTCATAAAGCGCGGCAATGATGTCGCTGAATTTGTCCTCGACAAATCCGCGCCGCACCTTGCGGGTCCGGGTCATCTCGCCATCGTCGGCATCCAGTTCCTTGTGCAGAACCACAAAGCGGTGCACCTGACAGCCCGACAGCATCTCGTCAGCGGCGACCGACTTGTTCACCTCTTCCACATGGGCCTTGATCGTCTCTAACACACGCGGATGTCCCGCCAGTTCCTGATACGAGGCATAGGCCACGTTGTTGCGCTCGGCCCAGTTGCCGACCGCGGTCAGATCGATATTGATGAAGGCGACGCAGCGATCCTTGCCATTGCCGAACAGCACCACCTCCAGAATATCCGGATAGAACTTCAGCTTGTTCTCGACATATTTCGGCGCGAACATCGACCCGTCGGCCATCTTGCCCACGTCCTTGGCGCGGTCGATGATCCGCAGATGACCCGAGCTTTCCTCGATGAACCCTGCGTCGCCCGTGGCCACCCAGCCTTCAGGGTCCTTGGTCGATGCGGTCGAGTCCGGGTTCTTGAAATATTCGACGAAAACGCCGGGCGAGCGGTAGTGGATCTCGCCCTTGTCGTCGATCCTGATCTCGACATCGGGGGCCGGGACGCCAACGGTGTCGGCGCGCACCTCTCCGTCGGGCTGGACGGTGATGAACACGGTCGCCTCGGTTTGGCCGTACAACTGTTTCAGGTTGATGCCTAAAGAGCGATAGAAATCAAAGATCTCCGGCCCGATCGCCTCACCCGCCGTATAGCCCACCCGAAAGCGCCCATATCCCAGCGTGTCTTTGAGCGGCCCGTAAACCAACAGATTGCCCAGCGCATATTTCACCTTGTCACCCAAGCTCACCGGCTTGCCATCCAGCAACCGACCGCCGACCTTCTTGGCATGCGCCATGAAGTAGTGGAACATGCGCTGCTTGAGCTTGCTGGCATCCTCCATTCGGATCATCACATTGGTCAGCTGGCTTTCAAATACGCGCGGCGGCGCGAAGAAATAGGTCGGCCCGATCTCGCGCAGGTCGGTCATCATCGTGTCGGCGCTTTCGGGGCAGTTCACGCAGAACCCGCACCAGTAGGCCTGACCAATGGAAAAGATGAAATCCCCCACCCAGGCCATCGGCAGATAGGACAGGATGTCTTCGTTGCGGGTCAGGTGGTCGAATTCGGCTGAGTTCTTTGCACTTTCGATCACGTTGCGGTTCGACAGCACCACGCCCTTGGGCTTGCCCGTGGTACCCGAAGTATAGAGCATCACGCAGGTGTCGTCATAGGTGATCTCGCCGATGCGCCTGTCCAGTTCGGCGTCGAAACGCGCATGACCGGCGCTGCCCTCGGCCTTGATGTCGTCAAGGGCATTCATCTGGCTGTGGTCGTATTTCCGCATACCGCGCTTGTCGGTATAGAGGATGTGTTTGACCTGATGCAGGTTTTCCTGAATCTCGATGACCTTGTCGACCTGCTCCTGATCGCCGCAGACGACATATTTCGCCCCGCAATGCTCCAGCACATAGGCCATCTCTTCGGCAACCGCGTCTTGATAGAGAGGGACCGGAATGGCACCGACCATCTGCGCCGCAACCATTGACCAGTAATGTGCCGGACGGTTGCGCCCGATTACGGCGATGTGGTCACCCTTTTCAACGCCAAGTTCAAGAAATCCAAGCGCCAGCGCGCGGATTTCGGCGGCCGTTTCCGCCCAGGTCCAGCATTGCCAGATCCCGAACTCCTTTTCGCGGTAAGCCGGGGCATCCCCGAACTGCGTCGCATTGCGATGTAGCAGCGCCGGAAGGGAGTGCATCCCCTCGGCGCCCGACTGCGTCTGAGCCAATTCTATCTCTCCTCCCCATCCGGCCCCGGGTCGGGCCGGAACGGCGTCGCCGGGTCAGACCGGAACGCTGCTGCCCCGATTAAGGACAAGGAGAACGATCAGCGTCAACTTTTTCGTGATGTTTTCTCAATTCTTACGAATTGTTACAGCCAATCCCGCAAAATCGGAATCAGCGGCACATCCGCCGCCGGCATCGGAAAGTTCCGCAGGTCATTCGCGCGCACCCATTTCAGCGCCTGGCCCTCTTTCGACTGCGGAATACCCTCCCATTTGCGGCAGGCGAACAGCGGCATCAGCAGGTGGAAATCATCATAGCTGTGGCTGGCAAAGGTCAGCGGTGCAAGGCACGAGGCCCAGGTGTCGATGCCCAATTCCTCGTGCAGTTCCCGGATCAGGGCGGCCTCGGGGGTTTCGCCGGGCTCGATCTTGCCACCGGGGAATTCCCACAGTCCGGCCATGGATTTGCCTTCGGGACGTTGGGCAAGCAGCACGCGGCCCTCGATGTCGATCAGGGCGACAGCAGAGACTAACACGGTTTTCACGAGCGATAATCCGCGTTGATCTCGATATAGCCGTGGGTCAGATCACAGGTCCAGACGGTGGATTTCCCTTCGCCCAGCCCCAGATCGACCGCAATCACGAGGTCCTGACCTTTCATATAGGCGGCGGCGTCTTCTTCGCGATAATCCGGGCTGACCCAGCCGTTCTCGGCCACAAGAATATCACCGAATGAAATGCTGAGCTTGTCGCGATCCGCTGCCGCGCCCGACTTGCCGATGGCCATGACGATGCGGCCCCAGTTCGGGTCTTCACCGGCGATGGCGGTTTTCACCAGAGGGGAGTTGGCGATGGCCAGACCGTGGGTCTTGGCGTCAGCGTCCGAGGCGGCTCCGGTCACGCGGATTTCCACGAATTTCGTGGCGCCTTCCCCGTCACGCACCACTTGTTGCGCGAGGTCCAGCATCACTGTTTCCAAAGCCCGTGCAAAAGCGGCATCGCCGGTGGCATCAACGCCCGAAGATCCGGTCGCACACAGCAGCAGACTGTCCGAGGTCGAGGTGTCGCTGTCCACAGTGATGCAGTTGAAGGTGCGATCTGTCTGGGCGCTCAGCATTTCCTGCAACGCCGATTGCTCAACCTGTGCGTCGGTGAAGATATAGACCAGCATCGTCGCCATGTCTGGCGCGATCATTCCAGAACCCTTCGCTATCCCTGCAATAGAGACTGTTTTGCCACCGATTTCGACCTGTGCGCTCGCCCCTTTGGGAAACGTGTCCGTCGTCATGATCGCCCGCGCGGCATCTTCGATGGCATGGCGGCTGAGGCCGGATTTCAACGCTTCAAGCTGCGATACGATGCGATCATGTGGCAGCGGTTCACCGATGACACCGGTGGATGACGTAAAGACCCGTTCGACGGGGACGCCGGTCGCTTTGGAAACGGCCTGTGTCACCTCGGCAACCGATGTCTGGCCATAGTGGCCGGTGAACGCGTTCGCATTGCCCGAGTTCACAAGGATCGCCGCAGGTCCATCACTGGGGCCTCCTATTTTCTTCTGACAATCCAGAACCGGTGCCGCGCGGGTGGCCGAGCGGGTGAAGACACCCGCCACCGACGTGCCCGGATCAAGAACAGCCAGCATGACATCCGTGCGACCCTGATAGCGCACACCCGCTTCGACGGTGGCAAAACGCACACCGTCAATCGCAGGCAGTTCAGGGAAAGACGCCGGTGCCAGTGGCGATACCTTCGTGATCGTGGCCACTGGTCTTTACTCCTGAATCAGGTCCAGCTGGCGCATGATCTCGGGGCCTGCGCCTTCCAGCGCGGGGCGTTCGATCTGTGCCTGCTGCGTCAACTCGTCGATCCGCGCCTGAATGGCATCTTGCTGGATCGTTTGGGCCAGCTCATCGCGCACCGCGTCCAGTTCGGGGGCTTCGGTTTTGCGCTTGTCGTTCAGCTTGACCAGATGCCAGCCAAACTGAGTTTGCACCGGATCCGACACCTGCCCTTTTTCCAGCGCGATCACGGCTGCCTCGAATTCAGGTACCATCTGGCCTTTTCCGAACCATCCCAACGCGCCACCATTCGGACCGGACGGACCGGTCGAGTTCTCGCGGGCAAGTTCCGCAAAATCTGCACCATCATCAAGCTGAGTCTTGAGCGCTTTGGCTTCTTCTTCCGATTGCACCAGAATATGGCTGGCGTCGAATTCGTCTTCACCCGCAAAATCATTGAAACGCGCATCGTAAGCGGCCTGAATGGCTTCCTCTGTGACGAGATCGTTGGTCAGAGCCGCGACCGTCTGAACCGCCTGAAGCGACCGCTTTTCATTGTCGAGTGTCAGCGCGTTCCGCATGTTCAGGCCATCCTGTTGCTGTCCCAGCAATTGCTGCTGGATCAGCTGTTCCAGAATGAAATCGAACAGCACGTCGTCTTCCGCCTGCTGATATTGCGGTGGCAGAGAAGCGACGGTGGCGATCACGTGACCCAATGTGATCTCATCCCCGTTTACCCGAGCGACCACGGTCGACGCATCCGGCTGGGTTTCGGCGGCCAGCGGCAGGGCCATCACGGCGGCCAGGGCCAGCGATGGCAGAAAAGTGAGACCTTTGGGCATTGAATCATCCTATTTTCTTGCCGCGACAGGGCGCGGCGTTGACACTCTGGAACCTGCCGCTTACATCGCTTTGAAGCCTTGGACAGGGCCGCCTTTCACCCCCCGTATCTATGGGTTGCGCGCAAGGTGGGCAAGCCTGTCGCAACCACGAAAAGAACAGATCCTCTGGAGTGAACATGCTGGGACTCGGAACGCTCGCCAAAAAGGTGTTCGGAACACCGAACGACCGCAAGATCAAGGCGACCCGCCCTCTGGTCGAAAAGATCAATGCGCTGGAACCAGAGTTTGAAACGCTTTCAGATCAAGGTCTGATCGACAAGACCGAAGACCTGCGCAAGCGCGCACTGGATGGCGAAAGCCTGGACGACCTGCTGCCCGAGGCCTTTGCCAACGTACGCGAGGGCGCCAAGCGCGCACTTGGCCTGCGGGCCTTTGACGTGCAGCTGATGGGCGGCATTTTCCTGCATCAGGGCAACATCTCGGAAATGAAGACGGGCGAAGGCAAGACTCTGGTCGCCACCTTCCCGGCCTATTTGAACGCGCTGACCGGCAAGGGCGTGCATGTTGTCACGGTGAACGAATACCTGGCCAAACGTGACGCGGAATGGATGGGTAAGGTGTTTGCGGCCGTAGGCATGACAACTGGTGTGATCTGGTCCGGCCAGCCCGACGCGGAAAAACTGGCCGCGTATTCCTGTGACATCACGTATGCCACCAACAACGAGCTGGGTTTTGACTATCTGCGCGACAACATGAAGGCGGATCTAGAGCAGGTTTACCAGAAACACCACAACTTTGCGATTGTGGACGAGGTCGACTCGATCCTGATCGATGAAGCGCGGACACCGCTGATCATCTCGGGTCCCGCGCAGGACCGGTCGGATCTGTACACCGCCATTGATGGCCTGATCCCGACGCTGAGCGACGATCATTACACCCTGGATGAAAAATCGCGCAATGTGACCTTTACCGATGAAGGCAACGAATTTCTTGAGGCACAGCTGCTTCAGGCCGGCCTGATTCCCGAAGGCCATTCCCTGTATGATCCGGAAAGCACCACCGTTGTGCATCACGTCAACCAGGCGCTGCGTGCCCACAAGCTGTTCCAGCGCGACAAGGATTACATCGTGCGCGACGGCGATGTCGTTCTGATCGATGAGTTCACCGGCCGCATGATGCCGGGCCGTCGCCTGTCCGAAGGTCTGCATCAGGCGATCGAAGCCAAGGAAAAGGTTCAGATCCAGCCGGAAAACGTCACATTGGCCAGCGTGACATTCCAGAACTATTTTCGCCTGTACGACAAACTGAGCGGCATGACCGGCACCGCGTTGACCGAGGCCGAAGAATTTGCCGAGATCTACGGTCTGGGCGTGGTCGAAGTTCCGACCAACCTGCCGATTGCCCGTATCGACGAAGATGATCAGGTCTATCGTACGGCCGCCGAAAAATACGATGCGATGATCGCCGAGACGAAAAAGGCGCAGGAAAAGGGCCAGCCGGTTCTGCTGGGGACCACGTCGATCGAAAAATCCGAACTGCTCAGCCAGATGCTGACCAAGGAAGGCATCAAGCACAACGTTCTGAACGCCCGCCAGCACGAACAAGAGGCACAGATCGTTGCCGATGCCGGTCGTCTGGGTGCGGTAACCATCGCCACCAACATGGCCGGTCGCGGCACCGACATTCAGCTTGGCGGCAATGTCGAGATGAAGGTCCTGAAAGCGATTGCCGAGAATCCAGACGCGGATCCGTCCGAGCTGCGGGCCGCCGAAGAAGCACGCCACGCCGAAGAAAAAGAAAAGGTTCTGGCTGCTGGCGGCCTTTACGTCATGGCGTCGGAACGCCACGAAAGCCGCCGCATCGACAACCAGCTGCGCGGCCGTTCCGGCCGTCAGGGCGACCCGGGCCGAACGGTATTTTACCTGAGCCTCGAGGATGACCTGATGCGTATCTTCGGCTCGGAACGGCTGGACAAGGTTCTGACCACGCTGGGCATGAAAGAAGGCGAGGCGATCATTCACCCCTGGGTGAACAAGTCGCTGGAACGCGCGCAGTCCAAGGTCGAAGGCCGCAACTTTGACATGCGTAAGAACGTTCTGAAGTTCGACGACGTGATGAATGACCAGCGGAAGGTGATCTTCAGCCAGCGCCGCGAAATCATGTCTGCAAACGACCTGTCCGAGATCGTCTCGGATATGCGCGAACAGGTGATTGACGACCTGATTGACGAATACATGCCGCCGAAATCCTATGCTGATCAGTGGGATACTGAGGGTCTGCACGAGGCGATAAAGGACAAGTTGAACATGGACGTCCCGGTTCAGGACTGGGCCGCCGAAGAAGGCGTGGATGACGAGCAGGTGCGCGAACGTCTGATCAAGGCCGCGGATGAGATGATGGCCCAGAAGGCCGTCGCCTTTGGCCCTGAAAACATGCGCAACATCGAAAAACAGGTTCTGCTTCAGACCATTGACAGCAAATGGCGCGAGCATCTGCTGACCCTGGAACACCTGCGCTCGGTCGTTGGGTTCCGCGGTTATGCCCAGCGCGATCCTCTGAACGAATACAAGAACGAAAGCTTCCAGCTGTTCGAAAGCATGCTGGATTCGCTGCGCGAGACCGTGACACAGCAATTGTCGCGCGTACGTCCGCTGACCGAAGAAGAACAGAAAGAAATGCTGGCGCAGATGGCCGGGCAGCAGGCTCAGGCGCAGGAGGCCGTGGACAAGGCCGCGAAACAGGCCGAAGCCAAGGCCGAGGCTGCGGCCTCGGGTGATGCGCTTCCGGGGTTCGACGAAAGCGATCCATCGACCTGGGGCAACCCGTCGCGAAATGATCCGTGCCCGTGTGGCTCAGGCAAGAAGTTCAAACACTGCCATGGCCGACTGACCTAACGTTACCCGCCGAATCCACAATGTGTTCGTCTTGCGGCCACAAATTGGCCGCGATTCGTGGCGAATGTGCGATTTGCTCCTTCAACTGGGGAGGGTGTCTTGTTTGTAGTTCGAAACTACGTGACCATGTGCGGCACGGTCGCTTGTGCTTTGGGCATAGGCTACCTGATGCAGAACGGACCAACCGCGCAGCCTGCGAACGCGGGGGGTAGTGTTGATGTTGCCTCGGCATCTCAGCAATCCTCGGTTCTGTCGGGGTTGGATGCTATCGTACTGACTTCGGCTCCGGCGTCTGACGCAGATTTCGGGGCGGCAGCGCCCGAACCTCGCGCAGTTCCGTCAGCACCGAAAACAACGGATTGCAACATCAGCGCGCGCGCCGTCGCCGTCCCCGGCGCCATGGCACACCTGTCGCTGCGGGCACCCTGCCACCGAAACGAACGCGTTGAAATTCATCACAGCGGCCTGACGGTCAGCCAGAACACCGACGATTCCGGTGCCTTGAACATGTCCATCCCGGCACTGTCGGAATACGCGATTTTCCTGATTTCATTCGAAGATGAAACAGGCACGGTCGCCACCACTCACGTGACCGACATTGCCGAATATGACCGCGTCGTCCTGCAATGGCAGGGTGATACCGAGTTGCAGATTCACGCGCTGGAATTCGGGGCAAGCTATGGCAACAGCGGCCATGTGTGGAATGATTCCTCGGCAAATGGCGCAGGAGAGGTTCTGCGCCTGGGCCAGACGGGTCTGGGTCGTGCCAAGAATATCGAAGTATATTCCTTTCCGACGGGCGCGTCGGATCGGTCCGGCAGCATCGACCTGACGGTCGAAGCCGAAGTGACCGAATCCAACTGCGGGCAAACGCTGAATGTGCAGGCGCTGGAACTTCTGTCAGATAGCCGCCTGCGGTCGCGCGACATGTCCCTGACCCTGCCGGATTGTTCACAGGCCGGTGAGTTTCTGGTGTTGAATAATCTGCTCTCAGACCTGACAATCGCGGCAAAGTAATCCGCAGGCAGGCTCGACTCTCTTATGACTTTCTTTCGTGCGGCTGTGACCGCGCTGTTTACCGTTGCAGGTGCGACCTGTGCAATGGCGCAAGACATCACACTGACGTCTCATGACGGCAAGGTCGAAGTAACAGGCAACCTGCTGGGCTTCGACGGCGAATTTTACCGCGTTGATACGCAGTTCGGTGAGTTGACCGTTGATGGCTCGGGCGTCACCTGCGACGGACCTGCGTGCCCCAGCCTGACGGATTTCGTAGCCGAGTTGCGATTTTCCGGATCGTCTGTCATGGCCGAAACGGTCCTGCCCGCCCTGATCATCGGGTTTGCGCAGCAGGAAGGCTTGACCGCAACGCCTGCCCGCGTGGATTCTGACACCTTCGTCTATGAGCTTTTTCAGTCAGGCCGTGACGCCCCGTTGGCGCGGTTCTACTTTGACGTCGGGACCACGGATCGCGGCTTCGCCAAGTTGATCGGGAATCAGACAGATATCGTGATGGCCCTGCGCGAAGTACGCGAGGCAGAGCGGGATGCAGCCGATGCCGCGGGGCTGGGTGATTTGAAACGGGCCCGGCGATCCAGGGTTGTTGCATTGGACGCCATGGTTCCGGTGGTGGCATCCGATAGTGTGATGCGTCAGATTTCGCTGGCCGACTTGGCCCGCATTCTGTCAGGTGAAGTGAAGAACTGGGTGGACCTGGGCGGGCCGGATGCTCCGATCGCATTGCATGTGCCGGATCCGGGATCGGGGCTGGCGCAGGCTGTCGAGGATCAGGTATTGAAGACCGCTGGCGTGGAACTGACCGATACCGCAATCCGTCATATTCGAACGAGCGATCTGGCCAAGGCCGTGGCAAAGGACCCGTTTTCCATCGGAATCGCCAGCAAAGCGACAGCCGACAATACCCGAGCCCTGCCGTTGACCGGAGGGTGTGGGCATCCGCTGGCCGCCACCCGTCAATCGATCAAGACCGAAGATTATCCGTTGAACATGCCGATGTTTCTGTATCTGCCCGAACGCCGCCTGCCGCGGATTGCACGGCAATTTCTGGCCTTTAGCCTAAGCCCCGGGGCCCAGATGGCCATTCGTGACGCAGGTTATGTGGATCAATCGCCTGAAACCTTGCCGGTTGGCGTACAGGGCGACCGGCTTGCCAATGCCATCGCCACCGGAGGGCCCGAAGTTGGGCTGGATGAGCTTCAGCGCATGATCGAAACCCTGCGTCCGCTGTCACGGCTGTCCCTGTCGGTTCGGTTCGAGCCCGGATCATCCCGTCCGGATGCGCAGTCACGTTCCAATATTCAGCAACTGGCACATATGCTTGACGCCGGCATATTGAAGGCGCGCAAGCTGGTGTTTGCCGGTTTCAGCGACGGGGATGGCGGGGCCGCCGCCAACGCCCGCATTGCCCTGCGACGTGCACAGACGGTACGAAACGCGGTTCTGGCCGCAGCCGAGACATCGATATCAGACAGTATCGAGGTGGTCGCGGAAGGGTTTGGCGAAGCAATGCCGATGGCCTGTGACGACACCGAATGGGGCCGCAAGGTCAACCGCCGGGTTGAAATCTGGGTGCAGTGAAGCTCACAGATACCCTTCGGACCGAAAGCTCAACTCGGTCGATTTTCCAATGATCAGGTGGTCGTGCAGGGTCAGGCCCAAGGCCGCACAGGCATCCTGAATACGGTTGGTCATGTCGATATCCGACTGCGAGGGCGTCGGATCACCCGACGGGTGGTTGTGCACCAGAATCAGGGCTGAGGCATTCAGTTCCAGCGCTCGTTTGGCAACCTCGCGCGGGTAAACCGGCACGTGATCCACGGTGCCTTTGGCCTGTTCCTCATCCGCGATCATTACGTTCTTGCGATCCAGATAGAACACGCGAAACTGTTCGATCTCACGATGCGCCATGGTGGTGTGGCAATAATCCAGTAGCGCATCCCATCCCGAGATCACATGCCGCTGCATCACCCGGGCGCGGGCCATCCTGTGGGCGCAGGCCTCAAGAATTTTCAGGTCGGTAACCACGGTATCGCCAACGCCCTTGATCTGGCGCAGCCGTTCCTCGGGCGCGGTCAGGACACGATTGAAATCACCAAAAGTGTCCATCAATGCCCGTGCCAGTGGCTTCACATCCTGACGGGGAATGGATCGGAACAGGACCAGTTCAAGCAGTTCGTAATCCGGCATCGCCGCCGATCCACCGGTCATGAACCGTTCGCGCAGCCGCTTGCGGTGGTCTTTTATGTAGGAGGGTAACCGGCCAGAGGGCAGCGGCTGCGCCGGCGCTTCGTCCGTATCAAACAGCATCGGGGCTTCGGCAAAGGCGTCCTGTGTCATGGGCGCACCCTGACCCAGAATCGGTTTCTGATTGGTTAACGCACCTCACCCGCCATGCGTGCCGTGGCCCGGCGGACAATCATGTGCAGAAGGATCGAGAATACGCCCAGGGTCAGCATCGCGGCAAACATGAGATCGGTCTTGGCACGTCCATTGGCCAGCAGCATCAGATAGCCCAGCCCCTGCGACGAGCCGACCCATTCGCCGATCACCGCTCCGATCGGGGCATAGACCGCCGCCAGCCGCATCCCCGACGCCAGCGACGGCAGAGCGGCCGGAATACGGATATGCCACAATACGGCGCGCTTGCTGGCCTGCATCGTTCGGGCCAGATCCAGATACCCCGACGGGGTGCGCATAAGCCCGTCAAAAAAGGATGAGGTGATCGGGAAATAGATGATCAACACCGCCATGGCGACCTTGGACCACAGCCCATAGCCCAGCCATAGCGTTAGCAACGGCGCCAATGCGAATACCGGCAGAGCCTGCGTGAACACGAGCATCGGCTGCACCAGGACCCGCGCCGCCCGCGAATTCGCCAGTTGCAACGCAGTAGCGACACCCAGCAGCGTTCCGCATGCCAGACCGATCACCACTTCGATCGCTGTGATCCAGGTATGCTCGGCGATCACCCAGCGGTTCTGCCACCAGGTTTCGGCCACGACGGCGGGTCCGGGCAGGATGAACTTCGGCAACCCGGTCAGGGTCACGATGCCCTGCCAGATCAGCAAGGCAAACAAAGTTGCGGCCAGTGCAGAAAAATACTTCATGCCACGCCCTCGCGGAGAAGACGCAGCAAGGCACCCTGGGTTTCCAATGTCTCCAAATCATCCACGCGGCGCGGGGCCTGGGCCCGGGGCGGTTCGCACTGCGTCAATCCGTGTTCGGTCATCACCACGATGGATTGCCCCAGTCGCGCGGCCTCTGCGGGATCATGGGTCACAAGAAGGACGGTGCGACCGTGCAATGCTTCGGCGGCCAGATCCTGCATGTCAGCGCGGGTGCGGGCATCAAGGGCCGAAAAGGGCTCGTCCAGCAAAACAACGGGGCGATCTTCCATCAGTGTCCGGGCCAGGGCGACACGCTGACGTTGCCCGCCGGACAACGCATTGGGCTTCTTGTTCATGTGATCCTGCAACCGCATACGCTTGATCAGGCGGTCACGTCGATCAAGATCAACGTTTTCCCCGCGCAGACGCGCACCCAGCGAGACATTCTGCGCGACAGTTGCCCAAGGCAAAAGAAGATCATCCTGCGCCATGTATGCGACACGCTCAGCCACAGGCAAGCCATCACTGGCCGTGATCCGCCCGGCGAAGACAGCCCCGGTCTCGAGCCCCGCAATCAACCTCAGAACCGTGGTTTTTCCCACGCCCGAACCGCCCAGCAGGCATGTCCACGCCCCGGCCCCTAGGGTCAGGGACAACGGCGCAAACAGGGTCGCGCCGTCGATCGTGGCAGTGCCGTTGATGGTCAGTTCGGGCGCAGGTGTCATGGCGTCAAACCCATCTGCCAGAAGTCGACTTCAAGCTCTGTCGCCTTGCGGAAGGTCTGGCACAGTCGATCCCAGCGTGGCGAACCTTGGAAATCAGCCCCAGTACGTTTTGTTAGAGCCTGATCCAGCAACTCGCCAACCGCCACACATGCGGCTTGGTAATCTTCGCCGGCATAAGTGTCGATCCAGCCGCGATATGTCTCGGACGTTGCCTCGGCGGACAGGCGCGTACCGATCTCACCATACCCCATGACGCAAGGAACAAGGGCCGCCAGCAGGTCCAGAAGATCTCCGCTGTAGCCTGCTTCCAGGACAAACCGGGTATAGGCCAGATTCTCGTGTCGCTCTGGCGTGGCAAACAACTCTGCCTGCGAGATACCTTCCGCCGCGCAGATACCGATATGCAGTTTCATCTCTTCGCTGATCAAACCGTTCACAGTTCGCGATGCGGCAAGCATTTCTTTATGCGTTTCTGATTTCACCACGGCCAGCGCCCAGGCACGTGAGAAGTGGATCAGAAACACATAATCCTGCCGCAGATAGTGCAGAAACGCCTCGCGTGGCAGCGTTCCGTCTTTCATACCCTCTACGAAGGCGTGGCGGGTGTAATCCCGCCACGGATCCGCCGCAGCATCGCGCATCAGCGCAAAGGCTTTGCCATAATTGCTCATTGCGCGGTCACGTCGATGGTGATGTCACTGACCGGAAGGACGCTGTCGATCATCCCGCTTTCGTTCAGGAAGGTTTCGAACCGGGCATAACGACCGGCATCAAAACCTGCCGGACGCAGCGCAAAGCGCGGCAGTGTATCGACCCAGGCGCGGGCATTCAGCTCGTCCTGAAGTTCAGGCGAGGTCGCCGCGAAGATTTCCCAGCTTTTTTCCGGATTATTGACGATAAATTGGGTCGCTTTTTCAGTCGCGGCGAGGAACCGGGCGATCTTGTCCTTGTCCATCGTTTCCGGATTGGCGACATAGATCAGTTCATCATAAGACGGAACGCCCTCTTCCTCGATATAGAAGCAGGTGCCGGGACGACCTTCGATATCCATCTGGTTCAGTTCGAAGTTGCGATAAGCGCCAATCACCGCGTCCACCTGACCGGTCATCAGCGACGGCGAGAGGGAAAAGTTGACATTGATCAGCTCGACATCGCCCAGCGCAACATCGTATTTGCCCAGAACGGTGCCAAGGATGGCTTCTTCGACCCCCGCGACCGAGAAGCCGATTTTTTTACCCTTGAGGTCAGCAGGCGACTTGATCGGCCCGTCTTCCAGCACCAGAAGACAGTTCAACGGCGTCGCAACCAATGTGCCGACACGCTTCAGAGGCAGGCCCTCGTGAATCTGCAAGTGCAATTGCGGCTGGTAAGACACCGCCAGGTCGGCTTGGCCGGCAGCCACCAAACGGGGCGGGGCGGACGGGTCGGCGGGCGGAACGATCTCGACCTCAAGCCCTTGTTCAGCAAAATAGCCGTTTTCCTGCGCCACGATGATAGGACCATGGTCAGGGTTGATGAACCAGTCCAGCAGGACGGTCATTTTGTCTTCGGCCCATGCCGGCGCGGCGGCCAGAAGGGCGATGGCTGTCATCAGCTTTTTCATATCTCGCGTTTCCCTTTTCTTCACGAGGTTGAGGCCGCGACGAGGACAATCTCGCCCGGCCAATCTGGTTGAATTTGTTCTGCGGCACGCCATGCCCGCAAACCGGTGGCACAGCAAAGAGCCAGCCTTTTTCCGCCATTAGGGTCTATTTCGCGCAAATTATCCGGCGAAATGCGCGTCGCGTTCGAATGGATGGGAACAGGGGCTTCCTGCGAACTGCGCAGCTCGATGATCTGATCCGTGCCCTTCAGCTGGCTTGCGGACAGAAAGCGAAAGCAGTTGCCGGGCTCGGGTGCGTCATCAAAGCGAAACCCGGTGCTGCGCAGGGTTCTTGCGTCATATTGAACCAACTGCCCAAGGGGTGAGGGATCAAGTCCAAGGATCAAGCTGAGCGCCATCTGCGCCTGCATCGCCCCGATCACGCCAACCACGGGGCCCAAAACCCCCGCAGTGGCGCAGCTGGCGCCGCTGTCCGGTGCATCGGGAAATACAGCGCGCAGCGATGGGCCCCCGCCGCAGAAACCGCCCACATAACCCGAAAGCCCCAGCACCGAGGCGCTGATCAAAGGTTTGCCCTGCGCCAGACACGTGTCCGACAGGATGTAGCTGGCTGCGTAGCTGTCGGCACAATCCAGAATGATATCGGCTTGCGACACCGAACCGGGCGCATTTTCACTGGTCAGAGCCTGATTCAGACCGATGACATCGGTGTCATCATTCAGCGCGCGGCAACGGGCGGCGGCGGTTTCCGCCTTGGGTTGCCCGCAATCGGCCTCGGAGAAAAACGTTTGACGGTGCAGGTTCGACAGATCGACGGTATCCCCGTCCATGACCGTGATCCGCCCCACCCCGGCCCCTGTCAAAAGTGGCAGAACCGGTGCAGCCAGACCGCCCGCACCAACGACCAGAACACGGGCCGCTGACAAGCGTGCCTGCCCCTGTGCCCCGACTTCGGGCAAAAGCGTCTGGCGGGCATATCGACTCATCGTGTGACCTCGATCCACGCGCGCACCCGTTCTTCGGGGTCGGGGTTCAGGGTGATATCCGTGACTGCCGAGACAATGTCCGCCCCGGCCTTCAGCACACCGGCTGCGCGCTCGACACTCATGCCGCCAATACCGACCAAGGGAATATCACCAACCCGCGCCTTCCATTCCGTTACGCGGGGCAGGCCCTGCTGGTGCCATTTCATCTTTTTCAGAATGGTGGGGTAGACCGGGCCCAGTGCCACGTAATCGGGATCCATGGCCAGCACACGCTCAAGCTCATCGTCGTCATGGGTGGAAACGCCCAGTTTCAGACCCGCTTTTCGGATGGCTTTCAGGTCGGCGTCGT
This sequence comes from Ruegeria sp. CL7, assembly GCF_056536445.1. Classification (NCBI taxonomy): domain Bacteria; kingdom Pseudomonadati; phylum Pseudomonadota; class Alphaproteobacteria; order Rhodobacterales; family Roseobacteraceae; genus Ruegeria; species Ruegeria sp. CL7. The sequence continues at coordinate 218,653 of NZ_JBQFPQ010000003.1, forward strand.
CCAGATCTTCCTGCCCCAGATGGATCCAGTCGCAGCCCAGATCGATCGCGTGTTGCCAATAGTCATTGATCACCAGAACCGCCCCATGGTCGCGGCACAATTCGCGTGAAACTGCGATCTGGTCGCGCACCGCATCGTCTGGCTGATCCTTGATGCGCAGCTGCACCAGCTTGACGCCCAGCGGCAACATCCGCCGCAGCCAGTCCGAGTGATCAAAGATCGGATAGAAACGGTCCAGCGTCATGACAGGAAGGCCTTTCCAACAACAGGAGTAGAGGGTTCCGCCATATCGCGCGGCTCGATCGGGTCGGCCTGATGGGCCAATTGCCCGGCAAGGGTAGCCTGCGCCATCGCCTTGGCCATCAGAACCGGATCTCCGGCACGGGCCACAGCGGTGTTCAGCAGAACCGCGTCAAAGCCCAGCTCCATCGCGCGGGCCGCGTGGCTGGGCAAGCCGATACCGGCATCCACCACCAGGGGAATGTCAGGAAATTCGGCCCGCATCGCGCGCAGGGCGTATTCGTTGTTCAGCCCGCGTCCTGACCCGATCGGTGCGCCCCAGGGCATCAGCACCTCGCATCCCGCTTCCAACAGGCGTTCGCCCACGATCAGATCATCGGTGGTGTAGGGAAACACCTCGAACCCATCCTCGGTCAGAATGCGGGCGGCTTCTACCAGTTGGAAAACGTCCGGTTGCAGACTGTCCGTATGTCCGATGAGTTCCAGCTTGATCCATCGGGTCTCGAACACTTCGCGGGCCATATGGGCGGTCGTCACGGCCTCTTTCACCGTATGGCAACCGGCCGTATTGGGCAGGATCAGAACTCCCAATTCGCGGATCATGTTCCAAAAGGTCTGGCCTGCACCCGCTTCACGCCGCAAGGATACAGTGGCAACGCCTGCACCGCTTTCGCGAAACGCCTGTTCCAGAATGGCCGGGCTTGGATATTGCGCCGTGCCCAGCATCAGTGAGTTGGGCAGTTCAGTGCCGTAAAACGTCTTCATCTTCAGCCCCCCTGCATCGGTGCGACGACCTCGACCCGGTCACCTTCAGCCAGCTTGTGAGCGACGCGCAGGCTTGAGGGCACGAATTCTTCATTCACAGCGGTGGCCACACGGCCCGAGAAACCGCATTCGTCCAACAATTCCGACAGGGTTTCGGCGCGCACCTCGCGCGTCTCGCCGTTAAGCACGATCTTCATCTACCATCTCCGAATGTGTGTTGTTCAGCGCCAGATCCGCAACACCCCGCGCCAGCGCCGGTGCCAACAGATATCCGTGGCGATAAAGCCCGTTGGCATAGATCGTGCGGCCCAAACGCCGGATGCGCGGTAAGTTGTCGGGAAAGGCGGGGCGCAGATCGACGCCTATCTCCAACACTTCGGCTTCACCAAAAGCCGGGTTCACGGCATAGGCCGCGCTGAGCAATTCCAGCATCGAACGGGCGGTAATGCGGCTGCTATCCTCGGATTCGATCATGGTCGCACCCAACATGTAGACGCCGCCGCCGCGCGGAACGATATAAAGCGGCATCCGCGGGTGCAGCAAACGAACCGGGCGCGTCAGCTCCACGTCAGGGCATCGTATGACCAGCATCTCACCCTTCACGCCGCGCAGATCATGTAGGTATTCGCGGGCGTGAAGGCCACGGCAGTCAATTGCATTCTCCAACTGGGCGGGCGCCAACTTCCGGTGGAACACGACGCCCTGGCTTTGCAGTTGACGATACAGATCTTGCAGCGCCTGACGCGGATCAACATGGGCTTCGCGTTCGAAGAACAGGCCTTGGCCAAACCCCGTCAGATCAGGCTCTAATTCAGATATTTCTGCCCGTTCAACCTTGGTGAACTCTTTTGTTCGACGCGCAAATCGGCGCAGGTCCGGCACATCACGGGCACTTGCGACAACAAGCGTTCCCCGCCGGGTCACTTTGGTGCGTTGGGCCCACCATTCCATCGCGGACTGCCCCAGACGCAACACCGGTTCTTCCGCGTTTTCATATTCGCACCAAGGTGCCAGCATTCCTCCGGCCCACCATGAACACCCATGCGGGCCCGGTGGCCCGCCGGGGTCGAATATCTGCACTTTTGCACCGCGCGACACCAGTTCGCTGGCAACGGCAAGACCGGCAACCCCTGCCCCTATGACAGACCAAAGCGTCACGAGGGCCAAACCCGGTGGAAATGATGCACCGGCCCGTGCCCAGCGCCGACATTCAACTCATCCGCGCGCGCGATGGCCCCTTGCAGATAGTCATGCGCCTGCGCAACTGCGTCCCTAAGGGTCAGCCCCTTGGCCAAACCGGCGGTGATGGATGACGACAGGGTGCATCCTGTTCCATGGGTGTTTTTCGTATCCTGACGTGGGGCCCGAAACTCGGCCATGACACCCGACGGATCGATCAGCAAATCGTGGCAGATATCACCTGACCCGTGTCCGCCTTTCATCACGACTGCACCCGCACCCAAGGCGCACAATGCCCGGCCCTGTTCAGCCATCAGCTCACGCGTTTCTGCCGCTGGCATGTTCAGCAGGCACGCCGCCTCAGGCAGATTCGGCGTAAGAACAGTCGCCGTTGGCAACAACACATCGCGCAGCGTCCGGACCGCCTCTTGCTCCAACAGAGCGTCGCCGGATTTTGCAATCATAACCGGATCAAGAACCACGGGACCGTCGAACGCCGCCAGGCCCCTGGCGACCGTATGAATGATCTCAGGTGTCCCAAGCATGCCTATTTTAACGGCCCTGACGTCAAGATCGTTCAGAACCGCGTCGATTTGGGCGGAAATCACATCCAGCGGAATTCCATGCACAGCGGTGACAGCTTGCGTGTTCTGCGCGGTAACGGCGGTGATGACACTTGCGCCAAAAACACCCAGCGCCGACATTGCCTTCAGGTCAGCCTGAATGCCCGCGCCGCCGCCACTGTCGGATCCTGCTATGGTCAGGGCAATTGCCACCATGTCGTTGCTCCATCTTCTATGGGCAACGGAGTAGAGAAAACGTCTGTGTTCAAGAGACCGTTCCCTACGCCGGAATTGCCCGGATCAGGTTCGATGGGTTAACGCGGTCGCGTCTCTCAGCCCTGTCAAAGGGCACCCCAACGGTTGAAGCGGACAATCTCAGGGTCGAGGGCCGGAATCAAGACTCAATTTTCCAGATGTATTGCCACTTTCAGCTTTCTGCTAAGGCCAAAACTGCATGTTTAGAACAGTGACATGCGAGGCTCTGCCTCGCGCTCCGGGATATTATTCGCCAGATGAATACAGGGTCCCTTGCTTCATCTGGCTGAAAATATCCCGGGGGAGTCGCCCAAAGGGCGGCGGGGGCAGAGCCCCCGTTCCTGGTCGTTCAGCCTTTCATGCCATCCCAGAAAGACTTGACGGACGAAAAAAAGCTTTTTGATTCCGGATGGTTGTCTTCACCCAGATCATCAAACTCGCGCAGAAGTTCTTTCTGGCGGCTGGTCAGGTTGACCGGGGTTTCCACGGCCAGTTCAATGAACATGTCACCAACACCACCGCCGCGCAACGCAGGCATGCCTTTGCCGCGCAGGCGCATTTGCCGACCCGACTGGCTTCCGGCCGGAATCTGAACACGGCCGCGACCGCCATCAATGGTCGGAACCTCGATCGATCCGCCCAGCGCCGCCTTGGCCATGCTGACCGGCACGCGGCAGTAGAGGTTTACGCTGTCGCGTTCGAACAGTTTGTGCTCGGCCACTTCGACGAAAATATACAGATCGCCCGGAGGGCCGCCGCGCATTCCCGCCTCACCTTCGCCTGCCAGACGAATTCGCGTACCGGTTTCGACACCGGCAGGAATGTTCACCGACAAAGCGCGGTCTTTTTCGACCCTGCCGGCCCCCTGACAAGATTTACAGGGGTTCTTGATGATCTGACCCAATCCCGAACAGGTCGGGCAAGTCCGTTCTACCGTAAAGAAGCCCTGTTGTGCCCGCACTTTCCCCATGCCCGAACAGGTGGGGCAGGATGTGGGTTCAACGCCACCTTCAGCCCCGGTACCTTCGCAGGACGAACACGCCACGGCCGTTGGCACGTTGATGGTTTTTTGCAGGCCCGAGTAGGCTTGTTCCAGCGTCACACGCAGGTTGTAGCGCAGGTCCGAGCCGCGCGCGGCGCGACGTCCGCCGCCGCCCCTTTGACCACCCATGAAATCACCGAACAGGTCGTCAAATACATCCGAAAATGCACTGGAGAAGTCGCCTTGACCGCCAAAACCGCCACCGGGGCGGCCACCGCCGCCCATGCCGTTTTCAAATGCAGCATGGCCAAAGCGATCGTAAGCCGCCTTCTTTTCGGCATCGCGCAGCACGTCGTAAGCCTCGTTGGCTTCCTTGAACTGCGCCTCGGCATCCGGGTTGTCCTTGTTGCGGTCTGGGTGCAGCTCTTTGGCTTTCCTACGAAAACCCTTCTTGATCTCATCCGCCGAAGCGCCCTTGGACACGCCGAGCACTTCGTAATAGTCGCGTTTTGACATCAGTGTTTCCTTCCGCCTCAACGTAAATAGGCCGGCCCGGCATCCGGACCGGCCCATACTGGCCCGGTTACCCGTTACTTACGCTTGTCGTCGTCGAGGTCTTCGAACTCGGCGTCAACGATGTCATCGTCGCCTGGTGCAGCGTCTGCGGCAGCGGGTTCCTCTTCGCCTTCTTCGGCTTGCGCCTTATAGATGGCTTCGCCCAACTTCATCGCGGCTTCGGTGACGTTCTGGATGCCCGACTTGATCTTGTCGGCATTTTCGGTTTCCAGCTCGTCCTTCAGCGCGGCGATCGCCAACTCGATGGCTTCGATCGTGGTCGGGTCGACCTTGTCGGAATGCTCTTCCATCGACTTTTCGGTCGAATGGATGAGGCTTTCCGCCTGGTTCTTCGCCTCGATCAGCTCGCGGCGTTCCTTATCGGCTTCCGCGTTCTCTTCGGCGTCCTTGACCATCTTTTCGATATCCTCATCGGACAGCCCGCCCGATGCCTGGATGGTGATCTTCTGTTCTTTGCCAGTGCCTTTGTCTTTGGCCGAAACCGAGACGATGCCGTTGGCGTCGATGTCAAAAGTCACCTCGATCTGAGGCATGCCGCGCGGTGCCGGCGGGATGTCTTCAAGGTTGAACTGACCGAGGATCTTGTTGTCCGCAGCCATTTCACGCTCACCCTGGAACACGCGGATGGTCACGGCGTTCTGGTTGTCCTCGGCGGTCGAGAAGACCTGAGACTTCTTGGTCGGGATCGTGGTGTTGCGGTCGATCAGGCGGGTGAACACGCCACCCAGCGTTTCGATACCCAGCGACAGCGGGGTCACGTCCAGCAGAACCACGTCTTTGACGTCGCCCTGAAGAACACCGGCCTGAATGGCGGCGCCCATGGCAACCACTTCGTCCGGGTTCACGCCCTTGTGCGGCTCTTTGCCGAAGAATTTAGTGACCTCTTCGATCACTTTCGGCATCCGGGTCATACCACCGACCAGAACAACTTCGTCCACGTCAGCAGCCGACAGACCCGCGTCTTTCAGAGCGGCCTGGCACGGTTTCAGCGACTTCTTGATCAGGTCCGACACCAGCGATTCCAGCTTGGCACGGGTCAGTTTCATGACCATGTGCAACGGCTGACCGTTGGCGCCCATCGAGATGAAGGGCTGGTTGATCTCGGTCTGCGAGGTCGAGGACAGTTCGATCTTGGCTTTTTCAGCGGCTTCTTTCAGACGCTGCAGGGCCATCTTGTCCTGAGACAGATCGACACCGTGTTCCTTTTTGAACTCATCCGCCAAGTAGTTGACGATGCGCATGTCAAAGTCTTCACCACCCAGGAAGGTGTCGCCGTTGGTCGACTTAACCTCGAACAGGCCGTCGTCGATTTCCAAAATGGTCACGTCGAAGGTACCACCACCAAGGTCATAAACCGCGATGGTTTGGGTTTCTTCTTTGTCCAGACCATAGGCCAGCGCAGCCGCTGTCGGTTCGTTGATGATCCGCAGCACTTCCAGACCGGCGATTTTACCGGCGTCTTTGGTGGCCTGACGCTGGGCGTCGTTGAAATATGCCGGAACGGTGATAACCGCCTGCGTGACATCTTCACCCAGATAGCTTTCGGCGGTTTCCTTCATCTTGCCCAGAGTGAAGGCCGAGATCTGGCTCGGGGAATACTTTTCACCGCGGGCTTCAACCCACGCATCACCATTGCCGCCATTCACGATGGAATACGGCACCATTTTCTTGTCTTTTTCGACTTCTGCATCATCCACGCGACGACCGATCAGACGTTTGACACCAAAAATCGTGTTGTCGGGGTTGGTGACCGCCTGACGTTTTGCAGGCTGACCGACCAGTCGCTCATCTTCGGTGAAGGCGACGATCGAAGGCGTGGTCCGCGCCCCTTCGGCGTTTTCGATGACCTTCGGCTGCGAGCCTTCCATGATGGCCACGCAGGAGTTCGTGGTTCCCAGGTCAATCCCGATTACTTTTCCCATTTTTGCAATCCCTTTCTCTTCAAGGCGATGTCCCGAGGGTCGGACCCTTTATGGCATCCCACCCCCGATCTGATGTGCGCGACAGCACTACCATCGCGCGTCCCGGCGTATATAAGGGCGAGGCAAGAGGCCTGCAAGCACCGTAGAGTGCGGGTTTTCGGGAATTTGAGGTCTTTTTTGGCAAGAAATTGGAAAGGTTTGGGGTTTCCGGAATGACGCGAGTTGTCTTGCGAGGGTTCGAAATCAGGAAAGGCTATATTGACCCTGCTGCCCAGGCACGGCTGATCGCGGCCCTTCGACCGATTCTGAAAGCGGCACCCTTGTTTCGACCCGTCACGCCTTCGGGCAAAGAGATGTCGGTAAGAATGACCTCGGCCGGGGATCTGGGATGGGTGACCGACAAGGCAGGCTATCGCTATCAGGACAAGCACCCGAAAGGCGGGGTCTGGCCTGAAATCCCCCCGGTCATTCTTGGTATCTGGCACGATCTGGTCAGCACCGAGCGCGCACCGGATTGCTGTTTGATCAACTACTACGGGGAAGGCGCCAAAATGGGCCTGCATCAGGACAAGGACGAGGCAGATTTTTCCTGGCCCGTTCTGTCGGTTTCCCTAGGCGATGACGCCCTGTTCCGGATTGGGAACACGACCCGTGGCGGCAAGACCGAGTCGATCTGGCTCGGCTCGGGCGACGTGGTAGTGATGGGCGGCCCGGCACGATTGGCCTATCACGGAGTCGACCGGATCAGATACGGATCATCCCGGCTGTTGCCAAAAGGCGGACGGATCAACTTGACGCTGCGGGTCGCATGTTAGCGGCGCGCGTTCCAGCTTTGTGAAACATGCTGGCGCGTGAAAAACTCAGCCATCAAACCGATCATCAACAAAGCTATCCCGACCCATAGCGCGTATTCCCAACTTGTGTTTCGCGGAAAGTAGTTTCGGAAGATGAAGCCCCGGCACTGGTCGATAATATGAAACAGCGGGTTCCAGGCGAACATCATCAGCAATCCGCCGCCCAGCGTGTTTGCGACGAACATCTTTCCCGAAAACACCATGTTCAGGCGACGGTAGATATTGGTGAGCATTCCCACAGTCGTCGGAAACCAGGGTTTCATCGCCATGAACACCAAACCCACGGCGCATCCGGTAAACCAGGCCAATATCAGCATCGCGAAAGCACCGCCGGGATCCTGCACCTCGATCGGGGCGACCGCGACGCTGTAGATGAACAGGATCACGAACATAGCCAGCAGTTGCTTGTAAAGAATACCGAGCGCCGCAGACAGGATCGTCACCATCACATTCATCGGCGAATGGAGCATCATCGGATTGTTCGCGGACCCAACCCCTGAAATCGCGCCTATTGACTGGATGTGCAGCATGAAGGGGAACACGCCGGACAGAACATACAGCAGAAATTCGCCCCTGATCTTTGGAATTCCGCCCCGGCCCATCAGTGACATGAGCAGGTAGAAAGTGGTTCCCATCACCACAAGCTGCAAAACATTGATCAGGATGGCGACTATTGCATTCGGATGTTGCGAGCGCACCTTTCGCACGGTGGCATGGAATACCAGCTCAGCCGTCGTGAAAGCGCCGCCCAGCAGCGTTTGGTTGCGCTTGAAATAGAACATTCAAAGGGTCTTTTCTGCTTCGTCGCCTCTAAACTGGCATGAATATCTTGCCGTTCCGTAACCGCCGCATCATAAGTCGATCGCGATTTTGGATCAACAAACCACAGGAACGGAGCTTTTTTGTGACCTACGATGCGCTTATTCCCGTCATCCGGCGACTGGCTCTGGAGGCAGGCGACAAGATCATGGAAATCTACGAGGCGGATGATTTCGATGTCAAAGTCAAATCCGACTCCAGCCCTGTGACCGAGGCAGACGAAGCCGCTGACGCATTGATTTCGGCAGGCTTGCGTGCGGCATTCCCGGATATTCTTCTGATCACCGAAGAACAGGCCGCTTCGCATTCGGAAAAAGGCGATACTTTCCTCATTGTTGATCCGCTGGACGGCACCAAGGAATTCATCAACCGTCGCGGCGACTTTACCGTCAACATCGCGCTTGTCGAAAACGGAGTGCCAACCCGGGGAGTGGTCTATGCCCCGGCGCGGGGTCGGATGTTCTTCACGTTGGCTGATGGCCGCGCGGTCGAGGAAACGGGCGCTTTCGACAAAAACGAGACCGGTCCTTTGACGCCCATATCAGTCTCTGAACCGGATAATTCCGGGCTTTTGGTCGTGGCGTCGAAGTCCCACAGGGATCAGGCCACTGAGGACTACATCAACAAATATCATGTGAAGGACAGCAAAAGCGCGGGTTCGTCGCTCAAGTTCTGTCTGGTTGCCACGGGCGAAGCGGATATCTATCCGCGCGTCGGGCGCACGATGGAATGGGATACGGCGGCAGGCCACGCGGTACTGGCCGGAGCCGGTGGCCAGGTTGTGCGTTTTGACGACCATACTCCGTTGGTTTATGGCAAGGATGGCTATGCAAATCCGTTCTTTATTGCTTACGCTCCGGGTGTTGAACTGAAGGAAGCCTGATGTCTGTTCTGATTGCCATTCCAGCCCGTTACGCCTCGACCCGCTATCCCGGCAAGCCACTGGTTCCCCTGACCGGCGCAAAAGGCGCATCCATGACACTGATTGAACGGTCCTGGCGTGCAGCCATGTCAGTCTCGGGTGTCGATCGCGTTGTTGTTGCGACGGATGATGAGCGCATTCGCGACGTGTCCGAGGGCTTTGGGGCCGAGGTCGTGATGACCTCGGAAAACTGTCAGAACGGCACCGAACGATGCGCCGAGGCGCATGAGGTTCTGGGTGGCGGGTATGAAATCATCGTCAACCTGCAAGGCGACGCTCCGCTGACCCCGCATTGGTTTGTCGAAGATCTGGTTTCCGGCCTGCGCGCCGCCCCGGATGCCGGTGTTGCGACCCCTGTCCTGCGCTGTGACGGCAGTGCGTTGAACAGTCTGCTGAATGACCGCAAGCATGGCCGTGTAGGTGGCACGACGGCAGTGTTCGGACGCGATCACAGTGCGATGTACTTCTCGAAAGAGGTTGTTCCCTTCACGTCGCAGACATACGCCGGCGATGAAGCGACACCCGTGTTTCACCATGTCGGCGTTTACGCCTATCGGCCCGACGCTCTTGCGGCGTATCCGGGCTGGCCAACCGGGCCTCTGGAACAGCTGGAAGGCCTGGAACAGCTCAGGTTCATGGAAAACGGGCGCAAGGTTCTGTGCGTCGAGGTCGAGGCAAGGGGCCGTCAGTTCTGGGAACTGAACAACCCGCAGGACGTGCCCAAGATCGAAGAGATGATGGCAGCCATGGGGCTGGAGTGACGTCTTTTCCCCATGACTCTGACGGCGCCCCTGTAGAAACTGTGCCTCAACCAGCCCCAATGGATATGCCATGAAGACAATTCTTGTCACCGGTGGTGCCGGGTATATCGGCTCACATGCCTGCAAGGCGCTTGCGCAGGCAGGTTACCTTCCTGTGACCTACGACAACCTGATCACGGGTTGGCAGGATGCGGTGCAATTTGGCCCTTTTGAACAGGGCGACCTTTTGGACCGGGACCGCCTGGATGAGGTGTTCGCGAAACACAAGCCAGATGCGGTGATGCATTTCGCGGCGCTCAGCCAGGTTGGCGATGCCATGCGCCAGCCCGGCGTGTATTGGTCGAACAATGTCACGGGCTCGCTGACTCTGATTGAAGCAGCCGTCGAGGCCGGCTGTCTGGATTTCGTATTTTCGTCCACATGTGCAACGTATGGCGAGCACGACAATGTGGTTCTTGATGAATCCACGGCGCAGTATCCTCTGAACGCCTACGGGGCATCAAAACGCGCGATCGAAGATATCCTCAAGGATTTCGAGGCGGCTCATGGGCTGCGCCATGTCATCTTCCGGTATTTCAACGTTGCAGGTGCAGACCCCGAAGGAGACGTGGGCGAGTTTCACCGCCCCGAAACCCATCTGATCCCGCTGATGTTGGACGCGATTGACGGCAAGCGGGACGGTCTGACCGTCTTTGGCACAGATTATGATACGCCCGACGGCACCTGTATCCGCGATTATGTACATGTTTGCGATCTGGTAGATGCGCATATTCTGGGGCTGGGCTGGCTGGAACAGGGCAAAGGCAGCCGTGTCTTCAATCTGGGCACCGGGTCCGGGTTTTCCGTTCTTGAGGTGATCGAGCAATCCAGGTCCGTCACCAACCGTCCCGTGCCGTATACAGTGGGCCCTCGTCGGGCAGGAGATTGCACCAAGCTGGTATCTGGTTCTGTGCGGGCTGAAAATGAACTGGGATGGAAGCCAAAAAGATCTACGTTAGAGACGATGATCGCAGACGCCTGGCGCTGGCACCAGAACGGCCACTACGAAAAATGAGGACCCGGTGACATCCAGCTCTGCTTTGACACTTCCCCGGATCGGATGGGCACGGAAGTACAGGTTGCGCTGGAAACGCCGGCGGCTGCTCTGGAGGTCGCTGCGCAGCCGACATCAGTTGACCCGCCAGAAGGATCAGACATCCCGAATCCAGCGGGGTGACATATTGGCCTTTGTCACCTTGCGCAATGAAATCATCCGCCTGCCCTGGTTCTTTCGTCACTATCGCGCCTTGGGCGTCGATCATTTTCTGATCGTCGACAACGGCAGCGACGATGGATCATCCGAGTATCTGCAAGATCAACCGGATGTCTCGGTGTGGAGAACCCATTCCAGCTATCGTGGATCGCGGTTTGGCCTGGACTGGCTGACCTGGTTGCAGATGCGCTATGGCCACCGCCACTGGTGCCTGATGGTGGATGCGGATGAACTGCTGGTCTATGCCCACTGCGACACCCGGTCCCTGCATGACCTGACAACCTGGCTGGACCTGCACGGGAAGATCGGGTTCGGGACGCTGATGCTGGACCTCTATCCCAAGGGCCCCTTGGGTGATGCGGCTTATGACCCGGACACCGACCCCACAAATCTGCTGTGCTGGTTCGATGCAGGACCGTATCGCGCGCAGCGGCAAAGCCCGATGGGCAATCTGTGGGTGCAGGGTGGCGCGCGGGAACGTATTTTCTTTACGCAAACCCGGCAAAGATCACCCACGCTGAACAAGATCCCGCTGATGCGCTGGTCGCGGCGCTATGCCTATGTGAACTCATGCCATTCTGCCCTGCCGCGCCGCCTGAACGAAACCTATGATGGCCCGGGCGGCGATACCCCGTCGGGCGTGTTGCTGCACACGAAGTTCCTGCCGGACGTTATCGAGAAATCCAATACCGAAAAGCAGCGACGCCAACATTTTCATGATCCGGACCAATTCGGGCCATACTACGATGGGATAATCAACCAGCCGGACATGTGGACCCCACAATCGGTGCGCTACACCGGGTGGAGCCAGCTGGAACAGTTGGGTCTGATGAACGGCGAAGGCTGGGATTGAAAACGAAAACAAGGGCATCAACCGCACGTTTACAGTTTGCGGGTTTTAAAGACGTTGCGTCAGAAGATGCAAAGATGGCATAAACCGGTAATGCCATGTCGTGCCAACTGTCACGGCTGGTTCGGGGAAAGCTCGCGTTATAAAAAGGTTGGGCAGTCACGTGAGCCTGTTTGAGTCCTACAAAATGAGATTGCGGCGCAAGCGCCGTATTCTGCGCTGCCTCAAACGACGCCGCGAGCTCAAGCCAGTCAGCAACAACACACAGGCCATACGGCGTGATGATATCCTGCTGATGAGCGTTGTGCGGAACGAGAAAATTCGCCTGCCCTTCTTTCTTGAATATTATCGCAAACTGGGCATCAACCATTTTCTGTTTGTCGACAACAACAGCGATGATGGCAGTTTTGAATTTTTGAAAGAACAGGCTGACGTTTCGGTCTGGCGGACGACGACCAGCTACAAACGGGCAAGCTATGGTCTGGACTGGTCGAACTATCTGCTGCGCAAATACGCGCACGATCACTGGGTGCTGAGCGTCGATCCGGACGAATTCTTCATCTATCCGTTCTGCGACACCCGTCCAATCCGAGCCTTGACGGACTGGCTGGATGGCAGTGCCGTGCGCAGTTTTGGCACGATGCTGATCGACATGTACCCCGAAGGTCCGGTGGACGCCGACCCCTATGCCGAAGGTCAGAACCCGTTCGAAATCGCGCGCTGGTTCGATCCCGGGAATTACATGATCACCAAGAACCCCGAGTACAAGAACCTTTGGATTCAAGGGGGTCCACGGGCGCGCGTGTTCTTTCAGGACAACCCCTCCAAAGCACCGGCGCTGAACAAGATTCCGCTGGTAAAATGGAACCGGCGCTATGTTTATGTCAGCTCGACCCATTCGCTTTTGCCGCGCGGGCTCAACCAGGTTTACGACGAATGGGGCGGCGAAAAGGCCAGCGGGTCACTGCTTCATGCCAAGTTGATCAATACTCTTGGGGAAAAAGCCCGCGAAGAATTGCAGCGTGGCCAGCATTACCGGGGCTCGGGCGAATACAAGGCATATGCAACCCGGCTTGAGGACAAGCCTGTTTTCTGGTGCGAATGGTCCGAGGCCTACATCAACTGGCGACAGCTTGAGATCCTGGGCCTCATGTCGAAAGGAAACTGGGCATGAGCGGTCTGGGTATTGTCATGTTGGTTCATACTTCGCTGGACCGCGCCGAGCAGGTCGCACGCCACTGGACAGCAGCAGGGTGCCCGGTGGTCATCCATGTGGATCGCAAGGTGCCAGACACTGTTTTTTCCCGGTTTGTTGCGTCCTGTTCGAACAATCCATCGATCGTGTTTTCTGACCGACATCGCTGCGATTGGGGTGGCTGGGGTATCGTTGCCGCCTCGCAAAGCGCGTCCGAGTTGATGCTGGAGCGTTTCCCCGAAGTTCGGCATGTATTTCTTGCCTCGGGGGCCTGCCTGCCCTTGCGACCGGTTCAGGAACTGATCGATTACCTGTCAGACCGGCCGCGTGTCGATTTCATCGAAAGCGCGACGACATCCGATGTCAGCTGGACCATCGGCGGGCTGGATCATGAACGGTTCACCCTGCGGTTTCCGTTTTCGTGGCGCAAGCATCGCAAACTATTCGACGCACATGTAAAACTACAGCGTCTGATGGGCTTTCGCAGGAAAATCCCAGACGGACTGGTTCCGCATATGGGAAGCCAGTGGTGGTGCCTGACCCGCCAAACGCTGTCGGCAATCCTTCAAGACCCCAGGCGCAAGCTGTATGACAAGTATTTCCGTCATGTCTGGATTCCGGATGAAAGCTATTTCCAGACACTGGCGCGCTTGTATTCCACGCATATTGAAAGCAGGTCCCTGACGCTGTCCAAATTCGATTACCAAGGCCGCCCGCACATCTTCTATGACGATCATCTGCAATTGCTGCGTCGATCGGATTGTTTTGTCGCCCGAAAAATCTGGCCCCGCGCAGAGCGATTGTACCAGGCATTCCTGACAGATCAGGCCGGGGCGATGAAACCGGCAGAGCCCAATCCGGGCAAGATCGATCGCGTGTTTTCCAAAGCGGTGGAACGGCGAACTCGTGGGCGCGACGGGCTGTATATGCAAAGCCGGTTTCCCCGCCATGGCAGTGAAAACGGTCTGACATCGTCACAATATTCCGTATTCCAAGGCTTTTCGGAACTGTTCGAGGATTTCGAACCTTGGTTGGCCGCAACCACCGGGGCCAGAGTCCACGGGCATCTATTCGGGCCGGAACGCGCCGAATTTTCGCAAGGAGAAGCCATAACAAATGGCGCCCTCAGCGACAGTGCGGCGCTGCGGGACTATAACCCGACCGCCTTTTTGTCGAACCTGATCTGGAATACGCGCGGTGAACGCCAGTGTTTCCAGTTCAGCCCGCGGGACACTCAGGAAATCAACTGGTTTCTGGCACGGGACAAGAACGCTCAGATTTCGGTCATCACCGGCGCTTGGGCGATCCCACTGTTCCGGTCCAATATGAATTTCTCGGAAATCCGAAGTGAGGCGGCGCGCCTGCAACAAATTGAAACCAAGCAGCTGGAGGTGCTGACATCGGTCTGGACCAAGGCGCGGATGCGCAGTTGGACGCTGGCCGACTTCATTGAATCTCCGATGGATGCCTTGCTGGGCATTCTAGAAGAAATCGGCATGCAGCAGACCAGCCATCTGACCGAAGTGCCAACCATGGTCGAACTGTCCGGATTCGGGAAGTTCCTGCAAAACCTCAAGAATCAGGGAATGCACCCATATCTGATGGGTGATTTCCCGGCGGACGATGTGTTCGGTCGCCAGGAAAAGCCATACCGAAAACCGTATCTGGTGCAGTGATTGCCCATGTCAGCCCATTTTGATTACTTCGTGATTCTGGCCGCCATGCGCACAGGTTCGAACCTGCTTGAGGCCAACCTGAACGCGCTGGAAGGGGTCACCTGTCACGGAGAGGCGTTCAATCCGCATTTTGCGGGCAGCCTGAAATCCGATCGTCTGCTTGGCCTGTCGCTGGAAGACCGGGATGCGGACCCCGTACGAATGCTCAAGGCGATCAAATCAGCACCGGGTGACATCAATGGCTTTCGATATTTCGAAGACCATGACCCACGTATCCTGAAACCCATGCTGAACGATCCGCGCTGCGCCAAGATCATTCTGACCCGCAACCCATTGGACAGCTACCTGTCGCTGAAAATAGCACAGAAAACGCAGCAGTGGCTGCTGAAGAATGTGAAACGCCGCGTCGACGCGCAGGTTGACTTCGACGCCGACGAATTTTCGGATTACCTGAACCAGCTGCAAGACCATCAGCTTATGGTGCAACGGCACCTGCAAAAGACAGGCCAAACCGGGTTCTTCATTCACTATGACGACCTGACCGAGCTGGAGGTCATAAACGGGCTGGCTGCATGGCTGGGGGTTGAGGGGCGGCTGACCCGACTGGATGATACCCTGAAACCGCAAAACCCGGCGCCGGCTTTGTCGAAGGTCACCAATCCTGATGAACTGAAACAAGCCCTGTGCGATCAGGATCGGTTCGGATTGCATCGGTCAACAAGCTTTGAGCCGCAGCGCGGCGCGTCTGTACCGCTTTATGTTGCCGCTGCAAGGTCTCCTTTGATGTATTTGCCCATTCGGGGCGGGATAGAGCCTCTTATCGTGCAATGGCTGGCTGATCTGGACGGATGTCAGACCGACAAGCTGATCACGGATCGAAATCGCAAACAGGTCCGGTCATGGAAGCAGGGCCATCCCGGTCATCGGCAATTTACCGTCCTGCGTCACCCTCTGGCCCGGGCACATACGGCGTTTTGCAGTCATATTCTGAACACGGGGCCGGGCAGCTATAAGATGGTGCGGAATTATCTTCGCAACCGGCTCAAGCTGCCGATTCCGGGGCAAGTGAGGGACAACAATTATTCTGTCGAACAGCACCGCGAAGCGTTTTCGGGCTTTCTGAACTTTCTGCGCCTCAACCTCAACGGGCAGACACCGGTCCGTGTGGACGGCACGTGGTGCAGCCAGTCCAGGACGTTGGAAGGGATCGCATCCTTCACTCTGCCGGATCTGATTCTGAGAGAGGAGGATCTGATGACCGATCTGCCGAATCTGGCGCGCAGCATGGGGCATTCAAACCCGCCTCAGCCTGGCTCCTGCGCACCGGATGAACCCTACGCTTTGCAGCTGATCTACGACAAAAACCTCGAAGCGCTGGCGGTTGACGCCTATCAGCGCGACTATGAGGCATTCGGGTTCAGTGACTGGGCGCCAAAAACGGCCTAAGGGCGCAGGGTTATCAGCGTACCTTTGTTAACCATCGCGTAAATCTCTTCGATTTCGTCATTCTTGACCGCGATGCATCCAGCTGTCCAATCCCGCTTCTTTTTTGCGCGTCTCCGCTCAGAACGCAGATTGGGTTCACCGTGGATGAAGATATCCCCACCCGGATCAACGCCCGCAGCCTTGGCTTTGGCGACATCCTGCGAGTTGGGATAAGAAATGCCCAGCGATAGGTGATACCGGCTTCTGGGGTTGCGACGGTCGATCAGATAGGTGCCCTCGGGCGTTCTACCGTCACCGCGCTGGTTCTTCGTTCCATTCGGGGCAAACCCCAAATCGACGTCATATTCCTTAAGGATCTTTTCGTTGTGCAACAAGTAAAGTTTGCGCGTGCCCTTGTTGACCACCAAAGAGGTCACCTCGGGTCCGTTGTAAGTCAGAAATCTTGGGCCGCTAGAGGCACAAGCCGAAAGGCTCAGCGTTGCCAACGCGCCTAAACCGAATACTCGACGATCCATGTTTCACTGCCTGCTCTGCTTTTTTTGATCATTATGCCAAAAATTGGAAAAACTGAAATCACATTTTGATGTTCGACTGCTCGGCCAGTCTACGTTCAATGCTTTCCAGCCGTTCCAGAACCTCGTCGCGATAGGCATCGGTTTTAACCTCATCCTCGGCATGATGGGCATCCTGCATCGAATTGACGATCAGACCCACCAACAGGTTCACCACCGCAAAGGTCGTGACCATGATGAAGGGAACAAAGAAGACCCAGGCATAGGGATAGACCTCCATCACCGGGCGCACGATGCCCATCGACCAGCTTTCCAACGTCATGATCTGGAACAGCGTATAAGCAGACAGGCCCAGATCGCCGAACCAATCCGGGAACGTTTCCGAAAACAGCTTGGTCGAGATTACCGAACCGATATAAAACAGAATTGCCATCAGCAGAAACACGCTGGCCATGCCCGGAAGGGCCGAGATGAACCCTTCGACCACGCGACGCAGACGAGGCGCCACGGAAATCACGCGCAACACCCGCAGAATTCGCAGGGCGCGCAGCACCGACAGACCCCCGGCGCTGGGAACCAGGGCAATTCCAACGATCAGGAAATCGAATATGTTCCAGCCATTTGTGAAGAACCTGCGCCCGGTGGCAATCAGCTTCATGGAAATTTCAGCCACAAAGATCGCCAGGCAAAGCCTGTCCAGCGCCACGATCAAAGGACCTGCCAGTTCCATCAGGGTCGGCGATGTCTCCATCCCCAAAAGAATGGCATTGAAAATGATCACGGCCGTTATGAACCGCCCGAAAACGGGCGCTTCGATAATATTCAGCAAACGCTGTTTGGACCCCATGTGTCAGCTTCCCCAGTAAGATCAAGATGCGGCGTTGAGAACAAACCGCGCAGCGAGTTCCGTATGTGACGACCACCGAAATTGGTCAACGACCTGTACCCATTCAAGGGTGTAACCCGCGTTAACCAGCGTTTTTGCATCGCGCGCAAAGGTGACGGGATTGCACGAGACATAAGCGATCACCGGGCGTTGCGCCTGTGCTATCTCGTTTACCTGCGCTTCGGCACCGGCGCGAGGCGGGTCCAGAACAATGGCGTCAAAAGATTTCAGCTCGTCCGGCATCAGCGGGCGGCGAAACAGGTCGCGGGCCTCGGTCGTGACGCGTTTCAGCCCCTGTGCCCTGCGCCAGCCCTGATCAAACGCCTCGATCATGGCGGCCTCGCCTTCAACCGCGTGAACTTCGGCGCTTTCCGCCAACGGCAAAGAGAACGTTCCGCTGCCTGCAAACAGGTCAGCGATACGTTTCGCACCGCGTGTAGCCTCGGAAACTGCCTTTGACAGAGCCTTTTCTCCGTCCTTTGTTGCTTGCAAGAAAGCTCCGGAGGGTGGCGTGACTCCGGCTGCTCCAAAGCGCTGAACCGGCGCATGCCGCATGGCAATAACCTCATCATCCCAACTGAGCCGGGCCAGCCCATGTTTCTCGGTCGCCTGCGCCAACGCCAGTTCCAAGGGGCCGTCCAGCGGCTTGCCACCTGTTACGGCCACATCCAGACCAGCTTCGGACAGTGTGAGCGTGACAGCCAGAACGCCCTTGCGGCTTGCGCCCAGGGTGGCAAGCGCCTCGGCCACGGGAATGGCCACGATCAAGGCCGGGTCAAGCAAGCGGCAATCGGGTATCTCGGTGATCGTGCCGGATGCACGACCGTGAAACCCCGCCAATGTGCCCTTTTTCGTGCGCCTTACGGCAATCGTAGCCCGCCGACGTGACCGTTCGGGCGATGTGTGTATCGGGCGCAGGGGTGCTTCGAGATCCTGCGCCGTCAGCGCCTTGCGGACGACTTGCAGTTTCCAGTCGGCCACAAATGCATCGGATGCGTGCTGCAACTGGCAGCCACCACACGCTTTGTAGTGGCGGCAAGGGGCTTTGACACGGTGTTCGGACGGTGTCTCGACCCGGATATCGGTCAATTGCTGGCCAACAATGGTGCCGCTGACGATCTCGCCGGGAAGGGTACGAGGGGCGTAAACAGGGCCATCGGCAATACCGTCGCCCTGATGTCCAAGCCGTGTGATTATGAATTGCTGCGTCATAAGAGGCCTGATAGCTGGGCTTTCGCAGCAAAAAAACCCTTATTCCGCAGCTTCTGCCTGAATGAACCCGCCCGACTGGCGGTGCCAGAACCGCGCATACAGCCCACCCAGGTCCAGCAGCGCCTCATGCGTTCCGGTTTCGGCGATCCTGCCCTCGTCCAAAACAACAATCCGGTCCATTTCGCTGAGTGTCGACAGCCGGTGCGCAATGGCCAGCACCGTTTTACCCTGCATCACCCGATGCAGCGCGGTCTGAATCGAAGCTTCAACCTCGGAATCCAGCGCCGATGTCGCCTCGTCGAGAACCAGAATTGGAGCATCTTTCAGAATGGCGCGCGCCAGAGCGATCCGTTGTCGCTGCCCGCCGCTGAGTTTCACGCCCCGTTCACCCAGATGAGCATCATAGCCTTTTCGACCATGAGCATCTTCAAGACTCAGGATGAAATCATGCGCTTCGGCCTTTTTTGCGGCCTCAATCATCTCGGCCTCTGAGGCGTCCGGCCGGCCATACAGAATGTTCTCACGAGCAGACCGGTTGAACATCGCCGTTTCCTGCGTGACCATACCTATCTGTCGGCGCAGGCTGTCCTGCGTCACCTGTGACACGTCCTGGCCGTCGATACGAATGGCGCCACTTTCCCTGTCATAGAGCCTGAGCAACAGTGAGACGAGCGTGGATTTCCCCGCCCCGGATGCACCGACGATGCCCAGCTTTTCGCTCGGGTTGACGGTCAGGCTCAAGTCCGTGACGCCACCGATATCGCGCCCGTAAGCAAAGCTGACGCCTTCGAAGGAAATCGACCCTTCGGTCACGTCTAGGTCCTTCGCCCCGCACATATCTTCGACCCGGTCACGCTTGGCCAGCGTTTTCATCCCGTTTTCGATTTCACCGACATTGGCATACAGCCCCATCAAGGTGAAACTGACCCAACCGGTCATCTGAGCAATACGGATCGAAACCGCCCCGGCAGCCACGATATCCCCGGCGGTCGCCATGCCGCCCTGCCACAGCCACAAAGTCGCGCCCAGCAGCAAGACAGGCAGGACACCGGCCAGTGTCATGAGGATGAACCGGAAACTCGCCGACAACTTGCCGAAATCCAGCGATTTTTCACGCAGATCCACCATCGATTCACGCGCCGCCTGATCTTCGAATTTCGAGTGGGCGAACAGCTTCACGGTTTTGATGTTGGTGATCGTATCGACCACCTGCCCGGACACCATCGCCCGCGCCCCGGCCCGCGCGGCGGAACGTTTGCGGATGCGCGGCAGATACCAGCGCACCAGCATGAAATACACAGCCAGCCATGCCGCGAAGGGCAGCATCACCAAAGGATGAATAGACCCTAACAAGAGCAAAGACCCCACCAGAGACGCCAGGGCAAACACAATCGCGCTGATCGTTTCCGACACGACCGAAGCCATGGCGTTCGATGTCTGCATCTGCTTTTGCGCGATCCGACCGGCAAAATCATCGTCGAAATAGGTCACTGACTGACCCAAGGTCCAACGGTTCAACTTGGCCAGAACCAAAGGTGTGATGTTTGGCATGACAATATAATTGTTCGACAAGGATGACAGGCCAAACAGGATCGGGCGAAGCAACATGAAGAAGGCGACCGCACCGAGGATCATCCACATATTAGAAGCGGTCAGAAAATTCTCGGGTCCGCTGGCGGTCGCCACATCAATCACGCGGCCCAGTATCCATGCCGTGACCGCCTCCATCGCGCCTGCAATGGCCGAGAAGAACGCCGCAACAAACAGCATCGGCCACGCCCCGGAAAGGCTCCAGCGGATGAACGCCCCCAACGTCTGCGGTGGGGGCGTTTCGGTGTTCCTGAACGGATAGATGAGGTCGGCAATCCTCATTCAGCGGCCTCCGGGTTCATGAAGCCACCAGATTGCCGCGCCCAGAATTGGGCGTAAAGGCCACCTTGCGCCAGAAGATCAGAATGCGTGCCTTCCTCGACGATACGGCCTGCATCCATCACCAGAATGCGATCCATCTGCGCGATGGTACTAAGCCTGTGGGCAATGGCGATCACGGTTTTTCCTTGCATCATGCCGTAGAGAGTTTCCTGAATTGACGCTTCGACCTCGGAATCTAGGGCGGATGTCGCCTCATCCAACAACAAGATCGGTGCATCCTTCAGGATCACCCGCGCCAGCGTCACACGCTGCCGCTGGCCACCTGACAGCTTCACCCCCCGTTCACCGACATGCGCGTCGTACCCGGTGCGACCCTGCGGATCCTGCAAATCGAGGATGAACTCATGTGCTTCGGCCTGTTTGGCAGCGGCGATCATCTGTGCCTCGGACGCATCCGGACGGCCATAGAGGATGTTGTCGCGCACCGACCGGTGCAGCAACGCGCTATCTTGCTGAACCATGCCGATATGGCTCCGCAGACTGTCCTGCGTGACATCCGCAATGTTTTGATCGTCAATCAGAATTGCGCCACGCTCAACGTCGTAAAACCGCAAAAGCAGCTTTACTAGGGTCGATTTTCCCGCGCCAGACCGCCCGATCAAACCAATCTTTTCGCCGGGCCGGACGGTCAGGTCGATATGGTCCAAACCGCCGGCCTCGCGACCATAGTGATGCGAGAGGTCGCGGATCTGGATCTCACCCTTGCTGAGTTGCAGTGGCTTCGCAGTCGGTGCATCAAGCAAATCGATGGGCTGGGCAATGGTCTCCATCCCCTCGGACACGATACCAAGTTGGCGGAAAAAGCTGGTCAGGGCCCACATGATCCATCCGGTCATGGCATTCAAGCGCAGGGTCAAGGCCGTAGCCGCCGCAACAACACCGACCGAAGCGCTGCCTTGCATCCACAAGGCAATCGCCCAGCCCACAACACCCACGATCAGCATACCGTTCAAAGTGACCAGAACGGCATCCATAATAGTGAAAATCCGCATTTCAATCTGAAATGTCCGACGGGTTTCCTCGATCGCCTCGCGGGCATAGTCCAGCTCTTGCGGGCCATGGGCAAACATTTTGACCGAATGGATGTTGGTATAGCTGTCCACCACCCGCCCCGTGACCGTCGAACGCGCATCCGAGGCCGCTTTTGACGCCGGACCAACACGCTGAACGGTCCAGCGCACCAGCATGGCGTAGAATCCGAACCAGATCAGCAGCGGGATCAACAAACGCGGATCCGCCGCATACAGCAGGATCGCCGCACCGATCAAATAGGCCAGCGAAAAGGAAATCGCGTCAAAAACCTGAAAGACCACTTCACCCGCCGCCGGAGGTGTCTGCATGATCCGGTTTGCAATCCGCCCGGCAAAGTCGTTTTCGAACCAGCCAACCGACTGACGCAACACGTGTTTGTGCGCACGCCAACGGATCAGCGTACCGAAGTTCGGCAAAATCGTATTGTTCAGCAGAAGTACGTCGACCAAATGCAGAAGCGGACGCAACAGCAACACAAAGGCTGCCATCAGCAGCAATTCCGTTCCGTGATTTTGCCAGACCTCTGCCGGCGTGCCGCCCAACAGATCCACGACGCGACCCATGTAGTAGATCAGCCCGATTTCAACACCCGCGACGATTATGGAAACCAGCGCCGCCCAGAAAAATACCCGAATAAAGGGCCGCGAATAATCCAGCATGAAGGGCCACAACCGCGTCGGCGGAGTGTCAGCCTCACGGTAGGCAACAAAAGGGTCAACAAGGTTTTCGAAATAGCGAAACATGGATAGTGCTCCGATTGAGCAGGAAAATAGACGTGCGAAGAAAGATGGCGCCTGAACACCACCCTTTACGGGGCAGGTGTCCCGGCTTTAGCCGAACCAGATCCCGTAATACATTCGCATTCCTCCATCCATGTGACAGGCGCACCTAAGCACAAAGGATCCGAGATGTCATCCCCTTTTGAGACTTCGCGCTAATGTGCCAGCAACTCTTCGCGTGACAGCGCAAAACCGGATGCGATCCAGCGTTTTTCCAGCTCGGCCAACTTCTTGCCCAGCGCCGGGCCGGTGAAGTTGGGGATCAGATCTCTGGCCTGGACAGGGAAACGCGCTGCTGCGCCTGCATGCAGATCGCGACGCAAATCTTCGGACCAGGATTGTTCCAGAAAGGCGCAGCGCAAAAGCGTCTCGTGCAATCCCCCTTCATCGCCATAGCGGTATCCCAGTTCAGCAATACTGGTTTTGGACTGTGCTTCTTCACGCATCCTGATCAGGCGTTGCAACTGCGAACGGCTCAACCGCAATGTCGCGGCATCATCGGGCGAGGCAATGGCTGCCAGGCGACGCACCGGATCGGGATCGGCACCAGCCGCCTGTTCCAGCGCGATCAAAGGGGCCAAAGACCGATCGTCCGCCCCCGGCAGCACACGGGCCAAAACACCGGTACTGCGCATGGTCGCAACGGCAGGGGCCGGATCAGGTGACGCCAGCAATTTCAGCAGCTCTGCCCCGATCCGCTCGCGCGACAATGACTCCAGCCCGTCAAGATTGGCGCCGATGGCGGCCAGGACATCGGGGTCGAAACCGCCATCCGGATCCCCGTACCAGGCGTGAAAACGGAAGTAGCGAAGCGAGCGGAGATAGTCTTCGCGAATGCGGTTCTCGGCGGTTCCGATGAACCGCACCAACCGGGCCTCGAGGTCGGGAAGACCACCCAGAGGGTCCAGCACGGTTCCATCGGGTTGGGCATAGAGCGCGTTCATGGTGAAATCCCGTCGCGCCGCGTCTTCTTCGACATGATCGGAAAAAGCCACGACCGCGCGGCGGCCATCTGTTTCCACGTCACGGCGGAAGGTGGTGACCTCGTGCGGGATGCCCGCGCTGACCACTGTGATCGTACCATGCTCGATGCCGGTCGGAATGGCCCTGAGCCCGGCAGCCTGCGCCAGCTCGACGATCTGCCCGGGCTTTGCATCGGTGGCAATGTCGATATCCGACACTGGTGCGCCAAGCAGCGCGTTGCGCACGCATCCACCCACGAAAAGCGCCTGAGCCCCGGATGAGGTCAGCGCCGAACAGACCTTTTGGGTCGCTGGTTCACTGATCCAGGCTTCGTCAATCAGCATCATTCATTCACCCGTGCAGCAAGCCCGCGCAATATGCGGGCGGTCGCGCCCCAGATGTAATAGGGGCCGTACGGAACTGCGTAGTATCTGCGTCTTTGGCCGCGCCATCGGCGCGACTCGACCAGATAATTCTCAGGATTCAAAAGATGGGCAAGGGGGGTCGAGAAAACTTCGTCCACTTCTCCGGGTTCAGGCACGGGTTGGAACCTGTCCCGCAAAACTGCGACAACCGGTGTCACAGTGAACGAGGTCACGGTCTCATGCGTCGACAGAAATCCCAGGATCTCGGGCATTTCCGGGGGCAGGCCGATCTCTTCCTCAGCTTCCCGCAGCGCCGCAGCCGTAACATCAGCATCGGTTTCGTCCTGTTTGCCACCGGGAAAGGCGATCTGGCCCGGGTGATGCTTCAACGCGGATGAGCGTTTGGTCAGGATAACCTGCGGTGTGGCATCAGCCAGCGAAATGGCCACCAGAACACCGGCGGGTCGCAACCGTCGTCCGGGCGGCAGAACGGTATCCGGGTTCAGGTCAAAGTCGCTGGACCCGTGACCGGGGCGGCGCAGGGCCGCCCGGATCTTTTCAACCAGGTCATGCACCTTTGGGGTCTTCGGCATCGAACCCGACAGTTGCCGGGTCCAACACATAATGAGCCCCGCAGAACTGACAATCCGCGGTGACTTCGCCCTCGGGCGTGGTCATCTTTTCGATATCCTTGGCCGAATAGATCGACAGGCTCTGTCGCACACGATCCTCGGAACAGGTACAGCCAAATTGCACAGATTGCGCATCATAGACACGCGGCTGTTCCTCGTGAAACAGGCGAACCAGAAGGTCGGTCGGCGCAACAGAGGGGCCGATCATCTCCAATTCCTCGACGGTATCCAGCAGGATATTGACGCGACCCCAGTTTTCACCTTCTTCGCCGTCGACCAGATCGGCAGCGGTCAGAATGTCACCGGTTCCTTCGCCCGACGCGGCAAAGGGCGACGCTTTGGGCATGTGTTGCAGCATGATGCCGCCTGCACGCCAATGCTCGCCCACGCCCGGCTCGGTCGATTTGCCGAAGCTCAGCGAAAACCGCGTCGGCAGCTGTTCGGATTGTGCAAAATACGCCTCGGCGCACGCACTCAGTGATCCACCGGCCAGCGGGGTAATGCCCTGATACGGCTGCGTGCCCTCACCCTGATCGATCATGATCGCAAAATACCCTTCGCCCACCTGATCGAACGGTGCGGAATTGGAAAGCCGGTCCCGGTCAAAACTGGCATAAGCCCGAATCTGGGCGGGCTGGCCCTCTTTCTGCGGCGCATAATAGTCGGTTGCGATCATGCGCACCGCCCCTTTGGACTGTACCTGCAACGACAGTTTCCAGCGCAACGCAACCGTTTGGCCGATCAACGCGGTCAGCAAGGCCATCTCGGCAACAAGCGCCTCGACCTGCTCGGGATAGTCATGCTGTTTCAGGATACCTTCCAGCACGCCATCCAGACGGGCCACGCGGCCGCGCATGTCGGATGCATCAAGTTGAAAGGGCAGGACAGTATCGTCCCACGCGATTTTTGTTCCAAGAGACATGGGGTTTCCTTACACGCCACGGGTTGGCATACCGGCACCATATAGGTCGTACAGATCGGGTTGAAAGGGGCCATACATGATCAGGCGGTTCGGTGAAACCCCCGAGACGGGGCGGAAATACACCCGAAGGGTTGGCGTATATGCCCTTTTGCCACGTGGCGGCCAATTGCTGTTGACCTGTCAGACCGAACCGGCCCCGGATCTGCAATTGCCGGGTGGAGGCATCGATCCGGGCGAATCACCGATTTCGGCCTTGCATCGCGAAGTCTATGAAGAAACCGGGTGGCACGTTGCCAACCCGCGTCGCATCGGCGCTTTTCGTCGGTTCACCTTTATGCCCGAATACGATCTGTGGGCCGAAAAGGTCTGCCTGATCTACCGCGCCCGTCCCGTACGCCGCAAAGGCCCGCCGAGCGAGGCATTCCACGAAGCACTGTGGATGAAAGTCGCCGATGCCGTTGAATTGCTGGGCAATGACGGTGACCGGCACTTTGCGGAAATGCATCTCAGTTCGCTTTAAGGCCCGTTATATTCAAAGAAAACGGCGGATACGTCATCCCCAATGCCATCTTTGGGCGAAATCTCCTGGGTCAATCGCCAGAACATGTCGTCCAGAAACTCCGACCCGCCCTTTTCAGAAATGCACTGCTGGGCCATCTGTCGCAAACCGTCTTCCTCTAGCAAACCGCCTTCGGCAAGCTGACATTCGGTAAACCCGTCCGAATACACCAACAGTTTGTCGCCGGGTTTCATGTGAATCTCGATTTGCTGAAAACTCGCATCTTCGATCAGCCCGATCGGCAACCCGCCATCACCCAGAAATTCAGTGCTGCCATCCTGCCGCAGCAGAAGCGGATGCGGATGCCCGGCCTGCACCATCTTGAGATGCCCGTTTCGAAGATCCACAATGGCGTAGACCATCGTGAAATATTCCTCGATCCCCTCATCCGCCATCAATCGGGAATTGAGCATGCTTGCGACGTCTTCCGGAGGCAGCAGTGCATAGAATTTGTTGAACCTCTTTTCCATTGCGACATTTTGATCGAAATGCTTGCTGGAAAGATAACCGCCCAGACGCGCCGTCATCATGGCCGAGGTGATGCCATGCCCGGATACATCTATGCTGTAGAACCCCAGCCGATTGACCCCGGGCGAGAACATGCCAACAAGGTCTCCTCCGATATGGCCGCAGGGTTTCAACAACAGGCTGACCCGGGATTTTCCAAAGCTCCGCGTAAATTCCGGAACCAGCGATTCCTGGATTTTTCGGGCCTGCATGAGGTCCTTGTCGATCGCGTCATGCGCCAGCCTGAGTTCTTCCAGCGCGGATTCGATCAGGCGGTTTTTCTGTGAAAGCTCGCGCTGCATGTCCAGAATGCGCGCGCCTGCGGATATGCGCGCCCGCAACTCATCCGCCTCCAGGGGTTTGATCAGAAAGTCGTCTGCCCCGGCATCCAGTCCGCGCGCAACCTCCTGCTTTTCACTTTTGGAAGTCAGAAGGATGAAATAACAATATTGATCGGTATCCAGGGCGCGAAACGCATTGCAGAACTCAAGCCCGCTCATCCCCGGCATGACCCAATCGCTGAGAACAAGATCAGGCGGATCGTCCAGACAATGCGCCAGGGCCGCATCGCCCGTATCGGCCTCGACCACCTCAAAGCCCCACTTTCTGAGCGATGCAACCAGGATGCGCCGCTGCAAACGGCTGTCATCAACAACCAGCACCTTACGGATCGCGCCGAAATCCAGATCTGATCTGGTTTCCTCAAGACTCGCCCTTGGCACCATTTACCCTCTGACCTGATGCGTTCATTCACACAGGGCGATCCTAGTGGCGACGGTTTTAACATCCGGTGAAGACCGAAGGCCGCAATCCCGCTTGGCTGTTAACCCGGTTTTTACTGGTGTTGCCTATTCCTGAAACCGCATGTTCAACAGCAGGTGACGCAGTATGATCCACTGGGGCAGAGTCCGACAATTGCGGGACGAGGTTGGCCCGGATGAGTTTGATGAGGTGGTCGACATCTTTCTGGAGGAAGTGCAGGAGGTCATCGCCCGCCTGCATCAGGATACAAGCCGGTCCGAGCTGGAACAGAACCTGCATTTCCTGAAGGGCAGCGCGCTCAGTCTTGGATTCGACCAGTTCTCGAAACTCTGTCAGGACGGCGAACGGCAGGCGGCCGCGGGTCAGGGCGAGGATGTCGATCTGCCCGCTATTCTGGCCGTATTTGACAGCTCGAAACAGAAATTCGAGGCTGAGCTGCGCCAGAATCTGGATTAAATCACGAACTGCGCCAGCGTTTCGTCTTCGGTTATATCCGTGTAGGTGAACCCTGCCTCATCCAGATGCGCGAACAGACGCATGAAGTTTTCAGGCTTGCGGGTTTCAATCCCGATCAAAACCGAACCGAAATTGCGAGCCGATTTTTTCATGTATTCAAAGCGGGCGATATCGTCCTCGGGGCCGAGAATACCCAGAAACTCCTTCAACGCGCCGGGGCGCTGCGGCAGGCGCAGGATGAAATACTTCTTCACCCCGGAATAGCGTTGGGCGCGTTCTTTGACCTCGGGCAGGCGTTCGAAATCGAAATTGCCTCCGGATGTCACGCAGACCACGGTCTTGCCCCGTACAAAGCTTTGAATATCGCCCACCGCTTCGATCGCCAGCGCGCCGGCGGGCTCCAGAACAATGCCTTCGACATTCAGCATCTCGATCATGGTGGTGCAGATTCGGTCCTCGGACAGAACCAGCACATCCGACAGATGGCGTGATTTCAACAATTCGAACGGTTTCTCGCCAATTCGGCCGACCGCAGCGCCATCGACGAAGGTATCCACATGATCCAGCGAAACAGGGTGCCCCGCAGCCAAAGCAGCGCGCAAACAGGCACCTCCGGCCGGTTCGACAAACAGACAATGGCTGCGATCCCCGAACCATGTGGCCACGCCAGAGGACATGCCACCGCCGCCAACCGGCAGAACGATATGATCCGGCACACTGCCCAATTGCTCTTCGATCTCGACCGCCAGTGAGGCCTGGCCTTCGATGACATCAGCGTCGTCAAAAGGAGACAGGAAATATCCGCCCTGTTGCGTGCACCAGGCTTGAGCGGCCGCCAGAGTATCATCGAAATAGTCGCCGGTCAGATGGATCTCGATATTGTCGCCGCCGAAAATGCGGGTCTTTTGAATTTTCTGCTGCGGCGTCGTTACCGGCATGAAGATCACGCCGCGCACGTCCAGATGCTTACACATGAACGCCACGCCCTGCGCGTGGTTGCCAGCACTGGCACAGACAAACAGGTCCTGCCCCTGCTGCTTGCGCATGGCATTGAACGCACCACGGATCTTGTAAGACCGCACCTGGCTGAGGTCCTCACGCTTGAGCCAGATATCGGCGCCGTAGCGGTCAGACAGATGGGCATTCCGCTGCAATGGCGTCGCCGGAAACACAGAGCGCATCGCCTGTTCGGCTGCGCGGGCGCGGGTCATGAAATCAGTCATGCCCGTTTCCCTGCCCCATCATCGCGATAAGGGCAAGGAATACATATGTGTACGCCGCTCAGGACAGTTCGCGCTTTTCGATGAAGACGCCGTACATTGTGGTAAAGATACTGACGTTGATCATCGGAAGGATGAGCGTGCCGAAGAACACGGTCAGTAAAACGCCCAGCACCGGTATTATTGCCAAGGCGGCGAAAGCCAGCTGCACCAACACCTGGAACAGGAATGCAACGAGGAGCAGCAACAAGATTGCACCACTGACCCCGGATGTGTTGTTCCATGCCTCACCGAGCGATATGGGATTTCCTATCGCCGCCGCGGGCAGAATAATTGACAGGCGATAGAAGCATACGACCAGAAAAACGGAGTATGCAATCATCAGAATGATCGAAAGCCCTGCAAAACCTTCGCCTAATGCAGCAGCGACCAGACCCATGGGGATATAAGCGATCACCATCAAAATCCCCAACATCAGGAAGCGACCGAAATAGGCAAGAATCCTGTCGAAACGGAATGTCGGAAGTATTCCCGTGGGGTACTCTTCCATCAGGATGAAGCGGTGCCATGACACCGCGATCCAGAACATGGTGACGAACATTACCGCCAGCAAAACGACCACAAAAACAAAGGCTGAACCTGCGGTTACACCCGGTGGCAGATCGACTGCGTTTTCATCCAGCGCCTCAAGCGGAATACCAAGCGCCATGAACACGCCCACGATGATGATTGTCGCAATCAGGGCAGGGCCAACCGTAATCTGCAGCACCTGCTTGATGTTTCCAAATACCATCCGCACCGAATGCACAAATATTTGCCATCCCAACATTTGAAACCGCCCCTTCAACCAATGCTTGTTATTCTCTGCACCCGTTTCACCTCAATTCAGGTACTGCGTCAATCCTCACAACTTGCCCCCACGTCGAAAACCCGCTAGGGGCCAATCGTCTTACGCATAAGGGGAAGTCAGATGTCCGCGCCCAAGAAAGTTGTTCTGGCCTATTCCGGTGGCCTTGATACCTCGATCATCCTGAAATGGTTGCAGACCGAATATGGCTGTGAGGTCGTCACCTTCACCGCCGATCTGGGACAGGGCGAAGAGCTGGAGCCCGCTCGCAAAAAGGCCGAGCTGCTCGGGATCAAGCCCGAGAACATCTATATCGAGGATATCCGCGAGGAATTCGTGCGCGACTTCGTCTTCCCGATGTTCCGCGCCAATGCGCAGTACGAAGGTCTGTACCTGCTGGGCACGTCCATCGCGCGCCCCCTGATTTCGAAACGTCTGGTCGAAATCGCCGAAGCCACCGGTGCTGATGCGGTCGCCCACGGCGCGACCGGCAAGGGCAACGATCAGGTGCGGTTCGAACTGGCGGCCTATGCGCTGAACCCCGACATCAAAGTGATCGCACCCTGGCGCGAGTGGGATCTGACAAGCCGCACCAAGCTGCTGGAATTCGCCGAACAGAACCAGATCCCGATCGCCAAGGACAAGCGCGGCGAGGCCCCCTTCTCGGTCGATGCCAACCTGCTGCACACCTCGTCCGAAGGAAAGGTTCTGGAAGACCCAGCCGATATGGCGCCCGACTATGTCTATCAGCGCACCGTCCACCCCGAGGACGCGCCCGATCAGCCGGAATTCATCGAGATCGGCTTTGAAAAAGGCGACGCGGTCAGTATCAATGGCGAGGCGATGAGCCCCGCGACCATCCTGACCAAGCTGAACGAATATGGCGGCAAGCACGGCATTGGCCGACTGGACCTTGTTGAAGGTCGCTTTGTTGGCATGAAGTCGCGCGGCATCTATGAAACACCCGGCGGCACCATCCTGCTTGAGGCGCATCGCGGCATCGAATCCATCACCATGGACCGGGGCGCGATGCATCTGAAGGATCAGTTGATGCCGCAATATGCGGAACTGATCTACAACGGCTTCTGGTACTCGCCTGAACGTGAAATGCTGCAAGCCGCCATCGACAAGAGCCAGGAACACGTCACCGGCACCGTGCGGGTGAAGCTGTACAAGGGTCTGGCCTCGACCGTGGGCCGCTGGTCGGATCACTCGCTGTATTCCGAGGCGCATGTGACCTTCGAAGAAGACGCGGGCGCCTATGATCAGAAAGACGCCGCGGGCTTCATCCAACTGAACGCGCTGCGGTTGAAACTGCTGGCCGCGCGCGACAAGCGGTTGTCCAAGTGACCGAAGATGACGGTCTGAACGACGAACTGGAAATGTTCATCGAAGCGCAGGATACGGTCTGGGCCGATGTCCTGCGCGAACTGGAACAGGGGCAGAAGACCAGCCATTGGATGTGGTTCGTTTTTCCGCAACTGGCCGAGCTGGGCCAATCGCATATGGCGCAGCTTTACGGCATCGAAGATCTGGATGAAGCCAAGCGCTATCTGAACCACCCGGTACTGCGCCACCGTCTGACGCAAGCGGCCTCGTTGATGTTGCTGCATCAGAGGCGCGACGCCAGCGACATACTGGGCGGGGTTGACGCGAAAAAGCTTCGCTCTTCGATGACCTTGTTTTCCTCGGTGGCAGATGCTCCGGCCGAGTTCCAGGCCGTTCTTGACGCTTTCTACGATGGCGAGCCGTGCGCGCGAACCGTTCAGAGCCTTGGCGCATCGTGATCGGAAGTTCCAGTCGGGTCAGCCTTGCCTGTTCGATACCTGACGTTTTACGCATTCGGTAACTGCGAAAGGAACCCGGATGCTTCAGCATATCGCCGACGAAATTCAAAAAGGCCTGAACGGCAAAACCTTTGACGGCTCATTGAAATTCGATTGTGGCGAGGACGGCGTGATTGTTCTGGCCGACAGTCAGGCATCGACACGGGACCAGGAAACGGATTGCACGATCCGCATCTCGCAGGACAACCTGACCAAGCTTCTGACCGGAAAACTGAACCCGATGACAGGTGTCGCTTTGGGCAAGCTCAAAATCTCGGGCAATATGGGCGTTGCGATGAAACTGGGGCAGCTGCTGGGTTAAGCCGAAGGCAGGTTCACCGCGGAATTCCACCTCGCCGGGGCGCCCTGTCTCTCCGCCAAGACGGCCTGCGCAAGCTGTTCCACTGACATCCGCCGCCGATAAACTTGCCTCACCAGACCGTGACATCAGATGTCATGCAATTGAATGTCATTCGGGTTCGGGTCACCTTGGTGCCGAAAGGAGACCCGACATGTCACGAACCGCTTTTCTGGAAGCCTTCAAACCGGCCATTCTTTTCACCCTGATCACGTTGGCTGCGATGTTGCGCGCTCTGCCCGCCCCCGCGGCAGGGGCCGAAACGCTGACAGTTGCAGGGGGCTGTTTCTGGTGTGTTGAGTCCGATTTTGAATCGGTACCGGGCGTTGTCGGGGCTGTGTCGGGCTATACCGGCGGCAATTCGGCCAACCCCACCTATGATCAGGTCTCCAAAGGTAGCACTGGCCATTATGAAGCGGTTCAGATCACTTTCGATCCGGCCCGGGTGTCACGTGAAACGCTGCTGAACATGTTCTTCCGCTCGGTTGACCCAACGGATGCCGGTGGTCAGTTCTGCGACCGGGGCGACAGCTATCGAACCGCAATTTTCGTCTCTAACCCGAGCGAAAAGGCGTTGGCGGAACAGGCGAAGAAAAATGCAGAGCGGGCATTGGGCCAAAAGGTGGTCACCCCGATCCTGAACGCGGGCACGTTTTACCCTGCCGAGGCCTATCATCAGGATTACTACAAAGGGAACAAGCTGATCTTTACCCGCTTTGGGCCGAAACGTCAGCAAAACGCCTATAAAGCATATCGCAAAGCCTGTGGCCGTGACGCGCGTGTCAAACAGCTTTGGGGTTCAGATGCGCCTTTCGCCGGCTCTTAATCGAAGGACGCGTCGCGCACTTCTCTCAGATCGGGAATGACATCCGCAGTCCCGTGCCGCGTGACCATCAGGGCAGCGGCGCGGTTCGCTTGCAGAATGGCCTGTTCCATCGGCATTCCCCGATCCATTCCAGCCAGTACGTAGCCGGTAAAAGTATCACCTGCCCCGGTGGTATCCACGGCCTGCACCTTGTGGGCCGAAAATTCCACCGGGTCATTGCCCTGCTGCAAATACCGGGCACCTTTTGAGCCCAGCGTGACAATGACATGCCGCACGGGCAGGTCAGCCGCACCCATCCCGGTTTCCTGCCGCAATTGTTCGGCCTCGATCTCGTTCAGGATCAGGAAATCCAGATAGGGCAGAACCGCCTGAACCGCCTGTGCCTGAAACGGTGCAGCGGCATAACACACGGTCAATCCAAGTTTGCGCCCGAATTGCGCAGCTTCGACCTGTGCGTTGGTTTCATTCTGCAAGATCAGCAGATCACCGGTGCTTGCCGATGACAGCGCCTGCCCCAGATGGCTGATATCCAAAGCATGGTTGGCCCCCGGATAGAGGATGATCAGGTTCTCACCCTCGGCGTCCACCGCAATGATCGCGTGCCCGGTCGGCAGATCCACCTCAGAGATATAGCGTGTGTCCACACCATATTCCGTCAGTCGATCCTTCGCCCAGCGCCCATCATGCCCGACGGCACCGATATGGCTGACGCGTGATCCGGCCCGCGCAGCCGCCACTGACATATTGGCACCTTTCCCGCCAAGAAACCGGTCCAGCCCGTGGGCGGCCAGAGTTTCCCCTGGCGCAGGCAGATGCGGCAGGTCATAAACCATATCCGCGTTGATCGAGCCGAGGTTCCAGATTGTCATGGGTTACCCGATGTCGCACGAGGCCAGAATGGCCATGTTCAGAATATCGTTCGCGGTCGAGACGGTCGAGCAAATCTGAATCGGCTTGTCGACGCCCGACAGGATCGGCCCGATCACGGTGGCACCGCCCATTTCCTGCATCAGCTTGGTCGAGATGCTGGCCGAGTGCCGTGCGGGAACGATCAGGATATTCGCCGGACCGGTCAGACGCGAGAACGGATAGGCCGCTTGCTGTTCGACGTTCAGGGCGACATCCACCGTCATTTCACCCTCGTATTCAAAGTCGACGCCGCGCTGATCCAGAACAGCCGGGGCGCGGTGCATCTTTTCAGCACGT
Organism: Ruegeria sp. CL7; assembly: GCF_056536445.1. Classification (NCBI taxonomy): domain Bacteria; kingdom Pseudomonadati; phylum Pseudomonadota; class Alphaproteobacteria; order Rhodobacterales; family Roseobacteraceae; genus Ruegeria; species Ruegeria sp. CL7. The sequence goes on from NZ_JBQFPQ010000003.1 coordinate 252,712, forward strand.
TCTGACACCGGATAGCCAAAGGTTGAGAAGCTGACAAAAGCCACGCGCGGCTCCAGCCCCATATGCCGGGCAACTGCGGCCGAACGTTCGGCAATATTCGCCAGATCGTTTTCGTCGGGCCATTCATGTACCAAAGTGTCGCCAATCAGGACAATCCGACCTTTATGCAACAAAGCTGTCACACCGGCGGCACCGTTGGCGGCATCGGCATCAAACACATGGTTGATCCGGTCGAGCACATGCGCGGACTTGCGGGTTGCGCCGGTGACCAGACCATCACCATGCCCATGGGCCAGCATCAGCGAGGAAAACACGTGCCGGTCCCGTGCGGCCAGACGGTGAATATCTTTACGGTCAAAGCCCTTACGCTGCAAACGCTCATAAAGGAAATTCGAATAGGTCTCGAGATGCGCGGTGTTGGCCGCATTCACGACCTCGATTTCACGCACAGCGTCGCCCAGGCCCGTGGCTTCCAGTTTGGTCTTAACATCGTCTGGCCGACCAACCACAAGCGCCTTGCCGAAACCTGACCGCTGATACATGACCGCTGCACGCAGCACGCGGGGATTATCGCCCTCAGCAAAAATCATGCGGCTTTGCGCCTGTCGCGCCCGGGCGTTCAGCCCGCGCAGGATGCTGGCGGTCGGGTCCATCCGGGATTTCAGACTCAGCTCATACGCGTCCATGTCGATGATCGGACGGCGCGCGGCACCGGTGTCCATCCCCGCCCTGGCAACAGCGGGCGGGATACGGTGGATCAGGCGCGGGTCAAACGGCGTGGGGATGATATAGTCCCGCCCAAAGGTCAGCGACTTGCCATAGGCCATGGCGACCTCATCCGGCACATCCTCGCGCGCCAGATTTGCAAGTGCGTGGGCACAGGCGATCTTCATCTCATCATTGATGGCGCGGGCATGAATGTCCAACGCACCGCGGAACAGGTAGGGGAAGCCCAGAACATTATTCACCTGGTTTGGATAGTCGCTGCGCCCGGTCGCCACGATGGCGTCCACACGGACCTCGTGCGCTTCTTCCGGGGTGATTTCCGGATCGGGATTGGCCATCGCAAAGATGACAGGATTGTCAGCCATGCTGGCAACCATATCCTGCGTGACCGCGCCTTTCACCGAAACGCCCAGGAACACATCCGCGCCCTTCATCGCGTCTTCCAATGTGCGCAGGTCGGTTGTGATCGCATGCGCCGACTTCCACTGGTTCATTCCCTCAGTCCGGCCCTGATAGATCACGCCCTTGGTGTCGCAGACGATGCAGTTTTCATGGCGGGCGCCCATCGCCTTGAGCAATTCGATACAGGCGATTCCTGCCGCCCCGGCCCCGTTCAGAACGATCTTCACATCCTCGATCTTCTTGCCCGAGATATGCAGAGCGTTCAGCAGACCCGCCGCGCAGATCACCGCTGTTCCATGCTGGTCATCATGGAAGACCGGGATGTCCATCTCTTCCTTCAGGCGCTGTTCGATGATGAAACATTCGGGCGCCTTGATGTCTTCCAGGTTGATGCCGCCGAAGGTCGGCCCCATCAGTCGAACCGCGCGGCAGAACTCATCCGGGTCTTCGGTGTCCAGCTCGATATCGATCGAGTTCACGTCGGCGAACCGTTTGAACAAAACGGATTTCCCCTCCATCACCGGTTTCGAGCCCAGTGCACCAAGGTTGCCAAGACCCAGCACCGCCGTCCCGTTCGAGATCACAGCGACCAGATTGCCCTTGTTGGTATAGTCATACGCGGTTTCCGGCGCCTCGGCGATGGCTTCACATGGGACAGCCACACCGGGGCTGTAGGCCAATGACAGATCCCGCTGCGTGGTCATCGGGACGGTGGCCTGCACCTCCCACTTGCCGGGGGTCGGGTCGAGGTGAAAGGCCAGCGCCTCTTCTTTGGTGATCTTCGCTTTGGGCATCGGATATGTCGTTTCTTTACATCTGTTGGGCTTTTGCCTCATAGCGCAGGCAAAGGCGCGTCTCAACGACAATACGTTTTCACCTTTCGTCGCAGGGGCCGGGTTTGTAAGGTCGCGCCGGAATACGCCAGAGGGGAGCAGCCTTGTCCAACGTCACGCCGATGATGGCGCAATACCTGGAAATCAAAGAGGCCCACGCGGATGCCCTGCTGTTCTATCGCATGGGCGATTTCTACGAGATGTTCTTTGAGGATGCCGTGAACGCCGCCGAGGCGCTGGACATCGCCCTGACCAAACGCGGCAAACACAACGGAACTGACATTCCAATGTGTGGCGTGCCGGTTCACGCCGCCGAAGGGTATTTGCTGACACTGATCCGCAAAGGGTTCCGCGTCGCTGTCTGCGAACAGATGGAAAGCCCCGCTGAAGCGAAGAAAAGAGGCTCTAAATCAGTCGTAAAGCGCGATGTCGTGCGACTGGTGACACCCGGTACGCTGACCGAGGACGCCCTGCTGGAAGCCCGTCGTCACAATTTTCTGGCTACCTATTCCGAGGTGCGCGACGAGGCCGCGCTGGCTTGGGCAGATATCTCAACCGGGGCGTTTCACGTGATGCCATTGACCTCGGTCCGGCTGAGCCCCGAGCTGGCCCGGCTGGCCCCATCCGAGCTGATCGTGGCCGACGGAATGGAACAGCCTTTGCAGGAAACGGTACGAGATCTGGGAATTTCGCTGACACCAATTGGACGAGCCAGCTTCGACAGCACTGCGGCGGAAAAACGCATCTGCGGATTGTTTCATGTGAATGCTCTGGACGCGTTCGGGTCCTTCGGGCGCGCAGAAGTATCGGCGATGGGTGCCTTGATTGACTATTTGGAGATTACTCAAAAAGGCAAACTGCCCCTGCTGCAAACACCACTCAAGGAATCCGAGGACCGTGTTGTTCAAATCGACGCCGCCACGCGTCGCAATCTGGAACTGACTCGATCCCTGTCCGGCGGGCGCGCCGGATCGCTGTTATCCGTGGTGGATCGTACGGTCACGCCCGGCGGCGCACGGTTGCTGGAGCAGCGCCTGTCCAGCCCTTCGCGTACCCTCGATGTTATTCACGGACGGTTGGACGCGGTCAGTTTTGCCGCTGAAGACAGCCTGATCGCATCGGACCTGCGCGAGGCTCTGCGCAAAACTCCAGATCTGGACCGCGCCCTGTCGCGCCTGTCGCTGGACCGAGGCGGCCCGCGCGACTTGGCCGCCATCCGCAACGGGCTGGCGCAGGCGCAGGCAATTTCCGAAATCTGCGAAGGTCAGGACCTGCCGGTGCTGCTGGCGACTGCGGTGCAGAACCTTGTGGGCTTTGACGATCTGCTCGACCTGCTGGATCAGGCGCTGGTCGCCGACCCGCCGCTGCTGGCGCGCGATGGCGGCTTCATCGCGCCGGGTTTCGACCCCGAACTGGACGAGGCCCGCACCCTGCGGGACGAAGGCCGCTCGGTCATTGCCGGGTTTCAGCGGAAATATGCCGAACATACCGGCATCGCCTCGTTGAAGATCAAGCACAACAACGTGCTGGGCTATTTCATCGAAACCACGGCCACCCATGCCGAGAAGATGCTGAACCCGCCATTTTCCGAGACCTATATCCATCGTCAGACCACCGCCAACCAGGTGCGGTTCACCACAGTTGAACTCAGCGAGATCGAAACCCGCATCCTGAACGCCGGCAATTTGGCATTGGAGATCGAGAAGCGGCTCTATCAAAGGCTTTCTGACAAGATTTTGGCGCAGGCTGCCCGCGTCAATCAGGCCGCGCGCGGGCTGGCCGAGCTGGACCTAACCACCGCGCTGGCCGATCTGGCGCGGGGCGAGAACTGGTGCCGCCCGCAGGTGGACGGATCGCGCGCCTTCGACATCGTCGCGGGCCGCCACCCTGTGGTCGAGCACGCGCTGCGCCAGCAATCGGGCGATGCCTTCATCGCCAATGACTGCGACCTCAGCGCCGAGGACGGCGCCGCCATCTGGTTACTTACCGGTCCGAACATGGCCGGTAAGTCGACCTTTCTGCGCCAGAATGCGCTGATCGCCCTGTTGGCCCAGATGGGCAGCTACGTCCCGGCCGAGCAGGCGCATATCGGCGTGGTCAGCCAGCTTTTCAGCCGCGTGGGCGCGTCCGACGATCTGGCGCGGGGCCGGTCGACCTTCATGGTCGAGATGGTGGAAACCGCCGCCATCCTCAACCAGGCTGATGACCGGGCGCTGGTGATCCTGGACGAAATCGGGCGTGGCACCGCCACCTATGACGGCCTGTCCATCGCCTGGGCCACGCTGGAACATCTGCACGCCGCCAACCGCTGCCGCGCGCTTTTCGCCACGCATTACCACGAGCTGACCGCGCTGGCCGGTAAACTGGAAGGCGTCGAAAACGCCACCGTCGCGGTCAAGGAATGGGACGGCGAGGTGATATTCCTGCACGAGGTCCACAAGGGCGCCGCCGACCGCTCCTATGGCGTGCAGGTCGCGCAATTGGCCGGGCTTCCCGCATCCGTGGTCGAACGCGCCCGCGTGGTTCTGGACCAGTTGGAGAAAACGGAACGCGAGGGCGGCAAGCAGAAGGCGCTGATCGACGATCTGCCGCTGTTTTCCGCCGCACCGCCCCCGCCGCAGCCGGTCCCGAAAGCGTCGCCAGTCACCGATATGCTGGACCAGATCCTGCCGGACGAACTGACCCCGCGCGAGGCCCTCGATCTGATCTACAAACTGAAAGAGGCGGCCAGATCCTGACCGCCCCTTCATCTTTTCCCAAATACTCTTGCCGAAGGCACGCGCCCTTGGGCGCGTTTCAGCTTGCCGGGGTTGACGACACGCCCACCTGTGCCGGGCGCAGCAGACGATCGTGCAACATGAACCCTTCGGCGGACACCTGAATGATGTCTCCTGCCTTGGTTCCGGGAACAGGCGCCTCGAACATGGCCTCATGCACGTTCGGATCAAACCGATCGCCCACTTCGGGTGTGATCACTTCGATTCCGTGCTTCTGGAACACGTCCTTCAAAGCGCGCATGGTCAATTCGACGCCTTCCAGCAAACCAGCAGCCACTTCTTTCTGCTCATCCGTCGCAGCTTCCAGGGCGCGCTTCATGTTGTCATAGACGGGCAGCATATCGCGGGCCAGCTTGGATCCGCCATACTGTTCCGCATCTCGGCGCGCCTTGTCGCTGCGCTTGCGCATGTTTTCGGCATCCGCCAGCGCGCGCATGAACTTGTCTTTATAGTCATCCCGTTCGGCCCGCAGCGCGTCCAGTTCCAGTTCTTCTTCGCTGATATCCATCAGCTCTTCGGCCAGCTCTTCGGCCTCGGCGGTTGCGATATCGTCCAGAAAATCTTCGTTCTTCGGCTCTGCCATCTTTTACCCTCTAGCTCCGGTCGGATATCAGCTTGCCGACCAGTTGCGCCGTATAATCCACGATCGGTACGATCCGCCCATAATTCAGACGTGTGGGTCCGATGACCCCCACCGCACCGATTATCTTTCGATCAGCGTTCATATAAGGAGACACCACCAAAGAGGAACCCGAAAGTGAGAAAAGTTTGTTCTCAGACCCGATAAAAATGCGCACACCCTCGCCTTCCTCGGTCAATTCAAGGAATTCGGCGATGTCTCGCTTGCGCTCAAGGTCATCGAACAGGGTGCGGATGCGGTCAAGTTCCTCGGCCTGACCGGGTTCGTTCAATAGATTCGCGCGCCCGCGCACGATCAAACGGGCCGAGTCGCTTCCGTCTCCGTCCCAAACGGCCATTCCGCTTTCGACCATCTCACGGGCCAGAGTGTCGATTTCCTGCTTGCGCGCATCGATCTGCGTCTGCATTTGCCGCCGCACTTCGCTGAGTGTCCGTCCCTCGATAAGTGCGTTCAGGAAGTTCGCGGCCTCGCGCATGGAACTGGGTGTTTGCCCAGGCGGCGGCGTGAACAGCCGGTTTTCCACATGTCCGTCCGAGAAAACCAAAACCACCAAAGCCCGATCATGGCCCAGAGAAACAAATTCGATATGTTTGATTTCCGATTCATGCTTGGGCGTCAGAACCAGCGAGGCCCCTTGTGTCACGTTAGACAAGGCAGAGCCGACACGGTCCAGCATTCCACCAACATCACCTGTGTTAGAGCCTAATGTCTGCTCCAGTTTCTGCCGGTCATCGGCACCCAGGTCACCGACCTCAAGCAATCCGTCCACAAACATTCGCAGGCCTTGCTGCGTCGGGATTCGGCCGGCGCTGACATGGGGGCTATCCAGAAGGCCCAGAAACTCCAGATCCTGCATCACATTGCGGACAGTTGCAGCGCTGACTTTTTCTGACAACGTACGCGTCAAAGTACGGCTGCCGACGGGCTCTCCGCTTTCCAGATAGCTCTCGACAATCAGCCGGAACACTTCGCGTGACCGGTCGTTCATCTCGTCCAGAATCTTGCTCGCTTCGCTCATCCGTGTTCCCCTGCTCGTTCGTCATTAAATAGCAGGCAAATGAAAGGTCAATCGGGGTTGCATCGTAACGCTGCGGGGCGTTATCCCCAACCCAGCAAACAAAGGAATTCCGATGCGACCCTCTGGAAGAGATTTAAGTGAAATGCGCGCCGTTTCAATCGAGACGGGAGTCACGAAACATGCCGAAGGTTCCTGCCTGATCAAAATGGGCGACACCCATGTTCTGTGCACCGCTACGATCGAAGATCGCGTGCCGCCGTTTATCAAGGGCTCGGGCCTGGGATGGGTCACAGCCGAATACGGCATGCTACCCCGTGCCACCAATACGCGGATGCGGCGCGAGGCGGCCGCGGGCAAACAAGGGGGCCGCACGGTCGAAATCCAACGCCTGATCGGCCGCGCCCTGCGCGCCGGTGTGGATCGAGTTGCATTGGGCGAACGTCAGATCACCGTGGACTGCGATGTGATTCAGGCCGATGGCGGCACTCGCTGCGCCTCGATCACCGGCGGTTGGGTTGCGCTGCGTCTGGCGGTGAACAAGCTGATGAAAGCGGGCGATGTAATCTCGGACCCCCTAGTGGACCCTGTAGCAGCTGTGTCCTGCGGAATTTACGCCGGTCAACCGGTTCTGGATCTGGATTACCCGGAAGACAGCGAAGCCGGCGTCGACGGCAACTTCATCATGACCGGATCCGGCAAACTGATCGAAGTGCAGATGAGCGCCGAAGGCTCGGTCTTCAGCCGCACCCAAATGGATCAACTGATGGATCTGGCGGAAAAAGGCGTTTCCGAACTGGCGGCCGCGCAAAAGGCCGCCACCGCATGACCCGCAAGTTCGACGGCGACAGATTGCTGGTCGCCACCCACAACAAAGGCAAGCTTGAGGAGATGACCCATCTGCTCGAGCCCTTTGGCGTGACGGTCGTGGGCGCGGCCGAGATGGACCTGCCTGAGCCGGAAGAGACTGAAAACACATTTGTCGGCAACGCCCGGATCAAGGCCCACGCCGCCGCACAGGCCACCGGACTTCCCGCCCTGTCGGACGATTCCGGTATCACGATCGACGCGCTGAACGGCGCGCCGGGTGTATACACGGCCGACTGGGCCGAAACCGGAAATGGCCGCGATTTTCTGATGGCCATGACTCGCGCCCATGATGAGCTCGAAGCAAAAAACGCGCCGCACCCTCGCACGGCCCAATTCCGCTGCACTCTGGTTCTGGCCTGGCCCGACGGGCACGACGAAGTGTTCGAAGGCGTCGCGCCCGGTCATCTGGTCTGGCCGATCCGCGGCAAGGATGGGTTCGGCTATGACCCGATGTTTGTCCCCGACGGCTACGACATTACCTTTGCTGAGATGGATCGCTGGGAAAAGAACAAGATCAGCCATCGCGGTCGCGCGGTGGAAATGTTCGTGAAAGGCTGCTTTGGCGGATGATTGGCGCAACGGGGGCTTTGGCCTGTATGTGCATTGGCCCTTTTGCGAGGCCAAATGCCCCTATTGCGACTTCAATAGCCATGTTTCCAAAAATATTGACCAAAAACAATGGCTTGGCGCCTATCTGTCCGAACTCAAGCGATCTGCTGCCGAAACGCCCGACCGGGTTCTGAACACGATCTTCTTTGGCGGCGGCACCCCGTCACTGATGGCGCCCGAGACCGTGGCCGCCGTGATCGACACCGCCCGCGCCCTGTGGCGGCCCGCCAATGACATAGAAATCACGCTCGAGGCCAATCCCGGTTCGGTCGAGGCCGGGCGGTTCGCCGCCTATCGCGATGCGGGCGTGAACCGGGTTTCGATGGGCATTCAGGCAATGAATGACGAAGACCTGAGGCGGCTGGGCCGCATCCACACCGTGGCAGAGGCCCGCGCCGCCTTTGACATCGCCCGCAACTGTTTCAACCGGGTCAGCTTTGACCTGATCTATGCGCGCCAACACCAGACACTGGACGCCTGGCAAGAGGAACTGACCCAAGCGCTATCGATGGCCATCGACCACCTGTCGCTCTATCAATTGACGATCGAAGACGGGACGGCCTTTGGCGATCGATACGCCGTCGGTAAGTTACGCGGCTTGCCCGAAGATGACAGTGCCGCCGACATGTATCTGGCCACACAGGAAATCTGCGAAGCACATGGCTTGCCGGCCTATGAAGTTTCGAACCATGCCCGACCGGGCGCAGAATCGCAGCACAACCTGATTTACTGGCGGTATGGCGACTATGTGGGCATCGGCCCCGGCGCCCATGGGAGGATTACCCTGAATGGTCGGAAATACGCGACCGAAACCTATCTGAACCCCCAGCGTTGGCTTGATGCCGCGAATCAAGGCAATGGTGAAAAGAACCGCAGCGCGTTGCCCCTTGAAGATCAGGCAAATGAATACCTTATGATGGGTATAAGAATTTCTGAGGGACTAGATATGGACAGGTGGCAAGCCTTGTCTGGCCGCTCTCTTCCTTCTGAAGCCATAGATCATCTGACCGACATCAACATGGTACAGCGCAGCAACGGGCGCCTCATCGCCACATCAGACGGGCGCGCCGTATTGAACGCAGTCATCCGGGAGCTGTTGGACTGAGCATGCAGTATCTTTGGGCCGGACTGGGATTGCTTTGTGTTGCTATGGCGGCTGTTGGAGTTGTCCTGCCCCTTCTTCCAACGGTGCCTTTTCTTCTGCTTGCCGCGTTTTTCTTCGCCCGCTCATCCTCGCGGCTGCACAATTGGCTTGTGACCCATAACCTTTTTGGGCCACTGATTCTTGATTGGCAAAGTTCCGGTGCCATTCGACCAGCCGCAAAAAAGGCGGCAACCGTCTCGATCGCCGCCGTTTTTGGACTCTCTGTTTTGTTGTCAGCACCGCCTTTTGTGTTGATGATTCAGGCGGTTGTACTGGGCGGTGTCATGATCTTTATCTGGTCACGGCCTAACGGCTGAGCTTGGCGCACAAGTCGTCCAGCTGATCCAGGTTTTCGTAGGTCAGAACAACTTGTCCCGTTTCCGTTCCGGCCTTGTGATTGATTGAAACTTTCATCGCCAGGATCGCGGACAGGTCTTTTTCCAACGCACGTGTGTCTGCATCCTTTCCAGCATCCAGATTTCTGGAGCGCGGCGCAGAACGCTCGGCAGTGCCTTGCTGCTGTTTTTTGACCAGAGCCTCGGTTGCGCGCACCGACAAGCCATCCTTGACGATCTGTTTCGCAAGTTCCGACGGATTCTCCGCCGTAATCAGCGCCCTGGCGTGGCCCGCAGATAATTTGCCTTCAATAACAAGGGTTTGAACATCCAACGGCAAGGACAGAAGCCGCAAAAGATTTGCGATGTGGCTGCGGCTTTTACCCAGGGCCTCGGCGAGCTTTTCCTGTGTGTGACCAAACCGGTCCATCAACTGCTTGTAGCCGGCGGCCTCTTCCACCGCGTTCAGATCCGCGCGTTGGATGTTTTCGATAATCGCAACTTCCAACACTTCCGTTTCATCGAATTCACGCACAATCACCGGGATATCATGCAGCTGCGCCATCTGTGCCGCGCGCCAACGGCGTTCCCCCGCGACGATTTCGTATTCATCGGACCCCGTCGAGCGAACGATCAACGGCTGAATAATACCTTTTTCCTTAACCGACGCTGCCAGCTCGTCCAGCTGTTCGGGCATGAATGTCCGGCGCGGCTGGTTGGGGTTGGCTTTCAGCTTTTCAATCGGGACTTTCAGATCCGGTCTGCGTGCATCCGTTGAAATCCGGCCTTCTGATTCAGGATTCACATCCGCCATAAGGGCAGACAACCCCCGCCCCAAACCTCTGGACTTTGCTTTCTTGGCGCTCATGTCGCCCTCCTCGTTCCCGCTCAGGCAGCGGTCTTATTGTTCTTGTGCAAGATCTCACGAGCAAGATGCCGATAGGCCATGGCCCCAAGCGATCCCGAGTCATATTGCAAAACAGGCAGCGCATATGACGGCGCTTCGCTGACCCGCACATTTCTGGGTATCTTCGTTTTAAAGACCATCTCACCCAGATTGTCACGCGCGTCCTTTTCAACCTGACGGGACAAGTTGTTGCGGTTGTCATACATGGTCAACACAATACCTTCGATTCTCAGATCTGGATTCGCCGTTTGGCGGACCTCTCGAATCGTCAGCATCAGCTGTGAAAGCCCTTCAAGAGCAAAGAACTCGCTCTGCAGCGGAACAAGCACCGAATGCGAAGCAACCATTGCATTCACGGTCAACAAGTTTAAGGATGGCGGGCAGTCAATAAGCACGAAATCCAGTTCAAACGCATCTATGGCTGGCTGCCTCAAAGCATCATGCAAAAGATAGCTGCGTTTTTCGTTGGAGATCAGTTCAATATCGGCGGAACTCAGATCAACGGTCGCCGGAACAACGAAAAGACCTTCGATTTCAGTCTCCTGAACGACGGCTTCCAATGGTGCGTCGTCGAGGATCAAATCATAAGTTGTCCAGTCTCGATCTTCGACACCCAAACCTGTCGAAGCGTTCCCCTGCGGGTCAAGGTCAACCACCAGCACCCGACACCCGGATTCGGCCAATCCTGCTGCAAGGTTGATCGCTGTGGTTGTTTTTCCGACTCCGCCCTTCTGATTGGCAACAGCAATTATCCGAGGCCCTGAAGGTCGAGACAAATCAACCACGTGATACTCCATTTATCTTAAGGATAACGGCTTGAGGTTCAGTTAAACTTGTAATCGCCTCAGCCTCGAAATTCCATTCCTCACGTGCGTCTTCCAGCTCTTTTTTCCAATTTGCGCCTTTGGGCAACAACGCTGTCCCGTTGGTGTGTAAATGCCTGTCACAAAAGGACAACAGGGTGCGTAAGTCAGCCAGTGCTCGGGCAGAAATTATGCTTGCAGCCAAAGGATCAGCCGATTCAATCCTTTTTGAGATCACCGTGCATTTTATGCCGCATTCCCGCGCAACACTGCGCAAGAAAGCTGATTTCCGCTGGTCGCTCTCGATCATATTGAATGCGGCGCCTGGGTTTTCTTCCGCAGCGATGATGGCGCAGACCATACCAGGGAATCCGCCTCCGCTTCCCAGGTCTGCCCAGGTGTCAAAACTGTCAGCGCACCGATAGACTTGCACCGAATCAAGTATATGCCGATCCCAGATATGCTCCAAACTGTTCTTAGACACGAGGTTGATCTTAGAATTCCAACGCTTCACCAGATCAACATAGGTCACGAGGCGATCGAATGTTTCACGTGAAACATTCAGGTCTTCAAACTTCGAATAATCAACCATCATGCCTGACGAGCTCTTTGATCCCGGCGCAGTTTTGCCAGAACGAGCGTCAGCGCTGCCGGAGTAACGCCCTCGACACGGCTTGCCTGAGCGATATTGGCGGGTTTCGCTTGCGACAGCTTCTGTTTCATCTCCGAAGACAGGCCGTCCAAGGCAAAATAGTCGAACTCATGCGGGATAACATAGGATTCATCCCGCTTCATTGCTTCGACATCCCGCTTTTGTCTGGCAATGTAGTTGGCATACAAGGCGTCCCTCTCGATCTGAAGCCTGATCTTTGGGTCAACGTCCTGCAAATCAGGAACGAGAGGCAACAAATCTTCAAATGAGGTATCGGGAAACGCCAGAATTGCCATCGCATCCCTTCGGTTTCCGTCCTGATTAACGTTTATACCGGCAGCGAGAACTTCCTTGGGCGTATAAGTGCGTTCCGTCAGCTTTGACTTCACACTCTCAAGTTGGTTCATTTTATCTTCGAACTGAACCTTGCGCCCTTCTCCGACGCACCCCAATTCCAAACCAAGCGGAGTCAGCCGTTGATCAGCATTGTCGGCACGCAGAGATAGCCGGAACTCCGCGCGTGACGTGAACATGCGGTAAGGTTCGGCAACTCCTCGAGTTGTCAAATCGTCGATCATTACGCCAATATAACTGTCGGATCGTGTAAAATGGATGGGCTCCCGCCCTTGGGTCTCTAACGCCGCGTTGAGTCCGGCCACCATGCCCTGAGCCGCAGCTTCCTCATATCCTGTGGTCCCATTTATCTGGCCCGCTAGATATAGTCCGGGAACAGCCGGCAAGGAAAGAGATGCGCTCAGGACGCGCGGATCAACATAGTCGTATTCGATTGCATATCCCGGTTGCAGAATCTCTGCATTTTCCAAGCCTTTGATTGACCGCACATAGTCCAGCTGAACATCCTGGGGCAGAGATGTCGATATGCCGTTCGGATAGATTGTGTGGTCGTTGACCCCTTCGGGTTCAAGGAAGATTTGATGCGATTCCTTGTCGGCGAAGCGTACGATCTTGTCTTCGATCGAAGGGCAGTAACGCGGGCCTACCCCATCGATGTGACCGCCATACATGGCAGATTTCGAAAGATTCGCCGCAATGATCTCATGAGTTCGCGCATTTGTATGCGTAATTCCACAAGAAATCTGGGGCGCGACAACGGATTTCGACATGAAAGAAAACAGGGTTGGTTCATCGTCGCCGTCCTGCCTTTCAAGATCGGACCAATCAATGCTCCGCCCGTCCAGACGCGGTGGTGTTCCGGTTTTCAATCGCCCCATGGGAAGATCGTATCCATCCAACCGCTCAGCCAGTTTGATGGAAGGCCGATCCCCCATTCTCCCTCCTGGGCGAGACACGTCACCGATATGGATGACGCCCCTTAGAAACGTACCGGACGTCAAAATAACGGCACGCGCGGAAAGTTCTGATCCATCGGAAAGAACAACACCTGCAACCTTTTCGCCGTTCATCAGGAAATCGACAACCTCGCCGACAACGACGGACAGGTTATCCTGCTTCTCCGTTACCTGTTGCATGGCAAGACGATAAAGGGCGCGATCCGCCTGCGCTCTCGGCCCCTGAACGGCGGGCCCCTTTCGACGGTTCAATAATCGAAACTGAATGCCCGCCTGATCCGCCACCCGACCCATGACGCCATCCAAAGCGTCAATCTCACGCACAAGATGGCCTTTCCCCAAACCGCCAATCGCTGGATTGCAGGACATGACGCCAATGTCCGTTGCGGACAGCGTCACCAGCGCAGTTGTAGCACCCATTCTGGCAGATGCATGAGCGGCCTCGGTTCCGGCGTGACCTGCGCCGATGACGATGACATCAAACTTCGAATGTTTCACGTGAAACACTCCTTATTTTCCCAAACAGAAGCTGGAGAAGATTTCATCCAGCAGAGTTTCCACGTCAATTCTGCCCACCAAGGATTCAAGGGCGCGTATGGCGGTTCTCAGCTCCTCTGCCGCTATATCATACAGGTCTGGGCCTGATTCCAGAACCGAGATTGCAGATGTGAGTGAATCCAATGCTCTGGTAATTGCAATGCGGTGACGTTCCCGAGTTGCAATACCATGGGTAGTGGTTCGTTGGCGCAAAACACACGATATCTGGTCTACTAACGCATCTATTCCCTGGCCAGATTTCCCTGAAACACCCTTTTCCCCGATCCCTCTAAGATCTGCTTTGGGCAAAACATGTATATCATCTTCCCGCATCTCCACCCCCAGGTCCTTCGGTGTTTCAGACAGGAAAACGCGAAGGTCGGCGGCCTCTGCTCTGCTGCGCGCAAGCTCGATACCCAGGTTTTCGACATGATCTTCGGTCTCTCGCAGGCCTGCCGTATCCAGCAAGGTCACCGGTAAACCAGCCAGATCCATTCGAACTTCGATCACATCGCGCGTGGTCCCGGCATATTCCGAAGTAATGGCCGCCTCACGGCCTGCCAAAGCATTCAAAAGAGTGGATTTTCCCGCATTTGGAAGGCCGACGATCGCAACCTCGAACCCTGTACGAATTCGCTCGGCAATCTTGACGCCATCTGCTTCGCGATGAAGGTCCGACATGACGCCTTGGATCAGCTCGCGCACTTCCGGCGTCACATCGGTTGGAACTTCTTCATCAGCAAAATCGATGACGGCCTCCAACAGGGACGCAGCCCGTATCAAATCCCGACGCCACCGTTCAGCCAACGTGCCCAGCTCGCCCGCCAGAATGGTCTGAGCCTGCTTACGTTGTGCTTCCGTTTCTGCATCGATTAGATCGGCCAGGCCTTCGACCTGAGTCAGGTCCATCTTGCCGTTTTCCAGCGCCCGTCGTGTGAACTCACCCGGTTCAGCGATGCGCAATCCTTCCGTATCCGACAGGCAACGCAGAACGGCGTTAACAGAGGCGGTGCTTCCATGAATCTGAAGCTCGGCCACGTCCTCACCGGTAAAACTGGCCGGGGCCTGGAAGGTCAAGACCAATCCGTCGTCCAAACGTGCTCCGCCATGATCGGTCAGAGTGCGCAGGACCATGCCACGCTTTGGCAGCGCACCACCCGTCAGGCGCGCCGCAGCTGAATGAGAGTCCGGACCCGAGAGGCGGATGACCGCCACCCCGGCTTTGCCCTGCGCGCTGGCCAAGGCGAATATCGTATCCATTCGAAGGCCTCGCTAGAGTTAAAGACCAGTGTCAGGTGTTCATGGAATCGAAGAATTCGCTGTTTGTCTTTGTCTGCTTTAACTTGGACAACAAGAACTCGATTGCGTCGGTCGTGCCCATCGGGTTGAGGATACGCCGCAAAACGAAGGTCTTGGCCAGATCGCCCTTGTCGACCAGCAGGTCCTCTTTCCGCGTGCCGGATTTCAGGATGTCGATGGCCGGGAACACACGCTTGTCCGCGATTTTGCGATCCAGAACGATTTCCGAGTTACCAGTACCTTTGAATTCTTCAAAGATGACCTCGTCCATCCGGCTGCCGGTATCAATCAGTGCGGTTGCGATGATCGTCAGCGAGCCACCCTCTTCAATATTCCGCGCCGCGCCAAAGAAACGCTTGGGCCGTTGCAGGGCGTTTGCGTCCACACCACCGGTCAGAACTTTACCCGAGGATGGGACCACTGTGTTAAATGCCCTACCAAGTCTTGTGATCGAATCAAGAAGAATAACAACATCTCGTTTATGTTCGACCAAACGCTTGGCTTTTTCGATGACCATTTCCGACACAGCCACGTGGCGCGTCGCGGGTTCATCAAAGGTCGAGGATACCACCTCGCCCTTCACCGAACGCTGCATGTCGGTGACTTCTTCGGGGCGTTCGTCGATCAGCAGGACGATCAGGTAGCATTCCGGGTGGTTGCGCTCGATCGAGTGCGCGATGTTTTGCAGGATCACCGTCTTACCGGTGCGCGGCGGCGCCACGATCAACGACCGCTGGCCCTTGCCGATCGGCGCGACCAGGTCGATCACCCGTGCAGACTTGTCCTTGATGGTCGGATCCTCGATCTCCATCTTCAGCCGCTCATCCGGATAAAGCGGCGTCAGGTTGTCGAACAGGATCTTGTGCCTGGCCTTTTCCGGGTCTTCGAAGTTGATCTTGGTCACCTTTGTCAGCGCGAAATAGCGCTCATTCTCATCCGGGGCTTTGATCTCGCCTTCCACGGTATCCCCTGTCCGCAATGAGTGCTGGCGGATCATCTCGGGTGAGACGTAGATGTCATCCGGGCCGGGCAGATAGTTCGCCTCGGGCGAGCGCAGGAAGCCGAATCCGTCCTGAAGCACTTCAAGCACGCCATCGCCACCAACGGTCCAGCCTTCATCGGCGCGTTCACGCAGGATCTGGAACATCATCTCGCCCTTGCGCATGGTCGAGGCGTTTTCAATCTCCAGCTCTTCGGCCATCGCCAGAAGGTCTTTGGGGCTTTTGGCTTTCAGGTCAGCAAGATTCAGGGATTCGGTTGTCATGATATATACCTTCACCGCTGACAGCGCGGCACGAAGTGGAATTTCAGTTTGGAAGATACGCCGCCCGGACGGGCGTGTTGACCCCTACATAAGCGCAGTGAGGGGCGGAGTCAAACATGCCCTCAGAACTTCAGAACAACCGCTAGAACGATGGCAACCATCAAAACGGTCGGGACCTCGTTCATCATGCGAAACTGTCGCCCACTGAGCGTGTTTCGGCCTTCCAGAAAATCCTTGCGTCGCGCCATCAGCCAGTGATGAAACCAGGTCATGCCGATCACGGCAGCGCCCTTGACCCAAGGCCAGCTCCAGTCCCATCCCACGATGCCCGGCGTGAACACCATGATCAAACCACAAACCCACGCAACGATCATCGCGGGTCTCATGATCACACGCAGCAGCTTTTCTTCCATTTCAAAGAAAATGTCCTGTGCGCCTTCGACGGCCTGCGCCTTTTCGACGTGATAGACGAACAACCTGGGCAGGTAGAACAGGCCGGCCATCCACGAAATCACCGCCATGATATGGAGTGACTTCACCCATGGGTACAAAGTGAACAGAAGATCGGTCATTTCGGCTCCGGGCGTTGTTCGGGACCCTCCCTAATAAAAAAATAAGAAAAGAAAAAGGATGATGGTTTTGTAGGGTGAGTAAAATCCGTGGATTACTTTTTTACACAAGTGTTTTCCCCAGGTGGACAGAGCACGGAATTTTTCAGGTGATTCTGTTGGCTGATATTTTTATTATTTAAAATCAATAGTTTAATAACAGTATTCCTTGTTCCGCTTGGGGATAACTGGTAGGAGAATTTGGGATATCGGGGTTTTCCAGAGAAACCGACTTATCCTTGTCCGGACGGGATGAGATTTGAGCGACTCTGGGATCTCTGGCGCGAAATCCCCGGGGTTGCGTGTCAACCGGAAAACCATACAAAGCACCCCTGAACTCTCAATGATTTGCGCACGGGGTTTTCCACATGTCTGTCCCCATTCTTCTTGCTTCCGGGTCCGCCATTCGCGCGCAGCTGCTTGAAAATGCAGGCGTACCGTTTGTGGTTCAAACCGCGCGCGTGGATGAAGAGACGGCCAAACGTGCCCTGCTGGCTGAAAACGCATCACCACGGGACATTGCCGATACACTCGCAGAAATGAAGGCGCGGAAGGTCAGTGACAAAAATCCCGGTGCCATGGTCCTGGGATGCGATCAGGTTCTGGATTTTGACGGTCAGCTGATGTCAAAGCCGGAAACCCCCGAACAGGCGTTGGCCCAGCTGAAAGCCATGCGAGGCAAGCGTCACATGCTTTTGTCCGCAGCGGTGATCTATCAGAATGCTCAGCCGGTCTGGCGGCATGTGGGGCAGGTACGATTGCGGATGCGGGCCAGTTCCGACGCCTATCTGAAAGATTACGTCGCGCGAAACTGGGACAGTATCCGCCACGCCGTCGGAGCTTACAAGCTGGAGGAAGAAGGTGTCCGCCTGTTCGCCACCATTGACGGCGACTATTTTAACGTTTTGGGTATGCCCCTGTTGGAGCTGCTCAACTTTCTGGCTGTCAAAGGGGTAATCGATCAATGACGGACTATCGGGTTCCTTTGGCCGGTGTGATTGGACATCCCATTGGTCACTCACGATCCCCCAAACTGCATGGTCATTGGCTGAAGACATACGGTCTTGCCGGTCATTACATCCCGATGGATGTGGCACCCGCCGACCTGGAAACTGTGCTGCGCACCCTGCCCAGGGCGGGTTTTGTCGGCGCCAATGTGACCGTTCCCCACAAGGAAGCCGCCTTGAAGATCGCGGATCATGCGTCTGACCGCGCAACAGTGATAGGTGCGGCGAACACTCTGGTGTTTCGTGAAGATGGCTCGATCCACGCGGATAACACTGACGGGTACGGGTTCATGGAGAATCTTCGCACTGGTGCTCCGGACTGGAATGCAAAGGACGGACCGGCTGTTGTCTTCGGGGCCGGAGGGGCCGCGCGCGCCGTGTTGCAGGCATTATCTGACGCGGGTGTTCCGGAAATCCTGCTGACCAACCGAACCCGCGCCCGTGCGGATCATCTGAAAGAGGAATTCGGTCAACGTATCCGCGTGGTGGATTGGGTTCAGGCCGGAAATGTCATCGAAAACGCAGAACTCGTGGTGAACACCACCTCGTTGGGCATGCAGGGCCAACCGGAATTGCGGGTTCCGCTTGATGGGTTGCAGCCCGGTGCCGTGGTGACGGATCTGGTTTATGCGCCATTGAAAACCCGCTTGTTGCAAACCGCTGAACAGGCAGGATGCACCGCAGTCGATGGGCTGGGCATGTTGCTGCATCAGGCAGTGCCCGGTTTCGAACGCTGGTTCGGCGTGCGCCCCGAAGTTGATGCTGATGCGCGTGCGGCGGCCTTGGCATGAGTTTTGCGCTTGGCCTGACCGGTTCCATTGGCATGGGGAAAAGCACAACGGCGCAGATGTTCGTCGAAAAAGGTTGTGCCTTGTGGGATGCGGACGCGGCGGTGTATCGCCTGTATTCCAGGGGGGGCGCGGCCGTTGGCCCCATGGAACGATTGTTTCCGTCGGCCATTCAGGACGGTGCGGTCAACCGGGAGGCGCTAAAACAGATAATTGCCGCCGATCCTGCTGCGCTGAAGGCCATCGAAGCCATCGTCCACCCTCTGGTCGCTGCTGACCGCGCAGCATTTCGTGAAGCCGCGACAAACGACATCTTGGTGTTCGACATTCCGCTTTTGTTTGAAACGGGCGGTGACGCGGCGATGGACGCGGTGGCTTGTGTTTCGATCCCGGCCGACGAGCAAAAACGGCGTGTCATGGAACGGGGCACAATGACCGAGGCGCAGTTCGAGCAAATCCGCGCCAAGCAGATGCCGAATGAAGAAAAATGCGCGCGGTCGGATTACGTCATCGTGACCGACACGCTGGACCACGCCCGCGCGCAGGTGCAGGATGTGGTCAGGCAGATACGGGCGGGGATGGCAGATGCGTGAAATTGTACTCGACACCGAAACCACGGGTTTCGATCCCGAAAGCGGTGATCGGATCGTGGAAATCGGCGCCGTTGAACTGTGGAACCACGTCGCAACGGGTGAGACGTATCACGTCTACATCAACCCCGAACGTTCGATGCCGGAAGAGGCATTTGGCGTGCATGGCATCGGCCCGGACCTGTTGGAAAACCCACGCCCGCCCGAAAAGGGTGAAGTGACGCTGAAAGACAAACCGGTTTTTGCCAAGATCGGTCACGCTTTTCGCGAATTCGTCGGCGATGCGCGGCTGGTGATCCACAATGCATCTTTCGACATGAAGTTCCTGAATGCCGAACTGAAATGGATGGGTGCCCCGCTCATCCCGATGGAACAGGCGCTGGATACGCTGGCAATTGCGCGCAAACGGTTTCCCGGCTCTCCGGCCTCACTGGATGCGCTTTGCCGTCGCTTCAATATCGACAACTCGAACCGTGTACTGCACGGCGCGTTGCTCGACTCTGAAATCCTGGCCGAGGTTTATCTTGAGCTGATCGGAGGACGACAGCCCGATTTTGGACTGTCAACATCTGCATCATCCGTGGCAGGCGGCAGCGATGATTGGCGACCGGCACCACGAGCAACGCCACTGCCGTCTCGTATTACCGAGGATGAACGCGCGGCACATGATGCATTCATAGAAAAACTGGGCGACAATGCCCTGTGGACCCGCACCTGAACCCGTCAGGCACGGGCCGAACCCTCAGGCGTCTGTCTTCTGGGACTGTTCGGCCTGACGACGCATCAATTCGTTGCGGTACAGGGCGACGAAATCGATATTGTCCAGATTCACCGGTGGGAAACCGCCGTCGCGAGTGATGTCGCTGACGATGCGGCGCAGGAACGGGAATAGCATCCGCGGGCATTCGATCATCAGGAACGGGTGCAGCTGGTCTTCCGGCACACCTTCCACGTGGAACAGGCCGCAATAGTCCAGTTCACACAGGAACAGAACGTCTTCCAGGCCTTTGGCTTTGGATGTCAGGTTCAGCTTGATCGACACTTCGAACTGGTGGTCAGCCGGGCGCTTCTTGGCGTCCAGATTCACCTGAACCGCGATTTCGGGCTGTACGTCACCGGAAACACCCTTTTGGGCCATCACGTTCTCAAAGGACATGTCGCGGATGAACTGCCCCAGAACGCGCATCTGAACTTGCGGGGCGGCTTTGGCCGCAGTGTTTTCTGCAGCTTTTTCTTCGGCCATGGATCTACTCCAAAAATGAAATTCGCCACTGCTTATCAAGTTGGGCGCGGCACCTCAATGCCGGTGGGGGCCTTCCACCCATTTAGACGGCTTTGACGGATCATTTTTCGGGCGGACCTCGGTAAAGTCGCCATCTATGATATCACCCTGATCGAACGGGTTTCCACGAGATTGAAAACCGGGGCCTTGACCCATCTGAAACTGGGTAACGGTGACTTTCGATCTGAGATACCTGAAAACCGCGACCCGCACGCCGGGAACAAGCAACGCAAATCCAATGGCATCAGTAAAGAATCCAGGTGTAAGCAACAAAGCGCCCGACAACAGGATCATCGCACCATGGGCCAGCGGCTCGGTCGGGTCGTCCAGTTCGGCAAACGACCGTTGCAGGTTTCCCAACGCCATGCGACCTTGTGTCCGCACCAAAACAGTGCCCAAAACCGCCGTTAGCACTACGATGGCAAGGGTTGGCCACAAGCCGATCAACCCGCCAACCTGAATAAACAGCGCGATCTCGATGATGGGCACCAACAAAAATGCCAAGAACAGATACATTTGCGTTATCCTTTCCCTTAGGCCGGGCTGTGGACTTGCCACCTACGGTCACCTACATAGTGGCATGAGGCCGCGTATACAAAGCCGCGGTTCTGAAAAGAGGATGAAATGAACGAACCCATGATCCAGTTGCTGGTCCTGGCCGGAATTGCCGTTTTCCTGATCCTGCGCCTCAAGAGCGTGTTGGGCACGCGTGAAGGTTTTGAGAAACCGCCTGTGCAGCAGCAGCCCGAAGCGCATAAGTCGCGCCGCGATTTCGAAGTGATCGAAGGCGGCCCGGATCATGACATCACAGACCATGTCCCGGAAGACAGCGAGCTGGCACAGACGCTGGCGGCGATGAAACGCGTTGAACCCCGTTTTTCCGTCACCGAGTTTGTTCAGGGTGCCCGCGGTGCCTATGAAATGATCGTGATGGGGTTTGAGAAGGGCAACCTGGACGAAATCCAGCCATTCCTGTCGGAAGAAGTTTTTGAATCCTTCGTTGCGGGCGTCGCCGCACGAGAAGATCAGGGCCTGACGATCGAGGCCGAGTTCATCGGTGTCCGAGAGACGACCCTGACGGATGTGAAATTCGACAAGGATACCAATCAGGCCGAGATCACCATGAAATTCGTGGGTGAACTGACTTCGGTCGTGCGGGATCGCGGTGGCGATATCGTCGAAGGCAGCCCCAACACCGTGAAACGCCAAAAGGACAGCTGGACCTTTGCCCGTGTGATGGGCAAGGACGATCCGAACTGGCTGCTTGTTGCCACGGACGCATGATTGCCACGCTCCGGTCGCTTTTACTGGTGGGTGCAATGACCACTGCCAGCGCTGCCGGGGCCGAGGCAACGCGATCCATTCTGTCGTTCGATGATCTGCGTGGCTGGGCCGAGGATGACCACGGTGCAGCCCTGTCCGTTTTTCTGAACACCTGCGGGGATCTGAAGGATCCCGATTGGCGGGCCCTGTGCGGTGTGGCAAGAACCTATGATGCCGAAGCGGCACGGTCGTTTTTTGAGCTCTTTTTTCGCCCTGTTCTGGTCGAGGATGGTGAGGATGCCCTGTTCACGGGGTATTTCGAACCCGAACTTGATGGTGCGCGTACCCGGACGGATCGTTTCAAATACCCCATCTACAAGATGCCGCCCGAGGCCCGCGCTGAGGGGCCCTGGCTGAGCCGACGAGAAATCCTGACCAGTGATGTCATGCAGAGCCGCGGGCTTGAGATTGCCTGGGTCGATGACCCCGTAGAGTTGTTTTTTCTGCAAATCCAGGGTTCGGGCCGCGTTCGATTGCCGGATGGCGGCGCTTTGCGCGTCGGGTATGGCGGTGCGAACGGGCATCCCTACAGGTCAATTGGCGTGGAACTGGTGCGGCGCGGCATTCTTGGCGCGCATGAGGTCAGCGCGCAGATGATCCGCGCCTGGGTGCGCAAAAACCCCGAGGCCGGCGCGGAACTGCTTCTCCACAACCCATCATACGTGTTTTTCCGCGAAGTTTCACGTGTCGCGCCCGAGCTTGGGCCGTTGGGCGCCATGAACCGATCTGTCACGACGATGCGCAGCATTGCGGTCGACCCGGCCTATACCCCGTTGGGCGCGCCGGTTTGGGTGGAAAAAGACGGCAAGAAACCGATCCGCCGCCTGATGATCGCGCAGGATACAGGTGCGGCCATCAAAGGCGCGCAGCGGGCCGATATCTTTTTCGGAACGGGGGACGAAGCCGGTCATGCCGCGGGTAAGCTGAAGGATCCGGGTCGGATGGTGCTGTTGCTGCCCATCCAGCGTGCCTATGCCCTGTTGCCGGATGAATTCTGATGACCCGGCGCAAACTGACAAGCGAAGAGATCGAGCTGTGGCGCAAGGTCGCCAAACAGGCCGAGAGGCTGCACCCCGAGATTCCGCAGACGATCCATCCGACCTCTTTGCCGAAACCCAAGCCCAAGAAAACGCCGAAACCCCGTTTTCAGGCATTCGAACTTGGACAGGCCCATCAGTCGAAACCGAAACCGAACGACCTGAAGCCTTCGGTGACGGATGCGTTGCGCAATGCACCGGTTCAGATGGACAACAAGGCCTTTGGCCGGATGAAGCGCGGCAAGCTGAAACCCGAAGGCAAGCTGGATCTGCACGGTATGCGGGTGGCTTCGGCCCATCCGGCGCTGATCCGATTCATCCTGAGCGCGCAAGCACAGGGTAAGCGTCTGGTTCTGGTCGTGACCGGCAAAGGCAAGGATCGGGACGAGCCCGGTCCGATTCCGACGCCGCGCGGTGTTCTGCGAAATCAGGTTCCTCATTGGTTGTCGATCCCACCGCTGGCGCAGGCGGTGATGCAGGTCACGCCGGCTCATATAAGCCACGGCGGAGACGGGGCGTATTACGTGTATCTCAGGCGCGTGCGCTAAAGGTCGTGACGGGCGCGGGAAATACCGACCCAAACAAGGCTGCATACCAGCACGAAGAACAGGCCAATCCAGAAAAACTGAACGCTCAGCGGGATACCAAGGTCAATCAGAACGCCGGTCAGACCGGGACCGATGGCTGACCCCAGTACCATGACAGCCGCAGCCAACGCCTTGATGGCCCCGATATGCCGGGTCCCATAGAATTCTGCCCAGAACGCGCTGGGCAACGTGCTGTTCGCTCCGACCGTCAGGCCAAGAAACACCAACCCGATCGTCGCGCCGCTGATTGATTCAGTCATACCCAGAACCACAAACCCAACCGCCATCGGAAGCTGATAGAATGGCATGATGCGCGCGGTGCCCCACTTGTCCAATGCCCAGCCCGCAGCAAACATCGACAGCAGTGATACTCCGGTAAAGACCGGGAACAGAGCGACCAGTTGGATATGCTGCCAGCCTTTGACCTCGGCGAAATAGACCTGATGGAAGAAAAACGCGGTGATGAATGCCGATGGCGCAAGCACGGCGGGCACCATGAACCAGAACAAGGGGTCAAACAGCGCGTCGCGACGGCTCCAGTGGCGACCCTGCATCCCAATGGCAGAGGATTCGCTGGCAAGGCTTTGCGGTGTTCGTTCCTCGCGCAACAGCCGCAACAGAACGGGAATTCCCAAGGCGGTCATCCCCGCCGCGACGACCCACAGCCAACGCCAGTCCAGGTAAACCATGGCTGCAACAAAGATCAGGGGCAGCAGGGCCTCACCGATGGCATAGCCGATGGATGCAATGGAAAGCGCCTTGCCCCGCGTGACCGTAAACCACCGCGCCATGGCGACCACGGCCAGATGTGTGCTCATCCCCTGACCCAGCAGGCGAAGCAGAAAAATCACCACTGGCAACAGGAGCAGCCAGGTATTCAGCGCCATGGCAAGGGCGGCTAGGGCCAACCCAGCCAGAACCGCCGGACCCAGCACCCGGACGCGAAAGATATCCGTCAGCCCTCCGGCCCAGATCATCACGATGGCCGACAGGGTTGTGCCCAATGTGTATAGCCCACCCCACGCACCGTGGCCGAGGCCGAATTCCGCGCGGATTTCACCGGCAAAGATCGAGATGAAGAATGTTTGCCCGAAGCTGGATAAAAACGTCAGAAGAACGCCAGCGCCAAGCCAGGTGGCATTGTCCAGAAGATACCGACGCAGCTTGAACCGCGTCACGGAGTGGTAACCTGTGCCTGCCCGGTTTCCGTCAGAACAATTTCAGTGGCTCCATCTGGATTGCGCTCGCTAGGTGGTACCAGAATATCAATGGCTGGTCGGTCTTCCCGCCCGAAGGTATTGTTGACCCGCCGCAATGAGTTGAGGATCGACAACAAAGCCGGAGAGGTCGCGGCAACGAAATGCGAGGATGCGGCATCACTGTTGAAAGCAGTCGTGTCGATCACGCTGATCGGGAATTCCTCGAGCGAGTCAACCGAACTGATGTTCCCCAACCGCTGGCCCTCATCCGTGCCACGCAAGCGGCCCGAGATGTTCAGAATCTTGTCCTTTTGGGACACCATTACGATGAACGGATCGGGGGGGTTGTCGATACGTTTCATCTGCGATCGAAACAGATCAAGATCAAGATCAGGCGAGATCAGAACGACCCCTTCGATGTTTCGCTTGGCCCAGCCGGGTTCCTGCAATTCGGTTTGCCGTATCATCTCCATCGTCAACGCACCGCCCATGGAATGTGCGACCAGAATAACGCGTTTGACACCCATGGTTTTCAGTTCGCGGATGGTCTGTTCCAACCCGTCGCGGGCGAACAGCATACTGTCCAGATCATAGGCATATCCATAGCCCGTCGCGCGGCTGGGCCAGGAATACACCAGCGTTGATCCGGGGAGGCCGATGTCATGTGTCAGCTGCGCCGCGCGGAAGATCGTTTCGGTCTGGGTCGAATTGTAGCCGTGCACAAAGATAGTGACATCATCCTGTCCTCGCAGGTGTTTGCGCAGCCCCTGCGGTCCATCCAACTCGGTCACGTCCGCCAGAACGAATTCTTTCCGCGGATTCGGGTTCGCGTAGGAGAAGCGGAGCGTACCCGGAGTATGTGTGGGTGGAATAGAAACCGTCGTTTCCAGGAACCTGAGCGTTTCACCGCGTCGGAATCCATAGGAGCCATCGGCCTCACGCGCGCGGGTCGTGCTTGCGAAGATGGTTTCAGGTGTTCCGATGTTCACGGCACCGGGCACGACCTCGGACACCGTCCGGTCGACACAGGCGCTGAGCGAAAGGCATATGAACAGAATGACGAAATATCGCAGCACGGGCCAGACCTCGGGGTGACTTGTGCACACGCTATCCTATTCCTGCGCGACGTCCAGCATGGCAAGACCAAAACAACGGCAAAAAACGGCTGGCCGTGTTACAAAACGTAACGGCTCAGATCAGAGGACTTGGTCAATTCACCAAGATTGTCGCTGACGAACTGTGCATCAACGGTGATCTCCGAACCGGCTTTGTCCGGTGCAGCGAAGGACAGTTCTTCGAAAACCCGCTCCATGACCGTGTAAAGCCGCCGCGCGCCGATGTTTTCGATGCTCTGGTTCACGTCAGCTGCAATCTTCGCCAATGCCGCGATGCCGTCCTCGGTAAAACTGACGGTCACGTCTTCGGTGCCCATCAACGCCGTGTATTGCAAGGTCAGGGCATTGTCGGTTTCGGTCAGGATGCGCACGAAGTCTTCTTCGGTCAGGGCGCGCAGTTCGACACGGATCGGCAGGCGCCCCTGCAATTCCGGCAACAGATCCGACGGTTTGGCGATGTGAAACGCACCCGAGGCGATGAACAGGATATGGTCGGTTTTGACCGGACCGTGCTTGGTGCTGACGGTGGTTCCCTCGATCAAGGGCAGAAGGTCGCGCTGCACGCCTTCCCGGCTGACATCGCCGCCGCGTGCGTCAGAGCGGGCGCAAACCTTGTCGATCTCATCCAGAAATACGATGCCATTCTGTTCGACGGAGTCCAGCGCGGTGCGGGTGACGGTTTCATCATCCAGCAGCTTGTCGGCCTCTTCCCCGATCAGCGCATCATAGCTTTCGGCGACGGTCATGCGTTTCTTGACGGTCCGTCCGCCAAAGGCCTTGCCGAAGATGTCGCCCAGATTCATCATGCCCATCTGACCACCCGGCTGCCCCGGAATGTCGAACATCGGCATCGGGTTCGTGGTGTCGGACAGTTCCAGCTCGATCACCGTGTCGTCCAGTTCGCCGGCTTTCAGCTTTTTGCGGAACATCTCGCGCGTGCCTTCGCGCGCATCCGCGCCAGCAATGGCTTCGATCACGCGGTCTTCGGCGGCCTGATGCGCTTTGGCCTTGACGTCTTCGCGCATGAACTCGCGGGTTTGCAGGATGGCCGCATCCGCCAGATCGCGCACGATCTGTTCCACGTCTCGGCCGACATATCCGACTTCGGTGAACTTGGTGGCCTCGACCTTGATAAACGGCGCGCGGGCCAGTTTGGCCAGACGGCGGCTGATTTCGGTCTTGCCGACGCCGGTGGGGCCGATCATCAGGATGTTCTTGGGATATACTTCCTCCCGGATGTCGTCCGGCAATTGCTTGCGGCGCCAGCGATTGCGCAGGGCGACGGCAACGGCACGCTTGGCGTCCTTCTGCCCGATGATGAAGCGATCCAGTTCCGAGACAATCTCGCGCGGGGTCAGGTCGGTCATGTTAAATTCTATCCGTTTGTTTCGCAACGGAACCTAATCATAAGACACAAAAACACAAGCTGATCACGGAAAACTCACACCAACTCACACGTAGCACACGGAAATTGGCGGCGATGTGAATCGTCACGGGACGGTGTGTGCCCCATAGTCTTGCGTGACGGGCAGGTCGCCCGCGACATTCATATGGAGATACCTTATCATGATGACTCGTCGTTCGCTTTTTGCGAAAGCTGCCGCCACGGGCGCTGCTCTTGCTTTGGTTGGCACCCGGGCTGCTTTGGCCGGAGGTGCCAAAAAGAAAGGCACGTTTGAAGGCAGGTCGAACCACATCACCAGCGGATCGGTGAAGCTGGTCAAGGACGGCGAGCGTTACATCGTCGAGTTGGGCGATGATTTCTCGCTGGACGGCGGCCCTGACCCACGGGTGGCCTTCGGGAAAGATGGGACCTATGCGCCCGACACCAAGCTGGGCGCGCTGTTGAACTTGACCGGCAGCCAATCCTATGCTGTTCCGCCGACCATGGATGTTTCTGGCTACAATGAGGTGTACATCTGGTGCGAGGTCGCGGGTGTGCCGCTGGGTGTTGCGTCGCTGAAGTAATTCTTTCGGTCAGCGGCCGGGTCCTCCGGTTGCTGACGCACCGTTAGGTAACAAAGTCGTCGTCTGTTACACTTGTCCCAAGGCATTGGAGCCGGGGACGAATTTAATGACGAAAATTGCCAAGATTACCCTTCTGTTTGTGGTGTTTGTGGATCTGATCGGACAGGGGCTGGTCTTTCCCATCATCAACTCGCTGATCATGGAAACGAAATCCGGGTTTCTGCCCGAAAACACGCCCGAGGGGCGCAGGCATTTCTATTACGGCCTCGTGATCGGGTGCTTTTTCCTGTCGTGGTTTTTGGGCGTTGTCTATGTCTCGAAAGTATCGGATTCGATCGGGCGCAAGAACGCTTTGCTGGTGTGCCTGGGCGGTGCTCTGGCCGGTTATGCCCTGACCATTGCCGCGCTTTATCTCAACAACCTTCTTCTGCTGATCGTCGGGCGTTCGATCACCGGATTCACTGCGGGCAACCAACCCATTGCGCAAGCGGCGATGATCGACGGCAGTACTGACGCGACAGACCGGGACCGGAACATGGGCTATATCGTGACGGGCGTCAGCTTTGGTCTTGTGGGCGGGCCGATCATCGGCGCGGTCTTGTCTGACGCCGCCCTGCTGGGCGGCTTCGCCACGCTGAGAACGCCCTTTTACGGCGCATTTGTCCTTGTGCTGATTGCAATTTTTCTGGTCCTGTTTTTCTTCCAGGATACCCGAACGGATCGCGCGCCCTTTGTTTTCCGTCCCCGTGACATAACAGACAGCCTGATGGCGGTGCGTGGTCATCCGATGGTGTTGAAGATCCTGCCGGTCTATTCGTTCTTCATGATCGCCAATGTCACCTTCTACGTCTTTGTCGACAATTTCCTGACCAGCGCCTTCGGATACGGAGTCATCGGCGGCAGCGTGGCGATGGTCGTCATCGGTGTGGCGCTGGCCTTCTCCAGCACGTTTTTGGTGAAACCCGCGCAGGAGAAATTCAGCAAACATGCGATAATCCGCACATCGCTCATCGTCATGGTGATTTGCGGCTTCGCGTTCGCCTTCAGCCCAAGCGGCGTGTTCAGTTATGTGCCGGTCTTTTTCTTCTATTTCCTGTTCGGAATCGCCTACCCCACCATGCTTGGGCTGTTCTCTTCCAGCGTCAGCGAAGCGGATCAGGGCTGGGTCATGGGTGTGACCACTGCCGTGTTCTGCCTTGCGGGCGGGATCATGTCGCTGATCGGGGGCGGATTGATGAGCATCGATATCCGCGTGCCCTATTACATCGTCATCATCGCAGCGATCATTGGCCTGATCGGCATGCATCGCCGCTGGAAAGGCAAGGAGATCTCGGCGCTGTTAGCCTGAGATCGTCTCAACCGTCAGCTTGCCATTGGTATAGACACAGATATCGGCCGCGATGGCCATTGCCTGACGCGCGAC
This sequence comes from Ruegeria sp. CL7, assembly GCF_056536445.1. Lineage (NCBI taxonomy): Bacteria > Pseudomonadati > Pseudomonadota > Alphaproteobacteria > Rhodobacterales > Roseobacteraceae > Ruegeria > Ruegeria sp. CL7. Next base: position 281,762 of record NZ_JBQFPQ010000003.1, read on the forward strand.
CTCTTCCGCCGACTTGTCACTGTCCATCATCGCGCGGGCAGCGGCCAGGGCAAAATTGCCCCCGGATCCGATGGCAGCCACGTTGTGTTCAGGTTCCAGTACGTCACCCGCCCCGGTGATCACGAACATGTCCTTGCCGTCCGTGACGATCAGCATCGCTTCGAGCTTTTGCAGGTATTTGTCGGTGCGCCAGTCTTTGGCCAATTCCACAGAAGCACGGGCAAGTTGGCCCGGTGTCGCCTCGAGCTTGGCCTCCAGCCGTTCCAGCAACGTGAAGGCGTCGGCCGTCGACCCGGCAAAGCCGGCGACAACTTCGGACCCTCCGGGAGACAGGCGACGCACCTTGCGGGCCGTGCCCTTGATCACGGTTTGACCAAGGCTGACCTGCCCATCACCGGCTATGACGATCTGACCGTCTTTCTTGACGCCAATGATCGTTGTGCCGTGCCAACCGGGAAAGTCGTTGTCTGCCATGATCGTCTCCGTTTTCGCTGGCGGTATATATGGGCTGGGTCGCAGGTTGGCGCAACCCGTTCTTCAGTTGCTTAAAAGATATGCAAAAAACGCATTCCGGGGTTACCGGACCAGCAATTGTGAGTCCGGGCATGCAGGACTACATGAGGCTCGCAACCGACAACGGGTCGGCTGTTTCTTCACAAAGGACCGCGCACATGGCAACCACAGCTAACATTCATGCGCCGCTCGGAGCAGCTACCATCCTGCACGTAGTGGACGCGTTCACCAATGTCGTCAACACCGTTGTCGAATGGAAAGAATCCCGTAAAACCCGCAAACTCCTGTCGGAACTCAGCGACGCCCAGCTTGACGATATCGGCCTGAGCCGCGCAGACATCGCCGATTTCTGATGTTCCCGCAGATCGCCAATTCATGACAGCCGCACGGATTTCCGAGCGGCTTTTTCTTTTTTTAGCCCTGAACGTATTTTCCGGAAAGATCAGGCAGAAAAGCCTCGATCGCCGCAGTTGCAACCACGTGCCGCGTTCCCGCTTCTTCGTCGACAACGTCAAGCCCACCTTTGACTGCACGAACCTCGGCCCTGCCCCGCGGCAGATCCGAGGCAACCAGATCGCAATCCACCTGTTCAGGATCCTGCACGCCGATCGTGACGCTGACGCGCATTTCGGAATGGTCGATCCCCAGTTTTGAAAACAACGTAATAGATGAATGGTGCAAAGCGTCCTGCACCGCGCGGCGGGCTGCTTTGGTATAGTCCCGGCCATACAGGTCGTTACCTGTTCCCATCTCCAGAATGATGCGTTTTTCACTCATTGTGTGGGCTCCATGTCGAAGGAAACGATCAGGGCAGCGTTGGCGATGACCGTGTGCCCGTCACTGTGGGGTTTTGCGATGTCCAGCCCGCCTTTGGTGACAGTGATATTCGGATGACCATAGGGAAAGACAGCTTTCAACGCTTCGGTGTCCACCTGATCCGGCTGCTGAACCCCAATTTCGGCATCAATGATCATCGCCTCTTTCGGAAACCCGAACAGTTCCGCCATGTTGACCGAGTTGTGCCAAAGCGCATCCTTGATCGCCCGCAGTGACGCCTGGGTATAGTCCATCCGGCGCAGGGATGTGCCCATCCCGAATTCCACAAGGACCCGCGTTTTTGCCATTGGTGTCTCCGATGTCTTCAATAGAAAAGGCGCCCCGATCAGAGGCGCCTTCGAGATAATCTGTTAGGACCAGATCAGATGGATTCGTCGATCCAGCTTTGCAGGGCGGCTTTGGGCGCCGCGCCCGCGCGGTTGGAAACGACCTGACCGTCCTTGAAGATGAACAGCGCGGGGATGCCACGCACACCCATGGCGGCGGCAGAGTTCGGGTTGCTGTCCACATCGACCTTGGCGATTTTGACCTTGTCGCCATACTCGGCCGCCAGCTCTTCCAGCGCGGGGCCGATTTGCTTGCAGGGGCCGCACCATTCGGCCCAGAAATCCACGACCACGGGAACGGTCGAATTCTTGACTTCGGCGTCAAAGGTGTCGTCGGTTACGGCTACGGTCGACATATTCTGTCTCCTGAATGGGGTAAACTTGGGAACAGAACGTATGTGCCGCATCGGGTAAGGTCAAGATATCCGGGTGCGGGCCAAAGCATCTGTCACAAGATCGTGTGGCAACCACATCAGCCGCGCCGTGCGGGTCCACAGAATGGCGGTACGAATGCTGCGATCCGGATAGATCTGCGCCAGCGCCTGCGCGTATGCCCCCATCTGTCGCAACAGGCCTTCGGGGCAGTCTTCCGCGCGGTCTGGAACGGTGGCATTTGATTTGAAATCAATCACATGCACTTCCGATTCCGATAGGATTAGACGGTCAACAACCCCATGCATCCGCTGCCCGTTCAGAGCGGCTGTAATGGGCACTTCGGCCAACGTGTCAGGCGCGAAGACCGGCTGCAAACCTTCCGCTTTCAGCACAGTTACGGCTTCGCTCAATATCTCTTGCCGGTCCGTTTCGTGCATATCGGGCAGCAACCGCGTGCAAAGCTCTGGCCAAAGGCCTTTCTCGGCGACGGGAAGGTGTTCCAGCAACAGGTGCAGGCGGGTTCCGCGCAGTTTGGCCGCATCTTCATCCAGGCCGGCATCGCCGGGCAACGCCTTTGGGCCGCCCAGATCCGAAGGGCTGAGCGTGCCGGCAGGCGCAACCGGATCCGGTGCAGGGTGTTGGAACATGTCCGGCAATTCGACTTGCCGAACGGCAGTGTTCGGTTGATCGATCAAGGGCAGCGCGTCCCAATCCCCGTGGGACAGGCGGCAGATATCGGTACCCGGCACCTGAGCGGCCCCGGCCCGATCCATCGCCGCCTCGACCATCTGATACCAGCTGTTTCCGTCTTTCCCCAAATCACCTGCCGCCGCCACGATCAGCCACTTTTCCGCCCGTGTCAGAGCCACATATAGCAGCCGAAGCCGTTCGTTTTCCTCACGGCTGCGCGCCTCTTCCCGCGCCTGCGAGATCAGGTTTGGTGATGCGTCCGCCGACACTTTCCACAGGGGTGTTCCGCCGGCCAGCATGATCTCTGCGTCACGCGGAGGCTGGCGCTTGCCGGTATCCGGCAGGATGACGATCGGCGCCTCCAACCCTTTTGAACCATGAACGGTCATCACCCGGATTCTGTTGCCGACGCCGCTCATCTGTCGTTTGATCTCCAGATCGTCGGTCTGCATCCAGACCAGAAATCCCGTTAGGCTGGGGATATCCGTTCGCTCATAGGCCAGCGCCTGCGACAACAGCGCGTTGATACCGTCTTCGGCTTCCGCCCCCAACCGCCCCAACAGCTTGCGCCGTCCGTCATGGCGGGTCAGGATACGTTCGATCAGATCATAGGGGCGCAGAAAGTCGATCTGGCTGCGCAGATCATTCAGCACAGACAGTGTTTCCGGAAACTCTTCCGCGCGGTTGCGCAGTGCGGCCCAAAGGAACTGTTCCTTTCGACGGTGCGCCAGATCGAAAAGCTGCTGTTCGGACCATCCGAACAAGGGGGATTTGAGAACCGTCGCCAGAGACAGGCTGTCTTCGGGCGTGGCCAGAAAGCTGAGCAGGGCCGCAAGATCCTTGACTGCCAGTTCAGCGCCCACTTTCAGCCGATCTGCTCCGGCGATGGGCAGGTGCAGCGCCTTGCAGGCACGGATGATCTCGGCAAACAGGTCCGAGCGGCGTTGCACGAGGATCAGAAAATCCCCCGGCTGCACTTTTCGACGAACGAATCGGCCGGATTTGCCATCTTCCGGGATCGTCTCGTCCCGTTCGATCATGTCTTTGATCGACTGTGCAACTTTCTCGGCCAGAATGACGGTGTGATGCCGTGCGCCCGGACGATCGACCGGATCGGTCCAATCCCCGTCTTCGGCATCCGCAACTTTTTCGACAACGGGCCAAAGATCAACACGACCCGGCAGATCGGCCTTGAAAGCACGGTGCTGACTGTCCTTGTGAAACCCCGCATCAGAGCGGTTATCAAACAGGATATCGACCACGGTCAGGATCGCGCTGGAGGATCGGAACGAGTATTCCAACGTCGAATCCCACAGTTTAGAGCCTGATTCAGCCAGTTTCCGGCCAAACTCTTCCTGCATTCTGTCAAAGGCCTGTGGATCGGCGCCCTGAAAGGAATAGATCGATTGTTTCTTGTCGCCGACGACGAAGATCGTGCGCTCGACCCCGGATCGGGCCCCTTCCCCGCTGGTGAATTCCTGTGCCAGTTTCTCGATCACGTCCCATTGATCGGGGCTGGTGTCCTGCGCTTCGTCCACAAGAATATGATCGATGCCACCGTCCAGTCGGTACAGCACCCATTCGGCCACTGCCGGATCGTTCAACACCTGCCGCGCGCGCAGGATCAGGTCGTCGAAATCCAGCCAGCCGCGCAATTGCTTGCGCCGTTCGTATTCCGGCAGGAAGGCTGCGGCAAAGCGGTGCAGAACCGCGGTTTTCTGCGCCGCGACCAGCGCCAGACGTTGTTCACGCGCGGTTTCGATCCGCTGCATGAAGGCCTCGATCTGCGGCATCCGGTCGGCCAACACACCTTCGCGCAGGGGTTTGGTGGGAAAAGCGTTGAGTTTGGCCGTGAAGGGTTCCTTTGCGCCCTTCCCTGTCAGAAACACGCTTTCCAACATGGGTAGATGTATCAATCTGGCTTCGTTGAATGCGGCCAGTTTTGCAGCGGCCTTGGCATTGTTGCCTCCGCTTTCGGTCAAAGCGGGCAGTATGGACTGGATGAGTTCGACTTCGCCACCAAGAAAAACACGGGCAAGCAGCGCTGTTTCGTCAAAACCGGCGGGCAGACCGAAGCGTTGCAGCAGATCGGACCATTCGAGCGGCTGCGCAAAAAGACTGCGTTTTTGCGTGATCGCAGCGGTCAGTTTATCAAACCCCGTGTCCGTGACGAACCGGGCCACATCTTCAATCAACCCGGCCTGCGGGCCTGCGGCTAAATCCTCGACAATTTCCTCTTGCAGCAAGGCTGCTGCGCGGTCTTCCATTTCGGTGAACTGCGGGCTAACGCCAGCCTCCAGCGGAAAGCGTCGCAACAATGACGCGCAGAACGAGTGGATGGTCTGGATTTTCAGACCACCCGGCGTTTCGATGGCGCGGGCAAACAGGGTGCGTGCTTGCGCCAACCGGTCCGAGCCGATTTCGCCGGGTACACCAAGGTCGGTCAGCTCCTCCAACAAGGGGGTATCATCCAGCATGGCCCATTTGCCAAGGCGCTTGAACAACCTGTTCTGCATCTCGCTGGCGGCGGCCTTGGTGTAGGTCAGGCACAGAATGTGCTGAGGCTGGACCCCGCCCAGCAGCAGACGCGCCACACGGTCGGTCAGAACCCGGGTTTTGCCGGACCCGGCGTTGGCCGCCAGCCAGGTCGAGGCATCGGGGCGCGCGGCCTGTACCTGCCGTTCGGTTGCGTCGTTGCGCGGGCTCATGTCAGATCCTCGGGGTATGTTTCCGATGTCCGGTCCCATTCGCCGAACCGCGCCAGGTGATCATAATCACCCATATCCGTATCCTTGTGCAGCATGCGCCGGGACGAAAACCCCTGATCAGGCTCTAAATAGGCGGAAATCAACTCTTTCAGTTCGGCAAGAACCTTGTCGGTCGGTTCTTTCGCCAGGGGCGCCGCAACCTCCTTATAGCTGCCACCCATACCGATGAAGATGGCTTCGGCCACGCTTGTCGGGTCAAGACCCTCAATCCCGCCCTGCTCGGCCATGGCCGCCTCGATCAGCAACTGCTTGTCAAATTTGGATTGCTGGCTTTCCGTCGGTGGTGCGCCGGTTTTATAGTCGATGATGCGCAACGCGCCCCGGCTGTTGCAATCGATTCTGTCCGCGCGCCCGACAATGGTGAAATCCAGGGCGCGCAGCGCCAGTTTCATCACCGCCTCAAACGCCACGGGGCCACCATCCTTCCGGCGCGCGAGCTCTGCCCCGAGGAAATCATCCGCGATCCGCTCAAGCCGGGCCAACCACAGTTTACGGGCCGTCGGCCAGGCGACGTGTTGATCCAACAGAGCATGCGCCCGTTTCAGGAAATTGTCCCGCGTCAGCAAAGCGCTGTCGAGGACGCTGTCCTTGATGAAATGCTCGAGGATTTCGTGAATCACAATGCCTCTCAGCAAGGCATCGGGGGCCTGTACAAGCGGATCTAGCGGTTTCAGCCGAAGCACATGTTTGGCGTATATCGCGTATGGATCGCGGATCAGCCTCTTTATCTCGGTCACAGACAGACGGCGCGGACGTGCGGCGGCCGGTGGGCGCGGAGAAGGACGCGGTGCGGGGTCGATCGGCGGCGCATCTTCCAGTGCCTCGGACCAGTTCAACCATTTTTCGCCGTGAGCGCGCATTTTGGCCAGAGCTTCGGGGCCACCCTGACCCGGCAAACCCTGCAAAAGGTTGGTCAGTCGGTTCAGCCAGCGCGACGGAACCGTCTCGGCATCATCCGAGCGGATCGCGCGGGTCAACCATACTTCGGGTGCGCCGATGGCCTGCTGGAAGTCATGCGCAGACAGGCCGATCCGGCGTTCGGGAAGCAACAAGCCGGCTTTGTCACGCATCTGCCGGTTCAACCAGGGATCGGGCGTTGGCGCCTCTGGCCAACTTCCTTCATTCAACCCGCCAAGGATCAGCAGGTCGGCGCCCTGCACCCGTGCCTCGAGCGTGCCCCAGATCATGATATGCGGATGCGGCGCATCCCGGTCACGAACCTCTTCACCCGCAAGGAGAGCACCCAGCAGATCGGCAAAGTCATGGGCCGTCATCAGGCCGCCATGCTGCGCCTCGGCCCTGAGAGAATTCAGCACCTCCAGCGCCTTTTGGCCTGCGTTTTTGTCCCACAGAGTACCTGTTTCACCCGTGCTGCCGGCCGAGATCGCCTCGGCCAGTGTCATCAAACGCTCCACCCAGTCTGCGAGGTGTAGCTCACTGGTGATCTGCTGGTCGCAGAAATGCTGCACGACCCATTTCACCCAGCTTTCCTGGGCCTCTTTACGCACCGCAAAAGCCGCAAGGCTTGCACTGTCAGGAAAGGGCGGGCCGTGACGGCGCAGGTCAAGTTCCAGGTCACGCGTGTGTAACAAATGAATTCCGCGGTCACCGCCGTCATGACATAGCGGATGCTTCAAAAGGGTCAGCAGCGCCTCGCCTTCCAGACGGCGTGTGAACAGGTTGGCCACATGGCGCAGAAAACGTCCCGGCGGGGAAAGTTGTAGCGGCAGGCCCGCACTGTCGTCCGGCACGATGTTCCACCGATCCAGCGCGGCGCTGACCTGGCGGGTCAACATGCGATCCGGCGTGATCAGAGCGGCGGTCTGTTCTGTTTCCGCCGCTTGCCGCAGGCGCAGGGCGATGGCCAATGCCTCGGCGCGAGGCGATTGAGCCTCGACCAGCGTCAGGCCGTCGGTTGCGCCTTTTATATCGGACAGTCCGGGGCCTTCGGTCATCCAGGCGTCAGTGACGGGCGCCGGACGTAAAGATAGTGATATCAAGCGGTTACGCGAGGGTGAGGGGGCCGATAAGTCCGTCCATGGGGTGATCTGACCCGGTGCAAGTTCCAGCGCGCGCATCAACTTGCGGAAACGGTATTGTGGGTGATCTTCAGACGTCAACGCATCATCCAACCCCTGCCAAATGTGATCCGGCTGGTCGAAATCAAATCCGGGCAGCACCAATGCCCCTTGCGGCAGGCGCGCGATGGCTTCCATCAACATCAGGGTGGTGCCACGGGACCCGGTAGAGCCCGCCAGAATGACCGGGTGTTGCGGGGGGGCAATCTGCCATCGCGTGATCAGGTTTTCGACCACGCGGCGCTGGCGGGCCTGTGCATCCATCGTCTGCCTGCCGGTGTCGATGAATTTATCAGCGATGCCGATAAAGGCTTGTGCCCGCGACCAGTGTCCGGACATGTCGCTGACGTCCAGCTGCCGGATCGCTTCGGGCGATACGCCTTCGCCCTGCATTTCGTCAATCAGCGCGGCCAGACTGTCGGACAGGTCAAAGATCGATGACCGGGCGGCAAGGTCCGGCTGTTGCTCCAGCAGTTTGGACACAAGCTGAGTCAACTCAAGACGCCGCCGCAGAGGCGGGATAGCAGGCGGGATCCGCGCCAGATCAACCCTTTCACCCAAGTCCGTCACCAACGAGAGACGGGGCAGAAGGCAAGGTGGCCCCTGATTGAACAGATCGCGGACGCGCCGTTCCATGCGTCGTGTGTTCAGCACCAACTCTACCCGCGCCAAAGCGTCGGGCGGGCCCGAACAGCGCTGCCGCAGGCCATCGACCAATGCCTTGGGGAAATCCGTGCCGGGAGGCACGGCAAATACACGGGGTAAGGTGCCGGATTCAAACATCAGCCAGCAAACCCTCGGCCAGCGCGATGCCTTCCGGACGACCTACATCGCACCAGCGTCCCGGGTATTCGACCGAAAAAAGCCGACCTTGATCAAGCATCTGGTTCCAGAGCAGGTTGAGTGAAAACGCAGTTTGCGAGAACGAATGCAAACCCTGGGCCCTGAGGATCTGGGCCCCGCCGTAAACCAGACCAGGACCGCGCGTGATCCGTCCATCTTTTCCAGCGGTGAAATCACCCGATCCAATATGACCAACGGTTCGCGCAACTGGAACACACATCAGCAGCGCATCCATACGACCCGGGTCCCAGGCGTGCTGCAACAGGGTCAAAGGGTTTGGTCCGGACCAGATCGCGTCCGTGTTCAACGTGAATACGGGGTCGGTGCCCAGCATCGGCAAAGCTGCCCGCAATCCGCCACCTGTTTCCAGAATTTCAGGGTCTTCCCGAGACAGCAGAACGCCCTTGGGGCCGAGATGCGCCGCGAGTTGATCAGCGTGATAATGCAGGTTGGCAACGGTACGGACGGGATCAAGATCTTCGACAAGACCCAGCGCATGATCAATCAGTGGTCGCCCCGCCACTTCGATCAATGGCTTGGGCCGGTCTTTGGTCAGCGCGCCCATTCGGGTGCCGAACCCGGCTGCGAACAGCATTACGGCAAATGGCGATCCGGTCATTGCGTTCTCAACTTGGCCAGGTTTTCCGGTGTGGGTCTGGGCAAAGCTTCGTGCAGCAGGGACGCCACCGAAACCAGGGCAGGGTGATCCAGATCGCGCATCAGATGTGCCCAGACGGCCGGGATCATGTCCACATAGTGAGGCTTGCCATATTCCGTCGCCAGACGTGCGAAGACGCCAAGGATACGCAGGTTTCTCTGGGCCCCCAAAACACTGTAGGCCGTGCGGAATTCATGGTCGTCCATACCTGACGCAGAGATATAGTGGTTGATCATCTGCATTTCGATCCCGGCCGAAACATCTCGGCGTACATCCTGTAGCAGAGACACCAGATCGTAGGCCGGGTGCCCCAGCATGGCCAACTGAAAGTCCAGCAACCCGACGCGCTTCACGCCTTCGCGCTGCGGCAGCCACAACAGGTTTTCTGCGTGATAATCCCTGAGAATGACCACTTTCGAACCGGATGTTTCACGATGCAGGATATCCGCGAACCGGTGCTCGAATCGGGACAGGGCGTCTTCATCACATATTCCCAGGATACCGGCCGCATACTTGGTGAAAGCCAATGCCGCCAGTTCGGTCATCAGGGACGGATCATAAGACGGCAAGGCAAGAGAAGGCGCCCGATGCAGGTGGAGCAGCACGTCGGTGGCGGCGCGGTACAATTCGCGCTCTTTGCCCGGGTCTTTTTTCAGGACGCGCGCAAAAAGGTCATCACCCAGATCTTCCAGCAACAGAAAACCGTACTGGGCATCTTCGGCGTAGATTTCCGGCGCGCTCAGACCAACCGATCGGAGGTATTCGGCGACCCGCACAAAGGGTTCAACATTATCACTTTTTTCAGGTGGCGCGTCCATCAAAACCGCAGTGCGCCCGTCGGTTGGATCAATCAACCGTTCGTATCGGCGGTTCGAGGCATCGCCTGCCAGTGGCGTACGTGTTGCTCCGGCCCAGGGTGTTTGTGCAATCAGGGCCTCGGCCAGGACCGTCCTGTTGGTCATGCAGTTCTCTCCAGTTTTTCCGCCCATTTCGGAGCAGTCCAAGACAGGGTCACACAGCGGAAATCGATATTGTTAGGGTCTATTTCAAAGGTCAACGTCAACGCACCTTGGGGCGCCAACGGGCCCAGCTTGTCCGGCCATTCCACAAGGCAGATTGCCGTATCGAAAGCGTCCGTCAGGCCCAGTTCGTCAACTTCTTCGGCCGCGCTCAGACGATACAGGTCGCAATGCCATATTTCCCCTGATGGCGTGTCGTAAGCCTGGACCAAAGTGAAAGTTGGCGAGGGCACATCTTCGGGTTCTGCCATCAATGACTGAATGAGGTTGCGCGCGAAATGCGTCTTGCCGCTGCCGATCGGGCCCTGCAGCAGAACAACATCGCCCGGGCGCAGTGATGTTCCCAGTTGGCGTGCGAAAACTGCGGTTTCTTCGGGCGATTTGAAAGTCAGAGATCGGGCGGTCTGTGTCATGCCGCCACAATGGCCTTGCGCCTGACCGGCTGCAACCCGGTTCAGGCGCTGATCTGTTCCATCGCGGTGGATTTCGAGGGAAACTCGGATTGCGTAAACCGCACGATTGTCGCGCCGTTATGAACCGGTGTGACGGTGCAATCCACGGTTATGCCGGTTCTCATCTGGATTTCAGCTGTCCATTCGGCGCGGTTTTCCCGCATTTCGACAAAATCCCGCACCTCACCCAAAACCGGCGTCGCAATACAAAGGTCTTGCCAGCGTCGCGTGACATCGGTGACCGTTTCGCTTTGGAACCCGACCTCGTGCGCGTCTCCCCACAGCTTTTGATACGCATAGTTGGTGAAGGCCAGCGTACCGTCATCTGCAAAGACGGCAATCGCGTCCGCCAGTTTGTCCAGGATGGACTGCATCAGATCCATTTCTGATCGAAAGCGCCGCGTCAGGGTGATTTCGGCGGTGATATCCTCGAATAGAAACGCCACTGCGCCGTCCGGGTGAGGGCGGCCGCTGACGGAATAGACCGATCCGGATGGCAGCGACCACGTCTCGTGGTAGTTTCCATCTTCAGCCGCTTCGAGAAGGTCGTTCATCTGACGCCGCCAGCTGCGGTAATTCTTCGGTTCGGGCATCATGTGTTGATCCCGCAAGCGGTCGAAGAAACTGCTCAGGCTGGGGCGGCAACTGAGGAAATCGGGCGGCAACGTGGTCAGATCGATCAGGGCCGGGTTGAACAGGGCCAGTTGCCGATTGCGGTCAAAAATGGCGAGACCAATGGACAATTGGGCAAAGGTCTTGGTCATGGTCTGCACGAATTTGCGCTGGGCGGTTTCCGCCTCGACAATCGCGTTGACGTCAACGGCATAGCATAGATGACCGTTCTCGTGTTCGATCCGAGTCAAATCGAACCAAAGCTTGCGATCAGTATCTGCAACATCCACCGACACGCGGGTTTTTCCGGTAGGTCTTGTGGCATCCTCCGGGCTTTCAAAAAGCGGCGCAGTCAGATCGGCGTCCTGATCACGCGCCTTTTGAACAAGTGCGACATAGGCGGCATTGCACCATTGCACCCGATTGTCGTTATCCGCCAACCATACAGGGTAAGGGGCCAGATCCATTGCCAGACGAGTCGGTTCGCCTGGGGAAACCGATCCGGCCGAGGAGGTCCTGGCGCATTCGCAAAGTCGAACGCGGACGATACCGTCGATCCACTCACACACGACTTCTCGTTCAACCGTGCAGTCAATGGCCGATACCAAGATTTTGCCCTGATCGCGCACTTTGTCGGAAGTTTCGGGAAAGGTGGGGAAATCCCTTTGCAACAAGCGCCGCAGGTCCAGCCAGTTTTCAATATGCTCAAACCCGGCCAGTGCGAAATCAGAATGGCTGATCAGTTGGTTGCCATCGAAAAGGAATACGGCATCAAACAGCGAGGTGTTCGAAAACAAACCAAAAGCCTTGTCGCGCTGAGCCCGGCGTGGCAACAGCCACAGAACGGCGAAACAGCACGAAACAAGACTGATCGCGGCCAGAATAATCCAATCGGCCATCAAATTCCCCAAGCCTGAACGATACAAGGACAGACTATGCGTGGGATTGGTTAACGGTCTCTTAATTCACACCTGGATGCGCGTGTTGGATCCCGACGGGACCGGGGTGTCACCCTTCTGTGCATCGATCAGTTTGCGTGGCCAGGTCACCTTGACGATTGCCCCGCGCCGTTCAGGATTGTCGGTCAGATGCTGGTAGGGGTCCGAACCATTGGCGAATTCCAGTTCGGCGCCGCTGCGTTCCAGCAGGGTTTTGGCGATGAACAATCCCAGGCCCATCCCTTCGTATTCCGGGCGTGCTCTCTGATCGGATTCTGCCCGTCTTCGGCGCATAAACGGATCCCCGATGCGTCCGATCATGTGGGGCGGATATCCCCGCCCGTCATCCATGATGCTGACGGTGATCCTGCTGTCGGTCCATTCGGCCTCGACCCAGACATTTGCGCGGGCGAAATCCACGGCATTCTGAATCAGGTTGCGCAAACCGTGAATGATCTCGGGTTTGCGCAGGATCGAGGGCTGCTGAACATCCCCGTCCTGCGCGGGGCCTTCAGAGAAATGAACCTCTTTGCCGCGACCGACATGTGGTTCGGCCGCTTCGTTCACCACTGTCGAAAGCGGTGCCTGCCGCAGGTGCAGATCATCTTTGCCCGCCCGCCCCATGTCGCGCAGAATGTCACGGCAACGGTCTGCCTGCTCGCGGATCAAAGCGGCGTCATCTTTCAGGTCCGGACGGTCGTCCAGTTCTTCGATCAGTTCCGCGCTGGTCAGTTTTATCGTCGCCAGAGGCGTGCCCAGTTCATGCGCGGCAGCGGCGACGACGCCGCCCAGATCGGTCAGCTTCTGTTCGCGCGCCAGCGCCATATGCGTGGCGGCCAGCGCTTCGGACATGGATTGGACTTCGGAACTGACGCGGTGGGAATAGGCGCCGATGAAGACGATGGCGATGATGATCGCGGCCCAGTTTCCAAACAGAAGGATATCGGGGATATCCAGAACAAGCCCCAGACTTGTCCGCAACGGAAGGTGAAATTCCGCCAGCACAGTTGTCAGAACGATTGCGACGGCGCCGACAATCAGGGTTGATCGTGTGCTCATGACATTGGCTGAAATCGTGACCGGGCCCAGCAGAAGCAGCGCAAACGGATTGTTCAGCCCGCCGGTCAAGTACAGCAGAATTGACAATTGCAGCAGGTCGAACAGAACCATCAGGAAGTTTTCAAACTCGGTCAGGCGCTTGTTTTGCGGAAACAGCAATATGGCAGTCAGGTTACCCATGACCGAGATTCCGATGGCCAGGTAACACAGGCCCAGTTCCAGCTGCACGTCATAATATCGCTGGGCCACCGTGATTGCGGTGAGCTGGCCGATGATGGCCACCCATCGCAAAAGGATCAGGGTTCGCAGGCGAATCCAGCTGCTGCGTTCCTGGCCGCGCCAAAAAGTCTGATTGGATTCTGCCATCGGTCGCTTATGTCCTGTTGCATCGGCTGGTCATCTTGATAGGTGTCCCGGCCGGAACGATCAACAACCCCCTGAGACCGGATAATCGAAATGACCCGCCTTCTCGCAATTCTCGCAACTCTTGTTCTGGCTATCGGACTTGGGGCCATGTGGATTCTGACACGGGGTGGCGGGTCCGATGACAAGTTCGCACAATGTCGGTCCAGCCAGATCGCCGGGGGTGCCGCCGCAATTGGTGGACCATTTGAACTGGTGAACGGTAAAGGCGAGACGGTTACGGAAAAAGATGTGATTACCGAACCGACGCTGGTTTACTTCGGATACACGTTCTGCCCGGACGTTTGCCCGTTCGACATGTCCCGCAACGCCGAGGCTGTCGATATTCTGGCTGAACGCGGGCTGTCGGTGACACCTTTGTTCATCTCGATTGACCCGGATCGCGATACGCCCGAAGTCATGGCCGACTATGCTTTCAATCTCGGGGGCAAGACGATCGCCCTGACCGGCTCGCCCGAACAGGTCAAGGCGGCCAGCAAGGCCTACAAGACCTATTACAAAGCGCATGACAAAGGCGACGAATTCTATCTGGTTGACCATTCCACCTTTACGTATCTGGTTACACCCGAAAATGGATTTCTGGAGTTCTTCAAGCGCGAAGACACGGCCGAACAGATGGCGGACAAGGTTGCATGCTTCCTGGAACAGGCCGCGTCGTAACAAGGTTGTTTGACCTTTGTTCCCGCGCTGCTATTACTCATGTTCGAGCCAAAGGCATGAAATAGCGAAAGACCTAACATATGGCAGACACTTCTCAGCTTGACATCGGCCCTGACAAATCCCTGCTTTTGGTTGATGATAACGAGCCGTTTCTGAGACGTTTGGCCAAGGCCATGGAAAAGCGTGGCTTCGAGGTTGAGACAGCAGGATCCGTCGCGGCAGGGCGCGCGATATCCACCGCCCGGCCCCCGGCTTATGCCGTCGTCGATCTGCGGTTGGAGGATGGCAACGGATTGGACGTTGTCGAGGTATTGCGGGAAAAACGCCCCGACAGCCGAGTTGTTGTTCTGACCGGATATGGTGCGATCGCGACCGCCGTCGCGGCAGTCAAGATCGGCGCGACCGACTATTTGTCAAAGCCTGCGGATGCCACCGACATCACGAACGCATTGCTGGCAAAGGGTGACGAGATGCCCCCGCCGCCGGAAAACCCCATGAGCGCGGACCGTGTGCGCTGGGAACATATCCAGCGCGTTTATGAGCTGTGTGACCGGAATGTTTCCGAAACCGCGCGACGGTTGAATATGCATCGGCGGACGTTGCAGCGGATACTGGCGAAACGCAGCCCGCGTTAGGTCTGCCGGCCGCTCGATGACGGTTTAGTGACTTGTAACCTTGGACCCTGTCGAGGACTGTTTGGCACATCTGGAATCTTTTGTCAGAACAGGACCACTTTATGATCGGATATGTAACCGTTGGCGTTTCGGACATGGCGCGCGCCAAGGACTTCTATACCAAGCTTTTCGCGGACAAGGGCGCGAAAGTGGTTATAGACGCAGGCCGGATCGCGTTCATCGGCAACAAACCCGACGCGCCGATGCTGGCGGTGTGCGAGCCCTACGACGGCAATGTCTGCGCCGCCGGAAATGGCAACATGGTCGCCTTTGCAGCCGACTCCAAGGATGAGGTCAAGGAACTTTATGACAAGGCAATCAGCCTGGGTGCGGTGGACGAAGGCGAACCTGGTCAACGCGTCCCCGACAGGTTCTATGGTGCCTATGTGCGTGACCCGGATGGCAACAAACTGTGCTTCTACGTCTTTGGCTGAAACAGGGCGAACACAAACCCTGCCTAAGTTTCAGACAGGTCTGCGGGCAGCGGAGCTGACCGTACCCATTCAGTAGCTTCAGGGTGAGCAGGAGATTTCTGCGCAGAGCTGCCGCGCCAGCTGACGATATCCGGTTGCGTTGGGATGCAACCCGTCCGATGTCCAGTCGGCGGTTTTTTCGGCGAACCCGTCCGGCGGGGTCAGAAACGTGCAGTTCGCCATATCCTGACAGGCCTGTTGTGCAGCCGAATTGAAGGCCGTTCGAAACGCCTCTTGTTCCGCGGTCCAGTTAGCACCGGTGACGGGCAACACAGCACGCCAGATCAACCTGTCAGCAGGTATGAACAGGGCCTTCAACTGTGCGACATAGCCTGCAATCTTCTCTGGCGGTGTGGCCGTCAGAGCGTCATTGACCCCGATTCCCAGATACCATGTCGGGACATGGGCAATCAGTTCCGGTTTTGCTCTTGCGATCAGGCCCGGGGTGGTGTCGCGGCTGATCCCAAGGTTCAGCGCGTTGGGCAGGACGTTGCTGGTCAACCACCCTTCGATTATGGAATCGCCGATGAAAGCGATCTGAATATCCGGTGAGGCGAGCGCCTGAGAAATCGGCCGCTCGTGCAGCCAGACCATGAGCTTGTAGTGATCGGTTTCCGTGACCGGGACATATGTGCCCGAGATTTTTCTGAGCGCCTTCGAGACATACCCGGTTTCGACCAACGCCGCCGCAAGACCAAAAGTCAGCACGACGTTGACGACAAGCAAAACTCGGGTTCCGGTCTTTGTTTTCATCATTCTTCCACCAGTTCCCCCGTACCACTCACCGCATTCGGAAAGCGCCTCTCAGATCTGAGCGATCAATTCTGCGTGCCGCGCCGTAAAGGCGTGCCGCACCTCGACCGGGGGGCGCAGCCTGATCTGTAAACCCGCCATGATCCCCCTGTCCGGGCGACCAAAGAATTTCGTGGCTTCGGCCTCGGAAAACCCGGCAATCTGTGTCGCCTCCATCCAGGCGCTGATCTTGTCGGCCTTCTTGATCTGGCGTTTCACCGTTTTCGGCACCTCAGCCGGAAGTCCAAACCGTATATGGATTGCTGCCGCCAGCCGGTCGTCCAACGCGCCATAATCTGGGCCGACGGCGGATTTCACGGGCGAGATCATATCGCCGATCACATATTCGGGCGCGTCATGTAACAGGGCCGCCAAACGCCATTTCATGGGTGTTTTTGGGGCAATACGGCCAAAAATCTCTTCAACCAGCAGGGAATGTTCGGCCACGGAATAAGCGAAATCGCCGTTTGTCTGACCGTTCCAACGAGCGACAAAGGCAAGGCCGTGTGCGATGTCTTCAATCTCGATATCCACCGGTGTCGGGTCCAGCAGGTCCAGCCTGCGACCCGACAGCATCCTTTGCCACGCTCTGGGTTGTGTTGCCATTCTGCTATGCCTTGTGAAGTTGGACACGTTCAATTCGCGTTTTTATGGTATGATGTACCTGTCTGGATCACACGCTGCCAACATTTTCTTGAGCGTTCGTGCTTTGAAACGGCGCGGTATGATCCCGACATTAAAGACTGAGGGGGGTGCATTCTCCTCCCAGTGTGCCCCTCTCGAACTGAAACACGTATCGAAAGGAGCACCCTATGTTCAAACGTTTATTCGCAATCGCGCTGACCTTCGGAATGGCCGCCACCGCGCCGCCTGCCTTTGCCCAGAATTGTGCGGCACGGGATCACATCATATCCAGATTGCAGGAGAATTATGCCGAGGAATTGGCCTTTGGCGGCCTGCAAAAAACACGCGGCGCGCAATCGGTGATGGAGGTTTGGACCTCGAAAGAAACGGGAAGTTATACCGTTTTGGTAACCAATGCGAACGGTATCAGCTGTATTGTTGCCGTTGGCACCGATTTTTTTGAAGCGATACCAAAGATCGAAATTGAAGGCACACCAAGCTGATATTGGCCATATCGTTTCCGATCACAGTCTTCAAAGTTGCCACCTGCCCCAAGGAATGCTAGGGGCAGCCGGGACTGTGATTTACCGGAAAATGGAGCACCTGATGGCCGGGGACTATATCGTTAAAGACATTTCATTGGCTGGCTTTGGCCGCAAAGAGCTGGACATAGCCGAAACCGAGATGCCGGGCCTGATGTCCCTGCGCGCGGAATACGGCGACAGCAAGCCGTTGAAAGGGGCGCGTATCGTCGGGTCGTTGCACATGACCATCCAGACGGGCGTTCTGATAGAAACGCTGGTGGCGCTGGGTGCGGATGTGCGCTGGGCGTCGTGCAACATCTTCTCGACCCAGGACCACGCCGCCGCCGCGATTGCCGAGGCGGGTATTCCCGTCTTCGCCGTCAAGGGCCAGACACTGGAAGAGCACTGGGATTATCTGGACAAATCCTTCCTGTTCGAGGAAGGCCCGAACATGATCCTGGATGATGGCGGCGACGCGACGCTGTACATCCTGCTGGGTGCCCGTGCCGAAGCGGGTGAGGACATCATCCCTGTTCCGGGTTCGGAAGAGGAAGAGGTGATCAAGAAGCAGATCGCCAAGCGTATGGCGGCAAGCCCGGGCTGGTTCACAAAGATGCGGGATCAGATCAAGGGTGTTTCCGAGGAAACCACCACTGGTGTGAACCGCCTGTATCAGCTGGTCAAGGAAGGGCATCTGCCGTTCCCGGCGATTAACGTGAATGACAGCGTCACCAAGTCGAAATTCGACAACAAATACGGCTGCAAGGAATCGCTGGTCGACGGTATCCGCCGCGCCACCGACACGATGATGGCCGGCAAGGTTGCAGTGGTCTGCGGTTACGGTGATGTGGGCAAAGGCTCGGCCGCGTCGTTGCGCGGTGCTGGTGCCCGTGTGAAAGTCACCGAAGTCGACCCGATCTGCGCCCTGCAAGCCGCGATGGACGGGTTCGAAGTGACCCTGCTGGAAGACGAAGTTGCCACCGCGGATATCTTCATCACAACCACCGGCAACAAAGACGTGATCCGCATCGAGCATATGCGCGAGATGAAGGACATGGCCATCGTCGGCAACATCGGCCACTTCGACAACGAAATTCAGGTGGCCAGCCTGAAAAACCACAAATGGACCAACATCAAGGAACAGGTGGACATGATCGAGATGCCCTCGGGCAACCGCATCATCCTTTTGTCCGAAGGCCGTCTGCTGAACCTGGGCAATGCCACCGGGCACCCGTCCTTCGTGATGTCGGCCTCGTTCACCAACCAGGTTCTGGCCCAGATCGAGCTGTTCACCAAGGGTGACCAGTACGAGAACAAGGTCTACATCCTGCCCAAGCATCTGGATGAGAAAGTGGCCCGCCTGCATCTGGATCGCATCGGCGTGAAGCTGACGCAGATGGATGCGGATCAGGCCGCGTACATCGGTGTCAAACCGGAAGGTCCGTACAAGCCGGAACACTACCGCTACTGATCGCAGTTTGGGTATGACGCAGAAATCTGGGCGCCGCCGGTATTTGTACCTGGCGGCGTCTTTCTTTTTCAGGCTGGCGGTTGTTGTGATCCTTTTGGGCGGTGGTGTCTGGTGGGTGTTGGCGCATCCCGAAACGCCGATACCGTCACATTGGAACCCGTTGCGTGATCTGAAGGTAACCGCCCCGATCACACCCGTCACCAAGCTCCAACTGAACCGCGCATTGGCGAGCGAAGCACAGTGCCGGGCCGCTCTGGAAGACGCAGGTGTTCGGTTTGAGGCGATGGCGGACCTGGTTGTCGATCAGAATTGCGGCATCGCTGGTCGGGGTCGTCTGACCAAATTGGTGACATCAGGGATCGAGGATGTTGAAACCAGTTGCGCCACGGCTTTGCGCCTGACCATGTGGGAATACCACGTCGTGCAGCCCGCCGCACGCGATCTGCTTGGGTCCAACGTTTCCCGATTGCGCCACATCGGCAGTTACAATTGCCGCCCCATGCGCACCGCGCAGGGTGAAAACGGTGGGTGGAGCAGCCATGCCCGCGCGGATTCGATAGATATCGTCGGTGTGGATACCGTTGACGGTCGGACGCTGACCTTGTTGTCAAACTGGCAGGGCTCCGGACCGGAAGGCGCCTTTTTTCGACGGATCTGGCGCGGGGCCTGCGGTTGGTTTCGCGTGGTTCTTGGACCCGATTTCAATCGTTTGCACGCGGATCATTTCCACTTGCAAGGCCCGGGGTGGGGCTATTGCCGCTAGGCTTTTCAGCAAGAAACGTGCAGGCTGCGACCAAGGGGGAGAAATCGCAAATTTTTTTCCTTTTGGAAAAGCCTGCGACGCGGCTAGTCTTTCGATCATCGGTAAAAGGTGCCGGGTAAACGGATCAAGGAGACTAGGATATGGGCAAGCGCGACGAGCTGATCGCCAAATACGCAGAAGACCTGAAAACCAAATGCGGGATGGACCCCGATATGGACCTGCTGACCAAGGTCACCATCGGTTGTGGTCCGGCGATCTATGACGCAGATGCGGCAACTGTCGCGGCCAGCCAGGACTCGGAACTGGAAACCGTCAAGAACAACTTCCTGATCAAAAAGCTGGGTCTGGCAGATGGCCCCGAGCTGATGGAAGGGATCAACAAAGCCATGGAAACCTATGGCATGTCCGAGCGCAACAAGTACCGTGCCGTTGTCTATTATATTTTGACCAAGCATTTCGGAAAAGAATCCGTTTACAGCTGACCCGGTCGATTCTGCCAAGCGCCCGCCGAGATTCTGGCGGGCGTACTTAATTTGAGTTTCAATTTAAAGACTTGGCATTTGAAACCAAGGGTGCGGTTGCGCTAAGTTCAACCTGTGACCAGGACGGTCAGAACCAGATATTTCCATACGCGTGTGGTGAGTAGGGAGCACGCGGGGGTAGGGAAGGTTCTGTATCGTCAGAGCCTTCCCTCGTTTCTTATCTGAGTTCGCCAAGAATACGCGCAATGAAATTGTCGAATGCCGTGGGCCTTGGGTCCGAATTCCTGGATGACGCGCCACCGCTGCCTGCCAAGTAGACTTCTATCCGCCCCGGACGGGTCTTGCTGCCCGAATTCGTGAAGTCCCTCAATATTCCGCCAAGAGCATCAGCTGCCAGCGCCGCGTTTTCAGCGTCGCTTGGATGGTAGAAACGAACCTGTGTTTCTCTGACCCGAAAACCCACGCGGTCTGTTGACACAACCGTCGCGCGGCCCTGTGTAAGCAGTTCCAAAGCCCGGCTGCTGGCGTCTTGTGACACTCTCAAGGGAACAAAAAGCGAGACTTCCAGATCAATGGGGGATTGTGCGGGCGAAAGCGGTTTAACCTCTGCATAAGACGGGGCTGCAGAAAAAGTGATCTCTTGCTGGACAGGGTCCAAAACCATCAAGGACGTCTGCGAAAAGCTGTCTTTGTTCGACCGGTTGGTGTGGCGCCACGGAGGTTCGGCAGAAGCTGGAAACAGGGTTTGAAAATCCGCAGAAGAAGCGGTGGCCAAGATGGGTTCGAGCTGTGGCGGAATGAATATGGCTGGCGGGGACAAAGACACGACCGGTTCCGCTTCTGGGGTTGGGGGTCTTGGTTCCACCCTGTCTTGGTCATCCGCAGCCGAAATGCCTTCGGCAGGAACGGGTGGCGTCACGAGCGCCTCAACCGAGACGCTCTGGTCGAGAGATGCGCCTGTGATCGCACCCTCGGCCTCTTCGATGGTTGCGGGGGTGGAAACGGGCGCGACTTCGGAAGACGCTGAATCGGCGAGGTCCTCGGCTGCTTGTGTGTCTCGTGGGGCCGGTGACTCAGCGATTCTGACGGTGGGCGCTCTGTCTGAAAGCAGCTCCTCGATTTCAGGAAGAGTTTCAGTCGCCGCATCCAGGCTGGCTGGTGGCCTTCCACCGGTGGAGCGCCAAGTTCCGGCAATATGTGTGACCGCCCATTGCAGGATCGCGCCGCAAACCAAGGCGGCCAGAATAATACCTGCTCTGACCAAGGGTTTTTTCCTGGTTTTTGGTTCTTCCAAATGCAGGGAACGGACCCGGTCTGATACGATCTCTTCGATTTTGGTTTCGTCTGGCCGGGGCAGGTGCTCTGTCTCGGAAGGTTTCAGGGTGGGCTTTTCCTGCGCTTCACCCTGCGCCCCGCTGAGCAGTCTGGCACGCTTTTCACGCGCCTCTTTCAGGCGCGCTTCCCAGTTTTTTGAATTCTTCGCAGCAACGGCGTCTTCGAATATCCCATTGCCGCCTTCGTCGTCAGACATGGGTTTTTGCTTTCAAGAAAGACCGATCTTTATTCGAACACCACCCGGCAATTTCGATCGCACAAAACCGCGACCGACATGATCTCACCCGGCAAAGCCCAAGGAAAGATAGCATCTTGCCAGGGGTTTGAGAAGTTCTGCGCCCGGCGCCATTTTCCCGTTCAATCAGGCTGGGTTTCACCCAGCATGCAAATCACCCGCCAGTCATCCTCGGTCACGGGTTGCACCGACAAGCGAGAATTCTTCACCAGCACCATGTTGGCCAGACGCTCGTCCGCCTTGATCTGGTCCAGCGTTACGGGTTTGGAAAAGGGCCGCACGGCTTTGATGTCGACACACTCCCACCGTTCATCATCGGTGGTGCTGTCGGGATGGGCCTCGGCACAGACTTCGACAATGCCAACAACGGACTTGTCCTTTTGCGAATGGTAGAAGAACCCCCGGTCCCCAACTTTCATCTGACGCATGAAATTGCGCGCCTGATAATTGCGCACTCCGTCCCATTCCTCGCCCGCGTCGCCCTTTGCGACTTGCTGATCCCAACTCCAGGTCGACGGTTCTGACTTGAACAACCAATAGGCCATCAACCGATCACCTTTTTCCACGGGATCAGCTCAACCGATTGGAACAATCCTGCCTTTGCGTAAGGGTCGCCGTCGGCCCATGATTGTGCTGCGGCCAGGTCCTCCACATCGAGGATTATCAATGAACCGATCATGGCGTCACCGTTCAGCAACGGTCCGGCCTGTGACACGACGCCGGTTTCTTCGATATAGGCCAGGTGGGCCGAGCGGTTGTCCAATCGGGTTTGCAACGCGTCTGGTTTGTCACGAGCGATGAGGGCGATCAGCATGTTATTCCTCCTTGAGGGGTCGATTTAGCAGGTTTTGAATGGCTTCGGTGACACTGTAGGCGCCATGGCTCAGGTCCGCCACCGTGGCGCTGATGGGCATATCCAGCCCCTCCCTGGCGGCAATGTCCGACATGGCACGAGCGGTGGCGACGCCTTCAACCGTTGTTTGGCTGTCAAAGGGTCGATTCAGACCCAAACTAAGGCCAAAACGATAGTTTCGGGACAGTTCGGAAGAGCAGGTCAGCACAAGATCCCCCAGTCCGGACAAACCCATCAGGGTGTCTGGGCGCGCGCCGCGCATCGCGGCAAAGCGCTGCATCTCAGCAAACCCGCGGGTCATCAAGGCCGCCCGGGCGCTGTCTCCCAGACCTGCGCCGATGGCGGCACCGCAGCCAATGGCCATGACATTCTTCAGTGCGCCGCCAAGTTCAGCGCCGATCGTGTCTGTGGTGCGATAGAGGCGCAGGTTCGCTGTCGTCAGTTCGGCCTGAAGCGCCTGGCCTAGTTCCGTATCCTCGCAAGCCAGCGTCAAAGCGGTGGGCAGGCCATGTGCAATGTCATCTGCAAAACTGGGCCCGGTCAGCAGCGCGACGCGGGCGTCCGGCACGCCCTCTTTGATGACCGCGACAGGTCCAAGCCCCGAGGTCAGTTCAATTCCCTTGCAGCAGGCCACCAGAGTCTTGCCGCGCAGGGCCGGGGCGTGATCCTGCAAAGCGCTGCGCAATTTCTGCATTGGGACGGCTAACAAAAGCGTGTCAGCCCTGAGCGCCTCGGCGATATCCGCGGTCACGGTGATGCCCTTGGGCAAGGTTATGTTGGGCAGCCGGGTTGCATTTTCGCGCGTCTCGCGTATCTGCTGCGCCTGATCGGCGTTTCTTGACCACAGTGTCACTGGCCCGTTGCCTGCCAGTGAGATAGCCAGAGCAGTGCCAAACGCACCGGAGCCCAGAATGGATACACTCATGCCTTGGCCCCTTTCTTGCCGCCGCCCAGCATGGCCGGGCTGTGCTGATCCAGAGGCCAGCGAGGGCGGGCGGTCAGGTCCAGCCCGTCCCGCGCGCCGGTACGAAAGCGTTCCAGGCCAGCATAGGCTATCATCGCCGCGTTGTCCGTGCACAACGCCAACGGGGGGGCGGTGAATCTGGTGTTCTTTTCAGCACAAACAGACTCTAATGCAGACCGAATGGCCGAATTCGCGGCAACCCCTCCGGCAACGGCAATCACGGGTTCAGACGGAGAGGTTTCCAGATACAGATCAATCGCTCGCCGGGTCTTTTCGGCCAACGTGTCCACAATCGCCTGCTGGAATCCAGCGCACAGATCTGCGCGGTCCTGGCGCGTCAAGCCACCCTTTTCGTTCACGATCTGGTCGCGCATCCGCATCAAGGCCGTTTTCAATCCCGAAAAGGACAGATCGCAACCGGGTCGGTCCAGAAGCGGCCTGGGAAATCGAAAGCGTTTGGGATCACCGGCGCGCGCCTCGGCTTCGACGGAAGGGCCACCAGGTTGCGGCAGGCCCAGAAGGCGGGCGGTTTTGTCGAAGGCCTCGCCTGGTGCATCGTCGATGGTGCCGCCAAGGCGGGTAAAATGTTCGGGCTCGTGGGCGATCAGGAATTGGCAGTGGCCGCCAGACACCAGAAGCATCAGGTAGGGGAAGGCAATGTTGTCCGTCAGTCGTGGTGTCAACGCGTGACCGGCAAGGTGATTGACACCCACCAGCGGCAGACCGGTTGCCGCACTGATCCCCTTGGCGCACATGACGCCTGACATGACCCCTCCGATCAGACCCGGCCCGGCGGTGACCGCAACGGCGTCCACGTCCTTCAGGGAAAGACCAGCGGTGTCCAGCGCTTGCAGAACGCAGACATCCAGCTTTTCCGCATGCGCCCGGGCCGCGATCTCGGGCACGACGCCACCAAAAGGACTGTGCAGTTCGGTTTGGCCATGCACCACGGATGACAGGATTTCGGCCTTGGCGCCCGTCGTTTGGCGCACGATGGCCGCGGCGGTATCGTCGCAGCTGCTTTCCAATCCCAGTACGGTAAGTGTTTGCACCATCACCCTGATCCGTTGCATCATGATCTAACGGCGGGGTATCACCCTGCGCGGATGCAAACAATCCTGAAGGGCCAAGGGGCCGCACGTTGTATTTGTTGATGACCCGCCCGCGCGCTGCCTCTGAACGGTTCGTCGCGCAGCTGCCGACCCGCACCAAATCCCGGGTTCAGGTCATCTATTCTCCGATCATGGAAATCCGGCCGCTGCCGGTCGAGGTTGAGACCGAGGGTGTGCAGGGATTGATTTTCACGTCGGCCAATGCGGTGAACGCGGCGGCCCTGAAAGGTGTGGACCGCAACCTGCCCGCCTTCTGCGTCGGACCGACAACGACCAGCACAGCGAAGGGTTGCGGCTGGCAGGCCGAAATGGTCGGGGCCACGGCGGAAGAACTGGTGGGACATCTGCTGAAGCGGAGGCCCAAAAGCCCGCTGTTGCATTTGAGGGGTGAGAACACGCGCGGCAATGTTGCCGGTCGACTGACCGAATCCGGCTTGACCGTGGGGGAACTGCCAGTCTACCAGCAATTGCTGTTGCCGCTAACATCCGAAGCGACCCGGGTGGCAGCTCTGGATTCGCCGGTAATCGCACCGCTTTTTTCACCAAGAACGGCGCGACATTTTGCCGATATTTGGACCGGATCCGCGCCTTTGTGGTTGGCCGCAATCAGTCAGGCCACGGCGGATCCCCTTTATTCATTGGACTATGCGCGCCTGAAGATCGCAAAGAAGCCGACACCAAAGAAAATGCGTAAGGCTGTCAAAAAGCTTGTGAAACATGCGTTGCGGGTTGAGGGCGGCGCGGTCCCCGATTAACTTGAGTGGGGCTGTTATTCATCTGAATTTGGATTCGATAAGGGGAATATTGCGGTGGCTGGTAAGAAAAAGTCCGAAGAAAAGCCGGTGGAAACCCCCAAGGCAGATGACGTCGTCGAACCCGAACTGCAACAGGAAGATACACCTGTTGACCCGACTGAGGCCGTAGAAGAAGAACTTTCCGAAGCCGAAGCCGAAGCCGAAGCCGAAGCCGAAGCCGAAGCCGAAGCCGAAGCCGAAGCCGAAGCCGAAGCCGAAGCCGAAGCCGAAGCCGAAGCGTCGACTGAAGATACTGCCCTGGTCGAAGAAAAAGTGGTCGAGCGTGTCGTTGAAAAGCGTGGCGGATTTGTTCCCGCTTTGCTGGGCGGTGCCATCGCTGCCGCCGTCGGGTTTGCGCTGGGCAATGGCGGGTTGTTGTCAACTGGCTCGGACAGCTCGGATACCTTGGCAGCGTTGGAATCCAAACTGGCAGACCAGTCCGACCAGATTGCCAAGCTGTCTCAGGCGCTTGCAAACAGTCCGGATGTTGCTGGTTTGACGGATCAGGTCAAAGCGCTGTCCGACAAATTGACACCCGTGGAAAGTGACCTGAGCGCGATCAAATCCACAGTGGATACGCTGTCAGGCCAAATCGGACCATTGTCAGAGCGCATTGCGACGCTTGAGAAAACCCCGATCGAATCCAGCGTGTCGCCCGAATCCATGGCCGCCTTCGAAGCTGAGCTGAAGAAGCTTCAGGACTCGCTGGCCTCGCAACGGGCCGAGGTTGAAAAAATGGTTTCCGACGCTCAGGCGCTGGAGGCGAAAGCAACAGCCGATGCGCAGGCTGCGGCCAATGCCGCTGTTCTGTCCCGCTTGCATGGGCAACTGGATGCGGGTCAACCCTATTCCGATCTGGTTGCAGAACTGAAAGCAGGCGGTGTGGATG
This sequence comes from Ruegeria sp. CL7, assembly GCF_056536445.1. Classification (NCBI taxonomy): domain Bacteria; kingdom Pseudomonadati; phylum Pseudomonadota; class Alphaproteobacteria; order Rhodobacterales; family Roseobacteraceae; genus Ruegeria; species Ruegeria sp. CL7. The sequence goes on from NZ_JBQFPQ010000003.1 coordinate 307,998, forward strand.
TACCGGATGCCCTGTCCGGGCCGGCTGAGAAGGGTGTTGAAACACTCTCTTCTCTGCGCGATAGTTTCGCGCCTGCGGCCCGAACCGCGCTGGCCCAAGCCCGTGAAGCCGGCAAGGGCACCGGCCTGATCGCATTCCTGCAACGTCAAACGGGTGCACGCTCGGTCACGCCACAGGAAGGGGATGGACCAGATGCCATCCTGTCACGGGCACAGGCTGCGCTTGCGGACGGAGACCTGGCCAAAGCCTTGAGCGAACTGAAATCACTTCCCGAAGCGGCACAGGCTGCAATGTCCGATTGGGAACAGGCGGCCAAAACACGGGTCGCCGCCGTCGATGCGGCGAATACACTGGCTTCCAGCCTGAACTCGAACTGAAGGACCTGCCATGCTGTGGTCACTGTTTAAGATCCTCGTTTTTGTTGCGATTATCGGCCTGCTGGCGTTGGGCGGTCACTTCCTGATGCAAACCAGTGGCGGGGTTCAGATCACCGTCGCGGGCACGGAATTCACGCTGGGGCCGCTTCAGTCAGTGATCGCGCTGGCTGTGTTGGTTTTTGCGGTCTGGCTGTTTTTCAAGTTGCTCAGCCTGCTGATCGCAACGCTGAAATTCCTGAACGGTGACGAAACTGCCTTGTCCCGGTATTTTGACCGCAATCGCCAGCAAAAGGGATACCAGGCGCTGGCTGATGGTCTATTGGCGCTGGCCTCGGGCGAAGGGCGCGTGGCGATGACCAAAGCCAGCAAGGCCGAAAAACTGCTGAACAAGCCCCAGCTTACCGACCTGCTGGTGGCACAGGCCGCCGAGATGACCGGGGATACGAAAAAGGCATCGGATACTTATAAAAAACTGGTGACCAACAGCGCCACCCGTTTCGTCGGCGTGCGCGGGATCATGAAGCAGAAGCTGGCCGAAGGTGATGATGAAACGGCCCGCAAACTGGCCGAGAAGGCCCTGGCGATCAAACCACGTCATGAAGAAACGCAGGACGTGCTGCTGAACCTGCAAACCAAGGCGCAGGATTGGGCCGGTGCACGTTCGACTCTGACGGCCAAGTTGAAGGCCGGGTACTTGCCGCGCGATGTCTTCAAACGGCGTGACGCGGTTTTGGCCTTGTCCGAAGCCAAGGGAATTCTGGACGAAGGTGCGACGGTCGAACAGCAGGAGCGCGCGATTGAAGCCAATCGCCTGTCGCCTGATCTGGTGCCAGCCGCTGCCATGGCGGCCCGCGCGTATATCGCCAAAGGCAAACCCCGGGCCGCAACCAAGATTCTGAAAAAAGCATGGGAGGCTCAGCCGCATCCGGATCTGGCCCATGCCTTTGCCGACATCGTGCCGGATGAAACCCCTGATCAACGGATCAAGCGGTTCACCGCGTTGACCCGGATTCACCCCGAAAACATGGAAACGCGTCTGATATTGGCCGAACTGAACATCGTGGCCGAAGACTTCCCAGAAGCCCGCCGTGCGCTGGGCGATGTGGTCGAAACGCAGGGAGATGCGCGCGCCTATACGTTGATGGCCGCTATCGAACGGGGCGAGGGGGCCTCGGACGCCATTGTGCAAGGCTGGTTGGCCAAAGCGCTGAATGCGCCGCGTGGTCCGCAATGGGTGTGCACCAATTGCCATGATATCCAACCTGAATGGGGACCGGTCTGCCAGAACTGTGGCAGCTTCGACACGCTCAGCTGGCAGACACCACGAACACCCGAAATCGCAAGCGCGACCGGCGTACATATGTTGCCTTTGATCGTTGGTGCGCTCGAAGATCAATCCGAAGAGCCAGAAGTCATGGAGCCCGCGGACGAGGATGATGTGGTCGAAGTGACACCAGAGTCGGCAGAGGTGGCAGACGAAGGCGAGGTTCAAAAGCAGGCCTGAGCCCTGCAACGCCTTTTTTGCAGCCGGCCTGATCCTCCGCATTCCAAGGGGCAGGATGTTGGTGACGGCGTCGGGCCGTCAGGCATTTCTGGGCAAAACACATGATCCGCCACAGCGGTGCCATTGACAGTGTTGGTGCCTCTTCGCCGGTCTTTCGCGGTTTTCGGCCCAGATCCTGACGGTACGTGCATTTGTTCGTAGTCAGCGCCTCTGGCTGCGCTGATTGCGCGCCCTCTTTCGCCGCGTCGTCCCTGCGTAGGGTTGATACAGCTCTTCCCAAAAATGGGTTTCCGCCGTGACAACCACCCACTTGTCCGTTGGCGGGACGTCCACGACTCCGAACATGATCACATCTCTTACCAACCCGCCGTGATTTCGCTGATTGTATGCTGACTTCGTCAATTCCAGCCCAAGCAGGTCAAGTGAGAGAAGGCCGCGTGTCGGGCCGAAGCTTTGTATCCGCGTCAGTTCGATTGCTTCCTTCAAGCATGTTTTTGCCTGGTTCCATTCATTGAGATTAATGTGGTGCCGCGCTTTTTGGTGAAGCCAAACCGGACGCCAGCGGTCCGAAGGGTCAAGCTCTTTCGTCTCACTCAGCAGTTTGTCGACGCGTGCCTTGTCGCCCTTCTGACGAGTCGCTTCAAGCGCGTCCCGGAACCAAACGCCCTCCAGCGCAGTTCCCTTTGCGATTGCCGCGAGTCGGTTCGTCGAGGTGGCCCGGATCACGTCAGGAACGTTCGCATCCTGCGCAAGATTGTTCAGAAACCAAAGGCGCGTTTCCTTTTCTATTTCCTCCACGGCAGCCTGACGATCCAGTCTTTCACAATGCCACTGGTGATCCTGAAATTCGGCCACGACGTTTTTTAATGACTGGTTTTCGCGTTCAAAGATTTTTCTGAACGCGTCGCGATCCCCGGAACCGGGGATGTAAGCCTGTAGTCGATCACCGTCTTGTATCTCGGAAAAGCGTCGGCTCAGGCGTTCACAGATACCTGCGCGTGTTGCATCCGGATACTGGAAATTCGAGGGCAAGATTGTCGCAAGCGCACTCACCATCCAAGGAACGCAAGCCTTCAGTTTGGCCTCGAAATGTTGGTCCTGAGCCCATATTCCCTCCCCAGCCGTGTTGCGATGGGCTTCCAGCGTCAGGTTGTAGACCAGCTTGAAGATGTGGGTCAGTTCCAGAATGCGGTTTTCACGGGGATCGGCGCATGTGGGCTGAACATCCGGGCAAAGCAGTTTGAGAAGGCGCAGGTAACCGTCCTGCATCGCGCGCGCGAACAACAACATTTGGCGAATGGTCTTCATGCTGCGCCGCGCGAAGCGCCGACTTACAAGAAAGGTAAATCTTGCCTTTTCGTCCTCCGGCGGATGCCCATTCAGGGCGCGGCTCAGGGCGTCTTCTGAAATGTCCAGGTCAAAACGCAACCGTGGGATGGTAAGATTCCGGGCCTGAATGAAATTCCGGGCCGACTGGTAGTTGTATTCCAGATCTTGGCCCGTGTCGTATTCCCAGCATCCGGAAAACGGTAGTCGGGATCCCGGGTTTGGTCCTGTATCCCCGGACTTAGTCAACCTGTCGGGAAATGTGCGTGTGATACTGTCCTGGTCAGGAAGAGCCATGCCTTGTTGCCAGCGATAAAGGGCCCGCGCGATTTTTGCTTTGGGGTCTTTGTCCGGGTTGCAGATTCCATTTTCGATATGATCTTCCGCCAAACGAACAGCGTAGCCCTCAACTGACAGACCGATCAAATCGAAGGCCCAATCCAGAACCTGTTGAACCGGAAGCCGAAGCCTTGATGGGTCTGCGGGATCCGGTTCCGGCAAAAACCAAAACCGCCCGTCCGGCAAACCGTCATCCGAACGGTCGTCGATCATCCAGAATGCGGCCCGTCGGGCAGCGCCCGGCACGTACAGGTGAATCAAAAGCTCCCAGACTATATGTTGGATCGGCGCATCGAATGCCCAAAGCTCCTGCTCGATCCGCCAAAAGAACATTACCACTTCCCAGATATTTTGTTCGGCATCCCGGACCGCGCTCTCATCAAACTCAAGAGCAACAAAGAGCTCCCTACAACTTCTACGATGCTCTTTTTCGATCTGCTTCATCGAAAGCTCTCGCCGAAGAAGGCGCGTCTTTTCGCGCTTGCCCATTACTGAGCCAAAGAAAGACCGGGACAGTTCGACAAAGATGGCTTCTGGTGGAGGTACAAGTGCCAAGAGAACCCTCGTAATCAGCGTAAATATTTGGCAATAAATGTTATTATTTAGTAGTGCAATTCCGGAAAATTGGTTTGCACGCTTCATGTCAGATATTTTGAAGCGCGCCGATGGCAGGTTCGAATCATGTAATGAACATGGAGAACCTAACGTGGAAACTTCCCTGAAACACAGCATCGACCAAATGGTCATCAATTGGCACGTCAACGAAACTTGCAACTACCGGTGCGTGTATTGCTATGCCAAGTGGGAACGACCGCCTTCAGTGCGCGACGTGATCCGCCAACCGGAAAACACAGCCAATTTGCTGAAATCGCTCTGGGCATTTTTTGATCCTGCAAATTTGAAGAACCCTTTGAAGGACACTTTGACTTGGCGGCGTGTCCGTCTCAATTTTGCAGGGGGTGAGCCATTGTTGTGTCGCGCTGACTTGATCCGTGCCGTTGAGCTGGCCGCCCAGATCGGGTTTGATGTTTCGATCATTACCAACGGCAGCAGGCTTGATTCAGAAACCATGTCTGCCCTGGCGCCGCATCTCGATTGGCTTGGAGTAAGCCTGGATGCAGCTGACATGCGCACGAACAAGGCGATCGGCCGCGAAGATCGTCGCTTTCGGCAGTTGGATCCAGAGGCTTTGAGGGACAGCGTCGCAACGGCACGCTCAAACAACCCTGACCTGAAGCTGAAGATCAATACGGTTGTGAGTTCTCAGAATCACGAGGCGGACTTGACTCGAGTCATTGCGCGACTGTCACCCCACAAGTGGAAGATCCTCCGGGCGCTGCCAATGACAACCACGGCCGGCATGGTGACGGATGAGCAGTTCCGGGCCTTTGTGCACAGGCACCGCTCGTTGACGGACATCATACGCGTTGAAGACAACGCAGACATGCTGAAGTCGTACCTGATGATTGATCCCAAGGGCCGTTTTTTTCAGAACCACAATGATGCCCTGAAGGAAGGGTACCGATACAGCAGACCCATACTGGATGTTGGGCCGGGTGCGGCCTTGGAGTCCGCCGGATTCTCGGCGTTCGGTTTCGCCAACCGTTATCGATGAGCTTTTCGATGCAGAAGTATTGCAGCGTTAAGGATGTAAACAAGGTGATCGGGAAGCTTCCGGAGGCTGACAGGACCGTCAAACGCGGCCGGGTTCATGGGCGGCAATATGCGCGTTCTGCTTGAGCAATTAACCCGACAGATAACGGCAGATGTGATGCGTTCCTTATCTTCTCAGTCCGTCAGCGGCGACCAAGCTGCTGAATCTGCGCGCAAATGATGGGCTGGCATTGACGCCTCAGCAAAGGTGGGTTTGTCCGGTTTCACCGTTTTTCGAACCGGATCAACCTGCCAAAACCGTCAGATGAATGCTTCGAGCCCATGACGGAGGTGCTGTGGCGCCACTTTTGGCCAACACAGAACTCTATCCACTGAAGTCCCGCACCGTCGTGCTGACCACAAAGCGGTTGATCTTTCGGCTCAGGCATTCAACGTGCACCTGCTCGCGCCAAGAGCCTTGGCAAGACCTGGCCCGTCGACTGAAGGCCAGAAACTCAATCAATTGTAATCGCGCATTTCGTATCGTATTCAAAGGGCATCATTCCAGATGCGGGGCAGCCGGTATGAGAGACTTGCATGAAAGCTTCAACGAACTGACCGATGCCGATTGGCTTCAGCTATGGCTGGCTAAAGCTGAAAACAAAGGAGGCGAGCTTGCAAGCGCTCTGCCCGATTTTCCTCCAAATGATATTCAAGTCGAATATGTCGGAAGCGCGCTTTCCAGTGCAATCAGAGAAGCGTATGGTTTTTACGTGCACGCAAAGCAGATGTTTTCAACGCACGGCGAAAACCCGAGCAAGAACGATTGCTTTTTGGATTTCGGATGTGGTTGGGGACGGTATATTCGCCTGTTTTCTAAAGATTATCCAAGTCGATCAGTATTCGCGGCGGATGTAAATGCCAACATCATTGATGAGTGCCGGAAAAGAGATCTGCCAGGCGAGTTCATGCAAATTTCGCCATTGGGCGCGTTTTCGCTGCCCGGCGGCAAGATTTCGTCTGCAATGGCGTATTCAGTTTTCACGCATCTGCCAGAGGATGTTCATTTGCATTGGCGTAACGAGCTGGCGCGCGTTACCAAACCCGGCGCTGTACTGGTGATCACTGTCCAACCGAGGCGGTTCCTGAGATACATTGAAAATCGCGGACGCGAGATATTGGGCCCGAGAATACTTGGAAACAGAATAGGTTTGCTTCGTCACTTCCAACTTGGAAAACGAAGAGGTTCGAACGCTTGGCACAAGCTACTCGCAGAGTCCGCAGACAGGGTGCCCGAGTTTGCCGCGCGTTATGACAGCGGCGAACTGGTCTTCATGGAAGGTACCGATGGCAACAAGACTTACGGCGATGCGATCGTGCCCGTTTCCTATATCGAGGAGAACTGGGCCCCGGACTTCAAAGTTGTTGACGTCATAGATGACAAATCCAGGTTTGCTCAATCGGTCATCACGCTCAAACGGATTTGAACGCCAAGCAATTTACACAGGTTTTCGATCCGGACAAAGCACTCAGATCCCGGGTTGCAGCGTTCAACGCGTGCGCAAAAGCAATTGCCGAGAAAACAATCTTCGGCCTTGTCCCGCGTTGCAGGCATTCGCCCAGGCCTCCTGACCGGTAAACCGGCTGCTGGTGCGGCAGGACGTTGCCATGCGTTCGACAAATCCCTAGATGACGATAATTCCATTCCCATAGTCCTGAGCCACTTGGTTTCGCCAATGCGAACAAGCCGCCAGCATCAGCCAATTTGAATGGCTTTGGACTTCGCCATGCCGTTCGAATCAAAAGATCGGAAAGTGCCATTGGGGGCATCAAGCTCGTGTTTTTGAGGTAAAGCCCCAACCAAACCCTCACATGTCGTGTTTTCTGCGGGTATCGAGCGTTCCACCACGTTCCGGGCGATAACCGAGAATCGGTAAAACACTCAATGAAATTGAGCGTTTACGGCCATCTATGTTCGGAAGAGATGGTGCCCAGGAGAGGACTCGAACCTCCACGTCCATACGGACACTAGCACCTGAAGCTAGCGCGTCTACCAATTCCGCCACCTGGGCAGGTGTCGTGGAGGGGCGTTTAAGCCTAGTCGCGGGGGGCGTCAACCAGATTCGGTGAGATTTTTTAAAGTTTTTTGAGTTCGGTTCCCGGCCGGTGTTTTTCGCGCATGGTTTTCAACACTGTCGCGGCGAATTAGCGCCTTGTTTGACTGGCCTGCGGGCGCTAGTTCTAGGGCGCAATTTCTCAGCAGGAGCCCTCTCATGTCGAAACTGGTGACGATTTTTGGCGGATCGGGATTTGTCGGTCGCTACATCGCGCGGCGCATGGCGAAAGAGGGGTGGCGTGTCCGGGTGGCTGTACGTCGTCCGAACGAGGCCATGTTCGTCAAACCCTATGGTGCCGTGGGTCAGGTCGAACCGGTGCTGTGCAATATTCGGGATGACGCCTCGGTGGCGCTGGCGATGCAGAGCGCCGATGCGGTTGTGAACTGCGTGGGTGTGCTGAACGAACTTGGCAAGAACGGGTTTGATACCGTGCAGGCCGAAGGAGCTGAACGCATCGCGCGTTTAGCGGCCGAGCAGGGCATCAAGCGGATGGTTCATATCTCGGCCATCGGTGCGGATGCGAATTCAGCCAGCGCGTATTCCCGGACCAAAGCACATGGTGAAGCGAGCGTGTTGAAACATATGCCAGACGCCGTGATCCTGCGTCCTTCGGTGATCATTGGCACCGAAGACCAGTTCTTCAACCGTTTCGCCGGAATGACCCGCATGGGACCGTTCCTGCCTCTGGTCGGGGCCGACACAAAATTCCAGCCGGTTTACGTAGACGATGTGGCGCAAGCTGCCGTCAAAGGCGTTCTGGGGCAGGCAGAGCCGGGTATTTACGAGCTTGGTGGCCCCGAGGTTAAGACCTTTCGTGCCTTGATGCAGCAGATGCTTGAAGTGATTCACCGTCGCCGCGTCATCATCGGCCTGCCGTTCTTTGCCGCGCGGATTATGGCGGGTGTGCTGGATATCGTTAAATTTGTCAGCTTCCAGCTGTTCCCCAACAACATTCTGACGCGCGATCAGCTTGAGAACCTGCGTCACGACAATGTTGTCGCCGAGGGCGCAAGGTCTTTTGCAGACCTTGGGATCGTGCCGACCACGCTGGAATCGGTGTTGCCGGAATACCTGTGGAAATTCCGCCCCTCGGGTCAGTATGACGACATTCAGAACTCGGCCAAAAACCTGCGTATCTGATCAGCTGTAGGCCATGATCAAAAGTATCACGCCAAGAATGACGCGGTAGATGACGTAGGGTGTGAAACTGACGCTGCGCAGAAGCCGCATCATCAGGCTGAGCGCCAGCAGGGCCGAAAGAAAGGCAAACAGCGCTGCAACGGCCCCATCCCGGGCCAGTTGCATATCGGCGTCGCGCACCACATCCAGTGCCAGCAGTGTGCCCGACGCCAGGATTGTCGGGATCGACATCAACATCGCGATCCGCGCGCCGTCTTCACGGGTATATCCCAATTGCCGCGCGCCGGTTATGGTTATCCCGGAACGGGACGTGCCTGGGATCAGGGCAAGAACCTGCCACAGACCCATGATGAGCGCGTCGCGTATTCCCCAGTTTTCGGCCCCTTTGGTTTCAGGAGCCCTCTGATCCACCCAATACAGCAGCAGACCGAAACCCAGCATTGTCCATCCGATGACCGTGATCGAGCGCATGGCCTGGCTCAACCCGGTGGCATGCAGAATGAGGCCCGCGATCACGGTAGGAACAGTTGCAACGATCAGGCCCAGAGCAAGCCGGGCCTGCGGTGTGTCGCCCCGCCCGGTCAACGCGCGCGGCAACCCGGCAAGGGCCTGTTTTACATCCGACCAGAAATACAGCACCACGGCGCCCAGGGTTCCCACATGCACCGCGACATCAATGGCTTGTCCCTGATCTTGCAAGCCCGACAGGTTGGGCAGCAGGATCAGGTGACCAGATGAGGATATGGGCAAAAACTCAGTGATTCCCTGAATGATTGCTACGAGAATCAGGTGAAACAAACTCATCTGCCCTGCCGTGCTGCTGCCACGTGTTCTTTGTGGGTTATGGGTATAAGGGCGATGAAAAAAAGGAAAGCGCGCATATAGGTCCGAATCGGATCTAAAATTTCCAATTATTTTTCACTTTTCTTGAAGGCACGCTGCATTTTTTCAATTTAGGTCAGTATAATTGACTTTTCATCCAAAAGCGCATCCCGTAAAGAAACGGAACCTAGCCAATTCATGGAGTCTGACCCGTGGCCAAGCAACCGATGCTGAAATTTGTGCAGATCGACCGCGTCATGCCGGAAAAGCGTGCTGCCAATGACCGCAAGGACGACTTTGACGAGATCTATTCCGAGTTCGCCGCTGAAAAAGCAGCCGAGCAGGCGAGTCGGTGCAGCCAATGCGGTGTTCCTTACTGCCAGTCGCATTGCCCGTTGCACAACAATATTCCCGACTGGTTGCGCCTGACTGCGACCGGACGCCTGGAAGAAGCCTATCAGGTAAGTCAGGCCACCAATACTTTCCCTGAGATCTGCGGGCGCATCTGTCCGCAGGACCGCCTGTGCGAGGGCAACTGCGTGATCGAACAGTCGGGCCATGGAACGGTCACGATTGGTTCGATCGAGAAATACATAACGGATACCGCATGGGAAAAAGGCTGGGTCCAGCCGGTTGCTCCATCGGCCGAACGCGCTGAAAGCGTGGGTATCATTGGTGCAGGCCCTGGTGGATTGGCCGCTGCGGATATGCTGCGCCAGGCTGGTATCCAGGTCACGGTATACGACCGCTATGACCGGGCCGGTGGCCTGCTGATGTATGGCATTCCGGGGTTCAAACTGGAAAAAGACGTTGTTCAGCGCCGCAATGACCTGTTGGCTGATGGTGGGGTCGAGTTTGTTCTGAATTGCGACGTGGATGCGGCCAAGTTCGAAGAAATCCGGGCCAGGCATGATGCCGTTATCATTGCGACCGGTGTCTACAAGTCGCGCGACCTGGCAATGCCGGGCAGCGGTCTGGCCGGGATCGAAAAGGCGATCGACTTCCTGACAGCCTCGAACCGGAAAAGCTTTGGCGACGAGGTCGAAGAATTCGACAACGGTCGCTTGAACGCCGACGGCAAAAAAGTCGTCGTGATTGGCGGCGGCGACACTGCGATGGATTGCGTGCGTACTTCGATCCGTCAGGGCGCGACTTCTGTCAAATGTCTGTATCGCCGGGACCGGGCCAACATGCCGGGGTCACAGCGTGAAACGCAGAATGCCGAAGAAGAAGGCGTGATCTTCGAATGGCTCAGCGCACCCAAAGGGTTCACGGGTGAAGACACGGTCAAAGGTGTTATCGTTCAGAAGATGCGCTTGGGACAGCCAGACGCATCCGGTCGTCAGGCCCCCGAAGTGATTGAAGGCGCGGACTATGTCGAAGACGCCGATCTTGTGATCAAGGCGCTTGGATTCGAACCTGAAGACCTGCCGACGCTGTTCGGACAACCTGATCTGCCAGTCACCCGCTGGGGTACGATCAAGGCGGCGTTCCAAACCGGCGAGACCGAAATGGACGGAGTCTATGCAATCGGTGACATCGTGCGCGGTGCCTCGCTGGTGGTCTGGGCGATCCGGGACGGTCGTGACTGCGCTGATGCGATCATCGAACGCTTCAATGCTAAATCTGCCGTTGCGGCCGAATAATCCCGGCGATCAGGAGGCTTCGAAATGCCTGAATTGCAAGGCCAATGCATGTGTGGCGCAGTTACGGTGACGGCAACTCCGGCGCGGGATGCGCTGGGGGCCTGCCATTGCGACCAGTGCCGGCGCTGGACCAGTTCCATGCTGGTGACGTTTCAGGCCGAAGAAGGCTATGCCGCGCTTGGACCGGTCAAAACTTTCACTTCCTCTGACTGGGCCGAGCGCGCCTTTTGCGCCGATTGCGGCTCGGCACTTTGGTATCGGATCACGCTCCCGGGCGAGATGCACGGCCAGACGCAAATGGCGGCAGGTCTGTTTGACAACGCCGCAGGCAACCCGCTGAAACTTGAACTTTACATCGACAAAAAGCCCCAGGGCTACGCGTTCGCAGGCGAACGCCGGCAGATGACCAAAGCCGAGGTCGAAGCCATGTACGCCCCCTCTGACGAAGGAGACAGCCAATGACCAAATATGATGCCGATTGGGTGCGGGCCGAAGAAGCCAAGCGCAAATGGATGGCTGAAAATGGTCTCTATTCCAAGGAAGAAGAGCATTCTTCCTGCGGTGTGGGTCTCGTTGTGTCCGTGGATGGGAAAGCGTCGCGCAAGGTTGTGGACGCCGGTATCGACGCGCTCAAGGCGATCTGGCACCGCGGCGCGGTTGATGCTGACGGCAAGACCGGTGATGGCGCGGGCATTCACGTGCAGATTCCGGTCTCGTTTTTCTATGATCAGATCAGGCGCACAGGCCACGAGCCCAAATTGGACGAACTGATCGCTGTTGGTCAGGTTTTCCTGCCGCGCACCGACTTTGGCGCACAGGAACAGTGCCGGACCATCGTGGAAAGCGAAGTTCTGCGCATGGGCTATTACATCTATGGCTGGCGTCACGTGCCGGTCGATGTCACCTGTCTGGGTGAAAAAGCCAACGCCACCCGGCCCGAGATCGAGCAGATCCTGATCTCGAATTCCAAAGGTGTGGACGAAGAGACCTTCGAGCGCGAGCTCTATGTCATTCGTCGCCGTATTGAAAAGGCCGCCTCGGCTGCGGGTATTTCCGGGCTGTACCTGGCGTCGCTGTCGTGCCGTTCGATCATCTACAAGGGCATGATGTTGGCCGAGCAGGTTGCCGTCTTCTATCCCGACCTGATGGACGAACGGTTTGAATCCGCCTTCGCAATCTACCACCAGCGCTATTCCACCAACACTTTCCCGCAATGGTGGCTGGCGCAGCCGTTCCGCATGTTGGCCCATAACGGCGAGATCAACACGCTGAAAGGCAACATCAACTGGATGAAAAGCCACGAGATCCGCATGGCGTCCTCGACGTTTGGGGATTATGCCGAGGATATCAAGCCGATCATCGCCGGAGGATCGTCGGATTCGGCCGCATTGGACTCGGTTTTCGAAGTTCTGGTGCGCGCGGGCCGCTCGGCGCCCATGGCGAAAACCATGCTGGTTCCGGAAAGCTGGTCGAAACAGGCGGTGGAACTGCCGCAGGCCTGGCGCGACATGTATTCCTACTGCAACTCGGTGATGGAGCCGTGGGACGGCCCCGCCGCGCTGGCCATGACGGATGGCCGCTGGGTCTGTGCTGGACTGGACCGCAACGGCCTGCGTCCGATGCGTTACGTCGTGACTGGCGATGGTCTTGTCATTGCGGGATCCGAGGCCGGTATGGTGCCGATTGATGAGTCCACAGTGACCGAAAAAGGCGCGCTGGGCCCCGGTCAGATGCTGGCTGTCGACATGAAAAAGGGCAAGCTGTATCGCGACACCCAGATCAAGAACAAGCTGGCGAGCGCATTGCCGTTTGGCGAGTGGGTCGGCAAGATCAACGATCTGGACGAGGCGCTGGCAGGTGTGACCGAAAAGCCGATATTCTCGGGCGAAGATCTGCGCAAACGCCAGATCGCGGCAGGCTATTCGGTCGAAGAGCTGGAGCAGATTCTTGCGCCCATGGCCGAAGACGGCAAAGAGGCGCTGGCGTCCATGGGTGACGATACGCCCTCGGCGGTTCTGTCCAAGCAATACCGCCCGCTCAGCCATTTCTTCCGGCAGAACTTCAGTCAGGTCACAAACCCGCCGATCGACAGTTTGCGCGAATACCGCGTCATGTCCTTGAAAACCCGGTTCGGAAACCTGAAGAACGTGCTGGATGAGGACAGCAGCCAGACCGAGATCATCGTTCTGGAAAGCCCCTTTGTCGGAAACGCACAATGGAATGAACTGGTTGGGCACCTCAACGCTCCGCTGGCCGAGATCGATTGCAGCTTTGAGCCCGGTCAAGGTGCGCTGAGCGCTGCTTTGGCCCGTGTCAGAGCCGAAGCTGAAGAGGCGGTACGGTCTGGCGCCGGGCATCTGGTGCTGACCGACATGAACTCGGGTGAAGATCGGGTGGCAATGCCGATGATCCTTGCCACCAGCGCAGTGCACTCACACCTGACCCGTCAGGGCCTGCGGACGTTCTGTTCCTTGAACGTACGCTCGGCTGAATGTGTCGATCCGCATTACTTTGCGGTTCTGATCGGCTGTGGCGCGACCGTTGTGAACGCCTATCTGGCCGAAGACTCGCTGGCCGATCGTATCGATCGTGGGCTGCTGGACGGTACCCTGACCGAAAATGTCGCGCGCTATCGCGAAGCCATCGACCAGGGCCTGTTGAAGATCATGGCCAAGATGGGGATCTCGGTGATCTCGTCCTATCGCGGCGGTCTGAATTTCGAGGCTGTTGGCCTGAGCCGCGCGATGGTGGCCGAGTATTTCCCGGGTATGACCAGCCGTATTTCCGGCATCGGCGTCAAGGGTATCCAGGCAAAGGCCGAAGAAATCCACGCCAAGGGCTGGAACAGTGGTCTGGACGTGTTGCCGATCGGTGGTTTCTACAAGGCACGGAAATCGGGTGAAACCCACGCGTGGGAAGCGACCTCGATGCATATGATGCAGATGGCGTGCAACAAGGCGTCCTATGAGCTGTGGAAACAGTATTCTGCCAAGATGCAATCGAACCCGCCGATCCATCTGCGCGACCTGATGGATTTCAAACCATTGGGTAAACCGGTGCCGATCGAAGAGGTTGAATCGATCACCTCGATCCGCAAGCGCTTTGTCACGCCGGGCATGTCGCTGGGCGCGCTGTCGCCTGAGGCGCACAAGACGCTGAACGTGGCGATGAACCGGATCGGTGCGAAATCCGACAGTGGTGAAGGGGGTGAAGACCCGGCGCATTTCGTGCCGGAGCCGAATGGTGACAACCCCTCGGCCAAGATCAAGCAGGTGGCCTCGGGCCGGTTTGGTGTGACCGCCGAATATCTGAACCAGTGCGAAGAGCTGGAAATCAAGGTTGCCCAAGGGGCGAAACCGGGCGAGGGCGGTCAGCTGCCGGGCATGAAGGTCACTGACCTGATCGCGCGTCTGCGGCACTCGACCAAGGGCGTTACGCTGATCTCGCCGCCGCCGCATCATGACATCTACTCGATCGAGGATCTGGCTCAGCTGATCTATGACCTGAAACAGATCAACCCGCGCTGCAAGGTGACGGTGAAACTGGTGGCGTCTTCCGGCGTTGGCACGATCGCTGCCGGTGTGGCCAAGGCGAAGGCCGATATCATCCTGATCTCGGGGCACAATGGCGGTACGGGTGCCTCACCCGCGACCAGCATCAAATATGCCGGTCTGCCATGGGAGATGGGCCTGACCGAGGCGCATCAGGTTCTGGCGATGAACAACCTGCGCGACCGGGTGACTCTGCGCACTGATGGCGGCCTGCGTACCGGGCGCGACATCGTCATGGCGGCGATGATGGGGGCCGAGGAATACGGCATCGGCACCGCCGCCCTGATCGCGATGGGCTGTATCATGGTGCGTCAGTGCCAGTCGAACACCTGCCCGGTTGGTGTCTGTACGCAGGACGAATCCCTGCGCGCCAAGTTCACCGGCAACGCCGACAAGGTGGTGAACCTGATCACCTTCTACGCGCAGGAAGTGCGCGAGCTGCTGGCCAGCCTTGGCGCGCGTTCCGTGGATGAAATCATCGGTCGGGCCGATCTGCTGGCGCAGGTTAGCCGGGGTTCAGCGCATTTGGACGATCTGGATCTCAACCCGCTGCTGATCACCGTCGATGGTGCGCATAACATCGTGTACAATCGCGACAAGGATCGGAACGCCGTGCCCGACACGCTGGATGCCGAGATCGTGCGCGATGCGGCGCGGTTCCTGAAGGATGGCGAGAAAATGCAGTTGTCATATGCCATCCAGAACACGCACCGCACCGTCGGAACCCGCATTTCCAGCCACATTGTGCAGAATTTTGGCATGCGGAACACGTTCCAGGATGACCACCTGCACGTGAAACTTCAGGGTTCGGCCGGTCAGTCCTTGGGGGCTTTCGCGGCTCCGGGTCTGAAGCTGGAAGTGTCGGGGGATGCCAATGACTATGTTGGCAAGGGCCTGTCTGGCGGCACGATCGTTGTGCGCCCGCCGCAGGTCAGCCCGCTGAAGGCGGACGACAACACGATCATCGGCAACACGGTTCTCTACGGTGCAACTGACGGCCATCTGTTCGCGGCTGGCCGCGCGGGTGAACGATTTGCCGTGCGCAACTCGGGTGCCAAAGTTGTGGTTGAAGGATGTGGCTCGAACGGGTGTGAGTACATGACCGGCGGCGTGGCCGTGATACTTGGTGACATCGGGGCCAATTTCGGTGCCGGGATGACCGGTGGCATGGCATATCTGTATGATCCCGAAGGCAAGGCCGAAGCGTTGATGAACAAGGAAACGCTTGTGACCTGCCCGGTCACCGTGGACCATTGGGTGGATCAATTGAAAGCCCTGATCACGCGTCACGCCGAGGAGACCTACAGCCGCAAGGCCGCGGATATTCTCCAGCATTGGGACGTGGAAAAGGGCAACTTCCTACAGGTTTGTCCCAAAGAAATGCTCAACAAACTCAGCCACCCGCTGAGCGAAGAAGTCACGGCAGTTCCGGCCGAGTAAGCCTAAATTCCATCAAAATACTGGCCCCGCGTGCCATTTACAGCACGCGGGGCCCTGATTATTGTGAGGTTTCAGTGGAATTCTTGCCTGCTCTCCCGAATCTCGCCATGCTTTTTTCACCTTGTAGTGTTAGCCATGGCCTGTTTCGGTTTCTAATGGTGACAGAGTAGGGGCAACAGGATGCCAACGACATATCGCGATCAGTTCTTCACCTTTGATCCTGCAAGCCCGCCACCAGCGGGGACGGCCGTCGCGGTCAGCAATTTCACCCTGACTGATGCGAATGATGACAATCTTATTGACGCACCCAGTGGTGACACGGTCAACGGGCAAGACGTTACAAATTCCTGGCCAGGCGATACTGTAACGATCAACGTGTCAGGCGTTGGGAACGTGACCTATACAGGAACCACTTTCTACCTGGCCGATGGGTCTCGGGCTTTCACCCCCACAGACGGCCAGGTGCTGCAGCCCGGAACGCTGGTGTCGACCACTTTTGTTAACACGTCAGGCCCGCTGAATGTCGGTAACCTTGGGCCGCCGTGCTTTACGGCCGGGACCATGATCGCCACACCGGAAGGTGAGCGCGCGGTTGAGGATTTGAAGGTTGGTGATCTGGTCATCACGGTGGATCACGGACCACAACCCTTGATCTGGGTTGGGTGTACAACCGTCGCAGCCGAAGGCAAACTGGCTCCAATCCGTTTCGATGCCGGGGTGTTCGGTCTGGATCGCCCCTTGCTGGTTTCACCGCAGCACCGGATGCTGATCGAAGACTGGCAGGCGTCCTATCTGTTCGGCCATACCGAAGCGCTGGTTCCGGCGCATACTTTGGTCAACGATGACACCGTGACACGGGTCGAGGGCGGTGAGGTTGAATATTTCCATCTGTTGTTCAAACAGCATGAGATCGTTTTCGCCAACGGAGCGAAAAGCGAAAGCTATTATCCCGGGCACGCGTTGTCGGCTTCGGATCGCGAAACACAAAGCGAAGTGCTGCACTTGTTTCCCGAGTTGACCGGGCTTGATCCGATGTCGCTGAAAACCGCGCGCCCGATCGTTCATCCGCGCGAGGCGCGCGCTTTCGCGATTTAGGCCGTTTCAAACCGGAACCTTGCGTCGTATAGCTGAGACATGGCGAAGAAAGCAGCCCGCAAATCCGGCGGAAAAAAACGCAAGGCATCCAGAAAGAAGGAACCAGTGGCGCGGCAGATTCGCCGCTGGGCAACGCGAGCGATCATGGCGGTTCTGGGCCTCGTGGTTGCTCTGGTCCTGATTTATTCGGTGGTGAACCCTCCTGTCACCCACACCATCTGGTCGGAATGGCGCCGGCTGGGAAAGGTTGAACGCGAATGGGTTCCGATCGAAGACATGGCACCGATCATGGCAAGATCAGTTGTTGCAGCCGAGGACGCAAATTTCTGCCTGCATTGGGGCTTTGACGTCGAAGCCATCCGCGATGCGCTTGAGGATGGCGGCAATCGTGGTGCCTCGACCATCACGCAACAGGTGGTGAAGAATGTGTTCCTCTGGCAGGGTCGCAGCTGGGTGCGCAAGGCTTTGGAAACCTCGATCACGCCGGTGGTTGAAATATTCTGGAGCAAACAGCGTATTCTTGAGGTGTATCTGAATGTCGCCGAAACCGGAAATGGCGTATTCGGGGTCGAAGCTGCGGCGCAACGCTATTTCAACACCAGCGCGGCAAAGCTGACTTCGGTTCAAGCGGCGCGGATTGCGGCAATCCTGCCGTCCCCGCGCAACCGATCGGTCACGGATCCGACTGCGCGCACCCGCAGACGGGCGGCTTCGATCCTCGATGGGGCGGCCACCATCCGCGCAGATGGTCGCGCAGATTGTTTCGAGGATTGAAACCCGCTATCTGCCAAGGCTAAATCTGTCGGGTATTCACTGGTTCGAATGGAAGTTCATGGCGCGTCTGTTTCACGTTCCCCTCTCTCCGTATTGTCGTAAGGTCCGTCTGTCGCTGGCGGAGAAGAAGATCGAGGTTGAGCTGGTAGAAGAGCGATACTGGGAACAAGATCCTGATTTTCTGCGGCGCAACCCGGCGGGAAAAGTGCCCGTATTGCGTCTGGACGGGCAGATCATGTCGGAAAGCGCGGCTATCTGCGAATACATCGAAGAAACCCGCCCAGAGCCACCTTTGATGCCGAAAACCCCCGAAGCCAGATTCGAAGTAAGACGCCTTGTCGGGTGGTTCGACGACAAATTTCACCACGAGGTGACATCGAAGCTGTTGTATGAGCGAGTGAACAAAAAGGTGACAGGACAGGGGTATCCGGACAGCAAGAATGTCAAACAGGGTGCCAAGGCGATCAAATACCATCTGGATTACATGGCGTGGCTGCTGGATCACCGCCGTTGGTTGGCGGGGGATCAGATGACATTGGCGGATTTTGCGGCCGCGGCACATCTGTCTTCGCTGGATTACATCTCGGACGTGGACTGGAACCGCAGCCAGGTGGTCAAGGACTGGTATGCCAAGATCAAGTCTCGGCCGGCATTTCGGTCAATACTGGCGGATCAGGTGCCAGGGTTCCGACCGCCGCCCCATTACGCTGATCTGGATTTCTGATAGGGTGCGCAAGGGGGGCTGTCTGCCCCCCATCGCGCCATGGGCGCGATTCCCCCCGAGGATATTTTTGGCCAGATGAAGAGCGGATCGGATCTTAAGGAAAAACTGGTGCAACAAGCCCAGGCAGAGGGGTTTGTTGCCTGTCGCGTGTGCCGCCCTTGGGATGTTCCACAGGTGCCGAAACGATTGCGGGCCTATCTGGACGCCGGGTACCACGGGCAAATGGGATGGATGGCCGAGCGCACGCATTGGCGTGGCGATCCTGCCGCCCTTTGGCCCGCGGCGCAATCGGTGGTCATGTTGGCCGAAAGCTATACGCCGGAACATGACCCGACGGAGATCTTGAATCACCCGGATCGTGGTGCAATTTCCGTCTATGCGCAGAACAAGGACTATCATGATCTTGTCAAGAAGCGGCTGAAGCGGTTGGCGCGATGGCTGATTGCCGAAGCCGGAGGCGAGGTGAAAGTATTTGTCGATACCGCGCCAGTTCCCGAGAAGGCGCTGGGATATGCCGCCGGATTGGGGTGGCAGGGCAAGCACACCAATCTTGTAAGCCGCGAATGGGGAAATTGGGCCTTTATAGGGTCTGTTTTCACTACTCTGGACCTGCCGACAGACAATTCAGAGATCGATCATTGCGGGTCGTGCCGCGCCTGTCTGGACAGCTGCCCGACCGATGCGTTTCCGGCCCCGTATCAACTGGATGCACGGCGGTGCATTTCATATCTGACCATTGAACATAAGGGCCCGGTGGACCATGAGCTGCGCGGTAAGTTGGGCAATCGGATCTATGGCTGCGACGATTGTCTGGCGGCCTGTCCATGGAACAAGTTTGCCGTCGCAGCGAGCGATATGCGCTATGCCGCCCGTGACGATCTGAAAGCGCCCGGCTTGGAAGAACTGGCGGCGCTGGACGATGCCGCTTTTCGCGCAAAGTTTTCGGGCTCGCCGATCAAACGTATCGGCCGGGACCGGTTCGTGCGCAATGTTCTGTATGCCATTGGAAACTCGGGACAGCCAAAACTGAAAACAGTGGCTCAGCGTCTGTTGGAGGACCCGGATGAGACCGTGGCAGAGGCGGCGCGCTGGGCGGTGGAACAACTGTCATAATTGCCGCAAACAGGCTGGACGTGTCGTGCATAACCGCTAAACCCATCCACAGCGAACAGACAGGAGGACCCGATGACGTTGTCTTTGGGGGTAGATACGGGCGGGACCTATACCGACGCGGTGTTGATCAGGGATGAGAAAGAGGTCATCGCCTCGGCCAAGTCGCTGACCACCCGGGCGGATCTGGCGATTGGTGTGGGCAAGGCGATCTCGTCTGTGTTGGCAGAGGCGCAGGTCACACCGGATCAGATCTCGATGGCGTCATTGTCGACGACGCTGGCCACGAATGCTCTGGTCGAGGGGCAGGGTGGCCGTGTCGCGTTGATCTATATCGGGTTCAAGGACAGTGATCTTGAAAAACACGGGCTGAAAGAGGCGCTGAAGGGCGATCCGGCCCTGGTGATTGCCGGTGGGCATACCCATTCCGGTGGGCAAGCTGCCGCTTTGGATGTCGCAGCGCTTGAGGCCTTTTTGGATTCGCATAAGGGAATTTCCGGATTCGCGGTTGCTGCTCAGTTCGCCACCCGCAACCCGGTGCATGAGTTGGAAGCGGCGCGCATAATCTCGGAAAGGACCGGGGCGCCGGTGACCTGTTCGCATCACTTGTCCGCCAAGCTCAATGGTCCGAAACGCGCGGTGACGGCTGTGCTGAATGCGCGGCTGATCGGGATGATCGACCGATTGATCGGGCGTGCACAGGATCAACTGCATGCGCTGGGAATTTCGGCGCCGATGATGGTGGTGCGCGGCGATGGCGCCCTGATGAGCGCGGAACAGGCCCGGGAACGGCCGATCGAGACTATTCTGAGCGGGCCTGCGGCTTCTATCGTCGGGGCGCGATGGCTTACCGGAGCGGACAATGCGCTGGTCTCGGACATCGGGGGAACGACCACTGATGTGGCGCTTATCCGGGACGGAAAGCCCGCGATCGATCCGGCCGGGGCGCAGGTGGGTGGGTTTCGCACCATGGTCGAAGCCGTGGCGATGCGAACCCACGGTCTGGGCGGTGACAGCCAAGTGCATGTTGTGGCCGAAGGGTTGCGGGGCGGTGTGTTCCTGGGCCCGCGTCGCGTGTTGCCCGTTTCGCTGATCGCGTCAGAAGCGCCCGACGTTGTGCATTCAGTATTGGATGAACAATTGCGGGCCACGACTGTGGGCGAGCATGATACGCGTTTTGCCCGCCGCGTGCCCGGAATCCATGCCGAAGGAGTCGGTGCGCGGGAAGAAAGCCTGCTGGAGAGGCTGGGAGATCGCGTTCTGCCCCTGAGCGCCTTGCTGCGGTCGCGGATGGAGAACGGGGCGCTGATGCGCCTGGTCGATCGCGGAATCATCCAGGTGTCTGGGGTTACGCCATCTGATGCCAGCCACGTGTTGGGGCGGGTTCGTGCCTGGGATGTCGATGCGGCGCGCAAGGCATTGGAACTGATGGCACGCAAACGGGTCGGGTCAGGGGATATGTTGGCAAACTCTCCCGAAGCGTTGGCACAGATGATCGTGGATCAATTGACGGAACAGACCAGTTTGACCTTGTTAGAGGCTGCTTTTGACGAAGAGCAGGTTGGTTTTGGTCTGCCTTCGCAAGACTTGGCGTGTCATGTGCTGACACAGCGCGGGTTGGCACAACACCGTGGGTTGCTGTCGCTGAGCGCTGCTTTGAATGTGGATGTGGTTGGCCTTGGGGCGTCGGCCCCCAGCTATTACCCTGCGGTGGGTGAACGGCTGCACTGCCGAATGATCTTGCCGGAACATGCGGGCGTGGCCAATGCGATTGGTGCTGTCGTGGGGCGGCTGACCCTGCGTCGCTCGGGCACGGTCACATCCCCGGCGGAAGGGCGATATCGTGTGCATCTGGAGGATGGCCCGAAGGACTTCGCCGCGTCAGAGGACGCCTTGGCCCTGTTGGAAAAGGTTTTGATGTCCGAAGCAGAGGGCGCAGTACGAGAAGCCGGCGCAGAAGACATTCGCGTGATCGTGGATCGTGACATCAAAACCGCGCGAGTCGAGGCAAAGGACGTTTTTGTCGAGGCCCTGATCACGGTCGAGGCAAGCGGGCGCCCGAGGGTGGCCGCAGGCTAGCCCCCCTGAAAGCTTCAGAGGGGCCGGGCAGGTGGTGCTTTATTCTGCTGCGCTTGAGCGTTTGGGCAGGACCCAATCCTGACGCGGGAAGTGGCAGGTATAGCCGTTCGGAATCCGCTCCAGATAATCCTGATGCTCTGGCTCGGCTTCCCAGAAGTCTCCGACAGGTTCGACCTCGGTCACGACTTTTCCGGGCCACAAGCCGCTGGCATTTACGTCGGCGATGGTGTCCAAGGCCACCTGTTTCTGGGTGTCATCCACGTAGTAGATCGCGGATCGATAGCTCATGCCGATATCGTTGCCCTGACGGTTGACCGTGGTCGGGTCATGGATCTGAAAGAAGAATTCCAGCAGGTCGCGATAGCTGATCCGAGACGGATCGAACCAGATCTCGATCCCTTCCGCGTGGGTGCCGTGATTGCGATAGGTTGCGTTGGGTACGTCACCGCCGGTATAGCCGACACGCGTACGCGACACGCCCGGCAGTTTGCGGATCAGGTCCTGCATCCCCCAGAAGCAGCCCCCGGCCAGTACAGCGCGTTGCTCGGTCATCAGATATCCTCCACATGAATCAGGTATTCGCCATAACCTTCGGTTGCCATCTCATCCCGATGAATGAACCGAAGCGAGGCAGAGTTGATGCAGTACCGCAAACCGCCATGTTCACGCGGACCGTCCGGGAAGACATGCCCCAGATGGCTGTCGCCGTGTTTCGAACGAACCTCGGTCCGGATCATGCCATGCGTGGTATCGCGGAACTCTTCGACATGTTCGTGCACGATCGGCTTGGTGAAACTGGGCCAGCCACATCCGGATTCGTATTTGTGGGTCGAGGCAAACAGCGGTTCACCCGATACGATATCCACATAAATGCCGGGTTCCTTGTTGTTCAGGTATTTCCCGGTGCCCGGACGTTCCGTACCGCTGCGCTGGGTGACGTGAAACTCTTCGGGCGAAAGCGCAGCAATGGCCGTGGGGTCTTTGGTATAGCGAGTCATGGATCCTCCGGCTGAAATAGTGTTTGCGCCATTATCTGGGGGCTGCGGGGTGGAAAGCAAAGCGATATTTCAAACCGCTCTCGCAGTCGTGCAAGTGATCTGAACAACAAAGTCACGCGTATCTGAATAAAAGGGAGGACAAGACATGATGAGATTGCTGCTTTTGACTGCCCTGATCTTGCTGGGCCGCGCCATTCAGGCGGCGCCGCTGACCGGTGAGTTCGACTCGATCGACGGAGGCACATTGGCCATCGAAGAGTGGCGCGGCCAACCTATCCTGGTGGTCAACACCGCGTCCCAGTGTGGGTTTACCGGGCAATACAAGGCTCTGCAAAAGGTGCATGAGGACTATTCCGGCAAAGGGCTGGTCGTTCTTGCGGTTCCGTCGGATTCGTTCAATCAGGAACTTGGGTCCGCGGAAGAGGTGAAACAGTTCTGCGAGATGAACTATGGGCTGACCCTGCCGATGACGGATATCACTCCGGTCAAAGGGGCTGACGCTCACCCGTTCTACAAGGCCGTTGCCGCGCAGACCGGGTTCACGCCCAAGTGGAACTTCAACAAGATCCTGATCAATTCTGAGGGTGAGGTCGCAGCGACCTTCGGGTCAAATGTCAAACCCGATTCCCGCAAACTGCTGTCTCAGGTCGAGGCTTTGCTGCCTTGAACGGGTTGGCGTGAAAGCTGAACCGCAAGAATGCCAAGGGTTGTAACGGTGACGCCAACCGCATCCATGGCGCCGAGTTTCTCGCCCAGCAGGATCGCCGCGATGGTGACCCCGAACACGGGGTTCAAAAAGTGGAAGGTGGCGGCTCGTACGGCTCCGATCCGGTCCAACAGCAGGAACCAGATCAATGTCGCCAGCAAACCGGGGAAAAGGGTTGTGTAGGTAAAGGCCAGCGCCAGTGGCAACGTCGGGTGGATGTAAATGGTTTCAAAGACCGGAGCAGCCGCAAACAGCGCGGCAGAACCAACCAGCATCTGCAGGCCAACGACCATCATGAAATTCCCGCCGGATGTTGCACCGCGAACGGCCAACGTTGCGAAGGTCAAGGCAAGAGCACCCACACCGCAAAGCGCGACGCCGAACATATCAACGCCCGCGCTGATCCGGCTGCTCATGATAAGGGCGACTCCGGCGAAACCGGCGAACAGACCCAAAACACCCAGTGGCCGCAGCTTTTCGCCGAAAATCAACCACCCCGCCAGCGCCACCAACAAGGGCATGGTGGATGCGATTATGGCCGCGACCGAAGCCTCGACCGTTTGCATCGCATAAAAATTTAGACCCAAATACAGGGCATTTTGGCAGATCCCGAACAATATCGTTGCGCGCCACTGGTTTCGGGTCAGGTGCCAGCTTTGCCCCATCGCGCGGGCAATCATGACCCCCAGAACACCAGAGATCAGAAACCTCAAGGCCAGCGAAAACAGAGGGGACGCATCCGCCACGATAATACGCGCCGAGGTAAAGGCAGATGACCAGATCAGGGCAAATGTCAGCCCCATGGTTATGGCGCGCAGATCCATGGAGACCCCCTGTCACTTTGCGCGGACTGTTTCTGATTTTGGGATCGGTCGCAAGCGGTGCGCGTCAAAAAAGACACATGCGTGATGCAAGAAAAGTCTTGCGCATGTTTATATTGATTGACCAGCCAATTAAAGATATCGGCGGCAGGACCTGACATATCAAGGGAGGTTTGTCGGTGCTTCTGGAGTACATTCTATCGTTCGGCGTCCTGCTGGCATTGGGGCTGGTCGCTTTCTTCGTCGTGAAATGGTGGAACCTGCGCTGTGTCGGCGTGACACCGGTTCATCTGTTCACGTTCATCGCGATTCTGTTCACATCCGGCCTAGATGTCGGCCTGATCATGTTTCCACTGACCGAATTCGGAGGATACGCCGATGACCCGGCCTATGCCTTTGCCAACCCGCTGGCGATCGAGTTCGGATTCTGGGGTTTTCTGATCTGGGCCTTCTATTTCCTGACGGCCTTCTACTTCTGCGTGATCGAACCCCGCGTGAAGTTCTTTGAGATCCCGCTGGTCAAGCTGATCAACAACGTGGTGATCATTGGCACCTGTGCCTTCACCGCCAGCCTGTTCCTGATCTACCTGCCCGGCTATCTGCCCGAGGTCGGCGATGGTGAATCCGTCGTTACCACCTTCTACATCATCGTGTTTGTCGTCATTCTGGCGGCGGCCTATTCCTCGACCGATCTGAAATACGTTCGCATCCTGTCCGTCGGTTCGACCTTTTTGTTCCTTGCCCTGATTCTGGGCATGTGGGCAGCCGCAGGTATGGGCGTGACCGGGTTTGTGGAAACCGGCAGAAATATCGGCGCCTATTTCGCCAACCTGCACAAGTTCGTCCTGCCATTGACCGACTATCACGCGTTCTACCTGTTCTGGTGGTTTGCATGGTCGATCATGATCGGACAGTTTACGTCGCGCTTTGTGGGTGGCCTGACCACGTGGCAGTTGCTGGCGGCGCTGTTGATCTTCCCGTCGATCCCGCTGGGGATCTGGTTCACCGTTCTTTACTATTACCACCTGAACGACATCAGTACCGCTGGCATCACCAACATTGCGATGGTGATCGTGGGTGTGACGTTCGTGATCAACTCATTGGACTCGCTGATCCGTCTGTACACAGACAACCTGAACCTGACCGTCGAGCGGTTCGGAAAGGCGATCTACGTGGCGGGCAACGTCGCACTGCTGTTTGTCCTGACCCTGTTGTTCCAAAGCCAATGGCTGCAAATCCAGTGGATCGGAGCAGTCGTGGTTGGACTGTATCTGGCTTGCGTCGTCTATATCCTGATCACCAAACGCCAAGAGGTATTGAGCATCGACTCGATGCCAGAAGATCGTGATCTGGACTTCCACAAGGTTGAAACGGTCCACTGACCGGACCAGAGACACGGAACAGAAACGGGCACCTCTAGTGCCCGTTTCTATTTTTACCGACAATATCGCAGCTTTGGACAATCTGCGGGCTTTTCAACCGCGCGACATCCCAACCCGGGCGGCGGCTGCCTTTACGGTACGATCAAAAGGAATGTTGCCCGCGCTGCGATCAACTCGCCCGTGAAATGAAGTTGGGCAAGGCTATTCGTCAACCGCCGGATAGATGAACCCGTTTACCGGGTAGGGATTGCCGTAGTGGCCCGGTTGGCTTTCAACCCGAACCAACGTCCAGTCATTGTTTTTGGAGACGTCCCTGACGCCCATCTTCAACGACACCTTGTTTCGGTGCCAGTTGGCATGATTCACGATGACTTCCCGGTCGGTGACGATATCGGATACGACAGCCACATGGCCCAGGGGCATTCCTCGGGTCGCCCGAAACGACATAACCGCACCAACAACCGGTTCCTTGCCGCGCTCAAACACTTGCTGCGCCCGTCCCCACCAGTCTTTCGCATTGCCGCGAATTTCAATACCGCTGAGGTCTCGGGCGTAGGGCACGCACCATACTCTTTGACCTCTGGCCCGCTTTTTCGAGACCTCTTGCAGCGCCATCAACTGGCGTTCAGGGTCGAGATTCGCATTGGTGGTGTTTTGCGCGCAGGCAGAGACAAGAGTGATAAGACCCACCGCAATCGCGGAACGGGCGCTGCCGGACAAGCACGGCCAAGTTGTTTTCTTTTTACAGACGCAGTTTTGCAAGATATTTCATTGCCGGTTCGAAGACTGACGAAGTTGTAAGGTGATCAGACAAGTCTTGAAAAGAGGCCCGCAAACACCATGGCAAGATTTTGCCAGTTCTCTGACCCAGGTTCAGGTCAATGGCTGCCCTTGAAGGCGCATTCTCACCTTGGTGGCGAATACCGGGCCGAAATATGTTGTGCGAAACGGGTTCAAAACCCGCAGGCACAGAATATTCAAGACGATAGAAAAAAGAGCCCCCCAAAGGCGGCCCTTTATCGTTGGCTAAAAAGTTGAAATCAGCCGTTTACGCTGTCTTTCAGTGCCTTGGCGATGGTCATTTTCACAACCTTGTCGGCTTCCTTGGTGAAGGTTTCACCAGTGGCCGGGTTGCGGACCTGACGCTCGGGCCGCTCGCGGCAGTAGATTTTGCCGACGCCGGGCAGGGTCACTGCGCCACCGGCCGAAACTTCGCGGGTAATCAGGCCGGTGATGGCCTCCAGCGCAGAGTTTGCGGATTTCTTGTCGGTTCCCATTTCCTCAGCGAGAGCAGCAACCAGCTGAGTCTTTGTCATAGGCTTTGCCATTTCTTGGTCTCCTTAACGTGCCCGATCTATAGGGCCTCACCGCGTAACTGTAACGGGATATTGTGGCCAAACACAACGAATAGTAGCGCTGAAACCCCTAAAAATATGGGGAAAACGTTGCTTTTTTGCGTCAGAGGAAGGCCGTTTCGTCGAAGGAGCGCAGTTTCCGGCTGTGCAAACGCTCCAACGGCATGCCGCGCAGATGCTCCATCGCTTTGATGCCGATGGCCAGATGTCGGCTGACCTGAGTGGTATAGAACGAAGACGCCATGCCCGGCAGCTTCAATTCTCCGTGCAGGGGTTTGTCCGACACGCACAGTAAAGTGCCATACGGAACGCGGAACCGATAGCCGTTCGCGGCAATGGTGGCACTTTCCATATCCAGCGCGATTGCCCGGGATTGGCTGAGTCGCTGGACCGGGCCGGACTGATCACGCAATTCCCAGTTTCGGTTGTCGACCGAGGCCACAGTGCCCGTCCGCATGATCCGTTTAAGCTCATACCCTTCCAGTTCCGTCACCTCGGCCACGGCGTGTTCCAGCGCCACCTGAACTTCTGCCAGAGGCGGGATCGGCACCCAGACGGGCAGATCGTCATCCAGAACCTTGTCCTCGCGCAGATAGGCGTGGGCCAGAACGAAATCGCCCAATGCCTGCGTATTGCGCAACCCGGCGCAATGGCCAACCATCAGCCACGCGTGCGGGCGCAGAACGGCGATATGGTCGGTGGCGGTTTTTGCATTGGATGGGCCAACACCGATGTTCACCAAAGTAATCCCCGAACCATCTTTGCGCTTCAGGTGATAGGTCGGCATTTGCGGCAGTTTCAACGGTTGTTCGATAGGTGCTTTGGGGTCCGTGATTTCGGCATTGCCGGTTGAAACAAAGCTGGTATAGCCGCTGGCAGGGTCCGCCAATTGTTCTCGAGCGTAGTTTTCGAATTCCGAGACATAGAACTGGTAGTTCGTAAACAACACGTGATTCTGAAAGTGACCTGCATCGGTGGCGGTGTAGTGCGCCAATCTGGCAAGCGAATAATCCACGCGCTGGGCGGTGAAAAGGGACAAGGGCCCAACAGCATCCTCATGGACATGCACGCCATTGACGATGTCATCATTGGTGGTTGTCAGGTCCGGAACATCAAACACATCGCGCAGGGTGAAGTCGGCTGCGCCCTGATGAGGCACGACCAGATCGGGATTGTTTGCCACGGCAAAATGCACCGGAATCGGTGTGTCCGACGCCGCAATTGTCACAGGCTGACCATGGTTCTTGATTAACAGGGCAATCTGTTGGGTCAGGTAGGATCTGAACAGATCCGGGCGCGTCACCGTCGTGGCATGAACACCAGGTTCAGACACATGGCCAAAGCTCAGGCGGCTGTCGACTTGGGAATAGGTCGAGGTTCTGATGCGAATTTCCGGATAATAGGCTCTGAATCGTGCGGCAGGTGCCCCATTTTCCATGGCGTCCGCAAAGCTGTCGCACAGGAAATTGGTCGCCTGCACGTACAGCTCTTCCAACCGGGCGACAGCGGCGGCGGGATCGGTAAACTGTTCTGGCGCGGGTGCTTGTGGTGTCAGGAGTGTCGTCATGCCAATGGTTCCAGAAGTTCTATTTTTTCAAATGTGCGTACGTCGACCAACCCGAGATCCGATATTCGAAGCTCGGGAATCACGACCAGCGCCAGCAATGAATGCTGCATGTACGCGTTGTTCAGATGACAGCCGCAGTCCTGCATCGCCTGCACCATCCTGTCGGCCTTGGCCGCGACTTCGGCGGCGGGACTGTCGGACATCAGGCCTGCGATCGGCAGTTCGACCAGCGCCAGTTCCTGCCCGTCCCGGAACAAGGTGATGCCACCGCCCACTTCGGCCAGACGGTTGGCGGCCAGCGCCATCTGATCGCGGTCCGTACCGACGACGATCATGTGATGACTGTCATGCGCCACGGTCGAGGCCATGGCCATTTTTCCCTGATAGCCAAAGCCCGAAACAAAAGCGTTGGTGACGCCCCCGGTGGCCCGGTGCCGCTCGACCAGCGCGATCTGGCACACCTCGCCTTCGCCCT
The DNA here is from genome assembly GCF_056536445.1 of Ruegeria sp. CL7. Lineage (NCBI taxonomy): Bacteria > Pseudomonadati > Pseudomonadota > Alphaproteobacteria > Rhodobacterales > Roseobacteraceae > Ruegeria > Ruegeria sp. CL7. Next base: position 336,939 of record NZ_JBQFPQ010000003.1, read on the forward strand.
CGACCAGCCCGCCTATGATCGGCAATTCGGCCTTCAACGCCTTGGTCGGGGCCTGGTTTTCCACCACGCCGATGACGTTGGCCTGAACTTTGTTGGCCCCTTCCGGTGCCTTGATCTCAAAATCGGCCGACGTCAGCGCATGCCCCAGATGAACGGTATGGCGCGATTTTTCGGGCCAGTTCAGATGTGGACAATCCACTTTGATTGCACCGTTTTCCGCGACAACCTGCCCGCGGGCTATCACCATCTCAACCGGCAGTTCGGCCAGATCCGAGCTGAGGATGATATCCGCCCGCCGCCCCGGAGTAACGGAACCGATCTCGCGTTCCAGCCCGAAATGCGTTGCCGTGTTGATCGTGGCCATTTGCAGCGCGACCAGGGGGTCGCATCCGCAAGCAATGGCATGGCGCACGACGCGGTTGATATGCCCGTCATTCACCAATGTGCCGGAATGACAGTCATCTGTACAAAGAATGAAGTTGCGCGGATCCAGCCCTTTTTCTGTCACGGCCGTAATCTGGCTTTCCACATCATACCAGGCCGATCCCAGACGCATCATCGAGCGCATCCCCTGCCGAACCCGTGCAATGGCGTCGGCCTCGCATGTGCCTTCGTGATCATCCGCCGGGCCACCCGCCACGTAAGCCGCAAAATCAGGCCCTAAATCAGACGAAGCATAGTGCCCTCCGACCGTTTTCCCGGCCCGTTGAGTGGCTGCAATCTCGGCCAGCATCTTGGGATCACCATGGATCACGCCCGGGAAATTCATCATCTCGCCCAGCCCGATGATACCCGGCCAGTTCATCGCCTCGGCCACGTCTTCGGGCGTGATCTCATAGCCCGTCGTCTCCAACCCCGGTGCGGAAGGCGCGCAGGATGGCATCTGAGTGAAAATATTGACCGGTTGCATCATGGCTTCGTCATGCATCATGCGCACGCCGTCCAGACCCAGCACATTGGCGATCTCATGAGGATCGGTGAACATGCTGGTCGTTCCATGCGGGATGACGGCACGGGCGAATTCGGCTGGGGTGAGCATCCCGGATTCGATATGCATATGCGCATCACACAAGCCGGGCAGAATGTAGCGCCCTTGTGCTTCGATGATTTCCGTATCCGGCCCCACGCAATGCGAGGCATCCGGTCCGACGAATGCTATGCGCCCGGCAACAATCGCCACAGAATGATCCGGCAGCAATTCGCGGCTGTGTACGTTCACCCAGGTTCCGCCCTGAATGACCATGTCCGCCGCCTCGCGTCCGGCTGCAACTGCGATCAATTTGGGGGCGACATCGGGCCAGCTTGGGAAAGGTGTGTATTCCATGGCTCAACTTTCACGAATGCGTCAGCGGGTGCAACCCCGGTTCTTCGATGTTGGGGATTCCTCATACATGTTGGGCACGTCTTTTGGTTCTGGCGCGCGCGTTTCCCATTACACCTCAGACCCGATCTCACGCCGCACCCAATTGGCAAAGGCCACGGCGCCGGGTGTGTCCTCGGCCTGCGGGGACAGCAGCAGATAGTAGGACTCGGGCATTCGCGCACGGTGCTTGAACGGCGCGACCAGCTGACCGCGCTTGATCAGATGACTGGCGATCGTGTCATGTGCCAGGCAAAGACCACCGCCAGCCATGACCGCTGACAGGCAAACCAGATAGGTCGTCGCGTAGGTTATCGACGGATTTTCCCAATTCAGACCCTGATCTTCCGCCCAGCTTGGCCAGTTGGACAGCAAGTTGGAGCAGTCGAACAGTGGCTGTTCCTGGAGGTTTTCCAAGCATACCGGATAGTCTGGTGCGCAGACCGGATAATAGTGTTCGGTGCGCAGAATTTCGGTTCGGACCGTGTCGGACGGACGAAGCGAAAACCGAATCTCGACCGCTGCGCCTTCGGCCATTTCGCGCGGTTCCCAAAGCTCGGTGAAGACGTTCAATTGAACATGTGGATGTTCCGCCCGAAATGCCGGCAGGCGCGGGGCCAGCCAGTTGACGGCAAAGCTGATGTTGCATTGCACTTGAACCGCGTTTGGTTGCGCACCGGTAACCGCCCGGGTTCCGCGCATCAGTGTCCGGAAAGCCTCTCGCACAACTGGCAGATAGGTGATTCCGGCCTCGGTCAGTTCCAGAGCTTTGGGGCGGCGCAGAAACAGTGGCTGCCCCAGATGCCCTTCCAGAGATTTAATCTGCTGGCTGACGGCGCTTTGCGTCATGTTCAGGTCTCGTGCCGCGCCGGTAAACGAGAGATGGCGCGCGGCGGCTTCGAAAGTGCGCAACCAGCCCAGCGGAGGAAGCGAGTTCTGCATCTACATAACCTCGGCATAAGTTCAGCTGATGGGATAGTTGCGTTTTTTTCGTTGGTCAAACTGCCAGGCTCCATGCAGGTTTGGCCACGACCAGCCGCGAAAGGAGCCAAGCATGAGCCTCACCAGTCTTCGTCCCAATATCGACCATTGGTCCGAGCGCGTGGATATGGCCGCCACCTTCCGCTGGACTGCCCGGCTGAACATGCATGAGGCGGTTGCCAACCATTTCAGCCTGGCGGTCAACGATGACGGCACGCAATTTCTGATGAACCCCAATCAGGTGCACTTTGCGCGCATTCGTGCTTCGGATCTATTGTTGCTGGATGCCAATGACCCGAATGTGATGGAACAACCTGGCGCGCCGGACCCGACGGCCTGGGGGCTGCACGGTTCAATCCACCGCCACTGCCCGCATGCGCGTTGCGTCATGCATGTGCATTCGATCTTTGCGACTGTTCTGGCCTCTTTGGCCGACAGTTCATTGCCGCCGATCGATCAGAACACGGCGACCTTTTACAACCGTTACGTGGTAGATGAAGAATTCGGAGGTCTGGCCTTTGAAAGCGAGGGTGAGCGCTGCGCCGGGATGCTGTCCGATCCCAGGAAGAAGGTCATGATCATGGGCAATCACGGTGTTCTGGTCATCGGCAGCGACCCTGCGGATGCCTTCAACAGGCTGTATTATTTCGAACGCGCGGCCGAAACCTATATTCGTGCCTTGCAGACCGGGCTGCCCCTGCGCGTCTTGTCGGATGAGATTGCCGAAAAAACAGCGCAAGAGCTGGACGACTATCCCGATCAGGCCGAAGCGCACCTGCGTGAGATCAAAGCGATCCTTGATTCTGAAAGTTCGGACTACGCGACCTGAGGCAAAGCGATGCGCATGGTCGAGGCGGGTGGCCTGATTGTATCCGAATAACCGGTTTCAAACCCGTTCAAACAAAGCGATCAAAGCGGTGTCATCCTTGTTGGGGCCAGCCGCGAGATCTCCGTATATGCGGACTTCGGGCAGGGTCAGGTTGCGAATCTGATCCTGTTCCAATTCACGGAAAGCGTCGGCAAAACCCAGTTCCTTGAAATGGCGCGCATTGATCGAAAGGGCAAACTGCGCCCCGTGCCGGGCCACGCGTAACAGCGCGGGCAACACCTCGGGGCCCAAATGACCATGTGTGAACGTACCGGATGAAACTATGCCGGAATAGCTGTGGCGCGGAACGGGGATGCCCTGTGTCAGATCAGCCTCGATCGCGTCCCGGTAAATATCCTTGCGCATCGCCTGATCCAGCATCTCTGCGCTGATGTCGGTTGCATCAATGGGTCCGACGCCAAGCGCCGACAGCACCGCGCCGCACAGGCCGGTTCCTGCTCCGACATCCAGAACGGGCCCCTGACCACCCGCGCCGACAAATGCCCGCGCCGTGTGTGTGTGAAGCTGATAATCTTCGCGCGCGGCGAAACCGTCATCATAATCTCCTGCCCATTCCGCATAGAGCTGCCTGTTCTCGTCCGGAGAACTCAGCGCATAGGCCGAATGCAGGTCAGGTGTCTTTTTGCTCATGGCCAACAGAAAGGCGCAATCGAAGATTCGATTCAAGTGCGTCCATGCGGCGCTTGCATCCCGGTACGACGCAGATCATCAAAGGGGCATGACCAAGACGCTCTTTTCATTCGGCCATGGCTATTCTGCCCAGGCCCTGTCCCGAAACCTTGCCCCGAAGGGCTGGAAAATATTTGGCACGACGCGAGACCGTGAAGGGACGGATGCAATCCGGGCCTCTGGCGCCGAGTCGCTGATCTGGCCGGGTGAGGCACCGAACCTTGATGGGGTGACCCATTTGCTGATCTCGACGGCGCCAGATGAAGCGGGTGATCCAGTGTTGGCGGTGCTGGGCGATGAAATCGCCAAGCGGTCCGGTCAGTTCGATTGGGTGGGCTACTTGTCGACAACGGCCGTCTATGGCGACCATCAGGGTGGCTGGGTGGATGAGGACACGCCGCCCACACCGACCGCCAAGCGCGGAAGATGGCGTATGCTGGCCGAGGAGCAATGGTCGGCCATTCCGGGCCTGCCTGTTCACATCTTCCGTCTAGCGGGTATCTATGGGCCGGGGCGCGGTCCGTTTTCCAAGCTCAAGCGTGGTGGATTGCGGCGCATTATCAAACCGGGGCAGGTGTTTTCGCGCATTCATGTGGAAGACATCGCGCAGATCCTGGAAGCCTCGATGATGAAGCCGAATCCGGGAAGCATCTACAATGTATGTGACGATGAACCGGTCCCGCCGCAGGATGTCATAGGATACGCAGCCGAGTTGCAGGGTTTGCCCCTGCCTCCTGCGGTCCGGTTCGACGACGCCGATCTGACGCCGATGGCGCGCAGTTTCTACAACGAAAACAAGCGGGTTCGAAACGACCGGATCAAGGAAGAACTGGGTATTGATCTGATCTATCCCAATTACCGTGTCGGGCTGGAAGCCCTGATGAAAGGCAAGTAGCGTCTTTACATCGCCGCCGCTTTGATCATGTCCGCCGCTTTTTCGGCAATCATGATGGTGGGTGCGTTTGTATTGCCCGACACCAATGTCGGCATCACCGAGGCATCGACGACCCGCAGGCCTTCAAGCCCGCGGACGCGAAGCTGGGGGTCGACGACCGCCATTTCGTCCACGCCCATTTTGCAGGTGCCCACGGGGTGATAGATCGTGTCGGCGCGGGCGCGGATGTGCTCCTCCCAATCCTGATCGGTCTGGGCGGTATCAGTGCCGAACAGTTCTTTTTGCCGGTACTTGGCCAAAGCCGGCGCGTTGAGGATATCCCGCGCCATTCGCGCTCCTTTGATCATGGTTTCCAGATCGCGTTTGTCCGACAGAAACGCCGGATCGATGGCGGGCGCCGCCGTGGGGTCTGCGCTGTTCAGGCCTACGGCCCCCCGACTTTCCGGCCGCAGTTTGCATACATGGCAACTATACCCGTACCCGTAATGCAGTTTGCGGGCATGGTCATCGACCATAGCGATGGTGAAATGCAGCTGAATGTCGGGACGCTCCAGATCGGGGGTGGTTTTCAGAAACGCTGCGCCTTCGGCAAATGGCGTCGCCGCCATCGAGACGCCCGTCTTGCTCCACCGTTGAATATGTCGCAACAACCGCGCTGCCCCTGCCGGGCCGATACCAAAATTGTCGGTGTCTGTGGTTTTGAAGATCAACGCGAAATCCAGATGATCCTGCAAGTTTCGTCCCACGCCAGGCAGCTCGTAGTGAACCGCGATTCCGTGCGGATCAAGGTCGCTTTTTGCGCCAACACCTGAAACCTGAAGCAGTTGCGGCGTTTTCAAGGCCCCTGCGCACAGCAGGACTTCGCGTTTCGCCCGAATTGTGATGTCTGCGCCTTTGCCTCTCACACGGTATACAACGCCCGTTGCGCGCTTGCCCTCAAAGCACAGCCTTCTGGCATGTGCATGCGTGATGACCGTCAGGTTCGGTCGGTCGGAAACCGGGAAAAGATAACCAGCTGCCGCGGAACACCTTTCCCCATTCTTTGCCGGGTCGTGAAACTGGGTAACCTGATATAGACCGACGCCTTCGTTGTCGCCCCGGTTGAAGTCTTCGGTATGGCGGTGTTGCAACTGCTGTGCGGCTTGAATGAACGCATGGGTGATTGGACGAGGCTCTTTTTGCCGTGAAACCTGCAACGGCCCGCTGTCACCATGCACGCTGTCGGCGCCAAGCTCATTGTTCTCGGACCGTTTGAAGTAAGGCAATACACTGTCCCAGTCCCAGCCGTCGCAGCCCAGATCGGCCCAGCCATCATAGTCCTGCCGCTGACCTCTTACATACAACATGGCGTTGATCGCGCTCGAGCCGCCGAGTGCCTTGCCGCGCGGTTGATATCCTCTGCGCCCGTTCAGACCGGGCTGCGGGACCGTTTCAAAGGCCCAGTTGTTGATTCTGGGACGCCCCGGAAGTGCGGTAACAACAGCCGCAGGCATTCTGACGAAAAGGCTTTTCCCACCGCCACCTGCTTCAAGCAGGCAAACACTTGTGGATGGATCTTCGCTCAGGCGGTTGGCCAGAACCGATCCGGCCGAACCGCCGCCTACGATGATATAATCGAAATCCATGCTGCCTTGTGCACCTCTTGCGGCGTTTTTGTTTCTTTGACTGGTCGGGCAGGGTTACCACCTTCCTGGTGAGAGTGCGTTAATGGAGCAAAAAAACAACTGTGACCCAAAGTCAGTATTTGCGTAACCCAGCCTTTTCATGATGGTCAGATCCGGGCTGTACGCAAGGTGCAGAAAGGTTTTGCAGATCGTTTCTGTCTGCCGAACCCCTCGATTCCCCCGCAAGGGCAAGTTTTGGGGTTCCTTCCTAGGATATCCGCACGTTCCAGGCGGTCTGAAGATCTTGATTTGTTAATGTAACTTACTGTTTTAATTAACAAACACAAGAAATCGATGCGAAATGCAAAGTTTTTTGAAAATGGGGGTTGCAGGTCTCAGGCCTAATCCGTAAATACCCCTTCACCGGCGCTGCTGAGGCGCTGGGACGCGGCGGAAGCGGCGGTTACGCTCGGGAGAGACCGGGGGCATCTGAGGTTAGGATTTAG
>NZ_JBQFPQ010000004.1:0-287527 GCF_056536445.1 Ruegeria sp. CL7
TGGCGAAGACGGCAACGGCGCCGTCGAAGCCAAGGTCAAGGCCGAGGTCGCAGACCTCTGCGCCAAATTCCCGATCTATCCGAACCTGTAACTGGTCCACCCTCAAACACGGAACGGCGCCTTGAGGCGCCGTTTTTTTGCGTCAGATCCCTGAAAACGGTCTGGATCTCGCCCAGCGCAAATCCGATGTTTTGGGCAAGGTCCCGGGCCCCACGGTCGCCCAAGCCATTCTGGTCAAAACGTGCTTTTTCCGCCCCGATCAGCCTTTCGCGCTGGTCACACCGACTCCGTGCATTCGATGTTACCGCACACAGGGGTTTGCGCCATGTTCAGACCTTGGCGCGTTGTCCGGAATCCAAGCTCAGATCAAGCCGCGCCACCACAGAAAAACCAGCAACAGTGTCGTCAGTGCCAGCATGTTGAAGGCCAGCCCCCCCAGCAGGCCAAGGAACCACCCCCATCTGCGATCCGCAAGATTGATGGACCCCAGATGTTCCTGCACCACGTCGGACGCCTTGATCAGCCTGGGGTTATCCAGAACCAGCCTCAGTTTGGGATGAGACGCCATCGCCTCGGCCCGGGCCAGAATCAAGGCCTGCTTATAGACGCGCCGCGGCAGTCGGCGCCTGGCCTTGCGGATCGATGCCTCGAGAGTCTTGTCGCGCACTCCGAGCTTTGCGCGCAGCAACACAACCGTTTCGGCGATCCGGGTCTGAATGTCTGGGTCCTGCGGCATTGGTGGCCTCCTGCGGAGGCAATCTAGCGGCAGCGTCTATGACCTACAATGGGGCTGGTCGTTTCCGGCGGTGGCTTGTATCACGCGGTACATGCTGAACACCATCATACATGGCGAACCGACCGCCCGACCGCCCCTTGTCATTGCCCACGGCCTGTATGGATCGGCCCGAAACTGGGGCGTGATTGCCAGACGGCTATCAGACCAGCGGCAGGTTGTGGCCGTCGATATGCGTAACCATGCCTACAGCGCGTGGGACGCTTGTCATGACTATCCCCATCTGGCGCAGGATATCGCCGAGGTCATCGAACGGATCGGCGGGACGGCGGACGTACTTGGGCATTCAATGGGCGGCAAGGCAGCGATGACACTTGCGCTGCAACACGGCGCGCTGGTGAACAAACTGGTGGTCGCAGATATTGCGCCGGTGAAATACACGCACAGCCAAATTCAGTTCATCGAGGCCATGCGTGCCGTGGACTTCTCGCGCATTGCACGCCGCTCGGATGCCGAGCAACAATTGGCCGAGCAAGGCGTTGAAAAAGCATTGCAGAGCTTCTTCACCCAATCGCTGGACATCAAGGGAAAGCGTTGGTTGTTGAACCTGGACGTGTTGGCGGACCAGATGCCAAATATCATGGGCTTTCCCGAGTTGGACGCCCAGTGGTTAGGCGCCGCGCTGTTCCTGTCGGGGGGCGAGTCAGATTACGTCTTGCCGGAACATCGGGCCAAAATCCGCGCTCTGTTTCCCGGCGCGCGATTTGCCAAGATCCCCGGCGCCGGGCACTGGCTGCACGCCGAAAAACCGCGCGAGTTCGAAGCTGCCGTCAGGACCTTCCTGAACGCCTGATCAAGCGCCTTGATACAGCCGCCTGGCCACCATCCAGGATGCCGGAGCCGCGATTACGGCCCCAGCGGCCGCGGCGCCCACAATTGCGCTGACGGATACCATTCCAGCTGAAAGCACGGCAATAATGGCCGAACCGGACAGAGCAGTTGCAATCAGGGAATACAGCATAGCGGCAAGGCGAAACATGACCGGGTTTTCCTTTTGATGGCTTCCGGCCAAATATTTCACGATTCGAATGTGTTGCGCTTTGATTTGTGTCAGATGCAGACGGTTCCGAAACTAGGATTTGGCGATTTCACCGCCCCCATTCACCCAGTCCGTCAATCCACCAAGATTGTACACCCTCTGGTATCCCATATCCTTCAGGAGTTTTCCGGCCAAAGCCGCGCGCCCGCCTGATGCGCAGTACAACACGATGGGGCGATCCTTGCGCAGTGCAGGGTCATGTGATTGCAATGCATCGTCTGCTCGAAACTCCAGCATGCTCCGGGGTATATGATGCGCCCCAACGGCGCGGCCCGTGTGTTCCAGCTCATTCGCATCGCGTATGTCCAACAGCAGCGCCCCCTGTTCGGTCATCGCCTTTGCCTTGGCCGCATCGATACGCTCGACCACCGCGTTGGCCGCCTCCATCATCTCTTTCACCGTCACCGGCATGTGAGTTCTCCTTTACGTCACCGCGCAGAGGTTAACATGCGAATTTTGGAAGGTGTAGACATGGAAGGAAACGCGCGTGTTACTGCTCGCGAAACGCGCGCGACATGCTGTCTGATACCGGTTTGGCGATATAGGCCGCAAAGGTGCGCTCCTCGGTCTGGATCATGATTTCAGCGGGCATCCCCGGTGTCGGAACAAAGCCGCGCACGCGCTGCAACTCATCCGGGGTCAGTGAGACTCGTGCCAGATAGACTTCCTGCGGAACACCGGTCGAATCCTCAAGCAGCGCATCGGCCGAGATATAGAAGACCTCGCCATACAAAACAGGCGTCGTACGTTGGTTCAATGCGATCAGGCGGACTGTGGCGGTCTGCCCCGTGACGACACTGTCAATCTCGGTACGCGGAATCTGTGCCTCGATGATCAGGGGCGCATCTGCGGGCAGGATCTCGGCTATCGGTTCCCCGGTCTCAATCACACCGCCCGGCGTGTGATAATGCAATCGCACCACCGTTCCAGTTACCGGCGCACGCACCACGGCCCGGTCAAGAACGCTGCGCGCCTGTCGGGATTTTTCACGCACGCTTTCCAGATCAGCTTCGATCACGCCCAGTTCATCCAGTGCGGCCTCACGATAGGCGGACCGCGTACGCGCGATCTGTTCGTCATATTTCAGCAGCATCTGGTTGATTTCAGCGGCTTCCGCCTGCAACCGGGCCTGCTGACCTTCGGCTTCGGCCTGAACACGACGGATGGTGTTCAGCTCTCCTTTGCGGACAAGGCCCTTTTCGAACAGTTGGCTCTTGGCCTCGAACTCCTCCTGCAAGATCTCGGCGCGCCGTGCCATGCTGTCCAGCTGCGCCTCAAATCCGCTTGATCGGATTTTCAGTGCTTCCATGTTGCGCTCCAGCAGGGCTAAGTCATTCAGCAGCGTCTTGCGCGACACATCGAAGCTGAGCTTTTGCCCATCCAGAATGGCCATTACTTCAGGATCGTCGGATGCTTCGACAAGCGCCTGCGAAAACACGAGGCGGTCGCGCTCCCCGTACTCGGCCAGCAACCGCTCGGTCATGGCCTGAAGGCGCAGCTTGCGAATATGCAATTCACGTTCATTGGCCTGGGCCGAGGTCTGGTCCAGGGTCATCAGAACCTGACCTGCCTGAACCGCCTGACCTTCCACAACCTTGATGTCTTCGATGATGCCGCCTTCAAGATGTTGGACAATCTTGTTGCGGCCCGTGGCCACAAAGCTGCCTTGCGCGATGACCGCTGCGGCCAGCGGGGCACTGAAGGACCATACCCCGAAACCGCCGAAGCACACGACAAGCAAGACCACCCCGATCACTATCAACCTGTTGATCGAGCGCGGAACCTCGGCATACCAAACTTCTGGTTCATTGTCTGAGTTGTTCACAGGTACGAGGTCATTCATGGTCAGCCCCCCTGCTGGCCTTCAATTCCAGTCTGCTTGCGCGGCCCGTTGATCTGCTGAAGAACCTGATCACGTTGACCAAACAGGGCCACACGCCCGTCCGTCAGCAGCATGATCTTGTCGACAACATTCAACAACGTTGGCTTCTGCGTAATGACGACAACGGTGATCTTGCTTTGACGCGCCTGTTCGATCGCACATGCCAGCGCCTTGTCGCCCGCGACGTCGAGATTTGAATTCGGTTCATCCAGCACAACCATTCTGGGGTTGCCGAAGAACGCCCGCGCCAGTGCGATACGCTGCTTCTGACCACCGGACAAAGGCGAGCCATCAGCGGCCACCACGGTCTCATATCCCTGCGGCAGCGTTGCAATCATGTTGTGAACATCGGCCAGAACGGCGGCATCGTGGATCTGTTCGTCAGTGGCATCCGCCCGCATCCGGCCGATATTGTCCTTGATCGTGCCCGGGAACAGCTGAACATCCTGCGGCAGGTAGCCGATGCTTTCGCCAAACTGGCGCGGGTCCCAGTTTCGGATGTCCATCAGGTCAAGCCTTACGCTGCCCGATGTGGGCAGAATGGATCCCACCAGAGTTTTCCCAAGCGTGGTTTTCCCGGCACCGGAATTACCGATGATGGCCAAAGTTTCACCGGGAACCAGCGAGAACGTGATGCCGTTCAGAACCACGCGTTTGGTTCCGCCCGGTACATAGAGCAGGCGTTCGACATCCAGCCGACCTTCGGGGCGTGGCAGACGCAGTTTTTCGTATTGCAGGGCCGAGGTCGACAACAGCGCCTTGATCCGGCCGTAAGCTCCGCGAGTCAGCAGATAGCTGTTCCACCCTTCAATCGAACCTTCGATTGGCGCAAAGGCACGTCCGGCAATGATCGAGGCCGCAATCACCATACCGCCTGTGATCTCTCCTTGCAGCGCCAGAAACGCGCCCCAACCCAGAATTCCGATCTGCGTCAAAAGGCGAACGGCGCGCGAGATTGAAGCAAAGATCACGTTGCGGTCCTGCGCCCGCACCTGCCAGGTCAGCGATTGGGCAGTGTCCCGCCCCCAGATCCGCACGGCTTCGGGGATCATTGCCAAGGCGTTGATGATCTGGCTGTTGCGAGACATCGAATCCAGATGCAGGTTCGCCATGGACTGTGCCTTGTTGGCCTCGGCAAACGGCTTGGCAGTCATTTTCTGGTTGATCAGCGCAATCGTCATCAGGATCAGCGCAGTAACCACCACGATCATGCCCAGTTGCGGATGCACCAGGAAAATCATCAGGATGAACAGCGGCGCAAACGGCACGTCCAGAAATGAAAGCAGCGTGCCCGAGACCAGAAAACCGCGAAGCTGTTGCAGATCGCCCAATGTCTGATACTCGCGCCCGTTTCCGTGCAGCGACGCATGGGCCGCCGCGCTCAGAACCGGTGCGCCCAGCCGGGCCGCCACTTCGACCCCGGTCCGCATGAGCATGAACCGCCGCACCGCATCAAAAGCAGACTGGAAGATCACCGCCCCTGCCACGATGGCCGTCAGCATGATCAGCGTATCCAGCGACCGGCTGGTCAGAACACGGTCACTGATCTGGAACAGATAGATCGGGATCGCCAGGATCAGGATGTTCGTGGCGCAGGTCAGGACCAGAACAAACGCAAGATTGCGCCGGATCGCCCGCATCGAAACGCGCAGCGTGCGCTGGAAATCTTCGGGCGGGGTGCGTTTGTGGAAGGTTTGGGGTGGCCCGTTCCCATCACCGCCGCCGGAATTCGTTTGCAACAGTGGCTGGTTTGCCTTGGCCTCGATCGTGGTGCCTATGCCGTTCCCACCGGATGAGCGTGCAGAGGGGGTCTTGCGCGCAGTCGAGTCCCCGGCGGATGCCGGATCCGGGCCGTCGGCGTCGGCCACCCCATTGCCGCCACCCGCCGTTTCTTCATCTTGCGCGGGTTGCGGCTGCGCACGCTGATGGGGAGGATCAGCGCGCCGTCGTTCGCGTGAGTGTTTTTGGTCTTCGGATTGCTGTGGCGCTTCGGTTTCAACCGTCGAATCTGGATCTGACTCAGACACGCGCATCTCCTGCGTCAGGTGCAACCGGGCTTTGACCCGTTGTGTCGTTGGATCTGCCCCACCGTCTGCGCGCTGGCGCTTCGGGCCCAAACCGCCCTGCCTGTCCAGTGGACTGGATAAGAGTGGACGGCGCGACGAAAAAACAATCGACATATACAAACCTTCTGGTCACTCGGTAAAAACTTGGGGGGTCAGGCCAGCATGGATTGCAGGCCGTCATCTGGTGTCGTTGTGTCAGTGGATTGTGCGTCCAGTGCCAGGGCGGCATCCGGTTGCGGCACAGACATGTCCGCCATGATTGCGGCGATCGCCTCGTTGGTCATATCTGTGATTTCTTGGTTGTCTGGCACGTCAATCAGGCTGGCCTGATGAAGCAGCAGGTCAGAATAAGATCCGTCAGCGGCCATAACCGTCGAATCCACACCCATTTTGGTCAGATTGACAGAGTTCAACAGGGCGTTGCTGCCTGCGACGACATCGGTATCGGCGGCACTTGGACCGGACAGGTCAATTTGATCCTGATCCAGCATCATGGTGACCTGTTCAACAATGTTCACCTGCAACAAGTCTCCGTCGATCTTGAGCACGCGCAACTGTTCCATTCCTGCGAACAAGGGATCGTTGAGCAGCGCGTTCTCCAACGCATCCATATCCGTTTGATCAAGCGCCATGGCGTCGGACAGGTTCTGCTGCAGATCCTGATGTGTATCTGCGCCTATCGTTTTGACCGACGCGTCATTCATGATCACGTTTTCATCATCTCCGGCCATTGCGCCGGGCATACCGCCGTTGATGATATCGTCATCCATCAGGGCGTTGGTCTGGTACAACATGTCCACGGAAATCATATTCCCGTCGATCATGATCAGGTCGTAAAAGCTGCCCAGCTGCACGATGTCGGTGACATTGAACATTTCGTTGTCGCCCAGCGCGTACAAGGTCGATGCGGCCGAAATCTCGGTCTGTATGTTGTCTATATCCGTGGCGTCGATAGCTTGCTTGACGAAGTTGGCCACAACCAGATCACCGTGGACCCAATCCACAACGATGAACTCGGGCTGTCCGGTTGTTCCGGTGCCATTGTCCAGCCAGGGGGCCTCTCGGCCTTCGACTTCGATCTTCGAGGACTGAATCACATTGGTGCCGCTGCCCGTTCCCGGCGCCCCCACATCCCAATCTGACACAAGCGCGACCTGGCTGATGGCGGTCAGGCTGATCGCCTGCCCTCCGACGGCGATATAGGGGGCATCAACCCAACCTATAGATGCCGAGACAGCATTGATCGCAAGGTTCCCTCCGGTCACGACCAGGTGTCCGTCGTCAAAGTCTGGATCTTTCGACTGATCCCACTCGGCCGGAAGCATGGCCTCTGTCTCATCCTCTCCGGCTTCATCCGGCTGATGGAACGCAGGCAGGATGTCTGTCCATACCGGAGATTCGTCAACGTACTTGCCGTTTACGATCACCCCCAACGCATCATCGCCATGAAACTGATGTACCGTGACCCCGTCTATATTCGCGTTTGCCGGGGCCAACATCTGTTCGGCCAGCGCCTCGAGCATTTCGGTCGACTTGTAATCCGCGAGCGAAAGCGTAGGGGCCGCCATGGCATGAAGCGACAGCGCCATGTCCATCATCTCTTCGCCCTGGGCGATCAGCGCTTCGGTATCGCGAAAGTCCCCTTCTCCCACCGTGTCGTTGTCGCGCATGACCACCTTTTGCACGGTGAACGTCATTGCCGAACCCAGTGGCACCGTATCCGGTCGCAGAATAATCAGTTCCGGTGCAGAAGACGGGCCGGATACGCTGTCTGGCACAAATCGCGTGGATTCCGCGCTGTCACCGTTAAGGATGATGACCGACTCATGCACCGGCCCGACAGGAGCTTTTGGCAACGGAAGTTCCGGTTGAGAGGGAAGAAAATTGAATGGCAGGGCTTTGTATTCGCCCGCCGGGATATCCAGATCAGCTTTGATGTTGATCGAGGTAGGCTCGTCAAGCCCGTCTATTTCGGCTTTACGCCTCAGGGCGCTGAATTCCTCGTACTGATCCCTCAGGCGGGCTTGTTCTATCGTTAGCTCAAAAGTTCCAACAAAATGCGCTATCGTTTCCGTAATACCGTCAAGTGCCATGTCGGTTATCCTTTTTGCCCGCGGCGGCTCGTAATTTCCGCTTTGGGTTCAGTTGGGCCGGGGCCGCGTTTTGCGGCCCCGGCATTTTCGAAAGGTAGCAAGGCCCGAAAATGCGAGCCCCGCCTTTTGACTTAAACGTCCGTGTCGTCGCTGGCGTGGGACATGGTCATCGAACCACCCACCATGGTCGTATCGACCGTGTTGCCCAGGACGTTGGCGCCCATGATGATCGACTGGTTGAACGCAGACGTATCAACGACAGCTGCCGCCGATGCATAGGACTCGCCGGTCACGATGCCATCGCCACCATTGTTCGCGCCCCAGGCACCACCATTGCCGCCGGCACCACCGTCACCTGAATAGGCGCCGCCACCGTTACCACCGGTGATCATGCCACCCATGGTATCGCCTGACGTTGCAGTGCCCATCGAAGCTCCGCTGGTTCCGCCGTTCGCGGCGGATGCGCCACCGGCACCACCGTTGCCCGAGTCGGCCGCACCAGCTGCGTCGCCCGACCCAGTCGATGTGGCGTCATTGTCGGAACTGCCTTCGCCACCGTATCCGGCAATTGCTTCGGCCAAGCTGTCAGCCGCACCGTTTGTGTCGGCGTCTCCGAAGATGTCGGCAGCTCCGCCGTTGCCTGCGGTATTGGCCGCGTCGGCAGACCCGGCTCCGTTGCCGGTAGACGTCGATGTTGGCGTTGTGCTACCGCCCGCGCCGCCGTCGCCGTCGGCAGCCGATGTTCCGGTACCGGCCGCATCCGCTGCGCCATCTGCTGCGTTCGACCCGCCGTTACCGCCGCTGCCGTCGGTGTCCTGCGAGTTGCTGGCCGCGCCGTTCACGTCGCCGGGGCTCTGGTCGATATCCGGCCCGCTTGCCGACTGATCGCCAACACCCTGCGCATCGGAATCCGCATCAGCGGTCCCACCGGAGCCGTCGCCGCCCGAGCCGTCGCCACCTGAACCGTCGCCGGCCGTGCCGTCGCCACCGGTGCCGTCACCGCCGGTACCGTCGCCGCCTTCGCCTGCTTCGGCGTCAATCATGCCCAGCTCTTCCTGCAAAGCCATGATTGCAGCTTCGACCATCGCGCCGAATCCACCTTCGCCGTCGCCGCCGGTACCGTCGCCACCGGTGCCGTCACCGCCAGTGCCGTCACCGCCGGATCCGTCACCACCGGTTCCGGTTCCGCCAGAGCCGTCAGCCGAGCTGTCCGCGCCGCTGTCAGCAGAGCCGTCAGCAGTGTTGTCACCCGCAGTGGCGTCATTCGCATCGGTGTTGCTGTCGCTGGTGTTCGAAGCCGAACCATCTGCCGCAGCATTACCATCGCCACCATCCGCGCCGGACGCATCCGCAGCGTTGTCCGCCGTTCCGGTCCCGGTTCCTGTCGAGTCGGAATCGCTGTCGCCGCCGTTTGCGTTACCGGCTGCGTTCGAACCGGACAGACCCAGGCCCAGACCCAGACCAAACGAATCCGCGCTGCCGCCGGCTCCGCCGGTTCCGCTGCCATCGGCACTTGTGCTGCCATCATTGTCGGACGAAGCCGAACTATCCGCGGCACCGCCATCTCCACCGGCGCTGTCACCGTCGGATCCTGCGCCCGCCATACCAACACCATTGCTGGCATTGCTTGCGTCACCGGTCGATCCGCCCCGGCCGGCGCTGGAATCGGCATCTGCACTGCCGGTATCACCACCGTCAGCCCACGCGTGGCTGCCCAAGGTTGATGAATCGGCCGCTCCACCGTAACTGGTTCCACCGTCGCCCGATTTTCCACCGTTGGCATCCGAGCTGATACCTTCAGCCGCAGTTGCCGTGCCGCCATTGGCATCGCCGTTCTGGGTGAAGTCGGCGTTGTTGGATACGGTCGGTGAATCAAGCGTGTCGTCGTCGCTCAGGCTGGCGACCTGGCTGTTCACGGATGACATTGCCGTTCCGGCGTCGTCCATCGAGATATCCAGATTCATGTCATCGCCTGGATCATAGGTCAGATCGCGGCCAGCAGTGATCACGTCACCCACTGTCGCCGAGTCACCAAGATCCAGATCAACCTGATCATCGTCGCGCGGAATCCACTCACCGCCGCCGAAATCGATGTTGATTGAGTTGCTGTTGGAGTTGTCGTTGGTGTTGTCGCCGGCATTAAGCGTCTGGTCTTGATCCTGACCCTGGTCCTGATCCTGACCCTGGTCCTGATCCTGACCCTGGTCCTGACCTTGGTCTTGGCCCTGGCCCTGATCCTGGCCCTGCTCGTTGGCGTTTTCTACATTTTGGTCCTGCTGCTGTTGCTGCGCAGTCACATCGGCTTCGACAAGAGCCTCATCAACCTGAATTTCAACATCAACCGGAGCTTCCAGGTTTTCGACAACAATTTCGTCAACGGTCGTTACGTTTGTATTGTTTACATTACGTCTCATAACAAATTCCCATTTCTGGAACGCCTGACCGCCATTCATCTACAAAGCGGCAACGGGCGTGATTGAAACTAAAATACCCGCACAGCGTTCAAACACGCTGAATGCGGTCCACCGTCGTTTTCTTAAGGCCACCTCCTTTCCCGGCTAAGCCGAATACGCGACCGTTCACAATCGATGCTGAAATACGCAAGGAACGGGCGCGGCAGGGACAGACGCTTTCACAATTAAAGCCTGACCATGTTCGCAGTGACGCACGCTTGCGACTAGCTAACTGAAAGTTCTGGTGAGAATAACATATTGTTTTTATTGTTTATTTTGAGAATGCAGTGGAGCTTTAGCCGAACTGGATCAAAAAGTTCTAAATTAAGAAAGCAATAAAAAATAATGCAATTGTTTCCGCTGGTTACACAATGCCACACCGAAAAACCTAAACAATAGTTCTATATCTAAGGCACTTGAACTATACCGTCTGGTTGTAGAAAATCACGTTTTCAGCTACAATAAACCTCACGTAATTCTTTGATTAGTTAACTACTTTTTCACCGGCAATTCCATTTCGATAAAGCCATTTCCGGTTAACCCCGTTTTGTGAGGGAATATAATGAGTGAGTCTTTGAACAATGAAACCGGCAATCAGAGTTTTTATTCAGAAGATTTTTCGATTGTCTTCCTCGGGAAAGAACTATTCTATTCAAATCAAACTCTAAGAAGCGTTCAAACTGAATTTGGCGTCCGCGCTTTTCGCTTCGAAACACTCGAGGCAATGCACACACATGTTCCGGACAGCGGCAAGATCGTCGTTGTTGATCAGATGTTGATCGAGGACCTTTTGACGCGCGCCGATGCATACACCAAAAGTGCTGGTTCCGGCTGTCTTGCTTTCGCCTATCGCAAAGAGGAATCCGCCCGACACCTGTTCGAAGGCTGGAACCGCGCGCAGTTTGGAGATGTCGGCTTTTTACCGATGAACGTGGCACCGGACGCGTGGCGCGCCATCCTCAGACTGCTGATGCACGAGGAACTTTATCTTCCCAGCTTTCTGGCTGACTGTGTTTCACCCCACTGTCAGCGCGCGCCCGAGAGACCACGGCGACGGGAGGCCATTACTTCCAACGGCGCAGATCGGCACGTACAGTATTCCAAGCTGACACGCCGCGAAAAACAGGTTTTGCAACTGGTTTCAGAAGGCAAAAGCAACAAATTGATTGCGGCCAAGCTGGGCATCACGGAACACACGGTCAAGCTGCACATGCATAACGTTGTCGGAAAGATTGGCGTCAGCAACCGGACGGCGGCTGCTCATTTCTATTTCGAGGTTGCGCCTCATGAGGCGCAGCAGACCGCCCTTGACTGATCCGTTCGAAGCCCGGTTCGACCGCCTGATCCTTTTGGTCGGCAGGCTGAACTATATGTGGACAAACACCGAAAGCCTGCTGATCCATCTGATCGCCGGCCTAACCGGAACGTCCAAGGACGTGGCCGTAATCATCTTTCTGACTTTGAACACCACCCGCGCGCGAATAGATCTGGTTGAAAGACTTGCAAAAATGGAAGGGCGCCCTGCCCAGGTCCGAGATCCGATCCTCGAACATACGCAAAGGCTGGCCAAGCTTTCTGGCATCCGCAACAAGTACAACCATTGCATCTATTCCTTCGACCCTGAAAGCGGAAACCCGAAAACGATCCTTATGCGGATCGCTGACCGCAAAACCGACATAAAACTAGGCCGCGAAGATACCGTCGATGACAATGCCCTGCTCCAAATCGAAGCAGTCGTTGATCAGCTGTCAGCCGCGAACAGGGACATTTGGAAACTGATCCGACAATTGGGGTTTCCGGTTTAGGCTCGGTCGCACAGCAGAGTTGAGTGGGCCCCTCGCAGCACCCGCGCGTCCCCCACGGCGCCACCTGCCACGCACGCATAAGTCACCGAGATTTTTTGGTGCGGGCGGTGGGACTCGAACCCACACGGGCATACGCCCTTCAGATTTTAAGTCTGATATGTCTACCATTCCATCACGCCCGCACGGCGCAGCCCCTGGGGCCGTGCAATTTCCTTACAAGCACAGCGGGATGAGAACAATGCGCTTTGACGCAGATGGACCGGGATTTTTCGGTGGAAAGCTGTGTCTGCCATCGCCGTCGTTCTTCGGCTGGGTCCCTTCCCTGTTTCGAGGTCACGTGACAATCGCCTTTCCGACATCATCCCTTCCTCGGCAATCCATCTTCGCGCGGATTGCGCTGTGCGTTCACTTTGCGCATGACCTTTGTGTCGCGTCCATTTGCCACCGCTGAAAACCGTTCTTCGCCCAATCGCAAAGAAGACCTGGCCGGTTTTTCAGCGTCTTGGAATGATCCTTTGTTGGTGCTTCCATCGTTTACAAATAAAAATATTCATTTTAATGATTGCGTATGAGTGAAATTCCTTTGTCCCGACGCAGCTTCCTGTTCAATGCCACGTGTCTTGCGGCACTTGGAGCTCAAGCCAGAATCGTTCAGGCAGAGCTGCGGCTCGGTCCTTCAGCCCGAATTGCGACCGTGTCAGACGGATACCTGTCATTGCCACCTGATGTTGTTTTCGGAGCCATGCCCAAAGAGGCGGTCGAGCAATTCCTGACCCGCTATCAAGCGGACGCGACCAAGTACGAGCCAGAGTGCAACGTCACGCTTTATCGGGATGACGAAAACACCGTGCTGTTCGATGCTGGAGCGGGGCCGGACTTCATGCCCACATCGGGCAAACTTATGGAAACTTTTGAAGCAATTGGTTTGTCGCCCGAAAGTGTCACGCATGTGGTTTTCACCCACGCGCACCCGGATCATATCTGGGGTGTTCTGGATGATTTCGACGACCTGCTTTTCCCAAATGCGACGCACCTCATTGGACGCAAAGAATGGGATTACTGGTGGAACCCCTCAACGGTGGACACGATAGGTGAAGATCGCACCGCGTTCGCGGCCGGTGCCAAGCGGCGTTTGGAAGCAATTGAGGATCAGGTCGCGTTCTTCGAGGATGGGCAAGAGATACTTCCGGGCATTGCGGCACGGGCAAGCTTTGGGCACACGCCCGGTCACATGGCTTTTGAGCTTCGAAATGGGAATGAGGCCGTGATGGTCGTCGGCGACGCGCTGGGAAATCCGCACGTGGCCTTTGAACACCCCGATTGGCACAGTGGAACGGATCAGGATCCCCAGGTCGCCGCAGCTGCGCGTTACTCACTTCTGGATCAGGTTTCCGAAGAGGAAATGAGAATAATCGGCTTCCACCTGCCAAACGGTGGAATTGGCCGCGTCGAAAAGACCGGCTCGGCCTACAGGTTCATTGGAGAGGCGTCATGATACGATCATTCGTGATTGCGGTTGCTTTCGTCACACCGGCCTGGGCAAGCGAGGATATTGCAGACCAGTATCCGCAAAGCGTTCTGTATTCCAAGCCGGTCGAATTCATCCCTGGCGTCTATTCCGCCATTGGCGCAACCGCTCCGCCGACCTACGAAAACTCTGGTCACAACAACAACCTGAGCTTCATCGTAACACGTGAGGGCGTGGTCGTTGTCAACGGCGGAGCCGCCTATGTCCTTGCCCAAGCGCTTCACAAGGAAATTCAGGCGATTACGGATCAGCCGGTCACGCTTGTCTTCAACGAGAACGGTCAGGGGCACGCGATGCTTGGCAATGCCTACTGGTCGGAAATCGGGGTTCCTATCGTCGCCCATTCGGATGCAGCAGCTGAGTTCGCGGAATATGGCCCTCAGATTCTGGAGGGAATGAAACGATACAATCAGGACAAGGCAGAGGGCACGTTTCTGGCAGGCCCAACCGAGACATTCGATGATGAATACGTGATCGAGATGGGAGACTTCCGGATCGAGGCCAAATACCTCGGACCGGCCCACAGCCCCGGCGATATCTCGATCTGGTTGCCGAACCAACGCCTTGTCATCGCGGGTGACATGGCATTCCACGAGCGCATGCTGCCGATCTTTCAGGATACCTATACCGCGGATTGGCTGGAAACCTGGGACAACGAGTTCGAGGCTTTGAATGCCACATATGTCATACCCGGGCACGGTCATCCCACGAATATGGATCAGGTGCGCCGTTATACGCGCGATTACCTGGTGTATCTGCGAACCAGGATTCAAGAACATATGGATGCGGGCGGCGATCTGACTGAAGCCTATTATGTCGATCAGTCCCCCTATGCCCATCTGGACGCGTTCGAGGAACTGGCAACCAAGAACGCCGGGCGCGTTTTCGAACAGATGGAGTTCGAGTAAGTCAGGAATGCTGCAATACCGGCAGCCGCATCAAAAACCTGTGCGTTCCTATCGCCCCAACCCACATGAAGAAGACTGCAAGCCAGGCTGTCAATGACAGGGCGGACCCGCCTGAAAGTCCCGCGCCCACGGCGCAACCTCCGGCCAGCATCGCCCCGAATCCCATGAGGACAGCTCCGACGAGGTACCGTTCCATCGGAGTGTCCGAGCCAAAACGCTCGATCCTCCACTCGCTGGAAATGATGGCAGATCCTGCTGCCCCAATGGCCACGCCCGGCACAAGACCGATACCGAAAGACAGCACCACATTTCGCTCTGCAACCAACGCCATCAGCGTGTCTGTGGCCGGGCCGGTAAACGTCACCGAAGACACGGGGACGACCTCAAAAGATGCCTGCGCGATGGAAAACGTCATGAACCAGCCAAGCGCCACTGCCCCGCCAACTCCGGCGGCTGTCACGATCTTTGCAGGCGCGACTTTCCTGTGAAGGGCAAACACGATCGACAAGACAAATCCAATTGCGGCGACGGCCGAATAGACCGATGGGGGGAACCCCATTATTTCTGCAAGATCGCGCTCTGCACCTCCTGAGATGGTCCACAGACCGGAAATCGCTTCACGGGCCGGGCTGAGAACGCCTGTGTAGGCGGCCTGAGCCACCAAGGTCAAAATCAACCCTGTCACAAGTGCTCGTAGATTGCCGCACGAGGCCAATACCAGCAGGCGAGATGCGCATCCGCGCGCAAGAACCATGCCGATGCCAAACATCGCCCCACCAATAACCGCACCGCTAAGGCTGCCGGTGGACGCGATGGCGCGTGCCTCGGAAAGGTCCAGCAATTCAAGCGAGACAAGCGCCTGTACAAGCGTCAGTGCCGCGGTAAAGGCGATCAGCCAAACCGCCAAGCGGGGGCCAAACTTACCTTCGGCGACTTCCACCGTCGATGCGCGCAAACAAAAATGGGACTTCTGAGCCGTCACGCCGAACAGGATACCGACTAGCACTCCGGCAAACGCCAGGGTGCCCGGGTCTCCTAGCAAATCGATGAGCCTCTCCATGGACAGAAACTCTCACTTCGTTGCGTGTGTGTCTTTGTCTTTGGTCAATTCGTCAGCGTCATTGCGCAGCCATTGGCCTGCGTGCCAATTGGCATTGCGTCCATAACTCACCCAATGCAGATACCAGTCGGTCCACGTCTTCACAGGTGTGCACCGGCGACGGCGTAATCCGCAGACGTTCCGTTCCTTTGGGGACAGTTGGATAGTTGATGGGCTGGATGTAGATCCCATAATCACGCATCAGCACATCCGAAATGAATCGACACTTGACCGGATCGCCGACCATGACCGGAATGATATGGCTTGGGTTCGGTGTATGGGGAATACCCAGATCGTCCAGCCTGTCCCGGACTTCGCGCACGCGCTTTTTGTGCTGTTGCCGCTCTGCATTGCTTTGCTTCAGGTGCTTCACCGAAGCCGCAGCTCCTGCCGCCACGGCCGGAGGCAAAGCAGTGGTGAAAATAAACCCGCTAGCAAAGGACCTGACAAAGTCGACAAGCTCCTTCGACGCCGCGATGTACCCGCCGACCACGCCGAACGCCTTGCCCAAAGTCCCTTCAATCACGGTCAGGCGGTCCATCAGGCCCTCGCGCTCGGCGATGCCCCCGCCGCGCGGACCGTACAGCCCGACCGCGTGAACCTCATCCAGATAGGTCATCGCGCCATACCGGTCCGCCAGATCACAGATCTCGGCAATCGGTGCAATATCGCCGTCCATGGAATAGACGCTTTCAAACGCGATCAGCTTGGGCGCATTTGCAGGCAGGTCCGCAAGTTGCCTTTCAAGGTCTTCAAGATCGTTGTGCTTCCAGATCCGCTTTTGACAACGGCTGTGACGAATCCCCTCGATCATCGAGGCATGGTTCAATTCGTCGGACAGTACCGTGATTCCGGGGATGCCGGACGCCAAGGTTCCCAAGGCCGCCCAATTGGATACGTAGCCGGACGTGAACAGCAATGCTGCGTCCTTGCCGTGAAGGTCCGCAAGCTCCTGCTCCAGAAGCACATGTTCGTGCGTGGTCCCCGAGATATTCCGCGTCCCACCGGCACCTGCACCGCATCTGTCGATCGCCTCGTGCATGGCCGCAAGAACCTTGGGATGCTGTCCCATTCCAAGATAGTCGTTCGAGCACCAGACAGTGACTTGTTCGGGACCACCCCCTGCGTAACTGCGCGCCGTTGGAAACGCGCCGCATTGACGTTCGAGGTCTGCAAAAACCCGGTAGTTTCCTTCCTGTTTCAGTAGATCAAGTTGATCTCGAAAATACTGCCGGTAGTTCATTTCAATCCCCAACGGCCTCTTCAACGATTCCAGACAACAGGGTCTGGACCTTTTGCATTGGGCCGTCCGGATAGCTTCGGTATCCGACCTTCACCCCGTCATCGTCCTCGGCCACGAAAATCCCGTATGGGCAATAGCCGATATTCATCGGATCAGCTTCCATCACCTCACGCGAAATCTTTGCCGAGCAAAAAATAAAGATGTCCGCCGCCGCGAATATCTGTTTGTCGCTGCCGACATCATCGCCCGTTCGGTTCAACATTTCGCCAACGTGGCTCACATAGTCGATGACCAGCCCCTGCCCGACAATTGCGGACTCGACCGCAAAGGTGGCATCATCAAAACTTCCGTCAAAGGGGGTCGTGATGATATCCTCGGCAAGCCCTTGACTGGCAGAGACTGCAAAGAACGCGGCCGTGATGATTGAGTGTTTCATGATCTTGATCCTCCTCCTGAGCCGCAGTTTCTCAGATTGAGCTTCGGGGGCTTTGACCCGTGTCAAACCCCCCGAGAACTTCTATCCAAACATGTCCGAGGTGATACCGGCGTACCAACCCAGCGACTCTTCGTAAGTTGCTTTTCTCAGATCGGCATCTTCGCCGGTCTGGCTGATGAAGCCGTCCACCTTGGCGATTTTTTCCGGCGTCGCCTCGTAGGTTGCGCCAACCTTCACGCCATCATCCGTGTCGATCAGCGACCAGCATGTGTTGGAGAACTTGGCCGGGAACACCTTGGATCCGGTCAACGCGCCCCGCACGGCATTCGCGCACACTTTCGCCTGACTGTTGGCCGAGAAACCCGATTTCGGCATGTCACCCTGCTGGCTGGCATCGCCCAAAACATAGATGTCCGGATCCGCCTTGGAGGACATGTCCGCGGCGTTCACCGGCGCCCAGTTGCCTTCGGTCACTCCGGCCATTTCGGCAATGCGTCCGGCTTTCATCGCCGGGATCACGTTGCAGACGTCGACTGTGGTCTCTTCTCCGTCGATGGTCACCGTCATCGCGTCCGGGTTTACCGAGACATTGCCGCCACCGAAGTCTTCACCAATCCAGTCGACCATGCCTTCGTAATGGTTTGCCCAGCCTTCCTGGAACAATGCCATCTTCGAAAACTTCGGCTTCGGATCCGCCACGATGATTTTCGCAGTGGGATTGTTTGCTTTCAGAACATGCGCAACCATCGAGACCCGTTCATAGGGTCCGGGCGGGCAGCGGTACGGGTTTGGTGGTGCAACCATCGCAAAAGTACCGCCTTCGGGCATCGCCATGATCTGAGCTTTCAGAAGTTCTGTCTGCGAGCCGGCCTTGTACGCATGCGGCATCTTGTTTTGCGCCGAGACGTCCCAGCCTTCAACAGCCCCGTCGACAAAATCGATACCCGGGCTGAGGATCAGCTTGTCATACGGAACCGAGCCACCCCCGGCCAATGATACAGTCTTGGCATCGCGGTCAACACCGATGGCCCAATCGTGGACCACGTTTATCCCATAGTCGGCGGCAAGCGTGCCATAGCTGTGCGCGATATCCGACAGTTCCTGGAACCCTCCAAGATACAGGTTCGAGAAGAAGCAGGTGTAGTAGGTCCGCGACGGCTCGATCAGCGTCACGTCGATCTCACCTTTGCTGTCCTTTGCAATATAGCGGGCAGCCGTAGCGCCGCCTGCACCGCCGCCGACAACAACGACCCGAGGCCTGCCCTGAGCCAGAACCATCGGTGCAGATAATCCGGCTGCCGCCACCCCGGCGGCTCCTAGAAATGTACGTCTATTGAGTGTCATCGCGTTTCCTCCCCTTGGGCACAATCACTCTGGGTTATTGAAATATGCGGCCAAGGCCGCGATCTCGTCATTGCTCAGCCTTCCGGCGATCATTTGCATAACCGGGTGTGGCCGCTTTTTGTCCTTGTATGCGTGCATGGCGACGACAAAATCCTCGTCGGGCCAATACACGATCGACGGGATACCCTCGTCACTTCCCTCGATCTGATGGCACGTCGTGCATTCGCTGCTGAGATATGCGCCGTATTCGGGGTCTCCCTGAATCGCCAGGATCGCTGGATCGACGGAATGGTCCGTGCCTTTCGCGGTTGGGTCCGCTTCGGGAATATCCCGAGGGTTGTCTGAAAACCCCCGCAAATAGGCAATCACATTGGCCCGGTCTTCCGGGTCTTTCAGACCGCGAAAGCTCATCCTTGTGCCCGACGCAAATGCACGTGGATCTTCGATATAGGCTGACAGAGTGTCAGCGTGCCATTCCAAACCCGAATTTCCCGCGCGCACCAGGCTTTTGGAATAATTGAAACCGTCAAGGCCCGCGGCCTTGCGCCCAAAGACACCATTCAGATGCGGGCCGATTTTGTTTTCCGCTCCTTCGCCAACCTGATGGCAGCCCTTGCATTTGGCGAACACTGTTTTCCCGGCCTCGGCATCACCAAGGTCTTCGGTTGCGTAGGTCGATGTGGCGAAAGCCGCCAAGACCGCCGTGCACGCCAGTATGTCCGGCCACCGCATGATCAGCTTCCAAACGATTTGAGGTAGACAATCACGGCCTCAACGTCGTCTGGCTTCGTGAGCCCCGCAAAAGACATTCGCGTGCCCTTCATGTAATCCTTGGGTTTCGTCAGGAAGGCCGCCATTTCCTCATCCGTCCAAACAAGGCCGGCCTCGGATGCGGCTTTCATCGCCTTGGAGTATTTGAACCCCTCGACCGATCCTGCATTGGCCCCGACAATTCCGTTCAACGCCGGCCCGGTGCCGTGCTTTGCACCTTCACCCACCTGATGGCAGGCTTTGCACTTCTTGAAGACTTTCGCTCCGGCGGCAACCAGTTCCGTTGCTTCGTCGGTCTTTTCTGCCTCTTGAACGGCTGGCTCCGCGGCGGCTTTTTCCTCGGGCTTGGGTGCCGCTGCCGGAATGAACGACGGGCCGTCCGCAGTGAATGTCGGCAACCCCTCAACGGTGGCATCATTCATCACCGAGTTCGACCCACCTTCGGGCGGCGTCTCGACCAGAAAAACGGAACGCATTGTGACAGCGGCCTCTGCCTTGCAGTTTTCCATGCAAGGCTCTTTGCGCGATTCGGCGTACTCGGTCTCGGGTCGCGTATCGACGACAAAACCGTCTTTGTTGTACATCTCGAATTCGGCGAAGTTTTCGTTGCTCAGTTCGAAATCGTCATCCACCAAATCATTTGAATACAGGATGTAGGCAACAATCGCATAGGTCTCATCCGCGGTCAAAGTGCCCGCCTCGCCAAATGGCATGGAACGGGAAATGTAATCCCAGGCAGTAGACAAATGCGGCCAGTAGGACCCGACGGTCTTCACGGGATCTTCGTTTGCAAGCGTATCGAACCCACCGGCAAGAACGGGCCAGTTGTCCACACCTTCCGCGAACTCTCCGTGACAGGAGGCGCAGCGGTCGGCAAACACTTCTTCCCCGGTCCAAACGTCGCCCGATCCGACAGGCAAGCCCCGCCCGTCCGGCAAAACGTCAACGTCCCAGGCCGCGATCTCTTCCTCCAGCGCAGGCCGTCCGAGCCCATAGGTGCCCTCGCGGCTGGGCGCAGGTGCGGTCAGGTTCGCGCCATTCGCAACCCGTTCCGCTGCGGCGGCCTGAATTTCCTGGACTTTGAGCTCAAGCTGGGCTGCTCGTTCGGCTTCTGACTTCGCTTTTTCCTGTGCGGCTGCTGCGTGGGCCTCAACCTGACCAATCCGGGTTTCCAAAGTTTCGATCTTCAGTTGGCCGAAGTTTCGGTTGGCGAACACCAACGCCCCCGCAAGCAGTAACGCTGTGCCGCCGAATACGGGCAGGAAAACATGGCTAAGAGACTTCGACATTCTCGGCGATCCCTTCTGCGCTTACGTACCACGTCTGGATACAGTTGTTGTGATAGACCGAGTTCTCGCCGCGCTTTTCGCGCAGCAGGTCTTTGGTTGGCTGTACATAGCCGGTCTCATCCATTGCTCGGGCCTGTAGGAGCATGGGCGCCCCGTCCCAATTCGTGTCGAGATAGAAACGTGTCAAAGCCTTGGTGTCGCCCTGCTTGCCAAGGCGTGCCGTCTCCCACGTGATGCCGCCGTCCTTGGATACATCCACACGGGTAATCTGTCCGTGGCCTGACCATGCAAGCCCTGAAATCACCAGCGGCCCGGGCCCATGTTTGATCGGCATTTGCGGGCTGGGCGAGGTTATGACGGATTTCGCATCCATCACCCAAGTCCATTTCTGGGCCGTGCCATCAGCATAAACATCGGTGTACTTTGATGTTTCTTCGCGGCTTTCGACCGCCCTGTCGACGACCTCGATCCTGCGCAGCCATTTGACCCACATGTTGCCTTCCCAGCCTGGCACGACCAGGCGCACAGGATAGCCATGTTCCATCCGCAGGGCCTCGCCATTTGCTTTGAAGGCCACCAACACATCATCCAGCGCTTTTTCCATCGGAATGGAGCGGCCATTGGACGACGCGTCCGCGCCCTCGACATAGACCCATTTGTCGGGCGAGATATCGGCGCCGGCCTCTTGCAACAGCGTGCGCAGCGGAACACCGGTGTATTCCATGTTGTGGATCATACCATGGGTGAATTGCACGCCGTTGAGCTGCGCACCCGCCCACTCCATCCCGGTGTTCGCTGCGCATTCGCAGAAATACACGTGGTTTTCGCGCGGGAAACGTTCGATGTCGTCATACGTAAAGACAAGCGGGCGATCGACCAGACCGTTTATCATCAGCCGATAGTCTTCCTTGCGCAGCTCGATTGCGCCCGAGTGGTGCCGTTCAAAGGCGCAGCCCTGGGGTGTGATTGTACCATCAAGCTCGTGGATCGGCGTGAAGTTGATCGACGAAATCGGAGAGGCGGTCAGCCACTCCACATTGCGGCGCACGACATGGGATTCATAGCTGATCGGCATGCCATAGGGTGTCTCGTCAACGCCTGCACCCGTGTACGATGCCCAATCCTGAAGCTCTGTTATCAGGGGGTCGGGCGTTTCTGCCACTGCCGCACCTGCAACTGACCCCGCGGCGACCGCAGCACTGCCTTTCAGGAAGGCCCGGCGGGACGGTTTGAACGCGTCATCCATATCTCTTAGGTCTCCATCTGTTTCTTAGACGCCGACGACATCGACGCTGGTGTTCTCTTGCACCGTTACGGTTCCAAGGTTGCGAATGTGGTTTTCGACGACATCCCAGATCGGCGGGCCCTCGGTGCCTTCGTTGACGCTGGCCCAGCCGGCCACGACATAGGTTTTCGACGGATCAATCGCTTCACCCGTCTTCAGCAGGGTCATCTCGCTGATCCGCTGCCCTTGCGGCTTGGTCACATCGATGCGGTAACCCAGCCCACCGACACGGACCATATCCCCGCCCTGCTGGTAGTAGGGATCGGGATTGAACAGGTTGTCGCCAACATCCTCAAGGATCACATGGATGAATTCACCCGTCATTTCCGTGCGATAGGCATTCGGATACGACATCGAAGTGACGTTCCAGATGTCCTCGCGCGTGATCTCCTGCCCCGGCAGGATCGACGGCCCCCAACGAACACCGGGGGACATGGCAATGTCTGCCTCCCGCTCCTTAAGCAGGGCATCACAGATCAGGTCATCCCAGGTTCCGTTGAAATTGCCGCGACGATAGAGCAACGAGTCCGTTTTGCCGATCACTTCACTGAGCGTCGCCTCATAGGGCGCGCGCTGCTCATCTATCAGGGCGGTGATCGCAGGATCCGGAGCGATAACATCAGAGAAGATCGGGATCAGCTTGTGCTTCAACCCCATCAACTGCCCATCCCGCACGTCCAGATCCACGCGGCTGACGAACTTGCCGTTCGAGCCGGACGCGATGATATGCGTTTTGCCCACCAGAACGGGCTCGGGCAGCGCATCATGGGTGTGGCCACTGAGGATCACGTCGACCCCCTCCACCCGGCCTGCCATTTTCTTGTCCACGTCAACGCCGTTATGGCTGAGGACGACGACGACATCGGCACCGGCATCGCGAACCTCGTC
Source organism: Ruegeria sp. CL7 (assembly GCF_056536445.1). Lineage (NCBI taxonomy): Bacteria > Pseudomonadati > Pseudomonadota > Alphaproteobacteria > Rhodobacterales > Roseobacteraceae > Ruegeria > Ruegeria sp. CL7. The sequence continues at coordinate 22,923 of NZ_JBQFPQ010000004.1, forward strand.
CACCACGGCCTGCATGTTTTCGTCCCGAATGCCGAAAGAGTATTCAGGGAACATCCAACCCGGGTTCGCGATTGGCATGTAAGGGAACGCCTGTCCGATCACGGCAACCTTTGCACCTCCCCGGTCAAAGAACTTGTAGGGCTTGAACAGTTCCGCAGGTTCATCCCATTCGGCATCAAAGATGTTCTGACCCAAGGCGGCAAAGGGCAGCCCTTCGACGATTTCGTTGACTCTGTCGCTGCCCAGCGTGAACTCCCAATGAAAGGTCATTGCATCAGGTTTCAGCGCGTTCATGACATTGACCATGTCCTGACCAGCCGTCTGGTAACAGGTGTAAGACCCGTGCCAGGTATCGCCGCCATCTAAAAGCAGGGCATCGGGCCGGTCCGCACGGATGGCATTGATCACCGTCGAAACCCGGTCCAAACCACCAACCCGACCGTAGGTCTTTGCCAAGGCTGAAAAGTCGTCGTAGGTCAGCGCATAGGCCGACGAGCTGCCATCTTCGATCCCGTAGGCCTTGCGGAACGCGGCCCCCGTGACATGCGGCATCTGCCCCTTTGCCTCACCGATACCCAGGTTTATCTCGGGTTCACGGAAGAATATCGGTTTGAGTTGTGCGTGAATGTCGGTGACATGGATCAGGCTGATATTGCCAAAGGTCTCAAACTCCAGCAGCTGATCCTGCGTCAGACTTTGCTGTGCGGAAAGCCTGGCCCAATTGCCAAACCCGGATGCCCCGTACAGAGCCGATGCCGCCATTGAAACCTGCAAGAAGTCACGTCGAGAAATCATCTTTCGGCTTTCCTGTTTCACATATAAATGTGTGAATGTTAAACTAACGGAAAAACCCGCGCTGGACACTTCCTACGCGGGCCTGTTGTTACTGGCGTACGGCCGGAGTTTCGACTGAAAGCCCGTTGCCACGCGAGGCAACATAAAGCTCCAGCGCACGAAATTCGTCTGAACCTTCGGCAAAGGTTTCCGCCCGCGTATCACGAATACAACCGCGGAAACGATTGTGTCGCGAAATCAGCTTGGCCTGTTTCAAACGATACGTCGGGAACCCATTGATCATTCCCTGGCTCAGGTGATCTGCCCGGATCATATTGCCCCAATTGTCTTCATGACAGTTGGCACAGCTCAGCTCTAACTGGCCATAGCGCGTATAGTACATTTCCTTGCCCTGTTCCCAATACGGGGCGGCGTCACCGTCAATGGCAACGTTCATGGGCATCCCGCGTGACTGTAGGCCGATCAAAGCGACCATGCCCTGCATATCGCCGCCGGACCATTTCCAGGCATCGGCCTCCATGTGCTCGGTCCGGCACGCGTTGATCAGATCTTCCATGACCACCAGCTTGCCGGTTTCGGCATCAACCTTCGGCATGGAAGCCTGCAATCCCTTGAAGCTTTCCACCCCGTCGTGGCAAGAGGCACAGCTTTTGCCGGCAGCCCCATCGACTGTCTCAAAAAGGTCGGCAGCCTGGTCGACGAAGATCATCGCCGGATTGTCGAAATCATCAATCTGAAGGGCCTGGGTTTCATCCGTACGGAAATGCCAACCGGAATAGATCGTGTCCAGGTTTTCCAGATGCGCCGGCGCTTCGGTGACCGAGGTCATGTCCAGCTCGTCATTGATCACAAGATTGTCTTCGTCAGGTCCGGCCAATGCTGCCACTGGGAAAACCAGAACTGACGCGATCGCCGTTAATGCCTTTGTATTCATTACGTTCCTCCCTTGGTGGACCAGCGCCAAACGTCATGTCCGGCGCTGATCTGCCTTATTGGTCGAGCCGTCAGGCGATCTCGATCGATTTCTTCTCGTCGTAGACAGAGCCGTCGTCATCGTACCAGGTGAACACGAACTCACCTGCCTCGGGCACGGTTGCCTCAAACTGGAAATACGGGTTGGTTGAGATTGCCGGCTCCATCGTCACATCGACCACCATTTCGCCGTTAAACTCACAGGTGAAACGGTTGATGATCGATCGAGGTATGACGTTGCCTTCTTTGTCCTTGCGCTGACCGCTTTCCATCTTGTGGCTGATCAATGTCTTGATCGTGACGGTTTCGCCAACTGCGGCTTTCTTCGGAACCTTGACGCGGGGTTTCACACCGGATGCCATTGGTTAGTCTCCTGTTCTTCGAGGCGCGCGTGGCTATCAGCCGCCGCAGCCGCCGATTGTCACTTTCACGGTCGCGGATGCCTTGGCAAAGCTGCCATCTGCCATCTTCGCCACGGCAATGACATCCTGCGTTCCGGCAAGGCGGATACGAGTTGAGGCAGCCTGTTCAGCAGCCAGCGGGCCAAAGTTGAACGTTGCGACGCCCGGTTCGGGGTTGCCTGCTGCAACGATCAGAATCGACGCCGCACCCGGGGCGCTTACTTCGATCGGTACGGTGTTTCCGTTTTCGGCGATTTCAGGTGCCGTCAGTGTAACACCGCCGTCAGCCACATCCGCCCCACCGGTAAACGCGGCAATCGCATCCTCGGCGGCCGCGTTTGCACGAAACGGCATCATTGTCAGGAACGCGGCGCCCAGCCCAAGGGCCAGAGTTTCGCGGCGAGAGAGTTCCATTTTCAATCTCCTTTGAATCTTCGAAAAATCACGCTATCGAAGCGCGACTATTCCTCTTTCAGGGTTGCAAGAAACGCGACCACGTCTTCGATTTCCTGCGCTGTCAGGATCGACGTCAGGGGCTCGGTCGGGGCTTTGCCGGTATAGGCGTCGCCCGGGCGGATATAGCCGTCATCCTTGTAGAATGCCGGCATCACCGTGCCTTCGAACGTCATTTTCGCGTTTGCAACCAATCCGCGAAGCTCGGCCTCGGACCAACGATCACCGGCGCCATCCAACGCCGGGCCAACCTCGCCATGGAACGGGATATCGGCCAAAGCCGAGACCGAGTGGCACGCCACGCAATTGCCTTTTGACTTGTCGCCAACGATCAGCGCGCCATTTGCCGCGTCACCGGCTGCGCCGGTCAACGAGACCTCTACGGCACCGTATTCACCATAGGTTACGTTTTTCGGGTCGGTATCCGCGGCAAACGCGGCACCCCCTGTCATTGCGCAGACCAATGTTAAGAGTCTCAGCTTCATGATCCCTCCCATTTGCTAACACGCCGACGGCGCTTTGCGACCCAAAGCATTTGTGTACCGTAGTCGACGAGGGCGGTCTGTCGCAACATTAAATTCATTACAATGAATTTTTTTATTTATATCCCCGAACCTCAGTCTTGTGAAATATTGTTTCGCTCCTGAATGCGCCGTGCGTGGTAGCGCTGAAAATCTTCACCATTTTCAAGTTCGTACCGCTTTTCAAAGACCCAGGTGAACAGATCCAAAGTTGTTCCCTTCGAAAACGCCCCCGGCATGACTGCAACCGCTGCATCAATGGCGGTGGCGTCCTCGGGAACCTCTTCCGACAGAAATACAAGGGTCGGCGTAAACAGAATCCCCCATTTGCGCATCAACGCTCTTTGCTCGCTCTCTTCCCCGTCAAAGTCGGTGGCCGTGGTGCTTCCGTGCAGATCCAGTTGGACGACAAAGAAATTCTCTTCGATGTACGCCGCCAGGTCGGGCTGGGGGAAAACCTCTTCGTGCATTTTCTTGCAATAGATGCAGCCCTGTTGCTCGATTAACAAAACCAGGCGCTTGCCTTCATCTGACGCTTCTTCAAGATCCTCGCGAAGGTCTTTGAACGTGTCGCGCATCCACGGTGTTTTATGCAACCCGTCGTCGCCAAGCTCGGCGGCGGAAACCGCCACGCCCACTATGCATGCCATCAAAACTGACAATGTTCGCTTCATGTTTTCCTCCCGTATTATCCGATGGCCGCAAGCCAGGGCATATGGCCCAGCATCCATTGGGCCACGCGATTGATCGAGTTGGTTGCGATCAGAGCGCCGAACAGAATCAACAGACAGCCCATGGCCTTCTCGATCAGGGGCAAATGCTTTCTGAACCGCGCCATCCACTGCATGAAGGGGCGGACCAAAAAGGCCGCCAGAACAAAGGGGGCAGTCATTCCCGCCCCGTAAACGAATAAAAGCATCGCACCGCGCCAAGCCGTCTCGGTTCCGGCCGCCGTAAACAGGATTGCAGCAAGCACGGGCCCGACACAGGGCGTCCAGCCAAAAGCAAATGCCAGTCCCAGAACATACGCACCAATCAGGCTCAGGTTAGATGTTTCACCGACATCCGCCTGAAACTGGCGATACAGGAATCCGATGCGAATCAGCCCCAGGAAATGCAAGCCCATCGCCATGATGATGGCCGCGGCAATCCATCGAAGGATATCGAAGTATTCGCGGATCATTTGACCGAATATCGAAGCCGTGGCTCCAAGCGCCATAAAAATCGTTATGATCCCTGCTGCAAAAGCGATTGCAGAAAGCGTTGCCCTGCGGCGAACGTTGCCGGAAATGACTGAACTTGCAGAAATCTGCTCCATCCCGACACCCGCCAGGTAACTGAGGTAAAACGGCACAATCGGCAGGATGCACGGGGACAGAAATGACAACACCCCTGCGACCAAAGCCCCTGCAAAAGTGATGTCGAGCATGGTCAAACCCGTCCTGGCACGCTATCATTCATACATTCAAAGTAATAAAGATATAACGCTGCGGTCAATCGGAGCTTGAGATGCGCCACCTTTTCCTGCTTGTGCTTGCGGTCACGTTGCTTGTTTCGCCTTTGGCTTTACGGGCTGAAATGACGCTTCTGATGGCCGAAGAAGATGGGTGCATGTGGTGTGCCCGATGGGATTCCGAAATCTCGGGGATCTACCCGAAAACACAGGAAGGAAATGCCGCCCCGCTTCGGCGTGTCGACATCCATGAAACCCTGCCGGATGGGATCACCCTAAAACGACCTCTCTACTACACTCCGACCTTTGTTTTGTTGGACAACGGCCACGAAGTCGGCCGGATCGAAGGCTACCCCGGCGAAGACTTTTTCTGGGGGTTGTTGGGCGTGATGCTACGTGACGCAGGGGTACAGGTTGAGACCTCTGGCTAATCGGCGGCAAATTACATAAACTGTTTTGAATGCGTGAAGCTGAGAAAGCGAGGCGATCCTTTTGGACAAACCATCGAAACTGCCGGTGTTCACAAAGGACATGTGTGCAGAAGATCTGGACCGAATGATGGAGAATGCCCAGACGGCATCAAACTTCCTGAAGGCCATCAGCCACGAAGGGCGGCTGATGATCTTGTGCTATCTGTCATCGGGTGAAAAGTCCGTCACCCAGATGGAAGAGATGCTGTCGGCGAGACAGGCCGCCGTATCCCAACAATTATCCCGACTGCGCTTTGAAGGCTTGGTCAAAACACGGCGCGAGGGTAAGACAATTTATTACAGATTGGCTGATGATCGTTCGACGCAAATACTGGAAGTCGTTTACGATCTTTTCTGCCGGGAGACGTAGAAGCCGGTCAAGACGCCGCCAGCTTTGGGAGGAGACTGGCAATGTTCGAAGCATTGGGAGACGCAAATGCCGTTGCTCTGATCGGTTTGATTGGGGGCATCGCTTTGGGGCTGGCTGCACGCATCGGTCGCTTTTGCACGTTGGGTGCAATCGAAGACTTCCTTTACGCAGGCGATGATCGGCGACTTCGCATGTGGGCGGTTGCGATTGGCGTCGCCATTGTTGGAAGCCATGCCGCCATGGCGTTCGGGTGGCTTGACCCGGTCGGAACACGCTACCTTGCCCAGACCTGGAACCCGATCGGTTCGATCGTGGGCGGCCTCATGTTCGGTTATGGAATGGCCATCAGCGGGAACTGCGGTTATGGGGCGCTGGCAAGGCTGGGAGGTGGCGACCTTCGATCCTTCGTCATCGTTCTGATCATGGGACTTTCGGCGTATGTCGTAATGTCCGGCCCCCTGGCATATCTGCGGGTTTGGCTGTTTCCAGTAGAAATAGATATCAGTGCCCCCCAAAGCGTCAGCTTTCTTGCTGAACGGTTGACCTCTGTTCCGGCGTGGCTCGTTGGTTCTGCCGTCGGTGTTATTTTGGTGGTCTTCGCTTTGGCGAACCAGCAGTTCCGCCGTAAGCCAGCGCAGGTGTTCTGGGGATCTGTGGTTGGACTGACGATCGTCTCGGGCTGGCTTGGCACGAACTGGGTAGCGACCCACGGCTTTGACGGTGAGCCGGTGCAAACCCATACCTTCGCTGCACCCTTGGGTGACACGATATTCTACTTGATGACAGCGTCCGGCAACACTTTGTCTTTTGCCGTCGGATCAGTCTCGGGCGTTCTGATCGGCGCGTTTTTGGGGTCTTGGTCAAAGGGTCATTTTCGCTGGGAAGCCTGCGAAGATCCACGCGAATTGAAACGGCAGATGCTGGGCGCGGCGATCATGGGCCCCGGAGCGATCATCGCAGTCGGTTGCAGCGTCGGACAAGGCATATCTGCCTTTTCACTTCTGGCCTACAGCGCGCCCGTGACATTCGCCGCGATCTTTGCGGGCGCGGCGCTTGGATTGAGACAGCTCGTGTCCGGACTGTCCTTCATTACCGAGCGCTGAGTTCTTAACACCACCATGCCTTATGCCAAAAAGGTGTTGATCGCGCTGATTAGCCCCACTTGAGTGGTCTGGCTTTGTAAGTTGGTGCATGAACGGCCTTTGGTTGACCGACAGGATGGTTTGCAGCGCTCTCACCCGCAATGCCGCAGGGTCGGTCGAGAAACCTCCACAGCCCAATCGCATGTGTCACTCCGCAAAAGGCGGAACAGGAATCTTCAACGATCTTCAATGCTAAAAGAACCCAGCCTTTGAGCCGCAAGCCTTCAGGCAATCACGAGGCAGGTCTTGCCTCGGACAAACTATCAAAAAAGGCAACAAGGTCTTCAGCAACCGCAGCTTCGGCTTTCTGACACATTGAAGATCTTCCAGCGAAAACGAGAATTCGTCGTCAGCAAAGACCCTGCAAACCCACAAGGCCACTGAGGCAGCAGACATCACCGCACAGCCAGCCAGGTCTGCGATATTTGAAATCTCCGCCCTGTCTGGCTGCACATGTTGCAGTCTCGGCAAGTGACACGCATTTCTTCGTAAAGCTTTTGTCAGCCTGAACGAATTAGCGCTTTTGCCAAGAACCGGCCTTAGTTCATGCCCAAGGCTTCTTTGTACATCTCGATGACAGCCTCTTGCTCGGCAATATCATCCTTGTCTCTTTTTCTGAGAGAAATGATGCTGCGAAGAGCCTTCACATCGTAGCCGCGCGATTTACTCTCTGCGTACACTTCCTTTATTTGATCCGTGATGTCTTTCTTTTCCAACTCCAGGCGCTCGATACGCTCAACAAATTGGCGCAGCTCCCCAGAGGTGACCTTGTAACTTGCTTCTGCTTCTTCCGACATGCTCATCCAATTCTTCCCAATTCTGGATCATCACCGCTAAGAGAATACAGTTCATACCTCGTGTATTCGTCTCAAGCTGTGGTTGCTACACACAAAACAGTTTTCTGGAGGCAAAAGCAACGACGTGCCCGGGCCTCGGCCATGGCTTCTTTCCGCTGTTCCACCAGGTTGTTTTCACCGCATCCAGACCCTCAAACCGTTCGATGAACTGGCACGGCTCATCGGCAGTCACGCGACAGTTGGCGGCAGTCTGATCTTTGATGATGCCTTCCATACGCGTCGGTCCCAAGGGCTGAAATCTGATGCAGGAAGCCGGATACAATGCCGCCGCCCGGGTCGCAAGCACCCAATCCCACCCAATCCCCAAGCGCACTTGTACGGCGTGATCCGTTCCGGTAAGCGCTGGGGTAGTTCACGAAGAGATGTAGGGCACCATGTTCGAATTCATCACTTGGGGCGGCGCAGCCCTTTCTCTGACCGGCCTCGCCGGCCTGATCTGGTGCATTCTTCGCGTGATGAAAGCGCGCAAGGCGGGTCTGTCAGACGACGAACTGCGCGCGACCGTTCAGGGCGTTTTGCCCTGGAACCTGGCGTCTTTGTTCCTGTCCGTCCTTGGATTGATGCTGGTCATCCTCGGGATATCCTTTGAATGACCACTTGTTTCAAATCGGCAGGTTATCGAACTGCGCTTCCATGGCGTCTTCGCACAGGGCTGCATCCAGACGCCGCAGGCGGGACGGCACCTGCATCCCCTGCTGTCGCATACGGTCGACAACCTTGCTCACACTCGGTTGAAGCGCCAAACGCGTATCAAGGCTCGCATTTCTGAGCTCTTGTTCAAGCCGTTCTGCTTCGGAATAAAGACTTGTTGATGTCATAGTACCCTCCCAAGTGTCGCCAGTATCCCAGATATAGGTAACGGGAATAAGACCCGCTGATATTAACCTGAAATTGTGCAGGATATTGCCCAACACATTCGCGTTTTCGGCAATCCGGCGCGGATGGGCTAAAGTTTAAGCTGATTTAATCGTGAATGCCTTGACGCGCATCAAACACAGGTTCGATGTTGCGTCACATTCCATTTTACATATATGATAATGATAACCGATACGGAGGAAATCATGACACCCGCAGTGAAAGCGTTTTTTGACGATCAAACCTTCACGGTGTCCTATGTTGTTCATGAACCGCAAGGGCGTGCCTGCGCCATCATCGACAGTGTTCTGGATTTCGATCATGCTTCGGGGCGCACAGAGACAAAATCGGCTGACGCAATCATCGACTTTGTGCGCGCGCGCGATCTAAAGGTCGAATGGATTCTGGAAAGCCACGTTCACGCCGATCACCTGTCTGCGGCCCCCTACCTGCAACAGGAACTGGGCGGCAAAATTGGAATTGGCGCTCAGATCGTCACCGTGCAGGACACGTTCGGCAAAGTCTTCAATGAAGGAACCGAGTTCCAGCGCGATGGCAGCCAGTTCGACGCCTTGTTCTCGGAGGGGGACAGTTTTCACATTGGGCAGATGCGCGGCGATGTTCTCCATACCCCGGGCCATACCCCGGCCTGCCTGACCTATGTGATAGGCGACGCCGCCTTTGTGGGCGACACGCTGTTCATGCCGGATTTCGGCACGGCCCGCTGCGATTTTCCCGGAGGCTCCTCAGCCACATTGTTTGAATCGATCCAAAAAATCCTGTCGCTGCCGGACGAAACGCGCATCTTTGTCGGGCACGACTACAAAGCGCCGGGCCGCGATGAATACGCCTGGGAAACGACGGTAGGCGAACAGAAAGCGCTGAACGTCCATATCGGACAAGGACGCAGCATCGAAGAATTCGTGGAAATGCGTGACGCAAGGGACGCCACCCTTGCCATGCCGCGCCTGATCCTGCCCTCTTTGCAGGTCAACATGCGGGCGGGGCAGATGCCGCCTGCCGATGAGCAAGGCGATGTATTCCTGAAGCTGCCGGTGAACAAAATCTGACGCGAGACAAGTCACTCTAAAAAGGATTATCCCACATGAACATCGAGTGGATCTGGGGGCTGTGCGGTGGCCTGCTGATTGGCCTGGGCGGAGCCGTGTACCTGCTTGGAAATGGCAGGATCATGGGTGCAAGTGGCATTTTGGGTGGCCTTGTCGACGGTGAGGCCCGCGACACCAAAGCCGAACGCGTGGCCTTTATCGCCGGGTTGATCGGTGTGCCGCTTCTGCTGCGGCCACTGATCGCCCCCGAGGCCCAAACGCATCTCACCAGCAATCTGGGCCTTGTTGTTGTGGCCGGGCTTCTGGTCGGTGTGGGAACGCGTATCGCCAATGGCTGCACGTCGGGTCACGGGGTCTGTGGCATCTCGCGATTTTCTCTGCGCGGCATCGTGGCCACCGTATTCTATATCCTTGCCGGCGGAATGACCCTCGTTCTGCTGCGCCATGTTTGGGCGTTGATCTGATGCGCCTTTTGATTGCTTTGCTCGCAGGATCGCTGTTCGGTGCCGGATTGTTGATTTCGGGCATGACGGACACGACCAAGGTTCAGGGATGGTTGGATGTTTTCGGAAACTGGGACCCGACCCTGGCCTTTGTGATGGGCGGCGCCATCCTGCCGATGCTTGTAGCCTGGAGGCTTACCTCTGGGCGCAAGGCCTTGACCGGAGGCGATTTTCCACCCCCTGCAAGGTCCGAGGTTGATCGCAGGCTCATCATTGGTTCCGTCCTGTTCGGAATGGGCTGGGGCTTGGCCGGGCTTTGCCCGGGACCGGCGATGGCCTCGCTGACCTATGGTGGTTTGGGTGGCCTGGTCTTCCTGATCGCGATGGTTGCAGGCATGTTCATCGCGCCAACGCTGGGGGCGCAACTGGACAGAGCCGCAAACGCGGCCTAAGGATTTGGCATGGAGATTCGACCGATCACGCCCCGCTATGCTGTCTCACCGCAGATCACTATAGAAGACGTCCCGGCAATTGCCGAGGCAGGCTTTGTCAAGGTGATCTGCAACCGGCCCGATGTTGAGGTTCCCGCAGTCATGCAATCCGACGCGATCGGTGAAGCCGTCCGTGCGGCAGGCATGGACTACGAGGTGTTGGAGCTGACCCACCAGACCATGACGCCCGAGATTGCAAAGCAGCAGCGTGACCTGGCAGAAAGCTGCGATGGCCCGGTTCTGGCTTATTGCGCCTCGGGCACTCGGTGTTCGGTGGTCTGGGCCCTTGGTCAATGCGACCGCATGAGCACAGACGACATTCTGGCCGCCACGACAAATGCCGGATATCAACTGGAAAACCTGCGCCCTGCACTAGAGCATTTTCGCAGCCAGGCAGACTAAACCCTATTCTGCGTCGGAATTCGTGTCGGCTGCGTCAAGGCCAGCCAGTTGCGAAATCTCTGCGACCATCCGTTCGGAATCGTTCAGTGACAGATCGTTGTCCGTAAGATCCAAACCCGCGTCCTCAATTTCCGGAGGCATGGCATCCAACGCGCCGGAAACCGGTTCGACCAGGTCATCGTGCGGCTGCATTCTCCCTCGGCTTTCGATGAACTCCTGCGCTTCGTCCCCCGACAAGGCGGGCAGGGTCGAATGTTCGTTCAACCGAACGGCGCGCAACCCGCCACATTGACCAAGGCGGCCAATACCCGTTGGCTTTCGGTCGATGGTCAATATCTCAGTTCTGTCCAGGCGCGCCCCGCGCAATGGCAAAACACATCCAGGTTGTATCTCTGACAGATCGGACAGTGGCAGCGACATCCGGCACAAAACGGCCTTCAGTTCCGCCCGAACAACACCCGATGCCTGCTCAAGCCGGGGACCGGCCGGATTCGTGACCTCCTCTGCCTTTTCCGGCGTGGCAAGATGCTCTGGAAGAAAGATCGAGATCTGTCCCTGCTGCGCCCCGCCGGCCAGATCAACCGTCAGATCGAAGACGCGGTATTCATCTTCTGTCATGGCCAACGACAAGCCGCGCGAATCTTTCGTACGTGCCGCGAACTCGTATCCCGTCAGGCAGACCTGCTCGGCCGCAGCGTCTATTGAGCCGGCAGTCAAGGTCAGAGCGGTTTCGATGAATGGCACCACCATGGCGGCGTCCGTATCCGTAAAGGCCCTTGGGGCCGGATCACCGGGCAGTATTTCACCGATGGTTTGGGTTTGCACAATGGCGGACACCACATGCGGGCTCAGGCAAATCCCTGCGCGCCCCTCCGGCCCGTCAAACACCAACATAAGCCAATCCTGAGCGAATGATTCCGCCATGTCATCCTGCGTGCGGCTGGCCTGTTTTGCCCCGATGACAGCCAGGGGAAGGTTCAATCGATCACTTGCTGCCCGCGCAAACCCCAAGCGCAGCGCCCGCAAAACCGAACGCGGGCGATCGCCCAGATCTTTTCGTCCAACAGACAGTTTGCGCGCCAAAGCAGCGCTGACGGTTTGTGACATGGCGCCCGATCACCAGTTGCTTCAATAATTGGCTATTGGTTTACCCTGCCGAGCGTTACGAAGTTCTTTATGGCCGTGTCATTGCGCGGCCTGCTGGAAAGCCAAAGGCAAGCTGACCCGGAACGCCGCACCGCCCTGCCCGGGCAAATATGTGATCTCACCGCCCAACCGTTGCATGATCTCACGGCAAATGGCCAAACCCAGACCTGCGCCCCCTGCCTTGTCGACCCCGACACGAGCAAATTTCTCGAACACCATCGAACGCGCGCCGGGTGGAATGCCGCTGCCGTTGTCGATGAAATCTATGATGACCCTGCCGCCGACGTCGTGGGCTGAAATGACCAATACCGGTTCTTCCGCGTCACAGTATTTCTGCGCGTTCGAGATCAGGTTGATGAACACCTGCCCCAACCGGTCCAGATCCGTATGCAGGGACATTCGCTCGGCCGTAAGAGTCCGGCGAACCGTGATTTTCCGCTCTGCTCCGGCCAGCGCGCTGGACACCGCCCGGTCCAGAACCGAACGCAAACTGTCATCGCTGAGGTTCAGATTGACCTGCCCGTTTTCCAGCACGCTCAGGTCCAGCAGATCGTCGAGAAGCCGGGTCAGGCGCAAGGCCTCATCGTGAATGATTGCGGCATAACGGGTCTGTTCCTCACGGCTCAGCCCCTCTGTATCCCGCATGATTTCGGAAAATGCCCGGATCGAGGTCATCGGCGTGCGCAACTCGTGACTGACCTGGCTGAGGAAGCTGTCTTTTTGTTCGGAAATCTGCGTAAGCTTGGTGTTTGCTTCGCGCAATTGGCGCGCCGTACGGGACAACTCCGACGACTTCTCTTCCAACTTCCCCGAATACTCCAGAAGCTGCGCCGATTCATCCGCCACCGCCAGCAGATCTTCTACGGAAACTGAAGACCCTCCGACGATTTGGGCAATCATCGCATGCGCCGTGGCGGTGCCAACCGACCCGCTCAACTCTCGCTCCAGCCGGTTCAGGAAACCCGGGGTCGGTTCCGGCATATGCGACCGGCCGCCCTGTTTTTCAGCCTCTGCCTGAAAGAACTCCTGCGCTGGCGCGGTGCCCAGAATACGCTGTGTCATGATCATCAGGTCTTCGCTTTGCGCAACCGAGCCGGACCAGCCACCAGGTGAAACCGAGTGGTCAAAAACATTGACGAATTGCGCACCCTGCAAACGCTCCAGAGGGCTGGGAAAGCTCAGAAGGGACGCTATGCAAAAGGCAATGGTGTTCAGGGACAGGGACCACATCACGGTATGGACCATCGGATCGATCCCTTCGATCCCGAACAGGGCATGAGGACGCAACCAGGCAAGGCCGAACAGCCCATTCTGCATGACGGCCTCCGGCATCCACGGCGCGCCCATACCTGGCAACAAAAGCGTATATATCCAAAGTGCGAAACCGACGCTCAACCCGACCAGCGCCCCTGTCCGGGTTGCTCCGCGCCAGAACAATCCCCCGACCAAAGCAGGTAGAATCTGCGAGATTCCGGCAAAGGCAATCAATCCGATCGAGGCCAGCGCCGCACCACCACCGGACAACCGATAGTAAAAGTAACCCAACGCCATGATCACGGCGATGGACACGCGGCGCGCAACCAGAACGATGCTGCGCACATCGCCCGAAACCGAGCCCGTACCCTCATGCGTGTTTAACCAAATGGGCATGACCACATGGTTCGAAACCATCGTCGACAAGGCCATTGCGCTGACGATGACCATCGACGTTGCGGACGAAAACCCGCCGATAAAGGACAGCATGGCCAACCAGTCATTGCCCTGCGACAGCGGTACCGTCAGCACGAACAGATCGGGATTGGCCCCCTCTGGCAACAGATCCAGACCAACGACGGCAATTGGCACGACAAAAAGGCTCATCAAAAGCAGATAGAGCGGAAACGCCCAGGCGGCGGTTCGCAGATGGCTTTCGTCATCATTTTCGACCACCATAACCTGAAACATGCGCGGCAGGCAGATAAAGGCCGCGGCGGACAGGAATATGAAAGTCGTCCAGCGCCCGGCATCGACGTTCCACTCTCCGATTTCCGAGGCATCTATCCTATCCATCATCGGGCCAACGCCACCGGCAATGCCCCACACCACGAAAACGCCCACGGCGATAAGAGCAAACAATTTGACAACGGCCTCCACTGCAATGGCGGTGACCACACCGTGGTGGCGCTCGTTCACGTCCAGATTGCGCGTGCCGAAAAGAATTGCGAACACCGCAAGCCCCGCTGCCATCCAGAATACACTGGACCCTTCGCGGTACAGACCCGATGAATCGGCTTCGGCAAAAATCGAAAAGGACAAGGTGATTGATTGCAACTGGAGCGCGATGTAGGGTGTTCCGCCAAGCACGGCAAGAATGGTCACACACACGGCAAGCGTGTTCGACTTGCCATAGCGCGATGACAACAGGTCCGCGATAGAGGTCACCCGCTGACTGCGCCCGACCCTCACAAGTTTGCGCAGTCCCCACCACCAACTGACCATCACCAGGGTTGGGCCAAGGTAAATCGTTACAAACTCCAACCCGGACCGCGCGGCATTGCCCACCGCACCATAGAACGTCCATGCCGTGCAATAGATCGACAGCGACAAGGTATAGATCAGGGGCGAGCGCAGCCACTTGCCCCGCCCTGCCGCAGCCATCCGATCGGCGGCGAAAGCCACGGCGAACAAGAAAATGACATAGCCAAGGCAGACCAGGATCAGCGTGTTAATGGTTGCCATCACTCAGCGTCCGCGTCTTGATCCTCGCGCACGCCCAAACGGCGGGCGGCAATTCCAAAAACCAACCCAACCACGATCAGAGCGCCCCAGCAGACAAAGATGTAATACATTGCTGAAGACAAGGGGACAGCCTCGCCCTTGCCGGGCTGATCGGGCCACAATAGCGGAAGCGCCAGCAGAGCCGCCCCCAAGAACGGCAGCAGCCGCGCCGCATCCGCCAGCCTACGTCGGCGATAGCTTTGACGTTCGAGAAAAAGCGAGGGGCGTGCGCCCTGTGGTGCGCCCTTTTTGCCCTCGCCAGACATCATATTCGCGTCGCCTGCGCGTGAAGATCGCGCACAGCCGTCAGAACTTCGGCATTGGAAAACGGTTTGGTCATGAAACGGCTGACACCAGCGTTTTCCGCCATTTCCCTGTCGCGCGATTGACCGCGCGCCGTCAGCATCAAAACCGGCAAACCTGCCAGCTCTTCCATCTCTCGGATGTCCCGCAGGATATCCATGCCACTCTTGCCCGGCAGCATGACGTCCAGAATGACCAGATCGGGCTGTGCCCTCTGAATCACCTGAACCGCATCCGTGCCATCGCCATGCGTGTCCACCTGCCATCCCTCGCGGGTCAGCAGAAACCGGATTGCTTCGGCAATGTTCGGCTCGTCCTCGATTAACAGAACCTTACGGCTCATATTTTCAGTTCCTCCCCAAGACCGTTCCTCCATCCTCAGATCGGTCCCCGCCAGATTAAGCCTTCTGTCGGGAAAGTGTCAAAAGCCTTCGCTCAAAATCGACGGTTCGCGGCGGGCCTCGCAAGCATTGCTGGGACAGACGCGGCAGTTTGGCCCGACTTGCGTGACCGGAGCGGCACCTGCCGCCTCGTTGCCCGAACGGACCAGCATAACCGAGCGATAAACGGGATCCTGATCATACCCCAATACCGCATAAGGCCAAGCATAGGCGAAGCATTCGAATTCAGCCGGGGTCCGCCCCATCTGGACAACCTGCTTGCGCACCGGAACAAGTGGGCGGCTCAAAGCCGTGAACAACGGCCACAGCGGGCAAACCTCACCATGCCGCGCCAAAGCAAAGCCCGGGATCGGCTTGATGAACAATATGCTGCCGGATGCATCGCACAGCACCATGCCAACCGGCTGCGGCAACACGTCATCGGGTATGAACGCCAATCGACGCAGAACGGTGGCGACGTCCACGGAAAAGCGATAAGCCAACGCAATGGGATCCGTGTCGCCTTTTTGCAGGCTCGATCGAAGCGCATCCAGCGGCAAAGCGATTGCATCATCGCGATACATCTTCAGAACTTCACGCGCCACAGTTCGGGCAGCCGACGTGTTGAGACTGCTCAGATCAACGGCATCCACGTCCTCGCCCTGTTCCAATTCCGGAAAACTGTACCTGCGGGATTCGAAGAACGCTTCGACCTCTTCAAGCGGAACACCGCGCGGATCAATTGACGAGTCGCTTTCGTCCAAAAAGGTTACAAGTGCCTTTGAACTACCGGCCAGCCGCTCTGCATCCTGGTGCAGGTTTTTGTGAAACCGTTCCCGCCACTCTGCTTCGATGTCCTCTGTGTCTGCAAGAATTGCCGCTGTTGAACGAATCGCCGCCGCCGTTGACAGCACTTCGTGCATTGATGCCGCAAGATGCGGGTCATGAGTCAGGCGGTCCGACAAGATCTCGACATTCCGCTCAAGCGAAACAACCCGGCGGTGCATCTGCGCTAGAACCCCGGCCCATCCGGGAAAGCGCCCGGCAAATTCTTCCAGCCCGTCCACTTCGGCCTGCTGCCCGACGGCGTCATCCGCCGCTTCCCGCAAGGCCGACACGAGGGTTGCCTCGATCCCCTGTGTCAGGACAGAGGGTTCGACGGAAAGCGCTGACGCTATATCCACCAGCAATTTGCCACCGATCCGGCGGCGGTTATGTTCGATCAGGTTCAGGTAGGACGCGGATATCCCGGCAAGGCGGGCAAGTTCCGCCTGCCGAAGCCCGGCAATCTGCCGTCTTTCCCGAATACGGCTTCCCGTCAACATATCACGCATGATCGTATTCTCCTGACCAGGCTTCAGCCACTTTTTTCAGAACATATCATGTGTTTCGCTGGTTTACCGAGGTATTTTCAAACCATATTTACAACCTTAACAAAAGCGGCAGCCGCCAATGCGCATCAATGGCCACAAGAAACCGCATCTCCCCTTCAATTCCGCGTGGTTTCCCGGCACGATAAGCGGATGAGTGACCCCGCCTTTGAATATGCACCGATCGGGCTTGTTGAACTGGAAAACCGGATCATCAGACGCTGCAATCTGCAATTTGCCCGCACTTTCGGCGGGGAAGAGGCCGATTACCGCAATATGCCGCTGTTGCATCTCTATCCCTCGGTCGCGGATTGGGAGAGGATCGGGGAACGCAGCCTGCAAGTGATGCGAGACACCGGATACTACACGGATGAACGCGTCATGCGGCGCCGCAATGGTGATCTGTTCTGGTGCCGCGCCCGTGGCCGCTCTTTGACGCCCGATGACCCGTTCCGCCATGGAATCTGGAGCTTTTCCGACATCTCGGAAGAACGTCCCCTTGTCGAATTGACCGTTCGAGAACGCGAAGTGGCGATCCTGTCCTGCCGTGGCCTGTCCGCCAAGGAAATCGGTGCTGAACTGGGCCTGAGTTACCGCACAATCGAAGCCTATCGCGCCCGTCTGCTTGAGAAATTCGGCGCCCGCAAACTGTCCGAGCTTGTCGCCAAATTGTCAGGGATGCCTCTGTAACCTGTCCGCCCCTTTAAATTATGCGGGATTCCCGCCTGTGATGGTGCGAGTCGGCGCTTTTCATGCACCGCCGCTTAGCCTATAACCCTGCGTAATTTGATCAGAGCCCGCAAGAAACAGACGGGCCAAAGGGGAACCGTCGAGGACACTCATGACAGACACCAAACACGAAGCGGATGTGGCATTCATCAAGGCTCTGGCCGAGTTGCTGCGTGACAATGACCTGACCGAATTGCAGGTCAAGCGCGAATATGGCGAGGAAGACAGCCTGAACGTGCGCGTAAGCCGCATGACACAGGCCGCAGCTGCACCAGTTCAGGTTGCCGTGCCTGCGGCAGCACCAGCTCCTGCCGCTGCGGCTGCGCCTGCCGTGGCCGAAGCCCCTGCCGCTCAGGAAGATCCGGCCAGCCACCCTGGTGCTGTGACCTCTCCCATGGTTGGAACCGTCTATATGCAGCCCGAGCCCGGCGCGCCCGCATTTATCTCGGTCGGCGCTTCCGTTTCCGAAGGCGACACGCTGCTGATCGTCGAAGCGATGAAGACGATGAACCACATCCACGCGCCCAAGTCGGGCACGATCAAGCGTGTTCTGGTCGGCGATGGCGACGCTGTGGAGTTTGGCACACCTCTGGTCATCATCGAGTAAGGCGGGCCCATGTTCGACAAGATCCTGATTGCCAACCGAGGCGAGATCGCCCTGCGCGTCATCCGCGCTGCCCGCGAGATGGGGATTAAGACGGTTGCCGTCCACTCCACCGCGGATAGCGACGCAATGCATGTGCGCATGGCGGACGAATCGGTCTGCATCGGCCCCCCGCCCAGCCCCCAGAGTTACCTGTCCGTGCCCGCGATCATATCGGCCTGTGAAATCACCGGTGCGCAGGCGATCCACCCTGGCTATGGCTTCCTTTCCGAGAATGCCGAGTTCGTGCAGATCGTCGAAGATCACGACATCACGTTCATCGGCCCCACCGCAGAACACATCCGCGTCATGGGCGACAAGATCACTGCCAAGGACACGATGAAGGCGCTGGGAGTGCCTTGCGTGCCGGGATCAGACGGCGGCGTGCCTGATCTTGCGACGGCCAAGAAGATCGGTGAGGAATTCGGCTATCCGGTCATCATCAAGGCTACCGCAGGCGGCGGCGGTCGCGGTATGAAAGTTGCGATGAACGCTGACGAAATGGAAAGCGCCTTCATGACTGCGCGGGCCGAGGGCAAGGCCGCCTTTGGCAATGACGAAGTCTATATCGAGAAATACCTGACCACGCCGCGCCACATCGAAATTCAGGTGTTTGGCGACGGGAAAGGCAAGGCTGTTCATCTGGGCGAACGGGATTGTTCGCTTCAGCGGCGCCACCAGAAGGTGTTCGAAGAGGCCCCAGGCCCCTGCATCACACCCGAAGAACGCGCCAGGATCGGCAAGATCTGCGCGGATGCGGTCGCGAAAATCAATTATATCGGCGCCGGCACCATCGAGTTCCTCTACGAAAATGGCGAGTTCTATTTCATCGAAATGAACACCCGCCTTCAGGTGGAACATCCGGTCACCGAAGGTATCTTTGGCGTCGATCTGGTGCGCGAACAAATCCTTGTCGCAGCGGGTGAACCGATGTCGTTCGGTCAGGACGATCTGGAAATCAACGGCCACGCCATCGAGGTTCGGATCAACGCTGAAAAGCTGCCGAAATTTTCACCCTGCCCCGGCAAGATCACGGCCTATCACGCGCCGGGGGGCCTTGGTGTTCGAATGGACTCGGCTCTCTATGACGGGTATTCGATTCCACCCTATTATGACTCTCTGATCGCCAAGCTGATCGTGCAGGGTCGTGACCGGGCCGAAGCGCTGGCCCGACTGGAACGCGCACTGGGGGAATTGATTGTCGACGGTATCGATACCACGGTCCCTCTGTTCCACGCACTGCTGCAGGAACCCGATCTGCACAGCGGCGACTACAACATCCACTGGCTGGAGCGCTGGCTTGCGGAGAACATGGAACAATAGTCACCAAGGACCGGAGGGCGCCTGCCCTCCGGTTGCCTCATACCTGACATGAGCCTGTCCCCAGAACTTTTGTTGCATGGCTATTCCATCGGTATCTTTCCGATGGCCGAGCATCGCGATGACCCCGACCTGTTTTGGGTCGATCCCAAGTTTCGCGGCGTCTTTCCATTGGACAGTTTCCACATTTCTCGAAGCCTGGCGCGCCGTATCCGAAACTGCGGGTTCGATTTCTCGATCGACCAGGACTTTTCCGGCGTCGTCGACGGGTGCGCCGACAGGGCAGATACCTGGATCAACGCCGAACTTCATGACCTGTACCGCCAGCTGCACCAAACAGGGTATGCGCATTCACTGGAAGTCTGGGAAAACAACACGCTGGTGGGCGGCGTCTATGGCGTGACCCTGGGCGCAGCATTCTTCGGCGAAAGCATGTTTTCAAGACGCAAAGACGCCTCGAAGATCGCCCTCGCCTATCTTGTGGACCGCCTGAGGCAAACCGGGTTCCGTCTGTTTGACACGCAGTTTCTGACCGCGCACCTGGCCTCTTTGGGCGCAATCGAAATTCCGCGCGGCGCCTACAAGAAAGAGCTGGAAAAGGCCTTGAACCACAGCGCCGATTTCTCGGTGCCGCTGAATCAATCGGCGGCGGGTGTGATACACCGTATGACCCAAACGTCATAACGCGCGTGATCCAGCGCATTCAATGCAGGGGAGGTTGCGATCATCCAACCGTCAAACAGCTGATCGGCCTTCCCACTCTCCCAGATGGTCAGATAGGCGAATGCGTCACCCGTTGGATTGTCAACGGGAAAACGGCAATCTCCCAAGGCAACATCCAGCCCAAAAATCGCTGCCGTCGCGCCGGTCTGCAATTCAACATCGACAGTCTGGCCGTTCACCTTGTCCAGGCCCCGCAGCATTGCCCCGGGCCCAGATTGAACTTTCTGCTGCGCGGCCGCACCTGTGGCGGCCAGCAACAAGGCAAGAATCGTGGCGCGCATCATTCGCTGCCGTCTCCGGCTACGAACTTGACCAGCAGCGAAATCAGGCTGACCGCGCCCTGCGTATCCTCGATCTCGTCGCCGGGATCAAAGTAGAATGGTGACCCACCTGGCATCACCTCGACAAAATTGCCCCCCAGCAAACCTTCTGAGGAAACGACAATGGCACTGTCGTCCGGCACCAGAATGCCGTCCGCAATCGTGAAAGTCGTGTCAGCGCGGTAGGTATCCGAGTTCAGGGTGACGCCCGTCACGGTCCCGATCTTGACGCCCGCAAGGCGCACATCCGTACCGACACCCACCCCCTCCAGAGATCTGAAAGACGCGCCCAGTTCATATCCAGCGGCACCTTGCGACAAGCCCGTCGATTGGCTGGCATAGACACCAAATGCAACGGCACCGGCCAATACGACGCCGCCGACAAGAACTTCGGTCCAGTTATGGGTCGACATTATCGCCTCGTTTATTCCGGGCTCCAGGCCTCATAGTCCTTACGTTCAACCGGTTCCGCGCGACGCAGAGATCCGGCAGGAGCATAGGCCAGCGCGGTGCCGGTCAGGTTTTCCTGATGTGGTTTTTCCCAGGATTTATGCGGCAGCGGTTTATCTGTCGGAGGCTCGTCCCAAGTGCGATGCAACCAACCATGCCATTCAGGATCAACCCGGCTGGCTTCGGCCTCGCCATTGAAGATAACCCAACGCTTGCTGTCATCAGCATTGCGGTAAAACACGTTGCCTTCATTGTCTTCGCCCACTTTCACGCCCTTGCGTGCAGTGTAGATCTGAGTGTTCAAAGTTGACCCATTCCACCAGGTCACGGCTCGCAAAAGACTGTTCAGGATTCCCATCGGGTGCCTCCGGCATTTCGTCGAAGAAAGGTATGGACCAAAGGCCCGCCAAGGTCCAGTGCCCCTGATACCACCTGCGTCACTCCGGCAAAAAGGCGGTCACTTCGATCTCAATCCTGTATTTCGGATCAATCAAACCGCATTCGATCATCGTCGCAGCCGGTGGATTGGCGCCAAAAGTCTCGGCCAGGATCGGCCAGCACGGCTCAAACTCGTTGCGGTCCGGCAACATGTAGGTGACCCGAACCACATCGTCAAAGCCTGCGCCTGCCTCAGCCAGCGCCTTGCCGATGATGTCCAGCGCAGACCGGCATTGCGCCACCACGTCCTCGCCCCGCCCGACGGTCCCGGCGACATGAACCCAGCCGCCCGCAACCACTGCGCGGCAGTACCCGACCTTGGCTTCGAACTCACCACCCGAAGAAATGCGCTGCACTGCCATAATCCGTCACCTTTGATGTTCGAAAACTTGCTTAAGCTTCCGCCGCCTGACCACGCATGACTTCGCGTGCGAGCGACGGATCCACAGCTTCATCTGGCTAAAAATATCCCGGGGGGATGCCCGAAGGGCAGCGGGGGCAGAGCCCCCTGAACCGGTTCAAGTGAAGTCCCACCGTCGCGGTAAAAGCCCGGCCTCAGCCCGCCGAGGCCGATTCCTTGGCCGCATCGGCATAGATGAACAGCGGCTGCGCGTCGGACATCACCGCCTCTTCGTTCACCACAACCTCGCTGACATTTTTCATGCCCGGCAGTTCGAACATGGTGTCCAGCAGAATATCCTCGAGAATAGACCGCAGGCCGCGCGCGCCGGTTTTGCGCTCGATGGCCTTTTTGGCGATTGCTTTCAAGGCATCATCCGTAAAGGCCAGTTCAACATCTTCCAGTTCGAACAAACGCTGGTATTGCTTGACCAATGCGTTCTTGGGTTTGGTCAGGATGGTCACCAGCGCGTCTTCATCCAGATCCTCAAGCGTCGCCAGAACCGGCAGACGACCGACGAATTCCGGGATCAGTCCGAATTTCAGCAGATCCTCGGGTTCCAGATCTTTGAATATCTCGCCTACACCGCGGTCGTCATTGTCGCGCACATCGGCGCCAAAGCCCATGGCCGAGCCTTTGCCACGTTGCGCGATGATCTTGTCCAGACCCGCAAATGCACCGCCACAGATGAACAGAATGTTCGTCGTGTCCACTTGCAGGAATTCCTGCTGAGGATGCTTGCGGCCACCCTGTGGGGGGACGCTGGCCACTGTCCCTTCCATCAGTTTCAGCAATGCCTGCTGCACGCCCTCACCCGACACGTCACGCGTGATCGAGGGGTTTTCGGATTTGCGGGTAATCTTGTCAACCTCATCGATATAGACGATGCCGCGCTGCGCGCGTTCGACGTTGTACTCACTCGCCTGCAACAGCTTGAGAATGATGTTTTCGACATCCTCACCAACATAGCCGGCTTCGGTCAGGGTCGTCGCGTCAGCCATGGTAAACGGCACGTCCAGAATACGCGCCAGCGTTTGCGCCAGCAGCGTTTTACCGCAACCGGTCGGACCGATCAGCAGGATATTCGACTTTGCCAGTTCGATATCGCTGCCCGCTTTCTGTGCGTGGTTCAAACGCTTGTAATGGTTGTGAACGGCAACCGACAGAACCCGCTTTGCCGTGGCCTGACCGATTACATAATCGTCCAGAACTTCGCAGATATCCTTTGGCGTCGGAACGCCGTCAGATGACTTCAGTCCGCTGGCCTTGGTCTCTTCGCGGATGATGTCCATGCACAGCTCAACACATTCATCACAGATGAAAACCGTGGGGCCTGCGATCAGCTTACGGACCTCATGCTGGCTTTTGCCGCAGAAGCTGCAGTAGAGCGTGTTTTTCCCATCGCCGCCTGAATTCGTCGCCATGATCTACCTTTCGGGCTTCGTCCCTGCGCCCCTTTTCGGGGGCGCTTACACCTGTGTGTGCAGCTTAGGCCAGCACTCTGGCGGCTACAATCTCAAAATGACCCCCGCGCCGGTGACGCGGGGTATCGGCCTCAGGCCTCTTCCGTGTCCATTTTCGCTCGATTTTCAACGATCTCATCGATGTGACCCCATTCCTTGGCCTCTTCCGGGCTCATGAAATTGTCACGATCCAGCGCTTTTTCGACCGCCTTTTTCGTCTGCCCCGTATGACGTACGTAGATGTCATACAGGCGATCCTTCAGCTTTTGGGTTTCGGCCGCGTGAATCATGATGTCACTGGCCTGGCCCTGGTACCCGCCACTGGGCTGGTGCACCATGATGCGGCTGTTGGGCAGTGAAAAGCGCATTCCCTTCTCGCCCCCGGCGAGCAGGACCGAGCCCATCGAGGCCGCCTGACCGATCACCAATGTGGAACATTTCGGCTTGATATATTGCATTGTGTCGTAAATCGACAAACCGCTGGTTACCACTCCGCCGGGCGAGTTGATGTAGATCGAGATTTCCTTGTTGGGGTTTTCAGCTTCGAGGTGCAGCAATTGCGCCACAACAAGATGGCTCATCCCATCATGAATCGGTCCGTTGATGAATATGATCCGCTCTTTCAGCAGGCGGGAGAAAATATCATAGGCGCGCTCGCCCCGGCTGGTCTGCTCAACGACCATGGGAACAAGTGTATTCATGTAGGTTTCTACGGGATCGAACATTCGTAACCTGCCTGTTTAGCTATGGATCGGGACAATATCCCAACAAGTGTTACCTGAGTCTTAGTGTCGGCTAAGGGGGGCTGCAAGGGGGGCAAGTGAGAACGCTGACCGAATGTGGATCATCATTAATCGTCAAGGCGAACCATCTGTTGTTTCCGGCAACGATCAGCAGATCGCCTTAAAGTGAATCATCTGCCCCCTCGCGTTGCGGGAACGTTCAATCCGAATTCCCCTTTCATACATCACGCTATTTTGATTCATACATATAGAAATGAATGTACGAAACATGTACTGAAGGGTCTTACACTCACGTCTCTTTACGTTACGGAAACAACACCCGACCAACGGGTTTGCAAGGAACTCAATCGATGGCACTTCCTCAGCTGTCCAATGACATGTCAAAAGAAGATTTTGACCGCATGGTCACCAACGCGACACGCGCTTCCAATTTTCTCAAAGCGATAAGCCACGAAGGCAGATTGATGATCCTCTGCCATCTGGTGTCCGGTGAAAAATCCGTCACCGAACTGGAAGAATTGCTGTCCGCCAGACAAGCCGCTGTATCACAGCAACTTTCCCGTCTGCGACTTGAAGGGTTGGTGATACCTCGCAGGGAAGGTAAAGCCATCTACTATCGTCTGGCGGATGATCGTCCCCGCCGCATGCTCGAAGTCGTTTACGAGCTCTTCTGCGGCGACGGCCCGACCTAGGAACTGGCTCCGGCTGAAAAAAGGTGCTACCGAAAAATAATCGAGCACCAAGGAGACGAACATGATCCGCGTAATTCTGATGGGCCTGAGCCTGTTTGCACTGACTGCCTGCGAAACCGCCAAAGGCGCCGGCAAGGATATCGAAAAAGCCGGAGATGCCATCCAAGGCGCAGCAACCGACGTGCAGGAAAGCCTGTAATACACTTTATTTTGCGCCGCGCGCGGGCCTTCTCTCAATATGTAGTTGAAAGACATGGCATGCCGCGGTAGCTTTCCCTTACAGGTGCATAGACGCGGCATTGCATCATCTGACGCTAAATCGGGGCTCTTTCGCACACGCAGAAGAGCCCCGGTCCCTTTCGGCAGGGGTGAGTGGTAGCCTGTATGAAACCGAAATCCGGCAAAGGAAAAGGCGCCAGGTGCGCAGACGCGGTCTTTGCATGCGTCCTTTCGGACACTCCTGACGCCTTACCGGGTCGATGCGCTCCGAAGAGCACCCGATCCAGTTGCTACAGCCCCCTGAGAGACTGCAGCGGCTGCATTGTCCCCGAAGAGACATCACAACGTGCATCGGCCTTCTGAGAAAGTGGCCATCCGACTTGGGCACGAAACCCTCGTTCAGCTGATCACCCACCGGTAAGCCATTGCAGTTCAACGCAAATCCTAAGATCCAGTCTCTCTGCCAAGACCCCCGGGCCTTTGCGTCCCACCTTCGGTTCCGAAGAACCTGTGTGGTGTTCAGACTGTTGCAGCATGCCTTGTATCTGACAAGAAAATAGCACTGCAGCATGAAAATTAGACGGGGATAAATTGTTGGTATCTGCCGGGAAATCTTTGTGGATAATCCGAGAAGTTTCGACTCCACGCATGTTTGTCCCGGGACATTTTCAGGCCTGAACCTGAGCCCGGCTTTTGGCCCAATGCTGCGGGCGCAAAGGCCACCGCACGCGCCATTAGTTGAGAATTGCGGGGTTTGTACAACTCTCGGACCACCAATCTTTCGAATCGTACATACGGAGATTCGCCGATGCGTTGCACCATTTCCCATGCGCGCGCCCATTTGGGCGCTTTGGTCACCCGCGCACAGGACCCGCGCGAAGTGATCATACTGACCCGGCACGGCAAACCGCTGGCCGCTCTGGTCTCGGTCGCAGAAGCGAAGCGGATCTGGCATTTGCAGGATGATGACGAGATCGGGTGGAAACACCCGCTGTCGGGCATTCGCGGAATGTGGTCGCGGGGACGCAACATCCCCGGAATGGAACCGGGACCGGACGGCAGCTATGTCACCGCGCGCGAAGCCGCGCTGAAGGTTCGCGAGATCCAGATGACCCGCGCCGAGGAACGCCGCATTCTTGCGCGGGGTGGTCTGGTTCCTATCGCAGGCGGTGAACTGGCCGCCCGGCCCGTCTCCGCGCTGTGGAGACGATTGTTCCGTTTTTGAGAAGCGGTCCGACCCGCACGTGGCAACCTACTAACCTCCGCCGCAGTCAAAATTGCAGCAGCGATACTTACCCCCTACAATCGTCCGGGCCGGACGCGCTTCAGTTCACCTGACGTTCCAGAACGGTGCTGTAGGTCGTTCCGTTCCGCAGGCTACGGAAATCGGCAAAGATCTTGCCATCTTCGTACCGCGCATCGATCAACGCATTCGCGCCGATCAGCAGAGGTGAGGTTTCGACGATGCCGATGCTGCCCGTCCCATCGAGGCTGATGGTGCCGGTGGCCTCGTATTCATTCCAGTCGGAATCGCCATCGCGACGCCATTTGCTGTGCCCCCAGAAAACGTTGCCGTCCTGAAGCTGCACATCCAGCATCCATTCGGCCTGATTGAACCGGGGCTGATCGCCTTTGTAGTAATGGCTGGGCTGAACGGTCGTGTAAGACCCCAGCCAGGTGCCGCGCAGGTCGGGCGTGGTATCGGCCAGCGCGGCCGTTCCAAGGGCGAGGGTCGTGGCCAAAGCGGCTGCTCCGGCAGTCATGTATCTGGTCATGGGCTCTCTCCTTCTGTCTGGTCAACAGATTGGGACCGCCCGAACCGGTTACAACTTACTTAAGGGAAACTTCATGATTGGTTCAGCGGGGGCTTAGAATGGAGTTTCAGGCCCAGGCCAAAGCTGTCCCGACAATGACCAGCGCGATGCCAATCCCCTCGCGATAGGAAAAGTTCTCGCCAAACAGGAAATACGAGGCGATGGCGATCAGCACGACCTCGGCCCCCAGAATGCCGGTATAGATGATGCCCAACCGTTCGTTGCGCAGCGCGGCAAGTTCCAGCGTCGCGGCGGCCAGCAGCGTGGCAACAATCAGAAGGGTCAGGCCAACACCGGGAATTTTCCACCAGAACTTCATCGAGATCATGGCAACGGAATAAAGACCCGCCGACCCGAGGGCGATGAGAGGGATGAGCGATGTGGACATAAGGGCCTCCTGCCGAGGTTGCCGTCGCGTCAACTTTAGCAGGTGGGCGAAGTTGAAGCTGTGAGGTTGATCACAGACTTCGGTCAGAACACGATTGCGATGAGTTCGGACAGCCCAATCAGACCCAGCAACACATTCGACGTCAGGATCAGCCCTTTCAGGTTACGCGCCTTCAATCCTTGGGCAAAGCTGGTCTGCGCAAACTCCTCGGTCATGTCGCCGCGCAGGTTTTCAACATCTTCCAGCGCGGTCTTGCCCGCCAGAACACCATAGGTGGTGATCACAAGCACCAGCACGATCAGCGGCAGAGCAACTCCTTCGGCCCCAAACCCAATGACCGCGGCGATGGCGACATAGGCAAAGATCGAGGTGCGCATGACGTCGTAATAATGGTCAAGACGGCGCATCGAAATCTCGGAACGCAATTGCGGGTCCATAACACTTCCCCCTTTGAAAAATCTGTTTGGAATGCGGGGAGTCTAGCACTTTTGGCTGGATTTCAGAAATTGGGGGGGTCGGGTAGAACCGAGGGCCGCGCCGACCCGAGGGGATGAGCGGCGTCTCGGAATTCGTCCAGTGGACGAATTCAGCCGCGAACGGGCGGAGCTCCGGGGCGCAAGCGCGCTTGCAACGGTTGATCAAGAGAGATGAGGGCCGCGACCGACCCGAGGGGAGGCGCAAACGCACCGCCCCATGGGGGCGGGTCGGCGCGGCCCGGCGGTGCCGCCGGGCGGGTGGGTTGACTAGCGAACTCTACTACTATTATGAGCGCGTTGGTTCCTAGTTAATAATTTCACCGATATTCTGAATATCATTTAAGATCCAGATATCGTCATCCTCTATTGTTCGGCGAGTTACGAAAAGCTCTGAGTCAACGAATATAAGTTTTTGCTTTTCTCCAGACAGTTTGATCTCCGGTGCGTTCCTTTCAAGAGCCCGACCCTCTGCAGTGCCAATCAACCAAGAGCACAAAAGGACAGCTGTGGAAGCCCCCATGGCCTTTATTTCACTCAGGTCTACTCGCCTATTTGAATAAACAAAACGCACTCTCCATTTTCTTTCTTCAAAAAGTTTTTCTGCTTGATAGCCGCCCAAAATTACAATCGCCAAAATGAATGCAATTGCTATCAGAAATCGGAACTCTCCAATTAGGGTGAAAAAGAAAATGCCAAAAGCAAAGATTGACGAAATCAAGACAGGCCTACCGACCCATATAAGTAGTACCGCGTCGAGTAGCCTTCTACACTTAACTATGTACTTCCGTGACCAACGCTTAGCTTGGGCGGGAAGAATTCTTGAAGCGGACCAAGGAAATTGGACTATCAGCAGCCTAGCAAGGCCGAATATCGGGTCGTAGAGTACAAGTGTCGCGGCCCTTGCCAAAAAAACCGCAAAAGCAACTCGAAAAATTGCGTCTTGAGTGCAATACACTAGTATTTGCACTCCAACGGCTTGCCGGACGTGTTGCGGAAACTCCAATAAAACAGAATAGGAAAAAACGCTAAATGCGCCAAAAATCACCGCCGACCAAACGATAAGCCACCTGTGCCTATTGTAAAAATCGACTAGGACTTCCATTAGCTGTCCATCTTCAACGCAGAAATAAACGCCTCCTGCGGGATATCCACTTTCCCGAACTGACGCATCTTCTTCTTACCCGCCTTCTGCTTGTCCAGCAGTTTGCGTTTCCGCGTGGCGTCGCCTCCGTAGCATTTGGCGGTCACGTCCTTGCGCAGCGCCGAGAGGGTCTCGCGGGCGATGACCTTGCCTCCGATGGCGGCCTGGATCGGGATTTTGAACATGTGGCGCGGGATCAGGTCCTTGAGCTTTTCGCACATCGCGCGGCCCCGCATCTCGGCCCGGTCGCGGTGAACCATGGTCGACAGCGCATCGACCGGTTCGTCATTCACAAGGATCGACATCTTGACCAGATTGTCCTCGCGGTAGCCCGTCATCTGGTAGTCGAAGCTGGCATAGCCCTTGGTCACCGATTTCAGGCGGTCGTAGAAGTCAAAGACGACCTCGTTCAGGGGCAGGTCATAGACGACCATGGCGCGGCTGCCCGCATAGGTCAGGTCCAGCTGGATGCCGCGGCGGTCCTGACACAGTTTCAGCACGTCGCCGAGGTATTCATCGGGCACCAGAATGGTCGCCTTGATGCGCGGTTCCTCGATATGGTCGACCTTCGACGGGTCGGGCATGTCGGCGGGGTTGTGCAGCTCGATCATCTCGCCGTCTTTCATGTAGACGTGATAGATCACCGACGGCGCGGTGGTGATGAGCTCGATATCGTATTCGCGTTCGATGCGGTCGCGGATGACCTCAAGATGCAGCAGGCCCAGGAAACCGCAGCGGAAGCCAAAGCCAAGCGCGGCCGAAGTTTCCATTTCAAAGCTGAAGCTGGCATCGTTGAGCGCCAGTTTGTCGATTGCATCCCGCAGGTCTTCGAATTCGGCGCTGTCCACTGGGAACAGACCGCAGAACACCACCGGCTGCGCGGGTTTGAAGCCCGGCAGTGCGACTTCGGTCCCGTTGCGGTCATTGGTGATGGTGTCACCTACGCGGGTGTCGCGGACCTGTTTGATGGATGCGGTCAGGAATCCGATCTCGCCGGGGCCAAGCGAGTCGACCATCTGCATCTCGGGGCGGAAGACGCCGACACGGTCGACATGGTGCAGGGTGTTGTTTGACATGAACTTGACCCGCATCCCCTTTTTCAGCGTGCCGTCCATGATGCGGACCAGAACGATGACGCCCAGATAGGCGTCGTACCACGAATCCACCAGCATCGCCTTGAGCGGTGCGTCCAGATTGCCCTTCGGTGCGGGCAGGTGCTGTACGATTGCTTCCAGAGTTTCGTGGATGCCCTGCCCCGTTTTGGCGGAAACCTGAATGGCGTCGGTCGCGTCGATACCGATCACATCTTCGATCTGTTCGGCCACGCGGTCACAGTCGGACGCGGGCAGGTCGATCTTGTTGAGCACCGGCACGATCTCATGATCGGCGTCGATGGCCTGATAGACATTCGCCAGCGTCTGCGCCTCGACCCCTTGGGTCGAGTCGACCACCAGCAGAGAGCCCTCGACCGCGCGCATCGACCGCGAGACTTCATAGGCGAAGTCCACGTGGCCGGGGGTGTCGATCAGGTTCAGCACGTATTGCTCGCCATTGTCGGCGGTATAGTCGATGCGAACCGTGTTGGCCTTGATGGTGATGCCACGTTCGCGCTCGATATCCATGCTGTCGAGCAGCTGTTCCTTCATGTCGCGATCCTTCACCGTTCCGGTCTCTTGGATGAGCCGGTCAGCAAGGGTGGATTTGCCATGGTCGATATGCGCGACGATGGAGAAATTGCGGATATGAGCGAGGTCTGTCATGGGTTGGGGATATGTAGAGGAATCGTGGATTGGTCAATAGAAACGCGACAGAGTTTCGGTGCCTTGTCCGCTAAACTTCAAGAGGGCAGATTGGACCGCTTGTATTAGCAGGAATGCACATGGTTATTTTAACCCGTCCAGAAGAGTTTGAAGATTGGCTAAATTCGCTTTCAAACACGGCACTGAAAGCATTTGCCACGCGTTCAGCCTTACAAGTTCTTCCCTATGCTTTTGTTTTATCAGATCAAGAAAGTAGCAGCCGCGAACAGGCGCAATTTCTTCTAGCTTGCTTTAGAGCCAATATTGTTTCTGGACTCGTTGGTACTGGGCTTTACCCAGAAATAGCTTCGATCACCTCTAGTACTCTAGGCACCCTCGACGCCGCCAATACCGAAAACGGGTACGGTACATTAACCGACCCGACCTTATCCAACGTCGCTACTGCCGTCGCCGCAACCTTCTATGCAACGCGCGCCACGCCTGCCGAAACAATTCAAGATCTCAATGCCAACGCATTCACCTACGGTGCCGAAATTATCCAAGCGCTATCTGCCGATGCTATTGCGCTAGCCGCGACACCAGATGAAACTGAGCAGGTGTTTGCCACCGAACTGTGGCATGGTGCAGTACCAGAGCCGTACGCCAGCTTGTCGCAGCGGTTTTCCGAAAACGCCACCGAGACGCCATGGGAGTTTTGGGCTGAATGGTACGAGGGAATGCTGAAGGGTGAACCGTTGGACTGGGAACTTCAGCGGCGGGTTGCTTTGACTGGCAATAGTATTTGGAACGCAGGCCCGGAAGCTGTTGCTGAAGAAATTGCGGAAATTCAGGCAAGGTGGGAAGTCGAGAAAGCCTTATCGGACATCAAAGGTAGCCTGACGGTTAGAACCTCAGCACGCCACGGCATCGGAGGGAACAACCCTCCTAAGAGCATCGAAGATGAACGGTTGTCCGACGCGTTAACCTTGATCTGGGAAACGACCGACGACCTCTCGACGGCATTGGAAGAGGAAAGCCCTGCTCGTGAGTGGATTGAAGCAATTCTGGGCAAACTCAAAGCAGGACTGTTTGGCTTACTCAAGTGGTGCGTTGGTAAGGCAAATTTAGGAGTTGGCACTGCGGTCGTTGCAGGCTCAACCAAAGGCACTACAGCGATCGTTGACGCTTACATAGCTAAACACCCGGAGAAAATTGAAGCGTTGATCGAGGCCATTGAAAGGTGGCTCCCGCTCCTGTCCTGACCGGTGCCGGGCTGAAACCCGGCCTACGGGGGTGGCGGGATTGTATCGTTTCCGGCTCGTGCAATCACTTTTTCGCAACGTATGATTGATCCGCGCGCCCATTTGATTCATACTCCGCCGCAGACCGAGAGGGGCGCAAGACACCTCCGGGCAGGCAAAAACGAGGCTCGAGTATGAAACAGTTCCTCTTAATCGCATTTTGTGCGGCATCGCTGACGGCGGTGGCTCCGGTTGCGGATGCGGCGCAGATCAAGCGGGCGTGTCTGGCGTCGGACCGGTCGGCGGCGACGCGGGATCGGTGCAGTTGCATCCAGCGCGTGGCGGATCAGGCGCTTACCCGCAGCGATCAGAAAACCGTGGCCAAATGGTTCACCGACCCCCATCAGGCGCAGGAGTTGAAGATGTCGCAGACCGCGCGCGACGATGCGCTGTGGGACCGGTATCAGAACTTTGGCCAGATGGCGCAGGCGATCTGCAGCTAAGCCCCTCTGAAACCTTGACCTGATCCACGCTGCGCCCCAGAAAGGCGCAGCGAAAGGTGTATCTTATGGTGATGAAAGGGCTGACCCTGCGGGGCCTTGAGGTGTTCGAGGCTTTGGCGCGGACGGGATCGGTGGCACAGGCCGCCGAGATCACGGGGCTCAGCCAGCCATCCGTTTCCCAACAGTTGCGCAATCTGGAAAAGGCTTTGGGCACCGAACTGGTCGATCACGGGCGCCGACCGATGCGCCTGACGCAGGCCGGGCGCAGTTTTCTGGTGCGGGCCGAGGCGGTTCTGGCCGAGCTGCAAATGGCACAAAGCGAATTGTCGGTCATGGATCTGGGGCATCTGACCACGCTCTCCATCGGATTGATCGACGACTTCGACAATGACCTGACCCCACGGCTGGCCACGCTGCTGGCGGACAGTCTGACCCGATCGAATTTCAAACTGATCACCTTGTCGAGCCTCGATCTGTTCGAGGCCTTGGCCGAACAACGCCTGCATATGGCCGTCACCGCCCATAGCGGAGAAGTGCTGGAAGGGGTGGTCGAGTACCCTCTGGTCCGGGATCCGTTCATTCTGGTTGCGCCTCAGGGGGCGGGCGGAGTGGAGGCTGTGCAGAACAGCCTGCCATATCTGCGCTATGCCCGCGAGCAGCTGATCAGCCGGCAGATCGAGGCGCATATGGCGCGCGGCGCGCAGGAGTTCGAGGAACGGTTCGAGATCGGCTCGCACATGGCGCTTATGGCCATGGTTGCACGGGGTCTGGGTTGGGCGATCACGACGCCGCTGGGCTTCATGCGCGCAGCGCGTTTTCATGACGGGCTGGAGGCCCACCCTGCCCCGTTCGGGGATTTCTCGCGCAGCATATCATTGCTGGCGCGAACGGGCTGGTCCGATCAGGTGCCGCAGGAGGTCGCGGGCATGACACGGCGTCTGATGCAGAACCAGATCGTTGACCCGGCTTTGGCCAAACTGCCCTGGCTGAGCGGATCGCTGCGGGTGATCGGCGGTTAACTGTCCAGATGGGCAGCAAGGCCGTCAACCGCTGCCTCGATCAGGTCCAGCGCGCCATCGAAATCCCGTGTGTAATAGGGGTCAGGCACATGATCCGCGCCGGCCTCAGGGGCGAAATCGGTCAGCAGGCGCACCGGGGTGTCACTGCCGGCGGGGCGCAGATTCTCGATATCCGCGATGTTGTTGGCGTCCATGCCCAGGATCAGGTCGAAGCGGTCGAAATCGGCAGCGGTGAACTGACGCGCGCGCAGGTCGCCCAGATCGATTCCCCTGACCTTCGCAGCTGCCTGCATTGGGCCATAGGGCGGTTTTCCCGCATGCCAGCCCATGGTTCCGGCACTATCGGTTACGTGATGTGGCGCGCGGGCGCGAAAAACGCCCTCTGCCGCAGGCGAGCGGCAGATATTGCCCAGGCAGACAAAAAGGATACCGTGTGACATGCATTATGCTGTACCGCGCGGAGGAGAAATGGAAAAGATCGTGATTCTGACCGGGGCCGGAATATCAGCCGAGAGCGGGTTGAGCACCTTTCGCGATGAGGGTGGATTGTGGGCCCAGCACCGCATCGAGGATGTCGCCACGCCGGAAGGATTCGCCCGCGATCCCGCACTGGTTCAAGGGTTTTACAATGCGCGGCGGGTTCAGGCCTCCGAAGTTCAACCCAATGCCGCTCATGAAGCACTGGCCCGGCTCCAACGGGACTGGCCCGGAGACGTCGTGATCGTAACCCAGAACGTGGACAGCCTGCACGAGGCGGGCGGCGCAAAGGATGTCATCCACATGCACGGAACTTTGGCGGGCGCGCTGTGTTCAGCTTGTGGCCATCGCTGGACCGCCCCGCCCGAAATGGCGGTTGGGGAATCCTGCCCCGCCTGTGCGCGGCCCACGGCCCGGCCCGATGTGGTCTGGTTTGGTGAAATGCCCTATTTCATGGACGAGATTTATGACCACCTGAGCAGCGCGTGGCTTTTTGCCGCCATTGGCACCTCGGGTCAGGTTTATCCGGCGGCAGCGTTCGTGCACGAGGCACAAGCGGCGGGCGCTCGGACGATCGAGATCAATCTGGAACCGTCGCCGGGCGCATCCGGGTTTGATGAAAGAGTTGTCGGCAAAGCGACCCAGACAGTTCCGCAATGGGTCGGGCACCTGCTTGCGCCGCATAGTTAAAGTACAGACAACACTCGCTTAATTCGGTTAGAATGCCCCCGAAACGACTGGAGGACAAGACATGACGGATCAGGACCCCCGGACCGGTGAAATTCTGGATGAAGGCAGCATGGCCGGGCGCGACATGCTGGGAGAGCAGCTTTCCAGCCTGTGGTGGACCTTTCTGCTGCGCGGAGTATTGGCCGGGCTTGTCGGTATTGCAGCACTGTTCTGGCCGTCTGGCAGCATCGCGTTGCTGCTGCGGCTGGTTGGCGTGCTGCTGATCCTCGATGGTGGCCTGACGCTTTTGGGCGTTGGGCGTCGCGGGGTAATGGGCGGCGCTGCAATCGGTGCGCTTCTGATCGGGCTTGTCCTGCTGATCTGGCCGGAAGGGACGGTCAAACTCGCCTTTTTCCTCATGGGCGCATGGGCGCTGATTATCGGGATCGGTTCGCTGGCGGCATCCGGGCAAATGCACGAGAGAGACCCTCAACGCGGCTCCATGCGCGTCTCGGGTTTTGTCGCGCTTGTGGTCGGGCTTGTTTTGATGATCTGGCCAGCGGTCGCGCTTGTTGCGCTGGGATGGGGCATCGCCTTTTCGGCACTGGCCATCGCCGCGGTCATGTTCTGGCTGGCATCCCGATTCCGCCAGGCCGGTGACCGCGTCGGTATGAAAAACGTCAACAAATAGCACCAGCGGCGGCCGCAGGAACAACAGGCCGGGCAATGCCCGGCCTGACGCATGAATGACGGCCGCAGCGCGGCCCGAAGACAGGCGTTGCCCTAGTTCGAATGAGATCCGTGCCCACCCATGTCCTGACGCTCCAGATCGACCGGGATTTCGATCTCAACCTCGCCAGCCTTTTCAAAGATCAGCGTCACCGGAACCATGGCGTCCTGCTCGAACGGTTCGGTCAGCCCCATGAACATCACATGGTCGCCGCCGCGTTTCAGCATGTGGGTTTCGCCTGCCGGAATGGCAAAGCCTTCCTCGACATGCACCATCTTGGCCACGCCATTGTCGTCGACTTTGTGCGTGTGCAGTTCAACCCGAGCAGCGGCATCCGACGTCACGCCGACCAGACGGTCGTCCGCATCGCCCAGATTCTGGATCATCATGAACGCGGCACCTGCCTTGGCGGTCTTTCCCGACGACCGGGCAAAGGCGTCATCAACTTTGATAGTGCCTTCGGCAACAGCGGGCATGGCCAGGGTCACGGCGGCCAGGGTTGCAAACAGAGTAGTTTTGAGGGACATCGTGCCTCTCCTGTATTGTAGGTTTGAAAAAGTAGTGTCTTCAAACACGTACAGGCGGCGCGCGCGCCGGGGTGCCGGGGACCGGCAAGGCGATTTGATTGACCAGATGTCGCAGCGGCGCTAACTGCGCCTGCTCTGGTGCCATAGGCATGGGCGGCTGGGCAATGGCGACCGCGCCCATCAGGGACAGCGCGTAATCCGGGCAGTAATGCGGTGGCGCGGTGGGCTGTCCGTCTTCGTCCATATAGACAACGACCGGACCGGTGCCTGTGCACAACACCATCTGACCCACGGCCCTGTCCATGCCGCGGGACACCGCAAGGCCCTGCCCGGTCAGAACCAAAAGCAGGGACAGAGCATAAGGCAGGAATCGTGTTATGGCAGGTCTCATCCTGACCCGGGTATAGGTCAGTCAGCAAAGTAGCTTCAAGCGCCAAAGGGTCGCGCTTGAAGCTGGTTTCAGTAATCAATTCCCGGTCGTTTCACCTTGCTTGTATTGAAGCTGGTGTGGGAACGATTCACCCTGCGCTGCATCCGCGTACAAGCCGAAATTGCTTTGCGAAAAACCGCGGCCAGAAACAGGAAAAGGTAGAAACTTTTTAACGTCATAGTGAGGCCCCCGCCTGATGAATGACAGTGACGATAGGTCAGATTCGGCTTTCCGTATGTGAAGCAATTCACCAATGGCGAGAAATAATTTCGAATTTGAAAACAAAGCAAGGCAGCAGCGGGCGTCTCAAAACAAAAAAGCCCCGCACCTCAGAGGTGCAGGGCCTGAAATCCCGTAAGCGAAAAGGCTTAGGCCGTGGCTTGCGCCTTGGCGATTTCCTTCTTCACTTTCAGCGCGTTCGCCGACAGTTCTTCATCCTTGGCTTTGGCCAGGAATGCGTCCAGACCACCGCGGTGGTCAACCGAACGCAGGGCGGCTGCCGAGATGCGCAGCTTGACGCCGCGGCCCAGGGTCTCGGACTGCAGGGTAACGTCATTCAGGTTCGGCAGGAAACGACGACGAGTTCTGTTTTTGGCATGGCTGACATTGTTGCCAGTCATCGGGCCTTTTCCGGTCAGTTCGCAACGGCGCGACATGGTTTCTTCCTTTGTTTCTGGAGGCCGGGCACAAAGCCCTCGGCCAAATCACAAGGGGCACAACCCGAAGTCGCGCCCGAAAACTGGTTGGATGCGTGTAGTGGGAATCGCAGGAAGCGTCAAGACGGACCGAACGAATTCTTTCATTTTGCGCCCGCCTTTGAAACCTTGCCCCCTTTCACCCCGTCAGCTCAGCGTGCCAAGCAGTTCTTCGGCCGCGCGGGCCGGGTTCAGACGCCCGGCCGAGACTTCAGCGTTCAGGCGTTCCATCTCAGCCTTGGCCTGCGGCGTGTCGAGCCGAGCCAGAAGGGCATGGCGGACTTCCTGATCGAACCAGTATCGCGCCTGGGCGGCCCGGTTGGCTTCCCAGATACCGTTGTCGCGGCGCCACCGGGTCAGGGATTGCATCTCGTCCCAGGCTTGCTCCAGCCCCTGTTCTTCGACCGCTGAAACGGTCATTGCCTTGGGGAAACCTTCGGGATCCTGCGGGCGCTTGCGCAGCAATCGCAACGCGCCGGCATAGTCTGCGCATGTCCGGGTCGCCGTGGCCTTAAGGTCGCCATCCGCCTTGTTGATCAGGATGATATCGGCCATCTCCATGATGCCACGTTTGACACCCTGCAATTCGTCCCCACCCGCCGGGGCCAACAGCAACAGGAACAGGTCCGACAATTCGGACACCACCGTTTCAGACTGCCCGACGCCCACGGTTTCAATCAGCACCACGTCATAGCCTGCGGCCTCGCACAGGGCGATGGCCTCGCGGGTCCGTCGGGCAACGCCGCCGAGATGGCTCTGGCTGGGGGAGGGGCGAATAAAGGCGTTCTTCTCGCGGCTCAGGCGTTCCATCCGGGTTTTGTCCCCCAGAATCGAGCCCCCCGAACGGGCAGAGCTGGGATCGACTGCCAGAACCGCGACACGCAGCCCCTGCCCCGTCAGCATCATGCCAAAGCTTTCGATGAAGGTGGACTTGCCCACCCCGGGCGTACCCGACAAACCGATCCGGAGCGCCTGACGCCCCGATCCTGCGAGCTGGGCCAACAGCTCGCTGGCCTGTGCACGATGATCGGCGCGATTGCTTTCCACCAGAGTGATCGCGCGGGCCAGCGCCCGGCGCTCGCCCTTCAAAATCCTGTCGCTGAGGCTGTCTGTCTGCATTCTTGTCCCGATCCTAGAGGCAGGAATAGTTGCCGCGCTCGGGGGGCGTTTGTCCAGACCGCAGGTCGCCGGAAATGCGATCAAAGCGAAAGCTGCGTCAATTCGTGCGTTGCTTGGCCGTTCAGGGTTGATTCTGCCGCCCCGGTGTCACCAGAACGTGCGCGGCGCGAGAACTGGACGACACCAGCATGATCGCGGATAAGAACCGGATGACGATACGCCTGCCCATCGACGACGCCATTCCCGAACTGCTGCACAGATTGTGCGCGCAGGGCCGCGCGGTATTGCAGGCCCCACCGGGGGCGGGCAAGACCACGCGGGTTCCCCTGGCAATGCTCGAGGCGGGTTTGTGCGAAGGCAGGATCGTGATGCTGGAGCCCCGGCGGCTGGCGGCCCGAGCCGCTGCCGAGCGGATGGCCGAGACCCTGGGAGAGCGCCCAGGGCAGACCGTGGGATACCGTGTGCGCGGCGAGGCGAAAGTGTCGAAAGACACCCGGATCGAGGTGGTGACCGAAGGCATCCTGACCCGGATGCTGCAATCCAACCCGGATCTGCCGGGAATTGGCGCAGTGATTTTCGATGAATTCCACGAACGGTCTCTGAACGCCGATCTGGGGCTGGCCTTGTGCCTCGAAGTGACCGACGCATTGCGGGACGATCTGATCCTGCTGGCCATGTCAGCCACGCTGGATGCGGATCCGGTCGGCGCGTTGATGGCGGCCCCTCTGGTCACATCGGACGGGCGCAGCTTTCCGGTTGAGACGCGCTGGCTGGATCGGCCATTGGGGCCGCAAGCGCGACGGTTGGATGCGTTGATCGATCTGGTGGTGCAGGCCGAGCGTGAGACCCGGAAGTCCGGCGGCGGAATTCTGGTTTTCCTGCCGGGAGAGGGTGAGATCCGACGCGCTGAAAGCCTTTTGAACGGTCGGTTGCCCGACAGTTGCGTGGTGCGCCCGTTATTCGGAGCCATGCCCTTTGCGGCCCAGCGTGCCGCGATTGCCCCGGTGGAACAAGGGCGCAAAGTCGTGCTGGCGACGTCGATTGCCGAAACCTCGCTGACGATCCCCGACATCAAGGTCGTGGTGGATATGGGACAGGCCCGGCGGGCTCGGTTCGATCCGGGATCGGGCATGTCCCGGCTGGTGACCGAACGGGTGACCCGGGCCGAGGCCACACAGCGCGCGGGCCGGGCCGGACGGGTGGCCGAAGGGGTGTGTTACCGGCTCTGGTCGAAGGGGGAAGACGGTGCGCTGGCCGCCTACCCGCCTGCCGAGATCGAAGCGGCGGATCTGACCGGGCTGGCGCTGGAGCTGTCCCTGTGGGGCGCTGACGCGGCCGATCTGGCCTTTCTGACTCCACCTCCCGAGGGGACGATGGCCGAGGCGCGGGCTTTGCTGACAATGCTGGGCGCACTCGATACCAATGGGCGGATTACCGATCATGGGCGCGCCCTGGCGGCACTGCCCTTGCATCCCCGGCTGGGGCACATGCTTGTGCGGGCCGGTCCGAACGCCGCCCCGTTGGCGGCCTTGATGGCCGAGCGTGACCCCCTTCGCGGCGCGCCGGTGGATATCACCCTGCGGCAAGAGGCGCTGCGCGACCCCCGGGCCTTTCAGCGCAACAGGGTCTGGCAGGTCAACATGGGCGCAGTGGATCGGATCAATGCCGAGGCCAGACGGCTGCGAAAACAGGCCAAGGGCGACTCGCCCGATCTGAGCCCCGCTGCCATGGCTGCGCTGGCCTATCCTGACCGCATCGGGCAGCGGCGCAAGGGCGACGCGCCGCGCTATGTGCTGTCAGGGGGGAAAGGTGTTGTTCTGGACAGTGCGGATTCACTGGCCAACGCTCCGTTTCTGGTCGTCATCGACACGGATGGCAACCCGCGCGAGGCGAAGGTCCGGATGGCCACCCAGATTTCGGAACGCGACATCCGCGATCTGTTCGCGGATCAGATCGGCTGGGTCGAGACCTGCGCCTGGTCCAAACGCGAGCGGCGCGTCGTGTCGCGGCGGCAAGAGCGGTTCGGTGCGATCACATTGGACGACCGCATCTGGAAGGACGTCCCGGACGACGCTGTGGCCCGCGCGATGCTGGATGGGATACGCGATCTGGGCCTGCGGCTGGAGGGTGCCGCCGCGCGCCTGGCCGCCCGTGTCGAACTGGTGCGCGCCGATGGCGTCGATCTGCCCGATTTTTCGGTCGCAGGCCTGATGGCCGATATGGAAGACTGGTTGCTGCCCATGCTGTCAGGGGTCAAAAGCGCCGAAGACTGGAAGAAATTCGATCTTTTGCCCGCCCTGCGCGCGCGGCTGGACTGGGCGCAGACGCAGGAACTGGACCGGCGCGCTCCGGGGTCATTTGAAACGCCGCTGGGGCGCAAGGTGCCAATTGATTACAGCGCGGCCGTACCGGAAATCTCGGTCCGTTTGCAGGAAGTGTTTGGCGTGACCCGACACCCGGCGATCGGCGGCCAGCCTTTGAAGATCACTCTGCTGTCACCGGCGCAGCGCCCGATCCAGATAACGCGTGACCTGCCCGGTTTCTGGGCGGGCTCTTACGCGGATGTACGCAAGGACATGAGGGCGCAATACCCCAAACACCCCTGGCCCGAAGACCCGACCCAGGCTGATCCCACGCTGAGGGCAAAACGCAGACGTGACTAGAGCCGTCAGCAAAGCCCGAGCCTTGCCCAAAATCCACAAAACAACCCAGAAAACCCTCAAGAATCGGCCAAACCCGGCCAATACTGGAAGGTTTAATTGAAACTCACCATTTCCGTTGTTAAGTCGTATCAACTTTGAAGGCATAGAGTAGACTGACAAAAAACTGATGAATGCATGGCTGCAAAATATCTGGGAAGAGGTCGGGCGACCGCTGTTCCTGCGCCCCCGACGGGTGCAGTTTGCGGCGTTATGCACCCGCGTTTATGACGGGCACGATCAGGTTCTGCTGATCACCAGCCGTGACACCAAACGCTGGATCATCCCGAAAGGCTGGCCCATCGATGGTTTGAGTGGCGCGGAAACAGCCCTTCAGGAGGCCTGGGAAGAGGCCGGAGTGCGCGCGGATGCAGTTCACGATGAACCCGTCGGCCAATTCACCTATGACAAGATCCTCAAAAACGGATCAGCGCAACCGGTATTGACCAATGTCTACAGGATTTCGGTGCGCGCGCTGGCGGATGACTTTCCCGAGGCCGATCAGCGCGAGCGCAGCTGGTTTTCGCCGGTTGAAGCGGCCACTCTGGTGCAAGAGCCCGAGCTTCAGGCCTTGTTGCGCAGACTGTAAGGAATTCGCAACATTTCGATGGCACCCAGCTTGCCTGAGCATCCGGATACCGTTAGTGGCGCACGATCCTACAATATCTGACCAAGTTCATGTGTGACACGAATCCGAAACCACGCTGGCAAACGTTGGACAGCGACCTGCACCGAATTTCGCGGGTCGAAACCGCCAACATCCATGTCGCGCGCCACCTGCTGGCACCGGGGGTCGCACTGGCCTTCATGGCGCTTGCCGGGCTGACGGCGGCGGTCCTGTTCGGTCGGGCGGATGGCAGCCATGTCGTGGTCGCGGCGGCCGCGTTCGGGGCCTATATGGCGATCAATGTCGGTGCCAATGACGTGGCCAACAACATGGGGCCAGCGGTCGGCGCGAATGTGCTGACCATGGGCGGTGCCATCGTGATTGCCGCCATCGCCGAAAGCGCAGGTGCGTTGCTTGCGGGGGGTGACGTGGTCTCGACCATCTCGAAGGGGATTGTCGATCCCGCCTCGGTGCAAAACAGCGAGGTGTTCATCTGGGCCATGATGGCAGCGCTGATATCTTCGGCCATGTGGGTCAACCTGGCGACCTGGATTGGCGCCCCTGTGTCCACAACGCATTCAGTCGTGGGCGGGGTGATGGGTGCGGGCATTGCAGCAGCGGGCCTGAGCGCGGTGAACTGGGGCACGA
Source organism: Ruegeria sp. CL7 (assembly GCF_056536445.1). Taxonomy (NCBI): domain Bacteria; kingdom Pseudomonadati; phylum Pseudomonadota; class Alphaproteobacteria; order Rhodobacterales; family Roseobacteraceae; genus Ruegeria; species Ruegeria sp. CL7. The sequence continues at coordinate 64,636 of NZ_JBQFPQ010000004.1, forward strand.
TGAGTGCAATTGCAGCCAGCTGGGTGATTTCGCCGATGCTCGGGGGTGCGGTTGCCGCGGCTTTTCTGGCGCTGATCAAGTCGAAAATCCAGAATCAGGACGACAAGATCGCCGCCGCGCGCAAATGGGTACCTGTCCTTTTGGCGGTGATGGCGGGGGCCTTTGCCACCTATCTGTCCGTCAAAGGCCTGCAACGGATCGTGCATATCGATCCGGAAATGGCCCTGTTGATCGGGTTGGGCGTGGGGCTGCTGACCTGGTCCGTGACCGTCCCGTGGGTCAAGCGCAGATCCGAAGGGATGGAGAACCGAACCCGGTCGCTGAAGACGCTGTTCGGCCTGCCGCTTGTGATCTCGGCCACGTTCCTGAGCTTTGCCCATGGTGCAAATGACGTGGCCAATGCGGTCGGTCCGCTGGCTGCGATTGTCCACGCGGTCGAGTTCGGAGAGTTCGCCGCGAAAGTTCCAATCCCGCTTTGGGTGATGATCATCGGAGCGTTCGGGATTTCCTTCGGTCTGTTTCTGTTCGGCCCCAGGCTGATCCGGATGGTGGGCCGCCAGATCACCAAGCTGAACCCGATACGCGCCTTTTGCGTCGCCCTGTCGGCGGCGATCACCGTAATTCTGGCCAGCTGGCTTGGCCTGCCGGTCAGTTCGACCCATATCGCCGTTGGTGCAGTCTTTGGCGTCGGCTTCTACCGAGAGTGGGATTCCGAGCGCCGGCGCAAACAGGGAAAGCGTCACCGCACAGAACATCACCTTGCCCCGGAAGAATACCGCCGTCGCAAGCTGGTACGGCGGTCGCATTTCATGACCATCGTGGCCGCGTGGGTAGTCACTGTGCCCGCCGCCGCAACCATGTCGGCCGTCATTTACTGGGTGTTGACCGCGTTCGCCTGAGGGAGACCGTCAGAGCCTGATCTGTTCCGGCGACAACGGGTGATCGGGTGCATGCTTGATCAGGTCTGACACCTGCGTGCAGATGGGTGTTGGCACTCCGGTTTCGTGACCCATCCGGATGATGTGACCTTGCAGGCTGTCAATTTCCGTTTGCCGCTCGGCCATGAGGTCATAGGCCATGGACGTTCGCGCGCTGGGGTCGATTGTCAGCATCCGGGCCGCGATGCGGGTGAACAGCGGTGTCGGCAGCCGCAGAATATGCGGGGTCATCCATGCCGGAAGCGGTGTGGTCGAGGCCACGGGATGACCCGCCGCCTTGAGGACGGTCAGCGCCTCGGACATCTGATCCGCCATGAGATTGCGCCAGTCGCGGTTCATCAGCTGATCCACCAACGTGAGGCCCGACAAGGCATTAAGCGCATTGTTCAGGTTGATCACCAGCTTGCCCCATTGCACGGCTTCGATCTGGTCGCTGGACTTTACGGGAAGGTCTGCGCTGCTCAGCTGCGCAGCCAGATCACCGGTGCCGCTTTGGATGACGATCTCTCCGGACGTGGCCCGATGATAGGTGGCAGGGCCGTTTGGCACCACGTTGAACGGAACCATACCCGCACGCACATCGCGCCCCGGCAAGGCCTCACGCAATGTTGCGGCAGCTTCGATACCGTTTTGCCAGGACAGGATCGGAGCATCCTGCCGCGTAAAGCGCTCAATTTGCTCGGCCATGTCTGCGGTTGCACCCGATTTGACGGTGACGATGACCAGTTCGGCCTGATCCAGACAGGCCGGATCTTCGCTGAGCGTCAGGCCCCCGGTCGGAATCGTGACGTCAAGGCCATCAAAGTCAGTGACCTTCAGCCCGTGCTCTCGGATCGGGTCCAGCACATGGGCGCGACCCAGCAGGGTTACAGCGTGGCCCGCATGGGCCAGCAAAGCACCACAGTAACAGCCAATGCTGCCCGCGCCTGCAAGGACAAGATTCATGATACCCCCTCCGGTACACCCGAAAAGGATCACCGCAAACGTCCTGTGACACAAGCCCGCTTGCCCCCGACGTCACGCGCTAGCGGGCCAGCCGGGGTTTGGTGCGCTCAAGCTCTTTGGAAATAGGGATAAATTCCTGATCGTCGCCCGGAGGCAGTTGAAATGCACCATTGGCCCAATCGGCGCTTTTCCACTCACGGGTTGCGGTTTCGATTTTTTCCTTCGAAGACGAAACGAAATTCCACCAGATGTAGCGGTCTTCATTCAGGGTCGCTCCGCCCAGCAGCATCAGCCGTGCGCCCAATGCACCGGCCTTGACAGACAGCTTGTCCCCGGGCCGGAACACCATCATGCGGCCCTCGTCAAACCTGTCGCCCGCGATTTCGACCGAACCTTGCGTAACATAGACACCGCGATCTTCGTGGTCGTCAGGCAGAGGGAAAGACGCGCCGGGTTCCAATTGCACGTCGAGATAGAAGGTTTCGGACAGCATCGTGACCGGGCTGGTTTCACCATAAGCCGAACCCAGGATCAACCGGGCGCTGACGCCTGCATCCTGAATATGCGGCAACGCGGCCTGTTTGTGATGTTCGAAATCTGGGGCCATATCCTCATGCGCTTCGGGCAAAGCAATCCAGGTCTGAATGCCGAACAGGCTGTGTTCCCTGCCGCGTGTTTCGTCACTGGTGCGCTCGGAATGGGTGACACCACGCCCTGCAACCATCCAGTTGACCTCGCCGGGATAGATCATCTGATGTGTGCCAAGGCTGTCACGGTGCTCGAATTCGCCCTGGTACAGATAGGTAACCGTGCCCAGTCCGATATGGGGGTGGGGGCGCACGTCGATGCCGCCTTCGGTGATGAATTCAGCCGGCCCCATTTGATCGAAAAATATGAAAGGGCCTACCAACTGTCGTTTTACCGAAGGCAGCGCGCGGCGCACCTCGAACCCTCCCAGGTCACGGGCACGCGGGATGATTAATGTGTCCAGCGCCGGATTCTCCGAAATGCACTCCGGATTGTGTGTCGGGTTCCAACTCATTTCAGCTCTCCCTTCGTTGCGGATGGTCAGGCCACCCGCGTTCACTCAGGTAAGAAATAGCCACGCGAAGCAGCCCATAAAGTGCACAATCGCACAGATTAAGTGCGGCGCCGTTCCGATCAACGCGGCCAGAGTTGCGGGAAAAACGGCCCGTCAATCCGATCCCCCTCGCCATAACCTGCCGCCTCGAACTGCGCACGCTCGTCCTTGGCCCAGTCGCCGCGATACCGGATGACACCATCAGGTGCCGTCATGCGAAGGGTGAAGCGCCGCACCGTTTCCGACGGCGTGGTCGAGGACAACCCGCCATGCAGCGTTCGCATGTCGAAAAAGATACAATCCCCAAGCTCCAGATCCCATTGCAGCAACTCATACGCGCCTGGGTCGGCATTGACATCAGGTGGCGGATGATAGGTCAGCCCGGCGACTTCGGTGGGCTCATAGCTGGGATGTCCATCGACAAACCGCACCCGCATGAACAGCTTGTCCCATAGGTGTGAACCCTTCACGAATGCGATGCCGTTTTCCTTGGTCACGGGTTCCAGCGGCAGCCAAAGGACACACATCGCGCCTTCGAAGTCGAAGTAAGACAGGTCCTGATGGAAGGGCGGGCGCGAGGTCGAGCCGGCCTCGCGCAGGAACCAGTTGTCCATGACAAGGTTGATGGATGGCGCCCCCAGCAACCCGGCGGCAAGCGGAGCGCAGGGCGACTTGTGAACGAATTCGTTGAATTGCGGGATTTTGTTCCAGGCCCAGTAGTCTTCGTAATAGCCCGGGGCGTTCGGATCCTTGGTATGACGGGTGAAATTATCCGTCGGCGTGTCAAGGTCGGCGTCGATACCTGCGCGCAGCAATGACAACCAGTCGGATGAGAATTTCGACCGCAGAACAACAGCACCATCGCGTTGGAAGGCGGCAACGTCTTCCTGTGTGACCATATCTGCTGTCGTCATGGAATAATCATCCCGATGTGGTTCGGTGGCCCCGAGCATCGCACCAGGCACCGCCAGAGGTCAAAGAGATTCGTTTCGACGACCCGGAATCACTCACAGAACCGTGAGGACGCGGGGATCCAACCGCGCACGGCCTCGGATTTTGAACGAAACATGCTATGTTTCAGATGGAAGCCGCAGACTGACAAAAATGGATCGCGTATTGGAGGTTTCTCGATGACAGATGCGTTGCTGTCCCGCCGTTCCCTGATCACCCAAAGTGTTGCCGTTTTGGCGACCGGCGCCACAGGGCTTTTGGTGCCTGCCCGCGCAGCCGGGATTGCGCCTACGCCTTCGATGCGGGGCGGATCGAACAACTATCGCCCCGGCGCGCCAATCGTGGACCGGATCGGTGGCGGCGGGTTCTGGATGACCGGAACCGTACGACGGGCGGGCGATGGCGCCCCCCTGCCCGGCCAGCGCATACAGATCTGGGCCCATACCACAGAAGGGCACGAGCGTGACCCGCAAAGCCATGGAGCGACCTTGACTGATGAAAAGGGTGAATTCCGCCTGGAAATGCCGCAGATCGTTCCTGCATTCGGTCAACCGCACGGGCATCTGGCCTATGACAGCGGCGCGTTCGAAACCGTGTTCCTGCGGCCTGTGATGTCCAGTTCCAAAGACAAGACACTGGCTGCGCATTTCGTGTTGCAACCGCTCTGATCCCGGTGATCCGAACCGGTGCCATTTGGGCGACCCTGATCGCCGCCCTTGCCGTTCCCCTGATCGCTGCGGCAGGCAGCCCGTATCTTGCCTGGCGCGATCCAGCCTATATCCTCGCCGGGTTTGCCGGAATTCTGAGCTTGGGCCTGCTGCTGCTGCAACCGCTTCTGGCCGGAAGATACCTTCCGGGCCTGTCCGCAGTGATGAGCCGCCACATTCACCGCTGGATCGGCCTGACCCTTGTGCTGGCGATTGTTGTCCATGTCGCGGGGTTGTGGCTTACCAGCCCGCCGGATGTGGTGGATGCATTGTTGTTCGCATCGCCAACGCCGTTCTCGGCCTGGGGTGTCATTGCCATGTGGACCGCTTTCGGGGTGGCCCTGTTAGGGGTCTTCCGCAAACGTCTGCGCCTGCGTTTTCGTTTTTGGCGGCTGAGCCACACCGCACTGGCCGGGGTGACGATTGTCGGCAGCCTTGTTCACGCCATGCTGATCGAAGGCACGATGGAGATCGTAACCAAAACAGCGCTTTGCGCACTGGTCCTCTTGGCGAGCGCAAGCACGCTCGCCAAATTGAAAGTGTGGGATATCCGTCGACGCCCTTAGACGCCCAGGCACCAGCGCATCACCGCCTTTTGTGCATGCAGACGGTTTTCGGCCTCATCAAAAATGACCGAGTTCGGGCCGTCCATGACCTCGGAGGTCGCTTCTTCCTCGCGGTGGGCCGGCAGGCAATGCATGAACAGCGCATCCGGTTTGGCATGCGACATGAGTTCAGCATTGACCTGATATGGACGCAGCATGTTATGGCGGCGCTCTTTGGCCGACTGGGAATCATGCATCGAAACCCAGGTGTCCGCGACGACGAGGTCCGCGCCTTCCACCGCTTTGTGCGGATCCCTTTCGATCACGATTTTCGAACCTTTCTGGCGGGCAAACCCCATGAACTCCTCTTCCGGGTCAAGCTGAGCGGGGCCGGTGAAGGTCAGATCGAATCCGAATTGACCGGCGGCGTGCAGGAAGGAAGCGCAGACATTGTTGCCGTCGCCGGTCCAGACCACTTTCTTGCCCGCGATAGGGCCACGGTGTTCCTCGAACGTCAAAACATCGGCCATGATCTGGCAGGGATGGGTGCGGTCGGTCAGACCGTTGATGACGGGCACGTCGGAATATTCGGCCATTTCGGTCAGGATGGTTTCATCAAAGGTGCGGATCATGATCATGTCGACATAACGCGACAGCACGCGGGCAGTATCGGCAATGGTTTCGCCGTGACCCAGCTGCATGTCCTTGCCCGACAGCACCATGGTCTGGCCGCCCATCTGGCGCACGCCCACATCAAAGGACACGCGCGTCCGGGTCGAGGGCTTTTCGAAGATCAGCGCGACCATGCGGTCTTTCAACGGTTGTTCGTCATCAGGGGCGGCCTTGGGACGGCCCAGACGCGCCTGTTTCATCGCGCCCGCCTGATCGATCATGGACCGAAGCGCGGTAGCATCGGTTTTGTGGATGTCGAGAAAATGGTTCATGTCGGTTCGTTTCCTGGCTGTCGGTTGCCGGGGGCGCTGCCCCCGGACCCCCGGAGTATTTGGGAAAAGATGAAAATCAGGCGGTTTGGAGTTGGGTCTCGATCTGCCGGGCCGCCTTGTCGAGGCGGATCATGGCCTGAGCGATATCGTCCTCGGTCAGAGTGAGAGCCGGTAACAGGCGGATCACGTTGTCGGCGGCGGGAACGGTGATGACGAGGTTGTCATAACCTGCGTTGACCACGTCGATATTGGCAGGCTTGCACTTGAGGCCGAGCATCAGGCCTGATCCGCGCACCTCTTCGAACACGTCGGGGTGATCTGCGATCAGGGCTTCGAGCTTTTGGCGCAGCAGGCCCGCCTTGCGGTTGACGCTTTCCAAAAAGGCGGGTGTTGCCACATGATCGATCACCGCGCAGCCCACCGCGCAGCCCAGCGGGTTGCCGCCATAGGTCGAACCATGGGTGCCTGCTGTCATGCCGCTGGCCGCGTCTTCGGTGGCCAGGACTGCGCCCAGAGGGAAGCCGCCGCCGATGCCCTTGGCGACCATCATGATATCAGGGGTGATCCCAGCCCATTCATGGGCAAAGAGCTTGCCTGTCCGGCCAACGCCGCACTGGACTTCATCAAGGATCAGCAGCAGCCCGTTGTCGTCGCAGATCTGGCGCAGCGCCTTAAGTTCGGCGTCCGGCACCGGGCGAATACCGCCCTCGCCTTGGATGGGCTCGATCAGGATCGCGGCGGTCCTGTCGGTGATGGCGTCGGTCACGCCGTCCAGATCGCCGAAGGCCACATGCACGAAACCCGGCAGCAGCGGGCCGAAGCCCTTGGTCATTTTCTCGGACCCGGCAGCGGCGATGCCGGCTGACGACCGGCCGTGGAACGAACCGTCGAAAGTGATGATCTCGACCCGCTCGGGCTGATCCTTGTCATAGAAATACTTGCGGGCCATTTTTACGGCCAGTTCGCAGGATTCCGTGCCGGAGTTCGTGAAGAAAACCGTATCGGCAAAACTGTTTTCCACCAGCTTGTCTGCCAACGCCTGTTGCTGAGGAATGTTGTACAGGTTCGAGACATGCCACAGCGCATGGGCCTGGTCAGTCAGCGCGGCCACCAATGCCGGATGGGCATGGCCCAGTGCGTTCACGGCGATCCCTGCGCCGAGGTCCAGGAAACGTCGGCCATCCGCCTCGGTCAGCCAGGCGCCTTCGCCCTTCACGAAGGTCAGGGGCGCACGGTTATAGGTCGGCAGAACGGACGGGATCATGGGATCATCCTTTTCAGGTAGTATGAGCCTCGTGAGTGATACACGAAGGCCCTGTTCGTCAACAATTTTGGTGAGGTCTGTGCCGATTTGTCGGGCACACGAGATCAAACAGGCCGGTTACGCAAAGATGCGTCGGCGTCGGAGCAGTTGGATATGCATATGTTTGATCATGGCCGACCGTATAGCGATGCTTGCACAGGTTGGGAAGCCAGTATTTTGCAGGGATCGAATTTTGCCCTTGCCAAAGCCTGTGCAACGGCGCACCGCTTGGCCATGTTCCAACCCAAGCACCACAATCCACCGCTTGCCGCTGCGCTGATTTTTGTCGCCACCGCCTTTATCGCCGCTACGACGCTGCTGGCAAAGGCGCTCGGGACGGATGCGTTGGGCCCGTCCTTGCACGCTATGCAGATCAGTCACGGGCGGTTTCTGTTTGCCCTGCTGGCGATCGTGCTGGCGGTTGCAGCTTTGCGGCCCCGGTTGGTGCGGCCCCATTGGGGGCTTCACGTCGGGCGGACCAGTTTTGGCTGGGCGGGGGTGACATTGATGTTCGCGTCGGTTGCCTTCATTCCGATGGCGGATGCGACGGCCATATCCTTTCTGAACCCTGTCTTTGGTATGGTGCTGGCCATTCCTCTGCTGCACGAGCGGGTTGGTCCTTGGCGCTGGCTGGCGGCGGCTGTCGCCTTGACGGGCGCGTTGATCCTGCTGCGCCCGACCCCCGCCAGCTTTCAGCCTGCCGCGCTTCTGGCGCTGGCGGCGGCTGCGCTGATCGGGATGGAGCTGATTTTCATCAAAAAATTGTCCGGGCGCGAGCCACCGATGCAGATCCTGCTGATCAATAACGCGATGGGTTTGCTGATCGCCACTTTGGCCGTCAGCTTCGTCTTTCAGATGCCGACCCCGCAGCAGTGGGCGGCATTGGTGGGGATCGGCGTTCTGATGGCCTGTGCGCAGGCCTGTTTCGTCAACGGCATGGCGCGGGCGGATGCATCCTTTGTGGCCCCGATCAGCTATGCCACGCTGATCTTTGCCGCCCTTTACGACTTGGCGGTCTTTGATGTAATCCCCGACTGGATCAGTCTGATCGGGTCTGCGACCATTCTGGCCGGTGGGCTGATCCTGGTCTGGCGAGAAGCGGTGCGGCGCCGCGTCTGAGAGCCTGCCCTGCACGGCGGAAACGGGTGCGCCTGCATCCCGGCCCCGGCCCTTGCAACCGGTCGCGATGGCTGGGCCAGCCTAAGCCTTGAGGCGATATCCGGTGCGCAGCATCAGCCAGGTGATGGTTCCGATCACGAGTGTTGCAAACGTACAAACCGCCATTCCCAGCCACGGAGAGCTGTCGGATACTCCGATCATTCCGTAGCGCAAACCATCTATCAGATAGAACACCGGGTTCAGGTGGGTCAGGCGGTTCAGCACGGGCGGCAGCGCCTCGACCGAGTAGAACGTGCCCGACAGGAAGGCCAGCGGCGTGACGATAAAGTTGGTGATTGCTGCCATCTGGTCGAACTTGTTGGCGAAGATACCGGCAAACAGGCCCAACGCGCCCATGAATGCCCCACCCAGAACAACAAAGGTCAGCGCGATCAGGGGGTGCTGAGGCGCAATGGAGAGCAAGACCAAAAACGCAATCGAGATCACCAGTGCGATCATCACGCCTCGGGCAATACCACCCGCGAGGTAACCCAGCAGAATCTCGAGCGGTGACAGCGGCGGCATCAAAGTATCGACGATATTGCCCTGCACCTTGGCGATCACCATCGAGGACGAGGTATTGGCAAAGGCATTCTGGATCACCGTCATCATCATGATCCCCGGTGCCAGAAACATCACAAACGGCACACCCATGATATCGGGCCGGCTGGGTCCGATGGCGATGGTGAAGATCAACAGGAACAGCCCCGCCGTAACCAGAGGTGCCAGAACCGTCTGCGTCCAGACGGCCAGAAAACGCAGGGTTTCGCGCTGCGCCAGCGTGTACAGGCCCATCCAGTTGACTGCTCCGAAGCGACGCGCGGTCTGATCTGCGGGATTTTGCATGATTTGCCCTCAAGCTGATTCGAAGACAGCTTGTAACTCGGGCAGCAGTGTTTAGAATAGGGGGCTGAGACGAATTCCCAAGGCGGCCCGAATCCGGGGCCGCTTTCCGCTTTTGAAAGGCTAACGATGTCCTGGACAGACGAGCGTGTTGAACTGCTGAAGAAGATGTGGGGCGAAGGCCAGTCGGCCAGCCAGATTGCCAAGGAACTGGGTGGCGTGACCCGCAATGCGGTGATCGGCAAGGTGCACCGCCTGGGCCTGTCGAACCGGACGGCAGGCGCATCCCCGGCCAAGGCGGAACCGAAAGAAAAACCGGCGCCCGCCCCCAAGGCCGAGGCCAAGCCCAAACCTGCACCCAAGACCGAACCGGCGCGTCCGGCCCCGGCCCCGACCGCCGAGGCGAAACCGGTCGTTCCGGCCCGCCGTCAGATCATCCCCGCCGGTCAGCCGCTGCCACCGCAGCCATCGGCCAATGAGATCAGCCCCGAGGCGCTGGCCAAGGTCAACGAGGTTGAAAAGAAAGCCAAGAAGCTGACTTTGATGGAATTGACCGAGAAGACATGCAAATGGCCCGTGGGCGACCCCGCGACCGAGGATTTCTGGTTCTGCGGCCTTCCGGTTGAGGCGGGCAAACCCTATTGCGAGGCGCATGTGGGAGTGGCCTTCCAGCCGATGAGCTCGCGCAGGGATCGTCGGCGGTAATTGCGAACACAAGAACCTAAATCATGTCTATGGAACGTGAAAAGGGCGCAGGCATTTCGCCACGCCTCTACCGGAGACGTTGCATAGTCAAGAACGACGCAAGGCGTAACGGGTTCTTACAAAGAAAACACCCTCGCTGAATGCTGCGAGGGTGTTTTAGTTCGGAGCGTCAGCTTTGCGGACAAAGTTGCCGTAGGCTCATCGCTTTCTGATCCTCCCCCTCTGAAGTGGTCCGCCGTTATGGTTATGAAAACGGAGGAACCACATGGCGAACAAGCGACCGAAGCCGGAAGAGATTGTCTCGAAGTTACGGCAGGTTGAGATATTGATGGGGCAAGGCATGTCCCGTCTGGATGCGATCCGGCAGATTGGTGTTGTTGAACAGACCTATTATCGCTGGAAGAAAAAGTACGGCAGAATGGGCGCGGATCAATTGAAGGAACTCAAGCGCCTTCAAAAAGAGAATGAGCGTCTTCGAAGGGCCGTCTCGGATCTTACCCTGGACAAACTGATCCTGACGGAGGCGTCCACGGGAAACTACTGAGCCCCGCCCGTCGCCGTGCCTGCATCAACCATGTGCGCCACAAACTGCGTGTCTCAGAGCGCCGGGTGTGTCGTGTCCTGAAACAGCACCGATCCACACGGCGAAAGCTGCCGAAAGGTCGAGCTGACGAGAAGCGCTTGGTGGCGGACATGATAGAATTGGCCCGCCAGTATGGCCGCTACGGTTATCGCCGGATCGCGGCTTTGCTGAGAGATGCGGGCTGGCAGGTGAATGACAAGCGTGTCGAAAGGCTTTGGCGTCGGGAGGGGCTGAAAGTGCCAATGAAACAACCGAAGAAGGGACGGCTCTGGTTAAATGGTTAAATGATGGATCGTGTGTTCGGCTGCGGCCGGAGCATCGAAACCATGTCTGGAGCTATGACTTCGTGCATTGTCGAACGGATGACGGAAAGGCATTCCGCACGCTCAACGTCATCGATGAGTACAGCCGGGAGTGCTTGGCGATCCGTGTGGACCGCAAGCTGAACTCCAGCGATGTCATCGACGTGCTGAGTGACCTGTTCATCATGTGCGGTGTGCCAAGCTACATTCGCTCCGACAATGGCCCTGAGTTCATTGCCGTGGCGGTGCAAGACTGGATCAATGCAGTTGGAGCAAAGACCGCATACATCGAGCCAGGCAGCCCATGGGAGAACGGTTACTGTGAAAGTTCCAATGCGCGGTTCAGAGATGAGTTCCTGAATGGAGAAGTCTTCTACTGTCTAAGAGAAGCGCAGATTTTGATCGAAGAATGGAGGAAACACTACAACACAAAACGCCCGCACAGTGCTCTGGGATATAAACCGCCGGCCCCGGAAACCATCGTTCAATTGGACCAAAGGCCGGTCATGCACTAACAATCAACTTGGACCACACAAGTGGGGCTGATCACCTGAGCTTGTTTGTTTGCTGAACTGGCCGCTACTCAGGTCTTTGCCCGCGGAAATCACTACGGATGGTGCCGAGGCGTAGGGAACCCACACCAGTCGAGCCAAGGATGCGGGCAGGCCGGTGGGCAAGGGGCAGGCAATCAAATTACCGGCCCAACGCAGCCGGTGGCAAATCAGTTGCCACCTCGAGGAACGCCGCAAACGCCCACGTCCGTCACAGTGCCGGTCCTTGCACCGGGCGCGGTCCCGGACGCAATTCCCGGTCAGGTTCCTATCGCGACACCAGTAGCGGTACCCGGTCAGGTGCCAACGCCGATCGTAGCGCCGACACTAGCTCCGCCATTAGTGCCAAACCCGACACCAAACCGGGTTCCGACAGCCGTTCCCAATCAGGTTCCGCCGTTGGCTACCGGACCGACTGCTGTGCCGCCGCAAGTTCCGACTGCAACTCCCAATCAAGTTCCGATAGCTGTCCCAGGCCAGGTTCCGCCTCAACCCAATGTGCCGCCCCTGGTGCCAACAGCAACACCCAACCAAATACCAGTCGCTGTTCCTGGTCAGGTTCCGCCTCAACCTAACGGTCAAACTGCTGTGCCACCGCTCGTCCCAACCGCGACTCCCAATCAGGTTCCCACAGCGGTTCCTGGTCAGGTTCCACAGTTGACTCCAAAACCTACGGCAACTCATATGGCCGTCCCAGGACATCCGAAACCACAAGGCGTAGTGACAGTTATGCGCCCAAAGCCAAGGCCGACAACCGGTACTGTCCAGCCAACTGGCACAACACAAGTTACCCACCATTTGACCCACCAAAGCAATTCAAAGAAACTCGATCATGTCGCAGCAACACCTGGACGGCATGACCCGCACGACTTACCCAGGTTCCGCAACGCAGCGGCAAAGGAAAACTGGGAATGCGTTGCCAGCGGATTTGGACAGCGCCGTTACGATGCAGGGCGTGGTGTGTTGCTGAACAACGGAGCGTTGCGGCACCTCGGAAACGTGGACGCTATGGCGCGGGATGTACCAGCACGGCATCCAAAACACTCTGGGTGCATTATTTCGGTTAAACGAAAACAGCGCTGAAGCTTGTCTGGCAGCTATCGCTCGGACAATGATGTTAATCGACCAATAGTTCGTCCAAAATCGTCTGATTTGTTGGAGCTTGTACTGCCCTTATTCCCCTAGCACTAACGTTGGCTGACGTAGCACAACACTGCTCAGTACCTAAGTTTTTTCAAATAGGCCAACAATCTATAGTGCCGCACTTCCAAGATGGGCCTCCGGCTATCTGGGCCGGTCTGGTTAGGCGAGCAAAAGCATGAACGGCATCTTTGCAAAGTCAGATTTCTGCGCATTACTGTCATGGGGGCATCGATCAGCATCGGTCAAAGTGGGCTCGAACCGAACCACTGCCGCGGTGCGACCGTAGGTCTGGTCTGAATTGGCGAACGGCAAGTGCCGCCCGCCAACATGGTTCAAATGTCGATTTGCTCGGCAATGCTCAACGCATCTTCAAGTTCGACACCAAGATATCTGACAGTGCTGTCAACCTTTGTGTGCCCGAGCAGGAGTTGAACTGCCCTGAGATTTCCGGTTTTGCGGTAGATTTCCGCTGCTTTGGTCCGGCGCAGCGAATGGGTGCCGTATCCGCTGGGCTCCAGCCCAATCGCGGCCACCCAATCCTTCACAAGCCGGCCATATTGGCGTGTTGAGATATGCGGGCGGTCATGAAACCTGCTGGGAAACATGAAATGGCAGCCGAGCATCTCTGGTGACTTGATCCATGCGGCAATGGTATCCCGCGTGTTTTCAGAAAGTTCAAACTGAACAGGCCGCTTGGTTTTGCTCCGGATCACGGACACGCGTTCGCGAACGCGATCATCCTTTACCAGGTCGGCGACGGCCAGTTTCACCAAATCGCATCCGCGAAGCTTGCTATCAATGGCCGCACTGAACAGCGCAAGATCGCGCAGGTTGCCCGCCAGCTCGAGCCGCGCGCGGATCGCCCAGACCTGTTTCGGCCAAAGCGGCCGTTTCTGGCCGATGATCCGGCCCTTGTGTCAGGCTCTTCGTTTCGGGGTGACAGCGGGAAGTTGGACTCTTGGCATTGTGCGCCCTCCAATCCTCCCGCCAAACCCTGACTATGCACAGCGCTGGCGCCTCAGTTTGCTGGTGGTTTGAATGGCCGTTATAAGCTTGCTGTTTCATTGGCGAACGCCGCAGACGCATTGGGCAGTAGAGAGCCCAAAGCAGAATTACTTAATCTATACACTTTGCATTTGCAGCCAGCGAATTATTCTGCCTGCCAGTTGTGCGATCGGGTCTCCTCATTTAGCGTGTTTGCGAACGCCGTCCGAATTTACGCACCTGCGTGAAAAGCTTCGGGCAATTCAATTTATCATTCGATCGAGGCGCCAAGTGAGCAAATTGCGAAACTTCAATTTGATGGCTTTGGTCGCTGCACTCCTTTTTCCTGCTCCGGGAGGTGCTCCTCTGCTCGCGCAGGAGGCACCAGCGGAGACATACACTCTGGAGGCTGATGTGATCTACGGCGCGGGCCTCGTGACGAAGGACGGGACGCAAGTATCGCGAGATCTGTGGATGGACGTCTACTATCCCGCCGAAAATGCTACCGAGCCACGGCCAGCTGTGATCCTTACTTTCGGCGGGGCTTTCCATCGCGGCAGTCCACGTCTGACATTTCAATCCGGAGGTGCGCAGGACACCTCGATGGGCAACTATTGCCGCCGATTTGCTGCGAGAGGTTATACCTGCTTTGCGATTGATTATCGGCTTACAACGGAACGCCCGGTGCTGTCCGGCGAGGGCTACCAAGAAGACTGGATAGATCCTGAAAGTCTGTTACCGCTTTTACCTCAAGCCAATTACATTCGGGGGACGATGAACCTGCCGCCGATAGATTTCGCGATTCCGGATCAAAAAAAGACAATGGTTGATGGCGTAGTCGCCGCCGCTGAAGACCTGCGCACAGCCGTTTTACACATTCGCAAGGCAGCCGGGACATACCAGATCGATCCAAACCGTATCGTTCTGGGAGGTTTTTCAGCAGGCGCGGTGACGTCCTGGAACGTCGCTTATGGCATGGGCGTCCCCGTTGCAGGTGTCTTTTTACTTTCCGGAACCGATGCGGGATTTGACGTGAAAAAGACCGTGACATCGACCTCAGTAACACCACCGACTTTGATGTTTATGGGGCAATATGATCTTCCTGGCGCGCTATCCTCTGTGCCTGAACTCATCCAGCATTATGAAAAAGTCGGCGTTGACTATGAGTTCGCATGGGTTCCCGGGTTTGGCCATTTTTACCCTGCTGGTGCTGCCAGTCTGGGCGGCGATGCGGTGAGTGTGTCGATAGAAGGTCGGATTGCAGCCTTCCTTGACCGCTCCTTTGCCGATGATCGCTGAAGTGCGGCTTGCACATTCGCCTTCGGCAGTTTCTGCTAGTGACTGTATTTACAGCGCATACCAAAGAGAACTTTGCAACGCTCTTCAGGCAGTAGAGCACTTTGCGACGGTTATTTGCTTCAATCTTCATAACTATTTCGACGCTTTGACAAATCAGAGGCAAAATACCGACGACCACTTCATTCAGAAGTGCCGACAGCGTTGCGAACCAGCACACTTTACTTTCGATTGGAGGATTCAATGATCCGTAAAAGCGTCTGGCTGTCTGTAGCCGCTTTGCTGCTTTTTTCAGCCGCCAAATCTGGCAACGCTGATCAGGTGTTTGGATACGAAACTGAGCTCGACGTTGTTTACGGGACAGGAAAAATCGCGCCTGATGGTATTCAGACAGAGCGGGAACTGCGGATGGACGTCTATTCACCCTCTGCTGCCAACGCGGACTACACCAAGGCTGCGTCAGTTTCAGACGGCCCGCATCCGGCGGTAATATACGTGCATGGTGGCGCGCATCACCGCGGTGGAAGACGTATAGAACCCTTTCGGCTAGAGGCCGCTGTGCACTCGCGCCCGGAAGATTATGCGCGGTTGCTTGCGCCGCTTGGCTACGTTGTTTTTGTTATCGAGTATCGGCTTGCCACCGAATACCCTGAGCCTGCTTTAGCGCCGGGGGAAGGGAACCTGATTGCCGATGTTGACGCCTACATCACGCCGCAGGTGTTTGAGGCGACAGTTCGGGCTCGGAATGCAATGGGATTGCCACGGCTAGAGAACAGACCCGAAGACAGGCTTTATCTGTGGAAAGCCGGCCTGGCTGGTGCGGAAGATGCCAACCTCGCCCTCGAATTTGTCATTGAGAACGCGGAGCGCTTCAATATCGATCCTGAGCGCATTGCAATGGGCGGGCATTCGGCCGGTGGCGGAATTACACTCAACGTCGGAATTGGTATGGACGCCCCACTTGCCGCGATTTTTCCGCTGTCCGGGCCGAACATTCTCTTCGAGCATGAGGCGGTGATGGACCACCCTGATTTGCCACCCACACTACTGGCGTACTCTCAATTCGACGAACACACGCAGTTAAGTGACCTGCCAGGAGTTGTGTCGCTTTTGAGGGAAGCCGGTGTGGAATACTCACTGTCATGGGTTCCGGGATTTGCCCATTTTTATCCGCACAATGCTGTTTCGCTGGGTGACGATGGCACTCGAATGTCTTTGGGAGACCGGATCATATCATTCCTTGATGTGCACTTGGGTTCAAAGTAAGGGTCCCCGGGCATCTACAAAAACCGAAAGCATTCACGAGTTCAGACGAACTTCAGCAATTTCGGATTTCCGCAAACGAGTGAATGACGAGAACGGCAGCAAAGTCCCGCTCCTGGTGAATTCGGCGTCTGTTCCTCGCTGCGGTCAACATGAATGACTGGTCCTTCCGCTGCGCGGCGGCGCTGAAATTCACGCGCATGCAGCATTTCTGGTGCTGCGTGCGCACGTACCAAGAAATTCGAATTTACAAGTTGGGCTCGAACCTGACAGTGAAGTACCGGTGATCTTGGAGTCACAGGCACATTGTAGCCTTTCACTGCGCGGGATGTGTCGGCAGGTTCGGCATCGCGACCCATCCGGGCAGTTCGTCCGGCGAAACTGAAACATGCAGGCGTTCTGACGGGTCCTGCCCGACCTTGCGATGCTTTCGCAGCAGGAAAATCTTGCCCCAGCCGCGCCATGTGCCAACCGACGGAGCATGGGGATCAATGGGAAACCGATCGCGCCAGCCGTCGGGCAAAGGCAGACCGTGCAATTCCGCCTTGTCCAGCATCCAGATCAGGGAAATGTTGCTCAGCGGCCGCGCCTCTTCGTAGCCGTTCAATTGGCCACCTATGTCGCCATGGGTTCCGCGGAACCAGACCTGCTCCACATGGCCCTTGAACTCGGGCGTGCAGGTCCACAGAACTGGTTCGAACACTTCGCGCGTCTCATCCAGCGCCAAAGCGTGATACCCGTGGCGGGTGACCGGGCCCAGCTGATGGTTGTGAAAGGCGTGCTTCTCTTCGGCCCTACGCCACAGCAGCGGCAAACGCAAACCCAGCGCCTTGACCGTGTCCCAGACGCCGACCATCTCGATCTCGACCCCTTCGTGGCAGAAACGTCGGCGGAATTCGCTGGCGGCGATGCCCTCTGGATTGCATTCATAGTGGCGATACGCTTGCAGTATGTTTCGTTCAGTGGCGTGTTCCGCCTTGAGCAGGCCGATCATGTCGATCACGCCGGCCAGACTGCGCACGCCATAGGCACCGCGCGAATAACCGATGAAAAAGATCTTGTCGCCCGGCTTGTAGCGGGACGCCAAATACCCATAGGCGCGACGGATCTGGCGGTTGATGCCCCTGCCCATCATCACATCCAGCGAGGACTTCCAGCTTTCCCACTGCACGCCTGCCTCGTAGAACACCGAAACCTTGCTGCCCATCTCGCAGCACAGGCGAAATGTCTGACCGGCGTGGGTTTCAAACCCCGGTTCCAGAGTGGACATGGTGCCATCAAGGATGATGACATGGCTGATCGGTTCGCGGTGCCGCGTCTCGGCGGAATGCTCGGACCGCAAAGGGCGCCCGAGCCATCCCAGAACCTTTCTACTCAGCCGCGACAGATTCATGCGTCAGCAATTCCCATACTTTGTGAGGTGTGAAAGGCATGTCCGCCTGCCGCACCCCATGATCCCAGAGCGCATCCTGAACCGCGTTTGCCACAGCGGCCAGCGCGCCCACGGTGCCAGCCTCGCCACACCCTTTCATCCCCATCGGGTTCGAGGTTGACGGAACCGGCGCCGAGGTAAACTTAATCATGGGTATGTCGGTTGCACGGGGCAAGGCGTAATCCATAAACGAAGCCGTGAGCAGTTGCCCATGTGCATCGTGCACGACATGTTCGGTCAGCGCCTGGCCGATACCCTGCACCACCCCGCCATGTACCTGCCCTTCGGCCAGCATCGGATTGATAAGATTACCAAAATCGTCAACCACGGTGTACCGGTCCACCCAGGTTTCGCCGGTGCAAGAATCGATCACGACTTCGGCAACATGCGCGCCGTTCGGATAGCTGCGCGCATCCAGGTTTGCGCGGGCCTCATGTTGCAGCAGATCCGTTCGACCATCGGCACGCGCCATCTCGGCAGCTTCGGTCAGGGTCGGCGTCAGGTTGGAGCCCGGCGCTCGGAATGTCTCGTGGTCAAAATGCACATCACTGTCCTCGACCCCCATCTTATCGGCTAGATAAGGCGTGAATGCGGCGATCATCTTGTCAATCGTGGCCAGGGTGGCCGTGCTTTGCACCGTGACCGAGCGGGACCCGCCAGTGCCGCCGCCATGGGCAAGCCGGTCGGTATCGCCCTGAATGACGGTGATCTTGTCCATGGGGATACCCGTCTGATCTGACAGGAACTGGGCGTAGACCGTCTCATGCCCCTGCCCGTTCGATTGTGTGCCGACGCAAAGATTCACCGTTCCATCCTCGCAAAACGCGACCTTCGCGTTTTCGGAAGGGTCCCCCAAAATGCTTTCGATATAGTAACAGAGACCCTGCCCCCGGATCAGACCGCGTTCGGCATCCGCAGCTTTTCGGGCCTCGAACCCGGTGGTCTGGTCGGCCGCACGGGTGAGGACCATGTCGAAATCGCCGACATCATAAGTTTCGCCAGTGGAAGTGGTGTAGGGGAAATCGGCGGAGCGGATGAAATTCCTGCGCCGCAGTTCCCACGGGTCAACGCCCAGTTCGCGCGCGGCGCGGTCCATCGCGCGTTCAAGCACGTAAATCGCCTCGGGGCGGCCCGCACCGCGATACGCATCCACCTGCGTCGTGTTCGTATAAAAGCCTTCGACCCGCAAATAGGTGGTCTGGACGTCATAGACACCCATCAGCACTTTGCTGAACAGGCTGGTCTGGATCGCCTGACCGAA
Organism: Ruegeria sp. CL7; assembly: GCF_056536445.1. Classification (NCBI taxonomy): domain Bacteria; kingdom Pseudomonadati; phylum Pseudomonadota; class Alphaproteobacteria; order Rhodobacterales; family Roseobacteraceae; genus Ruegeria; species Ruegeria sp. CL7. Next base: position 83,571 of record NZ_JBQFPQ010000004.1, read on the forward strand.
GTGGCTGTTGTATGCGCCAAGGTTCACCTTGCTGTGGACGCGGTAGGCGGTGATCTTGTGATCGGCGTCGAAGGCCAGCTCGGCCAGCGAGGTCAGGTCGCGGCCATGGTGATCGGAAAGCATCGCCTCGGACCGGTCGGACATCCAGTGCACCGGCTGACCCAGCTTCATCGCCGCCACGGAAACGCAGAAATATTCGGGGTATGGCATCACTTTCATACCGAAACCACCACCCACATCCGGGGTCGTGACGCGTATGTTGTCCGCATCCAGTTTCAGTTTTTGCGCCAGTTGGGCCTTCATCGCCCAAACGCCCTGACCTCCGTAAGAGAAATGCAGGCGCCCCTTGGACCAGTTCGCCTGACATCCGCGCGGCTCCAGCGAACTAATGATGACCCTGTTGTCGGCGACGTTCAGCGACACCGTATGCGCGGCCGCCTGAAAGGCAGCCTGGGTCGCGGTTTCGTCGCCCAGCCCCCAATCGAAAGCACGGTTCTCGGGCGCTTCCGCGTGCAGGATCTCACCGCCTGCCTTCACGTCCAGCTTGGCAGGGCGCTCTTCCGTGTCCATCCAAATCAACTCGACCGCGTCCTGCGCTTGTGCCAGCGTATCCGCGATAACAACCGCCACCGGCTCGCCCACGAAACGCACGCGATCCCTGGCCAGCATGTGCCGATCGGGCGCAGCGGCCTTCGATCCATCGCGGTTTTGTAAAACGGCAGCGTTTAGCACCGTGTCGATGCCCGAAGCTGCCAGATCGTCCAGCGTCATGACCAGCCGAACGCCGTCGGCAGCCCGTGCGGCCTCGACATCCAGAGACGTGATGTCACCATGCGCCACCGGGCTGCGGAAGAATGCGGCAAACAAAGCGTTCCCGGGCACCGCATCATCCATGTAACGCCCCTGCCCGGTCAGGAACCGTTGATCCTCGGTCCGTTTCACCGGCTGGCTTCTGCCGAACTTTTCCATGGGTGGCCCTCCTGCGCGGTCTCAGGGGCGAGCCTAGCCCGCGACCAGGCGATGTCCAGCGGAGTTCACTGAAATTCGTTTGCGCGCAAAGGATGTTCGGCTAGCCTTGGGCCATGAGCTGGACGCATGATACCGTTTTTCCCTTCTCTGCCCCGATGACCAGCGGGCAGTCGACCACACATGACGTTTATGTCGGCGGCGAAGGCCCACCGATCCTGATCCTTCAGGAACTGCCCGGGATCGGGCCCGAAACGCTGGCGTTGTCCGCCAAGCTCAACGCATCCGGCTTTCGCGTCTACCTGCCTCATTTGTTTGGAACATATGGCAAGGTTGAAATGGCCAAGAACATGGCCCGGTTGTTCTGCGTGCGGCGCGAGTTCAACATTTTCGCCCGTGGCAAGCAGAGCCCCATTGCAGGATGGATGCGCGCCCTGACCCGTGAGATCAAGCAACGCGAAAACAGCGCCGGTGTGGGCGTCATCGGCATGTGCCTGACCGGCAGTTTCGCCCTGACCCTCATGGCCGAAGACGCCGTTCTGGGCGGGGTAGCCAGCCAACCTGCGCTGCCGATCCTCGGGGGTCGCCATCTGCACATGAGCGCTGAAGACATCGGCGCGGCCTCTGCGGGTATGACCGCGAAAGGCCCCGGTCTGGCGATGCGGTACTCCGAAGACAAGCTTGCACCAAAGAAACTGATGCAGGCGCTTGAACAGGCATTCGGCAATCTGCTGGAAACCGTCGAATATCCCGGCAAGGATCATTCGCTGCTGACGCTGGATTTCCATGAACCCGCCTATCAACGCGTTGACGCCTATTTCAAAGCACGCTTTGGCGTGGCTTAGGCGCACTAGGCCTTCCCCTTGCCGCGCGCATTCGCTATTGCAGGCGCGGACCCGAATTTGTTGACGCAGGACGCATCCCATGGCGATGGAAAAGACATTCAACGCGGCCGAGGCCGAGGCCCGGATCTACAAGGCCTGGGAACAGGCCGGAGCCTTCAAGGCAGGCGCGAACCGTTCGCGCGAGGAAAGCTTTACCATCATGATCCCGCCGCCCAACGTGACCGGTGCTCTGCATGTGGGCCATGCGTTCAACAACACCCTACAGGACATCCTGATCCGTTGGCACCGCATGCGTGGCTTTGACACGTTGTGGCAGCCCGGCCAGGACCACGCCGGCATCGCAACCCAGATGCAGGTCGAAAAGATGCTGGCCGCCACCCAACAACCCAGCCGCAACGAATTGGGCCGCGAAAAGTTTCTGGAGAAAGTCTGGGAATGGAAGGGTGAATACGGCGGCACCATCATCGAGCAGCTGAAACGCCTCGGCTCCTCCTGCGACTGGTCGCGCAACGCCTTTACCATGGCCGGTGCAGCGGGCGACCCGCGCACGGGCCATGAAAACAGCCCCAACTTCCACGACGCGGTCATCAAGGTTTTTGTCGACATGTACGACAAGGGCCTGATCTACCGCGGCAAGCGGCTGGTCAACTGGGATCCGCATTTCGAAACCGCGATCTCGGACCTCGAGGTCGAGAATATCGAGGTCGCCGGCCACATGTGGCACTTCAAGTACCCGCTGGCCGGGGGTGAGACGTACACTTACGTTGAAAAAGACGAGGACGGGAACGTCATCCTTGAGGAAGAGCGGGATTACATTTCCATCGCCACGACCCGCCCCGAGACCATGCTGGGCGACGGCGCGGTCGCGGTGCATCCCTCGGACGAACGCTATGCGCCGATCGTCGGCAAGCTGTGCGAAATCCCGGTTGGTCCGAAAGAGCATCGCCGCCAGATCCCGATCATCACCGACGACTACCCCGACCCCGATTTCGGCTCGGGCGCGGTGAAGATCACCGGCGCGCATGACTTCAATGACAACATGGTCGCCAAGCGCGGCGGCATTCCGATGTACCGCCTGATGGACACCAAGGGCGCGATGCGGGCCGATGGGGCCCCTTATGCCGAAGAGGCAGGCAAGGCGCAGGACTATGCGCGTGGGCGCGCGTTCACCGAGAACGAGATCGACGCGATCAATCTGGTGCCGGATCATCTGCGTGGCCTCGACCGGTTCGAAGCGCGGGCCAAGGTGGTGGAAGAGATCACCGCCGATGGTCTGGCCGTGATGGCCCGCGCGGATGATCCGCGCCTGGGATCAACCGCGTTGAAGCCGGATCAGGAAGGCGCCGACACGCTAGTTCCGCTGGTCGAGAGCAAACCGATCATGCAGCCCTTCGGCGACCGGTCGAAGGTGGTGATCGAGCCGATGTTCACCGATCAGTGGTTCGTCGATGCCGCCAAGGTCGTCGGCCCTGCGCTGGACGCGGTCAAGGACGGCACGGTCAAGATCATCCCCGAGTCGGGCGAGAAGACCTATTACCACTGGCTGGAAAATATCGAACCCTGGTGCATCAGCCGCCAACTGTGGTGGGGGCATCAGATTCCGGTTTGGTATGGTCTAGACCTGTCCGCAGAAGACTTCATTGACGACGAGAATGATGGCGACCTTGATCTGGTTGAATTGGGTCGTTTGCTGAACGAAGGCGGCATGCTGCATCGTGGCAATGTCATGGAATGTGCCGCGAGTTTCGAGGCCGTTACCGAAAAGTTCCTGGACGACAATGCGGACATTCCCAGCCCTCTGAGCCACGCGACCGTGATCGAAGTCGCCGACAAGCAGGAGGCGATCCATCGGTTCGCCGAAAGCCTGGCGCAGTACGCCGTTGAACAGGATCCGACCAAGCTGGTTTACCCGGTGTGGCGCGACCCTGACGTGCTGGACACGTGGTTCTCCTCTGGCCTGTGGCCCATCGGCACGCTGGGCTGGCCCGAACAGACCGAAGAGTTGCAGCGCTACTTCCCGACCGATGTTCTGATCACCGGTTTCGACATCCTGTTCTTCTGGGTCGCCCGGATGATGATGATGCAGCTGGCCGTGGTCGATCAGATCCCGTTCCACACCGTATATCTGCACCAGCTCGTCCGCGACGAGAAGGGCAAGAAGATGTCCAAGACCACCGGCAACGTCATCGACCCGCTGGAGATTGTGGACGAGTTCGGTGCCGACGCGCTGCGCTTTACCAACGCGTCGATGGCGGCGATTGGCGGGGTGCTGAAACTGTCCCGCGAACGCATCACCGGTTATCGCAACTTTGGCACCAAGCTGTGGAACGCCGTCCGCTTTGCCGAGATGAACGAGGTTTTCACCGACGCCGTGCCGCAATTGGATGCGGCTGATCTGAAGCCCAAAGCCGCCGTGAACCGCTGGATCATCGGCGAAACTGCCCGCGTGCGCGAAGAGGTCGACGCGGCGCTGGACAGCTACCGCTTCAACGACGCGGCGAACGGGCTTTATGCCTTTGTCTGGGGCAAGGTCTGTGACTGGTATGTGGAACTGTCCAAACCTCTGCTGCAAGGCGATGACGCCGAGGCCCAGGCTGAAACCCGCGCCACCATGCGCTGGGTTCTGGATCAGTGCCTGGTCCTGCTGCACCCGATCATGCCATTCATCACCGAGGAGCTGTGGGGCCTGACCGGCACCCGCGCCAAGATGCTGGTGCATGCCGACTGGCCGACCTATGCCGCCGCCGAACTGGTTGATGCCGCCGCGGATCGCGAAATGAACTGGGTGATCTCGGTGATCGAGAACACCCGTTCGGCCCGCGCCCAGATGCGCGTTCCGGCCGGTCTGTACGTGCCGATGCTGGTGACCGAGATCGACGCCCACGGCCAGGCCGCCTGGGACCGGAACGAGGCGCTGATCAAGCGACTGGCCCGGATCGACAGCCTGACCAAAGCCGACACGCTGCCCAAGGGCACGATCTCGATCGCGGCGCCCGGAGCGTCCTTTGGCCTGCCGCTGGCGGATATCATCGACATCGGAGCGGAAAAGGAACGGCTGGAAAAGGCCAAGGGCAAGCTGGCCAAGGAACTTGGTGGCCTGCGCGGGCGTCTGAACAACCCGAAATTCGTGGCCTCGGCCCCTGCAGAGGTCGTGGAAGAGGCCAAAGCCAACCTCGCCGCCCGCGAAGAGGAAGAGGCGAAACTGAACGAGGCGCTGGCCCGACTGACCGAAATCGCCTGATCTTCATCTTTTCCCAAATACTCAAATCCGGAACCCCGCCGCGACCACAACGGCGGGGTTTTCTTTTGCACGTTCAGACCTTGCCCGACCCTGCCCCTGCTTGTTAGCAATCAGCGAACACATTTCCCCGAGGCCGTCATGACGCACAAAGCCCCACCGTTCCAGACAGTCTCGACCGGGCTGGTTGTGGCAATCGTCGGCTTCTTCAGCTCTTTCCCGATTGTATTACAAGGGTTGGCGGCGATGGGCGCGTCCCCGGCGCAGGCGGCGTCCGGATTGATGATGGCGGCGATCGCCATGGGCCTGACCGCCATCGTGCTGAGCCTGTGGTACCGACAGCCGATCAGCGTGGCCTGGTCCACGCCGGGTGCGGCCCTGCTGGCGGTTTCCGCCACACCTGCACTGGGGTTTGCCGAAGCGACAGGCGCGTTCCTTTGTGCAGGGGCTTTGACCGTGTTGGCCGGGCTGTGGCGACCATTGGGGCGAATGGCTGCGGCGATACCGACGACCCTGGCGCAGGCCATGTTGGGGGGCGTGTTGCTGCCGCTTTGCATATTGCCCTTTCAGGCAGCGGTTGACCTGCCATGGCAAGCCTTGCCGGTAATTCTGACATGGTTCATCGCCGGCCGGATCAACCGCCTGTTTGCCGTTCCGGCTGCGGTCGTAGCAGCGGCAGCCGTCGTCGTTCTGAACGCCGGGGACGCGTCGCTGACGCCGACTCAATGGATCGCGGCTCCGGTCTGGACCACGCCCAGCTTCTCTGCGGCTTCGGTCATCGGGATTGCCGTGCCGCTGTTCATCGTCACGATGGCGACCCAGAACATCCCCGGCATCGCGGTGATCCGCAGCTTTGGCTATGCGCCGCAGACCGGCAAGCTGTTCTCGTCCGTGGGTATTTCCAGCATCTTGTCTTCTCCGTTCGGTGCCCCCGCCACCTGCCTTGCGGCGATCACCGCTGCGATGTGCGCGAACGAGGACAGCCACCCCGACCCCGCGCAACGCTATTGGTCTGCCGTGATGGGTGGGTTGTTCTATTGCCTGTTCGGGGTGTTCGCCGTGGCGATTACCGGGTTCGCCATTCATGCCGATTCACTGTTGATGGGCACGCTGACCGGTGTTGCGCTGATCGGGGTGATGGCCAATGCCACATTTGCCGCGCTGGAAGTTCCGGCCGAGCGCGAAGCGGCCATCCTGACCTTTGCCATCACTGCATCCGGCATTACCGCGTTTGGACTTGGTGCGGCCGTCTGGGGCTTACTGGCAGGCGGGATGGCCTATCTTGTGAAACAACGCTTTCGGTAAACGGGTTCAAACCGCACTTCAAAGCAAGTATGAAGAGGCCATGTTTGGAGCGTTGGGAAAACTGGTCGAGCGCCAGATCAAGAAAGCCCAAGCCGAGGGTCAGTTGCAGGGCCTTGAGGGCGAAGGCCAACCGCTGCCTGACCGGTCATCCGAGGCATTGAGCGATCCGGCCACCGCCGCCGGCCATCGGATCATGGCGCAGGCAGGCGTGTTGCCGGAAGAATTCGACATCAAAAAACAGCTCGACACAGCGCGGCAGGATTATGCGACCCTGACGGACCCCGCCGAGCGTAAGGCCGCAATGGCCCGTATCGCCGATCTGGAAATGCGCTACAACATGGCCCGCGACGCGCGGCGGGCCTTCATGCGGTGATCATTTGAACTCGGGCTTGCGGCCCTGCATCTGCGCCATGACAACTTCCATCTGGTCGGGTTTGCCAATCAGTTCCACCTGCTCAGCGGATTCCGCCATCAGAACGTCTGCGCGGGGCTGAGTTTCGGCAACCTCGATCAGACGCTTGGCAGCACGGATGGCCGAAGGGCTTTGGCCCGCGATGTTTTCGGCTAGGGCCAACGCTTCGGTCAACGGATCGTCGGACAATTGCGTCACAAGGCCCCACTCCGCCGCCTGCGGCGCACCGATCGGGCGGGCCGTATAGGTCAGCAGCCGCAGCACGTCCGACCGGACCAGCCGAGGCAACAGAACCATGCCGCCCATATCGGGAATGATGCCCCATTTCATCTCCATCACGGCCAGTTTCGCTTCGGGATGCGCGATACGGATATCCGCGCCCAGCGCGATTTGCAGGCCACCGCCATAAGCCACGCCCTGAATTGCGCAGATCACCGGAACCGGAACGCGACGCCAGATCAGCGCCAGCTCCTGCATCTCGTTGGCGTCTTCATGGCTGCGGGTCATCAGCCATTCCGTGGGGTCCATATGGGCCATCTTGGCAAAGCTTGCCATGTCGAGCCCGGCGCAAAAGCTTTTGCCTTCGCCGGACAGGACCACGGCACGGGCATCCGAGGCGGCGACCTCTTGCCCGGCGGACAAAAGTGCCTTGATCATTGCATCATCCAGCGCATTCATCTTGTCGCCTCGGGTCAGAGTGACATGGGCAACGTGGTCTTGATAGGCAACGGATACACGTGACATGGAGGACCTCCGGAAATTCAATCGTGACAAACATGCCCGGACAGACTGCGGAATACCACTGCGACGTCAGGGCATGTCGCTGACAGGCATTCGCCCGAACCACGGGGAATCGAGCGTCATGACATAGAACTGATCCCCCGCAATCTTACCGCCGGTCGTGATGCCCAAGCGGCCTTGCGGGTCCTGTAGCGTGCGCAGGATCGTACCATCGCCATCAAACTGCACCATCATGCCGCGATGGATCGGCGCGGGGCGCACTGCCGGACCCAATCGCCAGATCACCTTGCGCAGGAACGGGTACGGCATCAGCGCCTCGGACGGGACACGCGGGCTGGCGAAGGCCATCCAATAGGTGCCGTCGCCCTGAGCCTCGAGGTTGTCGGGATAGCCGGGCAGGTTTTCCAGCAGGATCTCTTGCCGCCCTGCATTTGGTCCGGTCAGCCACAGCTTGTGCACGCGCGCGCGACCTGTTTCCGCGATCAGCAGAAAATCCTCGTCAGGTGAAAGCGCGACACCGTTGGTATAGACAAAGCCCTCGGCGATTTTCTCGGTGCGGCCGTCGGGTGTGCGACGCGCGACGTAACCCGTATCGGACTGTTCCCAGATGGTGAGGACAGAGGTCGGTTTGGTCCCGCCCATGGTTTCAGGATCGAAGCGGTCAGATGAATTCGAGAAGTAGATCGTGCCATCCCGCGCCACATCCAACTGGTTGGCGTAGATCACCGGCGCGCCGTTGATGTCGCCCACCAGCGTGTCCAATGTGCCCGGACCGGTCCAACGCATCACCCCCCGATAGCTGTCAGCGATGAAAAGCGCGCCATCCGGTCCGGCCTTGAGGCCGAGGGGACGACCGCCAAGTTGGTCAACCTCGACCGGTTCCGCCCCATTGATGCGGTAGAGAGTGCCGGACAGGCTGGTTGTGTAGATCGTGCCATCTGGCATGAAAGCGATGTCTTCAGGGCCAATCTCTGCACCCGGCAGGCGAATCAGCTGCGCGACGCCCAGCGCGTTGTTCTCTGCGAAATCACCTGTGAAACCGGCATCTACCGGCATTTCGACGGCGACAGGTTTTACCGGGACGGGCCAGACCAGAAGATAGGCGAGGCCCAGGAGAACAACGATCGAGAGAATGCGCATCTGCGCTCCTTTATTCTTACTTCTTTTCCAGCGCGCCCAACGCCTGTGCGCGCTTGCTCATTGATCGGGCTTGGGGTTATCTGCGGACATGACCGGACCTCGATACACCCCGCTTGCCCAATCCCTGCCCGCCACCGTGCCCTTTGTCGGCCCGGAAACGCAAGAGCGCCAGCGCGGCGCGTCCTTTGTGGCCCGACTGGGCGCCAATGAGAGCATTTTCGGCCCCTCGCCCCGCGCGATCGAGGCCATGGCGCAAGCCGCGTCCGAGATCTGGATGTACGGCGACCCCGAAAACCATGACCTGCGCCATGCTTTGGCCGACCATCACGGCGTATCGCCGGAGAATATCGTCGTGGGCGAAGGTATTGACGGGCTGCTGGGCTATCTGGTGCGGCTGATCGTCGGGCCCGGGGATGCGGTTGTCACCTCGGACGGGGCCTATCCGACCTTCAACTATCATGTGGCCGGGTTCGGCGGCATTCTTCACAAAGTGCCGTATTCAGGTGATCACGAGGACCCATCGGCGCTTTTTGCCAAGGCGGCTGAGGTTGGTGCCAAGCTGGTCTATCTGGCCAATCCGGACAATCCGATGGGCAGCTGGCATTCCGGCGCGGACATCGTGGCTACCATGGATGCCTTGCCTGATGGGTGCCTTCTGGTTCTGGATGAAGCCTATGTGGAATGTGCGCCCGAAGGGACGGCTGCACCTGTCAGTATAGATGATCCGCGCGTAATCCGGATGCGGACATTTTCTAAGGTCTATGGCATGGCGGGCGCGCGGGTTGGCTATGCCCTAGGAGCGCCCGACCTGATCGCAGCCTTCAACAAGGTGCGCAACCATTTCGGCATGAACCGAGCGGCGCAGGCCGGGGCGCTGGCCGCGTTGCAGGATGGCACCTGGCTGGAGCACATTCAGGCGCAAATCGCCGAGGCGCGTGAGCGGTTAGCAACGATTGCCTGCGAGAACGGGTTGGAGCCCCTGCCCTCCGCCACCAATTTCGTGGCGATTGACTGCGGGCGGGATGGCGATTTCGCCAAGGCCGTACTGGACGCTTTGGTTGCGCGGGGCTTGTTTGTCCGGATGCCGTTTGCAGCGCCCCAGAACAGGTGCATCCGGGTAAGCTGTGGTGAAACAGCAGATCTGGATGCTTTTGCGGTCGCCTTGCCCAAGGCGCTAGCAGAGGTGCGGGCAAAGACGGGCTAGCGCTGGTCTGTCTTGCCATCGGGTCAAAGGGGGGCTGTCTGCCCCCATCGCGCAAAGCGCGATCCCCCCGAGGATATTTTTGGCCAGATGAAGGGGCGGATCGGTGCTGTTGGTCTGAGGCGTGTCAGGCGGCCAGAACGGCGGCTGCGGCCTCGAGCGCGCCTTTGCCACGGGGGATATCAAGCGCGGCCATGGCCGTTTCCATACCCCCCAGCATCGCCATCACCATCTGCCCGTTGACATGGCCCATATGTCCGAGGCGAAAACAGCTGTCGTAGTCCTCCATCCCAAGACCAATGCCCAGCGTCAGGCCCAGCTGATGTTCAGTGAACGCGCGCAGGGCCGTGCCGCGACCTTCTGTCAATCGCAAGGCCGTGACGGCGTGACTGCGGTGGGCGCGATCGGCAACGTTCAGATGCAGCGCGCCGCCTTCGGCCCATGTTTCGCAGGCCGCCCAGATGGCAGTGGCCAGACGTTCATGGCGGGCCCAGACCTGTTCGATCCCCTCTGCATGGATCAGATCAAGCGCGGCGCGCAGGCCATAGAGGTGGTGCGTGGGCGCGGTGCCGTTGAAATACTGATAGAACAGGTCTGGATCGGCGCGCGGCTGCCAATCCCAATATTGCGAAACGCGCGGCATGGTGGCCCGTTTGGCTTGTGCTTTTTCGTTGAAGAAAACAAAGCCGATGCCCGCCGGGGTCATCAGGCCTTTTTGGCAAGCGGCAACTGTGACATCGACACCCCAGCCATCCATCTCGAACCTGTCACAGCCAAGTGAGGCAATGCAGTCTGCCATCAGCAGCGCCGGGTGTTGCAGGTCGTCCAGAAGCCTGCGCAGCGCCGGGATGTCGTTCCGGATCGAACTGGATGTATCCACGTGGACCGCCAGAACCGCCTTGATCTGGTGGTTTCGATCCGCACGCAACGCGTCTGCGATCCGGTCAAAATCCCAGGTTGACGAGGTGCCGAAATCGATCAGTTGAACCTTTGCCCCGATGCCTTCGGCCATCTCGGCCCAGCCATGGGTGAACCGGCCCGAGGCAGGAGCCAGAACGGTTTCGCCGGGGGCGATCACGTTGGACAGAGCGGCCTCCCAGGTGCCGTGACCATTGGCGATATAGATGGCAACGTTGTGATTTGTGCGGGCAACCCGGCACAGATCGCGGGTCAGGTCGGGCATCATGTCGATGAGCGCGCCATCATAGATGTTGGGCGACGGACGGTGCATGGCTTGCAAAACCGCATCCGGCATGACCGAAGGGCCCGGAATGGCCAAATATGTCCGCCCCTGGGAAAGGGATACCGTCTGTGTCATGGGGTCAACCTGTATAAATTGACGCCCACATTACCGAGAGGCCGCGCGGCGTCAATCCGCCAGCTTCGACGCCTCGCGCGCAAGTGTCTTGATCCCGGCCCAGTCGCCGTTCTCGACCAGTTGCTTTGGTGCGACCCAGCTTCCGCCAGCGCAGATCACGTTGGGCAATGACAGGTAGTCGCGGGCGTTGGCGGGGGACACGCCCCCGGTCGGGCAAAAGCTGATCTGGGGCAGCGGCGCGCCGATTGCCTTGAGCGCGGGCGCGCCGCCCGAGGCCTCGGCCGGGAAGAATTTCAACATGTCATAGCCTTTTTCCAGCAACGCCATAGCCTCGCTTGCCGTAGCGGCGCCGGGCAACAGCGGCAGGTCTTCGGCTTCGCAGGCCGCGATCAGGGCATCCGTGGCACCGGGGGAAACGCCGAACTGCGCGCCCGCCTTTTTGGCGGCGCAGACGTCTTCGGGTGTGACCAGCGTACCTGCGCCGACCACGCCGCCCGGCACCTTGGCCATCGCGCGGATCGCGTCGAGCGCGGCGGGCGTGCGCAAGGTGACCTCAAGCGCGGGCAAGCCGCCGGCGACCAATGCCTCGGCCAGCGGGCGGGCCTGCGCGACATCATCGACAACCAGAACCGGAACAATGGGCGCCATAGCGCAGATTTCGCGGGTGCGTTGGGATTTGGACATGAGGTTAAACTCCGAAAACGCTGGCACCGGTGTCGGCCGAGCCGACATTCTGGCGGAACGCACCAAAAAGATCGCGCCCAGCGCCGTGTTGATTGGCGGACAGGTCGGCGGTCGCGGGGGACCGGTCCAGAACGCCTGCGGTGAGGATTTCCAGATCACCCCTGACCGCGTCGACGCGCAGGACGTCACCGTCCTGAAGGTATGCAATGGGGCCGCGGTCGAGCGCCTCGGGGACAACATGGATGGCGGCGGGTACTTTGCCGGAAGCGCCAGACATGCGGCCATCGGTGACCAGAGCCACTTTCTGGCCCCGGCCCTGCAGGATCGACAGCATGGGCGTCAGCGAGTGCAGTTCCGGCATCCCGTTGGCCTTGGGGCCCTGAAACCGGACCACGACGATAACGTCATCTGTGAACTCTCCGGCTTTGAAGGCGGCTTTCACCTCATCCTGATCGTGGAACACCCGCACGGGTGCTTCGACGACCTGATGTTCCGGCGCTACGGCTGATACTTTCATAACCCCAGTGCCCAGATTGCCGGTCAGGCGCGACAGGCCCCCGGTGGGTTGGAACGGGTCATTGGCTGGGCGCAGGATCTTTTCGTTCAGGCTGTGTCCCGAACCATCCTGCCAGATCAACTCGCCATCGATCAGTTTGGGTTCCTTGGTATAGTTGTGCAGCCCCTGACCTGCGACGGTCAGCGTGTCCGGGTGCAGCAAGCCTTGTTCAAGCAGAGTACCGATCGTGTACCCAAGGCCGCCGGCCGCGTGGTAATGGTTCACATCCGCCAGGCCGTTGGGATAGACCCGCGCGACCAGCGGCACCACAGCGGAAATATCGGAAAAATCCTGCCAGTCCAGCACGATACCACCAGCGCGCGCCATGGCGATCAGGTGGATCAGCAGATTGGTTGAACCACCGGTTGCCATCAGACCGACGATGCCATTGACGAAAGCGCGCTCGTCCAGAACCTGACAGACCGGAGTGTAGCTGTTGCCCAACGCGCTGAGCGACAGGGCACGGCGCGCGCCTTCCTCGGTCAGGGCGTCACGCAACGGGGTATTCGGATTGACGAAGCTGGAGCCCGGCAGGTGCAGCCCCATAAACTCCATCAGCATCTGGTTGGTATTGGCGGTGCCATAAAAAGTACAGGTACCGGGGCCGTGATAGGCCGCCATTTCAGCCTTCATCAGCTCTTCGCGGCCCACTTCCCCGGCGGCGAATTTCTGTCGGACCTTGGCTTTTTCGTCGTTCGGCAAGCCGCTGGTCATCGGGCCTGCGGGCAGGAATACGGCAGGCAGATGGCCAAAGGCCTGCGCGCCGATGATCAAGCCGGGCACAATCTTGTCGCACACCCCAAGAAAAACAGCCGCGTCATAGGTGTTGTGGCTAAGCGCCACACCGGTTGCCAACGCGATGACGTCGCGTGAGAACAGCGACAGCTCCATCCCCGCTTCGCCCTGGGTGACACCGTCGCACATGGCTGGCACACCGCCTGCCACCTGTGCCGTTCCGCCGGCGGCACGGATCGCATCGCGGATCAGGGCGGGATAGCGTTCAAACGGCTGATGAGCCGAAAGCATGTCATTATAGGCGGTGACAATACCCAGATTGCCCGCAGTGCCGGTGGCCATCGATTGCTGATCCTCGCCCGCGCCCGCATAGGCATGGGCCTGACCGCTACAGGACAGATGCGCACGGGCAGGACCCTTGGATCTGGCTTGCTCCATCCGTTCAAGATGTGGGCCGCGCAGATCGGCGCTGCGGTCGATGATCCGTTTGGTGACATCGGAAATGACTGAGTGAACCATGATTACCCTCCGATCTGACGCCAGCGGCGCCCATCGCGATGCATCAGCATCAATGCTTCTTCGGGGCCTGAACTGCCCTGATCGTACCGGGACGGGCGGTCTCCGCGCTGCTCCCAGCCCTGAATGATGGGATCGACCCAGGCCCAGGCGGCCTCGGCCTCGTCCCCACGCATGAACAGTGTCTGATCGCCACGGATGACATCCATGATCAGCCGCTCATAAGCGTCGGGGGCTTGCGCTTCGGCCCCAAGCGCATCGGCAAAGCTCATGTCCAGCGCAACATCCGACAGCCGGAAGCCCCCCGGTCCCGGATCCTTGATCGTGGTGCGCAGGGTGATGCCTTCGTCAGGCTGCAACCGGATCACCAGAACGTTTCCGTGCAGAGGGCCGACATTGGGAAAAATCGTGTGCGGCGGATCGCGGAAGAACACCGCAATTTCGGATTCCCGCGCGCGCAGACGCTTGCCAGTACGCAGATAGAACGGCACACCTGCCCAACGCCAGTTGCCGATATGAACCTTGAGGGCGATGAAGCTTTCGCTTCGGCTGGCGGGGTTGCCGACATGATCGACATAACCGCCCTCGCCCTTTTCGGCCCGGTACTGACCGCGCGCGATGTCAGACTGGGCCACGGGCTCCAGCGCTTCGATCACCTTGACCTTTTCATCGCGCACCGCGTTGGGCGAGAATTTTGACGGCGGTTCCATTGCGGTCAGACACAGCAACTGCACCAGATGGTTCTGGACCATGTCCCGCATTGCGCCGGACTGATCGTAATAGGCCCCGCGCCCTTCGACGCTTACGGTCTCGGCCACCGTGATCTGCACGTGGTCGATATGGGTCGAATTCCAGAGCGGTTCGAACAGCGAGTTGGCAAAGCGCAGCGCCATCAGATTCTGCACGGTCTCTTTGCCCAGATAATGGTCGATCCGGTAAATCTGATGTTCTTCGAAACAGGCACGCAAGCCTTCGTTCAGCGCCTTCGCCGAGGCAAGATCGTGCCCAAATGGTTTTTCGACGACAATGCGGCTGTCCGGTGTCGCAAGACCGGCGTCATGCAGCCGCTGCGCGATACCCGAAAAAAGGCTTGGACCAACGGACAAATAAAAGGCCCGCACGACGTCTTCGCGCATCCGTTCTTTCAGGTCGGACCACCCGGTCTCGCCCAGCGCATCCACGGGCACATATTCGACATGGGCAAGGAACCGATCCATTGTTTCCCGAGAAAAACCGGGCGCGAACTGTTCCATCGATTTTCGGACCTGATCGCGAAACCCGTCATTGTCGATATCAGAGCGTGCCGTACCGATGATCCGCGCGCCGTCGGGCATTTGGCCGACCTCGAAGCGATGGTACAGGCCCGGCAGGATTTTACGCTGCGCCAGATCGCCGGTCGCGCCGAAGAGTACCAGATCAAATGGCTCTACCGGAATTACGCGTGAAACCATCACAGGCTCCTTCTGAATTTGCCGATATCAGCTTAGCACGGCGTGATACCCCGAAAAACCTAATATGTTATCGCTAACATTGCATGTCTATTAGAAAACCGCCCATGAAAAATCAAGCACAGTTTGAAGAAACCGTGCCGTTTAGCGCATCAGGTCTGATGGCGCAGCCAGTCCATGACCGCAGGACGCACCGATTGCTCTCCGCGGTGGCGCGCGTCAGCGATGATTTTGCGAACCTCCGTCAGATTGGACCGCAACAGCAGGCTTTTGACCGGGCCGATCGAGGCAGGCCGCATCGACAGCGTCCGAATCCCCATCGCCGCAAGGCACAAGGCCTCGACCGGGCGGCCAGCATCTTCGCCACAGAAGCTGAGTGGCGTGTCCGAGATATCGCAGCGTTCGACGATGCGTTCCATCAGGCTCAGGAAGCTGACATTCAGCGTGTCATAGCGACGCCGGACCAGTTCGTTTTCACGGTCAGCAGCAAAGAAGAACTGCTTTAGATCGTTCCCGCCGATCGAAATGAAGTCCACTTCGTCAAAGAATTTCTGCGGCGCGAAGGCCAGCGACGGCGTTTCCAGCATCGCGCCAACTTCAAGCATCTCGGGCAGCACATGACCCAACCGTTTTTCCCGCTCGATGGTTTTGTTCACTTCCCAACGGGCTTCGCGATATTCCTCGGCCTGCGCGACAAAAGGGAACATGATGGTCAGCGGTCGACCATTGGCGGCGCGCAGCAGGGCCTGCAACTGCATCCTCATGACGCCGCGCTTGTCCAGACCGACCCGAATGGCGCGCCAGCCCAGCGCCGGGTTTGGTTCCGCCACGTGCTTCATATAGGGCAGAACTTTGTCCGACCCGATGTCGAGTGTTCGGAATACCACCCTTTTGCCGCCTGCCGCGTCCAGAACGCGCTGATACTGGCTGACCAGTTCTGACCGTTTCGGCATCTGGTTGCGGATCAGGAATTGCAGTTCAGTGCGGAACAGGCCAACGCCCTCGGCGCCCGAGGTGCCAAGCGATGGCAGATCGGCCATCAGACCTGCATTCATCACAAGGTTAATCCGCGAGCCATCGCGCGTCACGCAGGGTGTTTCGCGGATCGACGCATAACGTTCCTGCGCCTTTGCCTGCATCGCGATCTTGTCGCGGAAGGCACTGACCACACTGTCTTCCGGGCGCAGATGCACAACACCTTGATCACCATCCACCAGAATATGATCTCCGTTCAGGGCCTCGGTGGTGATCCGGCCCACATGCACGACCAAAGGAATCGCAAGCGCCCGCGCAACAATCGTGGCATGACTGCCGACAGAGCCTTCTTCAAGCACGATCCCCTTCAGCGCCCGTCCGTATTCCAGCAAGTCGCCGGGGCCGATATTGCGCGCGATCAGGATCGGATCGGGTGGCAGATCAGCACTGTCCGTCTTGCCTTGCCCAGTCAGGATGCGCAGCAGGCGATTGCTGAGATCGTCCAGATCCGCAAGACGTTCACGCAAGTACGGATCGGTGACCTGTCCCATGCGCGCACGGGCCTGGGATTGTTCTTTCTCCACCGCGGCTTCGGCGCTGAGACCCAGGGCTATGTCTTCCTCCATCCGCCGCATCCAGCCTTTGGAATTGGCAAACATGCGGTAAGCTTCCAGGACCTTCAGCTGTTCCTTGTCGCCGCCCTGCGAAATTTCGAGCATCTTGTCGACGCCGACGCGCAGTTCTTCTACCGCATCGACCAAACGTTCGCGTTCCCGGTGAGGGTCTTCGGCAATGGGGTTGGTAACCACCACGCGGGGTTCGTGCAGCCAGACATGCCCTTCGGCAGACCCTTCCTGCGCCGGGCCGCCGCGCAGCAGAACCGATTGCTGGTGCAGGGGTGACAGGGCCGCGCCTTCGCCGACAAAGGCGCCAAGCTCGGCCATTTCGGCCAGCACCATGGCGACCACTTCCAGTGCATAGACCTCATCTGCGGAAAACTCGCGCGCCTCGCGGGACTGGACGACCAGAACGCCCAGCTTTTCCCCAAGGCGTTGAACCGGCACACCCAGGAACGAGGAGTACCGCTCTTCGCCGGTTTCCGGCATGTAACGGAAGCCCTTGGCCGACGGCGCGTCGGCGGTGTTGACGACCTTGCCGAACTTGGCGACCCGCCCCACAAGGCCTTCGCCCATGCGCATCCGGGTTTTATGAACCGCTTCCGGAGACAGCCCCTCGGTCGCGCAAAGTTCCAGCGTGTCTTCATCGCGAAACAGATAGATGGAACACACCTCGGCCCTGATGCTGTCGGCAATCAGGTGCGTGATCCGGTCAAGACGTTCCTGACCGGCGGCTTCGCTCGCCATTTCTTCGCGCAACCGCCGCAGCAGCTTGCGGGATTCTGTTTCCGTGCCGTCCGCCATGGCCCAACCGATTTAGTGTGTCAGGCGATACCTTTGGCCGATAAGCTCAGGCCGCCTTGTCCAGTTCAAAGGCATCATGCAGTGCCTGAACAGCAAGTTCCATGTATTTCCTGTCGACAAGGACGGAAATTTTGATCTCGGAGGTTGTAATGACCTTGATGTTGATCCCCTCATCCGAGAGCACCTTGAACATCTTGGCCGCCACGCCCGATTGCGAGCGCATCCCGATACCCACAACCGAGACCTTGCAGACATCAGTGTCTGCAACCAGTTCGGCATAGTTCAGCTCGCCCTTTTCCTTGATCTCCAGCAGCGCTTTTTCGGCGCGTGCCACCTGATCGGTGGGACAGGAAAAGGTCATGTCCGTGCGCCCCTCGTCCGAGATGTTCTGGACGATCATGTCGACGTTCACACCCTCTTCGCTGAGCGCCGAGAAGATTGTCGTGGCGATGCCGGGGCGGTCCGCCACGGAAACAACTGTCATTTTCGCCTCGTCGCGGGAATAGGCCACACCGGCCACAACATTGGATTCCATGATATCCTCCTCGTCGCAGACCAGCGTGCCGGCCTCATCGGATTGTTCTTCAAAACTTGAGAGAACGCGCAGTTTGACTTTGTATCGCATCGCAAGTTCGACCGAGCGGGTTTGCAGCACCTTGGCACCAAGCGACGCCAGTTCCAGCATTTCTTCGAACGAGATGCGGTCCAGCTTGCGTGCCTTTTCGCAGATGCGCGGATCGGTGGTATAGACGCCATCAACGTCCGTATAGATGTCGCAGCGTTCGGCGTCGAAGGCTGCCGCAAAGGCAACCGCCGTGGTATCCGACCCACCCCGACCCAGCGTGGTGATGCGGCCTTCGGGGCTGATCCCTTGGAAGCCTGCAACCACGGCAACGCGCATTCCTTCGCCGAATTTCTGATTCAGGTTCTCGGTCGGGATTTCCTCGATCCGCGCCTGACTGTGCGCGCTGGTGGTCAGCAGCGGCACCTGCCAGCCCTGCCAGCTGCGCGCGGGGATGTCCATTTCCTGCAAGGTCAGCGCCATCAGGCCAGCGGTAACATTCTCACCCGAGGACACGACCGCGTCGTATTCCCTGGCGTCGAACAGAGGCGACGTTTCGTTCACCCAGCCCACAAGCTCGTTGGTCTTGCCCGACATGGCCGAGACGATGACGATCACGTCATAGCCCTTGGCAACTTCAACGCCGATACGTTTGGCGGCGCGGCGGATGCGGTCCAGATTGGCGACCGATGTGCCGCCGAATTTCATTACGAGTACGGGCATGGGGGCAAAAGTCTCCGCGCCTTGGATTTGACGTTCCGTGCCTCATAAGCGAGGGGCACCGCAAGGGCAAGGGCGCAAAGGAGTTCTGCCTGCGGCGCAGGGCCGCTTTACATTGCACCGGCGCGATGTCAGCCTGAGGATAACAACCAGATAAAGAGGTTCCTCATGTTTCGCCTAGCCCTCGCCTTTGCCCTATTATCATCGCCTGCACTGGCCCAGGTCGCGAGTGTTGCCGGGACGGACGGCAAGAACGCGTTGGGCACAATTCCCTGCGCTGCAAATGCCGGTGATCCCGTACAAAGCTGCCACGCGGAACTGCGCCGCCATGATGACGGAAACATAACGGTCGCAGTGGCCCTGGGAGGCGGACATGTGCGCAATATCTATTTCAAGGATGGTGTGCCGGAATCCAGCAATTCGACCTCGAAAATCTCACATGAAACGCGAGGCGATATGATGGTGGTCTACATTGAACCTGGTGAGGTCTTCGAAATCCCCAAAGCCGCATTGGCCTCTCAGTAGGCGTGCGGTTGCCCGTCATAGGTTTCAAAACAGCCCGTTGTGCTTAGCGACAAGGCATCAAATCGTTCAATCAGGCCGGACACGGCCTGATCCACATCGATATCCGCCGCTGCACCGCCCATATCCGTCTGAACCCAGCCCGGATGATAGATGCCGACGGCAATCCCGTCATCTTTGAGATCCATCGCCAGATTCCGCCCAAGGTTCAGAGCCGCCGCCTTGGATGCGCGGTAGATATAACTGCCACCCGGCGCAAGTGTGTGCGACGCCATTTTCGACGAAAGGATCGCAACTTTACCGCCCGCGGCGCGCAGGTTGGGCAACAGGGTCTGTACGGTCAGAAAGACCCCCGTGACATTTACCGCAAAGCTTTGCGCCCACATGTCGGCCGGGTAGCCATCGATCGAATGCCCCTTGTCCAGATACACGCCGGCATTGCAGACCAGCAGGTCGACAGGCTGGTCTTTCATCTGTTCTGCCATGGCGGATTGCTGCACGGGATCGGACACATCCAGACGCACCTGCATGCTGCCGTCACGCGCCGTCCCAGTGACCTTGTCCCCCCGGTTCACGTAATGCTTTGCCAGGGCTTGCCCGATGCCGCGATTGGCGCCGGTGATCATGATGTGCATGATCAATTGGTCTTTCTGCTGGGGACAAACGGCAGCGGAGCCACCGGCACTCCATCTTCGATCAGGGATTTCGCCTCATCCAGCTTGGCTTCTCCGTAGATGGCACGCTCCGGAGCCTCGCCCAGATGAATCTTGCGCGCCTCGCTGGCGAAATCTTTCCCGACATAATCCGAGTTTTCTTCGACATGGCGGCGCATTTCGGCCAAAACCTTCTCGATTTCGGGCGATGGCGTTGCAACGTCGATCTTTTCTTCCGGAGTGGAACGGATTTCACTTTTCTTCCTGGCATTCCGCGCCGGGCGGACGCGAGGCGTCATGACCGCTTTCTCGACCTGCGTGCACCCGCAAACCGCGCAGGTGACCATACCCACAGAGGCCAGCTTGTCATAGGCTTCTGCGGATTGGAACCAACTGTCGAAACTGTGGCCTTCGCTGCATTTCAACGCGTATTGAATCATGTTCAGTCCAAAAAAACGATTGGCGAATAGATACCGATCAAGGTGACAATATCAAGCCTATCAGATGCTACTTCAATGTGAGTACGGCTTAAAGTCGCGCAACAATTCAGCGAGCTCATGAGAATCGACCTTTAGCGCCGCTTTTTTCGGCGAAAACCATTTGCGCCGACGCTCGGTCTTTTCCGGGTATTCCTGCGACACAGCGCTTACATGCACTGGAAAAACATCCACCAGACATAAGGATGGGGGCCGGTTCGAATGATGTTTGTGGTGCAGGAACTGCCCCAGTCGCACCCCGCTGATCCGACCAGATACGCCCGCCTCTTCCCAAGCCTCTTGCAATGCGGTTTCCTGCGGGCTCAGACCGGGGATGAGCCATCCTTTGGGAATGATCCATCGCCGTGCCTTGCGTGTCGTGACCAACAGAATCTTGGGACGGCCCCGCTTGATCCGGAAACACAAAGCCGAGGATTGCCGCAAAACTGGCTGCCTTGCAGCTTTTGGAAGGTCATGAAGCAACAATCGTGCTTTCATCAAGCGACGCTCCCTTTCGGTCGAACGTCAGCCATCCAAATTGGTATGCTCACCCAATCTAGCGGCTGGCACTTGCAATCATACCACATGATGTATCACACGCCAAGTCACTCACGTCGCCCAGGATATCGCCTACATTCGGGCAGAAAGCCGCCGTGCCAGATCCTCATGGGGGATGTCAGCGTCAATTGCCAACCGGCGCAAACCGAAATGCACGCGCGCTATCTGTTGGTAGTAGCGCGTGTAGACATAATTCGTGCCACCGCCGGCCAATGCCCCCAGCACAGGAACGGACTGGGCTGCAAGCTTTTGCCCCAGTACTATCGAAAAACGCGGCGCAACGGCGGCAATCAGGCGTTGCATGGCCGGTCCGGTCAGGGTCAGCCGGACCGAGAAAAACCCCAGGTCTGCCCCATCATCATGCGACAATGGTCCAGCTGCCGACAAGACGCGGACGCAATCGAACTTTACGTTTTCGGCAGAGGGATCAAACCCCTCGCGCGCGGCGGCCCCTTGAATGGCACGCAGCAGCATCGCGGTTGTCGCGGGCAGCTCCATCAAGGCTGTCGAAACGCCGCCCAGCCCCCCGGCCGCACCCATGGCAGTCGTCAGCGCGGTATTGACCCAGGGCTGTTGATCAGGAACCGCGCGCCGCGAGCCCTCGGCCGCATGCATCGCCAGCCATAACGCCTGTTCGGTTGCGCCTGTCAGGCCATTCCGAACGGGTTCTGGCAATTGCTCCAGCAAAGACTCGGCTGACCCCCCAAGTTTGTTGAGAAGTTTCACGCCGACCCCTCCGGCGGACCGGTAGTGATCCGCCAAACGATCCAGTTCGGCCTCGGTATCCACGTTTTCAACAAGAACAACGTTCTGCATTCACGCCCTCCTGCCTTTCAACATCGGCGTTGCGCAGCATGGTTTCAATAGGTCAGCGGCTCCAACGTGTCACCGCGCCCTGAACCCCGGACCAGGCGCCGGGCACCAGTTCCAGCCCCAAAACCCGGTCAGGGTTGGTGGGCGGAGGCATTTCGACCGCGTGCAATCGCGTGAAACCGAACCGGCTGTAATAGGGCTGATCCCCGACCAGCATGACCCTCTGCCAACCGCGGGTGCGCCCCGCTTCGACTCCTGCATGTATCAGATATCCACCCAGGCCTTCACCTTGGTGGGTGGGGTGCACGGCAACCGGCCCCAGCAGCAGAGCATCATGATCACCAACATGAACCGGCCAGAACCGGATCGCACCGGCCAGAATCCCCTGACCGTCGCGCACGACCAAAGACAAGCCCGCAACCGGCGGTACATCATCACGCAAGCGGTAGGACGACAAAGCCTCGCGACCCGGCGCAAAACACAGGTCATACAGGGCTTCGACCTCCCACCAGTCGTCCGGCTCTTCCGGCCTGATCCCGAATTGCTGCACCCTGCCCTCATTTACTTGCTGGCAATCGCCCTAGCACTTCGCTACGCCTTGGGCAAACGCTTGGAGATCAGATGTTCTACCGCCCCGAAGACGGCCACGGATTGCCGCACAACCCGTTCAACGCCATCATCACGCCGCGCCCGATTGGCTGGATTTCGACTCGGGACGCGGATGGGGTCAACAATCTGGCACCCTATTCCTTCTTTAACGGCGTCGCCTATACGCCACCACAGGTCATGTTTGCCTCGACCGGCACCAAACAGGATCAGAACGCCGGCAAGGACAGCATCGCCAATATCGAGGCCACGGGCGTGTTTTGCGTAAATGTCGTGGCCCAAGCGCATCGGGACGCAATGAATGCAAGTTCGGCCGGGTTGCCGAAAGAAGTTGATGAGTTTTCGCATGCCGGGCTTTCACCCATAGAATGCGAAACCATACCCTGCGCACGGATCGAAGGGGTCCCAGCTGCGCTGGAATGCAAGCTGACCCAGATCGTCACGCTGCCCGGTGAAGCCAATCGGGTGGTGTTTGGCGAAGTGACAGGTGTACACCTGCACGACGATCATATTCGGGATGGCAAGTTTGACGTGACCTCGTTCCAACCTTTGGCGCGGCTTGGGTATCGCGATTACTCTGTCGTTTCCGAGTTGTTCAGCCTTTCGAGACCGGATGACTGATGCCCCTGCCTGACGCTGCGCGCCGATATCCTGTCACTCTGCCTGACGGCACGGAACACAAAGGAACGGCCTTTCTGTCACGAGTGATCAACCACCCCAGAATTCAGGTGGGAGATTACACCTACGCATCAGATTTTGACGAACCCGAGGATTGGGCCAATCGGTTGGCCCCTTACCTGTTCGAGTTTTCGCGCGAAAAGCTGATGTTGGGGAAGTTTTGCCAAATTGCCCATGGCGTCCGCTTTGTGACAGCCTCGGCAAATCACGCAACGGATGGGATAACCTGCTTTCCCTTTCCGGTTTTCGATCCGGAACAGATGCTGGAATTCCAGCCGGACGTCCGTGACACCGTGATCGGCAATGATGTCTGGATCGGCTATGGCGCGCTGATCATGCCAGGAGCCAGTATCGGTGACGGAGCGATAATCGGCGCGGGTTCAGTCGTGCGTGGAACCATCCCGCCTTATGCGATCGTCTCGGGCAATCCTGCCGAAGTACGGCGATACCGGTTTGACGCCGACACAATCGAGCGGTTGCTTGCTTTGAAGTGGTGGGATTGGCCAGCCGAACTGATCGCCGAAGCCGAAAGCGCTCTGCTGACGGGAGATATCGATAAGCTGGAGCGCTTGGACCCTTGAAAAAGGCGGTCTGAGTGGCCGCCTTTCGAAGTCAGTGCCCGCCCAGAATACCGGTGCGGACAGAGTAATCTACCGCCAGTTCGTAGTCCGGGTCATCATCACTGTCGACCATGAGGTGTCCGGCTTTGTTCAGCAGTTTGTGACAATCCCGGCTCAGGTGGCGAAGCATGACTCGTTTGCCTGCTGCCTCGTATTTTCCTGCGATATTCTCGATGGCTTGCAGCGCGGACTGATCCACCACGCGGCTTTCGGCGAAATCGATGATGACGGTTTCGGGATCGTTCGGGACGTCGAACAGTTCGATAAAGCCGTCAGAGGACCCAAAGAACAACGGCCCCTGAATTTCATAGACTTTCGCGCCTTTCTCGGTCTCGGAGTCACGCGTGACCGCATGAATGCGCTTGGCATTGTTCCAGGCATAGGCCAGCGCCGAGACGATGACGCCGACCACAACGGCAACGGCCAAGTCCTCCATCACCGTTACGACAGTGACCAGAACGATGACGAACGCATCGGTCATTGGCACTTTGCGCAGAATTTTGAACGAGTTCCACGCAAAGGTGCCGATCACAACCATGAACATCACGCCAACCAGCGCGGCCAGCGGGATTTGTTCGATCAGGGGTGATGCGAACAGGATGAAGACCAGCAGGAAAAGCGCTGCTGCAATTCCGGCAATACGAGTACGCCCGCCGGATTTCACGTTGATCATCGACTGCCCGATCATCGCGCAACCGCCCATGCCGCCGAAAAATCCGGTCACGATATTTGACGCGCCCTGCGCGATGCATTCCTGAGACGCCCCACCACGCTTGCCTGTGATCTCACCCACGAGGTTCAGGGTCAGCAGGGATTCGATCAGGCCGATGGCGGCCAGAATGACTGCATATGGCAGGATGATCTCAAACGTTTCCCAGTTCAGAGGAACCATTGGAATATGGAAGGCAGGCAGGCCGCCTTCGATCGATGCCAGATCGCCGACGCGCGGCACATCAAGGCCAAAACCGATCACGATTGCCGCGACAACCAGAATACCAGCCAGCGGCGCAGGAATGATGCGTGTAATCCGGGGCATGACCCAGATCACTGCCATTGTCAGCCCGACAAGACCCAACATGGTGTAAAGCTGCATCCCGGACAACCATTCGCCGCCGCCCATGCCATGACCGGTATTTTCCATGGTTCCGGGCACTTTGAACTGCCCCATCTGGGCAAGAAAGATCACGATGGCCAGACCGTTCACAAAGCCCAGCATGACAGGATGCGGCACCAAACGGATGAAGCGCCCCCAATGCATCGCCCCGGCGATAACCTGAAGGATTCCCATAAGAACAACGGTCGCGAACAGGTATTCAACCCCATGTTCGGCCACCAGTGCCACCATGACAACCGCAAGCGCGCCGGTCGCGCCCGAGATCATGCCCGGCCGTCCACCGATCAGTGCGGTGATCAAACCGACCAAAAACGCCGCATAAAGACCGACCAGCGGGTGCACACCCGCCACAAAGGCAAAGGCCACCGCCTCGGGCACCAGTGCAAGAGCAACAGTCAGGCCGGACAGCAGCTCGATCCGCAGGCGTGAGACGGTCAGTCCTTCATCTGGAACCCAGCGCAGATCGGGAATGGCGAGGCGATTGGCAAAGCTTGCCAGCAAGGCTCGGGGCATCAGACAGTCCTATAGGATTATATGTTCGCGCGAAGGCGTCGTTGTAGCTGGCGCGCCGGCATTGAGCTACTGCATAAAACGGGATGCAGCCATGCGTGTGACGCATACGTGACGCTCGCGGCAAGTTGATTTGCAGAACCATGATGAAGCCACAACATGTGAGGCCATGCGTTGGATCCTCTTCTTACTGTTCCCGGCCCTTCCCGTCCTTGCACAGGATTTGGATGGCAATGACACGGCCGGCAACTGGCGGGTAACGCATCACGAGATTTTCGGCATCTGGAATTCGATCTGTGACGAGCGCGAAGAAGACAACACCCTGCGGCAGCGGTGTTACATCCGACGGGCCGAGGTGTTTTCCTTTCGGCCAAAATTTGCGGCACAGTTCGTTTTCATTACGCCCGAACCTGAAGGTTTCAAAGTTGAATTCGGGATCGAGCCGGGCACTTTCTTCAACCCATCCGGATTTCGCATCGACAACGGCGAAGAAGCCATATGGCGCACGCGGCGCCCCGGATGCCTGACCGGGCTTGGCTGTACCTTCGAAGACCAACGTGCCGAGGCGCTTTTGGACGCCATGCTGACCGGCGATGCGTTCCGCTTTGTGTTCCGAGACCGGCACGGACAATCACAGGATCTGACCTGGTCTCTGGGCATGTTTGGCGCGGCCTGGGATGATTTCACCGTGCAATCGCAGCAGCGCAACCTGTTGACGTTACGGGAATAGGCCTCTTGTCAAATCCGGGCTGAACCCGCACAAATTCAACATCAGATATTCAGGCGGAGCAGGACAGTGACCCAAACCAGAATAGCCGTCATCGGCGGATCGGGCATCTATGACATCGATGGGCTGGAAAACCCGGAATGGGTAGAGGTTGAGACCCCATGGGGAACGCCGTCAGACCAGATCCTGACAGGGTCGCTTGACGGTATCGAAATGGCCTTTCTGCCACGTCATGGGCGCGGTCATGTGCATTCACCCACCGATGTACCTTATCGCGCCAATATCGATGCGCTGAAACGGTTGGGCGTGACGGACGTGATCTCGGTGTCGGCCTGCGGATCGTTCCGCGAACATATGGCACCGGGTGACTTCGTGATTGTCGATCAGTTCATCGATCGCACTTTTGCACGGGACAAAAGCTTTTTCGAAACGGGCTGCGTTGCCCATGTCAGCGTTGCTCATCCCACCTGCCCACGCCTGTCGGACGCATGCGAGACGGCAGGTAAGGCCGCTGGCATCACAATCCACCGGGGCGGCACCTATCTGGCGATGGAGGGCCCCCAGTTTTCAAGCCTTGCGGAATCCAGGATGTATCGCGAGCAATGGGGCTGTGACGTGATCGGCATGACCAACATGCCCGAGGCGAAACTCGCCCGCGAGGCCGAGCTGTGTTACGCGTCGATCGCGATGGTCACCGATTATGACAGCTGGCACCCGGACCATGGCGAGGTGGACGTGACCACGATCATCGCCACCCTGACCGGCAATGCCGAAAAAGGCCGCGCACTGGTCAAGGGCCTGCCGTCCCTTCTGGGGGCCGAACGAACACCCTGCCCGCACGGTTGCGACCGGGCGCTGGAATACGCGATCCTGACCGCACCGGAAAAGCGCGACCCGGCGCTTATGGCCAAGTTGGATGCGGTGGCCGGGCGTGTGATGTAAACGCCCGGTTTTGCTACTGATGGCCGGAAATCGCGCCGAAACCCGGCCTGGCACAGGGTACTGGTAAGGTTTGTTGTCCTGCCGGTTTGTCAGAACGGAACGTTCCCTGGCATTTTTCTTTAAGTGTTTCCTGCGACTTCTTGGGTTTCGAGCGTAATGCTTTTTGCGTATTTGGCCTGTTTTGGCGCCTCGAACAGGGAAATTGAATCCGACATTGTCGACTTGAATCCAATTCGTAGTATGACAGAAAATCTGTATGAATTGAGTTGAGTAAAGGAACCGCATCATGCCTTTTGAAGTCTGGCTGGCCTTTGTGGCTGCATCTACTGCTTTGCTGCTGCTCCCCGGCCCGACGGTGTTGCTGGTTCTCAGCTATGCCCTGTCCAAGGGGCGCAGTGTCGCCGTCGCATCGGCCACGGGGGTGGCGGTGGGCGATCTTTTGGCCATGACCGCATCTTTGCTGGGACTTGGCGCGCTTGTTCTGGCTTCGGCCACGTTGTTTTCCGTTCTCAAATGGGTGGGCGCGGCCTATCTGGTCTGGCTTGGGATCAAGCTGTTGCGCAGTGCGCCAGCCGGTGGATTGAACATGGTCGACACCGGGCGGGATGTCACAGCGCGCAGCGTATTTGGCCACGCAGCCGCCGTCACAGCCCTGAACCCGAAATCCATTGCCTTCTTCATTGCCTTTGTGCCGCAGTTCATACGCCCCGCTGAACCGCTTGGACCTCAGTTCGTCATCCTGATTGCCACATTCGTCGGGCTGGCCTGGTTGAACGCGTTGGCCTACGCCCTGTTGGCAGACAGGTTGCGGCGTTTGATCGGCCGCGCCAGCGTAATCACTGCGATGACACGGTTTGGCGGGTTGACCTTGATCGGCATGGGTATGGCCACGGCGGTCCTACGCCGACCGGCCTGACACCGCATCAGTCTTCGGCGTGCTCTTTCATGAATCCACGGATAAATCTGCGGATTTCGCGCGCAGCCGACGTGTCCAGCTCTTTGCAAAGCTCGACAAACGAGTCACGTTCATCCCTGTCGAGGCGTAAGACCAACTGACTGTTTTTCTTGGCCGATCCTTTGCCTTCATTCCTGGCCACGTGTATTTTTCCCAACGAAGTTAAGCTCTATCTGGCGATGCTGTGCATATCCATAGCATAGTTTTTGTCGTTATCGGGCACTTAACGGCAAGGACAGGACATTGACAATGAACCTTGCCACCTTCGGACCGTTCTTGAGCCAGCTCCTCGCAATTGAAGCCGACCGCGCCTGAGACACGGACATGTCGAATTGCAAACCAAACAGATTGCTCATTGCGCTACCGGAAATTCGAGCGTGGAACTGTTTGGAACAGGTGGCAGCAAGCAAGAAAATGGATCGGAGACTTATCTTGGCCGGCGCACAAGTTGCCTCGGTTTTTGGCCTGCTCAACGCTGCAACCTCACTCCCGTGCTGATCCAACCGTGGAATTGTTCCTTGCATGGCCAACCCCGTTGGGCCAAACACAATACCTGTGTTTGACGCTAAAAGGTTGGTCCATGTCCAGAAATAAATCTGTCAAAGATTATATCCGAACCATCGTCGATTTCCCGCATGAAGGGATCATGTTTCGGGATGTGACAACCCTGTTTGCCGACCCCCGTGGGTTTCGGATGGCGATTGACCAGATGCTGCACCCCTATGCCGGTGAGCAGATTGACAAAGTGGTCGGGCTTGAAGCACGCGGGTTCATTCTGGGCGGTGCGATTGCACATCAGTTGAGCGTCGGTTTTGTCCCGATCCGCAAGAAAGGCAAACTGCCCGGCACGACAATCAGCCAGGACTACAAGTTGGAATACGGAGAGGCGATCGTCGAGATCCATGACGATGCCATCCAACCCGGCGAAAAAATTCTGGTGGTTGACGATCTGCTCGCCACGGGCGGAACTGCAGCGGCGGGCATCAAGCTGATCGAGCGGCTTGGGGGCGAAATCGTCTCGTGCGCCTTCATCATTGACCTGCCCGAGCTTGGCGGCAGTAAAGTGTTGGAAGAGATGGGCATGGACGTGCATGTCCTGTGCGAATTCGAAGGACTCTGACCAGGAGTTTTTCACAAAAACGTGACTGGAAACTAAAAACCGGAAAGGCTTAGGCTGGTTTTCGCGCCGATCAAGCCGCAAAACGGATCAATATAAGTGATCTTGTGGTCAGGCTGTCCCGTACCCTGTGTGATGCTGCTTGAAGCATTTCAACCCAGGGAGTTTAGCTCATGTTCCGCAAATTCGCCGCCGCCGGTGTCGCCTCGATCCTGTTCAGCACTGCTGCATTCGCCGATGGTCACGGCAAGGACATTGTCGACACAGCCGTCGCCGCTGGCAGCTTTGAAACACTCGTCGCGGCAGTTCAGGCCGCCGAACTGGTGGACACACTTAAAGGCGAAGGCCCGTTCACCGTGTTTGCCCCCACCGATGACGCGTTCGCGGCTTTGCCAGAAGGCACCGTCGAAAACTTGCTGAAGCCCGAAAACAAGGATCAGCTGGTTGCCATTCTGACCTACCATGTCGTGCCGGGCAAAGTGATGTCAGGTGATCTGAGCGATGACATGACGGCTGCAACCGTACAAGGCGGCGATATCACGATCGATCTGGATTCGGGTGTGATGGTGAATGACGCCAACGTGGTTCAGGCCGACATCGAAACCAAGAACGGCGTGATCCATGTGATCGACAAGGTGATCCTGCCTGCATCGTAGGAATCAACCGGGCACGGTCCGACGTTCGGGCCGTGTTCACCCTTTCAGAACCGCGCCGGGATTCATGATGCCCTGCGGGTCCAATGCCCGCTTGATGGCCCGCATCGCGCCCAGCTTGGCTGGATCGCAGTAGCGTTCCAAATCGCTGGTCTTTAGGCGCCCGACCCCATGTTCGGCACTGACCGAACCGTCGAAGGAATAGACCAGATCATGGACGGCCTGCTTGATCGCGCCTCTTTGATCATCAAATTCCGATCGGTATCGCCCTTTGGGCGGGAACACGTTGTAATGCAGGTTGCCGTCACCAAGATGACCAAAGCAATTGATCCGGAAGGGCCCCAGGCGTGCAATCAATTCTCTGCCTTCGCAAATGAAATCGGGAATTCTGGAAATCGGGATCGAGATATCATGGCTCGACACTGACCCGATCAGACGATTGGCTTCGGGAATGCGTTCGCGCACCGCCCACAAATCGGCTCTCTGCGCTTCACTTTGGGCGATTACTCCGTCCTGAACCTGACCGAGTTCTTCAGCGCGAACAAAGAGTTCCTCCAACGCGGCAAATGGTGATTGCCCATCAGCCAGACCCAGCTCGATCAAAACGCTCCACTCCGGGGGCGAGGCGAACGGCTGACGGACATCCGGCAGAACCTCGGTCAGGAAATCAAGCCCTTGCCGGTGGATCAGTTCAAACGTGCTGACGGCCTCACCCACCTTGTCCCGCGCCAAAGCCAGCAGGTCGATCGCCGCTTCGGGAGAAGCCACCTGAAACACCGCGGTCCCGACACCGGTGGGTCGCGGGAACAGCTTCAGCGATGCGGCAGTGATGATCCCCAGCGTCCCCTCGGCCCCAATCAGCAGGTTGCGCAAGTCATAGCCGGTGTTGTCCTTTCGCAGCCGGCTGAGGCCATGCCAGATCTCACCACTGGGCAGCACCGCCTCAAGCCCCAGGCACAGGTCGCGCGCGTTGCCATACCGCAAAACGTTGACGCCCCCTGCGTTGGTCGACAGGTTGCCCCCGATCCGGCAGGATCCCTGCGCCGCCAATGACAAAGGAAACAACCGGTTTACCGCCTCGGCTGCGGCCTGAACATCTTGAAGAATAGCCCCGGCTTCGGCGACCAGAACGTTCTCGGTTGGAAAGACAGACCGGATGACGGTCATCCGTTCCAACGAGATCACCAACGGCGCAGGCCCCGCCGACATCACCTGCCCGCCGACCAGGCCAGTGCCGCCGCCATATGGAACAATCGGAACCTGTGCCTGTGCAGCCAATTTTACCAGCTGCGCCACCTCATCGGTGTTTCGCGGCAAGGCCAGCAGACCGACCCGTCCCGAAAAACGCCCGCGCGGTTCTTCCAAATACCGTTCCTCTACGGGGCGCAGGACACCGTCGCCCAGTTTCGAACGGAGCAGCGCGGCAAAACGGTCATCAGCGGGGTTCAAACTCATACGCCTCCAATGCCCAAGCGATGCGGTTGCCGCAAGCCTTATTCAAGATCAATCAGATAGCGCGGCTCAAGCACCACAACCGTGGGGCGGTCCGGAAGGTTCCGCAACGACACGGTGATCTCCGACACCCCGCCGCGCTCAACCGGAAATGTATCCCTGATATCCACCAGGAAGCGATCCAGCGAAAACTGCGAGAACCAGTGCATCGGAATGATGACAGAACTTTTCAGCCGTTTCAGAACCGCAATCATATCGGGCAAAGGCATCGTGGTCCCGCCATCCACGGCGGCCATGACCACATCCAGCCGCCCGAGCGCGGCAAACTGTTCATCCGAAGGGACATGATGCAAATGCCCCAGATGACCTATGCACAACCCCTCAACCTCGAACACAAAAATCGAATTGCCGCGTTCTTCGACCCCACCATATACAGACCGGATATCGGTCGAGACATTGCGCACCAGCATCTCACCCAGATCCAGATGATGCTCGATACCTTTCCCGAACTCTCCCCACCCCGGGAGAACATGCGGAATGGCCGGGTCGGGATGCGCCGTCCAATGCGTGCCGTGGGCATGGTTCATCGTCACCACGTCGGGGATCAGGTTTGCGCTGCCGATAAATCCGGTAAAATCCGTCACCGCATTCAGCCCGCCGCGGGTCTGGATCATGAAAGAGGCATGCGCGATATAGCTAATCCGCACCGAGAATTCCGGCACCGGATCCTGCCAGGCCGCCCTGTGCAGATACTCGATTCCGGGCGCCGCATCGGCAATGGCGACACAATGACTTGGCCGTCGCTCCTGCGCAGCGGCCCCGCCCGAAATCACCATTAATGCCGCAATCAACCAGCGCATACCCCGAGTGTAGCGCAGAAAGACAACAAGTCATGCCCCTTGTTCATCTGGCCCCAAATATCCCGGGGGAGGCGCGGCTTGCCGCGACGGGGGCAGCGCCCCCTATCCCGCGTCGGTTTTTCCACGCCGGTCAGACCGCAGGCTGGCATACAGAACATGCGTCCGCCACCGCCCGTTGATTTGCAAATACGACTGCGCCACGCCCTCGTATTTGAAGGCCGAGCTTTCCAGCAACCCGCGCGACGCCCGGTTTTCCGGCAGGCAGGCGGCTTCAATCCGGCTCAGGTCCAAACGGGTAAAGGCATGGTGAACCATCGCGCCGATGGCTTCACGCATATACCCTTGTCGGGCAAAGGCCTGACCGGTCCAGTACCCCAATGTGCCCGCCTGTGCGGGACCGCGCCGAATGTTGTCCAGCGTGATGGCCCCAACCAACACGTCATCTTCACGGCGAAACAGAAAAAGCGGAATTGCCGTCCCGGCCGCTACCGAACGTTGTGCCCAATACACACGGTTGGTAAAGGATTTGCGGCTCAGGTGGTCCTTGGCCCAGATCGGTTCCCAAGGCGTCAGGTAACCTTTCGAGGCTCGCCGCAACGCGGCCCAATCGTTGAAGTCGGAATGTACAGGCGGGCGCAGGCTGAGCCGCGCAGTCTCGAGTTTCAGCTTGCGTCTGCCCAACAGCATCACGCCGCCCGCCTCTCCTGTAGTTCGGCCAATGTCGGCGCCCCCGAAACCGGCCCGTACAGCGCCAAAGCGGCAGGTGCGTTGACGGCCATCTGCTCGGCAAATACGCGCACATTTTCGGTGCTGACCGCATCGATCTTGGCCACCGTATCTTCCAGAGACGGGACCCGCCCCCAGATCTGAACCAGCCGCGCCAGCCGTTCGGCCCGGTTTGACGGGCTTTCCAGCCCCATCAACATCCCGGCTTTCATCTGCGCACGGGCACGGGCAACCTCTTCCGTGGTCATGTCCTCTGCTGCGCGCTTCATCTCGTCGATGGTGATGGTGGCAAGCTCTGCCACCTGATCTGCCGAGGTACCGGCGTAGATCGTCGTCGTACCGGTATCCGCATAGGCACCAGTCTGGGCAAAGATCGTATAGCAGAGCCCGCGTGTTTCACGCACCTCCTGGAACAGCCGTGAGGACATGCCGCCACCCAGAGCCGTCGAATATATCTGCGCCGTATAGATCGCATCGTCGCGATAGCCCGGGCTTTCCAGCGCAAGTGCAAAATGGGCCTGCTCCAGCTTTTTCTCCTGCCGTGCTTCACCACCGGTAAAGCGCGCAGGGTCAGCGATCAGCCCGGTGCGTGGTTGCAGATGACCGAACATCTCTTCGGCCATTTTTATCAGCTGATCGTGATCCACGGCACCGGCAGCGGACAGGATCATCTGATCGGGGCCATAATGCTCTGCTACGAAGCCAGAGAGGTCTTCTCGTGAAAACGCACTGACCCGTTCGGATGGTCCCAGAATGGTTCGGCCCAAAGGCTGGTCGTGATAGCTCTGCTCCTGCAACCAGTCAAAGATCACATCGTCGGGCGTGTCATAGGCCTGGCCGATCTCCTGAAGGATCACGCCGCGTTCGACCTCGATTTCGCGCGGGTCGAAAACCGGGTTCAGAACGATGTCGCCGATCACGTCCATCGCCAGC
This sequence comes from Ruegeria sp. CL7, assembly GCF_056536445.1. Lineage (NCBI taxonomy): Bacteria > Pseudomonadati > Pseudomonadota > Alphaproteobacteria > Rhodobacterales > Roseobacteraceae > Ruegeria > Ruegeria sp. CL7. Next base: position 117,269 of record NZ_JBQFPQ010000004.1, read on the forward strand.
GCCACGTCGTCCTTCAGAACGCGCGCGTAATAGGCCGTTACCTCGCGCGAGGTATAGGCGTTGATATACCCGCCAACATCCTCGATCGCCTCGGCGATTTGCAGCGCCGAACGGCGCTCTGTTCCCTTGAACGCCATATGTTCAAGGAAATGCGCGATTCCGTTCTGTTCGATCCGCTCATGCCGCCCACCGGCGGTTACCCAGATGCCGATGGCCGCAGATTGCAGCCCCGGCATATGTTCACTGACGATACGAAACCCGTTCTTCAGTTGGTCTTGTCTGACAGTCACTCAGCGATGTGCCTTTTTATATGATCCTCAAGGGCACCCAGATCATTGGCGATGCGGGTCACCCGTTCCGGACGTTCATACAGATCAGACATGCGGGATGGAAGAGGTGGATGCACGTCGCTCGCCCTCTCGACCGCCGCTGGGAACTTGGCGGGATGCGCGGTCGCCAAGGTGATCATCGGGGTATCGGTGGCACGGTGGTCTTCGCCGACCTTGATCCCGACCGCAGTGTGCGGGCAGACCAGTTCCGCGCTGTGGGCAAGCGTATGCCGGATCGTCGCCAGCGTTTCCTCCTCGGACACTCGGCCCGAGTCGAAACTCTCGCGCAGCGCTTCCATCGCGCCCTGGCTGACGTTGAAGCCGCCATTTTTGAGCTCGTCCATCAGCTGCGCCACGGCACCGCCGTCCTCGCCATAGGCGTAATACAACGCCCGCTCAAAGTTCGAGCTGACCTGAATGTCCATCGACGGGCTGATCGAGGGGATGGTGTCGCCCTTGAAATACCCCTCACCCGACAGACAGCGGTGCAGGATGTCATTCTGGTTGGTTGCAACGACCAAACGGTCGATGGGCAAGCCCATGCGCTTGGCCAGATAGCCTGCGAAGATGTCGCCGAAATTGCCGGTCGGCACAGTGAAACTGACCTTGCGGTGCGGCGCGCCGAGGCTGACGGCGGCCGAGAAATAATAAACGATCTGCGCCAGCACCCGGGCGAAGTTGATCGAGTTCACACCTGCCAGCTTGACCCCGTCGCGGAAGTCGAAATCGTTGAACATATCTTTCAGCGCGGCCTGACAATCATCGAAATCGCCATCCACGGCCAAGGCATGAACGTTGCTGTCCGCAGGCGTCGTCATCTGGCGACGCTGCACCTCGGACACGCGGCCATGCGGGAACAGGATGAACACATCCACGGCATCCAGCCCCCGGAACGCCTCAATCGCGGCAGAACCGGTGTCGCCGCTGGTCGCGCCCACGATGGTCACGCGGTCATTGCGCCGTTTCAGGGCCACCTGGAACAGCTGGCCGATCAACTGCATGGCAAAGTCTTTGAAGGCCAGCGTGGGGCCGTGGAAGAGCTCCAGCAAGAAGTGATTCTCGTTCAGCTGCTTCAGCGGCGCGCGGGCGTCATGACCAAAACCCTCGTAGGCACGCGCGATGATCTGCTTGAACTCATCCTCTGCAAAGGAGCCGCTGACATAGGGCCACATCACACGGAACGCGATGTCTTCATAGGGCAGACCAGCAAGCGCCGCGATCTCGTCATGGCTCATCACAGGGATCTCGGCGGGCAGATAAAGCCCCCCATCGCGGGCCAATCCGGTCAGCATCGCCTCTTCAAAGGTCAGTTCTGGCGCTTGGCCACGGGTCGAGATGTATTTCATTGCTCTTCACTCTCAGAAGGGGCGCGATTGCGCCACAGGAAATAACCGGTCATCACAGCCCAAACCAGAGCCAAGCCAAACCAGGTGATTGCATATTGCAGGTGATCGTTTGGAATCCCCGCCGTATCCACCGGCAAAGGCGTCACGTTCGGGTCGGTCTGAGACCGTGCAATCAGTAACACCGGTTCGGCCCCCAGCGCGGCGGCCAGATTGGGCACGTCCCGGGCAAACCAGATGTTGTCGTCAATATCGGGCTCGGGCGTATAGCTGTCGACCTCATCCGGCCAGTGCAGGTTGCCGGTGATCTCCATCGGACCGGTCAGACGCGACGCCTGTTTTGCAGTTGTCGGCACAAACCCCCGATCGACCAGAATTGTGCGGTCCTCGGTGCTGAACGATTGGATGATGCGATACCCTGCCCCGACCTGTTTGACCGAAACAAGAACATGGATTTCGCCTGGTTCCATCTCACCCGAAACCGTTATCGGAAGGTATTTGTCGGTGTCCTCTGAAACCTGCCGGGGCAAGGCGATAGGGTCGGCTGAAATGCGGCTTTCAATCTCTGCCAACAGCTCCTGTTTACAGGCCAGACGCTGCATCTGCCAGGTACCCAGCGACAGCAGAACGCCCAAACCGGCGAGGCCGAAGATCAGCAGGAACAGAATGCGGCGCATGGCAGGGTCGAACCTCGTTTCAGGAACCGGCGTCTTGTTAAGGGGCGTGTGGGCCAAATTGCAACCACGCAATTGTATGGGGCGCAATCTTGCGCCCGGAACAGAGAAAAAGCCGCCCCTCAAGGGCGGCTTTAGCAATTTGATCAACTGATCTGGCTTACATCAGCGGGGCCTGGCCCCAGATGTAGACTGCAAAAAACAGGAACAGCCAGACAACGTCAACGAAATGCCAGTACCAGGCCGCCGCTTCGAACCCGACATGCTTTTCCGGTGTGAAGTCGCCTTTGAGGGCCCGGATCAGGCAGACCGACAGAAAGATGGTGCCGATGATGACGTGGAAACCATGGAAACCGGTCGCCATGAAGAAGTTCGAATAGAACTGATCATCGCCAAATTTCCAGCCTTCATGGGCCAGCAGCTCATAGTATTCGAACGCCTGCAAACCGGTAAAGGCAATGCCCAGAACGATACCGATGGCCAGACCGTTGATCAGCGCTTTGCGGTCGTTGTCATGCACCAGCGCGTGGTGGGCCCAGGTGATAGCACAGCCCGACAGCAGCAGAACCAGAGTGTTGATCAGCGGCAGGTGGAACGGGTCAACCGCGTGGATGTCCGGCTGGATGTATTCGGTGCCGGCATAGTCGTACATCGGGTACATGCGATGTTTGAAGAACGACCAGAACCAGGCAAAGAAGAACATCACCTCGGACATGACGAACAGGATGAAACCGTACCGCAGACCGATGCGAACCACAGGGGTGTGATCCCCCTGGCGGCTTTCGACAACAACTTCGGACCACCAAGCGAACATGGTGTAAAGAACTGCGACCAGACCGGCCCAGAACATCCACGGGGTCAATCCGTGCATCCAAAGGACGGCTCCGAACAACATCACAAAGCCGCCGACAGCTCCGATCAGAGGCCAGATCGACGGGGCCAGAATGTGATAATCATGGTTTTTAGCGTGTGCCATCAGCGTCCCTCACCTACAGGCGTTAGTTCGTGTTTGTTTCTGCCTGCGCTTCAAGGGCGGCATAGCCCTCTGGCAGGTCAATTTCGTAGAATGTATACGACAGCGTGATCGTATGAACATACTTTGCTTCAAGATCTTCGACCATTTCAGGATCGACGAAGAAGGTCACCGGCATCTCTACCCGCTCGCCGGGTTGCAGCACCTGCTCTTCAAAGCAGAAACAGGCAATTTTTTGAAAATACCCGCCCGCCGAATAGGGTGCCACATTGTATGAGGCCTGACCCGCTATTGGACGATCCGTTGGGTTGTAGGCCTCATAGAAAGCCAGTCCGGTCTCGCCGATGCGCACTTCCATCTCGCGAACGACCGGTTTGAATTCCCAGGCCATGTTTTTGGCCTTGGACGCATCAAACCGTACGGTGACCGTGCGGTCCAGAATGTCTTCGGGGGCGGCTTCGGCCACACCGGTTGTACCGCCAAATCCGGTCACGCGGCAGAACCAGTCGTAGAATGGTACCGCCGCCCAGGCCAGGCTACCCATCAGGACAACCACACCCACGGTTTGAGCGACCGTTTTCTGTGGACCAGACAAAGCCATCAGTTCTGGACCTCCTGTGTGGCCATGTTGAAGTCAGTACCCGAGACCTTGACGATCGTCAGGCCGAAAATGATCACGATAAAGGCAGCCAGCGTCAGGCCGACGCCCAGATTGCGGCTGAACCGACGCTGATGCAGTTCATGGCTTTTGCGCAGGCTCATGACCATCCTCCCAAACCATAGGGTTTCAGCAAGGCTTCGGCCAGAATAGCGCCGAAATGCAGGAAGAGGTAGAGCAGCGAAAGCTTGAAAAAGCTGCGTTCGACCTTGAAATTATCGGCCTCCGAGTCATCCTCGGTCCGACGTGAAATTTGCCAGGCGCCGCGCAGGAACAACGCGTTCAACACCAAAGCCACGGTCAGATAGATGGGACCACCGATGCCAGAGAACGCGGTTCCCACCGCCAGTATCGCCAGCAGGGCCGTATAGACGAGAATGTGTACACGCGTCGCACGGCGACCATGTGTGACGGTCAGCATAGGCACGCCCGCGTCATCATAGTCCGAGCGCATGAACAGCGCGAGTGCCCAGAAATGCGGCGGTGTCCACATGAAGGTCAGGGCGAACATCAGCCACGGTTCAACCTCCATGGACCCGGTAGCAGCCACCCAGCCGATCACCGGAGGGAAAGCGCCCGCCGCACCACCGATCACGATGTTCTGCGGGGTCGAGCGCTTCAGCCACATCGTGTAGACAACGACATAGAAAAAGATTGTGAAGCCCAGAAACGCACCTGCGAACCAGTTGGTCGCAAGGCCCAGCATGATGACCGACAGGCCCGACAGGGTCAGGCCGATGGCCATCGCCTCACCCTCCTCTACCTTGCCGGAGGGGATCGGGCGACCTTTGGTGCGTTTCATCACCTTGTCGATATCCGCATCCCACCACATGTTCAGCGCACCCGATGCACCGCCACCGATGGCGATGAACAGAATGGCGCAGAACCCGACAAAGGGGTGGACCGGAACCGGGGCCGCCAGCAGACCGACCAGCGCCGTGAACACGACCAGAGACATCACGCGCGGCTTCAGCAGGGCGAAGTAATCGCCAAAGCTGGCCTCGTCCGCGTGGGCGGTCGCTGTGCTGGCATTGATGCTTGCGTCGGTCATCTCGGGTCCTTCTGGGGCGAAAGCTGCGCGGTCAGCCCGCACAGCCTGCATTTCGTGTCAGGCGGGCTTTTACCCGCCCTCAGTGTGCTCAGTTCGAAGCAACCTGATAGCTTTGCGGCAGACCGGCATATTCTTCGATCGCACCTTGCAGCCACTGGTCATACGCTTCCTGGCTGACGACTTTCACGGTGATCGGCATATAAGCGTGGTCTTTGCCGCAGAGTTCCGAACACTGACCGAAATAGATGCCTTCCTTCTCGGCCTCGAACCAAAGTTCCGCCAGACGCCCGGGCACGCCATCCTGCTTCACGCCGAAGGACGGGATAGTCCAGGAGTGAATCACGTCAGATGCGGTAACCTGCATCACGACAACCTTGCCAACCGGGACAACAACGGCAGTGTCGGTGGCCAGCAGCCATTCGTCTTCGCTGTAACCCGCATCTGCCAGCTTGGCGCGCATGGCGTCATCCAGAACAAACGGAGTCACATCCGCGTCGGCCGGGCGCGCGCCCTCGTCCAGAGTGGCCGGATGGCCCAGCAGGTAGCTGTCAAAGGCAAAATCGTGATCAACATATTCATAGGTCCAGTACCACTGGTTGCCCACGACTTTGATGGTGATGTCGCCTTCCGGAATTTCCTGCTGTTTGAACAGAACCGGCAGCGAAAACGCACCGATGAAGACCAGAATCAGGATCGGGCCAAGGGTCCATGCAATCTCAACCGGGGTGTAGTGTGAAAAACGCGCCGGTTTCGGGTTAACGCGTTCGTTGTAACGCACGATGCAATAAACCAGCAGGCCGGCAACCAGCAGGCAGATGACGGTGATGATCACCAGAATCATGCCGTCCAGACGCTGAATTCCCGTGGCAAGGCTGGTGGCCGCGGGCTGAAAGCCCATACCGCCGTCAACCGGCTTGCCAATAATCTCAAGCTCCTGAGCCATGGCTGGAAGGCTGGAGAGGGCTGTCATAAACCCTGAAAGCATCAAAGCATTCTTCATGTTCTGTCCTGATCGTTTGATCTTTGCGTCCCTGGCGAAAAGGTGTGAATCGGTCGCACCTCTCCCGTTGTCTTTGGCCGCGTTAAAAACCATATTCCGTCGGGTAGATAAAGCAAAATGCTTGCGTCAAACAGACGCTATTTTTGATCTGGATCAAACCCGAAAGGTCGCAACCCATGTCCGACGCCCCGTTTCGCCCGTTTGAAAGCGCTCTACCACACGATGAAGCGCTTGCCATTTTGCGCTCGGCCACGGACGGGGCCGAGGACGGAGAGCTGTTTGTCGAGCGGCGAAAATCCGAGTCTCTCGTGTTCGATGACGGCCGTCTGCGCACCGCGTCTTACGATGCGTCGGAAGGGTTCGGGCTGCGTGCCGTACAAGGTGAAGTGGCTGGATATGCGCATTCCACAGACGTCTCGATTCCTGCCCTGAAACGGGCGGCGGAAACAGCAAGACTGGCTGTCGGGGATGGCGGCGGGGTCTTGGCGGATGCTCCGCGCTCCACCAATACGCGCCTCTATACGGACGAAGACCCGATTGATTCTGCCGCTTTCCCGGTCAAGATCGAGACATTGCGTGAGATCGACGCCTTCGCCCGCGATCTGGACCCGCGTGTGGTTCAGGTCAGCGCCACGATCGCGGCAGCCGTGCAAGAGGTCGAGATTCTGCGCCCCGATGGTGTGATGGTCCGCGATGTGCGCCCCATGACCCGCGTGAACGTGTCGGTCATTGTCGAACAGAACGGACGCCGCGAAAGCGGATCCGCCGGTGGTGGTGGCCGGGTTGGCCTGAGCGGGTTGATCGACCCCGCCGACTGGCAGGCCAAGGCCCGCGAAGCCCTGCGTATCGCACTAGTCAACCTGGACGCGGTTCCTGCACCGGCCGGTGTCATGGAAGTCGCGCTTGGCCCCGGCTGGCCGGGCATCCTGCTGCACGAGGCCATCGGCCACGGCCTGGAAGGCGACTTCAACCGCAAGGGCAGCTCGGCCTTTGCCGGGTTGATGGGGCAGCAGATTGCTTCGAAAGGCGTGACCGTGGTGGATGACGGCACGATTGCTGATCGTCGCGGCTCGATCACCGTGGATGATGAGGGCACGCCCAGCGCGCGCACGGTGCTGATCGAAGACGGTATATTGACCGGATACATGCAGGACCGCCAGAATGCGCGACTGATGGGGGTTGCTCCTACGGGTAACGGGCGGCGGCAGAGCTATGCGCACAAACCCATGCCGCGCATGACCAACACGATCATGCTGGGTGGCGAAGCCGACCCGCAGGCCCTGGTGGCTGATATCAAGGACGGCATCTGGGCCGTTGGATTCGGCGGGGGTCAGGTGGACATCACCAACGGCAAGTTCGTTTTCTCGTGCACCGAGGCATATCGTGTCGTAAACGGCAAAATCGGCGCGCCGGTCAAGGGCGCCACGTTGATCGGTGACGGGCCGTCGGCCTTGAAACGCATCCGCGGGCTGGGCAACGATATGGCGCTGGACCCAGGTATGGGAACCTGTGGCAAGGACGGGCAATGGGTGCCGGTGGGTGTTGGCCAGCCGACCGTGCTGATGGACGGGCTGACTGTCGGTGGTTCGGCCGCCTGAGTCGGAAGCGGCGCATTCCCGGAGGCGCAGGGTTAACCCAGCGTCTCTTTTTTCGCGAAAATTGCCTTAGGCGACCAAAGCGCCCTTTCTGACTGAGCATTATTTATTTTGCTTATTATCAATGTGTTCTATGCTTTTCTCTGACAGAATTGCAAAAAAACAGTTCTAATTTTCGACGATTCACAAGCTGTTAACTGCCTGTCCCGTAAACCAGTTCTGCAACAAGGCGGAGCAACGGATGACCGAAGAGCAGCTTTCTTCCAATCACCCCCCACTCCCACCCACCACGGAAGAGGACCGGTTCTCGTGGCTTCGTCTGTTGCGTTCTCGCAAGGTCGGTCCGGCGACATTTCGTCGGCTGCTTCGCGAACATGGCTCAGCGCAGAACGCGCTGGCCGCGCTGCCTGAAATGGCACGCGCCGCCGGTATAAAAGGGTATGAAACCTGCCCCCCCGGCGTGATCGAGGCGGAACTCAGGGCCGCAAAAGCCGCTAAAGCGCGGCTTTTGTGCCTTGGGTCCGCTGATTTCCCCGCGGCCCTGGCTGGACTCAGCGAAGCCCCGCCGCTGCTTTGGGCGATCGGAGACGTTTCGCTGCTGCAAAAGCCAACGATTGCGATGGTCGGCGCGCGAAACTGTTCCTCGCTCGGCGCGCGGATGGCACGTGGCCTGGCCACCGAACTGGGCAGCAAGGGGCACGTAATCGTCTCTGGCCTGGCGCGTGGCATCGATACAGCCGCACATATGGCCGCGCTGGAGACCGGCACCGTGGCAGTCATGGCCGGTGGCGTTGATGTGATCTATCCCGCCGAAAACACGGAACTGGCCCATGACATCGCGTCCCGCGGCTTGCGGATTTCGGAACAACCGATGGGCGTAACACCCCAGGCCCGGCACTTTCCACGCCGAAATCGGATCATTTCGGGGCTTGCGCAGGCGGTTGTCGTCGTCGAGGCAGCCGCCAAGTCCGGCAGTCTGATCACGGCACGGGACGCACTGGATCAGGGGCGCGAGGTTCTGGCCGTTCCCGGCCATCCGTTCGACGCGCGGGCCGCCGGTTGCAATCTGTTGATTCGTGACGGCGCCACACTTGTCCGATCTGCTGAAGACGTTATTGAAGCCTTGCCGAGGCAGGACGACCTGATTTGCCGGCCAATCGAACCGCCCTCGGAACCAATCGTGCGTCCTGCAAGAGACCTGCACGAGCAAATCATCGCGCGGCTTGGCCCCTCGCCCATCGCCGAAGATCAATTGCTGCGGGATATCGCGGCCTCGGCCGGTGAGCTTGGACCGGCGCTGATCGACCTTGAACTTGATGGGCGAATCCAGCGTCAGCCCGGAGGTCTGTTGTCGCTGGCAAGTTGATCGTACCCTCGTTCCGGCGTGCCCGGTTTCTGAAGATTTGTGATAGCGCACTGAAATCACGGCGCTTTTCCACCGACGAAAGGAACGCATTGACAATTCCCGCTTGCCCCACACATTTTGCACCACCATAGAAGGCGCCAAATTCGTCGAGCGAGGTTTCCCCTTAAATGCCCGTAGTTGTTGTAGAATCTCCGGCCAAAGCAAAAACAATCAATAAATACCTGGGCCCCGACTACACGGTTCTGGCCTCTTACGGCCATGTGCGGGACCTGCCGCCAAAGGATGGATCGGTCGATCCTGAACATGACTTCTCGATGAAATGGGAGGTCGGGAACGACAGCCGCAAGCATGTCAAGGCCATTGCCGACGCGTTGAAAGAAGACAATGCGCTGATCCTCGCCACTGACCCCGACCGCGAGGGCGAGGCAATCAGCTGGCACCTACAGGAGGCGTTGACCAAACGCCGCTCGATCAAGAAGGATACGCCCGTCAGCCGCGTCACATTCAACGCCATCACCAAGGACGCCGTGACCGAGGCGATGCAGAACCCGCGTCAGGTCGATATGCCGTTGGTCGAGGCCTATCTGGCCCGCCGCGCGCTGGATTATCTGGTGGGGTTCAACCTGTCTCCGGTTTTGTGGCGCAAACTGCCGGGTGCGAAATCGGCGGGTCGCGTGCAATCCGTCTGTCTGCGCCTGATCGTCGAGCGCGAGATGGAAATCGAGGCATTCAAGCCGGTGGAATACTGGTCGGTTCGGGCGCTGTTCGAGACACCGCGCGGGCAGACCTATGAGGCGCGTCTGGTCACGCTGGCCGGCAAGAAGCTGGACAAGCACGATCTGGCCAATGCGACACAGGCCGAGCTGGCGGTTCAGGCGATCACCAGCCGCGCGCTGAGCGTGACATCGGTCGAGGCCAAACCCGCCGCACGTAACCCAAGCGCTCCGTTCATGACCTCGACCCTGCAACAGGAGGCCAGCCGCAAATTCGGCATGGGCGCGCGCCATGCAATGCAGGTGGCGCAGCGGCTTTATGAAGCCGGATACATTACTTATATGCGGACCGACGGGATCGATATGGCGCCTGAGGCCGTGGCCGCGACCCGCGACGCCATCGCGGATCGCTACGGTGCAGAATATGTGCCGGACAGCCCGCGCATCTACAAGAACAAGGCCAAGAACGCGCAGGAAGCCCACGAGTGTATCCGACCGACGGATATGTCGCGCGACGCCAAGGCGCTGAAAGTGACAGACGAGGATCAGCGCAAGCTTTATGACCTGATCTGGAAACGCACCATCGCCTGTCAGATGGCTGCCGCACGTCTGGAGCGCACCACCGTCGAGATCGGCAGCGACGACGGTCAGGTCGGCCTTCGCGCCACGGGCCAGGTGGTAATGTTCGATGGGTTCATGCGGGTATACGAAGAAGGCCGGGATGACGTCGCGGACGAGGATGAAAAGCGCCTGCCACAGATCACGCAGGGCGATCCGGCCCGTTTTGCCAAAGCCTCTCTGAAGGATCAGTTTGCCAAGGCGACCAGCGACAGCGGTGACAAGATCGCGAAAGAAGCAATCCTGTCCGAGAACGAATCCGTTCTGGCCCTTCAACACCATACCCAACCGCCCCCGCGCTATACCGAGGCCACTTTGGTCAAACGGATGGAAGAGCTGGGGATCGGGCGCCCATCTACCTATGCCTCGATCGTAACGACGATCCAGGATCGGGAATATGTCCGCAAGGACAAGAACAGGCTAATCCCCGAGGAAAAGGGCCGGATCGTCACCATCTTCCTGCTGAACTTCTTCCGCCAGTATGTTGGCTACGAGTTCACCGCGAATCTGGAAGAGCAACTGGATGACGTCAGCGCCGGGGAGCGCGACTACAAGGATCTGCTGGGCAAGTTTTGGCGTGATTTTTCAGCCGCGATTGGCGAGACCTCCGAGCTCCGGATTTCGGAAGTGTTGGATAAGCTAGACGAAGCTCTGGCTCCGCAGCTGTACCCGCCGCGCGAGGATGGGTCCGATCCGCGTATCTGCCCGAAATGCGGCACCGGTCAGTTGCACCTGAAGACCTCTCGTACGGGTGGGTTCGTCGGATGCGGGAACTATCCGGAATGTACCTATACGCGCCCGATTGCCGGTGAAGGCGCGGAAGGTGACGAAAGGCTGCTGGGCGAAGATGGCGGGGATGAGATCTGGCTGAAGTCCGGCCGGTTCGGCCCTTACGTTCAGCGGGGCGAACCCACGCCCGAGAACAAAAAGCCCCCGCGCGCATCCCTTCCGCGCGGGTGGAGCAAGGATGACATGGATCTGGAAAAGGCGCTGACGCTTCTGTCCCTGCCCCGTCAGATCGGCGAACACCCCGAAGGCGGCATAATCAGCGCGAATTTCGGGCGGTTCGGCCCCTACCTGATGCATCAGCTGCCGGAGGAGGCAAAGCCGGTCTACGCCAATCTGAAAGACCCCAGTGACGTGTTCGAGATCGGCATGAACCGCGCCGTTGAATTGCTGGCCGAAAAACGGGCAAACCCCGGTCGTGGACGGCGGGCCGCGGCGAAACCTCTGAAGGAGTTGGGTGAGCATCCCGATGGCGGCGCGATGCAGGTTCTGGACGGGCGCTATGGGCCTTATGTGAAATGGGAAAAGATCAACGCGACGATCCCCAAGGACATCAAACCCGAGGACGTAACGCAGGAAATGGCCATCGAGCTTGTCAACGAGCGCGCTGCCAAAAAAGGCACCAAGAAGAAGGCCACGTCTAAAAAGAAAGCAACCGCCAAGAAAGCAACAACCTAGTCTGACAGGTGGTCGGGGTTGAAAAAGCCCCCCACAATCGCCGTTTCGGCATTGCGGGGGGCTGTCAGCGAATTACCTGGGCTGAGGGCCGCACCGCACTTCGAGCGTCGTCTGCCAGTCTTCCGAGCTGCTTGAGCTAGGATAGTAGCCGGGTGCGCTGCCTGAGTTCTGGGCAGCAGCCGTCAGGACATCGATGATCAGGGCTGCATTCTTGTCCACCCCCTGATAGCCGGTATCGCTGGCCAGAACGAAGGCCTCTTTGCCCTGCTGTGCGCACCGTGCGTTGGCGGTTGAAATTGCAGATTCAAGTGAAGACTTCTCAGAATATCCAGTACCAACAACTTTGATCTTGTTACCATCGAGCTGAAGTACCGCCGCCTGATCAGGCTCACAGGCTGACAAAGCCAAAAGCGCAGCAGCTGCGGTTGCTCAGACCCAAATTCGTTTCATGTTTTCAACCTCCTATAAAAGTGCGGCGAACATGCAGAGCCACCCGATCAATTGCAACGGCCTTTTCCATTGGTAGAAATACGACCCAGCCTCCGGTTTCATTGACTTCCCTGTGACGCGACGGCACAACCAGCCCATCACCATGTCATTGGGGGAGTTTTCCATGAAGAAAGTCTATGCCAATGCCACCGAGGCGCTCGATGGGCTGCTGTCGGATGGCATGCTGATTGCCGCAGGCGGGTTTGGCCTGTGCGGCATTCCGGAATTGTTGCTTGAGGCCATCCGGGATTCGGGCGTCAAAGACCTGAGCTTTGCGTCGAACAATGCCGGTGTGGACGATTTCGGAATCGGCATCCTGTTGCAGACCAAGCAGGTCAAGAAGATGATCAGCTCGTATGTCGGTGAAAACGCCGAGTTCATGCGCCAGTATCTGAGCGGTGAGCTGGAGCTGGAATTCAACCCCCAGGGAACACTGGCCGAACGGATGCGCGCCGGTGGGGCGGGCATCCCGGGCTTCTACACCAAGACCGGCGTCGGCACCGTGATAGCCGAAGGGAAAGAGCACAAGGACTTCAACGGCGAGACCTACATTCTGGAAGAAGGCATTTTTGCCGATCTGGCCATCGTCAAAGCCTGGAAGGCTGACGACACCGGCAATCTGGTTTTCCGCAAGACCGCCCGTAATTTCAACGTTCCTGCCGCGACCTGCGGCAAGATCTGCGTGGCCGAAGTGGAAGAGATCGTTCCGCGTGGTTCGCTGGACCCCGACTGCATCCACCTGCCCGGTATCTATGTGCATCGCATCATTCAGGGCGAACACGAAAAGCGCATCGAACAGCGCACCACCCGCAAGAAGGAGGAAGCATAATGCCCTGGGACCGCAATCAGATGGCCGCACGCGCGGCAGAGGAACTGGAAGACGGCATGTATGTGAACCTGGGTATCGGGATCCCGACGCTGGTGGCAAACTATGTGGGTGACAAGGACATCACGCTGCAATCGGAAAACGGCATGCTGGGCATGGGCCCCTTCCCCTTCGAGGGCGAAGAAGACCCGGACCTTATCAATGCAGGCAAGCAGACGATCACCGAACTGTCCCGCACGGCCTATTTCGACAGTGCCACGTCCTTCGCCATGATCCGCGGCGGCAAGATCGCAGCGGCGATTCTGGGCGCCATGGAAGTGGATGAAAAAGGCGATCTGGCAAACTGGATGATCCCCGGCAAGCTGGTGAAAGGCATGGGCGGCGCGATGGACCTGGTTGCAGGCGTCGGCCGGGTGATTGTCGTGATGGATCACACCAACAAGCACGGCGACAGCAAGGTCCTGAAGGAATGCACCCTGCCACTGACCGGAAAGGGCGTCGTGGATCGCATTATCACCAATCTTGGTGTGCTGGATGTGGTTGAAGGCGGTCTGAAAATCGTCGAACTGGCGGAAGGTGTCAGCGAAGATGAGCTGCGCGCCGCAACGGAAGCGACAATCGTTTCCTGATCAAATGGAAAGGCCCGCCGGATCACGGCGGGCCTTGTTAGTTGGAAGTCTGAAAAACACAGCCATCGGAAATCAGGTCTGGCGGCGTTGCGCACAAAGCCCGCGCGATCTGAAACGCGGCGAGGACTTTTGGCACGTAGTCCCGGGTTTCAGCATAGGGTGGCACACCGCTGTGTTTGCGTACGGCCCCCTCTCCTGCGTTGTATCCAGCCAATACAAGTATTGGATCATTCCCGAACTCTTCCATCAGCCAGTTGAGGTATTTTACACCGCCCGCAATGTTCTCAGAGGGCTTAAGGCTGTCCTTTACCCCGAATCTGGCCGCTGTCGCGGGCATTAACTGCATAAGCCCCTGCGCGCCTGCGGAACTGACCGCGTCTGTACGCCCGGCCGATTCCACCGAGATGACCGCAAGCACCAGCGCAGGTGAAACATTGGTTCCCACAGTGGAACGAAGGATATCGATCCCGCGTTCCTTTGCGATATCTTGCAGCGATTGCAGTCGCGGTGATCTCACGTTGGTTGCGGCCAGGGCGCTGATCGCCGCGTCAAGCCGCCCGGCCCCACCTTCATCAATGTGCGGTGAAATCAAGTTCCAGAAAGCCTTGTACGATCCTTTGGGATCTCGTTTGACTTCCGCACCGGGCGCCGGCAGCGGAGCGACTTTGGTACGCGCGATGATTTCCGGCACCACCAGTTCAGTGCCCGTGCTGGGCGCTGAAGGGTTGGCTGCATGTTCTTCCGGAGTGATCTGCACGGTCACACGCGGACGTTCACCGGGTTTTGGGACTTTGACGCGCTTGTATACGCCGCGCGGCTCTGTCTCGGTCGCATTTACGGATGCAGTACCCGATATCAGAAACGCCAGCACACCGGCGCATTGAAGTGCGTTCCGGAGATTCATTTGCCTGCCTCATGTTTTCTTTTTAGGCGATTTGAACCCCGAATCTTCCCGCAAGGCCAGAAAAACAAAGCGAAATGGGGCAGTTTCGCCTCATTTGGCGCAATTTTGCATCGCTATAGGGCCTTTGCTTCAATCGTTGTGATTTTTTTATCTTTTATTTTCAATATGTTATAAAAACTATAACCAAAAAGTTAAGCCGTACGAAAAAAAATCTGTGTTTGGCCCAATTCCTGCCACGCACAACAGGCAAACATTAATCCATACCGAGACGGACATGAGCGGCCTGAGAGAGAAAGCTCTGAAGAACGCCGAGGTTTGTTAAACTCTTTTTGATCCTTTAGGAGGGACGTAACATGATCAAGTTCATCAAGAACTTCCGCAAAGACGAAGACGGCGCAGTAACAGTTGACTGGGTTGTTCTGACCGCTGCAGTCATCGGCCTGGCCGCCGTTGCATACCAGCAGATCTCGGCTGGCGCGACCGGCCTGGCAACAGACGTGAACACCGCTCTGCAAGCATCGTCGATCAGCACCGGCAGCAACACCGCAACAGGTGGTATCACAGCTGCAGGCACCAACTAAGCCTCTGGTTTAGCAAGATTTCGAGACCGCGCCTTCAGGCGCGGTCTTTTTTGTTTCAGAAGTACCGGTACTTCTGAGGCAAAAATACAGGCTAATAGACATGACGCCGCCCGACACATCACGAGTGCCACCGAATTAGTCACGCCCTTTTCAGGTCTCACCGCAATAAGGAACACGAGAAAAAGTGCTGAATCTTAGATATCTTCACCAAAATCAACTTTTGGCCTGATTTCCGCCATCCGAACGAACCACTGTTGGGCGACGTTACGGGAAACACTGAATTGTCGTATTGGAGATATGTAGATGCTAAAGTTCCTTAATCGGTTCAAATCGGACGAAGCAGGAGCGGTGACTGTTGACTGGGTGGTTTTGACCGCAGTATTGATCGGTCTGTCAGGCGCGACCTACCTCGTCATCAGCTCAAGTGTTGATGGTATCGGCGGTAACATCAACCAAGCCATGAGTTCCTCTGTTGTCAGCACCGGCTCGAACACCGGGCCTGGCGGTCTCGTCACAGCGGGAACCAACTGAACCACAGCGAGTTTTCACATTCACCCACTTTCCTGAGCTTGTTGGTGAACGTGTAGGGCAAATAAACGCGGCGGCCTTTTTGGGGCGCGGCGTTTGTTTCGTTGTTCTTCGTCTGGCCTGCCGTAAGGAAATGACAGCAGTCGTTTTGCGGAATTGTGCGAAAGCTGACGCAGAATCTAACAAGCAGACATTTTTGTCCCACATTTCGACACAATTTACATTTAACACTTGGGCTGTTTCAAAGTGGCCCTTTGGCCGCTTAGTATCCGACTAAATAAGAAAGAGGTGCATGTATGCGAGCGGTATTCGGACTTGTCCTGATTGTCGGCGTTGCTCTGGCTGGGGGCGCCGTTTACATGGCGCGCAACTATATTGCGGCTTACCAAAGCGAACTGGCACGGCAGAAACAAGCGGCAGAAGAAGCGCTGGCCAATGCCAAAGTCGATGTGATCCCGACGGTAACTGTTTACGTTTCAAATCGTCCTCTGAAATACGGTGAACGCCTGACGCAAGAAGACATTCGCGCTGTAGACTGGCCGGAAAACGCGATTCCCGAAGGTACGTTCTCTGATCTCACTGCCCTGTTTCCCGAAAGTGGCGCCAATGAGCGTTATATTCTGAGAACCATGGAAAAAGACGAGGCGATTATGGAGGTCAAAATCACGCGTCCAGGCGAATCGGCTGGCCTAACATCTCGACTTGAAAAAGGTATGCGCGCCTTTGCAATCAGCGTCGACGTGGCCTCTGGTGTTTCAGGCTTCCTGCGCCCCGGCGACAATGTCGACATCTACTGGACCGGATCAAGCGGCACCGTCGAGGGCAACACCGGCGGCATCACCAAGCTGATCGAAACCAATGTTCAACTCATCGCGGTCGACCAGACCGCTGGTTCGGACGTCGCAAGCGCAACGATTGCACGCACAGTCACGGTCGCAGCCACGCCGGAACAGGTCGCAGCACTCGCGCAGGCCCAGAACACCGGGCGTCTTTCCCTAGCTTTGGTTGGGGTGCAGGATGACTCTGTTGCGTCGGCAATCGAGGTGGATCAGCGCAAACTGCTTGGAATAACGGCAGCCGCTCCGGAACCGAAGGAAGAGGTTGAACAGGTCTGCACGACGCGCATCAGACGCGGTGGCGAGATTGTCAACGTGCCTATCCCCTGTACAAATTGACGCCAATTCAGAGTGTTACAAGATCGGAGCCGCATCTCAGATGCGGCTCTTTTCTTGTTGTTGTTGCCAATTCTCCACATAAGGAAAATTCCAGAAACCATTGATTATTGCAATAAATTCGGATTTCGCGCAGTCTCTTTGCACATAGGGCATAAGACCCAAAAAACGAGGCGTGATCGGAGAGGCAGGTCACATGACAATACGTTCCTGGATCAGCGCAACCCTGCTGGGGTTGTCGCTTTTTATGGGCCCGGTCGGCGATGCCGCCTGGGCTGAATCCCTTCGCGTGGTAAAAAAGGGCACAGTGGAAACGCTGGAAGTTCCGATGAACCGCGCGATTGTTGTGGAAAGCGAACAACCTTTCGCAGAGCTCAGCATTGCCAATGCCGGCATTGCAGACATCTCATCGTTGTCCGAGCGCACGATCTATGTTCTGGGCAAGGCCCCGGGCCTGACCACGCTGACACTGTTTGACGGCGCAGGCAATCTTTTGGCCAATGTCCGCGTCCGGGTCGCACCAGATGTTACGGAATTCAAGGAACGTCTGCGTCAAATCCTGCCAAATGAACCCATCGAGGTTCGCACAGCGAATGATGGCATTGTTTTGTCCGGTACGATCTCCAGCTCGGCCAAACTGGCCCGCGCACTTGAATTGGCTGAACGGTACGCGCCCGAACGTGTATCGAACCTGATGTCTGTGGGTGGCGTCCAGCAGGTCATGCTGAAAGTTCGCTTTGCCGAGATGAACCGCTCGGTCGCTAAAGAGCTTTCTTCAACGCTTTCAGTTACGGGCACTGATTTTGTCGGTGGTTTCAATCCGCAGAACCTTGTTCCCCCTGTCACAGTGGAAAATGGTGTCTTGTTGTTTGGCTTCGGGGTCGGATCGGCACAAGTCAACTTACTTCTGCAAGCCCTCGAGTCGAAGGGCCTTGTTCGCAACCTTGCCGAACCGAACCTTTCAGCCCTGTCCGGTCAGGAAGCAACGTTTCTGGCTGGTGGTGAAGTTCCGATTCCGGTGCCGCAAGACGACGGTGTCGTGGCAATCGAGTACAAACCCTTCGGTGTGAATATGAACTTCATTCCTCGGGTTGTGGACGGCGACCTGATCAATCTGGAAATGGGCACCTCGGTTTCGAGCATCGACACCAGCACCAACTTCACGATCAATGGAGACACCGTTCCCAGCTTTATCGTGCGGGAAGCCAAGACCACAATAGAACTGCGCGACGGGGAAAGCTTTGCCATCGCCGGACTGCTTCAGGACAACTTTGTGGACCAAGTCAACCAAGTGCCGTGGCTGGGAGATGTGCCGGTTCTGGGGTCCTTGTTCCGCAGCGCTGATTACCAGCGTGAACAAAGTGAACTTGTCATCATCATCACGGCGCATCTAGTTTCACCGACTCGAGGCGAAACTCTTGCGCTTCCAACCGATCGGGTCAAACCGCCCAGCGAATTCGACCTGTTCGTGAACGGTCGGGTGGCGCGCACACAGCGCGCGGGCGCCGGCGGAGCGTCTGAGGTTGCCAAACAGAGCTTCGGCAGCTCGTACGGCTACGTCCTAGATTGATCAGGAGGATAGGACCAATGCAGAAGTGGATCATCACACTGGGTCTTACGGTCGCCGTTGCCGCATGTACGCGCGAGGTCGGATACGAGATCGATGCCGGAACCTTTGGAAACGCGACATTGAACAATATCCAGGTTCAAAACGGCGAGTTGACCTATGCTCAGATTCTCGGTCGCAGATTTGCCGCGGATGTGCCCAGCCAAGTGAACTTTGCCTTCAACAGTTCGCAACTGGACGCATCAGCGCAAAGCATACTGTTGCAGCAGGCTGACTGGATCAAACAGTTCCCCGAAGCCAGGTTCCGGGTTTACGGACATACAGATGCCGTTGGGTCGACCAGCTACAACAAAAGCCTTGGGCTACGCCGCGCACAGGCCGTCGTTGCGTTCCTTGAACGGCAAGGCATCTCGCGTTCACGACTTGAAGCCGTTGTATCCTTTGGGAAAACGCAGCCGTTGATCGCGACACCGAATCGGGATCGCCGCAACCGCCGGACGGTAACGGAAGTTTCTGGCTTTGTTGACCGTCACCCGCAACTGCTCGACGGTAAATACGCGAACATTATCTATCGCGAATACGTTGAAAGTGCGACGTGGAAGACCGTGATTGAGAATGTATCATCAACAGATACGGCCAACTAGTGCCGCCGGAAGCGGTGGATAATACGTTTGAAATGGGCGACATCGTCGCCCATTTCCCTACAATTGGTTCTTTTGCGCCCAATTCTCGCCCAACTTCAAAGCAACATTGTGAACAATAGGGTGACCTGCGGCCAAATTTGACCGTATTGGGGCGACAGCACATCAATCTGGCGGATTTCGTTCATATGACATGCTGAGCCCTCACGACGAGGATAGTGTTTATGACCAGCGCGACGCCGCAAGACGACAATACTGCAATCTTGGCCTGCACCATCAGTCGGGATGTTCAGAATTTCGACCTTCTGATCGAAGACATGGAAGCCATCTTGGGCGAACGCTGGGGAGATCTGGGATTTGCAGAAGCGTTGGCCTTTTTCAGCCAACCCGAAGCTGAAACGCTGGAATTCGTAGCACTGGCGATCGACGGAGAAGACGAAGACAACCTTTCTCTGCTAGGTGAGATAATCACTCAAGCCAATGAAAAGAAAGTAAAAGTTGTTCTGATCGCCGAGGATGTTACCCCGGCATCCCTGCACCAACTGCTGCGCAAGGGTGCTGACGAGTTCGTGCCCTATCCTCTTCCCGAAGGCGAATTGCAGGAAGCCATCGAGCGAATGAAGCAGCCCGACCCGGTTGCCGTTGCGCAAGCAGCCGCCGTTCCTTTGGCCGGCGGCGCGTCCAAGGAAGGCGCACTGTTTGTCGTTCAGGGCCTGGCAGGTGGCGTCGGCGCAACGACACTGGCCGTAAACCTGGCCTGGGAACTAGCCTGTGCCTCGGACAAAGACGCGCCGACTGTGTGTCTGATCGATCTGGACCTGCAATACGGGACTGTTTCCACCTATCTGGATCTGCCGCGACGAGAGACCGTGTTTGAAATGCTGTCGGATACCGATGCGATGGACAGCGAAGTATTCTCGCAAGCCCTTCAAACATATGAAGAAAAGCTTCAGGTTTTGACCGCACCCTCCGACATGGTGCCACTGGACTTGATCACCCCGGAAGACATTCAGCGCGTGATCGACATGGCGCGCGCGCATTTCGACTATGTCATTGTCGACATGCCAAAAACGCTGGTCCTGTGGTCGGAAACAGTTTTGCAGGCCGCCCATGTGTATTTCGCCCTGATCGAGCTGGACATGCGGTCCGCCCAGAATGCCCTGCGCCTGAAACGTGCATTGCAGGCAGAGGAGCTACCATTCAACAAGCTGCGTTTTGCGTTGAACCGCGCGCCGAAATTTACCGATCTGAACGGGAAAAGCCGCGTGAAACGCATGGGGGAAAGCCTTGGAATCTCCATCGACCTTCTGCTGCCTGATGGTGGCAAACCGGTCATGCAAAGTGGGGATCATGGTCTGCCTCTGGCAAATGCGGCCGCCAAGAACCCTTTGCGCCGCGAAATCGCAAAGCTGGCGAAGTCGCTCCACAGCCTCGGCAGCAGTGCCGAAGAAGCTGCGTAAACATCATCCCAAGGGGGGATAAGCCGTGTTTTCAAGATACAAAAAGCAACCCGCAGCGCAGCCCGTCAAAACGCCGGCACAACCGGCTGAAACAGCGGCGTCTTCTGCACAGGCGACACCTGTCGCGACTGCGGTGGCACGCAAACCCGTGAAAAAGATTGCAGGTGAGGTCACAAGTTCAGACAAAGACCGCAAACGCAAGGAGCGGTTGGGTGAGATCAAGATCGAACTGCACCGCGAACTGCTGGAGAACCTGAACCTGGCCGCGCTGGAAAACGCCGGCGAAGCCGAGTTGCGCGCTGAAATCAGTGCTATCGCCAGTGAAGTTCTGGAAACACGGAACATTGTTCTGAACCGCGAAGACCGGTCCCAACTGAACAAGGAACTGTATGACGAGGTGACGGGCCTTGGCCCGCTCGAGGCGCTGCTTCAGGACGATTCGGTCAACGATATTCTGGTGAATGGTCCACAACAGATTTTTGTGGAACGTTCCGGCAAGCTGGAACTCAGCGACATTACCTTTAAAGATGAAAAGCACCTGATGCGGATCATCGACAAGATCGTGTCCGCCGTGGGCCGCCGCGTCGATGAATCCAACCCGTATGTTGACGCCCGTCTGGCCGATGGATCGCGTTTCAATGCCATGGTGCCTCCGATCGCGGTGGACGGATCGCTTGTTTCCATTCGTAAATTCAAGAAAGACAAGCTGGGTATTGACGACCTGGTCAATTTCGGTGCGTTCACCGAAGAAATGGCCGCCTATTTGCAGGCCGCCGTATCCACGCGACTGAATATCATCGTTTCCGGGGGTACGGGTTCGGGTAAAACAACCACGCTCAACGCCTTGTCCAGCTTCATCGACGATGCCGAGCGGATCCTGACCATCGAGGACACGGCTGAACTTCAACTGCAACAGACGCATGTGGGTCGGATGGAAAGCCGCCCGCCCAACGTGGAAGGCAAAGGTGAAGTCAGCCCGCGCGACTGTCTGAAGAACGCCCTGCGTATGCGTCCTGACCGTATCATCGTGGGTGAGACACGCGGCGCCGAGGTCATCGACATGTTGCAGGCCATGAACACCGGTCACGACGGATCAATGACCACGATTCACGCCAACTCGGCCCGTGACGGCATTTCACGTCTGGAAAACATGATCGCGATGGCCGGGATCGAAATGCCGATCAAGGCGGTCCGCAGTCAGATCGCCTCGGCTGTGAACCTGATCGTGCAGGCCAGCCGCCTACAGGACGGTTCGCGCCGGATGACCTCGATCACCGAGATCACCGGGATGGAAGGGGACGTGATTTCCATGCAGGAAATCTTTCGTTTTCAACGCGTTGGCCTGACACCAGACAACAAGATCATCGGGCATTTCACCGCCACTGGCGTCCGGAGCCACTATTCGGAACGGTTCCGTCTATGGGGCTTTGACTTGCCAGCGTCCATCTACGACCCAACCACAATGTAGGAGAACCGGGTATGCAATTGCCTATGGAGGCGATCATTTATGTCGCCATCTTTGTGGGGGTCCTTGCCTTGGTCGAGGGCATCTATCTTGTCGCCTTCGGCAAGTCCATTAGCCTGAACAGCCGCGTCAACCGGCGCCTGGATATGCTGGAAAAGGGTGCCGGACGCGAACAGGTGCTGGAGCAGCTGCGCAAAGAGATGCAGCAGCATATGAAATCGCAGAGCATTCCTCTGTATTCACTTCTTGCTGACAAGGCGCAAAAGGCTGCAATCGCGTTCTCTCCACGTCAATTGATCATGATCATGGGTCTGGTATCAGCCATGGCCTTTGTCGGTTTGAGCATTGGCACCGCTACGGACACGGCACTTCGTATCGTTGTTTCCATCGCGATCGGCATCGGCGGCGTTTACGCCTGGGTAAACCACAAGGCCAAGAAACGCATGGGAATGATCGAAGAACAACTGCCCGATGCGGTTGAGCTGATGGTACGATCTCTGCGTGTTGGCAATCCATTTGTGTCGACGATTCAGGTGGTTGCAAACGAAGTTC
Source organism: Ruegeria sp. CL7 (assembly GCF_056536445.1). Lineage (NCBI taxonomy): Bacteria > Pseudomonadati > Pseudomonadota > Alphaproteobacteria > Rhodobacterales > Roseobacteraceae > Ruegeria > Ruegeria sp. CL7. The sequence goes on from NZ_JBQFPQ010000004.1 coordinate 139,867, forward strand.
AGGATCCGCTGGGAACCGAATTTGGCGTTATCGCTGATGAATGTGCCTATGGTCGCGATGTGGGCGAGGCGCTGAAGGACATGGCTGAGCGTCTGGACATGCAGGATATGCGCTTTCTTGCCGTAGCGGTGGGTATTCAGCAGCAATCTGGCGGCAACCTGGCCGAAATTCTGGCCGGATTGGCAAAGGTGATCCGCGCCCGTTTTCGCCTGTTCCGTCGGGTGAAGGCGATCACGGCCGAGGCGCAATGGTCCGGCAAGTTCCTGTCCGGGTTCCCTGTTGCCTGTCTGATTTTTATTCTGGTCAAGGACCCAGGCTATTACGACGACGTGTTGGATCACCCCTGGTTTATTCCCGCGTGTTTTGTTGTCGCGATCCTGCTGACATTGAACCTGATCGTCATGAAAATCATCACCAACATCAAGGTCTGAGGGCAGCACCATGGAAATCCTGACCAGCATCAATGACCTGTTGACCCAGCACCTGGGTGAATTCGGACCGCTTATCGTTGTCGGCGTACTTGGCCTGCTTATGGTTCTGGTCGCTGTCACACTGATGATGAAGCAGCCGGAAGACCCCCTGAAGAAACTGCAAAGATCGAATGCGGCTCCTCCAAAGCAGAAAAAAGGGAAGAAAGAGCAGCTTCGAAACTCGAGCCGAAACGAACAGCTTGAGAAGTTTGCAACTTTCCTCGAGCCCAAGAACGAGGAAGAATACTCGGCCGTCGAGCTGAAGCTGCGCCAGGCGGGCTACAGGTCGAAGGATTCGGTTCGGTTCTTCCACTTTGCGCAGTTTTCCTTGGGGATCCTTGGTATTTTCATTGGTGTTCTGCTGGTCACGGTTTTTTCCGGCGGCCAGGAATTTACCGGAACACAGATGATGATCCGGGTGCTTGTCCCCGGCGCGATCGGCTATTTCGCACCCAAATACTGGATCACGCGACGGGTCGAAGAGCGGAAGGAAGCGATCACCGCCGGTTTTCCCGATACGCTTGATCTGATGCTGGTCTGCGTCGAGGCCGGTCAATCGCTGGATCAGGCCATCGTTCGCGTGGCCAGTGAAATGAGCGCGTCTTATCCGGATATCGCGCAGGAATTCGAAACCGTCGCGTATGAAATGAAGGCCGGCAAGGACAAGGATACCGTCCTGCGCGACTTCGGCGTGCGCTGTGGCGTTCAGGACGTGAACTCTTTTGTCACCGTCATGATCCAATCGGCAACATTTGGTACATCAATCGCCGAGGCGTTGCGGGTTTACGCCGGTGAGATGCGCGACAAACGCGTGATGCGCGCCGAGGAGGCCGCGAACAAGTTGCCGACCAAGATGACTCTTGTCACAATGATGCTGACGGTTCCACCGCTGCTGATTATTCTGGTTGGCCCGTCGGCAAATGTTATTTCGAGTTTTGGACGCTAGGTCGGATAGAGCCATATGAAAGCTGAATTCAGGTGCTTCCCTTCCGGGTTTCGCCTAATGTTCCGGGCCACCATGGTTTTTGCCATGGTGGCTTCTTGTACAGAAGGCCTGTCACCCAACGGTTTGGATGCACCGGGAGTTGACACCAAAGGTCAGGCCGAGGACAGCATCGAGGTCGGAAACAGATTGATGGCCGCCGGAGAATACGAACTGGCGCTTCAAACCTTTACCCGGGCCGCGCTGGAACAGGGTATGACGCCCCAGGTCCTGACGTCTCTGGGTACCGCAAATGTGGGGCTACGCCGCTTGGGACAGGCCGAAAAACTTCTGCGCAGAGCCGTCGAAGACGACACGGACTGGCCGGTGGCCTGGAACAATCTGGGTGTCCTGCTGATGGAAAAACAGGAATACCCCGAGGCCGCGCAAGTGTTTCAGCGTGCCTATGCGCTGGACAATGGCGAAAGTGACGCAATCCGGGACAATCTGCGCTTAGCACTCGCAAAAATGGAAAATCCTGTTAATAATACCCCACAAGAACAACAAGAATACACACTGGAGCAGCTTGGCGACGGGCAATTCACGCTACGCAAGATCCAGTAATTGAGGCGAGAGCAGTAAAGGACGCAAAAAATGCGCCAGCAATTCTTGATTCCGAGTGTTGTTATCAGTGGTCTGATCCTTTCGGCCTGTGCAAAGGAAACCGAAGAGGAAAAGGTTGAACGAACGTTTCAGGAAGTGAACGTTATTGACGAAACAAACCTGAGCGATGTGCTTCTGAGCGCCGCAGATCCAAACGAAGCGGTGACCTATTTCCACGGCGCAGCGCTCAAGAACCCGGACCGGATCGATCTTCAGCGCGGACTGGCAATTTCTTTGGGCCGTGCCAAACGCACGACCGAGGCCGTGACCGCATGGAAGCGCGTCACAACGATGAAGGGCACGAACGCCGCGGACAAGGTTGAATACGCGGACGCATTGGTCCGAAACGGCGACTGGTCGCAGGCGAAAACCGTTCTGGATTCGGTTCCCCCAACCTTTGAAACCTTCAAACGGTATCGCCTCGAGGCAGTCGTTGCGGATTCCCGGAAAGAGTGGAAACGCGCGGATCATTTCTATGAAACCGCTGTCGGGCTGACGACACGTCCGGGCAGTGTGATGAACAACTGGGGATATTCCAAACTGACCCGCGGCGAATATGCCGAAGCGGAGCGGTTGTTTTCGGAAGCGATCCGTCAGGACAACTCGCTGTTTACTGCCAAGAACAACCTGGTTTTGGCCCGATCAGCGCAAGGCAACTATAGCCTGCCAGTCGTCCCGATGACTCAGGTCGAGCGGGCGCGTCTGCTCAACACGATGGGTATTTCGGCAGTCAAACAGGGCGATATAACCACCGCCAAGAACCTTTTCCGCGAAGCCATTTCAACCCACCCGCAGCATTTCGACGAGGCGGTCCGCTCGCTTCGGGCGCTTGAAGGGGCCTGACACATGCAAATACCCGCAGTGGCAGCGGCCTGGTTTCTGCCGTTTGTGCTGCCGATCTGTTTTTACGTGGCCTTCACGGATATGCGTGAGATGCGGATCAAGAACCATGCAGTCCTTGCGCTGACGCTGGTTTACATCGTGATAGGACTGATCGCCATCCCGCCCTGGTCTACAGGCAGTGTCGGCGGCAACCTAGGGCCGATCACCGTGTCTATGCCGGTCTATTTCTGGCAACTGCTGCATATCGTCGTGGTTTTGGTCATTGGTATCTTCCTGAACGCCGCGGGCACCATGGGCGCTGGCGATGCCAAGTTTCTGGCCGCCGCATCGGCGTTTGTCTGGCTGGGCGATCTGCGAATTATGCTTATGATCCTGACCGCCTGTATTCTGGCTTCCGTGGTCACTCATCGTTTGGCCAAGATCACAAGGCTGCGCACGATCGCGCCGCATTGGGAAAGCTGGAGCCGGGGCAAACAGTTTCCGATGGGTTTCGCCTTGGGCGGATCATTGGCGATGTACCTGATTCTGGGCACTGTTCTCGGATCGTAAACTATCATCAGCGCGCCTTGCCGCTGCCTTTGTCCCGCCACAAAGCTGGTTCATTTTCTTCAAGACGCCCGTTTTCGGCTTCTTGGCGTGACATTTTGATGGACGAGCACCGCGCATGAATATGCAGAATTCCTCTGTTATGGCCCCCCCTGCCCCCAAAGGTCTGGGCGAAATGAAGCTTCCGCTTGTAATGATGCGGGACATTCTGCTGAAGACGATTTTTCGCAAAAACGCGAGCACGGTATCAGAAGTCGCCGAAGCCATCTGTCTGCCTGGTTCTGTAACACAGGAACTGGTCGATATCGCGCGCGATCAGAAACTGCTTGAAGCGACCGGGACACTGAACGCCAATAGCGGCAATGAGATGGGATATCAGCTGACCGATGCAGGCAAGGCCCGTGCGCTGGATGCGCTGAGCCAATCCGAATATTTCGGCGCAATGCCGGTGCCGCTGGATGTCTATCGCGAGCAGGTCAAACGCCAGTCGATCCGAAATATTCAGGTCACGCGAGAGCAACTAGTTGGCGCAATGGGTCACCTGGTTCTGCCCGACAGCCTGCTGGACCATCTGGGCCCGGCGGTCAGTGCGGGCCGATCGATTCTGATGTACGGTCCTCCGGGCAACGGTAAATCCTCAATCTCGAACGGGATCCGGGATGCGTTGGGTGATAACGTCTATGTGCCCTACGCTATCGAATATGCGGGTCAGGTGATCACGGTCTATGACCCGATCGTGCACACGGCGATCGAACAGGAGCCGGACGACCCCAACAGCCTGCGTCGTCGCAAGCGGTTCGATTCTCGCTATGTGCAATGCGAACGCCCTACCGTCGTAACCGGTGGTGAGCTCTCGCTCAGTATGTTGGATCTGGTTTACAATCCGACCGCACGAACCTATCAGGCCCCGTTGCAGCTGAAATCCACCGGTGGCATTTTCATCGTTGATGACCTTGGCCGTCAGGCCGAACCGCCGCAGGCGCTGGTCAACCGTTGGATTGTCCCGCTTGAAGAAAACAAGGATATCCTCGGCCTGCAATCGGGTGAAAAGTTCGAAGTTCCGTTTGACACGCTGGTCATCTTCTCGACCAACTTCCACCCCAATGAGATCTTCGACCAAGCGGCCTTGCGCCGGATCTTCTTCAAGATCAAGATTGACGGCCCCAATCAGGAGAACTTCCTGAAAATCTTTGCCATGGTGGCCCGCAAACGAGGTATGCCGCTGGATGAGGCGGCATTGGTGCACCTGTTGAAGGTCAAGTACCCGACCATCAACAATATTTATGCCAACTACCAACCGATCTTCCTGATCGATCAGATGATCTCGATCTGCGAGTTCGAAGGCATCCCTTATCAGATGAGCCCGGACCTGATTGACCGTGCCTGGGCCAACATGTTCGTAAAAGACGAGAAAATCGTCAAATAACGCCGTGCCAATCCCTCCTCCGGGCGGGTAATCTGCAACCATGACGCAGATTCCCGCTCGGATTGGTACGTGGTTCTCCTCCAAAGGCTGGTCCATCCACCCACATCAGAAAGAGATGTTCGACCGGGCGAAGGAACCGGCAACCCTGCTGATCGCCCCAACCGGTGGCGGCAAGACCATGGCCGGATTTCTGCCTTCCCTGTCCGAACTGGCCGACGGGGACCACAACGGGTTGCATACACTCTATGTCTCGCCGCTCAAGGCGCTGGCGGCGGATATCAAACGTAACCTGCGCACCCCGGTGGATGAGATCGGCCTGCCCATCCGGATCGAGGATCGCACCGGTGACACCTCGGCCACACAGAAAAAACGCCAAAGGGCCGATCCACCCCATATCCTGCTGACCACACCGGAAAGCCTTGCACTGCTGACATCTTACGAAGATGCGCCACGCATGTTCGATGGGGTACAGCGGATCATCGTCGACGAAGTCCACGCACTGGCGGAAAGCAAGCGCGGCGATCAGCTGATGCTGGCCCTGGCACGTCTTCAGCGCCTCAACCCGGGTCTGCGTCGTGTAGGCCTGTCAGCCACGGTCGAAGACCCCGTGGCAATTGCCGGCTTTCTGGCGCGCCACCCAGACCCCTGCCGGATCGTGCAGGCCGATCCCGGCCCGGATCCGGACATCCAGATGCTGGAAACAACGGAAACGCCGCCCTGGTCCGGCGGAGGCGCGGCCTATTCGATTCCGGCTGTGCTGGACCAGATCCGGCGGCACAAGACCACGCTGATCTTTCACAACACCCGCGCGCAGGCCGAAATCTACTTTCACAATCTGTGGCTGGCGAATGACGACGGCCTGCCCATCGGCATCCATCATGGCAGCCTTGACCGGCAGCAACGCGAGCGGGTCGAGGCCGCGATGGTGCGTGGCGAATTGCGCGCCATTGTCTGCACCGGCAGCCTCGATCTGGGCATTGATTGGGGCGATGTCGATTTGGTGATTCAGATCGGTGCGCCCAAGAACGTCAAGCGGCTGGTGCAAAGGATTGGTCGGGCCAACCACCGCTACAACGCGCCTTCCAAGGCGCTGCTGGTTCCTGCCAACCGCTTTGAGGTTGTCGAATGCGTCGCTGCGCTCGAGGCCGCCAAAGCCCATGACCTGGACGGAGAACCCCGAGGCCCCGGCCCCCGCGATGTGTTGTGCCAGCACATTCTGATTGCGGCCTGTGCCGGGCCCTTTGACGCTGATGATCTATATGCCGAGATGACATCCGCGGGACCTTACGCACAGTTGACCCGATCCGAATTTGACTCCTGTCTGGATTTCTGTGCCACCGGTGGCTACGCCTTGCGCGCCTATGATCGCTGGCAAAGGTTACAGCAGCGCGCCGACGGGCAATGGCAATTGCGCGATCCCCGCGCAGCGTCGCGCATTCGCATGAATTTGGGCACGATTCAGGACACGGATACACTCAAAGTTCGCCTTAAACGCAGCCGTGGTGGTAAACCGTTGGGCGAAGTCGAGGAAGCCTTTGCTGCTTCGCTGACCCCCGGCGATACCTTCCTGATCGGCGGACAGATCGTACGGTATGAGGGTCTGCGTGAAATGGTGGTCGAAGTCAGCCGTCGCGCCGATCGCAAACCAAAGATCGCGACCTTCTCGGGCACGAAATTTGCGACCTCAACGCAACTCAGCGACCGCATTCTGCGCATGTTCGCCCAAACTGACTGGCCGCACCTGCCTTCCCATACGGCTGATTGGCTGGACTTGCAGCGCCAAATGTCCCGCCTGCCTCAACGCGATCGTCTGCTGATCGAAAGCTTTCCAAGCGACGGGCGAGAGCATCTGTGCGTATACGGATTCGCCGGCCGCAACGCGCAACAAACACTGGGGCTGCTGCTGACCAAACGGATGGAGGAAACCGGTTTGGCGCCGCTGGGGTTTGTCGCCACAGACTATGCCACGCTGATTTGGGGTTTGGATGCGGTCACTGACCCACGCCCTTTGTTTCAACCCGAAGCGCTGCGTGACGGGCTGGACACATGGCTGGCAGGCAACGCAGTCATGAAGCGTACCTTTCGCGCGTCGGCCACGATTGCCGGTCTGATCGAACGCAACTTGGCCGGGCAACGTAAAACCGGGCGGCAAGCCACGTTTTCGTCGGATATTCTCTATGACACTTTGCTGAAATATGATCCCGATCATCTGTTGATGCAGATCACCCGCGAAGAAGCCATGCGCGGGTTGGTTGACTTCGGTCGGATCGAGGCAATGCTGGCGCGCATCGGCGACCGCATCGATCAGCTGCGTCTGGACCGCGTTTCCCCACTGGCCGCGCCGCTGTTTCTTGAGGTCGGAAAGGTGCCTGTCAAAGGGGCCGCCGAAGAAAGGCTGCTTGCCGAAGAAAGCGCCCGCCTGCTGGAAGCCGCCGGGTTGGACCAGCTTTGAAGCCCTTGCGCAAGATGTGGAATCAGGTCAAGAACGTATCATGAACGTGTGTGAATTTTCCTTTGCAAACCAGCAACTCGCTGCGTTGCCGTCTGGCGCATTATGGTGGCCGGCGCGGCGACTGCTTTGTGTTTCGGACCTGCATCTGGGAAAATCAGAACGTATGGCCCGACGGGGCGGGGCTACGCTTCCGCCTTATGACAGTCGCGAAACGCTTGACCGGCTGGCGCGCGATCTGGAACACACCAACGCCGAAACCGTCATCTGCCTGGGTGACAGCTTTGACGATCTCGAAGCGGCCCAAACCTTGCCCGACGCAGAAGGGTTGAGGATTGCGACTTTGCAGGCCGGGCGCCAATGGATCTGGATCGAAGGGAATCACGATCCCGGCCCGATCGAGATGGGGGGCTCTCATCTGGTCGAATGGCAGTGCGGCCGTCTTGTCTTTCGTCACATCGCCCAGGATCGGCCGCAAGGTGAAATTTCAGGCCATTTTCATCCGAAAGCACAGATTCGGACAAAAGGAAGGCACATTTCCCGGCCCGCCTTTCTGCTGGACAGAAACCGGCTGATCCTGCCTGCCTACGGAACTTACACCGGGGGGTTGCGCAGTTCGGATCGGGCACTTTCCGATCTCATGGGCTCGGACGCAATGGCCATTCTGACGGGTCCGCAACCACAGATGATCCCAATGCCGCGTTGAGTTCAGATCAACCCGTCTTCTTCCAACTTCGGTTTGTACTTGCGGCTTACTGGAACCAGATCGCCGTTCATCAGGCGCAAAAAGGTTTTACCCGCTTTTTTTTCAAGCCCAACAATGGACGCGTCTACCACCCAATGTGACCGGTGCGAACAGTGCCCGGGGACCGGCTCCATCTCGGCAATTGCGTCCGTAAAGCGCGAGCGGACCGTGAACGTGCCTTCTGAAGTGACAATATCCACATTGTGGTCCCTGACCGTCAAACGATGGATTTGACCATCGAAGTCAGGCGGCAGACGCCTGATCAGGCGCGGCTTCTCGACGTTCGGGGTCGAGGCCATCAATGGGTTCAGATCATTGCGTTGCACAAGAACCAAACCCGTTGCAAACAGGACCCCATATACCGCTACGGTCTGGGCGCCAGGTACTATGTGGCCCCCGCACGTGAACAGGACCCACGCCAATATCCAAAGGGACGGCGTGAACAGAACCAGGATCAGTGCCGCGAATGCCAGATCACGGACGGGAACATTCAACAGAACAGGGTTTTTCTGCATCAGCTTGCGCGCCAAACCGGTGACTGTCAGGGCAAGGACCATCACCCCGGTCCAGAAAAGAAGACGCAAACCGAAGCTCAGATCCGCGACCAGAAACGGAGGAAACGCGTAGGCAAGCAAGGGAAGAAAGACAAGGCCCGCCGTCACTCGCTGTGGGGTACAAGCATTCCGAATAGTGTTAATCCCAGACGTCATACCGCTTTTGTGCATGACTCAACAAAATTCAACCTTAGCACGACACGCACTGATGCACCTTACCTGTAACCAACTGGGAATACTGGGATATCACGATTTCTCAAGCTGTCAAACCCATTCAAGGCAAAATGGCTACAGCGTGCAACGATTGTCTCGCAGGGTCACGCACAACCGAGGAGTGTGCCGGGCCGATATGATCGACCCGACCAGATTGCCTTACGCCGTCAAACCTTCGGGTTCGGGCAGAGCGTTGGCGCGGCAGCACGCAGTCAAAGTGTTGGCCAACAGGCATGCAATGGTCATTGGACCTACACCACCCGGAACCGGAGTGATGGCGCCAGCACGCTGGGACGCGCTGGCATAGTCCACGTCACCGACCAGCTTGTTCTTTCCGTCGCGTTCGATGCGGTTGATGCCTACGTCGATCACGGTCGCGCCTTCCTTGATCCAGTCACCCGGCACCATCTCGGGGCGGCCAACAGCGGCGACAACGATGTCGGCGCGGCGTACGACATCCGGCAGATCCTTGGTGCGCGAATGCGCGATGGTCACGGTGCAGCTGTCGCCCAGCAGCAGCTGCGCCATCGGTTTGCCCACAATGTTCGAGCGGCCGATCACAACGGCGTCCATGCCGGAAAGCGAACCGTGGTGGTCACGCAGCATCATCAGGCAGCCCAGCGGGGTGCAGGGCACCATCGATTTCTGACCGGTGCCCAGAAGGCCCACGTTCGAAATGTGGAAGCCATCCACATCCTTGGCCGGGTCGATCGAGTTGATCACCAGATCCTCGTTCAGGTGTTTGGGCAGCGGCAACTGAACCAGAATGCCATGCACGGCCGGGTCGTTGTTCAGCTTGTCGATCAGCGCCAGCAGGTCTTCTTCCGACGTCGCGGCGTCCAGTTTGTGCTCGTACGAGTTCATGCCGACTTCAACGGTCATTTTGCCCTTCGAGCGGACATAAACCTGGCTGGCTGGGTCTTCGCCCACAAGAACCACGGCCAGGCCGGGGGTGATGCCGTTTTCTTCTTTCAGCTTTGCGACCTGATCGGCAACTTGACCGCGCACTTTTGCGGCAAAGGCCTTACCGTCGATAACCTGAGCTACCATACTTCGATCCCTTCTTTCAAAAAACGGATCGGGCGCACAGAACGCCCGGTCAGTCAGTCGGTGCCAATCACGCGCTCTTCGCGTGCAATCGACCAGTCAATCAATATGCGCCACAGCTTCTCGGCCAGATCCGGGTCCATCCCCAGCGCGTCCGAGCTTGCACGCACGCGTTGCACCACCTCTTCGACACGTTCCGGGATACGGGCCGGAAGGCCCTCGCCCGGTTTCAGCTGCGACGCGCGGTCGATATAGCTGGCGCGTGTCACCAGCATTTCGATCAGTTGGCGATCCAGCTTGTCGATCTCAGCCCGCAGCTCCTGCATCGTGTTGCAGTTCTGAGGCGGTGTCAGAGTGGGCATCGTCATCTCCTCATGGCCCGGGAATGAATCCCCGGACCACGAGATGTCCTATTCGGCGGCTTAGAACAAGCCCTCGATCTCACCTGCGTCATTGAGGCAGATGGTTTCGGCAGCCGGTTTGCGGGGCAGACCAGGCATGGTCATGATCTCGCCGCAGACGACCACGATGAAGCCCGCGCCCGCGCTCAGGCGTACCTCGCGCACCGGAACCGAATGGCCCGTGGGTGCACCGCGCAGCGATGGGTCGGTCGAGAAGGAATACTGCGTCTTGGCCATGCAGACCGGCAGGTTGCCATATCCGGCTTCTTCCCATTCACGCAGCTGGTTGCGGATCTTGTTGTCAGCCAGAACCTCGTCAGCGCGGTAGATGCGCTTGGCGATGGTTTCGATCTTCTCGAACAGAGGCATATCGTCGGGGTAGATCGGTGCGAAGTTCGCGGTGCCACCTTCGACGATTTCGACGACTTTCTCGGCCAATGGGGCAGACCCTTCGGAACCCAGCTCCCAGTGACGCGATAGAACCGCCTCGACGCCGTGCTCGCCACAATAGTCTTTCACCGCCTGAACTTCGGCATCGGTATCGGTGACGAAGTGGTTGATCGCGACGACAACCGGTACACCGAAGGATTTCACGTTCTCGATGTGACGGCCAAGGTTGGCACAGCCTGATTTGACGGCCTCAACGTTTTCCGCACCCAGATCGGCCTTGGCAACGCCGCCGTTCATCTTCATTGCCCGCACGGTCGCAACCAGCACCACAGCCGACGGGGCAATGCCCGCCTTGCGGCACTTGATGTTCATGAACTTCTCGGCACCCAGATCCGCACCGAAACCGGCTTCGGTCACGACATAGTCGGCAACTTTCAGAGCGGTCTTGGTCGCGATGACCGAGTTACAGCCATGCGCGATGTTCGCAAACGGGCCGCCGTGGACGAAGGCCGGGTTGTTTTCCAGCGTCTGCACCAGGTTCGGCTGCATCGCATCCTTCAGCAGAACGGTCATTGCGCCTTCGGCCTTGATGTCACGGCAGTAGACCGGCGTCTTGTCGCGGCGGTAAGCAACGATGATGTCGCCCAGACGCTTTTCAAGGTCCTTCAGGTCGTTTGCCAGGCAGAGGATCGCCATAACCTCGGACGCCACGGTGATGTCAAAACCAGCTTCGCGCGGGAAGCCGTTCGATACACCACCCAGTGAAGCTGTGATCTGACGCAGGGCACGGTCGTTCATATCGACCACACGGCGCCATGCGACACGGCGGGTGTCGATCTCTTGCTCGTTACCCCAGTAGATGTGGTTGTCGATCATTGCCGACAGCAGCGAGTGCGCCGAGGTGATGGCGTGGAAGTCACCGGTGAAGTGCAGGTTCATCTCTTCCATCGGAACGACCTGCGCATAACCGCCACCCGCGGCGCCGCCCTTCATACCGAAGTTCGGGCCAAGCGAAGCTTCGCGGATACAGATCATCGCGTTCTTGCCGATGCGGTTCAGGCCGTCACCCAGACCCACTGTGGTCGTGGTCTTGCCCTCACCTGCCGGGGTCGGGTTGATTGCAGTCACCAGGATCAGCTTGCCGTCTTCGCGGTCCTGAACCGAGTTGATGAAGTTCTGGCTAACCTTCGCCTTGTCATGGCCGTAAGGCAGCAGATCCGCAGAGTCGATGCCGATCTTGGCACCGATTTCCTGAATCGGCTTTTTGTTCGCTTCGCGGGCGATTTCGATATCGGATTTGTAGCTCATTGGCCGGGGTCCTTGATTGAATACCGTGCAAAACCGACGCGGGGCGTCGGCGCTGTGCATTCCATACCCTTGTGTACAATCCCGATAGCCATGGATTCCGACATTCTGGCGTCGCGAAGCGTCGTAAGTTCGTTTCAGGGGTTTCTAATCGGAAACAAGCCCGTTTTCACAAGCCCAAACAGGTTGATCCGGAACAAACAGTTTCAGCCGGTCCCCCAGTTGAATGCGACCCGGGCGTTCGACCCATCCCGTGACGCCCCGACGCCCGGCCGCCGCAGGTTTGAAAGCTGCGCCATGCCCCGGTTGATCCGCTTCGATCTCGCGCCCCGGCAGAACACAAGGGGCGTTTTCCATGTCCACTGTTATCGTCGCCCCGTTCGTTGCCTGAAGACGCGAGGACGGGGGAATATGAGAGAAATCCGGGATTCCGCGCAGCACAATGGAAGCCCCAAGATAGGACGGGTCAAGCTGATCCAACCCCATGTCCTGCGCAATTTGCTGCAACTCCTCCTCGGACAAAACTGAAAGCTGACGCACGTTGCGAATTTCAGTGCCTTTCGGGTAAAGGTTCGAGACCCGGACACAGGACGCCCGATTGAGGCCTTCGTGGCGCTCACCCTTCACGCCGTCAAAACCCAGATCCAGCGCGTCAACAGCCTTGGCCCGCAAGGAGGTTCCCGCAGGGACATAGCCAAGCCAGACTGCTTCGGCGGCAAATTCGGTTTCACGCAAAAATGGCATAGCCTTCCCGTTTCATCCTTTTTCTTGCGCGCATATTGCCCGGCAAAACACCGATGAAAAGAAAAAAGACCCGGACTATGCGCCGGGTCTTTTTTGACTATGCGGTGGGTTCAGGCTCCATCCCGCCATCGGGCGGAGATTTCTTGGCCTTTGTCTTGGGAATGGCCGTGACACTGGGCGCGCTGCCTTCATCCGGCTTGTCGCCTTCATCATCCTCGCTGGGTGATTCACCATTCATAACGCGCTTGATCTCATCACCCGTCAGGGTTTCGTATTCAAGCAGGCCCTGCGCCAGGCGTTCCCATGCTTCGTGCTGTTCGGTCAGAATCTGGTGCGCGCGCTCATAACCCTGCTGGATAAGGCGCTTCACCTCTTCTTCGATCAGCTCTTTCGTATGGGCCGACACCGAGAACCCTGCGGTGTTGCCCTGATAGCCTTCATGCGCCTCGGCATAGTCGATGTTGCCAACCTTGTCCGACATGCCCCAGCGCATCACCATGGCACGCGCCAGCTGACTGGCCTGCATGATATCTCCGGCCGGGCCGTTCGAAACGTGGTCTTCACCGTATTTGATGACCTCGGCGGCTTTGCCGGCCATGGTCATGGCCAGCTTTTGCTCACACTCATCACGGTGGTAGTTCAGGCGATCCATTTCAGGCAGCGAAACCACCATACCCAGCGCACCACCGCGCGGAATGATCGTGGCTTTGTAGACAGGATCGCACAACGGCAGGGTCAGGCCGACAACGGCATGGCCGGCCTCGTGATAGGCTGTCTTTTCCTTCTGGTCCTGGGTCAGCACCATCGAGCGGCGCTCGGCGCCCATCATCACCTTGTCCTTGGCGTTCTCAAAGTCTTCCATGGTGACAAAGCGGCGACCCACGCGGGCGGCCATCAAAGCAGCCTCGTTCACGAGGTTCGCCAGATCGGCACCCGAGAAGCCCGGCGTGCCGCGAGCAATGATGCGCAGATCGACATCGGGGCCCAAAGGTGTCTTGCGTGCGTGCACGCCAAGAATCTTCTCACGGCCTTTGATGTCGGGGTTGCCAACGGTCACATTACGGTCAAAGCGGCCTGGACGCAGCAGTGCGGGATCCAGAACATCCTTACGGTTGGTGGCCGCCAGAATGATCACGCCTTCATTGGCCTCAAAGCCGTCCATCTCAACCAGCAACTGGTTGAGGGTCTGTTCGCGTTCGTCATTACCACCGCCGTAGCCAGCGCCACGATGGCGACCCACCGCGTCGATCTCGTCTATAAAGACGATACAAGGCGCATTCTTCTTGGCCTGTTCAAACATGTCCCGGACACGGGATGCACCGACACCCACGAACATCTCGACAAAGTCGGACCCTGAAATAGTGAAGAACGGCACACCCGCCTCACCCGCGATGGCACGGGCCAGCAAGGTCTTACCGGTGCCCGGAGGTCCGACCAGCAGCGCGCCCTTGGGGATCTTACCGCCAAGGCGGCTGAACTTCTGTGGATTGCGCAGGAATTCGACGATCTCTTCCAGTTCTTCCTTGGCCTCGTCGATGCCCGCGACGTCGTCAAATGTGACGCGGCCATGCTTTTCGGTCAGCATTTTGGCCTTGGACTTGCCAAAGCCCATCGCACCGCCTTTGCCGCCGCCCTGCATCCGGTTCATGAAATAGACCCAGACACCGATCAGCAACAGGAACGGCAACAGCGTGATCAGGAAAGACTGGAAGCCCGACTGCTGTTGCTTGACCGCTTGAACCGGGATGTTCTCATCGATCAAAAGCTTGGTGACCTCGGCATCGCCGGGTTTGATCGTGACGTAAGTTGCACCGCTCTCGGTCGTATAGCGGATCTGTTCACCATCCAGCGTCACGTTCTTGACTTCACCGCCTTGCACGGCGCCGACGAAATCGGAGTAAGTTCTTTCATTGCTCTGAAGCGTTCCGCCCGGTCCACTGAACAGATTGAACAGTGCAAGGATTAGCAGGAACAGAACGACCCAAAACGCGATATTGCGAGCGTTGCCCAAGGAAATTCTCCCAAAAGTTCCGGCAGGTGAGGAGCTGCCAAGTTACCTCTTAAAATAGAGAGGATTGTGGTATGTTCAATGCGATAAAAAAGATGCGTGGAACTCGGGCCATTCCGGCGTCGTGTCCGCGCGCCATCCATTCGCGAATCCCGCAAGCGGAGCAGCCAGCACCACGCCCCCCTTCCAGACCGCGGGCGTCGCACTCAAGGCCAGCCTGGGCCGGCCTGTTTCGCGCCATTCAGGCACCTGTCGCAGCCCGTCTTCACCCAGAGCGCGGATCTCGGCACCGGAAATTTCGGGACCGGTCAAGACCCATTTGCCATCCCAAACTTCGTCACGTGCTGAAATCCGAGCCTCCACGGCCTTGAATTCCCTGCAAATCCAAACACTCATCCCTTCCGGGACCAACAGGCAACCGCTGAGCGACCCTGCCCGCCCGTCGGTTATGGCCTTCATGGCCTGCTCGACCGCCGCCTGACGCGGGGGATATCCCTGCCCTGCGATCCAGGCAAGGCATCCAAGCAACACGCGGCGTCGGATTTCCTTGGGCAATGCGGCAAAACCGGCCCTGTTCACCTTCACGTCGCATTGTTCGATCTGGGCGACATTGCGTGCGGATTCCTGCGCAAAAACGCCCAGGGCTGCATTGGCCTGCGCCAGATTGTCGGCCACTCGCGACAGTGAAAGCGCATCAATTCCCAGTGGTTTGAGGCCGGACATGGCCTCTCGTGCCTTGATCCGGTCGAAACGAGGGTCCTGATTCGACGGGTCTTCGACCCATGTTGCGCCGATACCGGTCAGGTAGGCTCTCAGATCCTTGCGTGTGATCCCCAGCATTGGCCGCAGCAATGTCACCCCTTCCCATTGCCGACTTGCCGACATGCCGGACAGTCCCGTGACACCTGATGAACGACCCAATCGCATCAGCAACGTTTCCGCCTGATCATCTGCCGTGTGCCCCAACGCGATGGCGTCGATTCCGCGCTGTTGCGCCCAACCGGCAAGCAGGCTGTAACGCGCCTTGCGGGCCTCGTCCTGAACATTGCCCGATCCGTCCCAACCCGCCCAATGCAAAATGTCATGCGGCAGCCCCAAAGCAGCGGCCTGGCGCGACACTGTCACGGCCTCCTGCGCTGCGTCGGGGCGCAAGCCGTGATCGACCGTGGCCACAAAAAGGGCGATCTCTTCGTTTTGGGCGACTTGATGCAAAAGATGCATCAACGCCACGGAATCCCCACCGCCCGAGACCGCCACGCCCAGTTTAGGCGGAAGCCTTTCGGGAAGCCGGGCGCGAAGCTCTGCAAGCAGGTTTTCGCTGTGACGGTTCAAGAACACCCCAGCGCAGACATCTCTTGCGTCGCATCCGCAAATGCCGGTGCGGATGGAAAGCGCACGCCAACTTCATTGAGCGTGATGCAGGCCTGATCGGTCTGCCCCAGACGCCCCAGCGCCGCGCCCAACTCGAACAGCGCCTCGGGGGCAAATGCGCCTTCGGAATCTCCGGTAAAGCTTGCCAAAAACGCCCGTGCCGCTTCGCGGGTGTCGCCAAGGCCTTCGAGCGCATGACCCCGTTTCAGATTCGCTTCGGGCGCCAGGGGGCTGCCAGGATAGTTCGCATCAAACTGCGCAAACAAATCAGCCGCAGTCTGGTAATTCCCATCGGCCAGTGCTTGCGATGCCGCGTCGAAATCCGCCCGCTCGCCCACGGCCAGTTCACCCTGATCGGTTTGGGATGGCGTGGCAGGCGTGATGACGGCCGTACCTACATCTGTGCCCTCTCCGCCCAGTGTGCTGGTCGGTTCGCCTGAAATCTCGCAGTTTGCCTCAAGCTCGCACAGGCGGAACTCCAGATCTCCGATGCGATTGGTGCCGTCTGAGACGATGTTTTGCACACGCTGGTTAAGCTGCTCGGTCTGACTGGTCAGGCGTTGCAGTTCCGCTTCAATGGCGTCAACCCGATCGAGAACCGAACTGCCGGACAAGTTTGGCGCGGGCGATCCTGTGGTGGAAAACTCACGCTTCAGACGCTGAATTTCCACATGCAGCACCGTCAGCTCCTGACGTATGTCGGCCAGGGTTTGCTGATCCTGTGCCTGTGCAACACCGGCTGTCGCCATGACCGCCGCCAATACCCATCCTGCCATACGCATTGTCTTACCCCAGTGTTGATCCGGTCAGCACAGTCACTGCGCGGCGGTTCTTGGAATAGCATTCCTCAACGCTGCAAATCTCAATTGGGCGCTCCTTGCCGTAGCTGACGGTTTTGAGACGGTTGCCAGCAACACCGCGCGAAATCAGATACTCACGAGCAGCATTTGCGCGACGCGCACCCAGCGCAAGGTTATACTCGCGCGTACCCTGCTCGTCCGCGTGACCTTCGATCGTGGCAACAAAATCCGGATTGGCCAGAAGCCAGTCCGCTTGCCCTTGCAACACGGTCTGCGCCTGTGGTGTCAGGGTGGACTGGTCCACGGCGAACAGAACACGATCCCCGACGGTCTGCTGGAAATACGCAGGCGAACGCGGGTCACTGGGCGAGCCCGGTACGATTGCGCCTGTGCCACCAGCACCGCTTCCGCCCAAGGCGGATGGGTCATTGTTCGTACAGGCGGCGATCACACTCAGCGCGCCCAACGCCAGGACTTTGCTCAATACATTCATTTCAAGTGCCTCGTGTTTTGATTGTTGCCGCCTGTCTACCACAGGGACGATTCGTTGTGAACTTTGCTGCGATCAATTCTGTAGTGGGCCCCATGACGGATCACTGCCGCCATCCGGTGTACGCACCGGGCGCAGGTTGCGGCCCGAGATATCCACCGAATACAGCGAGGCCCGGCCGCTGGCGCCCTGCGTTTCACGGGTGAACATGATGACGCGGCCATTGGGCGACCAGGTTGGGCCTTCATCCAGAAACGAGGCGGTCAACAAGCGTTCCTCTGATCCGTCCGTGCGCATCACCCCGATGTGGAAGCGGCCCTGATTTTGCTTGGTAAAGGCAATCAGATCGCCGCGCGGCGACCATACCGGCGTGCCATAACGACCCGAGCCAAAGCTGATCCGCGTGGCCTCGCCGCCATTCGCGGGCATCACGTAAAGCTGCGGCGTGCCCGAACGGTCGCTTTCAAACACGATCCGGCTGCCATCCGGCGAATAGCTGGGGGCGGTTTCAATCGCTGGCGTGTTGGTCAGACGCGTGCTTTGCCCCGACGCCAGATCCATTTTCCACAGGTCCGTGTTTCCCCCCTGAATCAAGGAATACACGATCGACCGGCCATCCGGCGAAAAGCGGGGCGAGAAGCTCATGGTTCCGTCCTGCGTCTTCAGTTCCTGTCGTTTGACGCGGCCCACATCCAGAACATAGATGCGCGGGCTGCCGCTTTCATAGCTGGTGTACAGCAACCGATCGCCAGTAGGCGAAAAGCGCGGCGCCAGAACGATTGCGGCACTGTCGGTCATGTACTGCACGTTCGCCCCATCATAATCCATGATAGCCAGACGTTTCAGGCGTTGGTTTTTCGGTCCACTTTCCGAAACAAAGGCCACGCGGCTGTCAAAATAACCGCCCTCGCCTGTAATCCGGCTGTACACCTGATCTGCCACTTTGTGGGCCATGCGCCGCCAGCCCTCGGTGGTGCCTGCCAATTGCAACCCATTGCCCAGCTCCTGACCCGAAAACACATCCCAGACCCGGAACCGAACCGTGAGGTTCTTGCCCGAAACATTGACCGCCCCCGTAATCAGCGCATCGGCATTGATCGCTTTCCAATCGGCAAACTGAACTGGTGCTTCGAAGCTGCTGACCCGACTGATGAAGGCATCCGAAGAGATCTCGCGGAACAACCCGGTTCCTGTCAGATCAGCCGCCACCACGCGCGAGATGTCCTGTGCATATTGCGCCGCTGACGGACCATCGGGAACAAAGTTCGGCACCGCAAAGGGCAATGGTTCGATAATGCCCTGGTCCAACTCCAGTCGCAGGGGACCGTTCTGTGCAAGAACCGGCGCAGACATCAGCGTCAGGCCGACAAAGAGGCTGGTCAGAAGTTTCATCATTTGATCCGCATCCTCTCGGGATTGAATGTAATCTCAACATCCTGCCAATGAGCGTATTTGTCAGCAGGCAAATCATATCCTCTGGCCCCGCAGCGCAAAATCGCGCGCCGGGCGGCCTGATAAGCCTGATTGGCCGCACCAGCAGACCCACCAGAACTGTCCAGCATCCGAATGCTGCCATCCACAACCGTACCATCACGGTTTAGCGAAAAAGCCACAACGACCACAGTACTCAGTGCATCCGTAGACAAAGAGCCCACATTCCAGCACTTGGACACGGCCAATCGCATCGCGTCCTTCTCGCCGCTGGTCAGCGGTGGGCCGGATGGCTGGGTTCCACTGCCCAAGGCTTCGGCCAAAGCGTCATTGATCGCGGCCTCGTCGGCTTGCGCGTCAGGTTCGGGCGCCGCCTCGGGCGTCTCTGCCACAACGGGTTCGGGCGGTGGGCTTGGGCGGTTCGGACGCACCCGCGGTCGCGGTGACGTAAGCGGAGACTGCTCTTTGGTTTCCTCTGCCTCGGTCACGATCTCGGGGGCCGCTTCTTCCGGCGCGGTCTGATCCTGTTGTTCTTGCTGAACCTCGGCGCCCTCGTCCAGAGACACCGGCGGCGTTTCGAAATCATCCGGTTTTGCCTCGGGCGGTGGTGGCGCCATGGCCTCGGGGGCAACACGATCGGACGGGCGCGGCTGCGCCTCGGGCCCCGGAGGCACCGGCTGTGCGACAGGTTCGACCTCGGGCGCTGTCAGTACCGGCAGCTCATCCGGCACGTCCGGTTCCGGCGGTGCTTCGACGATAACGGGGGCAGGCTCGGGTTCGGGTTCGGCAGGCACGACGGGTTCAGGGCGGGGTTGTTCCTCGACCACAGGTTCTGGCGGCGTGCTATCAGCCTGTGGTTCGGGCGGTTGTTGCAATGCCGTCGGCACCTCCGGGATATCAGGCGCATCCCGCTGGGCCGTCATGGCCGCGAATTGTTCAGCGGTTATCACGGACACATCCTGTACGGCCATCGGCAAAGGCTCGGACCGGAAGGTACCGCCGAAAAGCGCCGCTCCGATCAGGCTGACATGCGCAATCGCCGAAATCTTGGTGCCGGTATCCACCGTGCGCCCTCACTCTCCACCTTCGTCCAGCGTCGGCCCGCCCGTATCGGTCACAAGCCCAACGTTGGAAAACCCGCCCGCGTTCAGCGCGCCCATGACCTGCATGACCTGCGCGTAAGGAATCGCGCCATCGGCGCGCAGGAAAACCCGGTCACTGCTCCGCTCTGCGGCGATGGCCCGCAGCTTGCCGATCAGTTCCTCGCGCAACACGTCAGTTGTCTGGATCTGCACACGTCCATCTGCCGTCAGGGTTACGGTCAAAGGTTCTTCATTGTCACCGGGCAAAGCACTGGCGGCGGTCTTGGGCAGATCTACCGGAACACCGACCGTCAGCAATGGCGCGGCCACCATGAAGATAATCAGCAAAACCAGCATGACATCCACAAACGGTGTCACGTTGATCTCGGCCATGGGTTGCGCACGACCGCGACGCCGACCGCGTCTGCGCCCGTTTCCACCCGAGGATTGCTGAACCGCCGCGCCCATTGTCAGCTGTCCAACTGGCGCGACAGGATGGTCGCGAACTCGTCAGCAAAGGCCTCATAGCCGCCCACGATGCGGTCACAGTCTGCACTGAGCTTGTTGTAGAAAATAACCGCCGGGATCGCGGCCAGAAGGCCGAGCCCCGTTGCCAATAGTGCCTCGGCAATACCCGGGGCCACGACCGCCAGGTTGGTATTCTGCTGTTCGGCGATTTCAATAAACGCATTCATGATGCCCCAGACGGTACCAAACAGGCCGATGAACGGCGCAGTCGATCCAACCGTGGCCAGTATGGGCAGACCTTTCTGCAAGGTCTCTGCCTCTTTCGCTATGGCCACATCCATGGACCGGTCTATCCGCGCGGTCGCTCCGGCAATCAATCCGCCATCATTTCGGTGCGACCTGCGCCATTCGATCATTCCGGCCGCAAAAATCTTTTCAGAACTGCCATCCGGCTGGGTTCCGATCTGCTCGAACAGCTCGTCCAAAGGGTTGCCGGACCAGAAGCTCTCGTCAAATGCCTGCGCCTCGCGACGGGCCGCGCGGTAATTTATCAGCTTCTGGATAATGATGCCCCAGGACCAGATGGATGCACCGATCAGCATCAACATCACCAATTTGACGATAAAGGTCGCGCGGGCATACAGCCCCCACATGGAGAAATCGATCTCCTGCGCCAGCGCCAGCGTTTCAGCTTCCATGAACCTGCTCTTTGTTTTTGCCTGACGGCCGTTTGTTTGGCCTTGTTTTGCCAAACGCTAACGCAGTTGGGGCTGAAATGCCAATAGAACCACCCCTGACCCGCAAATTGTTACATCAATGCGCGAATCTCTGCCGGAAGCCGGATCGGCCTGCCATCCTTGTTGATACACACGGCAGTGACCGAGGCGCGAAAAATCTCGGTCTCGCCACGCCGGACCAGCTGCGCCATGGTCAGCCGCACACCCGAGATTTCCGTGACTTCGGTTTCGACGATCAGTTCGTCATCGAACCTGGCTGGCGAAAGGTAATCGGCCTCGACCCGCCGCACGACCCAAACAATGCCTTCTTCCCGCATCGCGTTCTGGTCATTGCCCAGATTGCGCACCCAATCCGAACGCGCACGTTCGATATACCGCAGATAGTTCGCGTGATAGACGACGCCGCCCATGTCGGTGTCTTCATAATATACACGAACCGGGTAGGAATGTTTCATTGCGGTGGCTCCAACCGGGCAAACAACCTGAGCGCATGAGACGCATCCTGCGCCGAACCGGGCAAAACCGGATCGTAAGCAGCCCGAATCAACGCAGCAATATCGGGGCGCAGGATCGTCGTTTCGCCCGCCACGGCCAGCGGAGATTGCGTCCGAAACGCAGTATCGGACCAAAGCAGGATGGTCTGCACCACCTGGCTCAGCGCCAGCGTTTCCGCCGGTATCTTGGACAACTGCTTGTCCATGCGCAGAAAAACAAAAGCCGCGCGGATCGCACCGTCTTCTTCGAACCGGAAGATGCGGTACTGGTTTGCATCCGCTTCAACCAAGCGCCCGACCAACGGTGCCAGATCCGGGATCAGACGATCAAGATCCGGCACGTCCAGCAGCTCTTTCCAATCCCGGAAGAAGAAGACCATGCAGTTGGCACCAAGTTCGGGGTCGGTTTCGGCCATTTTGTGACCGGCCAAGGTGAAAACCGCCTCGAAGGCGCCCTTCACAGTGGACAGCGTTTCATCTTCAACGCCAAACACAATCGGCACGATGGGTCGTCCCCAACGGGCAAACAGAAACTCACCGCTTTCGCGCGTGAACAGCGCCTCAATCTCTTCCGGTGTCACGGTCAAGCCTTCATCTTTTCGAAAATACTCTCGCCGAAGGCATAAATTTTCCAAGCGCAAGCTTCAACCGAACAGATCGCTCTGCCGCTTGGGTGCAGCCATGCCCAGATGCGTCCAGGCCTTTTGCGCCAACATCCGCCCACGCGGTGTCCGCTGGATCAACCCCTGTTGCAACAGAAAGGGCTCGATCACTTCTTCCAGCGAGTCCCGGCTTTCAGACAGCGCGGCTGACATCGTTTCGATCCCGACAGGACCACCACCGTAATTTTCGGCGATCAGTTTCAGATATCGGCGGTCCGCACCATCCAGCCCCAAATGGTCCACACCCAGCCGCGTCAAGGCTCCGTCAGCCAGTTCGCGGGTGATCCGCCCATCTCCTTCGACAATGGCGAAGTCCACCACCCGGCGCAGCAGACGTCCGGCGATGCGCGGTGTACCGCGCGACCTGCGCGCAATCTCGCGTGCGCCCTCATCATCTGCCGGAGCGCCGAGTTTCCGCGCGTTTCGGGTGACGATCTCATGCAGTTCATCCACGGTGTAGAACTGCAACCGGGTCGGAATACCAAACCGGTCGCGCAAAGGTGTGGTCAGCAAACCCATGCGCGTCGTGGCCCCGACAAGCGTGAAGGGTTGCAACTCGATCCGAACCGTTCGCGCAGCGGGCCCCTCGCCGATCACCAGATCAAGCTCGAAATCCTCCATCGCGGGGTAAAGCACCTCTTCCACCGCCGGGTTCAGGCGGTGGATTTCGTCGATGAACAGGACATCACGCGCTTCGAGATTGGTCAGGATCGCAGCCAGATCGCCCGCTTTCGCCAGAACCGGCCCGGACGTCATGCGAAAATTCACCCCCAGTTCACGCGCCATGATTTGCGCCAGCGTCGTCTTGCCCAACCCCGGAGGGCCATGGAACAACGTGTGATCCATCGCCTCGCCCCGCTGGCGGGCGGATTGGATGAAGATGCGCAGATTGGCGCGCGCCTCGGCCTGACCGATGAACTCATCCAAGCCCTGCGGGCGCAATGCGCGGTCGTTGTCCTCGGGCAATGGGTCCGGGCGCACAGTGGGATCAGCGTCTACCATTCATTCAGCCTTTCGGAGCCAGCAATTGCAGGGCGGCACGGATCAAACCCGCTTCGTCTGCATCCGGGTTGTTGGCGGCGGCCTCGGCAACCGCGGCTGCTGCATCCGACGGCCCATAACCCAGATTGGACAAGGCAGACAGCGCACCCGCTGATGCCGCAGCGGCCCCAGAGGCTGGTTTTGGCGTCCGCTTCGGAGCAGGCGCTGCCTCGACAGGCTCTACAACTTCGATCGAAGGGCCATCCATCGCATCAATCACCGTGCCACCCATGGCCATCACGCCCGGCGCCTTGTCCTTGAGGTCCAGAACGATCCGCTGCGCTGTTTTCGGCCCCACACCTTTCGCCGCCTTGACCGCCGCCCAATCTCCCAGTGCGATTGCGCGGCTGACACCGTCCGGCCCCAGCGCGCTGAGGATCGCCAGAGAGACTTTCGCTCCGACCCCCTGAACCGAGCACAAAAGGCGATGCCATTCTTTCTCGACCAGCGAAAGAAAGCCATAAAGCTGCATCAGGTCTTCGCGCACGACCATGTCCGTATAGATCGAAACCGCCTCGCCCACGCCCGGCAGTGCCGCCATGGTCCGGTCAGAGCAATAGACGATGTATCCCACCCCCCGGACATCGATCAGCACGTGATCTGCGGCGCGATAGTCCAGCCTTCCGGTGAGTTTTCCGATCATGCCCGCACCTCTTTCACACGCACCTGTTGGGTCTTGCCGTAATAGGCATGGCAAATCGCAATCGCCAGAGCATCGGCTGCATCCGCCCCTTTGGGTTGACATCCGGGCAATTGCAGTTTGACCATGTGCAGCACCTGCTCTTTTTCCGCGTGCCCCACACCCACGACCGTTTTCTTGACCCGGTTCGGGGCGTATTCCCCAACCGGCAAACCAGCCTGAGCCAGTGTCAGCAACGCAACCCCACGCGCCTGACCCAGTTTGAGCGTACCGGCACCGTCCTTGTTCACAAAGGTCTGTTCGATGGCTGCCTGGTCCGGTTGGTGATCGGCGATGACTTCGACAATCTGGTTGTGGAGAGACAACAACCGCTCACCCAGATCATCCCCATCCGACTTGCACAAACCGTTGGCCACGTGGCTCAGGCGGCTGCCATTTGATTCGATGACGCCCCACCCCAGGGTCCTAAGCCCCGGATCAATGCCCAGAATTCGCATGTTTTGCCTCGGCCTGCTCGGGTTCTGTGATCTTTTTTCAACGCCTAGCACGAAGCGTGAACATTTTCCAAGCGAATTGACCCAAGGCCTGAAAACGACACCCCTGTCCCAAGGGCGACTCAACGTGCCGTTTGCGACTTCAAAAAGTCTGAATTCGACACTTTTGTGAACGCGTTTTCACCAATTATTTAAGGGGATTACAGCCTTTTGCAGCATTGCAGAAAACGCATAGGACACATGCAAAAACTGAACTTGTGCGGGCGATTTGGCGGCACTAGATGCCGGGCAGATCGCAAGACTGCAAAGTGAACACCAACCAGAAGGAAACAGGATATGGCTGCACTGGACACCACCCGCTTCGCCTCCACTGGCTCGTTCGGCCTCGTTGGCCGTATCGGCGCATTTTTCGTATCGGCCGTGAACGCAGCTGTCGAATGGAATGACGCCCGCGTTACCCGCAACGCGCTGACCGGTCTGAGCGATCGTGAACTGGAAGATATCGGCCTGTGCCGCGGCGACATTGACGCCATCGCCCAAGGTCTCCGGTAATACCGACCACCACTCGCATTCGCCCCTTCCTCCTCCCTTGAGGGGCAAACAAAAACACCGCGCGCCCCGGGCACGCGGTGTTTTTTTTTGGAAACTGAGTCAAATTGAGATTCAGTATAAAACCTTGTTGAGTTGCACGGCAATCGCCTGCGACACCGGGTCGATCTGCATCACCCAGGCACCCGCTTTTTCGACCGATGTGCCTTCGTTCAAACTGTCGATCCGATATTGGTATCCGGTCGGGCCAAGGCTGGACAAAAGAAACGCCTTGAACGCCACAACACTCAGAAGCGTAAGCAACAGCACCCTGGCCGGCACTGCCGAGCTTACCCGCTGCGGCTTCATGACGACCAGGCCATCCTTGCGCATCGTCGCGCGATAGCCACGGCTCATCTTTTGATGTTTTTTGTTCAGGCGATTAACGCGCTGAGTGAACTCCAGTTGTTTACCCGTCATGGCAGCCTCCAAAAACCGCCCCCCTCGACTTCAGTCAGAAAACGGTAAATAGAGAATACGACAAAAACGTGGCAAAATTCCACAAAACTCCTGCAAATGGCCTAGTTTGAGCCCTGTTTCATTAAGATTAGGGTCGTCCACTCACCAATCTCACCTCTATGAGCGAGATTGAATTCATTTTGAGAATAAACCGACACCACGTCATCGGCCTGTTCGTTAAGGACCCCTGACAGGATTGCATAGCCTCCGGGACGCAGATTCGCCGCGATTTCCGGCGAGAGGGCGACCAGAGGACCTTTCAGAATATTGGCAAAGATCAGGTCGTAGGGTGCGTGCGCCCTGAGATCGGGGTGATCGAAACCCGCGGCTTCCACGCACCGTACGGCACCGGACATCCCGTTCGCCTTGAGATTGGCTTCGGCCACGTCAACGGCCACTTCATCAATGTCACTGGCAATGATGTCGCCGTCCCAAACCCGGGCTGCGGCCATGGCCAGAACGGCGGTGCCGCATCCGATATCCGCCACTTTCGTCGCGGTGAAGCCTTCGTCCAGCAATCTGTCAAAGGCCTTGAGGCAACCCAAAGTCGTACCATGGTGGCCGGTGCCAAAGGCCATTGCGGCCTCGATCAGCAATGGAATGCGACCTTCGGGCAGCTTGTCGGCATCATGGCTTCCATAGACAAAGAAACGCCCCGCCTCGACGGGTGCAAGCTCGCGTCGCACATGCGCAACCCAGTCGGTTTCCGGCAGCTCTGAAACAACAAACGGTTTGGCGTCGAACGCCGCGGCCAGAACCGCCAGCGCGGTCTCGTCAGGGGCTTCGGTGAAATATCCGCCGACCTCCCACAGGCCGGATCCGTCTTCGACTTCGAACACACCAACGCCGGTTGGCTCTGGCTCCAGACGTTCCATCGCCTCGCCCAGACCTTCGGCGGCCTTCTTACCTGTCAGCGTCGTCAGTGCGGTGAATGTGGGCATTGGGGCCTCCTGTCTCGATTGACACCGCGCCTAGGACGCCGCGCCGTCAAGGTCAAGCGCCGAGACCTATTCCGCAGGGGCCGGAGCGTATTTGGTCAGGATGGTCTCGTTGCCAGGCTCGGGGTGACGCGGGATCAACAGGGACAACAGCAGCGAAACGATCGCCATCGCCGCGGCCAGGCCAAACACAGCGCCCGGCGACACGACCCAAAGCAGGCCAAGCAAAGCGGGCAAAAACACCGCCGCAATATGATTGATCGTAAAGGCCACCGCAGCGGTCGGCGCGATGTCAGCAGGGTCAGCGATTTTCTGGAAATAGGTTTTCAATGCCAAAGCCAGCGCAAACAGCACGTGGTCGATCACATAAAGGATTGCCGCAAGCAGAACGCCCCAACCGAACCAATAGATGCCGCCATAGGCTGCGAACACGATGGCCAGGCCGGTATATTCAAATATCAGCGTGCGCCGCTCACCGAACTTTGCCACCGCCTTTCCCAGCAATGGGGCGGCCAACATGTTGATCATCA
Source organism: Ruegeria sp. CL7 (assembly GCF_056536445.1). NCBI lineage: Bacteria > Pseudomonadati > Pseudomonadota > Alphaproteobacteria > Rhodobacterales > Roseobacteraceae > Ruegeria > Ruegeria sp. CL7. Next base: position 166,818 of record NZ_JBQFPQ010000004.1, read on the forward strand.
GATTGATCAGATAAAGGCTGGTGAGCTCATGCACTTCAAAGCCGAATTTCTCGACCATCATGAACCCGGCAAAAACGACAAATATCTGCCGCCGCGCGCCTGCCATGAACTGCAATGCATAATACAGCCAATACCGGCGACGCAGGATCAGCTTCTTGGTCTGCGGCGTGGGCGCATCGAATTGCGGATAGGCGAACAGACAGAACAGTGCCAACGCAGCCGTAACTCCACCCGACGCCATGAATACAAAGTTGTAGGACAGATCAAAGCGATCCCAGGTCAGTACGATCAGCCCATACACCACCATGGTCGCCGCCGATCCCATCGCAACCAGCCATCCCAGCACCTGCGGAGCACGATCCTTGGGTAGCCACTGCAATTGAAGCGACTGGTTTACGGTCTCGTAGTAATGGAACCCGATCGAACTGAACAAGGTCACAAACAGCAACCCGCCCAGGCTGGGGAACCACGCGGTCACCGCCGTTGCGACACCAAGCATCATCAGCGAGATCATCGCCAGCACCTGCTCGCGAATGAAAATGATGACGGCAATCACCCCAACCGCCAGAAACCCCGGAATCTCGCGCACCGTGTGCAGCAGACCGATATCCGCGCCATCAAAGTTCGCCACCTCAATAACAAAGTTGTTCAGCAGCGCGCTCCATGCGTTGAACGCAATGGGCATGGTCAGCGCCATCATGAACAACAGCGTGATGGGGCGGCGCCAGAACGGCAGGCTCTGCGCCTCTGTAAGGGGCATGGGTTTCAGCATGAGACCCCTCTACGCCCATTTCGCTGCTTTGGCGAGAGGGAAGCGGTCTGCGCACAATCACCCTGCACAGATGCAGAGGTCAGTAAAAATTCTGTGGGTCGATATCGACGGTCAGGCGGATATCGCCCTTCAGGCGCAACGGGGCGATCCAGCGGGCAATGGCATCCTGAATCGGCGCCCCTTTCGGGGCTTTCACCAACAAGCGCACTCTGTGGCGACCGCGTATACGTGCAATAGGTGCCGGCGCCGGGCCAAAGACCTGAGCACCGATCGCGCGCAGGGGCGAATCGTTGCGGGCCATTGCATTGCCGATATCGAAGACCGGCCCGACCTCGGGGCCCGACAACACGATCCCGGCCATGCGACCATAGGGCGGCACGCCTGCCGCCTGCCGACCCGCTGCCTCGGCTTTCCAGAACCCTTCCTCATCACCCGACAGGATGGCCCGGATCACCGGGTGTTCCGGTTGAAATGTCTGCAAAAGCGCCTGCCCTGGCTTGTCCGCCCGTCCCGCGCGCCCAGCCACTTGCCGCATCAATTGAAACGTACGCTCAGCCGCGCGCAGATCCGCGCCGTGCAGAGACAGGTCAGCGTCAATCACACCGACCAATGTGAGCTTGGGAAAGTTGTGCCCCTTCGCCACCAACTGCGTACCGATGATAATGTCGGCATCCCCGGCGGCGATCTCTTCTATCTTGGCTTTCAATGCCCGGGCTGAACCAAAAAGATCAGAACTCAGCATTGCGATTTTCGCCTCGGGGAAGGTCGCCTCGGCTTCTTCCCCCAGCCGTTCGATCCCCGGCCCGACCGGGGCCAGCTTGCCTTCCACGCCGCAGGAGGGGCAATCTTCGGGCATCGGCTTGGTTTCGCCGCATTGGTGGCACATCAATCGCTTGAGAAACCGATGCTCGACCATGCGTGCGTCGCACTGATCACAGGCGATCTGCTCGCCACAGGCCCGGCACAAGGTCACCGGCGCATAGCCACGGCGGTTGATGAACAACAGCGATTGTTCACCTTTTTCGATCCGCTGCTGCACCGCTTGCCGCAAAGACGGAGAAACCCACGTTCCGGGCTGCATCTGCTCGGCCCGCATGTCGATGGGCTTCATCTCGGGCAATACCGCCGCCCCAAAACGCGAGGTCAGGTCAAGCCTTTCGTACTTGCCCGCCTCGGCATTGGCCCAACTTTCAAGCGAAGGTGTCGCACTGGCCAGGATCACCCGCGCGCCACAGATCGCCGAGCGCAGAACCGCCATGTCGCGTGCGCTGTAGTGCACGCCGTCTTCCTGTTTGTAGGACGTGTCGTGTTCTTCATCGACGACCACAAGCCCCAGATCGCGGAATGGCAGAAACAGCGCCGACCGGGCGCCCACGACCAGTTGCGCATTGCCCTGCCCGACCATCCGCCAGACCCGCCGCCGTTCCGTCATGGTTGCGCCGGAATGCCATTCCGCCGGGCGCGCACCGAACCGCGCCTCGACCCGGGTCAGAAATTCTGCGGTCAGGGCGATCTCGGGCAGCAGGACCAAGGCCTGCCGCCCCATGCGCAGCGCCTCGGCCACGGCCTCCAAATAGACCTCAGTCTTGCCGGAACCGGTAACCCCTTTCAGCAGCGTGGTGCCGTAATCACCGGTCCGCTGCCCGGCCTGAAGCCGTTCGACCGCCGCTGCCTGATCCGCTGTCAGGTCTTTCCCGGGAAGGTCCGGATCAAGATGAGGATAAGGCAGGTCGCGCGGGCTGTCCTCTTCGCGCACGGCGCCTTGTTTGACCAACCCTTTGACAACAGATGACGTTACACCCGCCTGCTCGGCGAGCTCTTTCAAGGTAAAAGCCAGCCCGCCGTAGTCGCGCAATACCTCCAGAACCCGGGTCCGCGCATCGGTCAATCGGTCTGGTTGGCCTTCACCCAAGCGATAGACCTTGCGCATCGATGGCGGATCACCCAAGCCCGGTGCCCGCGTCGCCAGACGCAGCATCGCAGGCATTGGTGTCAGAGTGTAATCGGCGACCTTTTCCAGAAACACCCGCATCTCTTCACGCATCGGTGCAACGTCAAGAACCCGGATTACCGAGCGCGCCTTGCTCAGGTCAAAGCCGCCCTGCCCCGGCCCCCAAACCACCCCCAGAACCTTGCGTGGTCCCAAAGGAACCTCGACAAACGCGCCCAGAACGCACCCGCCTTCGGGCGCTTTGTAATCCAGGGTCCGGTCAAGCGGCTGCGTTGTAAGCACCGCAACCAGCTCTCCTTGGTCGAAAAATCCGTTAGCGCTCACGGCATATCCTTCGCAGGGGGTTCCAGCAGGGGTCTCTTTGAGGTAAAGCCATCCGCGACCAAGGCCAACCCATCAAAGGACTGCCCTCATGAAATTCTTCGTAGACACCGCCGAGATCGACGCCATTGCCGAACTGAACGATCTGGGCATGGTGGACGGCGTAACCACCAACCCTTCGCTGATCCTGAAGTCAGGTCGCGACATTCTGGAAGTGACCAAAGAGATATGTGATCTGGTCGATGGCCCGGTATCGGCCGAGGTTGTCGCCACCGAAGCTGACGACATGATCGCCGAAGGCCGCAAACTGGCCAAGATCGCACCGAACATCGCGGTCAAAGTTCCGCTGACATGGGCCGGCTTGAAAACCTGCAAGACGCTCAGCGACGAAGGCCAGATGGTCAATGTGACGCTCTGCTTCTCGACCAATCAGGCGATTCTGGCTGCGAAAGCGGGCGCGACATTCATCTCGCCTTTCATCGGTCGGCTTGACGATATCAACCTCGACGGCATGGACCTGATCGCAGACATCCGTCAGGTCTATGACAACTACGGGTTCGAGACCGAAATCCTTGCTGCATCGATCCGCACCGTCAACCACGTGACCGACAGCGCCCGCATCGGAGCCGACGTGATCACCGCACCGCCTGCCGTAATCAAGAAGCTGGCCGACCATCCGCTGACCGACAAAGGTCTGGAAACCTTTCTGGCCGACTGGGCCAAAACCGGTCAGAAAATCCTCTGATCTGGCTTGCAACCGCGCGGCGCCATCAGGCGCCGCGCCCGGCCCAACGGCCAAATGCCTGATCTGTGATCGGGCATGGCGGGCGGGAGCCCCTTGCCACAACATGCAAGGAAATCCACCCTTGCGTGCATTTTTTCCAAGGCAAATCCGGTCCGGCATGTTATAAGCCGCGACAACAAAAAAAGACCGGACGGGACATGAGCAGCACCCCCAAACTCGAGGATAACCTCCGCGCGGCAATTCTGGCCGAGCCGGATGTCGTACTGGACGACAAAGACCTGATGCAGGCGCTTGTCGCTGCCAACGAGCAAGCGCGCGGCGACAACGTGATAGACCTGCGCGGCATTGCGATGCAACGGCTCGAGGCGCGGCTGGATCGGCTGGAAGACACCCACCGTTCCGTCATCGCTGCGGCCTATGAAAACCTCGCGGGCACCAATCAGGTCCACCGCGCCATTCTGCGATTGCTGGAACCTGTCGAGTTCGAAGATTTCCTGCGCGCGCTGGGCGCCGATGTGGCGGACATCCTGCGCGTCGACAGCGTTACGCTGGTTCTGGAAACAACCGTGGTTCAGAACGATCCCGCAATCGACACGTTGGGCGGGGTCCTGACGATCGCGGAACCCGGTTTCATCGACCGGTACCTGACCATTGATCGCGGCGGTCCTGCGCGGGATGTGATCTTGCGGGAAATCCACCAGCCAAACCGACGTATTTTCGGGTCACAGGCCGATCAGCTTCGTTCCGAGGCCTGCCTGAAGCTGGACCTCGGGGCCGGTCGCCTTCCGGGCATGATCGTCATGGCCGCCCGCGACCCGCGGCATTTCACCCCGCAGCTGGGCACCGATCTTCTGGCCTTTTTTGCCGGCGTGTTCGAACGCTCGATGCGCCACTGGTTGTCGTGAGCCTGGTCTCGCCCGCTTGCCGCGACGCGCTTCAGCATTGGCTGGACAGCCTGAGCGCGCTTGCCGGACGATCCGAGAATACGCTAAACGCCTATCGTGGCGATGTCGTCGAGTTTCTGTCGTTCATGACCCTGCATCACGCCGAACGGCATGGCCTGAAGGCGCTGGAACGGATCACGGTATCGGATATGCGCGCCTGGATGGCGGATCAGCGCGGCGCGGACGTCAGCGCGCGGTCTTTGGCGCGCAAACTGTCGGCGGTCAAAAGCTTCTACCGTTGGCTGGCAGAGCGTGAGGGGTTCGAGCCCACCGCCGTTCTGTCCACCCGCGCGCCGAAATTTACCAAGAAACTGCCCCGTCCGCTGGCCGAAGATGCAGCCCGCGCCATGATCGATACAGTGGAACTGCAATCCACATCCGACTGGGTCGCGGCGCGCGACGTCGCGGTTGTCACGCTGCTGTACGGATGCGGCCTGCGCATATCCGAGGCGCTGTCCCTGACCGGAGCGGACGCGCCTTTGCCCACCACGCTGCGCATCGTCGGGAAAGGCGACAAAGAGAGGGTCGTACCGGTTCTTCCTGCCGCCCGCGAAGCGGTCGACGGATACCTGAAGCTGTGTCCCCATCCACAAGCACAGGACAAAGCCCTGTTTCGAGGCGTCCGTGGCGGGCCATTGAACCCGCGTGCAATCCAAGGGGTCATGGCCAAGGCACGTATGCAATTGGGGCTGCCCTCAACCGCAACACCCCACGCGATGCGGCACAGCTTTGCCACCCACCTGCTGTCAGCCGGAGGCGACCTGCGTGCCATTCAAGAGCTTCTAGGCCACGCCTCTTTGTCGACGACGCAGGCCTATACGGCAGTGGACACTGCGCGGTTGATGGAGGTCTACAACAGCGCGCATCCCAAAGCCTGAAGTGCACATGACTCGAAAACCCGGGCTTTTGGTTTGCATCTCGGACGCGCATCAGTCATGACGCTCGCATGACACTCAGATTCAAAGCTCTTTCCGTTCATCTCTTTACTGCAACAGGCGCTGTTTTTGCCATGTTGGCCATGCTGGCCGCGGTCGAAGAGAAATGGAGCCTTATGTATCTTTGGCTTGTCGTGTCTTTCATTGTAGACGGTATCGATGGCCCGCTGGCGCGACATTATCACGTCAAGCACAACGCGCCCGAGTTCGACGGCGTTCTGCTGGATCTGATCATCGATTACCTGACCTATGTGTTCATTCCGGCTTTTGCCCTGTTCAAATCGGGGCTGATGGACGGCTGGACCGGATGGTTCGCGATCATCGTCATCACATTTGCCAGTGCGATGTATTTCGCGGATACACGCATGAAGACCAAGGACAATTCCTTTTCCGGTTTTCCCGGGTGCTGGAACATGTTCGTGATCGTGATCTTCGCACTGGAACCGAATTTCTGGATCATCCTGCTGCTGGTCACCCTGCTGTCGCTGGCCATGTTTCTGCCGCTGAAATTCGTTCATCCCGTGCGCACCGAGCGCTGGCGCAGCCTGACCTTGCCGATGGCGCTGGCATGGACGTTCTTCGCGGGTTGGGCCGCATGGGTCGATTTTCACCCCGAAAGCTGGGCCCATTGGGGGCTGGTCATCACCAGCCTGTACCTGACCTTCGCAGGCATCGCCCAACAGGTTGTTCCGCAGCGCCACGCCTGACGCAGCGCTGCCCGTCCCGTTTTACAGAACGTCCTGCACCTCGAACTCGGTGCCGTTATGGGTAAAGACGTCGCCCTTTTGCAGACCTGCCATCGCCAGATATATCGGGCTTTGGGTTGAAATGCCCATATAGGTCTTGCCATCCACTTCAAACCGCGTTGTCGAGACACACACGACAAATCTGCGGTTGTTGAACTTGATCACAGCTCCTGGCCTGACCGTGTCGGCAAGGCTGAAATCGGTATTTTCGATGACATCAATCTTGGCATGATGCGCATGAACCGGGGCATCGAAGGCAGCCGCCAGATCGGCGTTTTCCCGCGATGCGGCAATGTCATCCTTGTCGTGACCTTCCCTGTCATCCAACTGGGCATCTTTCAAAAACGCATCGTAATGCGCCTGCGCCGTTGCAAGCTCTTGCGCTTCAAGCGACATCAACCGGTCGATAATGGCCTTCTTGCGGGCTGCACGGTCTTGTTCAGTGGTCATGCAATGCGGTCCTTCAAATTCAGCAATGGTTACAAGTTGTGTCTGCAAAAAGCGGATTGCAACCGAATTTCGACGCTCAGATCAAAAGACCTGCCGCCCGCTCATGCCGCAACAGGGCAACTTTCGTCTCAACACCACCGTCGCCCGAAAAACCGCCCAGGCCATTTGCGGCCAGTACCCGATGGCAGGGAACGATGACGGGAATGGGGTTTGATCCGCAGGCTTGGCCAACCGGCTGGGCGGGTTGCCCCAGTTCTTTGGCGATATCGCCATAGGTGCGTGTTTCTCCAAGCGGGATGGCATACATCAGGTCACAGACCCGCTTTTGAAACTCTGAACCGTCAATGTGATACGGCAGATCGAAACGGTCAAGCCGCCCTTGATCATAGGCCCTCAACTGGGCGGCGGCTTCGCGCAGCAGCGCAGTCGGCTCACCCTCGTCCCTGCCGTTCCAGACAAGCCGTGTAAGGGCCCCGTCTGTTTCTTCAACACCAAGTCGTCCGAACTGAGTTTCAACGGAAATCATCGCCATGGACCGACGGTTTCAGATCAAAGCGCCAAGCACAAGCGCGGGAATGTGCAAGACCACGCAAAACGTCATTTTTGGGCATTGGCGCCATTCGTGATACGCTCCTGCCGTTACTTAAAGAGATTTTGGAGAACGCAATGGGTCGACATTTGATCCTCACGGTACATGGAATCGGTGAACAAAAACCCGGCGAAACCGTCGATCAGGTCGTTGGCGCAGCAACAACTTGGCTGGATGGAAACCCCAGACCACCGATCGAAGTCGAACGCGGCATGATCGAACTGGCCGAATCCACCTTCGACGGAAATCCACGAAATGCAGAGCTGTTCGAAGTCAATCTGCGCACGGTGACTGACCCGGCTGTTCCTCAGGACAAGGCCCTGTTTGCCGAAGTTTATTGGGCTGATCGCTCTCCGGCCCCGAAAGGAGCGATCAAAACCGTGCTGGACCTGATTTGGGTCGTTCTGGCGTTGGGATATCTGGCGATGGACAATGTCGAGCAAACCCACATCCGAAAAGGCGTTGCTTCGGACCAACCCAATGGCAGGAATACACTGGCGGCACAGCTGGTACATCTTTTCACATGGGTCTTCTTCGGTGCGGTTGCGACGCTGAACGTCTTTTTGTTGATCGGTGCCGCAGCGGTCATGACCGACCGGATACCTGTCTCGGTTTTCCAGAACCCTACCCTTTTGTTCTGGCTTCTGTTCGTGCTGTACGCCGGCGGAGCCATTGTCGGGCTGGGGCAAAGCCGATCCGCACCGACCTATCTCAGGCGGGTCTTCTGGCGAGGAATGCTCGCAATGGGAGCAGCACTGACCCTGTGCCTAATCATTGGGCCGCTGGGCCTGAAATTGTGGGCATGCGCCCCTTCCGAAACAGGAAATTGCCCGCCGGCCCTGGAGCAATTCGTGGCGTTTCAGGTTTTTCTGCTCTCCATCTTCTGGGCCACTCTTATCTTCCTGACAATCATTCTTTACGCGTTGTCCGCCTGGACGTTGCGGATCAATGACACACTTTCAGAGCACAGGCGGCTGTACCCCAGCATCTGTGCAGGCATGCTGGTTTTCTGGATGTTCTTCATTTCCGGCCTCTGGTTGACCATAGAGCAATTACTGGAAACTGTTTCGGGCCTGTCCGGCGGTCAGCTGCAACGTCTTTTTGAAAGCAATTTGAACGAGTCCATCGAAACTCTCAGCGTGGCCTTTGTGGCCATCGTTCTGTTGGGGTTCGTTGGCGTCGGGCTTTTTGCAGGTCGCAAAACGTACAAGGCCAACCTTCACACCCGCAGCGGTCTGATTAGCCGGGCGATTGTAAACCGGCTGGCGCAGTGGGTCTTTCTGTTTGGTACAATCGTGCTGGTTCTGGTCACGATCCGAGAGATCGCAGCCAACCAGAGTTTTGAGGCCGCATGCAACGTGGGCATAGGTGAAACCAACCCGATCTCTTGGGCTTTGGACAGGTTGGCCTGTTCGCAGGGCGAGATCGGCCTGATCGTTCTTGGCGCAACTGCGTTGATGTACCGGTTTTCTGATTTTGTTTCCGCCGGGCTGGGCGTTGCACGGGATATCGTTACCTACGCCATTCGCGACAAATGCTATCTGGAAAAAGATCTGGAAACGCGGCAACGCAACTATCCGGATCGTAAGGCGATAGACGAGCGTTTCTATCGCACGTTGTACTATGTTCTCGATATCTTTCCAGCGGATCATATCACAGTGATATCCCATTCGCAGGGCACCGTGATCGCCACACAGATGCTTGCTGACCCACGTGTCCAAAGACGCATCGGCGGGCGGGCTCTGACACTCATCACGATGGGCTCTCCGGTCACCCATATCTATCAGCGCTATTTTCCCGAGATGTTCACCATCACCGCCAGTCAGTTGAACGCCGCGTGGTTCAACATCTTCCGGCAGGACGATTTTGTCGGAACCGAGATCGAGGGTGGGCTCATTTTTGCAAATCGAAACATCCCGGTCGATCCCGGCGGGCACACCGGTTACTTTACGGACTATCAGGTTTGGAAAGCCCTGTCAGATCCTGCCATTGGCTTTGATCTGTTCAATCCAACACGGCAATCTGTGCAGACATAGCCCAAAATGCCCCCCGACTGAATTCGGGGGGCGCGTTGATTTATCCCAGGGCCTCATTGCAGCGCCCGCAGACGCCCGCGTGGGTGTGGCGGCCCACATCAGGCAGGATTTTCCAGCAACGCTGACATTTCTCGCCTTCTGCTTTTTCGAACACGACGGCAACGCCTTCGATTTCCGGCACACGGAACGCCTCGGCCGGGGCGGGATCGCCGGTCACGGTCAGGCCCGAGGTGATGCACATGTCGTCCACGTCGAACGTGGCCAGCAGATCGCGGGTATCACCATCCTCGACATGCACGATCGGTGCCGCCTCGAGGCTGGAGCCGATCACCTTGTCCTGACGCTGAACCTCGAGCGCGGCAGTCACGGCCCGGCGCACACGACGCACCTTGGCCATATTGGCCTCAAGCTCGGCATCGCGCCAATCGGCGGGTGTGTCCGGGAAGTCCACCAGATGGACCGAACTGTCATCGCCCGGGAACCGCTCCAGCCAGACCTCTTCCATGGTGAAGACCAGAACCGGGGCCAGCCAGGTGGTCAGGCGGTGGAACAGAATATCCAGAACAGTGCGCGCGGCGCGGCGGCGTGTGCTGTCCCCGTCGCAGTACAGAACATCCTTGCGAACGTCGAAATAGAAGGACGACAGATCAACCGTCGCAAAGTTGAACACGGCGCTGAAAACACCCTGGAAATCAAACGCGGCATAACCCTTGCGCACCTGCTCATCCAATTCCGCCAGACGGCTGAGAACCCAGCGTTCCAGACGCGGCATATCCTCGGGCACGACGCGGTCGGCCTCGGTGAAGTCGGCCAATGAGCCCAGCATGAACCGCATGGTGTTGCGCAGACGGCGATAGCTGTCGGCAGTGCCCTTCAGAATCTCCGGCCCGATCCGCTGGTCGGCGGTATAGTCGGTCTGAGCCACCCATAGGCGCAGAATATCGGCGCCGTATTGCTTGACGACCTCTTCCGGCACGATGGTGTTGCCCAGCGACTTGGACATCTTGTTGCCCTTGGCGTCCAGCGTGAAACCGTGGGTCACTACGTTGCGATAGGGCGCGCGGCCCTTGGTGCCGCAGGCTTGCAGCATGGACGAATGGAACCAGCCGCGGTGCTGGTCGGTGCCTTCCATGTAGACATCGGCAATGCCATCCTCGGTCCCGTCCTCGCGGTCGCGCAGAACGAAGGCGTGGGTGGAACCCGAGTCGAACCACACATCCAGCACATCAAAGACCTGTTCGTAATCGTCCGGGTTGGCGATTCCGTCGAGGATCTTTTCCTTGAAGCCGTCGGTGTACCAGACGTCCGCGCCGTCCTTCTCGAACGCTGCCTTGATGCGGGCGTTGAGTTCGGCGTTGCGTAACAGGTAATCCGCGTCGGTGGGCAGAGCGCCCTTCTTGGTGAAGCAGGTCAGCGGCACACCCCATGCACGCTGGCGCGACAGAACCCAGTCCGGGCGCGCCTCGATCATCGAATACAGGCGGTTACGACCCGTCTGCGGGGTCCATTTCACCAGCTCGTCGATGGAGCGCAGAGCACGTTCGCGGATGGTGTCGCCCATCTCGCCCATGCCATCGTCCAGCTTACGGTCGACGGATGCGAACCACTGCGGCGTGTTGCGGTAGATGATTGGAGCTTTCGAGCGCCACGAATGCGGATAGCTGTGCTTGATCTTGCCGCGCGCCAGCAGCCCGCCGACTTCGGCCAGCTTGTCGATGACGGCCTTGTTTGCGTCACCCTCGCCGCCCTTGCGGGACAGGATGTATTTGCCGCCAAAGAACGGCAGATCAGCGCGGAACGAGCCATCGTCCATCACGTTATAGGTGATGACCTGCTCCAGCATGCCCAGATCACGGTACAGCTCGAATTCCTCCATCCCGTGGGACGGCGCGCAGTGGACGAATCCAGTACCTTCGGTATCGGTCACGAAGTCAGCGGCGCGGAAATCGCGGATGTCGTCCCATTCGCCATTGCCGCCATCGGCGCCGGCCAGCGGGTGAAGCAACTGAACGCTCTCCAACTCGTCGGCAGTCACGTCACGCACACGGGTCCACTGATCGTCGTTCAGACGGGCACGGCCCAATACATCGGCGGCCAGGTTGTCGGCCAACAGGAACTTGTCGCCTACCTTGGCCCAGCATTCTTCCGGCGCGCCGGTGACTTCGTAGAGTCCATAGGAGATGTCTTTACCGTATACGACGGCCTTGTTCGACGGCATGGTCCACGGCGTGGTCGTCCAGATCACCACACAGGCGTCATCCAGATCACCCGCGTTGACGACCTTGAACTTCACCCAGATAGTGAAGCTTTCCTTGTCGTGATACTCGACCTCGGCCTCGGCCAGGGCCGTCTTTTCGATGGGCGACCACATGACTGGCTTTGAACCCTGATAGAGCGTGCCGTTCATCAGGAACTTCATGAATTCGTCCGCAATCACCGCCTCGGCGTGATAATCCATGGTGATGTAGGGATCGGGCCAGTTGCCAGTGATGCCCAGACGCTTGAACTCTTCGCGCTGCACGTCGATCCAGCCTTCGGCGAACTTGCGGCATTCCTGACGGAAATCGACGATGTTCACCTCGTCCTTGTTCTTGCCCTTCTTGCGGTACTGTTCCTCGATCTTCCATTCGATCGGCAGGCCGTGGCAGTCCCAGCCGGGGACGTATCGCGCATCAAAGCCCATCATCTGATGGGATCGCACGATCATGTCCTTGATGGTCTTATTCAGGGCGTGGCCGATATGCAGGTGACCATTCGCGTAAGGGGGGCCATCGTGCAGGGTAAAGGGCGTGCGGCCCTTTTTCTCGCGCAGGCGGTCATAGACACCGATGGTCTCCCACCGTTCCAGCCATGCGGGTTCGCGCTTGGGCAGGCCGGCGCGCATGGGGAAATCGGTTTTGGGCAGGTTCAGCGTGTCTTTGTAATCAGGTGTCTGGATCGTGTCGGCGCACATTTGGGGCGTCCTTTGGATGATCTGGTCGTCTATTGGATCGAAGCGGTCGGTGCGAAGTCTCAAACACCTTTGCCCGGCGTCTCAGGAGGTCAGAGCGCCGGGGATATAATTCGAATAATGATGGCCATCCGGTCATACATGGCGCGCTTATATGACGCCGGCACCTAATGGTCCAGAGGTTCTGCCCGCTGCGGCGAATGGCGCAGTTTCGCCCACCGGTTCAGCCACGCAAGACCGGCCAGCGCAAGGCCCAGCGCCAACAGCGAAAACACCCGGATCAGGCCGCCCAGACCGGCGATGTCGATCAGGAAGACCTTGGCCACCGCCAGCCCGATCACCGCCAGCCCGGCCTTGCGCATCAGGTCGGATCGGCGGGCAAGAGATTGATAGAACAAAGCGGCCCCGATCAGCAGCAGCACCAAAGTGTAGGTGTACAGTTCCGGCTGGGTGACGCCGTTGCCTTCATACATACCCGCCGCGCCCTGCCAGACGTGACGGATGGTCAAACCCAACCAAACTGCCGCCAACGTCCCTGCAACGGCAAAGCTTGCTTGCATGATCGGTTTCGGCATTTCCCGGATCCTCCAGACCGATCCGCCGATGGCCAATGCGGGCAACAGATAAGCAACGGCCAGCGTATTCAAAACCGGCGGCCCAAGCACCGGATCCGCATTCGGATCAAACAAGGGGTTCTGGTCCGCCAATGCCTGCAACAGATAGAAAAGGCCATGCCCCGCAAAGAACAGAGCAAGCAGGTATCGCAGATAGTTCAGTTTGCCACCCAGCCCGAACCTCTGCACCTGCGCGAACGCAAGCAAAAGCCAGATGACGGCCAGCAGACCCAGGCCCCAATGGCTGTTGTCAGCGCCGCCCTCGCCGAAGCCTTCAAGCCAACGCAGCAGCAGCAATGAAAGCAGGATACCCGCTGTCGCCCAGGCCGCGCTTTCCAGCAGCAGCGCCGCCAGTGGGCGCTTCAACGGACGCAAAAGCCTCCAGCCCACGACAAATCCCAATGTGGCCGCGCCATAGACCATCGCCACCTCGGACACCGGAGCGGAATTGGCCCAGTCCAGCCCGGGATCAAGCACCAAACGCACCGTGACGGAAAAGACACCGGCCCAGATGAACCAGCTCATCGGCGGCAGGATGAACCTGCGGTCCAACGCGGCCGCAACCACAACGCTGGCGACCAATGCAACCGTCAGCGCCGCCGAGCTGAGCACGATGACGCAGGCAAAGACCAGACACGACAGCATGGACAGGGTGGCCAGCGCCGCCCGCATCCGGTCATCGCCGTCAACGCGGGCAAAGCGTTCAGCCAGAACCACCATCAACACAGCCAGCGCAATCGCGTGGAGCGCCCAGGGGTAAGCCCCGATCACCGAAGCCGGATGCCAGCCTATTTCCAGCGCGATGGCCAGAACGGGTGCAAAAAGCGCGGCTCCTCCGGCCCAAACGGCGCGATACTGGCTTGCCTTGAATGACCGCCACGCCATCAGGGCCGACATCAAACCTCCCAAAGCGACCAGAACAGTCACCACCATCGGATAGTCGGCCTCGGGCGTTTCTGCGTAAGTGGCCGCGAACCTGCCCAGAACCGCGCCCTTCTCAAGCCCGTGAGAGGCGACAAAGACCACCAAACCGGCCGCAGGCAGGACAGTCAGGTCCCGAAGGGCCGGTGCATCCTTGGCCCAGAGGAGCAGCGCCAGAACAAGGGCAGACAACAGGCTGACGCCCAGCCAGAATTCGGGTTCCGTGTCCGCCCAATGCCAGGACAGGATCACCGTACTTGCCGCGACGACCCCGGCGGCCAGACGAGTTGGGAATTCTGGCCAGGGGCGGGCCTTTGGGCGGCGGATCATCTCAGTCAGCATAGGGCCCGCGTGATTTGGCCAAATGCGCCGCACCGGAATGGCCGTTGCCAAAAGCGCCAGCACCGTTGCCGCGATCAGGTATCCCGATTCCGTACTCGGCGCGCCCATCACCAGAAGCAGGTTCGCCGCATAGGCCCCGAACAGTGTCAGGACCGAGATCCACGCCCAGCGCCGTACCGTGTCGATACCCAGACCCAAGACGGCGACCAGCAGGAAATACGCGTAAAGCCACGACGGATCATCGGACGTGCCGCCGACCAGGAAAGGCGCCGCGAAGGCACCGATCAAACCGACCGCAGCCAACAGCGGACCATGGAACCACCCCAGAACGAGCCCCACCAGCGCGACAACGACCATCCCTGCCAGTGCCGTTTCGGCACCGATCAGGTTGTACAGCTGGCGCGCGGACAGGATGGCCCCGAACAAAGTGACAAGCCCGGCACCGGAAAAGACCGAGGGCAGATAGGCGGTTGCCACCGCTTCGTCATCACCGAACTTGCGGCGCAGGACTTCTCCTCCGATGATCAGAACCGTGCCGAAACCCAGGGCTGCGACGACACGGGCCGCCGGCGGCAGCAAACCGTTTTCGACGCCGTATTGCACAAGGAAAATACCGGCCAGCGCCAGAGACAGGGCCGAAACCACATAAAACCAGTTCTCGCGCAGCCACGCTCCCAATGCCGCAAACCTGTCATGGCGAAACACGACAGCCGGAGAAGAAACCTCTGCATCCTGAGCGTCGGCACTGTTGTCTTCCTGCCGCTTTGAAGCCGACCAGGGTGCCGGCCTGCGCGGCTTTTCTTCAGCAGCAGGATGCGGTGCAGGCGTTTCCTGTTCCGGTTGCGGCAGGACCGTCGCATCGCCTGAGGCCAAGGCGTCGATTTGCGCTTCCAGCTGCTCTACCCGGCGACGCAAACGGGAATGCCCGACCAAAAGAGCGATCAATGTCACAGGGATGGCCAGAACAATCAGGCCAACAAGAACAAGCAGCGATTCCAACCGAGTCTCCGATCCTTTTGGAGGTCAGGCTATCTTGAGCCGTCCGAAAGTGACAGTCAGGAAAGCTGTGAACCGATCTAAAGCACCGAAATCGCCGGGCGCGCGATCGTCGGCCTGAAAAGGTCCGGGGTCTGCGGTAAGGCCCACTGCAACAACCGTCATCCCAGCGCCGCAAATTTCATGGGTGGAACAGGGACCCGACGAGATACGCGATCAGCGCGGCCAGCCCGCCGATCAAAAGCGTCTCGATCCCCGACCGCCACCAGGGGGCCAGTGACCACCGGCTTTTGAGCGCGCCAATCGCAAAGAAGACAGCCATGGTCATCCAGGCCGAGATCGCAAACGCGTTCGGCACGGACACCAGAAACGGCAGCAATGGGATCATCCCCGCCACCAGAAACGCAAAGAACGTGGCCAATGCGGCTTTCATCGGATGCGGGTCGACACTGCCCAGACCATATTCACCTTCGATCATCAGGTTGATCCAGTTTTCGGTGCTCGAGGTGATCTCTGCCGTGGCCTCGATCAGAATGTCGCCAGACAGCCCTTTTTGCGCAAGGATCTCTCGCACTTCTTCGCGCTCACCATCCGGGTACAACGCAATGTGGCGTTCCTCGACCGCGCGGATGCGGCGAATGTTGTCCAGCTCGGCCTTGGTGCCTGAATAATTGCCCGCAGCCATCGAAAACCCGTCAGCCAGAACATTCGCCAGGCCAAGCGCCACGATAACGAAAGGGGAAAGACCTGCCCCTGCAACGCCTGCCACAATGGCAAATGTGGTGACGGACCCGTCGATGCCGCCATAGACGACATCGCGCAACACGCCGCGTCCGGGCGGTGCGTTGATCCGTTCGGCGATTTCCTGCGGGCTGTGACCGTGATCCGTCATGGCTGGCTCCTTTGACACATTCAGTGTGCCGAAGCGCAGGCCGGGGCGCCTTGCTTTGGATCAACCCTTGGAAAACAGGCCCTGCAAGGCGCGTTTGATGATGCCCCGCGTCGAAGGTTTGTGCCTGTCCGAGAAGGGCAGCGGGCGGCACACCTCCATCGCGGCCACACCCACACGAGCGCTGAGTGCCCCGTTGACCAGACCCTCGCCGAACCGGCGTGACAGTTTGCTCAGAACGGAACCGCCCAGGACAGGCTCCAGCAGATCATCGCCGACTGCAACCGCCCCTGTCGCCACCAGATGCACAAATACACTGCGGGTCAGACGCCAGCCGCCCAGCGTACCCGCGCGCCCGCCATAGATTTCGGCAACCCGGCGGATCATCCGCAATGACGCGGCCAGCGCGGTTATCACATCCGCAAGCGCCAGCGGCACCAATGCGGTCACGGTTGCAACTTGCCGGGCCGCGGCCTCGACCTCGCGGCTGGCGGCTTGGTCCAGAGGCGCCAACAGCTCAACTTCGGCAAGTTCCAGCAGAGCTGACGCATCGAACTGATCCGCCATCCGCTCGGCCAATCGTTCGCGGCCCCAGCGTGTGTCTTCCCGGCCCTTGTAGAATGCGATGATACGATTGGTGACTGCGCGGGCCTGAGCCAGATCTTCCTCTGCCAACGCGGTATCTGCGGCCCGACGCAGGCCATCCACACGGGACAATCGCCCCAATGCGGCCAGTTCACGGATTGCGATCATAAGCGCCACAAGAACCAGCGCGGCGATCAACCCGGTTACGATCCACCCCAAAACAGGCGTTCGCGCCACCAGCGAAGTTGCAAAATCCCACGCGGCCACCGATACGGCCGCCCCGACCACTGCCAGGGCCAGCCCCCAGAACCAGCGCGCCAGAGCCGATGGCTTGCGCGCCGCCAGCCGTGCCGCGCCTTGCATCGCCTGCCCTTGTGGTTGCGCGATGTCCGGCACCGGCGGGGCCTTGGCGACATCGGCAGGGGGCTCATCCGCTTCAAGATCGATCAAAACCGGGCCTTTAGCCATTGATCACATCCTCGCTGCGCCAGACAAACCGTATGTCCGGCAGGTTTTCGTCGTTGTCCGCCCCATCGCTGCGGGCCACCTCGGCAAAGCCGTTACGTTCATAAAACCGGCAGGCTCGGGCATTGTTCTGAAACGCGTACAAACTCAGCTCTGAGCGGGCCGATTTGGCGTGATCCAGCAATTGCCGACCAATCCCGCGGCCCCGAACCGAAGCATCCAGATAAAGCGAATGGATTTCACGACCGTCGAGCGCCAAAAAACCAACAACGCCGGCCTCGGTTTCGGCCACGGTCACCCATTCCAGATCAATCATTCGACCACAGAAAGCAATTGTCTCGGCGCAGCTGTGCAATTCAGGCATCCAGTCGTTTTCCAAGGCGAAACCGTGCAGGATCGACCCGATGGTGCCCGCATCCGTCGGGCGCGCGCGGCGCAGAATTGTCGTCACAACCGATCTCCGATCAAGAACTGTGCCGCCCTGTCCAGCCGGATATGCGGCGGGCCATCACCAGGTTTTAGCGACAGCTTTGCCGGGGCAAAGGCCATGAAGCCGTAATCTTCGCCCAACCACGCATCAGCCCCGTTGCGGGCCGGACCCAACAGATGCGCTGGATCCTCGGGCAATTCTCCCGGGTAGAAGGCGGCCTGTTTGCCGCTCTCCAACAGGGTACCCCGAACGCATGGCAAGTCTGTCCCGTCGTGGTGGCGCAGTTCTTCGGTCGTAGCACGCAGCGAAGCCAGAGACAGGGCCTCGGTCCGGGCCCCTGCGAAACTCGCCCGATCACGCGCCTCGCGCGTCAACGCCTCGATAATCGCGGTCAGGCGGGGATGCTGCATGTGGTGCAGGTGGTCCGCTTTTGTCGCCGCAAAAAGGATGCGTTCAACCCTTTTGCCCAGCAGCAATTGGCTGAGCCACGCGTTTCGGCCGGGGCGAAAGGCCGACAGGATATCAGCCATGGCGCGCCGCATATCCTCGACCGCCTGAGGACCTTTGTGAATAGCGCCCAGCGCATCGACGAGAACCACCTGCCGGTCGATGCGCGAGAAATGATCGCGAAAAAACGGTTTCACGACCTGGGCTTTATAGGCTTCGTATCGCCGTTCCATCTCGCGATGAAGCGTTCTGCGCCGCGACGGGCCAGACACCACCAACGGCGCAAAGGTCAGAACCGGAGATCCGGCCAGATCCCCCGGCAGCAGGAAACGCCCGGGGGTACAGTCGTAATACCCCGCTTCACGCGCCTGATTGAGATAGGTCGTGAAAGACGATGCCAGCGCCTGCGCGGTCGGCTCGTCATGTGCGCCGGACGGGTCTGCGGCATTGACCTGCCCCAGATACTCGGCTGCCTCCGTGCGGGCCTCGATACGCGCCAGTGTTTCCCAAGACCAGTCTGCATAAGACTTGTCCAGCAGGGCCAGATCCAGAAGCCATTCGCCGGGGTAATCGACGATATCCAGATGGACGGTGCGCGGTCCCTGCAAGCCAGCGAGCAAGCCGGCTGGGCGGGCTTTGAAGGACAGGCGCAGCTCTGACACCGCGCGTGTGCTGTCCGGCCAGTGCGGTGACGGACCCGTCAGGGCGGACAGGTGCGTTTCATAATCGAACCGGGGCACAGTGTCATCCGGTTGGGGTTGCAGATAGGCGGCATTGATCCGACCTTCCTGCTGCGCAACCAACCCGGTCATGCGCCCCCGATCCAGCAGGTTCGCCACCAACGAGGTGATGAAAACCGTCTTGCCCGATCGCGCCAACCCGGTGACACCCAGGCGGATGACAGGCTCAAAAAACGTCTCGGATACGCTGTCGCCGATGGTTTCGACGCCGCGCACAAGACTGTCTGCCAGAGATGAGATGACCAATCTGTCGCCCCGCAATTATCGTTTCACCCAAGATAGGTAGAGGGTACCGCACATACCAGCGCTTTCGCCCCCTTGCCCGTTCCCGCGCCGCGCTGTACCAGCGGCACATGCCCAGATACGCGTTGAAAGTCGAATACCAGGGGGAACCGTTTGCCGGATGGCAGCGGCAGAAGGATCAGCCGTCCGTGCAGGGCGCAATCGAACAGGCCCTGTCCCGTATCCAGCCGGGTGCGCATACGATTGCTGCCGCAGGGCGTACCGACGCCGGGGTTCATGCGTTGGGTCAGGTCGCCCATTGCGACATGGCCAAGGAGTGGGACCCGTTCCGCCTGTCCGAGGCGCTAAACTATCACCTCAAACCGCAGCCGGTGGCGATCGTGGACGCCGCACGCGTGACCGACGATTGGCACGCGCGGTTTTCGGCGGTCGAACGGCAATACCTGTTCCGCGTCCTGATGCGACGCGCGCCTGCAACCCATGATAAAGGGCAGGTTTGGCAGATCAATCATCCGCTGGATGTCGAGGCCATGCAGGAAGCGGCGAACATGCTGCTGGGTCGCCATGATTTCACGACCTTCAGGTCGTCGATTTGCCAGGCGGCCAGCCCGGTCAAAACTCTGGATGAGTTGCGGGTTGAACAGGTTCAGGGCTTTTCCGGCCCCGAAGTTCATTTTCACGTAAGGGCTCGGTCATTCCTGCACAATCAGGTGCGCAGTTTCGTCGGAACGCTGGAACGTGTGGGCGCCGGAGCGTGGACCCCGGAGGAGGTGCGTGAGGCGCTGGAAGCTGCCGACCGTGCAGCCTGCGGGCCGGTGTGCCCGCCGCAGGGGCTGTATCTGGCGCGGGTCGGATATCCGGAACCGGTGTTCGACTGACCTAAATCGCACGCAGCAGCAAACCACTTGCGATCACGGCAATGATCAGCCCGGCGACCAGTTCGATGGTTGGGGCCAACACCGATGCGAACCGTGTGGCTGAGGCTGAGGCCAGCAGACCTCCGCGAAGGCCAAAGGACGTCCATCCCACCAATGTCGTCACCAGCGCCGTGCCCAATGCCATGGCAAAAGCCCCGGCGATACCGACCATCGCGATGCCCATCTGCCACGTCAGAATCAGCACGAACAAAGCCCCTGTGCATGGTCGTGCCGCGATGCCCGCAATCAGGATAAGGGCCTCGCGCAGTGAACCCACATTCGCAACTTCCTGCGCGGTCGGGCCATGGCGGTGGCCGCAATCTGAACAGACTTCTCCATCGTGGTGGGGATGATGCGAGTGATCATTTTCCTGTTGATGGTGCTCATGGGGCGATGTGGTATTCCGTTTCTTTGCAAAACTGCGCAAGGACCGGACCACCAGCCAAAGACCGATAAGGACGATCGCTCCGTAGCTTATCGGAGCCATGACCTGTTCCGTCGTTCCAACAAGGCTTTCACGGGACATTTGGAACACCAGCACCCCGGCATAGACCAAGACGACGGCCGTCACCGCCTGCCCCAGGCTGGACAATACACTGATCGCCGACAACCGCCAGAAGGCGACACGCCGACCCAAACCGTAACCCCCGATCAGGACCTTTCCGTGGCCGGGGCCGATGGCGTGAAAGAACCCGTAGGCGAAACAGACCGTCAACAGCGTTGCCACCGCCTCGGGTTGCTCGGCACGCGCGGCACGCAAGGACCGGGCGATCTGGTTCTGGAATTCTCGTTGCTCCCCCGCAGCCCAGGCCGCAAGGCTGTCAAAGCCTCCGCTGCCCCAAAACCAGAGCAGCAGTGCAATCGCCAGGCCGACAGGCAGGATCAGGTAGCGGGACATGAAACGCGGATCTCGGTGGCAAAACGTTCACCGACCAGAGGGATGTCATTTTCCTCGAAGTCATAGTCGGCGTCCAGGGTCAGCAGAAAGGCCTGCATCTGGGCCAGTTCGCCGTCGATATCCGGGTCAAACCGGTCAATCTGGCACGCGGCGGGGCCCGTCACGGTCACGGGTCGCGTCACCTCGTACGCGGTATAAAACGTCTCATCAAACGCTTTCGCAGACAGCGCCGTGGCCGCGACGGAACCGGCCTCCACCGCCCTGAGATGCGTGGTGACAACGCGCCCGTCTTCAACTGTCGCCTGCGCCTCCATCGGGCCCGACAGCGCGACGGGGGTTCCGTCTGTGGTAACGACAAGATCGCCGTTATATCCTTCCACCCACTGCGTATCGAACCCGGTCAGGAACCGTTCTTCGCTTTCCGTCAGAACGCCGTCAGCATCCTGATCCAGCTTCATGTCTTCCAGAACCAACAACGAGTAGAATTCGTCATACGCCCAGGTCACGCGAACATGGGTCAGTTGACCAGCGTCATCCACGATGAACTCCAGCCCGGTATCAATGAAGACATGGGGGTGGGCGTTGGCCTCCATCGGCAAACAAAGGATCATAGTGGTTATAAGATAACGCATAGGTGCAAGATAGGTCTCCGTCCGCGTGGCGGCAACGACATTTTCACTCCCGATGCGAAATCCGGCCCACCATCAGGTCGGCGGAAACAGAACCAGTGTTTGCAGCGCAGTACCCACTGGACCTTGCGTATCAAAGAGCACGGACTGAGACATGCCGATGCCGGAAGGCTGCCAATGCGAAATCGATTTTGAGGCCAGCCAATCCGAAACCGGTTCACGGTGGATATGCACGGTCAGGTCCGTATTCATGAACCCCATTTCAGTGGTCGGCGCATTCCATGAGATACCGTTTCCACAATCGGCCAACGGGCACAGGGCCTGTATGGGCGATTGATCCTCGCCCTGCAAAAGCTGCGGAGTACGCATCCAAATCGTTTTGGGCCCGGCCCCCTGTTTTCCCCCTGCGGGATAGCGAATATCGCTGTAATGGGCAAAGCCTGGCAGATCGTGGCGAATTTCACCTATCGGAAAAGGGCCATCGACAACGTCCTCTATTTTCGGCGCATCCATCTCGACATTCGGCATCTGCCCCAGATCGCGCCGCAACAGGTGCATGGTTGTTGCCGTGGCGCACAACGTATCGTCGAGATCGTGCACCGTGACCCGCGTGGTCCCAAGCGTCTTTGTGTGGCGCGTGGTCTCTGCCGCAACGCGAAGCCCGGCCAGCGGGAGCGGCCTCAGCAAATCGACAGTCAGTCGGGTCAGCATCTTCTCGGGGCCGATTTCGGTTTCCGCGGCCCGTACGATCAAGCCGCTGACCGGCCCCGCGTGGCAATGTGCGGCAGACCAAGGCCCGCGCGCGGCATCGTTACCAACAAACGCCCCGTCCTCGCGCTGATGAAAATAAGTCGTGTTGGTAAAGTCGAGCGCTTCCGCCATGTGATCCTCAGGTTTGTTCTTGCGCAAATCGTTTCCGTTTGTCTGAACCCAGGCGTTCAAACACTTTCCCCATTCCGACTTTGGCGGCGAAAATGTAGGACACGCCGGCCTTGCGATCAGTTTCGCCATTACCGCCAGGGACACATGCGTCATCCATCCGAGTGACCTCGACCCCGGTCATATCAGCAACGTCTTGCAGATGATCATGAATTTGCACGGCCAGGCTGATTGTCATGTTTTCGGAAATGTCCCTCTGAAGCACCGGGTCCGGGCTATACTTTCGCCGCAAGGATGGCTTAACTGCCCGGGCCCTGTCCACCGCAGTGACGGGACGTCACCACATCTAACATATGCAGGAGCCGCACATGGCGTTGTTGATCGAAACCGGGCTGTCCAACTGGATAAGTGATGACGAAATTGCCCGCAGTTTACAGGCCGTGTTACCGGATGCGGATATCCGCACCGCCGAAACGCTGGGCAATCCTGATGACATAACCATGCTGGCCGTGGTTGACATGCAACGTGACCACCCGACGCGATTGCCGAACCTGAAACTGGTTCAAAAGCTGGGCGCAGGGGTCGAGACCATTGTCAGCCATCCCGGTCTGCCCGGTCACGTTCGTATCACCCGCCTGAAGCCTGACGCACCGGCACAGGGCATTGCCGAGTGGTTTCTGGCCTATATCCTGCGCGCTCAGCGACACATGGCGTTTCACGAAGCGGCTCAAACCCGCGCCGAGTGGTCCCCGCGAGCACCGGTTTTTACCCCGGACACCGTGGTCGGTGTTCTGGGTCTTGGCCACATCGGCGCCCGCACCGCGCGGATGCTGCACGCCGTGGGCTTTCAAGTCATGGGCTGGAGCCGTACGCCCAAAGCCATTGAAGGCGTAACTTGCATGCATGGGCAGGACGCGTTGCCCGCGCTTCTTGGCCAATGTGACCACGTTTGCGCCATCCTGCCCTCGACCCCTCAGACCGCTGGCCTGTTTGATGCCCGGATGCTGGCGGCGATGAAACCCGGCAGTCAGCTGCTGAACGCCGGGCGCGGAAATCTGATTGATGAGGGCGCCCTTATCGCGGCACTGGACGCAGGGGTTCCGGGCCATGCCGTTTTGGACGTCACCTCGCAGGAACCTTTGCCACAAGACAGCCCGCTATGGCGCCACCCCGGTGTGACGATCACACCACATGTTTCAGGCTGGCATCTGGGCGACGCCTTGTCGGATGTGGCTGAAAACTTCCGGCGCCTCAGCTCCGGCGCGGCCTTGCTGCATGAAGTCAATCGTGATCAGGGTTACTGAAATCTGAGCTGATGATCAGGGCGTAAGGATCCAATTGCCGTTGCCGTCGTTGCACCGGCGGGTTCGGATTTCCCTGCTCTGATCACCGCCGTCCGGCTGAATCACATGCTGAAGACCAACGCAGTTTCCCTGTACCGATCGTACCCGGATTGTCCCTTTGGAACCCGTGTCGTCATTCTTCCATGACCGTTCCTGGCCCACGGAAGGCGTACCGCTGGTCAAAAGCGCGTTCGAGGCTGCGTTGACCACTTCGAAATCTGCCGGAGACAACCCCATCTCGGCTATGATTCGGGACAGCGGCTTGGCCTCGACCACGGTGTTCATCAATAGAATGCCGCATGCGGCGATGGCGGTAAAACTTGGGGCATTCATGGCGGCCTCGCAGAGCTGAAATCATTTGTGGTCAAGGTTATACCCCTAACCCGGCAGGGCCAAGCCCCCGACACGTACCTTCGAAGCATACCAAAAAATCTGTCTGCGTGCCCCCTGTTCGCAAGCCCGCAACACAGGCGATCCGGGGTGGGTCAGGCATTGGCGGCACAGGTGCTGCAACCGGCATTTGCCATTGCCCACAGATCGTCGGTAACACCTGCCCGACGGGGTGGCGTCGCAAATTTCTGACCTTGGGGCTTCACAGGCGGGCCGGAATTTGCTGAAATCCAAGTAAATTCTGATTTTGAGCACTGGAGATTGTTCCATGAAACTACGCCCTGCCCTGCTGGCCGTCGCAGCACTCGCTTCATCCGCGGCCCTTTTTGCATCCCCCATCTCGGCCAAGGAAGAAACCAAATCCGTGTTCGTCATGAGCCGCACCTGGGCGGTGACACAGGTTTCCGATGCGCCGGTTGTCTATCGCGCCACGCGTGACAACAACAACCTCAACCCATTCGGTCCGCCACCGCGCCTGCGCACCGTTCAGGCCATTGCCGCGATTCAGCAGGCAACCGGGTGCAAGCCGATCGTGGCCAGCATGTATCAGAACATCTCGGGCCAGTTTTTCTCGCAGGTCAGCTGCAACTGACACAGCGTCAGATCAGGCATTGAGGTCGCCGGACCGGCCTGCCATAGCTTGCGCATGAAACTCGCAATAAACGGATTCGGCCGTATTGGCCGTACGATCCTGCGGCAGGTTCTGGCCCTGCCGGCAGGGTCAGATATCGAGCTGGTGCTGATCAATGACATCGCGCCGCTGGACACCTGTGCATACCTGTTCAAATACGACAGCACGTTTGGCCCCTATTCCGGCGATGTGTCCACAGGGAACGCCGCGCTGATCGTGGATGGTCACTCAATTCCCATGACACACAGCGCTGATCTGACCCGCGTTGATCTGTCGGGCGTTGACGTCATGCTGGATTGTACGGGTATCGCCCGCAGTTCGGACGTTGCGCGTCGCGGTTTGTCTGCGGGCGCAGGCAAAGTGCTGATCTCAGGCCCCTCCCCTGCTGCTGATGTCACCGTCGTTCTGGGTGCGAACGAAGACCAGTTGGGCAGCGCCCGGATTGTGTCAAACGCATCCTGCACCACAAATGGGCTGGTGCCACTGGTCAAGGTCATCGACGATATCGGCGGTATCGTGTCGGGGCACATGACCACCATCCACTGCTATACCAACAGCCAACCGATGGTGGATGCGCCGCGCGGCGACCTTGCCCGTTCCCGGGCGGGGGCGCTGTCGATGGTTCCGACCACATCGAGCGCGATGCACCTGATCGATGTCGTCCTTCCGCATCTGGCCGGGCGTATCTCGGGCGCGGCTGTCCGCGTTCCGACGGCAAGTGTGTCAGCCGTGGACCTCGTGGTCACATTGCAGCGCGGCATGAGCGCCGAAACCTTCGATCAAGCCCTGAAACAATCCGTTGCTGCATCCCCGGTGCTTGGCTGGACTGATTTGCCGCTGGTCTCGTCCGACTTGCGGTCCCGCCCTGAATCGCTGGTTGTTGCCGGGCCCGAGACCCGTATGGTGGGTGAAAATCAGGTCAGGGTCTTTGGCTGGTACGACAACGAATGGGGCTTCTCGGCGCGAATGCTGGACGTGGCCCGCCTGATGGCAGCCGAATAGCCGGGCGGCAACCTCAACACAATTTGGCCGAAAAAATTCTCGTCTCATGTATAATTCCTTTCCCCATCCGCTTTCAGATGCTCTAACCTGAATTCAAAGGGCCGTGCACGACACGGACAAGAGAACTGGAATTGGGACAGTTGGGGCAATTCATGCAAAGGAGCAAGCGGCAATGCCGCCTGGGGCGCTGGCTGATGGCCACAGTTGTGACTTTGGCCCCAACCACGCTGGCGGCGCTGGAAACGTCTCTCACCGCCCCTGGTGCATCGAAAGAACTGGTTGAACGTCTCAAGCAGACATCCTCAGTAACCACGGCTGAAGAACGCGGCCTCGACACCCCGCTTGAAATCCTCTCGGCGGCCTTGTCGGATTACCGTACGATCGTGCAAATCCTTTACGACGAGGGCTATTTCAGCCCGGTCGTCAGCATCAAGCTTGATGGACAGGAAGCGGCCGAGCTGAGCTCTCTCACGGTGCCTGCACAAATAAACCGTGCTGCGATTGCCGTTGAAACCGGGCCAAGCTTCAAATTCGGCACCGCCACTGTTCAGCCCCTGGCCCCTGAAACCAAACTCCCCGAGGATTTTGCCCCCGGGAAACTGGCGACGACCGGTGCCATTCAACAGGCCTCCTCGGCCGGTGTTCAGGGATGGAGGGACGCGGGTCACGCAAAAGCCGGAATTGCGGGTCAGACAATCATCGCGCGCCACGCCCAAGCTCGTCTGGATGCCCAGATCGACCTTGATCCCGGGCGCAGGCTGACATTTGGCAAGATGTTCATCAAGGGCAATTCAGATGTACGCCACAGATCCATCGAAAAGATCGCCGGGTTCCCAAGTGGAGAGGTCTATTCCCCTGAGAAAATCCAGAAGGTGGGAACACGGTTGCGCCGGACCGGCACGTTCAACGTGGTCTCGTTGCAGGAACGAGAGACTCCAAACCCCGATGGCACACTGGATTTCGACGCCACGTTCGAAGACCTGCCCAAACGTCGGTTGACCTTTGGTGTCGAACTGGCCTCTCGCGATGGTGTGGATGTGACGGCGACGTGGACCCATCGCAATATGTTCAGGCGCGCAGAACGTCTGCGCTTCGAAGCGGCGGTTCGAAATATTGGCGGTGCAGAGGATATTGATGGCCGGATCGGGCTGCGTCTGGATCAACCTGACCGGCTTGGACCTGATGACAACACCTTCTGGAGCGCCCTGCTGGAACGCCGCAACACGGAAAACTACAATGTGACGGTGGCTTCGCTGGCCTATGGTGCGCGCCGGACGTTCTCGGACAATCTTTACGCCGAGGCATCGGCCGGGTTCCAGTGGTCGGACGCGGATGACGCATATGGCAGCGGGCGCAAGTTCAGGTATTTCATCGTGCCGTTCCGATCCGAATGGGATGAGCGTGACAGCAAAGTCAGTGCAACGCGCGGTTTCTATCTGGATTCCCAGATCATGCCCTTTGTCGGCTTTTCCGGCAGCGACACGGGAATTCGTCTGTTTTTCGACGGTCGTGCCTATACCAGCCTTGGCACCGGAGGACGGGTTGTACTGGCGGGGCGGGCGCAACTGGGATCGGTAATCGGCCCACCCGCAAATGGCGTCACGCCCGACTTTCTGTTTTTCTCGGGCGGTGCGGGAACCGTTCGCGGGCAGCCGTATGAAAGCCTCGGCATTCCGGTCGGAAGCGGCGTCGCGGGCGGCAAGTCATTTATTGGCTTGTCCGGCGAGATCCGAGGCAAGGTGACCGACAGCCTGTCGCTTGTCGGGTTTTACGACTACGGTGTCGTCGATACATCTTCGTTTGTCGGCAGCGGCGCGGAAGACCACTCGGGCGCCGGTATCGGCGTAAGATACGATCTGGGCGGGTTTGGCCCCTTGCGTCTTGATCTGGCCTATCCTGTCAGCGGTCCCACCGGGGACGGGCTACAGTTCTATATCGGGATCGGACAGGCATTTTGAGACGGCACCTTTCATATCCTCTGCTGATCGCCGCGCTGGCAATCGTGCCTGTGGCCGGACATCCGCAGGAGGACGAAGGCGGCAGCATGATCGAGCGGTTCCTACAGGATACCCTGTCGGGCGACGATCAGAACGTCACCGTCAAGGGCCTGCAAGGTGCACTGAGTTCACGTGCCACGATTGCCGAGATCACGGTTGCCGATGACGAAGGGGTCTGGCTGACTATAAAGGACGCCGAACTTGACTGGAACCGGCTGGCTTTGATCCGTGGGCGGTTCTCGGTCAATGCCTTGACTGCACAAGAAATCGACGTTGCCCGTGCGCCGGGCACCACCACCAAAGACACGCCGCCGCCAACCGCAGAAACAAAGGGCTTCCAACTGCCTGAACTGCCCGTAGCCATTGAAATCGGTGAAATTCGCATCGACGAGCTGGCTTTGGGCCAGCCCCTGATCGGAGTGGCCGCAGAACTGGCGGTTAGTGGCAACCTGTCACTGGCCGACGGAACGCTGGACACCAACCTTGATATCACGCGGCTGGACCGGGCGGGCGATGAGATCAAGTTGGCCGCGGGCTTTCAGAATTCAAACAGCCAGATCAATCTTGATCTTCAGGTGACAGAGGCAGCGGGCGGCCTGATCTCGACCGCTCTTGATATGCCGGATACCCCGCCTATCGCGCTGACAGCGAAAGGGTCCGGACCCGTGACCGATTTTACGGCCGATATCGGTCTCAGCAGCGATGGTCAGCCTCGGGTGACAGGGCAGGTTCGGTTACGCTCGGCCCCGACTGCCGCGGCTAGCGCGGAAGAGGGCATTGCGTTTACTGCCGATCTCGGCGGTGATTTGACACCTTTTGTCGCCGAAGAAATGGATACTTTTTTCGGTGCCAAAACACAGCTCTATGTGGATGGGCGAACCCAACCTGAAGGTGCGCTGGAAATTGACGAACTTGAGATCTCGTCACAAGCACTGAACCTGAAAGGCCAGTTACAGTTGGCGGCAGGTGGGCGATTGCAACTCGCGGCCCTGCAAGGACGCATAACGCCACCGGAGGGTGAAAGGGTAACTCTTCCAGCCTCGGGCGGTGACACGTCCGTTGGAGCGGCACAGATTTCGGCGCTGTACGACGAAAAAAACGGCAATCATTGGGACCTGAGCCTGACTGCGAACGCCGTGCAGGCCGAGCAAGTTAATTTGGAGCGCGCGCAAATTACTGCTCACGGGACCTTGGAACAGGGCGCAGCGCTAAAAATCAATGGCAATCTGCAGGCCGCGTTGGACGGAATTGATCTGGCGGACGAGGCCCTGAATGCAGCAATAGGCGACCTCATCACTCTGGATGGCACCTTTGACTATGGCAGTGACCAATCCCTGAACCTGACCGGTCTCGAACTGGTTGGTTCGGATTACGAATTGGGTGTCGACGCATTGGTCAGCGGCCTGTCCACCGGTTTGGCCATCGACGGCACCGCCACTTTGGAAGCCACGGATTTGTCCCGGTTTTCGGAACTGGCCCAACTGGAGCTGGGAGGCCAGGTCTCGGCCCGTCTAAACGGTAAAGGCTCACCACTGGAAGGCAGTTTCGACGGCAAACTGGAGGTCGAAGGAACCGACCTCTCGACCGGGCGTGATGACATCGATCCGGTGATCAAGGGCAACACAGCAATAACGCTCGACGCCAAGCGTGGCGCAGATGGCATAACCATCCAAGATTTCACCCTGATCGGTGATACCTTGCGCGCCCAGGCCGACGGCACCGTAACGACCCCTGATGGCAACGTGACGATCGATGGTCAGGCGACGGTCAATTCCCGGGACCTGTCCGTGTTTTCGGGCCTTGCCAAACGCGAGCTTGGGGGTGCAGTGCAAGCGAAACTGAAAGGAAAAGGAACTGTTCAGACGCTGGAGTTTGACGGCACGGCCAGCGTATCGGGCCGGGATATCAAAACCGGTCTGGCCGAGATCGACCCGCTGTTGGTCGGTCGCAACGAGATCACGTTCGACGGTGCGCTGAGCCAGGAACAGATTGTGATCCGCGACGCATCGGTGAACGGTTCAGCGCTGACCGTCAAGGCCTCTGCCACCATAGACGACCCAAGGAAAGCCCTTGCCATTGACGGGCAGGTCAATCTGAACATCCCGGACCTGTCACCGTTTTCAAGCCTTGCAAAACGCGATCTGGCAGGGGCGATCCGTGCGGATATTGTCGGCAAGGGCGCAGTCGGCAGCAAAGCGTTCGACGTAAAAGGCAATCTGGCAGCGGACGACATCAAAACCGGGATCGACGCCGTTGACGACCTGATCCAGGGTCGAACGAACCTGACCGTGGACGCGATGAACGACGATGAAGGCCTGGATATCCGTACGTTCCAACTGATTGGAACGGCCCTTTCGGCGAATGCATCGGGCAAGCTGAACCGAGACGCCGGCGGTTTGGACTTTTCCGCCAAACTGGATGACCTTGCCCGTCTGTCGCAAACCTTGTCAGGCCCGCTGAACCTGAGCGGGAACGTCGCTCCGACCGGCTCTGGGTTGGAAGGCACCGCCCGCCTGGACGGGCCTGACAGCTCTTACGCCAGCCTTCAAGGAACGGTCGGCCAGAATGGCTCGGCTGATGTGGATTTTGACGCCAAACTGAACCGGATCGAGCGGTTCGTTCCCGAATTTCCCGGCACTGTGGCAGCAAAGGGAACGGCCAAACGCGATAACGGTGTCTGGACGATTGACGCCAAGGCGCAAGGGCCTGCCGACATAGACACCACGTTGGCTGGCACCTTTGATGAAACCAACGGTCAGGCGGATCTGAAGGCACAGGGCGGCATCAACCTTGGGATCGCGAATGTCTTCATCACACCCAACAAGATCGACGGGTCGGCGCGCTTCGATCTGGCACTCAAGGGTGCTCCGGCGCTGGCGTCGCTGAGCGGTTCAGTCACCACTTCGGGCACATCCCTTGCCATTCCGGGTGCTGGTCAGACCATTACCGGGATCAGTGGTCAGGTGGATCTGGCGCAAAGTCGCGCAAACATTACACTGAATGGCGGAGTTCGGGCGGGAGGCAACTTTACCGTCAACGGGCCTGTTGACCTGACCCCTCCGTTCAACGCCCAGATTACCACCACCCTGAACAACCTGGTGCTGACAGACCGGTTGCTGTATGAAACCACCCTGAACGGTCAGATTGCCATGACCGGGGCGTTGGCCGGAAACAGTTCGCTTGCCGGTCAGATCACGTTTGACGAAACCAACATCAACCTTGCCGCCGCGTCCGGCGCGGTAGGCGCGGCACCTATCCCGGACATCCAGCACATCAACGAAAGTCGCGCCGGTTTCATCACGCGAGAGCGGGCCGGATTGGTCGTGACCGAAGGATCGGAGAAAAGCGCATCCCGTATTGCGCTGGATATCAGCCTGCTTGCACCCAAGGCGGTTTTCGTCAGAGGACGAGGGGTGAACGCAGAACTGGGCGGTCGAATTTTCATCGGCGGTACCACTGCCTCTGTTGTTCCGTCCGGTCAGATCGAACTGATCCGAGGGAATTTCGACATTCTGGGCCGCAGATTGGCACTGACCAAGGGGATCGTCACATTGCAAGGCGACCTGACCCCGTATATCGAGTTCGAGTCTTCAGCCAGCACGTCTGACGGCACCGCGACGATCGAAATTGCCGGCCCGCTGGATTCACCTGAGGTCAATGTGTTTTCCGACCCTGAACGTCCGGCTGAAGAAGCGCTGGCAATGTTGCTGTTCGGGAACCGGTTTTCAGAAATCTCGCCTTTCCTGATCGCGCAAATGGCAGCATCACTGGCGCAGCTTAGCGGTGCGGGTGGTGATGCAACCAAAGGTCTCCGCGACTCCACCGGAGTCGACACGGTCGACATAGGAGCTTCGGAAAGCGGCGCGGGCCGTTTGGGCGCGGGCGCGTACCTGGGTGAAAACCTCTATACGGATTTCACCGTGAACACCGAAGGTGACACCGAAGTGAACCTAAACCTCGATGTCACGGACAATTTCACGGTGCGCGGTACGGTCGATGGCCGAGGGGAAACCGGCCTGGGTCTGTTCTTCGAGCGTGACTATTGACCAGCTGCCAATAAAAGCCGCGTTGAGCCATCCGTTTGTTTCGCACCAGCAGGTGACGGGTGTTCACATTGCCTTATGGACGCCTGGTTCCGATTTCGTTGGTGGTCGCGATGCCATCGCCAGTGCGGAAATTTGCGTGGTGCCGCGACCAAATGAAAACGCGACGAATTGCCGGGGCAAGTCAGATGAGGCAATCGTTTGAACGACGGCGCGGCAAAGAAAAAAGCGGCCCCTTCCAGAGGCCGCCCTTGTTCAGTCTGGCCGCGATCTTACTCCGCTGCCATCGCATCCTCGATCTTTTCGACACGAATGGCCGAGAACTTGAACTCGGGGATCTTGCCGTAGGGGTCGATGGCCGAGTTCGTCAGGATGTTCGCCGCCGCTTCGACATAGGCAAACGGGATGAACACCATGTCTTCGGCAATGGCCCGGTCGGCGCGCACCATGATTTCAATCGAACCGCGACGCGTGGTCAGGCGGATCATTTCGCCCGGTTCAATCCCCATCAGCTTCAGCGTGCGCGGGTTCATCGAGCAGTTGGCTTCTGGCTCGACCGCGTCAAGAACCTTTGCCCGGCGGGTCATTGAACCGGTATGCCAATGTTCCAGCTGACGGCCGGTGGTGGCAATCATCGGGTATTCATCATCGGGCGCTTCATCAGGCGGGATGACATTGGCCGGAGTGAACCTTGCTTTGCCCCCCGCGCGGGGGAAGCCATCGCCGAACACAATAGGCTGGCCGGGATCGGTTTCGCTGAGCGACGGATAGGTGATCGTCTCGTTTTCCAGCCGTTCCCACGTGATATTGTCAAGCGACTGCATGGTCAGTTTCATCTCGGCAAAGACCTCGGACACATCTGTGTAATCCCAGTTCAGCCCGATACGCTGCGCCAGTTCGACCGTGATCTTCCAATCCTCGCGCGCCTCACCCGGAGGCGCCACGGCCGGACGGACACGTTGCACCTGACGGTTGGTGTTCGAAACCGTGCCGTTCTTTTCATACAGCGCCGAGGCCGGCAGGATGATGTCGGCATAGTTCGCGGTTTCGGTCAGGAAGATGTCCTGCACGATCATCAGGTCCAGCTTGGCCAGGGCCTCACGTGCGTGGCCAACATCCGGATCGGACATGGCCGGGTTTTCACCCTGAATGTACATGCCCTTGATGTTGCCTGCATAGGCTTGGTCAATGATCTCGGTGACGGTCAAACCCTTCTCGTTTGAGAAATCGTCCGATTTCCAGACCTCGGTGAACTGCGCGCGAATGCCGTCATCCGTCACCGTCTTGTAGTCCGGCAGGAACATCGGGATCAGCCCGGCGTCTGATGCGCCCTGCACGTTGTTCTGGCCCCGCAGAGGGTGCAGACCCGCGCCGGGTTTGCCGACATTCCCGGTCATCAGGGCCAGCGAGATCAGGCAGCGCGAATTGTCGGTGCCGTGGATATGCTGGCTGACGCCCATGCCCCAGAAGATCAGACCCGCCTTGGCATTGGCAAAGGTGCGCGCAACGCGACGCAGCTGATCCGGATCGATGCCGCAGATCGGTGCCATCGCCTCGGGCGTGAACTGGCGCAGGTGCTCTTTCTCGGCCTCCCAGTTCTCGGTCCAGCGGTGGATGTACTGGCTGTCATAAAGCTCTTCTTCGACGATCACGTTCATGATCGCGTTCAGCATCGAGACATCGGCACCGGGCCGGAACTGCAGCATTTCGTCCGCGAATTTGCGCATGCCGACGCCGCGCGGGTCCATCACGATCAGCTTGCCGCCGCGCTTGGCGAACTGCTTGAAATAGGTGGCCGCGACAGGGTGGTTTTCAATCGGGTTCGACCCGATGATGATGGCCACATCGGCATTCTCGATCTCGTTGAAGGTCGCCGTCACCGCGCCCGAGCCCACGTTCTCGATCAGAGCGGCAACGGACGACGCATGGCACAGACGGGTGCAGTGGTCGACATTGTTGTGTTTGAAACCCTGACGGATGAACTTTTGGAACAGATAGGCTTCCTCGTTGGTGCATTTGGCCGATCCAAAGCCCGCAACGCTGCGCGGGTCTTGGTCGCGCAGGGCCATCAGTCTGGTGGCCGCCAGATCCATCGCCTCTTCCCAGGTCGCTTCGCGGAAATGGGTCGACAGGTTGCCGGGATCAACGTTCAGACCTTTTGACGGTGCATCCTCGCGCCGGATCAGCGGTTTGGTCAGGCGGTGCAGGTGATGGATATAGTCGAACCCGAACCGGCCCTTGACGCACAGACGGCCTTCGTTGGCGGGGCCGTTGATGCCCTCGACATATTTGACCTTGCCGTCCTTGACCTTGAGGCTGACCTTGCAGCCCACCCCGCAGAAGGGGCAGACGCTTTCGGTTTCGGAATCGTAATCCTTGCTGTCGCCATGCTGCTGGTCGTCCAGGACGGTGGCGGGCATCAGCGCGCCGGTCGGGCAGGCCTGAACGCATTCGCCGCAGGCCACGCAGGTCGACTCGCCCATCGGGTCGTTCTGGTCGAACACCACCTGCGCGGTATGCCCGCGCCCGGCCATGCCGATCACGTCATTCACCTGAACGTCGCGGCAGGCGCGGACGCAGAGGTTGCAATTGATGCAGGCATCCAGATTGACCCGCATCGCCACATGGCTGTCATCCAGCAACGGGATCTTCTCGGGCTCTTTCGCCGGAAAGCGGCTGTCGCTGACATCGTTCAGCTTGGCCATATCCCAGAAATGGCTCGATTTGTCATGCGGCTGCTCGGGCTGGTCGGCCACCAACAGTTCCATGACCATGGCGCGCGATTTCTCGGCGCGGTCGGTGTCGGTTTTCACCACCATCCCGTCAGCCGCCGGACGGATGCACGAGGCGACCAGCGTACGCTCGCCTTCCACCTCGACCATGCAGGCGCGGCAGTTGCCATCGGGTTTGTAGCCCGGCGCCGGTTTGTGACACAGATGCGGGATCACCAGTCCACGGCCGTTGGCCGCTTCCCAGATGGTGGTGCCTTCGGGCACGGTGACGTCATCGCCGTTCAGGTTGAAGGTGACGGTCTTGTTTGGGCTTGCATCAAGCATGGCTCTGTCTCCCTCAGATTTCTTCAGCGAAGTGTTTCATGACCAGGCGGATCGGGTTCGGGGCCGCCTGCCCCAGCCCGCAGATCGAGGCGTCGCCCATCACCTGGCACAGATCTTCCAGCAGGTCGGTATCCCACTTCTCGGCCCGCATCAGCTTGACCGCTTTTTCGCAGCCCGCCCGGCAGGGCGTGCACTGGCCACAGCTTTCGTCCTCGAAGAACCGCAGCATGTTCAGCGCCGCATCGCGGGCCGTGTCCTGATCGGACAGAACCACAACCGCAGCGGATCCGATGAAGGTGCCCAGCGGCTGCAGGGTGTCAAAGTCGAGCGGGACGTCGTCGATGCTGGAGGGGAGAAGACCTGACGACGGCCCGCCCGGTTGATACGCCTTGAACACATGACCTTCGGCCATGCCCCCGGCGGCATCAATCACGTCAAGAATGGTCGACCCTGCCGGCAGCAGGTAGACGCCGGGTTTCGCCACCCGGCCCGAGACCGAATAGCTGCGCAGCCCCTTGCGGCCATTCTTTTCAACTGAATTGAGGATCTCCGGACCTTCCCGGCAGATTTTGGACACCCAGTAGAGTGTTTCCACGTTGTGCACCAGCGTCGGGCGGCCGAATACGCCGACCTGCGCCACGAAGGGCGGGCGATGACGCGGCAGGCCCTTTTTTCCCTCGATCGATTCGATCATCGCGGATTCTTCGCCGCAGATATAGGCACCAGCACCCCGGCGCAGGTCGATATAGCCCGGCTCAACGATTCCGGCCTGTTCCAGCGCGGCAATCTCGCGCCGCAGAATTTCCAGAACGGCTGGGTATTCGTCGCGCATGTAGATGAAGCAGGTTTCCGCCTGAACCGCCCAGGCGGCGATCAGCATACCTTCGAGGAAAACATGCGGCGTGCGTTCCAGATAGTAGCGATCCTTGAAGGTGCCGGGTTCGCCCTCGTCCCCGTTCACGGCCAGATAGCGCGAGCCGTCATTCATGCGGACAAAGCCCCATTTCTTGCCCGACGGAAAACCGGCGCCGCCCAAACCGCGCAGGCCCGAGGCCAGAACCTGTTCCTGAACCGCTTCCCAGTCGCCGCCCTCGCGCAGCTCTTTCAGCTTGGTATAGCCGTCATTGGCCTCGTAGGCCGCGAAGGTTTCGTAATCGGGTAGATGAGCATGGGTGTCATCGGCAGCAATAGCGGCCTGCACCTTTTCAGGGGTCGCGTGGTCGATATGGTTGTGACCAATCTCGAGCACCGGTGCCGTGTCGCAGCGTCCCATGCAGGGCGCGCGCAGAACGCGCACTTCGGACGGGTCCAGCCCATCCTCCAACGCTTTTTTCAACTGCTGCGCACCAGCCATTTCGCAGGACAGGGAATCACAGACACGAATGGTCAGCGCGGGGGGCGGTGTTTCACCTTCTTTCACCACGTCGAAATGGGCATAGAAGGTCGCGGTCTCGTAAATCTCGGCCTGCCCGATCCGCATCTCGACGGCCAGCGCGGCAATATGGTCGGCGCTGATATGGCCGTGCGTGTCCTGAATCAGATGCAAATACTCGATCAACAGGTCGCGGCGGCGTGGGCGGTCGCCCAGCAGGCGCGCAATTTCGGCCTGTGCTTCATCCGTAAACTGTCGGCCTTTGGGCGTGTGCCGCCCCTTGCCTTTACCTGACTTCCAGACGCCCTTGGGTGCGCCTGATGGCTTGGTGTCTAATGGTGCCATAATGCCCTCCGATTCAGGCCCCGTGTCTCATCAGGCTAGCATATCGTCAAATCGCTTTTTGCAATCGCACGATAACGACATCTTATCACCGTAAAGACGTCACCACAGCGCGCAGTGCCTGCACCGTTGGCAGTTCAGGATCTCGGCTCAGGGTGGCCAGACAGATCGGTTTGCTGACAATCGGATCGACCAGCGGCAGCACCTTTGTCCCCTGCAACTCGCCCAATGCCCGAATAAGGACACGTGGCACAACCGTGGCAGCCAGCCCCTCGCGTGCCATCACCATCGACGCGGTAAATCCGCTGGTTTCGGCAACCACGTCCGGGTGCAGCCCCTGTTCGGCAAAGATACGATCCAGAATACGCCGGTTTTGCATCTGCGGCTCGAGCAGGCTCAGCGGAAATTCAGCCACGCGCGCCCAAGGCAAGGGGCCGTTTTCGTCCGTCATGTGTGAAGGAACCAGCAGAACATAGGTTTCCTCGTACAAAGGTTGCACCTGTCGCAGATCGGTCCCGATGCTGTCGCCATATGTTATCCCGGCGTCCAGGCTTCCTTCGTCCAGCCGGTGTTGAATGGCGGTGGCAGACATGGTTTCGATGCGCGTAACGATGCGCGGATGCGCTTGCCGAAAGCGTTTGGTGAGGCGCCCTGTAAAGGCGATGGCCGTCGGAATCACGCCAAGGATCAGCGTACCGGTGATCTCGCCCTTGGTGGCCAGCACCTGCTGTTCCAGTGCTTTGGTGTCATCGAGAATGCGACGCGCCCGCTGGACGATCATCTCGCCCTCTTCGGTCAGACCCTGAAACCGGTTGGCGCGGCGGACGATAGAGACGCCCAATCGGTCTTCGAGGTTACGGATACGCATCGAGAACGCGGGTTGAGATATCCCGCATTCCTCTGCCGCCTTGGCAAAATGCCGATGCCGTGCCAAGGCACTGAGCAATTGCAGGTCGCGAATTTCGATCATCTCAGGGCATTCCTGTTGGCGGGTCGTTCGTCAGAGTATCGGATATTCGACGGCAGAGAAAAGAGCGCTTAAATTGCGCGGGCTGCGACTTGTGATTCCCGAACTCAAGGCATTTACCATGCAGGAACA
This sequence comes from Ruegeria sp. CL7, assembly GCF_056536445.1. Lineage (NCBI taxonomy): Bacteria > Pseudomonadati > Pseudomonadota > Alphaproteobacteria > Rhodobacterales > Roseobacteraceae > Ruegeria > Ruegeria sp. CL7. The sequence goes on from NZ_JBQFPQ010000004.1 coordinate 204,527, forward strand.
GTGAATCGTATGACGTCTTCACCCAAGCGAAACAAAGCTGACAAAACCCGGAAATTACCTTAGCTTCCAGAGGCGGAGGTTTCAGGATGACGGAACGAATAACAGGTGGGTGCAAATGTGGCCTGGTTCGCTATGAAGGCACCCGACTTGATGTACCAATGTTTCGCTGTCACTGTCGCGACTGCCAGCACCTCACAGGTTCCGGGCATTCAGAGATGATGCCTTTGGTCCGTGACTCTTTTGAAATAAGTAGTGCTTGCAAAACGTACGAAATGCTGGGCGGGTCGGGCAACCCAACGTTCAGCGGCTTCTGCCCGAACTGTGGAGCGCAACTTACAAGGCGCAGCAGTCTTATGGATGATCGTGTCTATGTTCACGCATCATCGCTAGATGATCCGCGAAAATACAACCCGGAAAAATCAATCTATCAAGAGTCTGCGCAATCTTGGGATGCAACCTCAGTCGTCGGACAGACTTAAAAGCACAGGACAGTTCATTTCCCGATTTGAGTTGGCGGGCCTCGATACGCCAATACAATTGCGGATTGTGGCGCAATTTCAGGTGTTGAACAAAAAGTGCATCACGTCGCCATCCTTGACGATATAGCTTTTCCCCTCTGCCCGCATCTTGCCTGCCTCTTTCGCCCCCTGCTCGCCGTTGCAGGCGACAAAGTCTTCATAGGCGATGGTCTCGGCGCGGATGAATCCCTTTTCGAAATCACCATGAATGACACCAGCCGCCTGCGGTGCAGCGGTGCCGGTGCGGATGGTCCAGGCGCGAGCTTCTTTCGGGCCGACCGTAAAATAGGTTTCCAGTTTCAGCAGGTCGTAACCGGCACGGATCAGACGGTCGAGACCGGGCTCTTCCAGACCCATTTCCTCAAGGAACATCTGTGCCTCGTCCGCTTCAAGCAGGCTGATCTCTTCTTCGATCTTGGCGCTGATAATGACGTGAGAGTTGCCCTGGGCGGCAGCCATCTCGGCAACTTTCGCCGAGTATTCGTTGCCTTCAGCGGCTTCTTCCTCGGACACGTTGCAAACATAAAGAACCGGCTTGGTGGTCAGCAGTTGCAACATCTTCCAGGCCTTGGCGTCCTCGTCCGAAACCTCGACCAACCGTGCAGGTTTGCCGCCTTCCAGCATCTTTTGCGCTTCGGCAAGCAGGCGGTCCTGCTGTTGGGCCTCTTTGTCATTGCCTTTCAGCTTGCGCACCAGATTGGCGCGGCGCTTTTCGATGCTTTCCAGATCGGCGAGCATCAGCTCAGTCTCGATGGTGTCAGCATCGGCCACGGGGTCGATGCGGCCTTCTACATGGGTCACGTCGCCATCTTCGAAACAGCGCAAGACATGGGCGATGGCATCGACCTCGCGAATATTTGCCAGAAACTGGTTCCCGAGCCCCTCTCCTTTCGAGGCCCCCTTCACCAGTCCGGCGATATCAACGAATGTCATGCGCGTCGGGATGATCTGTTTTGACGATGCGATTGCGGCCAACTTGTCGAGCCGCTCATCCGGCACGGCCACATCGCCGACATTGGGCTCAATCGTGCAGAACGGGAAATTCGCGGCTTGCGCGGCAGCGGTTTTGGTCAACGCATTGAACAGGGTCGACTTGCCCACGTTCGGCAGACCCACGATTCCCATTTTAAAGCCCATAACGGCCTCCTGCATAGAATACGAACGCAGCTTCTATGCAGGTCCGCATCAATGCGCAAGTGATTGCCGGGCCACTTTGTTTGAGTCCCTTCGGCCACATCACGAAATTGTTCTCAAATCGTGTTCTTGTCGGCCCTGAAAACCGAAGGGTAGGATGAACAATTAACATAGCGCGATCAAATTAAATGGCAGAATATAATGGAAAAACTACTTCTTGCAGCCGTACTGACGGTCTCTACATTTGCTACAGCCCATGCTCAGACGGTTGTTCTTGGTGCCGGGTATTCAGATTTTTCCGAGGCGACGTCCGAAGATCAGGCACTGATTGCTCTCGAGTACCATCACACTCCTTTTCACCAGGCAACTCGGTTCAGTGCTGGCTGGGGTGCTGCGTTTTCTGTGAACGAAGACGGGGATACGCATATCGGTGTTGGGCTGGTCGGGCTGTATTCTCTGGGTGAGCGCTGGTTCGTCGAAGGCAGTGTCATGCCGGGATACTTCAATGCCAGCAACGACCAGAACGACCTGGGCGGAGACTTTCAGATCCGCAGCCTTTTGGGTCTTGGATATAACCTGAACAACGGCAACAGAATGTCAGTTGCGATCACGCACAAGTCGAACGCCAGCACCAACGATGAGAACCCTGGTGTAAACGCGGTTCTGCTGCGGTACCATCTGGGCTTCTGAGCTATTCCTGCGTTGGCGGGATTGATTTTCGGTCAAAGTTTCTGCACACGGGTCCAAACCCGATTGCAAGGACATCCGATGACCCGTATCGACGCTAAGTTTGCCGCCCTGAAAGCCGAAGGAAAGAAGGCTTTTGTTGCCTATGTGATGGCAGGGGACCCGGACTATGACACCTCGCTCGACGTGGTCAAAGGCCTGCCCGGCGCGGGTGTGGACATCATCGAACTTGGTTTGCCCTTCACTGATCCGATGGCGGATGGCCCCACAATTCAGGCAGCGGGTCAACGCGCGTTGGACGGCGGGATGACGTTGCAGCGCACATTGGATCTGGCGCGCGCGTTCAGGGAAACAGATGACACAACGCCAATTGTCCTGATGGGGTACTACAACCCGATTTACAGCCGGGGTGTAGAGGCTTTTCTGGCCGATGCCAAAGATGCCGGTATTGACGGGCTGATCGTTGTCGATCTGCCGCCCGAGGAAGACGAAGAGCTTTGCCTGCCTGCGCAGGCGGCCGGCCTGAACTTCATTCGTCTTGCAACACCTACCACGGATGACCAGCGCCTGCCGCGCGTTTTGCAAAACACCTCGGGCTTCGTGTATTACGTCTCAATCACTGGCATCACCGGCGCGGCCGAGGCGCAGGCAACGGATGTGGCCCCCGAGGTTGCCCGTATCCAGGCCGCAACCGAGCTGCCGGTGATCGTGGGCTTTGGCATCAATACGCCCGAGAAATCCCGCAATATCGCGTCCGTGGCAGATGGTGCCGTAGTCGGATCGGCGATCGTCAGCCAGATCGGTGCAGGCAAACCGGTTAATGAAGTGCTGGATTTTGTAAAGTCCCTGTCGGATGGCGCTCATAGCGCCTGATCCCGCAGATAACACAAGACTAAAAAGCCTGCCGCAGACTGTTCTGGGGCAGGCTTTTTTGACTGCCCGACGCCGGGCCAGATCATTGCAGGCGTTGACATGCATTGGTAAGGAAAACGAACCAGTAAGTTCGGAGGTCTGAGTAATGCCTGTGATAACCAATATCGAAAACCTCAGGCGCATATACGAGCGTCGCGTGCCGCGGATGTTCTACGATTACGCTGAAAGCGGCAGCTGGACGGAACAGACTTTCCGCGAAAACAGTTCCGATTTTGAAAAGATCCGCCTGCGTCAGCGGGTTGCCGTTGATATGTCCGGGCGTTCGACGGCCTCGGAAATGATCGGCCAGAAGGTGTCAATGCCGGTCGCGTTGGCCCCGGTCGGGTTGACGGGGATGCAGCATGCGGACGGAGAGATGAAGGCCGCCAAAGCCGCCGAGGATTTTGGTGTGCCCTTTACCCTTTCCACAATGTCGATCAACTCGATCGAAGACGTGGCCGAGCACACCGACAAGCCGTTCTGGTTTCAGCTCTACACGATGAAGGACGATGACTATGTCAGCCGTCTGATCCAGCGGGCCAAGGACGCCAAGTGTTCGGCGCTGGTGATTACGTTGGATCTGCAGATTCTGGGCCAACGGCACAAAGACCTGAAGAACGGCCTGTCCGCACCACCCAAGCTGACCGCAAAGACCATCGCGAACCTGATGACCAAATGGGCCTGGGGCATTGAAATGCTGGGTGCCAAACGGCGCGAGTTCGGCAATATAGTGGGACATGTGCAAGGAATCTCGGACGCGTCTTCACTGGGGGCCTGGACCGCTGAACAGTTCGACCCCACCCTCGACTGGAGCAAAGTCGAAAAACTGATGGAAAAGTGGGGCGGAAAAGTGATCCTGAAAGGGATACTCGACGCGGAAGATGCCAAAATGGCTGCCAAGCTGGGAGCGGATGCCATTGTCGTGTCGAACCATGGTGGGCGTCAGTTGGATGGTGCGCTCAGCTCGATCCGGGTATTGCCCGAGATCATGGACGCTGTCGGCAACGATGTCGAAGTGCATCTGGACAGTGGTATCCGCTCGGGTCAGGACGTGCTTAAGGCATTGGCACTGGGGGCCAGGGGGACGTATATCGGCCGCGCATTTGTTTATGGGCTGGGCGCCATGGGCCAGAAAGGCGTCACCACCGCGCTGGAAGTGATTCAGAAGGAACTTGATACAACAATGGCGCTGTGCGGTGAAAAAACCGTTAGCGCGCTGGGGGCGCACAATCTTCTGGTACCAGAAGATTTTGGTGGTCGCTGGCAAGCCTGAGACCGCGGCAGATTTGGGGCTCTGCCCCCGCCGCCCGTTCCGGGCGTCTCCCCCGGGATATTTGTGGCCAGATGAAGCAGCGGACCCTTCACTCATTTGACGAAGAACACTCCGAAGCGCGCGGTTGGGCCATAGAGAACGACAAGCTGTGATTTCCCCCCTTTCCAAACCGGATGAATCGAGATAAGGACGCGGCTTCACGCGGGTATACAGCCTTGGAGGATACCCGCCCTAACATTGGAGAATTATCATGGCTGGAGAGATTCCTGATCTCGTAGCTCTGGAACGGACGGGGACAGGCAAGGGCGCCGCTCGCAAAACGCGCCGCGAAGGCATGGTTCCGGGCGTAGTGTTTGGCGGCGACAAAGATCCGCTGCCGATTCAGATTCCGTTCAACGAACTGTTCAAGCGCCTGAAGGCCGGTCGCTTCAAGTCGACCCTGTGGAACCTGAAAGTCGAAGGCCATGAAGACGTTCGCGTCATCTGCCGCGACGTTCAGCGTGATGTCGTCAAAGACCTGCCGACCCACCTGGACCTGATGCGCCTGCGCCGGACCACCAAGATCGCACTGTACATTCCGGTTGAGTTCGTCAACGAAGATGAAGCCCCCGGCATCAAGAAGGGCGGCGTGCTGACCGTTGTCCGCCCGGAAGTCGAGCTGTTGTGCACCGCAGGTGACATTCCTGAGAAGATCACCGTTGATGTGGCCGGAATGAACATCAACGACGTCGTCACCATTTCGTCGGTTGAACTGCCCGAAGGCACCAAGCCGACCATCGACCGCGACTTCGTGATCGCAAACGTCTCGGCACCGACCGGTCTGTCGACAAGCGACGACGAAGAAGGTGAAGAAGCAGAAGTTGCAGTCGATGAAGTCGAAGTCGTCGGCAAAGAAGAAGAATAAATTCGGATCAAACGTCTGATTTTTGAAACGGGGTTCTGACGAACCCCGTTTTTTTTGTGGTTATGACGCGCGGCGCCGGCTGGATTTCCATGGCAATTCCGGGCATCACATAGCCTCGAGGCTACAGAGGCGGAGCTTGGTCATGAAACTCTTTGTCGGATTGGGAAACCCGGGGCAGAAATACGCCCGAAACCGGCACAACATCGGGTTCATGGCTGTGGAGCGGATTGCGGAAGATCATGGGTTTGGCCCATGGAAGTCCAAGTTTCAGGGCGAAATCTCGGAAGGGCGGTTAGGGTCTGAAAAAATCCTTTTGCTGAAACCACAGACCTTCATGAACCGGTCCGGTCAATCCGTGGGTGAAGCGATGCGTTTCTACAAACTCGAGTCCACAGATGTTGTCGTGCTCCATGACGAGCTGGACCTCGCCCCGGGCAAAGTGCGGGTAAAGGCGGGCGGCGGACACGCTGGGCATAATGGTCTGCGTTCGATCCACGACCATATAGGCGCAGCCTATGACCGTGTCCGGCTTGGGATCGGACATCCGGGCCGCAAGGAGATGGTCTCGGCTTATGTTCTGAGCGACTTTGCGAAATCCGAGAGTGACTGGCTGGACGACGTTCTGCGGGGTGTTTCGGACGGCGCGCCCCATCTGGCGCGAGATGATGGCGGTAAATTCATGAACGCGGTGGCCCTGCGTACTGCTCCGCCCCGGTCGTCCAAGACGGCGGCTCCGAAAGCTGAAACCGCATCTAAGGCACCTCCGAAGCCACCAGCCGATGAACGGTCGGCCATGCAGAAACTGTTGGACAAGTTCAAATAGCGCCCCGCCCTCTTTCCGTTACGTCGGCGTTGCGAAAGCGGGATGTCCACGTTCCAATACACGCAAACAAGGGAGGCTATGCGATGCGGTCCATACTGAAGTGGGTTCTGCGCATTGTGCTGGCGCTGGCTTTGGCCGCCGCTGCCGTTGGGCTTTGGAAACGCGAAGAGTTACAGCGCCTGATGGCGGTGAACTCTCTGTTTTCCGAGGACAAGATCGTTCACAACTTTTCGCATATGGATGAAGCCTTTCTGACCGTGGATCTGCCGCGTGGAAACGCCCCAACATGGGAACTGCCCTACGGCGAAGGTTTCGATCTTCCGGAAGGCACCGACACTTGGATCAATGAACGCTCGGTCACTTCTTTGCTTATCATGCAGAACGGCAAGATCCGGTTCGAGGAATACTATCTGGGCACCGGTCCCGATGATCGCCGGATTTCGTGGTCAGTGGCAAAAAGTTATCTGTCGGCGCTTTTCGGCATTCTCCTGCAAGAGGGCGCAATCGATTCATTGGATGATCCCGTCGTCAAATACGCCCCCAAACTTGCAGGCAGCGCATATGACAGGGCGACAATTCGGAACGTTCTGAACATGGCCAGCGGCGTCACGTTTGACGAAGATTATCTGGACCCGAAATCTGACATCAACAGGATGGGTCGTGTGATTGCCCTGGGCGGTGAACTGGACGATTTCGCGGCCTCATTGCAGGACAGTTTCGCGCCCCCCGGTGAAACCTGGCAATATGTTTCCATAGACACGCATGTATTGGGCATGGTGATACGCGGGGCGACCGGTCGCAGTGTTGCGGATCTATTGACGGAAAAAATCCTTCAGCCCCTGGGCCTTGAGCGGGACGGGTATTATGTCACTGACGGCGCTGGTGTCGCCTTCGTTTTGGGCGGATTGAACTTCACGACACGTGACTTTGCGCGGTTCGGGCAAATGATCCTGCAAGATGGGGCATTGAACGGCCGGCAAGTAGTGCCCTCCGACTGGATATTCGAGGCAACTCAACCCAGCGCCCCGACCGCTCAGGGGAAGATTGGATATGGGTACCAGTGGTGGATCCCGCGCGGCGCCCATGAGGGAGAGTTTCTGGCCCGGGGCGTGTATGGGCAATACATCTATTTCAACCAACCTCGCGGCGTTCTGATTGTGTCTACCGGCGCTGATCGGAAATTTCGCGACACTGGCGTAAACGACCAGAATATCGAAATGTTCCGCAAGATCGCAGAAAGCCTGTAAGGTGTGTTCATGCAGAAGCAAGACAGTATCAATGTACTCGGCGGCGTTCTGGCGCCCTGCTCACGCGATCCTCTGACCGGGTTCTTCCGCGACGGTGCGTGCAATACCTGCCCCGAGGATCAGGGAAGCCATACGGTTTGTGCCGTGATGACGGCCGAGTTTCTGGCATTCTCGAAATACGTCGGCAATGATCTGAGCACGGCTCGGCCCGAGTTTGATTTCCCGGGCCTCAAGCCCGGTGACAGCTGGTGTCTGTGTGCCGGCCGGTTCCTACAAGCCCATGACGAAGGATGCGCCCCAAAGGTTCACCTGGAGGCGACCCATCAACGCGCGCTCGAGATTGTGCCGCTTGATATCTTGCTTCAGAACAAGGCGAATGCCTAGACAGCCATTGCGCCTGGGGCGAGACCTGATCCGCGATCCAGTTTCGCCCCAAGGTCAGAACGCCATTTGCCAGATCAGGCTGATGCTGTAGTTTTCAAAACCGCTTTCACCAATGCCATCGTAGAACACGTTTGCTGCAAGCAAGCTGTTGTTTTCCAACCGATAGTCCAGGCCCAGATCCGCACGGGCTCGGGCGGTGTCGCCAATCGGAGTCACGCCCGGGGCGGTGCCAGTACCCGAAGTCGTGCTCCAAATCCCCGAAAGCCCGCCCGTCAGCATCATCTCTCCTCGTGACACTTGAAGCGGGTGGCTGAAATCCACACCCAGCCGTGCCGTCGTCAAACTGAAATCCTGCTGTGGAATCAGATTACCCAGGCTGTCGGTATAAGCTTTCTGATCGTCACTGGCATAACTTACGTCCAGCAAGGGCATCAATGTCAGGGCGCCACGCTTTATCTCACCTGTCACGCGCGACTGGACCAGCCAACGGTCACTGTCGAAACTGTCTTCGTAGGTGCCAAACGGAGAGATGTTGTTGTCGGCCTGGCCATAAAGTACCCGCCCTTCAAGAAACACCGAATGATTGGGCAATTTTGCCACCACATAAGGACCAACCAGCCAGCCCGTACCGTCCACGCTGGCCGGGCCGTTTTCCGTTTCGGCATAGTCGAACTGAAGCATGGCGCCGATCAACAGGTTCGAATTGATCTGGCGATGAGCCCCGACAACAGCCAGTGCATAGGAGTTGTCATAATCATCCTGAGAACTCCAGTTGCCGGTCACACTGAACCAGACGGGGCGCGCCGGATCACTGGCGAAATTCAGATACCCCGAGCCCTGCGTGACCGAAGCGTCCAGTACACCCGACCCCGAACCTTGCAGAAACTGGGTCAGTTTCGGCTGGTTCGACACAAGGCTGTTGGCCCGGGCGTTCTGGAACGCCTGAATCTGACGTTGAGCATTTGTCACGGCCTGAAGCGTGCTGACCCTGTTTGACTCAAGGTTCAGATTCCCAGCCGCGTCCGAGAACACCCCTGCCGGAATGAAAAGCTCGATGGTACCGTTGTTCTGGGGCGTCAAAGTGGCGACATAGCTGGTGCCGGACCCGGTCAGAGTGGCCGTTGCATTGGTGACGTACAGGTCGCCCACGGTGAAATCGGTGCTTGGTTCGCTCAGCGTAATGGTTGCTTGAAACGTTCCGCTGCCGGTCGGCGTCAGGGCCCCAATCGTTGCAGTTGGCTGTGTCGTATCCACCAGAACGCGCGTGTTGACGATTTGGGTGTTCGTTACACCGGACAACGCGATCTCATAGCGATAAAGCGGCCCTCCGACGGTTTCGCGCGCGGTGAACGTAATCCCCACATACCCGTCTGCCGCATATGTGGAATCCGCGCCATCCTGACTGAGAATGGTTGCGCCGATATAGCCCAGGGAAGCAAGGCCGGCAGGCGTGATCGCACTCAGGTTGAGAATGCCGTTGTTGAAATAGAAACTACCGCCGGGAACCTGCCCCGACCCACCCAGCGAAACAAAGGCCGATCCGGTAAGTGGGATATTGTTGAAAAAGATGCTTCCCCCGTTCGGCGTCGGAACTGAGGTTACGAAGAAGCCGCCACCAAGGGCCGCACCCTCTTTCGCGCTTCCGATCATGAGTGCTGAAATCAGAAAACAGAGGCACAACAGCCTCGAAATAACGGACCTGACCATTTTACCTCCTACAACACCGCGAGGGCGCTAAACACCAGGGCGCCCGGGCAAAGACACTGTGCCCCGAGCCACGTCATCCATTGTCCCATCCATTGCAGAGACGTCCCCTGAACCGGCCGCAACTACGCCAGTTACCCAATAGTTAATTCAAATTGGAGACACTGTATAGAATTGGAAGCAACTCAACTTTGGCGTGCGGGCCACATGGCTGTGCACAAACCAAAAGACAAAGGCAAAAAATGTCGGAAAGCACTTCGAACCCCGGTGTTTTCAAGGAGTCTTCTCGGCAAGACGTCATAACAAGCCGTGACTTTGCAAGTCACGTGCTCATAATATGCCGGTTACAGATTCTCGACCTTGGCGGGATATTCGAAACAATCCCAGGCAGAGATCGCAACTGGCAGTTGTCGGGAAACAAATGCAGGCACAATGATCGAGGTTTCACAGCAGCCAGCGATTCCTCGGGCCTCTGTGTTGTCCTTACATGCGCCTTGGCGGCGGCCCTTTTTTGCAGGGCAACCTGATTTGGGCGGACATGTCACATGTTTGACTATCCCGCCTGTCCTGCCCTGGAACGTCAGGACGTTTCGCCTTGAAAATGTTGCTTTCAGGACCGCTTGAGCCAAGGACGCCATAACAGAGCAACCGGGACATGCCGCCCTGGTTCACACTCAACCCGCCGTACGGCCTTCGGTGTCTGACATATCGAAGTTCAGATATTTGGCTACGGTTTGAACGTCCTTGTCTCCACGGCCGCACATGTTCATGCAGATCAGGTGATCCTTGGGCAATTCCGGTGCAATCTTCATCACATGGGCCAAAGCGTGGCTTGGTTCCAGCGCCGGGATGATCCCCTCGGTTGCGCAGCACAGCTGGAACGCCTCGAGCGCTTCCTTGTCAGTGATCGAGACGTAATTCGCGCGTCCAATATCGTGCAACCAGGAATGCTCGGGCCCGATGCCCGGATAGTCCAGCCCCGCCGAGATTGAATAGCCTTCAAGAATCTGGCCATCGTCATCCTGCAACAGATAGGTCCGGTTGCCGTGCAGCACGCCCGGCCGTCCGCCGGTCAGCGAAGCGCAATGCTCCATTTTCTCGTTCACACCTTTTCCGCCCGCCTCGACGCCTATGATGTTGACGTCCTTGTCGTCGAGGAAAGGATAGAACAGACCCATCGCGTTCGAACCGCCGCCGATGGCCGCAATGATCGTGTCGGGCAAACGGCCTTCGGCCTTCAACATCTGCTCTTTCGCTTCCTTGCCGATGATCGACTGGAAATCGCGGACCATTGCCGGATAGGGGTGCGGCCCAGCCACGGTGCCGATGCAGTAGAACGTGTCGCGCACATTAGTCACCCAGTCGCGCAGCGCGTCATTCATCGCATCCTTGAGCGTCCCACGACCCGAGGTCACAGGGATCACCTCGGCCCCCAGAAGACGCATGCGGAATACGTTCGGGGCCTGACGCTGCACGTCGTGCGCCCCCATGTAGACAATGCATTTCAAGCCAAACTTGGCACATACGGTGGCGGTGGCCACGCCGTGTTGCCCTGCCCCGGTTTCAGCAATGATCCGGGTCTTGCCCATACGCCGCGCCAGAATGATCTGCCCAAGCACGTTGTTGATCTTGTGCGCGCCGGTGTGGTTCAGCTCGTCACGCTTCAGATAGATCTTGGCACCCCCCAGATGCTCGGTCAGGCGTTCCGCAAAATACAGCGGCGAAGGACGACCCACATAGTTTGCCCACAGGTCATCCATTTCGGCCCAGAACGTCGGATCATCTTTGGCCTTGTTGTATTCCTCTTCCAGTGACAGGATCAGCGGCATCAGAGTTTCACTGACAAAACGCCCGCCGAAGATGCCGAAACGTCCCTGTTCGTCAGGGCCGGACATGAAGGAATTGAAAAGATCGTTGGCCATGGGTGTCTCCCTCGTCGTATCTGTTGTTCATAGGTGGTGGCAGCGGGATTTGCCATGGGCAAAACGCATCATTCCACAACCTGCGTGTTTTGACGCCAGACCTGAATCGCCTGTGCCGAGCTGGGCACACCAATGCACGGAAAATGATGAAACCTGTTCACATCCGCCAAACGATCGGCCGCCAACAAGGCACGCCTGTGTGGGCCGGATTGGGAAAATGTCAGCATTGCTTCGATGTCTTGCCAGACACTGAATGAAAAATAGATGCCATCCTGCCTGAACAAGTCAGCGTGCAGGCACAATGGGTCGCCTTGCGCCTGCCGACAGGCCTGTCCCGCGCGCCAGAAAAACTCCGGCGCATGGTACCAGTGTTTCAAGGAAACGCCCCCGATTGCTGCGAGCATGCTCAACCCCTCTGTTTCGAGGGATACGCAGCAAGATCTTTATCAGATCACCTGAGAGCCGATGCAAAGTCGCGGATCAGGGCAGCATCTTTCACACCCGGCGCGCTTTCGACACCGGATGACACATCCACCTGCCGGGCACCTGTCATCCGGACTGCTTCGGCAACGTTCTGGGGTGTCAGGCCACCGGCCAGCATCCAAGGCCGGCGCCAGTATTTCCGTCCGGCCAACAGCCGCCAGTCAAAAGCCAACCCGTTGCCGCCCGGCAATTCGGCCTCTCTGGGCGGTTTCGCATCGATCAGCAGTTGATCGGCCACCTCCGAGTAAAGATCGACGGCCGCCAGATCCTCGGCCTCGGCCACTCCTATGGCTTTCATCACCGGCAAACCAAATCGCTCGCGAATTTCGGAAACCCGTTCGGGCGATTCCTTGCCATGCAGTTGAAGCATATCAAGCGGTACAGTCGAAACGATTCCGTCCAATTCTTCGTCAGTGGCATTCACCACCAAAGCCACCTTGGCAACGCCAACTGGGACCAGATGCGCCAGTTCTGCGGCCCGCAAAATATCCAGATTGCGTGGCGATTTCGGAAAGAAAACAAACCCAACATAGCCCGCCCCGGCTTCGGCCGCAGCGCGCACGTGATCCGGTGCGGTCAGACCGCAGATTTTGAACCGAACATCAGACATGACGATCAGGCTCAGCTCGCCTCATCCAGAATGGCAAGTACATCGTCCTTGCCTTGGTTTTGCTTTTTCTTGAGCTTCTTGACTTCGCGCTCAAGCTTGCGCACTTCGGTTTTCTTCACGGTCGCGTCGCGGCGGTGCTTGTGTTCCCGCAGCCATTCCCACAGGAAACCAATAACCAATCCTGCCGCAACACCTCCCAAAACCACCAGAAACAGCGGCAGTGACGCGCTGAGGTTAAAACCAAGAAGCTCGGCCAGAGCATCCGGCATCAGTTTCAGTTCTACGGACTGAACATTGGCAAGAGACACGGAAATCAGGATGATCCCGAGAGCCGCCAGAAAAGCATATCGAAGGTAGCGCATCATGGTGTCAGGCTTTACCGTTCAATCGATCCCTGAGCAACTTGCCAGTTTTGAAAAACGGTACACATTTTTCTTCGACCTGCACCGTTTCGCCCGTGCGCGGGTTGCGCCCAACACGTGCGTCGCGTTTTTTCACGGAAAAGGCACCAAAGCCCCGCAGTTCGACACGGTCACCGCGCGCCATGGCGTCTGTGACTTCTTCGAATACGGTGTTCACGATCCGCTCGACATCACGCTGATAGAGATGCGGGTTTTCGTCAGCGATTTTCTGAATCAATTCTGAACGGATCATGCGTGATACCCTCCCAGGCAGCCGGTGTGACAGGTCTACTGTTTTGACAGTATAGGAAAAAACCCGGAAGGGGGGAACGGATACTCTGAGTTTTGAGGCTTTATTTTGCCACATTCTCGCGCGAAATTTTATCTGTCAGGCCAATTTCCACACTTAATGCGCGATCAATCCCCTAATTAACCCTGCGGTTCGGAACATATTGATTCGCAACAAAAACGGCCCCGCACTGTCGTGCGGGGCCGAAATTCATGCTTGGGATACTGCCTTGGCTTAGTCGCCGGATTTCAGCGCTGCACCCAGGATGTCGCCCAGCGACGCGCCCGAGTCGGAAGAACCGTACTGTTCCACGGCCTCTTTTTCTTCGGCGATCTCGCGCGCCTTGATCGACAGGCCCAGACGACGGGTCTTGCTGTCGACGTTGGTGACGCGGACGTCGACCTTGTCACCGACCGAGAAACGCTCGGGGCGCTGTTCGGCACGGTCACGCGACAGATCCGAACGACGGATGAACGACTTCATGCCTTCGTATTCGACCTCGATGCCGCCATCTTCGATCGCGGTGACTTCGACGGTGATGACCGAGCCACGCTTCACGCCGCCCACGGCTTCGGCGAACTTGTCACCGCCCAAGGCTTTGATCGACAGCGAGATACGCTCTTTTTCCACGTCAACTTCCGAGACAACCGCCTGAACGACATCGCCCTTGCGGTAGTTCTGGATCGCGTCCTCGCCACGCTCGTCCCAGGACAGGTCGGACAGGTGAACCATGCCGTCGATGTCGCCTTCGAGGCCAATGAACAGACCGAATTCGGTGATGTTCTTGACTTCGCCTTCGACCTCGGTGCCCTCGGGGTGTGTTTCTGCGAACACTTCCCATGGGTTGCGCTGAGTTTGCTTCAGGCCCAGAGACACGCGACGCTTGGCGCCGTCGATTTCCAGAACCATGACGTCAACTTCCTGGCTGGTCGATACGATTTTGCCGGGGTGGACGTTTTTCTTGGTCCAGGACATCTCGGACACGTGCACCAGACCTTCGACACCGGCTTCCAGCTCGACGAACGCGCCGTAGTCGGTGATGTTGGTGACGCGACCCTGATGGACCGAGCCCAGCGGGTACTTCGCAGCAACCAGATCCCATGGATCTTCTTGCAGCTGCTTCATGCCCAGGCTGATGCGGTGGGTCTCTTTGTTGATCTTGATGACCTGAACCTTGATGGTTTCACCGATCGTCAGGATCTCGGACGGGTGGTTCACACGACGCCATGCCATGTCGGTGACGTGCAGCAGGCCGTCAACGCCGCCCAGGTCAACAAATGCACCGTATTCGGTGATGTTCTTGACAACACCCTCGACGGTCTGACCTTCGGACAGGTTGCCGATGACTTCGGCACGCTGCTCGGCACGCGATTCTTCCAGGATTGCGCGGCGCGACACAACGATGTTGCCACGGCGGCGGTCCATTTTCAGAATCTGGAACGGCTGCTTCAGCCCCATCAGCGGGCCAGCGTCGCGCACGGGGCGCACGTCAACCTGCGAGCCGGGCAGGAACGCAACTGCGCCACCCAGATCGACGGTGAAACCACCTTTGACCCGACCAAAGATTGCACCTTCGACGCGCTGGTCGTCGGCATATGCTTTTTCCAGCCGGTCCCATGCCTCTTCACGGCGGGCCATCTCGCGCGAGATGACAGCTTCGCCACGGGCGTTTTCTGCGGCACGCAGGTAAACTTCGACCTCGTCACCTACAGCGATTTCAGGGGCTTCGCCGGGATTTGCGAATTCTTTCAGATCAACGCGGCCTTCCATTTTGTAGCCGACGTCGATGATGGCCTGGCCGGCTTCGATCGCCAAAACCTTGCCTTTGACAACAGAACCCTCTTCGGGTGTGTCCATTTCGAAGCTTTCATTCAGGAGGGCTTCGAATTCCTCCATGGATGCGTTAGCCATGTGGCGTTGTTTTCCTTTACAATACGTTTTTGCTGGCCGAGCGGTTGTCTCCGCCGGTCTTGATTCATGGTGCCATCGGACGTGACCCGGTGCGCCCCTGAGCAAACAAACACAAAGGGCCGAGGTAACCCGGCCCTGCTCAGAAACGTCATCCGGACGTTGACCGCCCTTGTATCGACAGCGCGCGTATAGGCGGATTCCCCGGTTTGTGCAAGGGCAAAGCCCATATTTTCAAGGTTTGGCGGCTCTGTACCCAGGCGCGTTGCCGGTTTTGAAGGTCCAAACCCCGGCATCGCGCCGCAGCATGGCCTGTTCAATTGCGTCCAGTCGCATCAACGCTGCGGAAGGGTTGCGCGCGCCTCCGGCCCGGGTCCAGATTTTTTGCGCAGAAACGGGGCTCCACGGCAAACTTGCCGAGGCCAACCACTGGCGCAGCCCTGACCGCAGAGAATCGTAATCCTGCATAGGCGCCGCCTGTCGTCTCCGACGTTTGAGGGTGCTCCGCAAGTTCCGACCCTTTGTTTGCCCTTGTTTCTTCTGTTGTCGCAATGCGGTCGCCTTTCAATATATATGTGATTACATTACATATTGATAAAACAGTTGGAAGTAAAAAAGACGGGGAGTTTGCACCCCGCCTTTCCTGCAAACATTCCCTGCGCGACGGGCAGGAAGCAGTCAGAACAGTTGCAAATCCTTTTTACCGCTTTGGATTTCAGCAAAGTTCGGCATGTTCTCGATGACCACAGGGGCTGGCGCCGTGCCCGGCATCGCCACTGTCGGCTTCATTGCCGCCGCCATTCCAAAGGCAGGTTGATCAAGTTCCCCCCGGATATCGCGCAACAGTGTTTTGTGATCCGGCATGGATTTAACGATCTTCGCCAGATCCATTTTCGCGTTCTTCATACCCTGGAACCAAATCGGTTTCTTCAACGGTCGAAGGCGATCACGGATGCCTGAACCATAGCCCGTATCATAAACCTGTTTGCCCAAAAGAACGGTTTGATAAACGCGGCTGTCAAACAAAGTGGCGAACTCGATATCGTGATCCATCGGCAGGCGATACTGCCACAGTTCAAGATTTTCGGCCAACCGATCCGGTATCTTCATCTCGGTGCGCGCATCGATCCAGTATTGGTCATCGGTACGGTTGCCCAACCGATAGTGTAAACAGATGAATTCCAGTACCTCGTTATAAAGCTTGTCCATCTGCCGATTGTATCTGTCCCTCAGCGAAGGCTCGATGTCTCGCGTGGGCAAATGCTCGGCGAACCAGCGTATCGCATGGTCAATCATGTGGATCGCCGTGCTTTCCAGCGGTTCAATGAACCCGCCGGACAGGCCTATAGCCACGCAATTCTTGACCCAGGCATTGCGCACGCGACCGACGCGCATCGGGATCACGCGCGGTGTCAAACCTTTGCCGCTGTCACCCAGCCACTCAAGGTACTCGTCCGCCGCCTGGTCATCCGTTCGGTGTGCCGACGAATAGACATATCCTGTGCCCACACGGTTAAAAAGCGGCACGCGCCACGTCCAACCTGCGCCCAAGGCAGTGGATCTGGTGGCGCTTTCGATCTTGTCAGGATCTGGATGCTCGATCTGCAACGCCATGGCCCGATCATTGGGCAGGTAGTCAGAGTAATCCAAAAATGGCTCACCGAGTGCCTTGTTGATGATCAGCCCACGAAACCCGGTGCAATCCACGACCATCTCAATATCATGGCGACCTTTTGCCTCGAGCATGAGATGACTGACATTGCCCTGTTCATCCAGCTCGACCGTTTGCACCTCATCCCGGATATGTTCCACTCCGCGCTTCGTGCAGACCCTAGTCAGCATGCCTGCAAACTTTACGGCATCCAGATGATAGGCATAACCAAACCGTTGTTCGAATTCCGGCTGCCCCAACTGACGCGCGCCCTTGCACAAACGGGCCAGATCATCATGCGGCGAGATGGACTGCGTGAAATCCCTGTCGCCATTGCCGAAGCGCAGGAAATACTCGGCAGCCTCCAGTCCCTCAAGCATCTGGCCGTGCGCAAAGGGGTTCATGTAGTCGATGCGATTGCCCTTGGCGTCATTGTTCCAATTGCAGAACTTCACACCCAGCTTGAACGATGCGTTTGTCTCGCGGAAGAAACTCCGCTCTGAAATGCCCGCCTGACGCAGCGTGACAGGCATCCGCGGAACCGTGGCTTCACCCACCCCCACGGTCGAGATGTTCGGGCTTTCGATCAGACAGATTTGCGGTCGATCCTTGGGCGCTGACGTGCGGGAAAACACC
Source organism: Ruegeria sp. CL7 (assembly GCF_056536445.1). Classification (NCBI taxonomy): domain Bacteria; kingdom Pseudomonadati; phylum Pseudomonadota; class Alphaproteobacteria; order Rhodobacterales; family Roseobacteraceae; genus Ruegeria; species Ruegeria sp. CL7. Next base: position 222,013 of record NZ_JBQFPQ010000004.1, read on the forward strand.
ATATCCAGGATCAGCGCGGTCATCCATCCAGCCGTACCGCCACCCACGATAGTGATTTTGTTCAAACGATTGTTCATGTAGTTTTGTCCCTGTTGGCTCGGGAATTTTTTGCTGCGCCCCTGCTTTTTGCGGGTTGTGTCGCAGCTTTCCCTTTTCGCTGGGAAGAAACTATAACAGCTTTCCTCAATCCATCTAGGGTCTATGAAGGCCCGGCCGCGCAACGTCGGCCAACCAGCAGGCGTCACGCCATTCCCATATTCACTGTGCAGGTCAGATCTCTTCGCCTTTCTTCAGCAGTTCTTCAATCAACTCACGTTGCAGATCGGTGCTGTCGCCGCCTCCGAACTCTGCCGCGCCACCGGAATACAGGGTGCCATATGTCCTGGCGATGTTCACAGTCTGGGCCAGCCCCGAGATCAGCTGATCTTTTTCCAACAGGGACAACGGGTGGATAAACGCAGCCCACAAGGTGCCATTGGCGATCGCGTAACGGGCATCCAGAGTGCTGTCGAAATTGGCCTGCATCATTCGAATCAAGTCTTCCTCCGACAGCGCCTCGGCGCTGCGGATCGGGACCATGGCCCGCATCCGATCCGCATTGGTGTCGGTGATGACCAAGACCTGTACCCCTGCAATCGTCAATTGAAACCCGGGGCCGCTCGGCTCTGCTTCGGGGTCAAGCGCGAAAAGAATGTTGCCCAGCCGTTCGTACGTCATGGGCGGCTCGGCTTCGGGTGGGCTTTGCACGGGCTCTTGCGCGGCAAGGCTTCGGGCAATGAAAACAAGAATGAGGGCTAATCGGATCATGATGGCACTCCTGCAGGCATTCTTTCAGCATAGGTACGCAAAACCACACTGACCAAACAAAGCTTGGTGAACGCGCCTTCTGGCCATTCAGATACTTGTACGATCTGCAATATCTGATGGCCTATCTGCGATTACACGTCCAACTTTCACCCCCTAACTATGTTTCACCGGTCGACGATCCGATCGACCCGAACCCAGAACCAAGAGGAAACGTGTAATGAAAACTATCGTCTTCACCGCCCTGGCGGCCGCCATCGCCCTGTCCACTCCGGCTTTTGCCGCGGACGAAATCAACGTGTCGAACGGCATCTCGGCCGCAGGTGCCCCGCTTGCCGCACATGGGGTCGATCTGGTTGCTTTGGTCAATGATGGCAACCCGGTCGAAGGCTTCGCCACCCACTCGGCGACATATGATGGCGCGTCCTACTACTTCACCACCGCCGCCAACCTCGAGGCGTTCATGGCGAACCCGGCGGCCTATCTGCCGCAGCATGGTGGATTCTGTTCATTCGGCGTGTCGGTCGGCAAGAAGTTCGACGGAGACCCGGATCAGTACCTGGTCGCAGATGGAAAACTGTACCTGTTCCTGAACGCCGAAACCCGAGCGGCCTTCCTGAAGGACGTTCCCGCCACCACAAAAACGGCGGACGAACAGTGGGCAAATATCAAGAGCATCGCCGTAGGCGAGCTGTAAATGTCGCCCCTGCCTGCGACGTCAGCGCGTCGCGGGCAGTTTTGCGCTTATGATTTCAAGCGCTTTGGCCAATGCAGCCTCGATACTGAGGTCTGTTGTGTCCAGTCGCACTGCATCCTCGGCTGGCTTCATCGGCGCAGCGCTGCGCTCTGCGTCGCGCGCATCCCGCTCTTTGACATCTGCCAGAACCTGTTCGCGCGTCACGTCAGCACCTTTTGCGCTAAGCTCCAGAAACCGGCGTTCGGCTCGCACCTCTGGGCTGGCAGTTACAAACAGCTTCACCTCGGCATTGGGACAAATCACCGTCCCGATGTCGCGCCCATCCAAGACGGCACCGCCCGACCTTCGGGCAAAGGCGCGCTGAAAATCCACCAAGGCGGCGCGAACCTCGGGGATCACCGCCACTTTGGATGCGGCCTGCGCGATTTCAGCCGTGCGCAGATCACCCTGCTCAAGCTCTTCGGCGGTCAGGGCCTGCGCTGCTTCAAGCGCGCCAAACCCTTCAAGAGTACGCCGCCCAACGGCGCGATACAGCAAGCCGGTGTCCAGATGCGCGAACCCGAAATGCGCCGCAACGGCCTTGGAGATCGTGCCCTTGCCCGCAGCCGCAGGTCCGTCAATGGCGACAGTGAAGCTCACCTGCGCTCTACCTTTGCACCAAGCGACGCCATTAACGGTTCAAAAATCGGGAAGGATGTCGCGATCGGACCACCATCATCCACGCTTACCGGGTTCTGCGCGCCCATGCCCATCACCATGAAGGACATGGCAATGCGGTGATCCAGGAAGCTTTCGCACGTCCCGCCGCCGGGAACCTTGCCGATACCCAACCCTTCGACCGACCACCAGTCGTCACCCTCGTTGACCGTGACGCCGTTGGCGCGCAGACCGCGCGCCATGGCATCGATGCGGTCGCTTTCCTTCACCCGGAGTTCCTTCACTCCGCCCATCATCGTGGTGCCCGTGGCGTTTGCGGCAACCACGGACAAAACGGGATATTCGTCAATCATCGAGGCCGCGCGTTCAGGCGGTACGTCAATACCCTTCATGTCTGGCGAGTATTTCGCGCGCAGATCGGCAACCGGCTCGCCGCCCTCTTCGCGCTCGTTTTCATAGGTCAGGTCGGCGCCCATCTCGCGCAGCGTCGTGAACAGGCCCGCGCGCGTGGGGTTCAGGCCGATACCCGGCACCAGAACGTCCGAACCGGGCGTGATCAGCGCGGCGCAAACCGGGAAGGCCGCGCTGGACGGGTCGCGTGGAACGGCGATGACTTGCGGCTTCAACTCCGGGCGCCCCGTCAAAGTGATGACCCGGCCTTCATCGGTGTCTTCCACCGTAATTTCGGCACCGAAACCGGACAACATCCGCTCGGAATGATCGCGGGTCGCCTCTTTCTCGATAACCACGGTTTCACCGGGGGCATTCAGACCCGCCAGCAGGACGGCGGATTTCACCTGGGCCGAGGGCACCGGAACTTCGTACCGGACCGGAGTCGGGTCTGCCGCACCGACGATCGTCATGGGCAAACGCCCCCCCGAGCGGCCCACGGCCTGCGCACCAAACAACGCAAGCGGATCCGTTACTCGCGCCATGGGACGCTTGTTCAGGCTGGCATCGCCGGTAAAAGTTGCCGTAATCGGCGAGGTCGCCATGGCACCCATGATCAGCCGGACTCCGGTGCCGGAATTGCCGCAGTCAATCACCTGATCCGGTTCGGCAAACCCGCCAACGCCCACGCCATGCACGGTCCATTCGCCGCCGCCATGATCTGTGACTTCTGCCCCGAAGGCCCGCATTGCCTTTGCGGTGTCCAAGACGTCCTCACCTTCGAGCAACCCCGATATCCTGGTCTCGCCTACAGCCATCGCGCCAAGGATCAGTGACCGGTGCGAAATCGACTTGTCGCCCGGCACCTCTGCCGTGCCGGTCAGCGGGCCGCAGGGATGCGAAGTCATCGGGATGGGCGTTCCGTGTCCGGACATGGGGGCTCCTTTTGCGCTATCAGTGCTCAAGCCGATTAGCGAATTGGCACCGGTTGGTCCAGCGGCAATCAGTCTTTGCGGCGGAAGGTCAGGTAATGGGGCGTGCGTCCTTCACGCAAGGCTTTCTGCTCGTAGCGTGTGGAAATCCAGTCGTCCCACGGCTCGCGCCAATCTGCGGGGCGTTCGGCCAGCCACTCGAACCCGGCGCGGGGGACTTCCTCCAGTGTCTGCCGCACATAGTCGGGGATGTCCGTGGCGACCCGGAAGATCGATCCAGGCTTCAAGACCTTTGCCAATGGTTCAAGATGTTCCGGCGTCACGAAACGGCGACGATGATGCCGGGTTTTCGGCCACGGGTCAGGATACAGAAGGAAGGCGCGCGATATACTGGCCTCTGGCAGCACGTCGAACAGGTCTCGGGCATCGCCGGGATGCACAGCAAGGTTATCAACCCCCGCCTGCCGAATTTTGCCCAGCAGCATGGCAACGCCGTTGATATAGGGCTCGGCCCCGATGATGCCGATGTCGGGGTTGCTTTGCGCCTGATGAACCAGATGCTCGCCGCCGCCAAAGCCGACTTCCAGCCAGACCGGTTTGCCGCTGAACAACGTGTTCAGGTCCAACGGCCTGCGTTCGGGGTTTGTATCCCAATCCACCGCACCGGGCGACAAAGCCGCCAGATCTTCGTTCAGATAGGTCTTTTGGCTGGGCTTCAGGGTCTTGCCTTTGAAGCGGCCATAGAAGTTTCTGCGCGGGCGTAGTGGGGTCTCGGTGCTCATGGCGGTCGCCATACTGCGCGCCAGAGAACGTTGCAAGGGCGCGCGGCACGCACAAGGAAAAAGCGCGCCCTCAAAGGCGCGCTTTGTGTTGTTCAGGTCAGACTGCGGATTTCAACGCATCGACCAGATCGGTGCGCTCCCAGCTGAAACCACCATCATCGCTCGGCTGGCGACCAAAGTGGCCGTATGCAGCTGTGCGCTGATAGATCGGCTTGTTCAGTTGCAGATGCTGGCGAATGCCGCGCGGTGTCAGATCCATGACCTCACCCACAGCTTTTTCGATAACCGCATCCGATAATTGGCCGGTTCCATGTGTGTCGGCATAGATCGACAGCGGCTTGGACACGCCAATCGCATAGCTCAGCTGAATCGTGCAGCGTTCGGCCATGCCGGCCGCCACGACGTTTTTGGCCAGATAGCGTGCTGCGTATGCTGCCGAACGGTCAACCTTGGTCGGGTCTTTGCCCGAGAACGCGCCGCCGCCATGAGGGGCCGCACCGCCATAGGTGTCCACGATGATCTTGCGCCCGGTCAAGCCCGCGTCGCCATCCGGCCCGCCAATAACGAATTTGCCGGTCGGGTTGACGTGCCATTCGGTTTCGGTCGACAGCCAGCCGTCAGGCAGGGTTTCACGGATATAAGGCTCGACGATGGCGCGGATGTCATTCGAAGACAGCGCTTCATCCAGATGCTGCGTAGACAGAACGATCGAGCTGACGCCGACCGGCTTGCCGTCGCGATAAACGACTGACAGCTGCGACTTTGCATCGGGGCCCAAAGCAGGTTCGGTGCCGTTCTTGCGTACTTCCGCCAGACGCCGCAGGATAGCGTGCGAATACTGGATCGGTGCAGGCATCAGCGCCGGAGTTTCAGTCGTGGCATAACCAAACATGATGCCCTGGTCGCCGGCACCTTCGTCCTTGTCATCCGCCGCATCAACGCCCTGAGCGATATGGGCGGATTGTTCGTGCAGCAGGTTGGTTACTTCGACGGTTTCGTGGTGAAACTTGTCCTGCTCGTAACCGATGTCTTTCACACAATCACGAGCGATCTGTTCGATGCGCCCCATGTAATCGTGCAGCTTGTCTTGATCAGACAGGCCTACTTCGCCACCGATCACAATCCGGTTGGTTGTTGCAAAGGTTTCGCAGGCCACACGGGCTTCTGGTTCTTCGTTGAGAAATGCATCAAGGACAGCATCCGAGATACGGTCGCAGACCTTGTCAGGATGCCCTTCGGAAACGGATTCCGAAGTAAATGTATAGTTCTGTCGGGACATAAATGCGCTCCATTAGGGGTTTCTCCGCCACGCCAGGAAGCCGTTGTGACAGGTCACAGACGCATACGCTCGCTTAAAGATGGGGTCAATCTCTAATTATTTGCTCAGGCGACGGATGTTGAACCACGCCAATGCAGCAAGAAACAATAGCAACCCAAGAACAGGGCTGTCCCCGATGCGGGAATAAACTGTTGGCTGATGTGGCTGCGGCAGGATCGCATCCACGTATCCCGCCTTGCCCAGCGCCAATGAGGCCGTGACCTGACCCAATGGGTCAATCATGGCCGATATGCCGGTATTGGCCGAACGGATCATCGGCAGACCCTGTTCAATTGCCCTCATCCGGGCCTGTGCCAGATGCTGAAACGGTCCCGAACGCGTTCCGAACCACGCGTCATTTGTGATCTGCAACAGAAAGTCCGCCCGACCCGCCGCCCCGTTCACATCTTGCGGGAACACGGCTTCGTAACAGATCAGAGGCAGCGCCCTTCCCAATTTGCCAAGGCCCAAGAGCTCGGGCCCCGGCCCTGCGCTGAATCCATGCCCCGTTGTGGCCGCCATCCCATAAATCCCAAAACGGCCCATCAACTCGCCAAAAGGCACATATTCTCCAAACGGGGCCAGATGGTGTTTGTCATACAGACCGCCCTGCTGCCCGGCTTCATCCAGATAGACCATCGAGTTGAAAATCCTCGGGCCGTCTCCACGCTGGATCCCCAAAACCACGGGCGTCCCCTGAGCGGCATCCGCAATGGCCGTCAAATACGGTTGCGCGCTGCCCAGCCAGGCTGGAACTGCGGTCTCGGGCCAGACGATCAGGTCCGGTCTGGGCAAAGCGGCGGAATATTCAATCTGACGGGCAAAGAACAAGGGCGCATATGCCGGATCCCACTTTTGGTGTTGCGGCGCGTTGGGCTGAACGACACGAACTGTGTGCCGGCCTTCCTGAACCGTTGGCCGCATCGACGCATAGCCAATCGCCAGCACCGCCGCCGCAGCTGTAAATCCCAGTGGACGGACCAGTGCCCGCAAGCGTCTTTCCTGAATCAGTGCCGCCCCTATCGGAAACGCCACGGCAAATGTCAGCACATTCAAGCCATACGGCCCCACCAGAGACAGCACTTGCGCCACGGGCGTATTCACCCAGATTTGCGCCACTCCGCCCCAAGGGAACCCGGTCAGCACGTATCCCCGGGCCAGTTCGGCCAGCGACAGCGTTGCGATCAGCAAAACGCCTTGCTGCATGGCGGTCGCGCCAACATGCCGCGCAAGTCGAAACGCAATTGCCCAGAACAGGGCGAGCCCGCCAGCCATTAACACCAGCGCAAACGGTGCCATCCAGGCGTGACGCTCTGCATCCACCTGAAAGGGCTCGATGATCCAGCTGAGCGCATGGGCAAAATAGCCGGTGGCGAAGAACCAGCCGATCCACCCCGCGCGAGCACGGGTTTCACTGGCGAGGAATACCGGAACGGTCAAAACCAGTGCAACAACCGTAGCGCCCCAATACCCATGCGGTGCCTGGCCAAAAGCGCCGAAGGCGCCCAGTGCGGCGGCGGCAAACAATCTCAACGGTAACGGCCAGCCCCGGACAGGCGTCATGCAGCGACGTCCGGCAGCATGACGCGCAACCGTTTGATGCGTCGCGGGTCGGCTTCGATAACTTCGAATTCCGGCCCTTCCGGATGAATCACGACCTCACCCCGTGCCGGAACACGCCCGGACAGCATGAACACTAGCCCCCCCAGCGTGTCGATGTCTTCTTCATCCACATCCTCGTGGCTGGTCAAGGATCTGCCGATCTCGGCCTCGAAGTCCTCAAGCGGCACACGTGCCTGCACAACGTAACAGCCCGGCTTTTCCTGCACCCAAAGCTGATCTTCGTCTGCATCGTGTTCGTCCGCGATCTCACCCACGACCTGCTCGATCAAGTCTTCGATCGTCAGCAGCCCGTCGACGCCGCCATACTCATCAATCACCAACGCCATATGGCGACGTTCGGTCTGCATCTTGGTCAGCAGGACACCGATCGGCATTGAAGGCGGCACGAACAAAAGCGTGCGCAACATGGATTTCAGGTCAAACTTGTCCGCACCGCCATTGAAACCATGGGTCAGCGCTAAATCCTTGAGGTGAACGAAGCCCAACGGCGTATCCAGCGTTCCTTCATAGACCGGAATTCTGGACAACCCACTGTCCCGGAATACGTCAGCCAGCTCATCCTTGGTGATGGTAGAAGGAACCGCGATGATCTCGGCCGTGGGAATGGCCACGTCTTCGACGCGCATCCTGCGCAGGTTCATCATCCCGTGAGGCCGAGCTGCCGCTGCGCTCTGCCCGTTCATCCCCGGGTTTTGCTGAGTCTCCTGACTCGAAAACGCATCGAAAATTCGGGAAATAAACCCGCTTTTCTCTTCTGTATCATTTCCGCTGTCCTGAGGTTGCGCGCTTTGCGCCGCCCTAGAACTGCCGTCTGTTTCGCCCATTACCTTGTTCCAACTGATCGGGTCACATGACCCACCTTATACCTTATATGGGTCATCTATACCCAACTTGCCAAGTATCTCGACCTCAATCCCTTCCATCAAAGCGGCGTCGGGGTCACGAATGTGATCATATCCCAGCAAATGCAACGTTCCGTGAACAAGCAAATGGATGACGTGATCGTCAATGTCCTTGCCTGCCTCATCCGCTTCACGCGCGCAGGTGTCGAAGGAGATCGCAATATCGCCCAAAGGAATTTCACCGGTGATATCCGGCTTTGGCGGATGGGGCGCTTGCCCGGCTTCCTCCGGGGCCAAATCTTCTGCCGGCCAGCTCAGAACATTGGTGGCGGCTGGTTTGCCGCGAAACTCGGCGTTCAGTTCCGAAATGCGTGCGTCATCGCATCCCAGAACGCTGATCTCGCAAAGTTCAGGGTCCAGTTCCGCATAGGACAGGACAGCGGATATCGCTTGCCGCGACAAAGCTTCAAGCCCTTGCCACCGGTCGTCTTCGACAGTGAGTTCCAGATTCATCTTATCGCACAAAAGCCCTGTGAATGAGCCTTGCAATCAAGTGGATTCCCGGCCCGCATCCGCCTCATACGCCTCGATGATCGCGGCCACAAGCGGGTGGCGAACCACGTCCTTGGACGTGAAATAGTTGAAACTGATGTTGGGGATCGTTTTCAACAGTCTTTCCGCATCCTGCAAACCCGACTGAACGCCGCGTGGCAAATCCACCTGAGACCTGTCGCCGGTGATTACCATGCGGCTGCCTTCGCCCAGACGAGTCAGGAACATCTTCATCTGCATGGTCGTGGCGTTTTGTGCTTCGTCCAGCACCACAAAAGCATTGGCCAACGTGCGTCCACGCATGAACGCCAGCGGCGCTATTTCGATTCGCTTTTCCTCAATCAACTTGGCCAGTTGCTTGCCGGGCAGAAAATCATTCAGCGCGTCGTACAGCGGCTGCATGTAGGGATCGACCTTGTCTTTCATGTCACCGGGCAGATAGCCCAGTTTTTCACCCGCTTCGACCGCCGGGCGGCTGAGGATGATTCGATCAACATGCCCGCCAATGAACATCGACACGCCCACGGCAACAGCCAGATAGGTTTTCCCCGTGCCAGCAGGCCCAATGCCAAATGCAAGCTCATTTTGAAACAGTGACTGCACATAAGCTTTCTGGGCGTCCGTGCGCGGTTCCACCAGTTTCTTGCGGGTTTTGATCTCGACTGAACCGCCCTTGAACATTTCCAACTGATCGCCGTCGCGGCTGCCGGTCCCCTGTTCCGAACCACCCATCCGCAGTTCTCGGTCCACGTCCGCGGCCTCGACTTCGCGCCCGCCTTCCAATCGCGTGTAAAGCGATTGAAGCACCTCAATAGCCTGCTTCTGGGCGTCTTCATCGCCCATCACGACAAGCTGGTTGCCGCGGCGTACGATCTGGACGGAAAGCTTGCTTTCGATGTCGGTCAGATTGCGGTCGTATTCGCCGCACAGGTCAATCAACAATCGGTTGTCGGGAAACTCTAAAAACGCCTCGCGTTGGGGCATTTCGTCTTGCGGTGGGGTCAGGGCACCGATGGCCAATCCGTTCTCCTGTCTTGGCGGTTCACCCCGAGCGTAGACAACAAATCTCGGTGGGCGCAAGCCACAGTTTCAAAAATAAGCCCGCGGATGACAAAAGCGCCGATCATACAAAAGAAAAAAGCCTGTCAGACGCGCATCAGAACGTATAGTTCAGCCCGAATCTCAAGCCGCCGTATTTCGGTGTGGACTTCGTGGAAAAGCCCGAACCGAATTGAACGTCTTCGGATTTGAACTGGACGTATTCGTATTCGCCGGTGACCGACCAATTGTCGGTCAGCTTGTGTTCGGCACCGATGCTTGCGGTATATCCGCCCCGCCGATCCGATGCCGAAAAGCTCTGTACTGTAGCTCCGGATGTGATGTTGTTGGTTGTTTCAACATCGCCCCACAGGTAACCGACGCTGAAAAAGTACAGAACCCGACCATTTCGGCTTGTCAGGCCGCTTCGATATTTGAGGGACAAAACGTCAGATATCTCTGCCCCACCCTCAACGTTCGAACCGCCGATCTGGGCCCTGACACTGTCGTCCAAGGATCCGAAATCATAACTGACTTCAAAACCATAGACGAAATCACGCCCCCACCTTGAAGGCAGAACACCACGCCAACCACCACGAAAGCCGCCGTATGCGCCGGATACGTTCAGGTCGCCAATATCAAACAGCCCGGCGGGCGTTCTCAGACCAAATCGATCGTCCCAGCCTGAGGCGTAGCCTCCAGCAATCCCCAGGTAAAATGCACTGACGTCACTGCTGAACTTCTTGGGGCTGATAACGACAGGATCGGTTGTCGTGCCCTTCAGGTCTCCGGCAATCGTCGCGCTGGCAAAAAAAGTAACAACCGAGGCCAAAGGCAAGGTTTTCACTAGGCTCAGGGTCCTGAAGCTGTTCAAGATTGGCACTCGTACCTCCATCACTCCGATCTTCAGATCGGCGTATAATCGTTTTTTGACGCAATAACGGCGCCTGAAAAACATGGCTCCTCTCGGAGCATAGTTCCAAGCAATAAATCAAGGGTAAATTTTGGAAACAAACACCAACTATGGTGTCTGAACGGCGGAATCTTACCGACTCAGAGCAGCTCACCCGCCAAAGAGTTGGCGCCCGAGTCGGTGATCCGGACCTCTTTCAGATCACCAACGGCAATCTCGGGCCCTTTCACATGCACCGAATGCAGATACTCGGATTTTCCGACCATCTGGCCCGGCAGGCGGCCCGGTTTTTCAAACAAAACGCGGACTGTACGACCGACCATACCGTCCTGAATTTCCCCTTGGTGCCGTGTGATGAGGGCCTGAAGGCGCTGCAATCGATCATCCGCCGCAGCCGGATCAACCTGAGCCCGCTCGGCCGCTGGTGTTCCCGGGCGTGTGGAATACTTGAAGGAATAGGCGTAGCCGTATTTGACCTCTTCAACCAAATCCATCGTTGCCTGAAAATCCTCTTCGGTTTCTTCTGGGAAGCCGACGATGAAGTCCCCCGACATCACAATATCCGGGCGCGCCGCACGAATGCGTTCGATCAGGCGCAGATAGCTTTCTGCCGTGTGGCTGCGATTCATTCGCTTGAGGATACGGTCCGAGCCCGACTGAACCGGCAGGTGCAGATACGGCATCAGTTTCTCACAGCTGCCATGTGCCTCGATCAGGTCGTCGGCCATGTCATTGGGGTGCGACGTGGTGAAACGAATACGTTCCAGCCCGTCAACCTTGTTCAGTTCCCAGATCAGCCCGGCCAGGGTCATGTCTCCGTCGGGGCCGGCCCCGTGATAGGCGTTCACGTTCTGACCCAACAGCGTGATCTCGCGCACGCCGCGTTCAACCAGATCATGGGCTTCGCGGATGATGCGATCAGCGGGGCGGCTGACTTCGGCCCCACGCGTATAAGGCACCACGCAGAAGGCGCAGAACTTGTCGCACCCTTCCTGAACGGTCAGAAACGCCGTCGGGCCGCGTTTGGCCTTGGGACGGTTTTTCAGTTTTTCAAACTTGTCTTCCTCGGGGAAATCGGTGTCCAGTGCCTTTTCGCCCGCACGGGTCTTGGCCTCCATCTCGGGCAGACGGTGATAGCTTTGCGGACCGACGACCAGATCGACCAGCGGTTGGCGGCGCATGATTTCTTCACCTTCGGCCTGCGCAACACAGCCTGCCACACCGATTTTCAGGTCAGGCTTTTCGGCTTTCAGACCCTTGAAGCGACCGAGTTCCGAATACACTTTCTCAGCCGCTTTTTCGCGGATGTGACAAGTGTTCAGCAGAATCATGTCGGCATCGTCAGGCGTTTTGGTTTCGACATAGCCCTGCCCGCCCAGCGCCTCGGACATGCGTTCACTGTCATAGACGTTCATCTGACAGCCATAAGTCTTGATAAACAGCTTCTTCGGTTCAGACATGGGACGGGCCTTTGCATTCGCTGGATCGGCGTCATCTATACGCTTCGAACGCCGCTTGCAATGCGGGCGCAATTACCCGAATTTGGCAGGACTTTCCAGCAAGGCCGGACCAAAAAGCACCCGATGACGTACGATTCCCTCGACCATTTCCTGAAATCGGGACAGGCCGCACTGGCCAAAGGCCCCGTAGCATTGATTTTTGCCGAGGACGACGTCGAGTTGGCCAGCACGCTGCACCATCATCTGAGGCTGGGTTTCAAATCCGTCATCGTCTTTGCACCGGACGAGTTTCATCTGACAGAGGACCTGTCCGCCAAGGTGCATCGGGTCAATTTGAAATGTGTTCCCCGGCTGGTCGTGTTCGAAACCATAAACAGGATCATTCAGGCCGCACCCGGCATCTGGATGTATTATTGCTACAACGCCGAATACCTGTTCTTTCCCTACTGCGAAACGCGCAGCGTGGGCGAGATGCTTGTCTTTCATGGTGAAGAGCGTCGCAATGCGATGCTCAGCTACGTCATTGACCTGTACGCCGAGGATCTGACCGCACATCCCAATGGCGTGGCCCCCGATCAGGCCATGTTCGACAGTGTTGGCTATTATGCCCATACCCGCCACGACCCAAGCGGCCAACCGCTGGACCGTCAGGTGGATCTTTCGGGCGGGTTGCGGTGGCGGTTCGAGGACCACATTCCCTACGAACGTCGCAGGATCGACCGCATCGCATTGTTCAAAGCACAAAAAAACCTGGTGCTGAGACCCGATCACACTTTCAACGAACCGGAATACAATACCTATTCCTGTCCCTGGCATCACAACCTGACGGCCGCCATTTGTTCTTTCCGTGCCGCGAAGGCGCTGAAATCCAATGCAGGGTCAACCTTTGACATCCGAAGCTTTCGTTGGCGCAACTCGGTGCCGTTTGAATGGCAGTCCCGCCAGCTGCTGGATCTCGGGCTGATCGAATCAGGTCAGTGGTTCTGAGCCGGCCTGGCGCTGCAACAAGATCGGAAACCAATCCTCGCGCAGGCGCTGTCCCGGCGTCATGTCATGACCGGGAAACGGGGGCGAGGTTCGGCCGGGGCGCTCTACATACCGGGCATCGTCGCCCACCAGCCGCAGTGAAAAGGCGCGGCGACGGCTGTCCGACTGGTTTCCGCGCGCACCGTGCAGCGTGTGATAGTTGAAAGCGACGGCGTCGCCGGGCTCCATCTCGAATTCGATGACCTTCATACCTTCGGCATCCGGATCCGGCACGGGGATGTACTGACCTTCATCCGGGAAAAAACCGTCCTCGGAAACCCATCGGGTCGGCAGAACTTCTTTATCCCATCGGTGCGACCCGGCAACACACCGCAGCGTCGCCTGTCTGACCGGATCAAGCGGAGACCAGAAGCTTATCGTCTGCTGACCCTCGACGAAATAATATGGGCCGTCCTGATGCCACGGTGTCGCCATCGACGTACCGGGCTCCTTGACCAGCACGTGATCGTGAAACATCTGAACGCGTTTCGATTGCATCAGATCCGCAGCAACCTCAGCTGCGGGAGACGTCTCGATCACGTCGCGGAACTGCGGAATCCGGGTCCAATTGCAGTAATCATCAAAGAAACGACCTGTTTCACCCGCCTTCTTGTTTTCCGAGGCATAGGGACCGGGATCGGCCATATTCGCGGCCACACCATCGCGCAGTTGATCCACGTGATCCGCAAACAGCCCTTTGACCAGTACGACGCCGTCGGCCTGATAAGTATCGATCATCTGCTGAGTAACAAGAGGGTGTGGCATCGGCAGCTCCTGAAGTTTTTTTGCTTTTGACCGGAAAAATGTATTCTGTTCAAATCATATCTTTCGAAGTTATTATTAATCTCATGTTATATATTTCGCTGCGCCAATATGAATATGTCTGTGCAGTCGGGCGTCACGGCAGTTTGTCGGCGGCAGCCCAGCATCTCAATGTTTCGCAACCGGCCTTGTCCAATGCGCTGACGCGTGTTGAAGCCCATTTGGGGTATCCGCTGTTCGTTCGCCGCCGGGGTGCAGCCATGGCACTGACACCTCAGGGACGTACGTTCATAGAGAACGCCGAGGTCTTGCTGAAAAATGCTGCGCGAATCGAAACGTCCGATACCTCCGCGCCGGGCACCTCCAGGCTGAGATTGGGCTGCTTTACGGACCTGGCCCCCTTCCTTTTGGCCCCGGCCCTGCAACTTCTCCGCAACACGTTCACCGATCTCAACCTTACCTATGTGGCCGGGTCCTTCGAAGGGCTGCTGAATGGATTGATGGATGGCCAGATTGACATCGCAATCACATACGACCTGACCATGGATGCGGGGTTCGCCCGTGCAAAACTGTTCGACAGCAGACCGAAGGCGTTGATGTCCCCGGATCATCCATTGGCGACAACCACAGAAGTCACTCTTGCAGCGCTGGAAGGTCATCCGTTGATTCTGTCTTCGGAAGGATTATCCGCCCAACACATTCTTGGCCTGTTCCGGCAAAACGGGCTGCGCCCTACCGTCGCGCACCGGGCCGCTTCCCTTGAGATTCAACGCAGCCTTGCCGCCCATGGTGAGGGAATCGGGATCAGCTATGCCAGCCCACCCAGCAGCTTCAGCTATGACAACAAGCATCTGGTCAGCGTACCGATTGCCAATCCGGAGACAGCAGAATCCGTCGTTCTGGCACGGCACGGCACAGGACCCTCTGACACGGTCACAGAAAAGGCCGAACGTGTTTTGGTGGCCGGGCTGACAGGCGTTTAAGGTCTGTTACTTCCTGCGCAAGCGAATGACGACATCGACAGAGGCGATTTCGACACCTTCCGGCGCCTCGGGAAGGCGCTGAATGACCAGCTGATCCGACGGCGCATCGCTTAGCCTTGCGTCGTCTTCCCAATAAAAGTGGGGATGATCATGCGTGTTCGTGTCGAAATAGCTTTTCGATCCGTCCACTGTGATTTCTTGCAGCACACCCGCATCGCAAAAAGCACGCAGGGTGTTGTAGACCGTTGCCAGAGACACCGCATCCCCATTCGCCTTTGCCGATTCAAAAAGGCTTTCTGCGGTGACATGGCGATGGCGGCCGTCGCCCACCAGAAGTTCGGCCAGCGCCACGCGCTGACGCGTCGGTCGCAAGCCCGCATTCACCAGCCAACCTGTTGCGATTTCGCGGCTCTGAGGTGTCATCGATCCGATACCCATTATTCCTGCCTTTATATATAGGGGCGCATCACCGGCAATTACAAATGAAATTCATTCGCAAGATAAGAACCAACACAACATGATGTGGCGCGCCGCTCTTGCAGGACCTTGCAAACGGGTGTTAGACGAAGCCAGATGTAAAGACAGACCCCCGGCAGGAAAGGTGGCAGAATGGCCCAGTTCCCTAGCAGTTTTGACAAAGATGATCTGCTGAAATGCGCTCGTGGTGAGTTATTTGGCCCCGGCAACGCACAATTGCCCGCCCCACCGATGCTGATGATGGACCGGATCACCGACATCTCTGCCGATGGTGGTCTGCACGGCAAGGGCCATGTGCTGGCCGAATTCGACATCACACCCGACCTTTGGTTCTTTGAGTGCCACTTTCCGGGCAACCCGATCATGCCGGGCTGTCTGGGGCTGGACGGGCTTTGGCAACTGACCGGTTTCAACCTTGGCTGGCGTGGATGGCAGGGGCGCGGCATGGCCGTCGGCGTCGGCGAAGTAAAGCTGACCGGCATGGTTCGCCCGGACCGCAAGATGCTGACGTATAAAATCGATTTCAAAAAAGCGATTCAAACGCGCCGCCTGACAATGGGTGTGGCGGATGGCATTGTCGAAGCCGATGGCGAGATGATTTATGATGTCAAGGACATGAAGGTCGTTCTATCCGAGGCCTGAGCCTGAACGGTCTGAAACAAGGAGTGCGCACATGCGTCGAGTAGTCGTCACCGGTCTGGGGGTTGTGTCCTCGATCGGGAACAATGCCGAAGAGGTTCTGACCTCGCTCAAAGCAGGTAAATCCGGGATCGTGGCCAGCGAGCAGATGGCAGAACATGGTTTTCGCAGCCAGATCGCGGGTACGCTCAAGATCGACGTGGCCCAGCATGTGGACAAGCGCACATTGCGCTTTATGGGTCCAGGGGCCGCCTATGCACATATCGCCATGAGCCAGGCGATTGCCGATTCTGGTCTGACCGAAGACCAGATCGTCAATCCACGCACCGGGCTGGTTGCGGGGTCTGGCGGACCTTCGACCAGCGCGATGCTGACGGCGCATCAAACCGTTCTGAAGACGGGCGCGACCAAGCGGATCGGGCCATTTGCCGTGCCAAAATGCATGTGCTCGACGATCTCGGCCAACCTAGCGACCGCGTTCAAGATCAAAGGCATCAACTATTCGATCACCTCGGCCTGCTCGACCTCGCTGCATTGCATCGGCAACGCGGCCGAACAGATCATGCTGGGCAAGCAGGACGTGATGTTCGCCGGCGGCGGTGAAGAACTGGACTGGACGCTTTCCTGCCTGTTCGACGCAATGGGCGCGATGTCGTCGAAATATAATGACACACCCGATAAAGCCTCGCGCGCGTTCGACGAAAACCGTGATGGTTTCGTGATTTCGGGCGGCGGTGGAATCGTTGTTCTGGAAGAGCTGGACCACGCTCTGGCCCGCGGCGCCAAAATTTATGCTGAAGTTACAGGTTATGCCGCAACTTCAGATGGTCACGACATGGTTGCTCCTTCAGGTGAGGGCGGCGAGCGCGCGATGCGACTTGCTCTGAGTACCCTGCCCGAGGGGCGCAAGGTCGGCTATATCAATGCTCACGGCACCTCGACCCCCGTCGGCGACGTGGGTGAGGTAGAGGCGGTGCGCCGCATCTTTGGCGAAGGCAATGTACCCCCCATCTCCTCGACGAAGTCGATGACAGGCCACGCTCAGGGCGCGGCGGGCGCGCTTGAGACGATTTTCTGCCTGCTGATGCTGGAAAATGATTTCATTACTCCATCGATCAATGTCGACACGCTTGCCGAAGGCATTCAGCCCGGTGAAATTGCAACTCAAGTGGTTGAAAACGCAGGACTGGACAGTGTCATGACCAACAGCTTCGGCTTTGGCGGCACGAACGGGTCCATGGTTCTTTCAAAGTATAAAGTATAACGGGTGAAAGTAATGTCGGATCTTCTCAAAGGTAAACGCGGCCTGATCATGGGCGTGGCCAATGACCGCTCGATTGCGTGGGGCATTGCCAAGGCCATGCACGAGGCTGGCGCCGAACTGGCATTCACCTATCAGGGCGAGGCATTCGGAAAGCGGCTGGAGCCGCTGGCTCAGAGCCTGGGCAGCGATTTCATGGTCGATGCGGATGTCACCGACGACGAGTCGCTGGATCGCGCTTTTGGCGAGCTGGCCAAACGTTGGCCCACCATAGATTTCCTGGTGCATGCTATCGCCTATTCGGACAAGTCCGAGCTGACAGGTCGGTTCCTGAATACCACACGTGCGAATTTCAAGCATTCGATGGATGTCTCGGCCTATTCCTTCATCGAGGTCGCGCGTCGCGCCTATCCGTTGATGAAAGACAATGGCGGTTCCCTGCTGACCCTGACGTATCAGGGCTCCAACCGGGTTGTGCCCAACTACAACGTGATGGGTGTCGCAAAGGCTGCGCTGGAATCGGCAACGCGCTATTTGGCCAACGATCTTGGCCCCGATGGCATCCGCGTGAACGCGATTTCCCCAGGGCCGATGAGAACCCTCGCCGGTGCAGCGATCGGCGGTGCCCGCAAGACCTACAAATTCTGCGATCAGAATGCACCGATGCGCTCTAACGCCACACTTGAAGCTGTCGGCGGAACGGCTGTGTACCTGACGTCAGATGCAGGTGCCTGCACGTCGGGTGAGATCATCCGCGTTGACGGTGGCTTCCACGTTCTGGGCATGCCTCAGCCCGAATCCATGTGACCATATCTTTCCCTGCCGCTGCCCAGATTTCACCATCATTAGGCGGCAGGTAATCGATATGAGCAAACTTGACCAAATCATTGCAAACAATGCACGCGCGACGCAAAGCCGGCGAAAGCCCGGCTTTCTCAGCCAACGGGCCAGGGTGCTATTGCTTACGTTGACTTCACTGTTGCTGGTGTTCGTCTTCTTTACGCAGCCACAGGTAAGGGCCGCGATTCACGCTCTGATAGGGTGAGATCGGGGCCGGACATCCGGCCCGAACCATGTCTCAGTTGACTGAAACGACTTCGATCTCGAAAACCAGATCCTGCCCTGCCAGCGGGTGATTTGCATCCAGAGTAACGGTGGCTTCGTTTGAATCCACAACCGTTACAGGCACGGCCTGACCTTCTGGCGTTTGCATCTGCAACTGTGTCCCGGGATCCAGGGGGATGTCGTCTGGAATGCCTTCACGGGGAATTTCCTGACGCATCGCAGGGTTGATCGGGCCGTAGGCGTCTGTACAGGCAATTTCCACCCGCGTCTTGTCCCCGGTGGACAGGCCCGGCATGGCACGGTCCAGCCCCGGGATGATCTGGCCCGACCCGACCACGAATTCCAACGGATCCCGCCCGTCCGAGCTGTCAAAGACTTTGCCGTCCAGCAACGTCCCGGTGTAGTGGATGCGAACCGTGTCGCCTTGTTTGATTTCGGTCATCGTGGCCTCCGGCCGTTCCAAGGGGTTAAGCGGCCAACCCTATAGGTTGACACAATGTTGTAAACCCTCGGCTCTTTCACCCCCTGCGCCGATGTGCCAACCTGCGCGCAATCTAAGGAGGACCATATGCCGATCACGACCTGTGTGTTCGATGCCTACGGAACATTGTTCGATGTTGCCGCGGCTGCCCGACAGGCGGCAGACGAGCCGGGTTTCGAAGCCCTGAAAGACAAATGGACCACCGTTGCGGGGCATTGGCGTCTGAAACAACTGCAATACACATGGCTGCGCGCCGTGGCGGATGCGCATGCGGATTTCTGGGACGTTACCCAGGACGGGCTGGATTGGGCTCTGGAGGCCGCAGGCCTGCAAGGCAACCCGGGGCTGCGCCAACGTCTGCTTGATCTCTATTGGGAATTGCAGGCCTATCCCGAAGTTCCGGCCATGCTGAAAGCCCTCAAGGATGGTGGGCTGCAAACGGCGATCCTGTCCAACGGGTCGCCCCCGATGCTGGACGGAGCCGTGAAGTCCGCCGGAATCGGCGATGTATTGGATGATGTGCTGTCGGTCGAAAGCGTCGGCGTCTTCAAACCCCACGCCCGTGTCTATGATCTGGTGCAAGACAGGTTTGGCTGCGCACGCGATGACGTCTTGTTCGTCAGTTCGAACGGCTGGGATGCTGCCGGGGCCAGCGGGTACGGTTTTGTGACCGCATGGGTCAATCGGATTGGTGAACCCATGGATCGCCTCCCCTGGACACCTGCGCATGTGCTGTCCGATCTGACCTCGATTCCCAAGCTGGCCGGTTTCTGATGTCAGAATTCATGACAACGGACGGCAGGCGCATCTATTTCAAAGAGTCCGGCACCGGCACGCCGCTTTTGTGCCTGGCCGGTCTGACTCGAAACAGCCGCGACTTTTCGTTTTTTGCGCCACATGCCTCGGGCCTGCGCATGATCGCCATGGATTACAGGGGGCGCGGGCGTTCGGAATACGACCCCGACTTTATGAATTACAATATCTTCCGCGAATCCCATGACGCGATTGAGCTGCTCGATCATCTGGGGATCGAGAAAGCAGTCATTCTGGGAACATCGCGCGGCGGGCTGATCGCCATGGCGCTGGCCGCAAGCCACCCCGAACGTCTGGCCGCCGTAATTCTGAATGACGTGGGTCCGGTTATCGAGCCGTCGGGCATCGCCAAGATCATGGCCTACGTGGGGGCGCAGCCCACCGCCAAAACCTATGATGAAGCCGCCGCCGCATTGAAACACGTAATGGAGCCACTATTTCCCGGTGTTCCACTGGAGACCTGGCGCAAGCAGGCAGAATTTCAGTATGAAATGCGCAAAGACGGGCTGAAGCTGCGATATGATCCAGCCCTGCGCAAGGCGCTTCTTGAACAAGCTGCAAGCGCGGCAGCCCCTGATCTTTGGGTGTTCTTCGAAGCCTTGCGTGGCATTCCCACCGGTGTGATCCGGGGCGCGAATTCCGATGTTCTGGGCGCGGACACTCTGGCCGAGATGCGGCATCGACACCCGGAGCTGATCTCGGTCGAGGTACCGGATCGCGGGCATGTTCCGTTCCTGAACGAAGTCCAATCACTGGACCTGATACAGAAGGTATTGAAGAACGCCGCATGAGCACATTTGAGATGATCGAAGCCGCCGCAGAACGGCTGAAAGGACACGTTCGCGAAACGCCGATCCTGTCGTCGCCCTTTCTCGACACGCTTGCGGGCCGCCGCATTTGGGTCAAACCGGAATGCTTGCAACATACCGGCAGTTTCAAGTTTCGCGGCGCGTGGTCGGCCATTTCGGCGCTGGATGAAGGCATACGCCAGCGTGGTGTGATCGCATATTCATCGGGCAACCATGCGCAAGGCGTTGCGATGGCCGCTTCGAAACATGGGATTGCCTCGGTCATTGTCATGCCATCGGACGCGCCGCAGCTCAAGATCGACAACACCCGCGCGCTGGGCGGCGAAGTCGTTTTGTACGATCGCGCGAATGAAAAACGGGAGGAAATAGGCGAAGCCATCGCTGCTGAACGTGGTCTGACCCTGATCCGCCCCTATGACGAACCGCAGGTCATCGCGGGACAAGGCACAACCGGGCTGGAAATCGCCAGGCAGGCCGCGGAAATTGGGGTTTCGCAGTCGGATGTTCTGGTCTGTTGCGGCGGCGGAGGTTTGACCTCGGGCATTGCGCTGGCGCTGGAGAAACACGCGCCGAATTTGCGGGCGCGCCCCTGTGAGCCGGAAGGGTTCGACGACGTCAAACGATCCTTGGCGTCAGGTCGCATTCAAAACAACAATGCGGCGTCGGGTAACATATGCGATGCGATCCTGACACCGCAGCCCGGCGACATCACCTTTCCGATCCTTCACCGTCTTTGCGGCCCCGGACTCTCTGTCACCGAAGACGAGGCATTGCAGGCCATGGCATATGCCTTTCTGCGCCTTAAAATCGTGTTGGAACCCGGCGGCGCCGTAGCACTGGCCGCGGCCCTTTTCCGGGGCGACGAGATCGAAGGCGACGACGTGATCGTCGTCACATCGGGCGGGAATGTCGATCCGGGAATATTTGCTAAGGCGTTGGAATTCCTGACCTGACATCGGTGCGAAAGCCGTGCAAATTACGTCAGGACGGCATGACGACAAGGACCTTTGTCATGATGATCGCTGATCTGGGCGACGTGAAACTGAACTATCGCATCGACGGCCCCACGGACGGTGCACCCATTGTGTTTGCCAATTCCCTGGGAACCGACCTGCATCTTTGGGACGCAGTGCTGCCATACATGCCCGACGGGCTGCGCATCATCCGGTATGACAAACGTGGGCACGGGCAATCCTCGGTGCCCCCTGCACCCTATTCGATGGGCGCTTTGGTGCGGGATGCCGAGGCGCTGCTGGATCACCTTCAGGTTCGCGATTGCGTCTTTGTCGGCCTCTCGATTGGCGGGATGATCGCGCAGGGGCTGGCGATCAAACGCATGGACCAGATTCGTGCGCTGGTGCTATCGAACACCGCTGCCAAGATCGCCACGCCTTTGATCTGGCAAGAGCGCATTCAGGCGGTGCGAAAGGGCGGGATCGAGGCTTTGGCCAATGCCACGATGGAGCGTTGGTTCTCGCGCGAATTCCGCCACGCCCAAAATTACCTGCCCTGGCGCGATATGATGGTCAGCCAACCAGTCGAAGGGTATCTGGGCTGCTGTGCCGCCATTGCCGGTACCGACTTTTATACCCCCACAAGCGGCCTGCGCCTGCCCACGCTTGGAATTGCGGGCAGCGAAGACGGATCGACCCCACCCGATCTGGTGCGGGAAACGATTGATCTTGTTCCCGGATCCCGATTTCGGCTGATCCGCCGCGTTGGACATTTGCCTTGCGTTGAGAATCCCGCGGAATACGCAGAAATCCTGACCGGATTTCTGACCGAGATCGGACATGTCTGAAGGAGAATGACAATGGCGTCCTTCCTGTTGGTCCATGGCTCGTGTCACGGCGCCTGGTGCTGGCGCGACCTGATCCCCGCTTTGGAAGCCCTGGGCCATACCGCCCGCGCCATCGACATGCCCAGCCATGGTGCAGACCCCACGCCGGTGGCCGACGTCACGCTGGACGGTTGCCGCGATGCCATTTTGAACGCCTGTACACCCGATACGATCGTCGTCGGCCATTCCTGGGCCGGCTTTCCGATCAGCGCAGCGGCCGAGGCCCGCCCGGATGCGATGCGCGCCTTGATTTACCTGTGTGCCTATGTCCCTCGGGATGGTCTTTCGATGGCGGAAATGCGCAGGCGCGGGCCACGGCAAACCATTGCGCACGCAGTGGAAAAATCTGCGGACGGGCTTTCCTATACCGTGTCCGTGGATGCGATCCCACAGCTGTTTTATCACGATTGCCCGGACGACGTCCTGCCATACGCATACGCGCGCCTGTGTCCGCAAGCCATCCTGCCACAAGAAACACCGCTGCCTGTCGGCCCACGCTTTTCCAAGGTCCCCAAGGCCTATATCCGAACAACCGACGACCACACGATACCGACCGAGTACCAGGCAGACATGAGCGCCTGCGTCCCCGAAAACCTTCGACGTACAATCGACAGCTCGCATTCGCCGTTTTTTTCACATCCGCAGGAATTGGCTGAGCTTCTGTCCGAACTGGCGGGCAAACTCTAACAACCTGCCGCAACGACATGGGGTGTCCCGCGGAACTGTCTCTTCCCTCATTCGTCGGGCATGACTAGGGTGCCGCTCACAACTCATGTGTTCAGGTCCCATGCGTCTGCCGTTTTTCTTTATCCTCTGCATCGTCATGATCGATGCTATGGGCATTGGTCTTGTGATGCCGATCATGCCGCAACTGATCGTCGAGGTTCAGGGCGGCACCTTGGCCAATGCCGCGATCTGGGGCGGTGTGCTGAGCACAGCCTTTGCCGCGATGCAATTCATCTTCGGCCCCATTCTGGGAAACCTTTCCGATGCTTACGGGCGCAGAACGGTATTGCTGGTGTCCTTGTTCGTCATGGCGCTGGACTACGTCGTCATGGCCTTGGCGGGCAGCATCTGGCTTTTGCTGGTCGGACGTATCGTCGGCGGCATAACGGCGGCCACCCATTCGACGGCGGCGGCTTTCATGGCCGATGTGTCCGACCCAAAAGACAAGGCCGCAAATTTCGGCCTTCTGGGCGCGGCATTTGGCGTGGGGTTCGTTCTGGGTCCGGTGATCGGCGGATTGCTAAGCGAATTTGGAACCCGCGCACCATTCTGGGCTGCTGCGGGTTTGGCGGCGCTGACCTTCTGCATCGGATATTTCGTGATGCCGGAAACGGTGACCGATGAAAACAGGCGTGCCTTCAACCTGCGGCGCGCGAACCCGGTGAACTCGCTTCGCGCCATAGCATCATTGCCCGGCATCCGGCCTATGCTGTGGGTCTATTTCCTGTATTCGGTTTCAATCTACGTCTATCCGGCCATCTGGTCCTATTTCACGACCGAGCGCTTCGGTTGGTCCGCGCAGATGATCGGCCTGTCGCTTGGAATCTATGGTATCGGCATGGCCGTCGTGCAAGGCGGTCTGATCCGCCCGGCCATCCGGCTTTTGGGCGAGCGGGCAACAATCATCTATGGCATGATCTTTGAAATCATAAGCTTCGCCATTCTGGCCTTTCTGACCAACGGCCTGATAGCACTGCTTCTCATTCCGATTACCGCCATTGGGGCGGTCATCACGCCCGCCCTTCAGGCGATGATGTCACGGGCCACACCAGATTCTCAGCAAGGTGAATTGCAGGGTGTCCTGACTGCGTTGCATGCGCTTTCGATGGTGATCTCACCGTTGGTGATGACCAGCGTATTCGCGCAGTTCATTCGACCTGACACCCCGCTCTACCTGCCTGGCGCCCCGTTTCTGCTGGCACTCTTGTTGATGCTGGCAGGGTTCCTACTGTTTAGACGGTCCCG
The DNA here is from genome assembly GCF_056536445.1 of Ruegeria sp. CL7. Taxonomy (NCBI): domain Bacteria; kingdom Pseudomonadati; phylum Pseudomonadota; class Alphaproteobacteria; order Rhodobacterales; family Roseobacteraceae; genus Ruegeria; species Ruegeria sp. CL7. The sequence goes on from NZ_JBQFPQ010000004.1 coordinate 246,148, forward strand.
GCCTGTCGTGGCGTAACAACGACACGCAAATGGCGGTTTCTGCCTTGCGAGCCGCCTTTTCCCGCGCCACCGTGAACCCAACGGGAGTGAGGGACAACATGCAAAAAATCAAAGCCGCAGTCTGCCGGGCATTTGGCGAGCCACTGGTGATCGAAGACGTTTATCTGGCCCCCCCCGGCACGGGCGAGGTCCAGGTGACACTGGATGCCGTGGCCATCTGCCATTCGGACATTTCCTATGCCGAAGGCGCATGGGGAGGGTTCCTGCCGGCGGTTTACGGGCACGAAGCCGCAGGCGTGATCACCGCAGTCGGAGACGCGGCCGGGGATTTCAAGGTCGGCGACCCTGTGGTGGTGACCCTGATCCGCGCCTGCGGGTCTTGCCCTGCCTGTGCAGGCGGGCAACCGACAATTTGCGAAACACCCTACGACACTGTCAAAGGTCCATTGAAAACAGGCGATGGCGGCGCGCTCGAACAGGCGATGGCATGCGGGGCCTTTGCCGAAAAGGTCTTGGTAAGCCACCGCCAGATTGTCAAAATCCCGGATGACCTGCCTAAGGAACTGGCCAGCCTGCTGTCCTGCGGCGTGATCACCGGGGTCGGCGCTGCGGTTAATGCGGCAGGCGTGCGCCCTGGTCAGGACGTGGTGGTCATTGGGGCGGGCGGGGTCGGCCTGAACGCAATTCAAGGCGCGCGGATTGCAGGCGCGCGGCGGATCGTGGCCGTGGACATGACCGAAGAAAAGCTTGAGATCGCCAAAGAGTTCGGCGCAACCCATGGCGTTTTGGCCAGCTTGGATCAACCTTGGAAAGCCGCATACAGGGCGCTGGGGGGGCGCGGTGCCGATGCCGTTCTGATCACCGTCGGCGCGATTCCCGCTTATGATCAGGCTCCGCGCTATCTTGGGCGCGGCGGCAAGGCGATCATGATCGGAATGCCACATTCCGGTGACATGGCCAGCTATGAACCCGTTGTATTGGCAGCCCTGGGCCAGGGTGTCGTCGGGTCGAAAATGGGCGACGTGGTCATTCAGCGCGACATACCCTGGATGGTGGACCTGTATAAGCAGGGACGGCTGAAACTGGACGAGCTGATCTCGGGCCGCTGGTCTCTGGATCAGATCAACGAGGCCATCGCCGACACCAAAACCGGATCGGCCAAGCGAAATGTGATCCTGTTCGACAGGACCTGACCCACCGAAAGGATTTGGGATGAAACTTCAGGATCTCGACGTCATCGTCACCGCCCCGCCCGCCCCGGGCTGGGGAGGGCGATACTGGATACTTGTCAAAGTGACGACCGATACCGGCATCACGGGATGGGGTGAGTGTTATGCCTCGTCCGTGGGCCCTGTAGCGATGCGTCATGTCATTCAGGACGTGTTCGACCGGCATATGTTGGGAGAAAACCCCGAAAACATTGAACTCATGTTCCGCCGCGCCTATTCCAGCGGCTTTACGCAGCGGCCGGACCTGACGGTGATGGGCGCATTCTCGGGGTTGGAAATTGCCTGCTGGGACATTCTGGGCAAAGATCGCGACAGGCCGGTGCATGCGCTGCTGGGCGGCAGGATGAATGACCGGATCCGGGCCTATACTTACCTGTACCCCCTGCCCCAGCACAACCTGAACGATTTCTGGACCTCTGCCGAACAGGCCGGTGAAACGGCGGCGGAAATGGTGAACCGCGGCTACACCGCCGTGAAATTCGACCCGGCCGGCCCCTATACCATCCGCGGCGGGCACATGCCCGCGATGAGCGACATTTCCATGTCCGTCGCCTTCTGCAAAGCGATCCGCGAGGCCGTGGGGGACAGGGCCGATCTGCTGTTCGGCACCCATGGCCAGTTCAACACAGCCGGTGCAATTCGGCTGGGGCAGGCGTTGGAACCATACCAACCCCTGTGGTTCGAGGAACCCACGCCGCCGGACAATATCGAAGACATGGCCCGCGTCGCGCGCAATGTACGCATTCCGGTTGCCACCGGAGAACGGATGACCGCAAAGGCCGAATTCGGAGCCGTCCTGCGCGCCGGAGCCGCCGAAATCCTGCAACCGGCGCTGGGGCGTGCAGGCGGAATATGGGAGATGAAGAAAGTCGCCGCCATGGCCGAGGTCTTCAACGCGCAGATGGCACCGCACCTCTATGCGGGTCCGGTGGAATGGGCCGCCAATATTCATCTGGCGGCGTCCATTCCCAACCTGCTGCTTCTGGAAACCATCGAAACACCGTTCCACGATCTACTGATCAAGGGCTCGATCCGGGTCGAGAATGGCTTTGTCGCCGCCCCGGATGCTGCGGGCCTTGGGATCGATGTCGATGAAGACCTGGCCCGCGCGCACCCATATGACGGCGACGGGTTGCATCTGCAAATGCAGGAGGACCCATGCGATTACGTTGAAGGCAACGCTTTTCAAGGGGGCGCCCCGGCAACCGAGGGGTGACAATACAAATGGCCTTGATGCATATTGGCATCACGAAACGCGATATGACGGTCCGAAAGTGGCACTTAACGAAACCGAACCTCAGGCACACCCAACAGACGCTCCGCCGGACATGAAAGACAACGCTGCACGCGCGGCTGCATTTCTTAAAACACTGGCACATGAAGGGCGCCTGATGATCTTGTGCCATCTTGGCGGTGGTGAAAAATCCGTCGGCCAACTTGAAGAGCTGCTTCAGCTGAGGCAGGCTGCCGTCAGCCAGATGCTGGCACGCCTGCGCGAGGAAGAGTTGGTCTCGACGCGCCGGGAAGGCAAAACTGTCTATTATTCATTGCGCGACGGTGCCACGGAAAAAGTGATCCGCCTGCTTTATGATTTGTTCTGCAACACGGACTCTTGATCGCTAATTGGACACATAGCCGGCGATAACCTGCAACAGCTTGAATGCGGTCGCCGCGTCGTTTTCCACAACGGCAAGGAATTCTTCTTCACCGATCCGCAAGCAGGAAAGCTGGGTTTCCGCCACCATGCTCAGCGCACGTGGTTCTTTTCTGATCAGGCCCAACTCTCCGACCAAAGCACCAGGCCCGACTTTGGTGATCAATTGGTCAGGCCCCTGTTCTTGCGGCAGATACAAACCTGCTTCGCCCTCCAGCACCACATAGGCACCGTCGGTGGGTTGGTCATCTTTCAAGAACACCACCTGCCCCGGCGCGGCATCAAACCAGCGCGCACCAAAGGCCAGCAGGCGCAGCTGACGCCGGTCCAGACCCGAAAACAAGGGGGTTTGTTCCAGAGCGCGCAGTTTCCGCGTCAAATCCGCCGATGCTGCACTGTCTTCCTCCACCGCCACAGGCCCTCCGTCCGAGACCACACGACCTTGCCGGATTTCAACATACATGTCGAATGCACCGGGGTTTTCAAACTGATCATTCAGATAGACGACGGTGGTGTCCGGCAGCAGTTCACGGAGCCGTTTATAGACCGCCACCTGCGTTTTCATGTCGTAGCTGGCCAGCGCGTTTTCCAGAATCAGGATGTCAGGTTTCTTGATCGTCGCTCGGGTAAAGGCCAAGGGTTCGGCAAACACCGCCGGAAGATTCTGACCGCCGAGAGCAACCTGGACATCATAGATCAGCTCTGTGACCAATGGGCGCGCGCCGTTTTCAGCCAACACATCCACTATCACCTTGCGGGCTTCGTCCGAACGGGAACCGCCAATCTGGCTGACTTTTCCGAACAGCGCATTTTCCATGACCGTCAATCCGGGCGCAAAGACGTTCGGATCCAATGGAACGAAGACGTCTTGCAAACGCTCCATCAGTTTCTCGGAATGGCTGTGCCGGAGTTCGAGGATGCGATCCTTCAGTTCATCCGTGAACGCAGGTCCGATCTGTTCGGCAGAGATCACAAATGGCACCGCCAACATGTTGGCAAGCTGTTCGTCATCCAGCCCGTCCGAACCTTCTTTGCGGGTCTGGTCCACCAGATCCACCGCAATTTCATAGGTTTTTGCATCAAGACCAAGCTTTTGGAACAACGGGTGGTCGGTTCCATCCATCCCGAAGATCTGGCGCAGCATGTCGATCACGTCGCGGGTCAACGCGATCAATGTCTCGTCCAGCCCCAGTTCACGCAACTGTCCGAGAAAGACCTTTTGCTGCGCAAGCAAAGCCTGTGTCACAGGAACACGTGGTGTTGCGAAAAGCAGATTTTCAGCCACAGGCAGGGCCGCATTATAGGTGTTCCGGTCAAAGACAAGCGCCTGTTGTTCCAGCCCGGCATCCCGAACCGCCTGCTGCACGACCGGGCGCAGCTCGATCAGTTTCTTTGCCAGTTCACAATGCTCGGCCGCATCGAAGCTTTGTTCGGCGCCCCGTTGGAACAGCGCTGCGCCAAACCCCATTCCATCAATCAACTGCAACCACCAGGCACGCAGTTCTGCGGCGTCCTGAAAGCCGGCCAGAGTTGGGTCCAGCCATTCCGCCCCAAACGGATCGGCACTGTTGCCTGCCCTCAAGGTTTCGAGAAAATCCGGGTCGTCCGGCGGGTCAGTCAGCGGTTTGAACCGCATCGGCATCATCACGTTGTCGCCCAGCGTACCCTGGAACATGACAGGGCGTGATGTGACATACCCGATACGCGCGGCGACAACCACCTGATGCAACTCGGCCAGTTTCAGATCTCCGATCCGAACCTGGCCAGCACTGGGACGTATTTCCCGTGTCAGCAATTCGCCGATGGCGCGTCGATCTTCCTCGCTGGGGGCGGCGATCCCAATTGTCTTTCCGGCAGGAAAACTGAGGTCCAGATCATCAAGCACCTGATTGCCATCCATGTCACGCACCGAAACGTGGTCCAGCACGATGTCGCCGTTCAGGTGTGGCCACTCGGAGGGTTCACTTTCGAACAAGGTTTCATCATGCATTCCGGCCGGGGCAAAACGGTCAATGACCACATCCCAGCGCAGCGACATGTCCTGGGTCTGGTTGTAATAGTTCAGCAGTTCCTTCCAAGGTGAGCTGAGATCCTTGTACGCAGCCAATGCGGCAACCAGCGCCCCCAGCGAAACCGAGCCCTGAAGCACCAACAGACCACCAACCAGATAGAACATGAACGGTGTCAGCTGCGAGATGAAGTTGTTCAGGAATTTCATGAAAAACTTCTTTTGATAGATCTCGAAACGGATGCCGAACAGGCGTCCCAATTGCTCCGAGATCATCGACCGGCGAAAACGCCAGCCGCCATTGGTCCGCAGGGTGGACGCGCCCGCCGCGTTCTCGCCAATCTGCGCCGCCAGAACTCGAACCTCCTGAATGCGTTTTTTGTTCAGCAGGTTGATCTGGCGTTGCAGCTTGGGGATCAACCAGGCCTGCAAGGGTATCAGCGCCACGGCAGCCAGCCCGAACCAGACGCTTTGCAGGAACAGGAAGGAAAGTATGGTGATCATTTGGCCGGCCTGAAGAACCGGCTGGCTGATCGCGTCGCCCATCAGGCCGCCCATCGGCTCGCTTTCGGCGGTGATCATTGACACCATTTCACCCTGGCTGACACGCTCGAAATAGGGTTGAGGAAAGCGCAGCGCCCGGCTGATCAACTGATAGCGAAAGCGCCGCAGCATCCGTTCACTCAGCACGCCCTTCATGGTGTTGATGCGCATTTTCATCAGGCCATGGCACAGCACGGCCGCCAGAAAGGCAAAGCACAGAGCAACCAGAAAATTGGTCTGCGACATGGAATAGCCCCAGATCGTCACCTCAGAGGTGGACGACCCGATCGCGTCATTGATTATTCGTTTTGGCAACTCAAGTGTGAGATACAGCAAAGGAAACAGCGTCGCCGTCACGGCCAGCAGGACCAGCTGTTCGCGCTTGGAGTATTTCCAGATAAAGCGGAAAATTGTGCGTTCTATGGAACCTGCCCCTGCTGCTGACCTTCGACGTGGATTAAACGCAATGCATGCAATTTCAACAGCATGAATCAAATATCATCCAGACAGGATAAGCAAATTTTTCCCTTTTGGAAAATTTCTTGACCGAATGTGAACTAGTTCATTTACGCGTGCCCGTTTTATTGCCTAATGTTGGCGTCAGAACGATATCGGGAGGGTTCTTTTGACTGCCAGTATTGGCGCAGTGTTTCTTATGCTTTGTCTTTTGCTGATCAAGCATATGTTCGCTGACTACTACCTCCAGACACCGAAGATGCTTTCCGGTCGGGGTGAGTATTTTCACTTGGGACGCGCGCAACATGCCGCTGTGCATGTTGTGGGTTCTATCGTCGTTTTTTTGGTGTTCGGCGCGCCGCTGGTTTTTATTCTGATTGTCGGGGCGCTGGAATGGTTCATCCATTTCAATATCGATTTCATCAAGGCCAGCTATTCAGACAAAAAGCGACTTGAGCCAACGCAACCCGCTTTTTGGCGCGCCGCAGGTTTGGATCAGTTGATGCACAACCTGACTTATGTTGCGATGGTTTGGGCCTGGGTTACCTTCGCCGCCTGAACGGTGTCAGGCCGCGTTCTCCGATACGGCAAGCCGATAGGCCCTAAGCCACATCCGATCCAATGCGTCAATCGCAGCAGGGTCGAACCGGTGCTCAACTTCCCAATACCGACCCGAGGCTACATAATAGCCAAGATCATCTTCCATTCGCTGCACACTGTGCATGGCTGCAATACCGGGAAGCGGTGCGGCTGTCAGGTCAGATAGGTTGACGGATGGAAACACCAGCCGGCTTGGCGCGCCGGATAACCGTACGGTTCTGCACCCCTGAGCGGCTGCATAAAGCCCCAGTCGGGCGGCCTTCGCTTCAAGCGAACGCAGTGTCACGTCCTTTCGCAAAGGGTCCGCCGTGCCATTTCCGTAAAAATGTGTTCGCCCCGATCCTGAATACATCATGTCGCAACCGGAAAAAGCCAGAACATCCGGCTTCAAGACTGACAAGGCCCAATAGCCTGCCGTGAAAGCCATCGTTCCGCCGGCATAAACGAACCCGCCATAGTCATTCTGTCTTGGGACGTATTCGTCGGCAGTGACTATGTGTTGAGTGCCAAGAACTTTTCCAGGGAGGCGCTCTGCCGGGAAGTCTTCGGGGTGGATCAGGTAATCCCAGTCTTCTCGGATGCGCCATGCGTTGTTGATGGCGACGATATGCGTGAAAGGCGCGCGCGACCATGCCCGCGCCTCCAGCGCCGATGGGGCGCTGCCAAGGATCAATACGGTTGTCTTTCGGTCGGTCATGTCAGGGCCGGGCTTGTTGACAGCCACACACGACATAGACCGTTTGCGAAACGCGACTAGCCCAGAACCGAGAAACTGCTTTCCTCATTGATCGGTCGTTTGCGCGAGTAGAAGCCCACGTCGATTGTCCGCTTGATGTATGGCAAATCGAACTGCAACGGTTTCGCGTCGTGATCGGCGCCACCTTCACAGTAATCGATCAGTGCCGCCATCATCTTGCCCGCAATGGGCGCATTCTTGTATTGGTTTCCGCTTGAACCACAGGCCATGTAGAACCCCGGCAGGCTGGATTTGTCATAGATCGGAATCCAGTCGGTAGACGCATCATAAAGGTCAACCACGCCCCGCGTTTTCGATGGAATACCAAGGCTGGGCACACGCTGCGCATACCGCATGGCCTGCGTGGTCCATTGATCGGTGAATTCACGATTGTAGTTCACATCGTCCTCGCACCACTGATGCGGATCACATTCCGGATCCTCAGATCCGACAAGGATGTGATTGCCGTGTTCCGGGCGGCAATAGCAGGCAATGTCACTGTCCGAAACGATGGTTCCGTCGTGTTCAAAATCGAACCCTTCAGGGGCTGGAACGTGCACGACCTCTTGCCGCAAGGGTCGGGTTTTGATGGTCATATCGTCCAGAACGCCGGCCATCTTGTTGATGATGGACGAACCAGGTCCTGCCACATTGACCACAACCTTGGCGTGGATTTCCTCGCCCGAGGCCAGCTTGACGCCGGAAACGCGCCCGCCCTCGGTCAGGATTTCCGTGACTTCAGCGCCGGTGCGCAGCTCGGCCCCATGCTGTTTCGCGGCATCCATCAGGTTCTGAGCCGACAGGGCCGGGTCGGTGACATAACCCGCCTGAGGCCAGTACACCCCGCCCGTCATTTTACGCCCGTTGGGTTGGCCGAATTCAGGATCGTCCATACGGCGCGCGGGGGCAAAGCTGTCCAGCGAATAGACCGGCAAGCGTTCCAGCACTTTTTCATCTGACCATTCTTCGAACGGGCAATTCAGCTCGGACGAATTGCGCATGTGTTTTTCCAGCATCCCGTTCGCCTCGGTTTTCATGACCAGACAGCCGGTTTCGCGGAACTGCGCAAGGTTGGCGTCTTTCGGCAAGCCAAGGTACTCGGCCCAGTCGCGCCAGTAGTGGTAGCCTTCCCAGGCAAACGCGGTTCCATCGAATGTGGAATAATGCATCCGGATAATCGCGCAGGACCCCGCGGTAGAACCGTGCCCGACCTGAGAATTCCGGTCCAACGACAGGGTTTTCCGTCCCGCCTTGGACATCTCGAACGCAATGGCCGCGCCGATCACGCCGGTTCCGATGATGATTGCGTCTGGTTGGCTCATGTCTGGTTTCCTTTCCAAAAGCGCAGGGAATACGCGCTGAATTCTTCAACTTCCTCGGGTTTCGGCTCGACACCTGTGAAGGCGTAAAGGTAATGCGGCACCATCGACAGCCGCATCTCGATAGGTTCGTTCAATTGCGCCAGATCATAACCGATCTGCATGTAATACAGCACGCGCGCCCGGGTTTCGGCTTCGATCTCGGAATAGCCGTAGCGGGCGAACATGGCGTGCAGCGCTTTCAGCCTGCGGGCGTCCGACTGATCCAGCATACGCCGCACCTTGCCCGATTTTCGCGCCCAGTCACGTACGGCAAAATCCAGCGCAGTATCGAACAGATCGGTGTTCACCACGCACCGATGAACGTTGCAGACGGCCGCCGTTATCGTCTCGGCCGGTGCTTCGGCCTGCGCGACCAAGGCGGCGGTGTTGGTGGCCTGCCAGCGCGCCAGCAACGCATCCAGCAACTCTTGCCGGGATTTGAAGTACCAATAGAACGACGACCGCGATACTGCCATCCGTTCGGCCAGGTTCAGGACCTTGATCTGGTCCACGCCGTCCGAAATCAGCACATCCATCGCCACGTTCAGCCAGTCGTCGCGCGTGACCTTGATGTTGCCGATCAATGGTTCGGCCTCGGGGTCATCGCGATGAAGGATCGGTTTCGGGCTCATTCAACTCTCCGGTGGGGCACCGCCCTCGGCGGTACGACGGGCAATGAAGTCATGTAAATCACCTGTCCGATCATTGTCGACAGCGGGCGCCTGGAAGTCGTTTAGAATGCCTTTCCAAACATCCGTTGCCCGATGGTTCGCGTCCACCGAACCACGCTCGGCCCACGTGCCGAAATTGGCGTAGTCATGGACATGCGGTTGATAGAATTCAGTATTATAGCGCTCCATCGTCTGGCTTGATGCGAAGAAGTGGCCACTGGGTTCAACCTCACTCAATGCAGTTTCAAACCCGATCTCGGACGGCCCCGCCTGCGCACCTGCGCACAGTTCGGCGACCATATTCAGCACTTCCGCGTCGCAGACCAGCTTTTCGAAGGAAACCGTCAACCCGCCTTCCAACCAGCCTGCGGAGTGGATGATCACCGTTGCCCCGGCCATAAGGCATCCCCAAAGCCCAAACTGGTTTTCGTTCGCGGCTTGTACATCGTTGGTGTTTGACGCCGATCCGGCAGCCGACCGCCAGGGCAAACCAAGATGCCGCGCCAGTTGGCCCGCAGCCAGTGATGCCTGAAAGTGCGACGGCGTCCCAAAAGCGGGCGCGCCGGACTTCATGTCCACGTTACTGGTGAACGTGCCATAGCAGACCGGCGCTCCAGGATTGGCAAGTTGGGTCAAAGTCAGCGCGGCAAGGGCCTCGGCATGAGACAAGGTGATCGCCCCGGCCACAGTAATCGGCGCCATCGCGCCCATCAGGGTAAACGGCGTGATGATCGACATCTGACCGTGGCGGGCAAAGTCGATCAGACCTTGCGCCATCGGGATGTCCAAGGTGCGCGGGCTGTTGGTGTTGATGATCGTGTAGCAATGCGCATGGCCCCGGAACGCATCATCCGAAAGACCGCGGGCCGTGGTCAGCATCTCAAAGCAGTCCATCACCTGCGGGGTTCCGCGCGAAAAGAAGAACGGAAACTTGTCTGTCAGTTCCATCTGGGCCCGAGTCGTGAAGTAATGACGCAGATGGGTCGGCACATCTTGCGGCTCGACCTGTGGCGAAATCATCTGGAACACGTCGAAATGATGCGTGAGCTTCAAAAACTCCAGATAATCCTGACCTGTCGCCGGGCGCCGACCACGCTCAAGGTCGGTTGCGTTCGGCGCACCGGCTCCGGGTTGAAACACCAGCGAGCCCAGTTCAAGAATAAAATCGCGACGCCGCGAGCCGGCGCGGCAGGCGATGGATTTGGGCGCTGACGCGACTGCGGCTTCAACTATCTCGCGCCCGATAAACACCATCTCAGTGTCTTCATCCACCCGCGCGCCGCCCTGTTTGAACAGTTTCCGCGCCTCGGGCAGCAGGGCCTTTACCCCCAACTCTTCCAGTGTCCGCAAGGCGGTGTCATGCATATCCGCGATTTGATCGGCCGGGAACACTTCCATCTGTGGGAAAGGATTCCTGAGCTGGCGATAGTTCACATCGCGACCGGGCTGCGGGGCGGCTTCAGCCCCCCGCCCCCGCCGTCGGCGCCCGCGCTCTGCAGCAGTCATGATCAGCCTCGCATCGCTTTGCCTTCGGGGTCATAAGGTGACGGCGCAATCACACGCGCCGGACGTTCAACGCCCACCACGTGGACGGACAGTTCCGTGCCCGGTTCCGCCTTGTCCCGATCAATCAGGGCCATCGCCAGTGACTTGCCGGTATAGTGCCCGTAGCCGCCCGAGGTTACGAACCCAACGCGTTCGCCATTGGCCCAGACCGGTTCGTATCCGCTGGCATCTGCGTCCAGAGCATCGATTTCCAGTGTCGCCTGAATTTGCGCGGGGCCGTTGCCGTCACGTTCGGCAAGCGCGCCCACCTTTCCAACAAAGTCCTTGTCCCAGTCGATCCAGCGGTCCATTCCGGTCATGCCCGGTGTGTACGCCTGCGTGAACTCCGCCGACCAGATGCCAAAGCTTTTCTCAAGCCGCGTGGACAGCATCGCGTTGAAACCGCATTCGCGGATGCCTTCCTCGGCCCCCGCTTCCAGCAGGAGGCGGCGCAGCTTGATATGGTCGCCATAGCGGCAGTTGATCTCGTAGCCCTTTTCTCCGGTCACCGACATGCGGGCGACGCGGGTGCGCACGAGGCCGATATCGAAATCGCCGCACCCCATGAACTTCAAGCCCGAGATATCCTGTTCCGCCAGTTTTTCCACAACCGCCTGTGACTTCGGCCCGACCGCGGCAAAGCCGCAATATTCCTCGCCCAAATCACGGATATTGACGCCATCCATCATGTGATCGTCGAACCAGCGCATATGCCAGGCCCGCAGGTAATAGCTGCCCATGATCCACCAGGTCCCGTCGCCCCAATTCAGCACCGTCAGATCACCCTTCAGGCGTCCATCCTCACCCAACATCGGGGCCAGTTTCGCACGACCCGGGCCGGGGAGCTTGGAGGCCATGACATTGTCCAGCCAAGCTTCTGCGTTCGGACCGGAAACCTCGAACCGCGAAAAGCCCGAAATATCCAGCAGGCCCGCACCTTCGCGGATCACTTTGCATTCCTCGGCCACGATGTCATGCGCGTTCGAACGCTTGAGCGTCGGGGTTTCCTCGAACCCTTTCGGCGCGAAATAAAGCGGTACTTCGAGATCCCAGCTGACGCCCCATTTGCACCCTGCCTCGGTCATCGCATCATGCGCCGGTGCCATTTTCAGCGGCCGTCCGGCGGGCAGTTGCTCGTTCGGATAGGTCATCACGAAGCGGCGGGAATAGAACTGGCCCGTCGTCTCGCGGATGTAGCGCTTGTTCTGTGCAAAATCGCCATAGCGCGCCACATCCATCGGCCACGCGTCGGCCTCGGGTTCGCCATGGATCATCCATTCGGCCAGCGTCTTGCCGACGCCGCCGCCTTGCAGGAACCCGGCCATCACCGCGCAGGCGGTCCAATAGCCCCGCTTGCCCGGCACCGGACCGACCAGAGGGTTGCCGTCGGGCGAGAAGGTGAACGCACCGTTCACCCATGTCTTGATGCCCACGTTCTGGATCGCCGGATAGCGTTCGAACCCCAGCGTCAGTTCGTTTTCGATACGGTCCAGCTGCTCCTGGAACAGCTCTTCGCCATAATTCCACGGCGCGCCGTCCATGGCCCAGTGTTCGTGATCGACCTCGTAGATTCCGACCAGAACACCCTTCTGATCCTGCCGCATATAGGTGAAGCCCTCGAGATCCACGGTCATCGGCATCTCGAAATCGGCCGCTGCGACCTCGGGCACCGTGTCGGTGATCAGGTAATGGTGTTTCAGCGGAGAAACCGGCAGTTCGACCCCTGCCATGCGCCCCACCTGCTTGGCCCACAGGCCGGCGGCGTTGACCACATGTTCGCAGGTGATCGTGCCCCTGTCGGTCACCACCTGCCAGCCATCCGCCGTCTGGATCAGTTCCTCGACCTTGGTTTCCTCGTAGTATTCCGCCCCGCGCTTTTTCGCGGCGGTAGCATAGGCCTGCACGGTGCCCGTGGTGTCGATATAGCCTTCGCGGTCGGCCCACATCGCGCCCAGAATGCCGTCGGTGGACATGATCGGGCAGCGTTTCTGCGCCTCTTCAGGGCTCAGCAGTTCACAGTCATCAATGCCGATGGACTGGAAGATACGGTAATTGGCCTGCAACCACTCCCACCGCTCGGGGGTTCCCGCCAGCGTCAGACCACCGGTCATGTGCAGGCCGATATTCTGGCCTGATTCCTTCTCGATCTCGCTGAGCAGATCAATGGTATAGGCCTGCAAAGACGCCATGTTCGGATCGGCATTCAAAGCATGAATGCCTCCCGCTGCGTGCCAGGACGACCCAGACGCCAGCCGCCGCCGTTCCAACATGACGACATCCGACCAGCCAAACTTGGCCAGGTGATACAGAACCGAGGCCCCGACAACGCCTCCTCCGATGACCACGACGCGATATTGGGATTTCATCCCGACCTCCCCTGAACAGAATCTGAGGAGACGCTAGTGGCACTGTTCACATCTGTCTAGACATTTCTGTACAGTGCTGATCACAACGCAACCCGGCACGGTTCAGCAGGTTTACAGACTTGCGCTTGGACGAGATTGGATGGCTCGAAACCACGCCAGGGTGGCCGCGTTGTCTTCCGGGATACGCATCTTGATGACGCGGGCGAAATCGACAAAAACGAAAGCCGAGATATCCGCCAGGGAAAACACGTCACCGGCCACAAACGGGCTTTCCGTCAGACGTGTTTCCAGCATTTCAAAGAAGGACGCCACACGCTCGCGCCCGCGCTGTGCAAGTTCGGGAATCTGGGCATGATTGGAAGGGCCCGGAATGGCGCGATCCTTGAAGGCGGGATGTCCATTGCGCAATGCCTCGGCAATCGGTGCCCCACCCTGATGTTCGACGATCGCGTTCCACATCAGAACCAAACCTTTTTCCTCGGGGGTTCGGCCCATCAAAGGCGGTTCCGGAAACTGTGCCTCCAGAAAAGCCGCAATACCCAGATTTTCTGTCAGAACGGTTCCGTCATCCGTTACCAGAACCGGGATCGTGGCCCGTGGGTTCACAGCGCGAAAGGCTTCGCTCAACTGTTCACCTTTCGCAATCGAGACCTCACGCGTTTCGATATCCAATCCTTTTTCGGCAATGAACATCCGCGCACGACGAGGGTTTGGAGCAGTGGAGCAATCGTAGAAAATCATGCCGTTACTCCTTTTCGGTCAGCGGCGATATATGAAACAGCGCCCTTCGACGGCGCCTTCGGGCAACGGCATCTCGGTCAGCCCTTCGAAATACATCCGATCACTCGAGACCATCAGTCCGCCCGGAGCAAGCAAAGGCTCGATGAGCGGAGATACAAACCGCGCGAATTTGTCATTCTTTTCGCGATTGTGCCCGCCAAGATCCGCGTGGATCAGGCTGGCTGACGCACCGAACCGTTCAACCGATGCAGGTAGGGTATCCCGCACATCACCCAGAATCACGCGATCTTCGGGCGGGGTCGAGTCGGGGTGCGAGGCCACCGCGCGTTCGAACACATAGACCGGGCGACCATCCATGTGCTGCACAAGATGGTGATACGTACGCCCGTTGCCCAAACCCAATTCGAACACCGGACCTGTCATGCCCGCAGTGTGCCGGATTGCGTGATCCAGACAAGCGCGCTGAGACACCATGCGATCGATGAACAGATCCAGACGGCTTTGATTCTCGGACACCGGAAAATATCTCCTTGATACCATTCGAGAGCATAAATGCGCCCGATGCCGTCCTTGATGGCAAAATCTCAAGACTTTGTGTAGCGACGAAGCCCATAGTTTCACGATTTCGCGACATTTCGGCCCAAGAACGGGTTTGACTAGTCGGGCGGAACCGCGCGACACTGAACAAAAAATCACGGGGAGTTGAAGTAACCGATGTCATCGAACGGTCAAACGGGTGGAAAACCCGCATGAGCGCGTTGTTGTCCGTAAGAGACCTCAGCATCGGCTTTGGTACGGGCAATTCCGTGGTCACGGATGTGAACTTCGATGTCGAAGCCGGACAGACGCTTGCCCTTGTCGGAGAATCGGGATCGGGAAAAACAATCACATGCCGCGCCGCCTTACGTATCCTGCCCCGCACGGCGCAGATTCGAAGCGGCACGATTACCCTGAACGATTCCAAGGGCATGTGCGAGCTCACCACGGTTTCCGAACGTGAGCTGCGCGACATCCGCGGCAATCGGGTTTCAATGATCTTTCAGGAGCCCATGAGATCGCTGTCCCCGCTGCACAAGATCGGCAATCAGGTCAGCGAGGTTTTGTGGCTGCATCGTGGGCTGTCCGAGTCCGCGGCGCGCAAAAAGGTCCTGACGCAATTCGAACGCGTCGGTTTCCCTGATCCACAGCGTGCCTATGACTCCTACCCTTTCGAGTTGTCCGGCGGTATGCGCCAACGTGCCATGATAGCCATGGCAATGGTGTCCAAACCCGAATTGCTGATCGCGGACGAACCGACCACCGCACTGGATGTGACCACGCAGGCGCAGGTTCTGGGCCTGATCAAGGAATTGCAGCGTGAAACCGGCATGGCGCTTATTCTGGTGACTCATGACCTGGGTGTCGTCGCCAACATGGCCGAGCAGGTCGTCGTCATGCACAAGGGACGTATCATGGAGGCCGGCCCCGCCGCCCCGATCCTGACCGCGCCCGCACACCCGTATACCAAGCAGCTTTTTGATGCCGCGCCGGAAATACCGGATCAGGATGCGGTGGGTATACCGATGCCCGACACGGATCTGATCCTGCAGATGAAGGATGTGTCCAAGACCTATACCATGCGGTCCAGCAAAGGATGGCAATCCGACAAAGCAATCTATGCCTGCCGAGGAGTCGACCTGAACCTGGCGCGCGGCAAGACTTTGGCAATTGTCGGTGAAAGCGGATCTGGAAAGACAACGGCGGCCCGCATCGCCTTGGGGGCTGAATTGCCCGACCCCGGTGGTGAAGTCCTGTTTCGTACCGCCCCCGACGCCGACCCGATCACGGTGCACAAAATGACCCGAGCCCAGCGCACAGCGTTTCAGCGCAAGGCGCAGATGGTGTTTCAGGACCCTTACAGTTCGCTCAGCCCGCGGATGCGCATCCAGGACGCCATGACCGAGCCACTGGAAATCCATCGCATCGGCACAACAGCCGAACAGCGTGACAAAGCCGCCGAGATGTTGCAGCGCGTCGGCCTGACGGGTGATATGCTCAAACGCTATCCGCACGCGTTTTCCGGAGGGCAGCGACAACGCCTTTCAGTGGCGCGGGCCATGATGCTGGACCCGCAGTTGATCGTGTGCGACGAACCGACCTCGGCATTGGATGTGTCTGTTCAGGAACAAATCCTGACTTTGCTGGAAAACCTGCAAGACAGCCTGAACCTGTCCTACCTGTTCATCTCACATGATCTGGCCGTTGTTGCACGGATCGCTGACGAAGTTGCCGTCATGAGGCGGGGTCTGATCGTCGAACAGGCACCGCCCGAAACTCTTTTCTACAATCCGCGCCATCCATACACCAAGGCGCTGATTGCCGCTCAACCCGAACCCGACATCAATCGCCCGATTGACCTTCAATTGGTTTCTCTGGGTGCCGGCGCGCCGGACAGTTGGGATGAAGCCTTTCGTTTCTCGGACACCGTGATACCCTCATTGGTGGAATTGGAACCGGGCCATAAGGTACGTTGCCATGTTTAATACCATTCGCCCTCTGCTGCTGGCCGCAATGCTGGCGTTTTCAGGGACCCTGCCCGCCGCGGCAGAGACAATCCCGACACCTCAGGAAAGCGCATTCTGGAGCGCCGAGGTTGAAAGCGGCAATCTTCCGCCAGTGCAGGAGCGTTTGCCCAAGGACCCTCTGATTGTGGATCTGGCCGCAAAAGGAAGAGAATTCGGGAAACCGGGTGGCACTCTGCGCACCATGGTCACACGATCCAAAGATATCCGGCAGATGGTTGTCTACGGCTATGCAAGGTTGGTCGGGTTCAACCAAGATTACGAATTGGTACCCGACCTGCTGGCCTCGTATGAAAACGAGGGCAATCGCAAATTCACCCTGAAACTGCGCGAAGGACACAAGTGGTCGGACGGCTCACCCTTTACCTCGGAAGACTTCCGCTATTGGTGGGAAGACGTCGCCAACAACGAGTTGCTCAGCCCGTCAGGCCCACCCGATTTTCTGATCGTCGAAGGCAAATTGCCCACGGTCACGTTTCCTGATGAGACCACAGTGATCTTCGAATGGGATGATCCCAACCCGAACTTTCTGCAATCTCTGGCACAAGCACGACCGCCTTTTATTTACCGGCCGGCCGCCTTTCTGAAACAGTATCACGAGAAATACGCAGATGCGGAAGAGCTTGCCTTTCAGGTTGAAGATGCCCGGGTCAAAAGTTGGGCAGCGCTGCACAACAAGCTGGATAATCTTTACAAGTTCGACAACCACGAACTTCCCACGTTGCAGCCATGGCTGAACGCCAGCTCGGGCAAGAAAATCCGTCACAGCTTTGTGCGCAACCCCTATTATCACCGCATCGACAGCAAGGGGGTGCAGCTTCCCTATATTGACGTGGTCGAGATGGAGATCGTCGCCCCCGGTCTTGTTGCCGCCAAGACCAACGCCGGTGAAAGCGACCTGCAAGGCCGTGGCCTTGCCTTCCGAGACGCGTCGATCCTCAAGAAAGGCGAAGCACAGGGCGGATACAAAACGCTGTTGTGGAAAACCGGCGTGGCCTCGCAGGTCGCGATCTACCCGAACCTGAACTTCTCTGATGACGTCTGGCGCAATGTATTGAGGGACGCTCGTGTTCGGCGCGCCTTGTCGCTGGCCATCGACCGGCAGACCATCAACCAGGCGCTTTACTTCAAACTCGCACACCCTGCCGCGAACTCGGTTCTTCCCGCCTCGCCCTTCTACAGTGAAGAAAACGCTGCGGCCTGGGCACAATACGATATTGATCAGGCCAATGCACTTTTGGATGAGGCTGGTCTGGATCAGCGCGACAAGAACGGCATTCGCCTTTTGCCTGACGGCCGTCCGATGGAGCTGGTTATCGAAACCGCAGGTGAGCGGCAGGAAGTCGAAAACGCGCTTCAGATCGTAACCGATACCTGGCGTGAAATCGGCGTCAAACTGGTCATGCGCCCGCTGGACAGGGACATCCTGCGCAACCGCGTTTTCGCGGGCAATTCCATGGCGTCCGTCTGGTTCGGTTGGGATGACGGTATTCCACAGGCGCATACATCTCCGGCTTATCTGGCCCCGACAGATCAGGTGTTTCTGGCCTGGCCAAAATGGGGGCAGCACTATCAGACCGGTGGCGAAGCGGGTGAGGCCCCCGACATGCCAGAGGCGCAGCGCCTGATGGAATTGGCGCATGAATGGCAAATCGCCGCGACCGATGAAGAACGCGCAGCTGTCTGGACCGAGATGTTGAAAATCCATGCCGATCAGGTCTATGCGATTGGCATCCTGAACGGCGCCCCCCAGCCCATTGTGGTGTCAAACCGCCTGCGCAATGTTCCGGAACAGGCTATGTGGGCCTGGGAACCCGGTGCACATTTCGGCATTCACCGCCCGGACGAATTCTTTTTCGCCGACTGAGCAGGAGCAGCTAAATGATCATGCTGCGCTACGTGGTGTATCGCTTTTTCACGATGCTGCTGACTTTGTTGGTGGTCTCGGTTCTGGTTTTTGTAATCATCAACCTTCCGCCCGGCGACTATCTGAGCAACCAGATCGCTGAACTTCAGGCCTCGGGCCAGTCCGCAGGTGTCGCAAAGGCAGAGTTTCTGCGCGCTGAATACGCTCTGGACCGTCCGATGTGGGAACAATACCTGATCTGGATGGGATTCTGGCCCGGACCGCACGGGTTTTCCGGGTTGATTCAGGGCAATTACGGGTGGTCCTTTGAATTCGACCGTCCCGTTTCCGAAATCGTCGGTGACACGCTTTGGTTGACAGTTGTGGTCAATCTGGCTGCAATCCTGTTTGTTTATGCCGTCGCATTGCCACTGGGCGTTATCGCCGCCGCGCGGTCCCGGACATGGATCGACTATACCTCGGCCTTCGTCGGATATCTGGGGCTAGCAACGCCGAACTTTTTGCTGGCGCTGATCCTGTTCTATTATGGCCACCAGTATTTCAACCTGCCGATCGGGGGCTTGATGGATCCGAGTTTCGAAGGCCAGCCGATGAGTTGGGAGAAATTGAAGTCCATCCTCATCCACCTGATCGTACCGACCTTCGTCATCGGTACTTCAGGGGCATCGGCGATGATGCAGCGTCTGCGCGCGAACATGCTGGACGAACTCGGCAAACCCTATGTGGAAACCGCCATCGCGAAGGGCATGGCCCCGTCACGAATGCTGACCAAGTATCCCCTGCGGGTGGCCTTCAACCCCTTTGTCGCCGATATCGGCAACCTGCTGCCGTCGATGGTGTCCGGCTCGGTTCTGGTATCGGTCGTTCTGGGCCTGCAAACCATCGGCCCCACACTGCTGACTGCTTTGAAGACGCAGGATCAGTTCTTGTCGGCGTTCATCCTGATGTTCGTCGCCCTGCTGACGCTGATCGGCACGATGATTTCGGATATCCTGCTGGTGATGCTGGATCCGCGCATTCGGTATGAGGGGCGCGAGGCATGACTGATCGTCCTGACAACCGCTATGTCGATGACGCACCGTTTGATCCGCAGGCCTCGATTCAGCAGCTGGAACGCGCCGATCTGGATGCCCCCAACTGGGTTCTGGTCTGGCGCAAGTTCAAAACCCACAAGCTGGGCCTGATCTCGGGCATTTTCCTGCTGTTTTGTTATCTAATGCTGCCCTTTGCCGGGTTTATTGCGCCTTACGGGCCAAATGACCGAAACGGAGAGCACCTGTACGCGCCGCCACAATCGGTAAACTGGTTTCACGAGGGCGAGTTCATCGGCCCACATGTCTATCCGATCGTCGCCGAGGCGGACCTTGAAACCTTCCAATGGAAGTTCGTCCCCGACACCGAAGACCCGCGCCCAATCCGGTTCTTCTGCGAAGGCTCTGAATACAAGCTGGCCGGTTTCGTACCGTCGGACACACACCTGTTCTGCCCGCCAGAGGGGACAACGCTGTTCCTGTGGGGATCCGACCGGCTGGGCCGAGACATCTTCAGCCGTATTCTCTATGGCGCACAGCTGTCTTTGACGGTGGGTCTGATCGGTATCTCGGTGTCCTTCTTTCTTGGCATCCTGTTCGGTTCGATGGCCGGCTATTTCGGCGGACGTATCGACTGGACCATCAACCGTGTCATCGAAATCCTGCGTTCGTTGCCGGAACTGCCTCTGTGGCTGGCCCTTTCCGCCGCCGTGCCTTCGAACTGGAGCCCGGTCGCAGTGTTCTTCATCATTTCGATCATTCTGGGCATCCTCGACTGGCCGGGCCTGGCGCGCTCGGTTCGCGCAAAATTCCTGTCTTTGCGGGAAGAGGAATATGTCCGGGCCGCAGAGATGATGGGGGCAAGTTCGGGCCGTGTGATCCGCAAGCACCTGCTGCCCAACTTCATGTCGCACCTGATCGCGTCGGCCACTTTGTCGATCCCGGCCATGATCCTTGGGGAAACAGCGCTCAGCTTTCTTGGCCTCGGCCTGCGCGCACCTGCGGTCAGTTGGGGCGTGATGCTGAATGACGCGCAGAACCTCGCGTCGATCGAGATCTATCCCTGGACGGCAATCCCGATGCTGCCGATCATTGTCGTGGTCTTGGCGTTCAACTTCCTTGGTGACGGGCTGCGCGACAGTCTCGACCCCTATCAGCAATGAGTCTGCTGGCCACTCTTCCCGCTGCCGGCAGCTATCACAGGGTCGGTGCCGGTATGCTGCCAAGCGCCTTCGCCGTTTCCGAACTGGCCACCGCCAGTTTCGCAGCCGTGGGGCGGGAAATGGCCCAGCTGATCCAGGCGCTCAACCTGTCCACGAAGGCACCCGAAGTCTCGATCGATCATCGGCTGGCATCTCTGTGGTTCGGCTATTCCTTCAAGCCGGATGGTTGGGACATGCCCAGTTTGTGGGATGCGGTCGCGGGCGACTACAAAGCCGCTGATGGCTGGATCAGGCTGCACACAAACCTGCCCCGCCATCGCTCTGCCGCGTTGAAAGTCCTTGGCACCCGGCCAGAGCGTGAAGCCGTGGCAAAAGCCGTCAGATCTTGGTCAGTATCGGATCTGGAAACGGCGGTTGTTGCCGAAGGTGGGGTGGCCGCTGCCATGCGCAGCCGGACGGAATGGCTTGATCACCCACAAGGCCGCGCCGTGTCGCGCGACCCTTTGATCGGTTGGCAGGGACCGCGCTATGTCAACCTGCGCGACAGACCTCGGGCCACCGCTGATCGGCCTTTGGCCGGGTTGCGGGTGCTGGATCTGACGCGCGTTCTGGCCGGCCCGGTTTCTACGCGAACGCTTGCAGGGTTCGGAGCCGAGGTCTTGCGCATCGACCCACCTGGCTGGGATGAACCGGGGGTGATCCCCGACATATCTCTGGGAAAGCGCTGCGCCTATCTTGATTTGAAATCCGTAACCGGCCTTGAACGATTGCATGGGTTGCTGGCTCAGGCGGATGTGTTCGTACACGGGTATCGACCCGGCGCGCTGGAGGCACTGGGTCTGACCCGGGCCAAACGTGACGAGCTGGCTCCGAACCGGATCGAAGTCACGCTGGATGCCTATGGCTGGCAAGGTCCATGGTCGACCCGGCGCGGGTTTGACAGCCTTGTCCAGATGAGCGCGGGTATCGCCCATGCCGGGATGGAGTGGGCGAACGCGGACAAGCCGACCCCGTTGCCTGTTCAGGCTCTGGACCACGCGACCGGCTATCTGATGGCGGCTGCCGTCCTGTCCGCACTGGCCGAGGCCGCGTCAGGCAATTCCATCATGCACGCGCATCTCTCTCTGGCGCGCACCGCCGAACTTCTGGCCGTGCTCGGCAAAGACGACGCAGAAGCTTCACCCGTCAGCCCGGCAACACCGGATTACGGCACGGCGACAGAGGCGTCCGGCTGGGGGCCG
Source organism: Ruegeria sp. CL7 (assembly GCF_056536445.1). Classification (NCBI taxonomy): domain Bacteria; kingdom Pseudomonadati; phylum Pseudomonadota; class Alphaproteobacteria; order Rhodobacterales; family Roseobacteraceae; genus Ruegeria; species Ruegeria sp. CL7. The sequence goes on from NZ_JBQFPQ010000004.1 coordinate 267,921, forward strand.
GGCCATCGCCTCAACCCTGCGCTGAGGGTCGGCGAAGCGACGATGCGCTGGGATTTGCCTGCGTCGAAACTGGGCAGTTCAGAACCTGTCTGGCCGCTCGACGCCTACTGACCATCCGGTACGCAGCCGCGCCCCTATCGATCATCGCCCCCAGGGCCGATATCGTCCAGGTAATCCTCATCGATCGCTGCCTGCACAGCGCCTGTTACCGCCTCACGCTGTTTCGGCGTCAGGTCATCGGCGTCTTTGCCGTCTGCCAACCTCACGGTGACTTCGCGATGCGCGAACTTGATGCCTTCCCGCGCGAACAATTCGCGAATTTCCTGATAGACCTTCTTGCGTACCAGCCACTGATCGCCCGGTTTGGTCATGAACTTGACCCGGATGATCATCGCTGAATCCTGCATTTCGATCACGCCCTGGGACTTCAGCGGCTGTATAAAGTTTTCGCCGATCACAGGATCGCTCAGCAACTCCTGCCCCAGCTTCTTGATCAGCTTTCGCACCTTTTCCACGTCAGTGTCATAGGTCACGCGCAGCGGCAGTTTCATGATCACCCAGTCACGGGAATAGTTCGTCAGAACCTTGATTTCGCCAAAAGGAATCGTGTTCAACGCGCCAAGATGGTGACGCAGCTGGAAGGACCGGACCGAGATCTTCTCGACCGTTCCCTTGACGTCTCCGATATCGATGTACTCACCCTTCCGAAAGGCATCATCCATCAGGAAAAACGCCCCGGAAAAGATGTCTCGCACCAGTGTTTGAGATCCGAAACCGACAGCCAGACCAACCACACCGGCACCCGCAAACAGCGGGCTGACATTGATACCAAGTTCCATGAGAACGATCAGCATGATGGTCACGACCACAACGGCCAGAATTGCGCCGCGGAACAATGGCAGCAGCGTCGCCAGCCGGCTTTGTCCGCCTTCCCCGCCCTCATCGCCCAGTTCGGCCTCGGTGCCATCATCGACTTCTTCCGCTATCTTGCTGTCGATCCAGATGCGAAAGAAATGAAACAGGATGTAGCCGATGAAGATGATGACCATTACATCCAGCACACGTGCAACCGGCAGGTCCTCGCTCCATTCCGCATCGGGATACCAAATCACCACAAGGGCATAGACACCGATCACAAAGGCCAGAATTCCAGCCACCCGACGCGCCAGATCCTCATAGGTCAGAAGATACTGTTTGCGCTGTTCTGCCTCGGGCGTTTCCACGGGCTCGGCATCCGCTTCGGCAGCGGCGGTTTCTTCGTTTATCTCGTTGATCTTGCGCGAACGGTCAAAATACCGCTCCAGCACGTAGTTCATCGCACCATAGGCAACGACGACAGACATGAAGATCATATAGCTGCTTGCGATCAGCGGCAGCGGCGTTGGGTTCTCCAGTGCAAGATCAACCGCCAGACGGAACCAGCTGAACACGACATAGACGATCAGTGCAGGTGCCCAGCCGAAGGAGACGACCCGCAACAACCACGAGACCTGATCCGGCGCTCTTCCGCCCCGGATGGCATTTGAAATGGCCCGGGCATTGAACAGGATCATCAGAATATTGCCGAAAGCGCCCACCATTGTCAGGCAGCCATAGACCATGGCGTAGACGTTGTAGTTCAGCCCGAAATCCGCAACCCAGGTCGAAAACAGGACAACCGTGATGTCATAGGTCGCGAGGGCCGAAGCCCACAGATACAGCCGCTTGGCGTCCCGGTCCGAGAACGGCGGCAGCCGGTATTGACTCAGGTAAGGTGACAAAACCATCCGCCACAGATCGGACACCGTGCGCGACAGGAAGAACGCCGTGAAGATCGCCGTGACCGTGAACTGGATCGAGATATCGTCCGCCTCGCCAAAAAACAGGTATCCGACGATCAGGGCCATGAGCATGGCAAATATCGTCGCTCCGATCCCCATCAGGAACCGGAACAGAAGGAAGGGCATCTTTTCTCGGTAACCCTGCGGTTCATCCTTGATCCGCGCCACGACCCAGCGACGCGCGATGCGTTTCCCGTATATCTCGATAGACAGCCAGCGGCCCAACAACAGGAACAGGATGTTCCAGCCCAGAACTTCCACATAGGTCTGAATGCGACCGTCCGGACTGGTCTGGCGCAGGATATACTTCACTTCGAACACCGAATACGGCAGCGCCTCAAGCCGTGACTGCATGGACTCACGGAATTTCGAGAACCGCTCCTGCGCCTTCATCAGCTGCGATCCCTCACCCATGGGATTGTTCGAATCGCCCGCCGCATCATTCGTACCCGCATCCGTGCCGCCTGCCGTTGTCACAACCTGCCCGGCGCTGTCGATGACGATCACACTGGCCCCGGCTTCGCTGGCGGCGCGAATTGCGGCAGCCAGGTCACTTTCCGGCGAGGACGCAGACGAACTGTCCGCGTTGTATCCCGGAATCAAGGATGTTTGCGCTGAAACGCTTACCGGAAGCGCCAGTACAAAAGCCCACAAAGCCAGAAGTGTTGCGGCCAGAAAGGTATGTTTCATGGGGTTTTGCATCCAGTTTTTCCGATAGCGATCAGATTACAGAAGGGTTTTAGGCAGTTCAAACACTCGGGTGCACCCTGTTCAATATCGTGTTCGGGCGTGTTCTTGGCGCACTGCGTAATTCCGGATGTTTTCAATCTGGCGAAAATTGAATATGAACGGCAGTTGAAGGCCCTGCCCCTTTGCCAGTTCATCGGTTCTTTTGCGATCCCTCTCAAGCTTTGGTGCGACATGACGCGAAACCGTCAATATGCTGTTGCCAAATCGCAATGCTTGGAACATTTGCTGAAGAGCAATTCCTCCTTTGGCAAGCGCGACGGGGATATATACAGTAACGCTTGCAAACGCGCGGATTTCGAACCGGGATCAAGAAGACAGGCAACACTATGAGCCTAGGCAAAACCAATTCCAAACCGGGCCGCGCACCGCGTATCCTGTTTTACAGTCACGATACGTTCGGGCTGGGCCATCTTCGCCGGTCTCGGGCTTTGGCGGCCGCGATCACGCAGGCGGACCAAAGCGCATCCGCGCTGATCCTGACGGGATCACCCGTGGCCGGACGGTTTACCTTTCCCCGTCGCGTTGACCACGTGCGCCTGCCCGGTGTCACCAAACGCGCAGACGGGTCTTATGCTGCACGCACGATCGGGATGGGCATCGAAGAAGTGACCGAGTTGCGGTCAGGTCTTATTCAAACCGCCGTTCAGCAGTTCGACCCTGACGTGTTGATCGTAGACAAGGAACCGACGGGGTTTCGGGGTGAGCTGCTACCGACACTGAACCATCTGCAAAAGAACTGCGGAACAAAAATGGTGCTTGGGTTGCGCGATGTTCTGGATGAACCCGAAGTCCTGGCCGCCGAGTGGGCGCGCAAGGAAGCCGTTGAAGCCACCGAACGGTTTTATCACGAAATCTGGGTTTACGGCTTGCAGTCGATTTATGACCCGACGCAGGGGTTGCCGCTGAGCGCTTCGGCGCAGTCCCGCATCCACTGGACGGGATATCTGCGCCGCGATCTTGGTCCGGTCGGCGAGCCTCCGCAACAACCCTACATCCTGATCACGCCCGGCGGTGGCGGCGACGGCAAGGCGATGGTCAACCTCGTCCTGTCCGCATATGAAAAAGACCCGGATCTGTCGCCGCGCGCGGTTTTGGTCTATGGCCCCTTTCTGTCCGGTGAGTTGCGCGAAGATTTCGAAACCCGCGTTGCCGCGTTGAACGGCCGCGTCACTGCCGTTGGGTTCGAATCCCAGATCGAAACGCTGTTTGCAGGGGCCGAAGGCGTCGTCTGCATGGGCGGCTACAACACGTTCTGCGAGGTTCTTTCCTTTGACAAACGCGCTGTCATTGTCCCGCGCACCACGCCCCGTCTGGAACAGTGGATACGGGCCTCGCGCGCAGAAGGGCTGGGCCTTGTCCGAATGCTGGATGAAAACCGGGATGGCCTGACGCCGGACGCGATGATCCGCGCCATTCGGGAATTGCCGCACCAGTCCCTGCCGTCGCAGGCGATACAAAGCGGATTGCTGGACGGGCTGGATTATGTCACCGACCGCATTGAAAGCCTGCTGACCTGGGAACAGGAACGAGCCACCGGATGACCTCAGATTCTCCTCGATTGGCGGTTGTGGTCAAAGGTTGGCCACGACTGTCCGAAACGTTCATTGCGCAGGAACTTGTCGCCTTGCAGGAGGCCGGGCATCGCTTTGACATCTGGTCTTTGCGGCACCCGACCGATACGAAACGCCATCCCTTGCATGACCGGTTCACAGGACAGGTCCGATACCTGCCCGAGTATCTTCATGATGAACCCAAACGGGTCTGGGCGGCACGGGCCCTGGCCCAAACGCTTCCCGGTTACGACAGGGCCTATCGGACCTGGCGTCAGGACTTGAAGCGCGACCCGACGCCCAATCGCATCCGACGGTTTGGGCAAGCCTGCGTTCTGGCCGCAGAATTGCCTGCCCGGACGCAAGGGTTGTACGCTCATTTCATGCACACGCCGTCATCCGTTGCCCGTTACGCCGCCATCATGCGCGCATTGCCGTGGAGTTTTTCGGCTCATGCCAAGGATATCTGGACGTCGCCGGATTGGGAAAAACGTGAAAAGCTGCAAGCCGCCTCCTACGGGGCCACGTTTGGCGCCACCTGCACAGCCATCGGAGCGGAACATCTGCGCAGCCTGGCCGATGACCCCAAGCGCGTGGACCTGATCTATCACGGTTTGGACCTGTCTCGCTTTCCCAAGCCCCCAACGCGACAGCTGCGTGCTGTGAATGATCCTTTTCACATGATTTCTGTCGGGCGGCTGGTCGAGAAAAAAGGCTTCGATCGTCTGATCGCGGCTTTCGCATTGCTGCCCGATGACCTGAACTGGCACTGGACCCATATCGGCGGCGGCGCATTGGATGACGTTTTGAGGGCACAGGCGAACGCAGCCGGCATTGCGAACCGGATCACTTGGAAAGGGGCTTGCGACCAGCCCGAGGTCATCGCAGCAATGCGTGATGCCGACCTGTTCGTTCTGCCCAGCCGTATCGCGAAGGACGGAGACCGCGACGGGTTGCCGAATGTGCTGATGGAGGCCGCGTCTCAGTTGTTGCCAATCCTGTCGACACCGGTCTCGGCGATCCCCGAGTTTATCGAAACCGGAACACATGGGGTTTTGTCCGATGACGCCCCATCTGCACTTGCGGAAGCCGTCGAACGTTTGTCAGCCAATCCGCAGCAAGCGTCACAGATGGCGCATGCGGCCTATGACCGCCTGATCGCTGAGTTCCGGATGGCTCCCGGCATCGCACGGCTGTCGGAACGACTCAACTCCATGTGCATGGAAAACGCCTAATGGCGCGGGTCGCGTTTTATGCCCCGATGAAATCTCCTGACAGCCCGAAACCTTCGGGCGACCGTGAAATGGCCCGGAACCTGATGCAGGCGCTGACCGCCGAGGGTGATACGGTCGATCTGGCGACCGACTTGCGCATTTATGACAAAAGCGGCGACGAAGACCTGCAACAAGCCCTGAGGCGCGCGGCAGAAGATGAAGCGAAGCGACTTGTCTCTGACATGCCTTCAGATACCGATTTGTGGGTGACCTACCACAACTATTACAAGGCACCTGACCTGCTGGGCCCTCGGGTTTGCAAGGCGCGCGGCATTCCCTATGTGCAACTGGAAAGCACCCGCGCATCCAGTCGGTTAAACGGACCGTGGGCTAAGTTCGCCAAGGCGGCGCATCAGGCCTGCGATGCAGCGGATGTGATCTTTTATCATACGGCCAACGACCTGATCACTTTGCAGCGGGATCGCTTTGGCGATCAGGCTTTGGTCGAATTGCCTCCGTTCCTTCCCATCTCGGAACTGCCTCCGGCCGCCAAAGGTGGCGTACCCATGCTGACCGTCGGCATGATGCGGCATGGGGACAAGCTGGCGTCCTATCAGATATTGTCCGAGGCCCTGGCGCATTTGACCGGGGACTGGCACCTGAACATCGCAGGAGACGGCCCGGCGCGCAGGCAGGTTGAGGCGCTGATGGCGCCGTTCGGACAGCGGGTGCGTTTTTTGGGTCAGCTTGACCGGGAAGAACTGCAACGCGTCTATCAACAATCATCTCTGCTCGCATGGCCCGGAGTGAATGAGGCTTACGGCATGATTTACCTCGAGGCGCAGGTTGCGGGATTGCCTGTGGTCGCTCAGGATCGGCCCGGTGTACGCGATGTTCTATCCCCGGCGGCCTATCCATCCGTCGAAAGCGGCGCCAGGGGATTTGCGGATGGCATGCAGGCCCTTTTGTCGGATTCCACGCTGCGCCACACTCTGGGCGCTGCGGCACGCAACTACGTGGCAGAGCGCCACCTGATGCCACAGGCGACCGAGCGCTTGTGGGCAACCCTCCGACCCCTGCTGAAGGACGTATCATGACCCGGCTTGCACTGCTCCGCCACGGGCACACCCATTGGAACCGCGCGGGACGGATCCAGGGGCGCAGCGACATACCGCTGGACGATGACGCCCGAGCCGAATTGGCGGGCTATGGATTGCCGCAGGACTGGGCCAAGGCTGACATCTGGTCCAGCCCCCTGCACCGCGCCAGTGAGACGGCGCAAATCGTGACCGGTCGCGACCCGAACACCTCGGACGCGTTGACCGAGATGAACTGGGGCGATTGGGAAGGTCAGCGCGGGGTCGACCTGATCGCGGACGCATCCAGCGGATATCGTCATATCGAGCATTGGGGCTGGGATTTCCGCCCACCAAACGGAGAAAGCCCGGCCGAGGTTCGGGACAGGCTTCGCCCCTGGCTGTCCGCGCTGCGGCAGGATACGGTCGCGGTCTGTCATATCGGTATTATGCGGGTCATTCTGGCTTGGGCATGGGGTTGGAATTTCGAAGGACCTGCCCCCTTTAAGATCAAACGCAATCGGCTGTATATCGTCGACATGAAGACCATGACCGCCGACGCCGACCCTGTTCGCCTGATCAAATACGAGGCCCCGCAATGAAGGTGATGATCATCGTCACGCACCTGTTGGGCACCGGGCATCTCAGCCGGGCGCTGACATTGGGGCGGGCCTTTCGGGATGATGGCCACGACGTCATGGTCGTGACGGGTGGCATGCCCGCGCCGCAATTGGACAGCACGGGCATGACCCTGTTCGGCTTGCCGCCGCTCAGGTCAGACGGAACCAACTTCACCCGTTTGCTGACCGAAAGCGGCGACGAGGCTGACGCGGCCTATCACGCCACGCGCGAGGCCGCCCTGGTGCAGGCGGTGAACAGCTTCCAGCCGCAGATCCTGATCACCGAGCTTTACCCCTTTGGTCGCCGATCACTGTCGGCCGAGTTCGATGCGGCCTTGAATGCGGCAAGCGCGTTGCCTGAGCGTCCCGTCATTCTCGGATCGGTCCGCGACATTCTGGCTCCGCCCTCCAAACCCGCCAAGGCCGAGCGCGCGGATGAAATCGTGTCTCGACATTATGACGGCATTCTGGTGCATTCCACCGAAAGCGTTACACCCCTGTCGGTCAGCTGGCCGGTGTCGGACCGATTGGCCAAGCGACTTCACTACACCGGCTTTGTGGCGCCTGCATTGCCCCAACCTCACCCCGACGCAGCGGGCCAGGATGAAATCCTGGTCAGCGCTGGCGGCGGATCAGTCGGGCAACCGATCTTTCGCGCGGCCATCGAGGCCGCCCGAAAGATGCCCAACAGGCGCTGGCGCCTGCTGGTCGGTGGAACGGATGCAAAGGCGCGGATCGCGGAATTGTCCCGGATGGCCGAAGGTGCTTTGGTTGTTCTGGAATCTGTGCGGCCGGATTTCCGCCAGATGCTGCCCCTTGCAGCGGCATCGGTAAGCATGTGCGGCTACAACACTGCCATGGATATCCTTCAAAGTGGCACCCCCGCCGTGTTTGTACCTTTCGACGACGGCAAAGAGGTGGAACAAGGGCTGCGCGGGCAGAGCCTGTCCGATCTGCCCGCAATCGAAGTTCTGGAAAGCCGAGCATTGAGCGGGGCGACATTGGCTCGGGCGGTGGAGCGTGTCGTGGCCGACGGCCCCCGTGCACAACAGGATTTCGGTTTTGACGGGGCCATCCAATCCGTCCACATCGCCAAGCGCCTGCTGGAGCAGCGCACATGAACCCCGACTGGCGCCCACTTGACGTCGAGTTGAATCATTGGCGTGCCGAAAGCTTGCTCTTGCCTTTGTGGTGGCGCGATGATGATGCCATCGCGCCAACACCGCAATTGGACCGCCTTTCCGAGCTGGCCGACAAACTGGGCCTGCCCGTGCATCTGGCCGTCATTCCACGCGACGCGACGCCCGCGCTGGCGGAATACGTCGCCGCGCGCGCGTCTCTTGTTCCGGTCGTACACGGGTGGGCGCATACAAACCATGCACCTCGCGGCGAGAAGAAGGCCGAGTTTCGGCTCGACCGTCCGCTGGACATGATGGTGACGGATGCGGAGGCCGGGATGGTGCGTCTTCGGTCCCTGTTTGGTGACAATATGCGACAAATGTTCGTGCCCCCCTGGAATCGCATTGCACCCGAAATGGCCAAACAGTTGCCAAAGCTGGGATACCGCATCCTGTCCACCGCAACGCCCCGAAAATCATGCCTGGCCGCCCCGGGTCTTGAGCAGATCAATACCCACCTTGATCCGATCGACTGGCGCGGGTCGCGTGGCTTGATCTCAGCCGACGCCCTGATCGCGCAGACTGCTGGTCTTCTGCGAGACCGACGCGAAGGCCGTTCAGACAACACCGAGCCCTTTGGCATATTGACCCATCATCTGGTCCATGATCAGGACATCTGGACCTTTACCGAGGCCCTTCTGAGCAAACTGCTGAGCGGGCCCGCCACAGCCCGGGTCGCGCCAGAGAACGAATGAGGACATCACCATGAGCCGATTGGATTCCATGCTGCGCCGACTGACGGCCCAACGCGACGGATTGAACTGGGCGGCCGAGCGGATCAGCGGCCAGCCGGGGGATGTGCTGGATATGGGCCTGGGCAATGGCCGCACCTATGACCACCTGCGTGAAATCCTGCCAGAGCGCCGGATCTGGGTGATGGACCGGATCCTGCAATGCCATCCGGACAGCACCCCCCCGGCCGAGGATTTCCTGCAAGGTGAGGCCGAACCGATGCTGCTCAGACTGGCGGTCGACGGGCATAGAATCGCGCTGGCGCATTACGATTTCGGACGCGGCATCAAGCACGAGGACGTCGCCGAAGCAAAGCGTCTCAGCCCGCTGATCGCAAAAGTCATGCAGCCCGGCGGGTTGTTGATTTCAGGTCAGCCCCTGGTCGGCTTTGCCCAGATCCAGGGGCCCAAGACAATCGCCCCGGACCGTTACCTGTTCTACACGGCCTGATCACGCCACGCGTCGACCGCGCGCCCAAACCGAACTCGGGACGGGTACACCCGCGCGCATCCGGAAGCGGATGACATCGGCGCGGGCGTCGACGCGCAACTCGCCCCGCTCCTCCAACCCTGCGGCCCGAGCCGGTGCCAGCGTAACCGTCTTCATCCCCCGCGCCAGGTCGCCCCAAATCTCGCCCAGCCTAACCGCCGACAGCAACAAGGCCGACGGCACATAATCCGAAGACAGGATGTCCAGATACCCAAGCTGAGCCAGCTCGTAGGCAGCAACATTGCCTGAATGCGACCCCCCGCGGATTATGTTCGGCGCGCCCATCATGACCCGAATGTCGTTCTTGTGGCAGGCGCGTGCCGCTTCGACGGTTGTGGGGAACTCGGCCAGACGGATGCCGTGACCTACGGACACTTTCACCTGATCTTCAGTCGTGTCGTCATGGCTGGCCAATACTGCTCCGAAACGGCGGGCAGCTTTGACAGCTTCGACCTCGTGCAGTACGCCATTGCGATCTCGAAGCCCTTTCAATTGCGCCACGTGCTGAAAGAACGTGTCATCATCCATGGCATATTTGCCCTTCAGAAAGGTCTCCAGCTTGCCCATATCGCGAAACTGACGCTGACCGGGTGTGTGATCCATTATGGACACAATGCCAACCCTGTCTTCCGGTCCAAATTCGCTCAGCTCTTCAACCAGAGTTTCCGAACACACCTCGGCCCGCAAGTGCAGAAAGTGGCTGATCTTCAGCGCATCCTGTTCGTGCAGATCCCACAACTCCTGCGACAGGCCGCGGGCGTATTTCCCATACCGCCGGGCGCCCGACGGGATCGATCCAACCCGCATGGCATCGAACACTGTCGTGATCCCGGCGCCGGCCAATTCCGCATCATGCGCAAGAATTGCGGCGGCATGGGGCCAGTTCACCTGTGGGCGCGGTTGAATGTGACGTTCAAGGTTGTCCGTGTGCAACTCGACAAGGCCGGGGCTGACATAGTCGCCTTCGCAATCTATCGCGCCCGCGGGAACCCCGTTTCCGGTGTCGATTTCAGCGATGGCCTCACCCACAATCCGGACACTGCCGGTTACGGTTTCATTCGGCAATACAAGCGTGGCATTGGCAAGGATCAACTCTTCTGTCATCTGAACTTCACGCATGTTGAGACCGAGGAAGGCCACGCAAGAGGAGGCCGACATGACATTCACGCGATACGCGATCTATTTTGCGCCGCCTGCGGGAAAGGAATGGGCGAAATTTGCAACCAGTTGGCTGGGTTGGGACATGGAGGCGGGAAAGCCGGTTGCCCATCCGATTGTCGAAGGCATCGACGTTGCCGCTGTCACGGAAGTACCGCGCAAGTACGGGCTGCACGCGACACTGAAGCCACCGTTCAGACTGCGCGACGGCAAAACGTTCGAAGCCCTGCAAGAGGCGTGCAGCTCGCTCGCCTCCCGCCAACCACCTGTGTCGCTGGATGGCCTCGAGATCGCCCGGTTTGGGCGCTTTCTGACCCTGCGTCCGTTGGGTGAGACGCGGGCACTGAATGCGCTTGCCGCGGCCTGTGTTCGGGAACTGGACAGCTTTCGTGCGCCTACCTCCAAGGCCGAACTGGCCCGCCGTCGCGCCGCCGGGTTGACCCCAGAGCAAGACGCCAACCTGGTTCAGTGGGGCTATCCTTACGTACTGGACGCGTTCCGCTTTCACATCACCCTGAGCGGCAAGCTGGACAAACCAACCCTGAGAGCAACTCGGAACGCGCTGCAAACCGATCTGGTCCCACTGCTGCCGCAGCCCTTCCAGATCACGGATCTGGCCCTTACGGGCGAGGCTGAGGACGGGCGCTTCTACCTTATCCATCGCTACGGGCTTTCCGGTTGAAGGTGCGACAGGATTTCGGCAACCGTATCTTCCATCGCACCGGAGTTGTCGAATTCCAGGACCTGATTCAAACCGTTGGGCAAAGACGTTTGGGCCCGGTCCAGACGCCGCGTCTGTTCCGCCTTGCTTTCCCGCCCTCTTAAGGACAAGCGTTCGGACAGAACCTCGGGCTTGGCCGTCAGGGAAATCACGATCAGATCACCAAACACCTCCTGCGCCTCAAGCAACACCGTTCGTGACAGGTTGACCAGAACGGCCACGGCCACCTGCCGCTGCCGCGTGATCGTCTTTGGCACACCGTAATATAGCCCATGCGCATGCCAACTCAGCGCAAACGCACCAACCCGTTCCATTCGCTGAAATGTATCGACCGAGACCCGGTCGAAATCTTCGCCGTCTTCGCCTTCGGGACGGGTAATCACCCGCCGCTGCCGCTGAACACCCGGCGCCCGGACCACCAACGCGTTCATTACGCTGTCCTTTCCGACCCCCGAAGGACCCACGACCGCTATGATCGGAGCAAGCGTCATGCAGCCATCCCCGGCGTGAAGTCCGAGACATCGACCTCGCGATCGCAGACCCGTTCGCGTGCGTCGAGATCGTGAAAAATCCCGACAATCGTCACGCCCTTGTTCTTTGTCTCTTCGATCAGGGACAAAACCGTTTCCCGGTTCTGCGCATCCAAGCTTGCGGTCGGTTCATCCAACAGCATTGCCGGATATTCATGCGCAAAGCCCCGCGCAATGTTCACTCTCTGCTTTTCGCCGCCCGAGAAAGTCGTCGGGCTGAGGGTCCACAGACGTTCGGGAATATTCAGCCGTTTCAGCAATCCGGCTGCCCTGTCCATTGCCACTTGCCTGTCACAGCCCGCTGCCAGCAGCGGCTCTGCCACAACGTCCAGCGTCGGCACCCGAGGAACGACCCGCAGGAACTGGCTGACATAGCCCAACGTGTCACGACGCAGCAACAGGATCTGCCGCGGTTCAGCCCGGGCCACGTCCAACCCTGCGACCAGCACCTGACCAGTGGCCGCCAGATAGTTGCCGTAGATCACCCGCATCAGCGTGGATTTGCCTGCACCCGACGGCCCGGTCAGGGCGACGCACTCACCCGGTTCCACTTTCAGAGACGCGCCTTTTACCACCGGGATCGCGGCGCCGCCCTGATTGTGCAGGGTGAAGCTTTTGCTGACATCGACAAGTTCAATCATCGCTTCATCTTTCCCCAAAGCCTCAAACCTGCAAAACGCTGGACACCAGCAACTGCGTATAGGCATGTTGCGGGTCGTCCAGTACCTGATCCGTCAGCCCGGCCTCGACCACGCGACCGCTTTTCATCACCATCAACCGATCCGCCAGCAGACGCACCACGGCAAGATCATGGGTGACGATGATCGCACTCAACCTCATCTCACGCACAAGTCCGCGCAACAAATCCAGTAAACGCGCCTGTACCGACACATCCAGACCACCGGTCGGTTCGTCCATGAACACCAGCCGAGGACCTGTCACCAGATTGCGCGCGATCTGCAAACGCTGCTGCATCCCGCCCGAAAACGCGCTTGGGCGGTCATCGACGCGGCTCTCGTCAATCTCGACCCGGCCCAACCAGTCAATGGCCTTGCCCCGAATGCTGCCATAGTGGCGTCCGCCGACGGCCATCAGCCGCTCGCCAATGTTGCCTCCGGCGCTGACAGACATCCGCAACCCGTCGCGCGCATGTTGATGGACAAAGGCCCAATCGGTGCGGCTCAGCATCCGGCGCTCTGGCTCGGACATTGTGACCGTATCGACCGGGCCGTCTGCACGGGTATCAAAGATCACCTGCCCGGCATCCGGCTTCAGAAGGCCGGCCATACAGTTGAGCAAGGTCGACTTGCCCGACCCACTTTCACCAACGATTCCCATTACTTCTCCGGGGAAGAGATCAAAATTCACATCCGCGCATCCGATCCAGCGGCCATAGCTTTTTTCAATGCCTTTGACTTGCAACAGAGGGGTCATTGCGCGTTCTTTCCGGCCAATTGGCCTGCATGCCCCGCCTCACGCCTTGACCGGCAGTAATCCGTGTCAGAACAGACAAACATCCGGTTGCCCGCGTCATCCATGATAACCTCGTCCAGATAGCTGTCTTCGGCCCCGCACAGATCGCAGGAATGATCGGCCTTGGTGGCCTCGAACGGATAATCCTCGAAATCGAGGCTCACGACTTTGGTATGCGGAGGCACCGCATAAATACGCTGCTCGCGCCCGGCTCCAAACACCTGGATCGCGTCCATCTCAAGCTTTGGATTGTCGAATTTCGGAATCGGGGACGGGTCCATGACATAGCGTCCAGCCACGTTCACCGGATAGGCATAAGCGGTCGAAATCGCCCCGTGCTGGCTGATATCCTCGTACAGTTTCACATGCATCAGCCCGTATTCCTCAAGACTGTGCATCTTGCGCGTCTCAGTCTCGCGCGGTTCCAAAAAGCGCAGAGGTTCCGGAATCGGCACCTGATAAACGATGATCTGGTCTTCGCGCAGTTTTGCTTCGGGGATCCGGTGGCGGGTCTGAATGATTGTGGCCTGTTCCGTCTTTTCCGTGGTGGCGACGCCTGCGGTGTTTTCAAAGAACTTGCGGATGGATACGGCGTTGGTCGTGTCGTCTGCGCCCTGATCGATCACCTTGAACGTATCCTCGGGCGTCAACGTCGCGGCTGAAACCTGTACGCCCCCGGTACCCCAGCCATAGGGCATCGGCATCTCGCGGCTGGCAAACGGCACCTGATACCCCGGTATGGCCAGACCCTTGAGGATCGCCCGCCGGATCATCCGCTTGGTTTGTTCGTCCAGATAGGCGAAGTTGTACGCGCTCATAAGCAGCCTCTTTCTGCAAGAGCGCGTTCAAGCGCGTGCGGCGCGGTGAAGTGGATCCCATCCATGCCCACCGCACGCGCGCCTTCGACATTGTGCAGCCCGTCATCGATGAAAATGCAGTTCTCGGGTGAAAGCCCGGCCCGCTTGCACAACAGATGGAAAATCTCTGGCTGAGGCTTCAAAAGCTTCTCCTGCCCCGACACGACGGTGACACCAAACACTTCGCCCAATTCGGGATGTGCCCCCACGCCGACAGGCCAGGTTTCCGCTGACCAATTGGTGATCGCGTGAACCGGAGTGCCTTTCTCTTTCAGGCGGTAAAGCAGGCGCCAGCTTCCCTCGATCTTTTGCGGAACGGTTCTGGCATAACGTTCAACGTAAACACTGAGGCGCTGCCGATCTTCCGCATTTTCCAGTTCAGCGGCCAGATCGGCGAACATCTCTCCTCCATCGGCCCGCAGGTTGCGTTCGGGGAAATTGATGCGCGTCAGGAACTCTGCCACCGCCTCGCGGCTACCCATCTCCTCCAGCCATGCCAGATGCGGATCCCACTTGACCAGAACGTTTCCGATATCAAAAACGACGTCTTTCATTCCATGGCCTCCTCTGACATGCGCTCTTGGGCCTTTCGGCGCAGTTTGCGGACCAGTTCCATCTCGGACTGGAAATCGACATAATGCGGCAGCTTGATATGTTCGAGAAAGCCGGTAGCCTGAATGTTGTCCGCATGGCTCAGAACAAATTCTTCATCCTGCGCGGGCGCGCCCACGTTGTCTTCACCCAACTCTTCCCACCGCAAGGCCCGATCGACCAGCGCCATCGCGATGGACTTTCGTTCAGACTGGCCAAAGACCAGCCCATAGCCCCGCGTGAACTGTGGCGGTTCCGTTTTCGAACCGGTGAACTGGTTCACCGTCTCACATTCGGTCAGCTCGACCTCGCCGATATCGATGGCAAAGCCCAGCTCGGGGATGTCCAGCTCAACCACGACCTTGCCGATACGCAATTCTCCGACAAAGGCGTGGTTGCGGGCGTAACCGCGCTGGGTCGAATAAGCCATGCCCAGCACAAATCCCTCGTCCCCACGGGTCAGCGACTGAAGGCGCACCGGGCGGGTGGACGGGAACTCCATCGGTTCACGGGTCAGATCGCCCGGAACGTCATCGCGGGCCGGTTCATCCTGAATGATACCCTCATCCTTCAGGAATGCGGTAACATGTGGCGTTGATTCCAGCCGCACAGGGCCTTCAGGCGCCTTTGGAACTTCGCTCTCGGCCGCCAGCTTGAAGTCCAGCAATCGGTGGGTGTAGTCGAAGGTTGGCCCCAGAACCTGACCACCGGGGGCATCTTTGAACGTGGCCGAGATCCGGCGATCACAGGCCATGTCGCCGGTTTTGACGGGGTTGGAATAGCCGAAACGAGGCAGGGTCGTGCGGTAAGCGCGGACGAGGAAAATCGCCTCGATCAGATCGCCGCGCGCCTGTTTGATTGCCAGCGCAGCAAGGTCGGGATCGTATAACGACCCCTCGGCCATGACCCGGTTCACCGCAAGGCCCAACTGTTCACGGATCTGCGCGAAGCTCAGTTCCGCGACATCTGTCGCACCGCGGCGTTCTTCGGCAAGCCACGCATGGGCGTTTTCGATGGCTTTTTCGCCCCCTTTGACAGCGACATACATGGCTTACCCCCTGGACCTGATTTGCGTGCTACGCGGCAGGGCCGCGACCGCCTCACCGCAGGTGAAGAAAAAATCACACCCCAAAGGGTAAAGCAGCGCATTGTTCTGAAGAGCCGGAATATCCGGCAGAGAAAGCCGCGCCGTGTGCCGGATGCCGGGGCCGCTGAGAACCGCTCCGTTCTGCTCCAGCCGCCTGCATTCCACAACAAGTGTCGCGGACCGGTCCGGGTATTCCGGCGTCCCGATACGATAGGTGTTGAGCGGCGCCAGTGCATCCCACGTACCAAGGGCAAAATCAGCCTCTTCCGCCGCCACTATCGGTGCACCCGTGTGAAAGGTCAGCCATTCGCGCACCACATCGGTGTCGGCTTCACCCGCCAGATGAACGTTTGTCTCGGCGTCGCAAAGCGTCAGGAGCAGCGTGCCAGCCGCAACGGACAAGGGCGCAGGTGGTGCGCAGCCAGTCAGGGTGCGGAGTTCACCCGGGCGCGCCATGGCGGTCATGGCCGCGCGGAATGCATGTGCCGCGTCGACAGGTGCGTCTTGAAAGCCCCCCGAGTACCGCATTTGAACAGGCATCAGTCTTCCCCCCGAGCCAGCGTGAAAAACTCGACCTTGGTGGCCGCTGCCTTTGCGGCGCGCGCTGTCTTGATCGACTGCATTTGCAGCCTCAGCGGATCAAGCAGCCGTTCCTGCAAATCACCAGCAGCGGCCGTCTGCATCATCGCATCAATCAATGCCGCCGCTTCTGCTTTGGATTTCGACCTGCCCTGAACATATCCGTGACCGACCGTACCATCCTGCAACACGACCGAGCAGCGCGTAACGGTCATTTCACCCAGGTTGAACAAAGCGCCGGTTCCTCCGATGCGGCCACGCACCATGACACCACCCACTTCGGGCCTGCGCAGCCATTCGAAACTCGGGCAGTCCTGAATGCCGTCCCACAGCGCCATTAGGGCAGTGTCCGGCGCGCGCGCCAGCAGACCCATCCATTCCTTCCGTGCCTTGATCCCGATTTTCGTATGGTTTGCCATCAAAGCCTCTTGGATAGGTTGTCTACATGAACTATACAACTAGACAAATGTTAACCGACAGGTTGTCAAAACGCAATCTGCGACCGTTTGAAGGTTTGGTGGAATGAGCAAAACGCCGATCTGGAAAAGTATTGCCCTGCGCCTGACCTCGGACATCGCCGAGGGGCGCTATCAAACCGGAGATCGCCTGCCGACCGAAACTCAGCTGGCCGCCACCTATGGCGTCAACCGCCACACGGTACGGCGCGCTTTGGCTGACATGTCTGATCAGGGGCTGGTGCACGCTCGGCGCGGTGCGGGCGTTTTTGTTGCGGCACGGCCAACGGATTATCCGATCGGCAAAAGGGTGCGCTATCACAAGAACATCTCGGCCAGCGGCAAGATACCGGGTAAGAAAATCCTAGCTTTGACTACGCGCGTCGCCGATGAAGCCGAAGCCGAAGCTCTGGGCCTTAACAAGGGTGATCCAGTGCACGTCTATGACGGATTATCCCTGGCGGACGGGCAGCCAATAGCCCTGTTTCAAAGCGTTTTCCCCGCGGAACGGTTTCCGGATATCTTGCAGACATTGACCGAAACCCAATCCGTCACCAAAGCGCTGCAAGCCTGCGGCGTCAAGGATTACGTCCGCGTCTCGACTCGCCTGACCGCGCGCGGGGCAACCGCAACGCAGGCGCTGCAACTTCAATTGTCTGAAGGTGCTCCTGTTCTCTTTTCGGTCGGCGTCAATGCCGACCCGGATGGACGGCCAGTCGAGTACGGCCGCACGGTTTTCGCGGGTGAGCGTGTAACGCTGACCCTGAACGAGGCATCAGCGAACTAGGATTCTCAGCCGCATCCGACCTCCGGGCCGAGGCCTCAACCCATTGGGTCAGATGCTACGCGGTAAGAGTTTTGTGGCGGCACAGCGTTTGCGGGGGCTATCCATCCCACCGGCTCAGGGGTATACGCATCCGCGACTCTTCAGCTGATACGAGGCCACCATGAGCTTTGACCGCACCATCAAGATCGCGCCGTCTATCCTGTCCGCCGATTTCGCCAATTTTGGGCAGGAAATTCAGGCCATCGAAGCGCAGGGCGCCGACTGGGTTCATGTTGACGTGATGGATGGCCATTTCGTTCCAAACCTGACCTTTGGCCCTCCGGCCGTGAAAGCCTTTCGCCCGCATGTGAAAACGGTGATGGACGTTCACCTGATGATCACGCCGGTCGATCCCTACATCCAGGCCTATGCCGATGCCGGAGCGGACATTCTGACCGCACATATCGAGGCTGGCCCACATACCCATCGCACCTTGCAGGCCATTCGCGGCGCCGGAATGAAAGCCGGCGTTGCCCTGAACCCCGGCACCCCTGCCGAAGCGGTCGAGCATCTGCTGGACCTCACGGATCTGGTTTGCGTGATGACCGTGAACCCCGGCTTTGGGGGCCAGAAATTCATCGACATGACTGGCAAGGTTAAAAAACTGCGTCAGATGATCGGTGATCGTCCAGTGCATATCGAGATTGACGGTGGCGTCGACCCGAATACCGCCCCGCTGGTGGCAGCGGCGGGTGCGGATGTGCTGGTGGCCGGTTCGGCTGTATTCAAAGGCGGTTCGGTTTCAACCCCACAGGTCTACGGAAACAACATCCGCGCTGTCCGGGCGGCGGCTGAATCAGCACTGTCCTGATTTGCAATCACCAGCGGCTGACGGCAAGACCGTCAGCCGCCGGTATGGATCACAGCCCTTGTCAAGTAAGGGCTTCAGTCCGTGCGGACCGCGCCCACATGAGACGCTCTGCCCGTTTCCTTGACGTCGCAGCAGGGAGGAGGACAGACGCGCATCGCCAATCCACGTCACGCCTCAAAAGCTGGGATCACCCCACCGTGACGTTCTTGTTGAGAACGCGCGTAAAGTGGGGTTGGCGGGGTTTGGCAAGGGGGAATCCATGCTCTGCAAACGGAATCATCGCGCGTTAAAGTTGCTTTCGGTATTGGGATTTCTCCTTAAGGATTATACCAACCGTCGACTAGCGTCATTCGAAGGAAACAATATGAAACACCTATTAGGTGCCTCCATTCTAATCATCGTAGCTTGTCGCGCGGTTTTAGCTGGCGAAACCGACTATGAGAGCCTGACTCACAAAATCGCCAAGATGTCTTTGACATCACAGCCGCAGGCAGCCGGACGAAAGAAAACCCAGCAGATCTCCTTTCCACAGAAATGTATATTTTTGATCGGCACGGAAACTTCAGATCAAAACGGTATCTTGCATCAGGGAACCTATTTGAAAACTCCGATTGTAGACCTCCGCATCCTGAGAGCGGATGACCATTACGTTGTATTTAGTGGTGGGGGTGACAATGCAGAAAACTACTCGATTGCGTTCATGGAAACCTACAACAACGATGAAGCTCTTCAGCCTGCTGGCCAGCTCATTCGGGAGACAGCCATCGAATGCAATGAAACGCATTGCACAAGTGATTTGGGTAGCTCACACGCCGAACACTACAATTCAGCAGATAACAATTCACCTCTGTTAGAAGCGCTGGAAGAATTGGTTAATATTTGTAAATAGCCAAGGTCTTCACACAAAATAAAAAAGGCCGCCCCGGTGTGGAGCGGCCTTCTTTGGTTCGACGGTGTGGGCTCTCATTGCTCTTTCAGAGCAACTGCGGCCCACCAGTCGGCAAAGCCGACTTACTCGATGATTTTCGACACGACGCCGGCGCCGACGGTGCGGCCGCCTTCGCGGATGGCGAAGCGCAGGCCGTCTTCC
>NZ_JBQFPQ010000005.1:0-266281 GCF_056536445.1 Ruegeria sp. CL7
TGTAGTGGATACATGCGCCTGCCGAGTGACCGGTCGCTTTGCCGCTAGAGCAGACATTGAACCCAATACACCGAATGACCGCACCGAGCCCAGAGCAGACCCAACGCGCCATCCTTTCTTTGCAAGTGCAGCATCTCAGTTTGCCCAACGAACAGCGCATTCCGTCATCAGACCTAGATCTTGCTACCCGGCCCCGAGCTTGTCGGCGAAACGTTTCAATTCTACGGTGTCCTTGACCACGATCTTGCCGTAGTAGGTTTCCAGAATTCCCCGGCGTTTCATGTCGCGAAAAGCGCGCTGGACAGTTGGAACCGAAACACCGACAGCCAATGCAAAGTCCATTTGTGAGATCGCAACCGAATTACCCGCATCCAGCCGGTCGTTTGCTGCCATCCATGACAATCGCCTCGCAACCAGGTCGACACCTTCACCCGTGACAATTTCTGCAACAACCTCTTGCATTTGACGCCTTAGCGCGTTGTCGTGAGCGATGATGTCGACGTAACGCCGTGGGTTTGAGTCCAAAAAGTGCATCAGTTCCCGTCTGGAAATGCGCAGCAGTACTGACGGTTGGCGCGCGATGGCCAACCCCACTGCGGGCTCGTTGGTGATCACATCCGAGAAACTGTACCACTTGCTTTGCCGACCGGATGGGTATGCCAGTTCTTCATTGTTCGGAGCAAGAAGTTGAACGTCAATCTGCCCTCGGATCAGACCATGAACATGGGTTGGAACCCGGCCACGAGGATAGAGAATCTGTCCGATTTCCAGCGTCTTTACTGCGCCTAGTTTCAGGAAATCGTCCTGAAACGCCGGGCGTCTAGTGGAAAGCCATCCGGACCCTCGAAGAATGTCACTCTGCTCTGCCGTCAGTTGTCCAGAATTCCCCATGCCGGCCCTTCAAGCACATTCTTCGCTTCATTCCCGTGCTCATGATGAAGCAATAAACATCGTAAGTTGCTCTGGTGATCAAGTCTAGTGAATCAACGCCCCCTATCATTGTTTACGGAGAGTTGTTCGATGCAAGCATCGCCTCAGATCGGCCTGTCAGACCCAAATGCGCCGAGGTGGAAACAACCGCTCGTCACGTCAACAAGAACGGAGAAAGATGATGACCACCCGCAGAGATGTTTTGAAAGCCATACCCACTGTCGGAACAGCATTTGCTGTTTCTGCAAACGTTCTCTTGGATGATGCCGTCGCTCATGCGCAGGAGGTCGCGCCGCCGTTGGATGGCCATTTCCACCCCAAAGGCAAAGCGCCATCTTCACACACCAAGGCAATTCTGGACAAAGCGCGATCCGACCTGCCGTTTTCTGACACGCAGGATTTTGACGAACAAAAGCGCGGATTGATCGCAGAAATGCCCGAGAAGCAGATCATGGCGGATGCTGGTCATGTCGCCTGGGACAAAGAGCGGTTCGACTTTCTGAACTCGGACGAAAATTTTGACAGCATCCATCCTTCGATGCAGAGAATCTCGCGCCTGAACCAGAACTATGGGCTCTACGAGGTCATCCCCGGCATCTACCAGGTGCGCGGTTTCGACCTTTCGGACATCTCATTCGTGCGCGGCAAGACCGGCTGGATCGTGATCGACCCTCTGGTTTCGGCAGAAGTGGCGCGGGCGGCATGGGAGTTGTTCCAAGAACATGTGGGTGAAGGGCTGCCTGTGACGACGGTGATCTACTCGCACAGCCACGGCGACCACTGGGGCGGTGTTCGTGGTGTCGTCGACGAAGCCGATGTTCGGTCTGGCAAGGTCGAGATCATCGCTCCGCGCGACTTCATGGAACACACGATTTCAGAGAACGTGTATGCCGGTAACGCTATGAACCGGCGACTGTTTTACCAATATGGCCTGCTGCTGCCTGCGAGCCCACACGGATACGCTGGCCAAGGGCTTGGTCAAGGCGTCTCCGCCGGTCAGGTTGGCCTGATCGCACCGACACGCATCGTCGAAGACGATATCGAGGAGTTCGAGGTCGACGGGGTGCGGATGATCTTTCAGAACACCCCGGGCACCGAAGCGCCATCTAACATGAACACCTATTTGCCGGACATGAAAGCGCTCTGGATGGCAGAGAACGTCACCGCGACGGTTCACAACATCTACACGTTGCGCGGTGCGCCGGTGCGGGACCCGTTACGTTGGTCGAAATACATTTCACGGGCGCTGCACCTTTATGGGGAAGAGGCCGAGGTGATGTTCTATTCGCACCATTGGCCGCGCTGGGGAAATGATCGCATTCAGACCATTCTGCGCGACCAACGTGATGTTTACGCCAACATGAACAATCAAGTCCTGCATTTCGTAAACAAGGGCGTGACGATCAATCAAATCCACAACGTTTATGAGTTTCCGAAAGGACTACAGGATAAATGGCATTGCCGCGGCTATCATGGGTCAGCAGCCCACAACAGCCGGGGCGTGGTGCAGCGCTATATTGGGTTCTGGGATTGCAACCCGGCCACGCTGATCCCGCCGTCGCCGGAGGACAGTGCCCCGCTCTATGTCGAGATGATGGGCGGTTCGGACGCGATCATCGCGCGTGGGGCCGACTTGCATGACAAGGGCGACTACATGCTGGCGACCGAAATCCTGAACAAGCTGGTTCAGGCCGAACCGCGCAACATGGCGGCGCGGAACCTGCTGGCGGATGTCTACGAACAGCTTGGCTACCAGCAGGAAAACCCGGGGCTGCGCAATTCGTTCCTGTCCGGCGCGTTCGAATTGCGCTCGGGCATTCCCGGCGGGGACATTCCGGATACCTCCAGCCCAGACGTGATCCGCGCCATGTCGACCGAGTTGTTCCTAAACTTCCTCGCCATTAAGATGGACGGTCGCAAAGTTGAAGGGCATGAATTCACCATGAACCTCGTCACTCCGGACAATGGCGAGAAGTTCCTTGTCGAACTGCGCAACAGCACGCTGACCAATGTCGAAGGGTTCATCTCTGATGCTCCGGATGTGACACTCACGATCAATCGATCAGATTTGGAGCCGGTCATGGCCGGGGAAAAATCGCTGGATGCCCAGATCGCTGATGGTACCGCAACGCTCGACGGCGATCCGACCATTTTGGGTGTTCTGGCGCAGGCGATGGTCGATTTCGATCCCTTCTTCGAAGTTCTTCCAGGCACACGTGATCCACATCATGTCGAAGCTCATTCTGACGCATTCGAAGCCGTAACGGGGCTACCCGTTATCGAGTGAGTGTCTGAAGGATCAGGTGGGAACAAGGCATGGGCGGCAAAATCGCCCGTGCAAGGCATAGATAACAAGGCCATGTTCATCCGGCAGGGTCGACTGGGTTGAACAGAACTGACGGGGGTCCGATCATGATCAAACGTTACGAATACGCTTTTTCGAGACGCCAGTATATTGCACTTCTGTCCGCGGCCTCGCTTGTCTGTGTCGCGGGTTGCGCGTCCTTGACGGCTTCGTCCGAAATCAATGAGCTCAACTCCGATCTCAGGGCCAGACTTGCGACCATCCCGGCAAGTGACAATTCGGAACTGGTGAACATCGCGCGTCAGATCGAGGCATTGTCGTCATCAATGATTGAGGCACATCTGACCTTCGTCGATGAGTTCAATCGTCTTTCGATTGATCAGAGCACAAGCAGCAGGCAACTGACCGAAGCTTCGTCCAGTTATGACGCTGATCGGCTGTCGCGACGTTCCCAGCTGCTTGGATTGCAGCAACAACTGCAAGGTTCAGTTCCAGATGAGTATTGGCCCGAGGTCGCCGAGATCCTGTACAAGAAATCGGACGTCCTGAGTGGTGGAACACGTCTGGAGATCTGAAATGCCCGTACTCATAACAATCACAGCAGTCAATTTCTTGTTTGGAGGGCCATCCGACGGCCCAGCGTCATTTCTGAACCCGGAATCCCTCAGGTCCAAGTTGAATGATGCCATCGAGCCAGAGGACAGCACCACACGCGTCGCGGCAATGCAGATTGTGGACGAGCTGGTCGCAGCTGTTGAAAGCTACCAGCTGGCCGTGGATGCCGCTGCGGACAAGGCGATCCTCCAATCAAAAACCAGACAGACGTCGGCCAGATCTACTGCTGTCATTTTTTCCAAGATTGACCGTAACCGAAGCCAAGCGATGCAAGACATCATACGCTTGCGGGGTCGGCTCGCTGAACTTCTGGGCCAAGGAGTCTGGTCGCGGGTATTCGAAAGCTGAATCGTCTGCGAGAAACGGGCGCGCAATCTGCTGGTATTGGCGCCGCCAATCTTTCCAAATGAGAAAACTGGAAAGGCGCAACACCCCTCTTCCGCCTTGAGGCGACGGTGGTAAGTGTCGGTGACGCAGTTCTTTAAAGCCGCTGTGCGAACCGCCAATGTCTGCTTTGTCGAGCCGTTTTTCGGTAACCAGGCCGACCGACGATTGTCGATCTTGAACCGTTCTCGCCGACTTTGCAATATCCGCTTCCTGCGCATAGCTGTCACGCCAAGATAATCAGGCTGCAACTGCGGCGAACGGCAGCAAGGTCCCGCAACTCTGCCGTTCAGAAGATTTCAGCGAACGTCCGCTGCCGTTCAATGCAGACCTTAAGGCGAAATTTCTCGGAATGACCACCAACAATGACCGCTATCCGTTCCTAAGCCGTCATCTGACTGAAAGACTCAGATGACTGCCTCGAGCCCAAAGCGGACGTAACCGACGGATAAGTTAGTCCGCGCTTTTGTCACAGTTATTGTCGACTAAGAGAACGCTCTGTGTATTCGCATTTCTACAAACGTAAGAAGCTTGAAACCGACCAAGTTCAGAGCTGACTATAAGAATCAGTCTTTTTAAATCGTGTTTGTTCTCTGGAAAACGGTACCGATATGATTGTTTGCAATCATTTGTTCAAATGCACGGACCTCGCTTCGGCGACAAGATTCTCTGGACAGCATGGTTTTCTGGACAGTACGTTCGAACATACTCAAAAAAATGAATACATGGGGGGGGACCCGAATGTGCTTTTGTTCAACGACTTTGGAAGGCCTTCAAAGACCTGCCAAGCTGATAGGCTTTACGATAGCTGCACTCGCAACGGGAGCGACTACTGTAGCCGCCGGTGAATGCAGTTTAAGCGGAGTTCCCAGCGTCCCCGATATGACTGTCTTAACTGTAGAAGCGCTGTCTGAACCTGCACCGCATTGTCGTGTTATCGGTGAAATTGGGACCGAGACCGGATTTGAACTGCTGCTTCCGGACGACTGGAACGGTAAGTTCGTCATGGGCGGTGGCGGAGGGTTCTCCGGCGATTTCAACAATGCCGCTATGGCTTTGGGTAATGTGCTTGCCGACGGATGGGCGACCGTCACGACGGACACAGGACACAAGGGCAACGCTATCGTCGCAAGCTGGGCCCTAAACAATCTTGAACGCCAGGTCAGTTTTGGGTTCCAGGCAGTGCACAGAACGGCTGTGTCGTCCCAAGCGATCATAGCTGAGTATTATGGGTCGGAAATACAGCGCAACCTTTTCTATGGATGCTCCCGTGGCGGTGGTCAGGCTTTGATGGTCGCGCAGAGATCACCGGGCGTTTTCGATGGCATCTATGCCGGGGCACCAGCCTACTCCTGGACAAAGGAGATGGCTGGCCGGTGGACTTACGACGCCATGAACATGTTCCCTGATCCAAACCAGATTTCGACACCAGTCATCGATACCGAGGCGCAAGCCCTTCTCGGGAATGCCATCATGGCACAATGCGACGCGATTGACGGGCTTGAGGACGGCATTCTGAATGATCCGCGCCAGTGCGACTTTGTGGTGTCGAGCCTGCTGTGTGGAGAAGGTGAAACCAATCAGTGCCTGAGCGCAGAACAGGTCCGGGTCGCAGAAGATCTCTATCGCGAGGTGGAATTCGGGGGCATGTCGTGGCCCGGCATGCCGATGGGCGTGGAGTTGCCGGACAATCCGCTGGGTTGGTCGATGTGGAATACTGGAGGCTATGTCGAGGGCGCCGAAATCGACTTCCACCCCGGTGACGGCGATGAGGATGCGGTGGTGTATGAAGCGCCTCCGATTCCTAATGCAACCTGGGGTTTCTCTACACAATTGATGAAGAACTTCTTCTACGGCGATCCTGACTGGACTTATGAAGACTATGACTTTTCTGACTTCGCCCATCACGCTGCGCGCTTGAGCCCGACGCTTGATGCGGAAAATCCCGACCTATCGGAATTCCGGGCCAATGGCGGCAAGCTTATAATTGACAACGGCTGGATGGATGGGTCGCTGTCTGCACACGGAACTATTGCCTATTACGAACGGGTGCTTGAACACGACCCTTCTGCTCGCGAAGATGTACGCTTGTTTATTCGCCCCGGCATCACCCACTGCCGGTTTGGGCCTGGACCGGACGGCACAAACTATATCGAGGCGCTGGAAGAATGGTTGGACACAGGGGTGGCACCTGACCAACTCGACGCGCCTTATGTCCATCCGCTGACCCGCGAGCCCACCGGACAAGGCGGGCGGATTATCTGCGCGCATCCGGCCATTGTAACTTACGATGGGAGTGGCGATCCGAGTAAACCAGAGAGTTTCAGTTGCGTCGTTCCAAACTAGCGAGCCAGAAGAGTGTTGGGCGTGCTCGTTGAACGTTTCGACATGTTCCGCTTCGAATGTCACGATCTTTGTATGTGATACGCTTTTGTAATAAGGATCAAAAAGAAAATGGAATTCTTTCGCAGCAAGTGCTCCATAAATCGCTGTGAATTCTTCGGCACATTCGTCGTAGCCGTCTCCATGGCATTGCTTAGCTTTTCTCAGGTGATGGCGAGCGAACTTGATGAGGTTGTCGAATTCTTGGAACGACAGGTCTTCGAAGGTGTCGTTGAAGCTGGGGAACGCACACAGGTCTCGAACAGCATTAACGGAACGTTGGTTAGTGTGAACTTCATCAACGGGCAACGCGTCGAGAAAGGCGAGGTGCTTTTTGAACTTGCAAAGCAGACCTTTGAACTGGACGTCGAACTGGCTGAGAATGAGGTGCGGCGACGAGAAGTGGAACTGGAAATCGCACGCGAAGCGGCAGAGCGTGCGTCCTCCCTAGCGGGCACAGGTGCTGCCACAGCGTTGAGGAAGCTGGAAACCAAACAGGCGCTTGCGCTTGCTGAAGTTGCGTTGAGGGAAGCGCAGGCAAAGTTAAAGAAGGCGCAGGTTGTTCTGTCCGCAACTAAAATCAAAGCGCAGGCTTCCGGCTGGATTGTCGCCCCGAAGCATGATCTCGGAGCTTATTTGAAAACGCAGACACGCCGTCCAATTGCAGAGATTTTGGACCTGAACACGGTTCTGGTTTCGTATCTTCAGCCTTATGACACACTCATTGCACTTCAGAACGTCTCACCAGTGCCTATACCTCAGCTACTTAAGAAGCTGGATGTTTACGTGATCCTGCCCAATGGCACAGTATTCGAGGAGTCCGGAGAAATAATCTCAACCGACAATGAGTTGGATGGGCAAGGCAATCTGCGCGTCTGGGCAAGGTTCAATAATCCGCAGACACTTCTGATCCCAGGCCTGAAAGTCCAGGCAAAGGTCGAACTCAAGAACTAATACCTCTTTATCTGGATGCCGGTTTTACGCAAAGTGCAATTCACCTCCGCTTTGTCCTGTAGAGAACGCCTTAATCCAAGCAGAAAGAGTGACAGCGTTTATCTTTTTGCTTCGGGTGTTAATCCGCGAACGACCGGTTTGTCCGCAAGTCGGACATAGCCGAATTTTTAACCAGCGTCTGCTATTCGCAGAAAGCGGTCATTAAGAGCAGAAAGTTCGGTTTTTCGTAACCGAACGGCCGTTTAGCGGCGCGTAGTCGTCTTCTGAGAAAAACAGTCGGATGACCGTGTCGAGCCCATAGTGCCTGATACTGCATGGTGCACGAACGTCGGCTTTGTTTCCAGCCACGACTAAGAAACCAATCAACATTGTACCGTGTTGTCCGAGAGGTTGGCACCACAGGCTCACTGGTGGCGGTGTTTCTTGCACACTACGCTTCACCATGAATTTAATGAACATGGCACGTGATGACAAGTTCCCCGCTTTGTCGCTCCCGTTTTCAAGCGTAAACAAACGGCACTCACGATATTTGGTTGGCCTTAACTGCCCGGGCCAAGAGAACAGGTCAGGTTGCCACCATACCACCCGGCAAACACGCCGCGCGAACGTTGGCCTTTGAGTTTTCTTTTCAAAAGCAATCCAGCTTGGGTGTTGGGATAGTTGCGAAGATAGGCCTCCGCCCAAGCAAGGTTGTGGTACCTATCGCTTCGCGTAGTCCAGAAAAATGTATCTTGGGGACCGCTTAAGCCAACTGGGTTATTCGGCGCAGCTGATGACTGAACAAGCCATACCAATGCTCCATGGATATCTGTCTGACGGCTCTTATGTCGAAAGCCTTTTCCACCGCCACGCCGCGATGCATCCATCGCAAGCACGAGGTACCCGTATGTGATAAACGTGTAGTGTAGTTGCCGCTTGGCCGGACGTTTGTTGCGAGCTTGGTCAAATGTACCGGCCAAAGGGGCATTCGGGCGCATTTGCCGCGCTAGATATGCTAGATCTCTTTCACCTTTTTTGAACGCTTTTCGATTACCTGTTTCTGCACCCCATGCCAAAAGCCCAGCCGCACGGGCGGCATGGCCTTCTTTGCCGTACATCTGCTCGAAACCGCCTACTGAGCCTGCCCTTGCTGCAAGCCGATCTCCCCACTCCGCAATTGCGACAACTCTTGGGTCATTTTTTCCCAGAATTGCGCTTAGTGAACTGTGCACCATCGACAAGTTAAGTAGGATGTTCGCTTGCCACCAGGCTGCGTCTACCTTAACGCCATCGTACAAACCTTGTTTTTCGAATGATCTGGCCTGAGCGGCGGCTGCAAGTTGATCGGCGATCCGGCTGGCGTCCGCCTTGGATCCGGTACGAAGTAGATGGGAATTTGCTGCGCCGAGCTCATTCATGAAAACAGCGGGAGGTCGGTCTTTGCCTGATGCTGTTTTGAAGGGTTGAGTGATTGGTGCGGTTGTGAATTTGGAAGGCTTACGTTCCGGGCACCAGGCATTTCGGTAGGAACTATTCGCAGAGAAGAATTCCAGTCTTTTTTGGGCGTTTGCGAAATCGGCCGCCACGGGTTTTGCCCCTAAAACCCCAACACAACATATTAAAATTAAAACGAAAAATGACCGCATATCACCAAAATCCCACTAGAATACTTATCACTGATGCTAGTGAGGTGTTCGGGAATCAGTCAAGCACCACTCTTGAATTACGAACCTTCCGCAAAACTGTAACTGGTACATTTCGGAATTAGGGTTTGGGAACCTCAACTATGAACGAACGCTTCCATATTGTTGTGTCGTTCCAAAGAGGGCTGGATTTGGGAACATTAGGGCCTTGAAAGTTTCCGAAATCCTGATTGCCGCTGCTGTTGTCGGGACTACCCCGCTTCCAATTGGAGAAATTCATCAGCTCATTATTTGCCCATCCCCAGCCACCATCAGGCTCCGCGCCTTCGGGGTCCTGCACCAAGCCAATTAATGGTCCCAGAGCGAGGTTTCCCTCAAACGCCCAGTGCCCATCATCTTCCAGCGTCAGTTGATACACAAAGTCGTTTTCTTCTCGGTCAGTGATGGTAACGAGGTGTCCACCCAAGGCTTCGGAAACCTTTTCAAGAATCTCAAATTCTGCGCCCCACGTTCTAATTACGTAGTAAGTCGAATCCTTGTATTCGCCGACGGTTACTAAATCAAAAATTTCGAGCAATTCTTCGGGAGATGGATCTAAGGTCAGAAAGTCCTCGAGGTATTCAGGGTCAAAACTTTTGGCTTCGTCGGATTTGTTTGACAGAAGGACAAAGGCTGAGAAGCCAATAGATATTAATACAACTGCGAACAAGAGGGGCAAAAAGTACTGCCCACGAACCCAAGCCTGAAGTCGTCGCGCGGCTTTCTCGTAGGTTGGCAGGGTGGCCTCACCTACTTTGTACACCTTCAATGGTTGATCAAGGTTTTTGACAAAATGCTCGCCGATTTTTGTGAAGCGGTAATCCAAGCTTCCTTTGACTTGCTCAATAACGTTTTCGGCTAAACAGATTCCACCGGGTTCCGAAATCATCTCAAGCCTTGATGCTACATTCACTCCGTGACCCAACAAATCACCATTGGGTTGCTGAACGACCTCACCAATATTGATACCGATCCGGTACCTCATGCGGTCACTTGTTCTAAGCTGAGCATTGTTAGCATTGTGTTGTTCTTGAATGGAAATAGCGGCTTCCACCGCGCCGGTGGGATTGTCAAAACACGCCAGCACGCTATCGCCTGCCGTGTTTGCGATCCTGCCTCCGTAAGACTTGATAATCGGATCCATAATCGAACGAAGCTCTGCGAGACGATATAGGGTAGCCTCTTCATCCTCAGAAACGAACTTCGTAAACCCAGCAACATCTGCCGCCAATATCGTCAATAGTCGCTTTGAGTTTTTGTACACATCAAACTCGCAAAAATACTTACATGATGTTCGAAGTAGGACATTTCAAAGTATGCTGGCAGATTTTGGATGCTGTATCAACAAGTGGTGATGGCGCTGCCCGCTTAGCTTATTTTCAAGCGAAATGATTTCATTTGTCAGAGAATGTAGCCAAGCCTACTGGAAAACGTCTCTAAAACTCAGAGAATGCTATTTCTTGACTAATACAACACCATCCAAAGTTATTGTTTGTTGATTGTCCGGAACAATAGCAGACTTTGGTAGCCATACCGCGAACGTCAGCTTTGTCCGCAACTGAGACATTCGTGCAAAGTGCAGCGAACGTCTGGCGTTGGCGAAAGCGGTCATTGACTGCCAAAACTTTGAATTTCCAATCGCTAACGCGATTTGAGATGACGGACGGCTTATGCCGTCCGTCAAGCTGTCAAATGTCGATCTTCTCGGCGATGCTCAACGCGTCGTCGAGTTCGACGCCAAGGTACCTAACCGTGCTATCAACCTTGGTGTGTCCAAGCAGGAGTTGGACGGCCCGAAGATTGCCAGTCTTCCGATAGATCAACGCAGCTTTTGTCCGCCGAAGGGAACGCGTTCCGTACCCACAAGGATCCAGTCCGATGACTGACACCCAACTGCGCACGAGACGTGCGTATTGCCGAGTCGAAATGTGCGACGAACTGTAGAACCTGCTTGGAAAGAGGAACTGGCGCCCAAGCATGGCGGGCGAACTGACCCACTGAAGAACTGATCTTCGCGTGTTCTCGGACACTTCGAACTGAACTGGCCTGCCTGTCTTGCTCTGGACGATCGATACGCGGTCTCGAACTGCTCCGGCAACGACGAGATCTGCCACTTTCAGACGAACAAGATCACAACCGCGAAGTTTGCTGTCGATAGCGAGATTGAACAGCACGAGGTTGCGCGGGTTCCCGGCGAGTTCGAGTCGCGCACGAATTGCCCAAACTTGTCTTGGAAGGAGTGGACGTTTCTGGCCAATTAGTCGGTTCTTATTCCACGGCGGCCGAGACGGTCTGACTATTGGAAGCTGAATACTGGACATGGTGAAGTCTCCATCCAGCCCTCCCACACCAGGCATCGGCACCCTGCCAACGTGGGCACTTTACTGTCTTTGCCATCATAGAAACCGATCGCACCCATCAAAAACTGCAGTTCAACAAACTCGATGGCCGCTTCTGATCAAGTCGGACGTCCGATGAAAATGAGCATATGACCGAGATGCGGACAAATCTGCCGTTCGTATTGGTCGGCATGTATACCAAAACCAATACCAGCCGGTGTTTGGCGGTTCTGTCGTTAAAGCGCCTATACCTTCGTAAATTCCATCCGATAGACGACTTCTTCGCCCGTCATGGGATCGATTCCGGGAGCACCACTAATCACCAATCTATCACCTTCGAGTACAAATGGACGCGAAAGGTCGCCGTGCCAATTTGGATTCCAAGACCCATCAACATGATGAACGACGCGGTTTTCTTCCAGTGAATAAGACGCGACGTAGGCAAGCATGTCGTCGAAAAGCTGTGCTTTTTCGCTTTCGGTCCAACCATTTCGGCCTGAGTTCGGGCGATCGCGTCTGAAAACAGTGGCCATCATCCGACCGTCTGCGTGGTATGCAATATAGCCGATTGGGTCGGGCCCCAGTGCATCGGTAATTTCTCCCGTTGCCACCGACTGCCGCGTCCACGCATGCATTTTCCATGACCCAATCAAAGCGCTTTTATCCAAAATAGGCCCCCCGATATCCATCTGTGTTTAGACAGTTTCGAACTATCTAGCTGAACTACCGTTGGTGTTAAGAAGGAAGTTCCCGGGGCAGCCAACCTTGGTAGGTTTGGGCTCGACCCGGTCATCTGAGTGTTTTTATCAGATGACTCGTTAGGTTCGAGTAGCCGACATTTACGGCAAAATTTTCGCAATTCACCAGTGAGCGGCGGCTTCCGTCAAGAGCAGACGCTCGTGGAAAATGGCGCTATGACCGAGTTGCGTATTAAAGCGGACTTTGCGAAGACTGAGCAAACGTCCGTTATCTCACTTTCTGATATCGAACTCGACTCCGCGCTGGTGATTTGAGTGTCGACCTGAGTACCGGCGCCAGCAGAGACTATTTTGACTTTGGCATCACTACCAGCTGTTGTGCATCATCCTATTGTGCAGGGTTTACCCATCCTTGTTTTCGCAACTCGCGTAGCACGGCTTCTGCGTTCTCGACATCTTGGTGGATGCTTTTGAGCATTGCACCTAATGGCGCATCCGGCCACGCACGCTCAAGTTCAGCCAGTTTGGCTTTAGCCGCATAATCTTGCCCCATGGCTGATAGCGCTGCCGTAACGTAGGCAAGCGAAAGAGCGCTGAGTGGATCGCCAAGTTGCTTAGCCTCCTCAAAGCGCTCTACGGTCTTTTCATATTCGCCAAGATGAAAGTAAGTCGCGCCCGAGATATTTCTGTTAGCAAATCGTTGGTTACTGGAACCTAGCAGAGAAAGTCTGTCAGCCGTTGCAATTGCTTCCTCTAATTCGCCCGAGAACATCGCCACAGCACCAAGAAAGTCGAGTACAGCACCATCATTCGGGTCAAGTTTTGATGCGCGTCTACTGAGTTGTAGCGCGGCGTCATAGTCGCGATTGGCGAAAAAGGCCCAGCTTTTAGCAGACTGGCTCCAGGCTTGGTCTGGGGCTAGGCTAACCGCTTGGTTCGCCAGCTTCATGGCGGCATCAGCATATTCGGTCTTGGCGTCAGACGGCGGAGTTATCACCGCAAGGGACGCGAGTGCCTGCGCAGCACCAGCATAACCACCGAAATATTCTGGATCGATCTCAATCACGCCTTCGAATACGGACAGAACCAGTAGCTGGCGTTGTCGGTCGAAGATCGGAAATATCATTGTCCGCGCTTGTTCCGCCAAATTGAATGCTTGTAATGTAGCTGGGGATTTTTCGTAAATTGCCACGCGCTGCATGTACGCGTTCGAGTCATTTACAGCTATGCCACCCACTTCGGCAGAAGCAGTTTCCTGTCCATCTTGGGCAAGGCCAACTGCGACCAACGCACCAACGATGGCCCCAATGGTAAACGCCCCTATGGGCAGCCCAAAGCGTTTGGCTTTTGTTGAGATTGATACCGCATTGGTTTCTGAGACAGTTTCGAACCGCGGCCTATATCCACCGCTATCGATACACAGTCGTACCGGATCATCTTTTCCGATACCCTCGTAATGCAGTTCCAAGAACTGACGAAGCCGCCGTGCATCGACGCGAACGATGTTTTCCGGATCGGTCCCCTCTGAAGTATCGCGGTCATATACATCCTGAGCGATAGTCTTGCTTCGAATTTGATCTCCCCGACCAGCGAGCTCTTCCTCGACGATGTACGTCAGGAACGCCTGAAGCCTATCGGATCCATCCAGATGAGCGTCGGCAAGCAACCTGCCGAGGGCAGCGCGCTTCTGACCGCCCGAGATGTTTTCAAATTGTCGTACCACATTCGTATTTTTGCATTTAATGGCCCGTGAGTCACCCTGTATTCACCGTGAGTCACTTACGTGAATGTCTCTTAAACCATAACCTTGTGACCAAAACAGCGAGCCGGAGCGCGAAACTCCGCAGTGCCAGCTTGCCAATCTGTTAAGCGACTGGAGGATTACACATGGCCCAACCTATGAACTACAGAAGACTTAGCAAGCACTTCGTAATTGGTGCGATATTTGGCGCTTGGGCTGTTTCTCCTCAAGCGATTACTGATGCGTTAATAGATGTAGTCGCTCCTTCGGCAGCATACGCGCAGGAAACGGAGGAAGTTTCTCCGACAATGGTGCGTGATCGTCCACGCGATGTGTACTACCCCAATACTGAAGATCTCGCCGAAGACGAGATGCGGGTCATCGCGTGTGGAACTGGAATGCCTACAACGCGAGCTGCTCAGGCTGCTGCGTGTTTCCTTGTGGAACTGGGCAATGGAGACAAGTTCTTGTTCGACATTGGTTCGGGATCGGCCGAGCGAATTTCCTCCCTTCAAATCCCGTACAATTATTTGGACAAGGTCTTCATCGGCCATCTTCATACCGACCATTTCGGCGCATTGCATGACTTGTTTATCGGTGGCGCATTGATGGGGCGGAATATTCCGTTGCGGGTTTGGGGCCCAAGTGGACCATCAGAAGAACTTGGTACTGCATATGCACTAGATCATATGCAAAAAATGCTCACATGGGATCTGGCAGGTCGTGCAGGCGTCACTGATTTCCGCGGTTATTCAATGGAGGTTAATGAGTTCGATTACAGGTTAGAGAACGAGGTAATTTACGAAGAAAATGGCGTCCAAATTCGTACGTTTCCAGCCATCCATTCAATTGATGGTGCAATCAGCTACGCACTGGAATGGAATGGGTTAAAATTTGTTTTTAGCTCAGACACTTATCCGAACAAGTGGTTCAAGGAATACGCTAAGAACGCTGACCTCGCCATCCATGAATGCTTTGTAGCGGTTCCAGATCTTGTGGCAAAAATGGGATTTACGCCCGAATCCGCGCTACTGGTTGGAACTCAGGTACATACAGCGCCCGAAGCGTT
The DNA here is from genome assembly GCF_056536445.1 of Ruegeria sp. CL7. Classification (NCBI taxonomy): domain Bacteria; kingdom Pseudomonadati; phylum Pseudomonadota; class Alphaproteobacteria; order Rhodobacterales; family Roseobacteraceae; genus Ruegeria; species Ruegeria sp. CL7. The sequence goes on from NZ_JBQFPQ010000005.1 coordinate 15,079, forward strand.
CGGAAAAGTCATGAGCGATATTGAGCCAAGAATGGCGGTCGCCTATCATTTCTTTAATGACTTCGACACAACTAACAATGTTTTCGAACGCATACGCAGCACTTATGATGGTCCGCTAAGCCTGGCAGATGACTTCATGGTTTGGAATGTCACGAAAGACGCGATTACGGTTCGGATGGCGGCAACAGAAGAGCACACTTGGGCGCCGCCGCTCGCTGCACCAGCTGAGCCGCCGAACCCTGCTGACAAGACCTCATATGCTGAGAAGGTAGGACTTTCTCCGGAGGTGATGGAGTTTTCCGATTTCACAAAGGGTGGCTTTGACGATGTCGATGACGTCTTGAGACCCATCTACGAAGAAGCTTCGGAAGCTTTGGGGCAGGAGTTCCCGTATCCGGGTGACAACTAATATCAAATTTGACCGGCGCGACTTCAACATGCGCCGGTTCTTTCAATTCTGATCGGAACTCTCTATGCGATATACCTCATTGATTTCTCGCTATTTGGTCTGTGTTGGTTGGTTGCTTGTCGCGATATCTCATGCCGCCAACGCCCAGTCTCTTGCACGTTCTGAAGATGATGAAGGTGGTTGGCGGCACTCGATCACCCCTTATCTGTTCCTTCCGCTCAGCACTACGGGCACATCAACTATAGATGGAACAAGCGTCGATCTGGACCTGAGTCTGAGCGAAGTACTGGACGTGCTACAGGGCGCAGCTTCGGTACGTTACGAAGGCTGGAACGGCGACTTCGGGATCATCTCGGAAGTGTACTATGTAAGGCTTGGCGAAGACGGAACCCTGCCAGGCGGACGAGTAGACGTCGATGTTGATGTCCGGCAGACCTTTGTAAATGTTCAGGGAGCCTACCGATTTGCGAACGGGGTCAATGCTTCGGGTCGACGCTATGCAGCAGACGCTGCAATTGGCGTACAGTGGAACCGCCTTAAACAAGAGATCGACCTTTCGGGCCCCGGCCCAGGTATGACGCTGGGCGGAACAGAGGATTGGTTCGAGCCGATGATCGCGCTCCGCTATGCGATGGAAATCAACGACAAATGGAGCTTCGCCAGCCGTGCCGAACTGAGTGGGTTCGGCGTGAATGGCGATGACCTGCAATACCTGCTTCTGGCTGGCCTTGACTGGAAAGGCTGGGAGAACACGTCCCTGCGGTTTGGCTATCAGTTCTATGGAATTGATTACTCCACTGACCGCTCGAGCGGGGAGTTTGCCTATGATGTTGACCAGAATGGTATCTATGCTGCCGTCGCGTTTCATTTCTAAGGTCGGCGATTGCAGCAAGACATGGGTTTGGGTGGGCGCGGCGCTCGCAAGTTGGGCGATTGGCGCTAACCAATCGATTGCTGACCTCGTGTCCCCCTACGGAGGAGAAACCGCCCCAAACTTTGTTGAGCTTTCGGTACAGCCTGATCATGTGCGGGTTCTCCTTGAGGTCGATTTGAACGACTATCCCATTTTCGTCATTCCAGATGATGGTTCAGGTACGTCGCTGGCTGAGCGTACGGGTCAAAACCTTCAACTCTGGGCAGATGAAGAGGAACTGACCAGCACAACGAATACGATTGATGTGCGCCCTAGAATTACCCGGCAAACAGCAGCGAGCGCTCAGTATCGACCGCGACCACGCAGCGAAAATGTCGTTTACGTGGATATGGAGTTTCCGTTCAATGGCAAGCCTGAACGGATCACGTTCATTCCCCCGCTAAATTCAGACGGGATTCCCTTGGCTTCACTTGGCGTTGTGGCCGAGCACATGGGTGTTCCGGTGACAGACTATCGTTACCTTTCTCAGGCTGAGACCATGCGTCCAGATTGGAACGATCCGTGGTTTACAAAATTTGAAAACCCAAATCTCACCCGCCACCACAAGTCCCCTATGATGTCGTTCCTGGCCATGGAGCCGCGTGTCGTCCGGCACGAGATCATATTGCGTTTGAAAGATTTCGAAACTTGGGCCGATCTGGGCTTGGGAGGCGCAGAGCGATTAACTCCAGATGATGTCGCCAGGATCAAGTCTGGCGTATCGGACTTTCTTGCGACTAGAAACCCGCTCGCCGTAGACGGCAAGCCGATGAAACCGGAAACGATACAGGTCTCACGTATCGAAGTTGGGGCCGAAGGCTTGCGTGTTCTTCCGGATGAGGCGGAGGCAAACCGAAAGACGCTGTTACTGGGCGTTGTCCTTTCTTATCCGGTTGAGACCTTGCCGAACCGAGTTGATCTGGCATGGGAACTTTTTCCAGATGGTCTGGATATTATTCCGATCACCATCTCCGATCCGGCAGGGGCAGTCCCCTCGCAGATTTATGAATCCGATCCAGTTGTAAGTTGGAACAATCACTTGAAAACTTGGACAAACCCAAAGACGAGCCCGGTTGTCGTCAAAGTCGCGGGTGTAACACAGGTGCCCTCGTTTGCGTTCGGCTTAGGTTTCCTGTGTTTGATATGCGCCTATTACTCGTTGCAGCGTGCAAATAGTCAGCGTCTGATCTTGCTTGGCCTGACCGGGGCATTCGGTGCCGCTGCGATTGTCACGTATTGGCTGAACAACCCGTCGACAGCGCCCGAGCCGGATGACATCGCGACGCGTCAAATCATAGAAGGGCTAGTGACCAACATCGGAACTACGATGCTTGAGACGCTAGATGATAATGCCTTAGGTGCGATGGAGCCATATGTCGAAGCAATTAATCGCGACAAGGTTCAAGCAGAAATGCGTCGTGGCTTGTCAGTTACCTTGCCCTCTGGTGCTATGGCTCGCGTCGAAGCTATTTCAGACCTGAATGTCGAGAGTTTCACGCCTGGCGAAGACAGAAATCAGCATCAGGCCCTCGCCAATTGGACTGCCCGTGTAAGCGGAGGTCATTGGGGGCATCTACATAGGCAAGCGGTTTCTTATCGTGGCTTGCTAGAAGTTTCGCGGCATGGCGACCATTGGATGCTCGATGACCTGACGATTATTAGCGCCAAAACAGGAGGGTAATTCAGTGGCTATTGCGAGGTTGTTTTATACAACGTTCCTGTTTGCCATGATCTTTTTGTGTTCAGGCAGAGCAGAGGCGCATTTCAATCTAAACCAGAATGTCCGTATCCATCATGTTGCCCATTCGGAAGATGGCCTAGATGTCTATTTGCGCCTCCCGATGCCTTACTTGGTTGCAGAACTCGTCGGTCCCGAAGGTACGGACGGTTTGCCTGCACCGGCTCCGTACACATACAATGTGATCGAAGATGGCGTGCTCATGCACTACTTAGATCAGGCCGCATTTCACAAAGACCCAACCGGCTTGGCTCGTATTGCTGAAAACAGCTTTGAGCTATCTATCGACGGTGACCGGCAAACATCAGAAATCGTCTCGATAAGACTACATCCGTTGGGGCAAGAGCCAGGGTTTGCTACGCTCAATGAGGCACGCTCGGCACTTGCGCCAAGAGATGTTTTTCCAACAACCGAGGAGATTTATGTTGGCGAGGTGATGGTTGACGTACATCTGCGCTTTCTGACGGGAGAGGTTGGAGCATACAGTTTATCCTACACTTCTGATCCGGGACTTCCTGAACAAGAAGAAACGGCGAACCTGATCCTCGACTATAACGGGCAGGATGTTCGGACATTTCGTGCACGGGGCTTGATGCATACCCCGGTCGAAGTTTCCGGATCAGCAACCGCAGCCGCTTCGACCTTCTTTGTCGAAGGTATTCGGCATATTTTGGAAGGTCCCGATCACGTTCTGTTTGTGCTTTGCATGATCATCGGCGCATTGAACTTACACAGCCTATTAGCCCGCGTCACAGGGTTTACATTGGGCCACACGATAACACTGATTTTAGGTTTTTTTGGCTTCGCGCCGAGCGGAGCGTGGTTCATCCCAACTGTCGAACTGGCAATAGCACTTTCAATTATCTACGCTGCTGCGATAGCGGTTTGGCCACCAGAGAAAGGACATGGCGACCTGAAGGCTTTTGCCATCACGTCCGGGATTGGGTTGCTGCACGGGTTTGGTTTCTCCTTCATGTTGCATCAAATTCTACGAGTTGATGCACCAAACGTTTGGCACAGCTTGCTGGCCTTCAATGTTGGAGTAGAGGCTGGACAAGTCATAATCGTTCTATTGGTCTGGCCCCTGGTGTTGTTGCTGCGTAAACAACCAGGCTGTATCTGGGTTAGCTCTCGCGCTGCCGTTGCCGCGTGCGCAAGTCTGGTCGCGATGGTTTGGGTAGTTGAACGGGCAGAGTTTTTTCTCTGACACTTGCGTTGTTGACATAGAGCACGCAGCCGTTGGCAATCTGACACGCGGCTTTTGCCGATGTGCGGTCAGTTCTTTGCGTGTCACTCAAATTGCAAAATCTTGGATTAAATGTCCGGTTTCGGCTGACTGCGGCCCTCCGGCGCAAGCGGGCCAATGGCGGAAAAATCCGCTAGGCATCTTTAGCGCACTTCAATGCTGGGTCTGCCCTCCGACCCAATGCGGTCATTAATTCAAACAGCCAGGGCATGCGTAAAGTTGGCCTGTTAGATTAATAGTTCCGCTGACGTTCGGCAAAGGCCAAATCCTGCTCCCGCAACCAATATTACCTACATAAAACAGTATGTTACGCACCGCCTCAAGGCGGTGTTGCAATTTGTGCCAACCCCGCTGGAAGCACTGTGGAAGCAAGCGGGCGTACTTAAGGTTGTGCTTTCGGGGTACGCTGTAACCGTCGCGTCATAGGGACCATCGGAGCTGTGCCAGAGCTCCTTCACCGGACGGTCACGTTCTTATTGATGGATTGCGCCAAACATAATCGAGACCCCGATCACATAACGAGGCGTTCTGAGGAGCCCGCTCCGACCGGTTTTGAGATCAAAAAGCAGCTCATAGCAGAGGCGGAAGAGGTCAGGTCAGCCGGTCTAGTATGCCAGCTGACTTTGAGAACAAATCAATCAACTTCCGGCAGCCAGAACCCACCACGTTCCCAACGGTAGACGCGGTCAACCAATTTCGACGGGCAACAATTTGGATCACCGTCAGCGAAGTCTTTTCCGACGATATGCATTCGGTTAGACGCGAGCGCTTCTATTGATATCAATCCGCGCGCAGGTATACCTACAAATTCAATTTCCGCCGTTGCCCACATGTCGACATGGGCCGCCGAAGGCCGGTATTCCGGAACACGTACTACGACCGGCGTGAATGCGCTTGTTCCAGCCCCACCTGCGCATCCGACATCTTCAACCGGAAACGCAATATATGTAGTGACGTCAAAATCGTCAGTGCCAAGTTCCGCAAGCAAAGATTGTGCGGCTTCTGGATCCGCGCAGCCTACAGCGTCAACAAAACTACCTACTTTCTCGTTAATAATAGCCTCTCTGTCAGCATCCATTGCCATCGCATTCGACATGACAAATGCCATCGCTCCAGCGGATGCGAGAAATTTCTTCATTCTGTGCCCTTCTTGGATTTATTAACCACACCGCTCTTAATAAAGGCGAGGGTGGTCGTAAAGTGAGCCATTATTCGTTTGCATTGCCCTGCGCTGCCGCCGCTGCCCGGAGGAAATGTAATCTAATCGAAACAAGAGAGCTTCTTCGCTTTGAGAATGCGATCTCTCAATCGACGCAGCAATGCAGAATGGGGATTCGATGTGCCCTGTCGTTTCGAACCAGGCGGTTCGGTGGTTTCACGTTGGAGAACGCCCCGGAAAAATTCTCCAATTCTGGCCGATGATTCATTTAAGTTGGCGCCTTTTACCGTGATTTCAACGGGTTCAGCAATTTTGTCAGAGAGAGGCACAAATCATATTTTTCGCCTTGTATTCCCGTCGCTTGCAAGGATATACCCGTCGGCGGAGACGTGGCCGAGTGGTCGAAGGCGCTCCCCTGCTAAGGGAGTAGGCGGGAAACCGTCTCGAGGGTTCGAATCCCTTCGTCTCCGCCATCAACCTATTTTAGACAATTGACGTGGTGCGTATAACGTTCCATTTAGTTTTTATTAATAGGCGTTTACCGACTCACAGCGTCATCGTGAATTTTACTGGTTACCCCTAGTGTTATTCAATAAGTGGCATTTAAATGTCTGCGCTAAGCGCAAAGCTGACAAAGAAGCTGGTAGAGAATCTGGGTCCGGGTCGGCATAGCGACGGCTCTGGTTTGCACCTTGTTGTTGATCCATCGCGTGCGCGGCGTTGGATAGTACGCGTACCAGTCACCCGACCGAACTGATGGTTCGGGTGCGGGAAAGCGTCAAACCAGAAGTGGCATCATTGCGGTTGCAAGGCTCAGGACGAGGAAGAACCCCGCCATGTCAGTTATAGTCGTCAGTAAAGGGCCGCTGGCGACAGCTGGGTCCTGACCGATGCGCTTCAACAGCAATGGCAGAACACCGCCAATGGACACGGCGACGACGGTGTTGAGCGCAAGCGCTCCACCAATCACCAGCCCCAAAAACGGGTTGCCTTTCCACACCCAGGCAACGAGGCCGATCAGAAGCCCCAGAACGAACCCGTTGATCACCCCGACCGACACTTCTTTGAACCAGACACGCATGGCGTCGATGGGCCGGACAAGGCCGAGGGACAACTCGCGCATGCTGACGGCGACGGCCTGATTGCCCGAGCAGCCGCTCATGTCGGACACCATCGGCAAGAACACTGCAAGCGCGATCACCGCGGCAAGGGTTTGTTCATACGCGGCGATTACGCTGGCCGCGATCACATTGAGAACAATGTTGGCCGAAAGCCATTGAAGCCGTCGCCTCGCACGAAGCGGCAGTGGCATCGACCGAAGCTCATCGCCGAAGACACCCTGGCGTTTCAGGCTGGCCGATTCCGCACGTTCCAAAAGGGCTTCATCAACGGCAGACCGCGAGACAACGCCCACCAGGTGCCCGTCTGCTTCCACGACCGGTAATCCAAGAAACGGGTGTTCATCGAACAAGTCTTCCAGTTTCTCCAGCGGCATGTTGGCTGGGACGGTAATTGGGGGCACCATGATATCGGTCAAACGCGCGCTTCGGCGTGTGGACACGAGGCTGCGCAATGAGACCACGCCAATTGGGGCACCATTCGAATCCAGCACATAGGGATGCTGACCCCGATAGCGTTCAAGGTCGTATTCTTCGTTGGCGAACCGCCGTAGAACTTTCCCAACTGTATCGGTTTCGGAGAACGTGAAGGCTTCGGCAACCATGAGGCCGCCCGCGACATCGTCCTCGTATTCCACCAGCCGACGAACATCTGCGGCGTCCTCAGGATCCATCCGGGTAAGGATTGCTTCCGCATCTGCGTCTTCAAGCTCTCCGATGACATCGGCCTGAACATCAGAATCCAGCTCTTCGATGACTTCGGCGGCCTGCTCCGACTCCATGCGCTCGACAAGATCGACCGCCATCGCGTTCGGCGCCTCTTCGACAAGTTCGGCAGCCAGTTCCGGTGGCAGCAAAGACAGCACGGCACTCCGCTGCTCTACTGGCAGATTGAGCAGTTCACGCAGGGCATCGCTCAACGGAAGCGGATCAAGCAGCCGTGCGAGTTCAGCGCCGTCACGCTCTGCCAGGGCTTGCTGCAACTGCGTTTCCAGTTCCCTCGGGATAGTATCTGTGTCGCTCATATTCGATTCTTTGATGTGAATTCTGGAGAATGTAGGACTTTTAGCAGATTTTTTTTACCTATAGACAAATTTTAGTTGCCAATATAGAAAAAGTCATGCTTGAAAATGACTGGATATCCATGACCGCCGTACGCCTCGCCGAGCTTTACGATCAGGACTTTGGCGGCAAGCCGAATGGACGTTATCGAATACCGGACAAGCTCGTGCGCCGGATTGCAGGGCGCAGGCGATTGTACGAAACAGACATCCGTGCACTTTCGGTTGCACTTTTTGAACTTGGGTACGTGTTAATCGACATGGATACGTTCTATGTCGTGATGGGCGCCAATTCGTTTGTGAACTACAGACGTGCCAACGATGACTGCATAGAGTAGATGCTATGGTGAAGCGTGTCTCATACCCAGAAATCATAGGTTGGCGTGAACGCATCAGCCTGCCCGACTTCGGAATAGAGAATATCCCGGCCAAGATAGACACCGGCGCAAGAACCGCTGCGCTCCATGCAGTGGACCAGACCGTATTTGAGATTGACGGCGAGCGATGGGTCGAGTTCATGATACCAGTCCAAAACCGCCGTTCACCAAACCGGGTTCGAACCAGGGTTGTCGACGAACGCGAGATCAAGAACACAGGTGGTGTCCCCGAACGTCGACTGATCGTGAGAACGCAGCTTTTGCTTGGGCGGCATCGCTGGCAGATCGACGTTTCGCTGGCCAACCGTGCGAAGATGGAATTTGATCTGATCCTTGGCCGCACCGCCATTCGCAGGCGGGGAATTCTTGTCGATCCGGGTCACTCCTATCTGCTGGGTTCCGGAAAAGCTCCAACTGGGATCAAAAGAAAAGCCACACGCAACGACCCGGAAGGACAACGCCAATGAAATTTGTCATGCTGGCCCGCAATCCAGAACTTTACTCCCATCGTCGTCTGAAAGAAGCCGCCGAGCAGCGCGGCCACGAGCTTGATATCGTGAACACGCTGCGCTGCTACATGAACATCGCTTCACGCCGACCCGAGGTCTACTATGACGGTAAGAAGCTTGGGCGTTATGACGCGGTAATCCCCCGGATCGGAGCATCGGTCACATTCTATGGGCTGGCCGTGCTGCGACAGTTCGAGATCATGGGGGTCTTTCCGCTCAACGAGTCAGTGGCGATTGGCAGATCTCGCGACAAGTTGCGTTCCATGCAACTCATGGCGCGGGACGGCATTGGCCTGCCTGTCACCACGTTCGCTCATGATCCTAAGCAAACCGACGAAGTTCTCAAACTCGCGGGGGACGCTCCTCTGGTGGTCAAGCTTCTGGAGGGTACGCAGGGCATCGGGGTGGTTCTTGCCGACTCGAACCGCTCGGCAAAATCCGTGGTCGAGGCATTTCGCGGCGCGAAAGTTAACATCATGGTACAGGAGTTCATCAAGGAAGCGGGCGGTACAGATATTCGTGCGCTTGTGGTTGGTGGCCGCGTTATCGCGGCGATGCAGCGGAAGGGAGCCGAAGGAGAATTTCGGTCCAACCTGCACCGGGGCGGAAGCGCCCAGCCCATCAAGATCTCACCCGAGGAACGCTCTACCGCTGTGCGTGCAGCCAAGACGATGGGGCTGAATGTCTGCGGCGTAGATATGCTGCGCGCCAATCATGGGGCGGTTGTCATGGAGGTGAATTCCTCACCCGGACTTGAAGGGGTGGAAAAGGCAACTGGCATTGATGTTGCAGGCAAGATCATCGAGTTTCTTGAAAAGAACGCCACCAAGGGAAATACCAAGACCAGAGGGCGCGGATAACAGCCATGCGCGAGCCATTTGAAATCGGCGGTTTCACCGTCCCGGCCGGCACGCGGACTACGCTGGACCTGCCGGTGAGCGTGATGTCCGATCATACGCCGGTCAGCATGTCAGTGCATGTGGTTCATGGCCGCCGCCCAGGGCCGGTCCTGTTTGTCAGCGCGGCGATTCATGGCGATGAAGTGATTGGCGTCGAAATCGCACGGCGATTGCTACGGGCCCCTCAACTCGACAAGATCGCGGGCACGTTGCTGGTTGTGCCAATCGTGAACGCGTTCGGCTTCATGACACAATCGAGATACCTTCCGGACAGGCGCGACCTGAACCGGTCGTTTCCTGGCAGCGAGGGCGGATCATTGGCGGGCCGCCTCGCACATATCTTTATGACCGAAATTGTTGAGCGTTCCGACCTCGGTATCGATCTTCATTCTGCCGCGATCCACCGCACCAACCTGCCTCAAATTCGAGTTTCTCCGGCCTCTGATGCGACGATTAGATACGCCGATGCGTTCGGTGCACCGGTCGTCATGATTTCCAAGCTGCGCGACGGGTCCCTGCGAAAAGCGGCACAAGAGCGAGGTGTCGATGTGCTGCTGTTCGAAGGGGGAGAAGGGCTGCGTTTCGACGAACTTTCGGCCCGGGCGGGTCTTGCAGGTATTCTTCGGGTTATAAACGCGATGGGCATGGTCGCCAGGCGTGGCATCGCTACCGTGCGTGAGGCGCCGGTTCACGCACGGACGAGTTCCTGGGTGCGCGCTCCGGTCGGCGGTTTGCTTAGAACGTTCAAGGCAGCGGGCGAATATGTGGAGGTCGGCGACTTGCTTGGCCGGATCTCGGACCCGTTTGGCGAAGTAAGAAAGGACGTTCTTGGAGAAACGGACGGCATCATTGTGGGCCGTACCAATTTGCCATTTGTGCACGAGGGCGACGCGTTGTTTCATATCGCCAAAACGACGAGCGCAGATGTTGAAATGCGGATCGACATGATCGCCAATCAGCTCGACGGTGATCCAATGTTCGATGAGGACGAGATCATTTAGGTGGCCTGAATGTGGGGGCGCGGGGCAGTTTCCCACCCCGCGCCGGTTTACGAGATTGTACGCAATCCGCGGCTTGCCATTACCTCCCATGCGGCGAGCGCGATCAGCGCCGATCCCGTTAGCCATGCATTGGCCGTTGCCACAATATGGCCGGTGAAATTCAGCGCTGTTGGTGCGACGATCAGCGAAATCCCCAGTGCCGATACCGGAGTCACCCGTGCGAGAAGGTGGCTCCGACCGTCAGCGCCGGACATGACCAGAACACCAATGCCAATTGCCATGAAGGCGAGAGCTTCAAGTTCAGCCATGCCCTGCAAAAGAGTTTCCTCACGAAACAGGACAAAGGGGGACAAAACCAACCAGATACCCATCGCGGCAAGCAGCCATTTTTGAGGCAGGATTGGCTTCCTCATAACCGTGACAACCTTTGCTTACTGATCCCCTGTGGGACCAGGGAGAAGCTCTGCATCAACGGCGGCAACCAATTCGTCGTCATTGATGAAACCATCGGCATTTGCGTCGATCTCCAGGAAGAGATCATCCGAGACTTCAGGATACTTGGTCTGAAGCTCTGCCAGCGACGCCAGGCCATCCCCGTCCATGTCAAGATCAGCGGGCATGGCGAATGCCGGAACAGCAAACAGTGAAGAGAGCAGAGCAACAACAGAAACTCGACTCATTTTGTTATCTCCATGAGAAAATGGGCTTCTTGCCCATTGTGGGGTTGGCGCAGCGCTCCGGTGTCGGTGGCGTTTCTACAGGTTTCAGATTGCGACGGTTCCTCAGATCGAGATCTCCACTACAAACGAGAATTTTGATTGGCGTTCCGATCTGGCGGGGCACCTTCGCGCTACTTAGAGAATATGGCACACACGTATCTTATTGAATAACGAATTTTTTGCGCAGATAATATCGGATATTCGAATAGGTGACCGATGGATATTGAACTTGCTCGAACTTTCCTCGCCGTGGTGGAAACTGGAACCTTTCTCGACGCAGCCAACAAGGTTCACGTCACACAATCGACAGTGAGCATGAGAATCAGAACTCTCGAGCAACAGCTTGGTCAGCCGGTGTTCCAACGTGGTAAGTCGGGTGCAACCTTGACCATTGCCGGGCGACATTTCCTCAAACACGCTCAGGTTCTGGTGCGCACCTGGACACAGGCAAAGCTGGACGCTGGTCTTCCCGCTTCCATGGCCGCAGCGCTGGAAATCGGCGCGGCGCCGAGCCTTTGGGACGGGTATCTCATAAACGCCTTACCAGAGTTGATGGCAGCGTTGCCGAACGTTGCCGTCAGAGCCTCGGCGGCCTCCTCCGAAGCGATGGCTCGAGAGATCGAGGAGGGCAGCCTCGACCTCGCCGTCATGTACCGTCCGCGGAACGCCTCGGGCTTGTCCGCACTTCAACTTTTTGAGGATGAGTTTGTACTTGTCAGCAGCGGCCCTGACGCCGAACCCGCCGCACTGGGCAGCTCTTACATCCTGATAGATTGGGGCCCGGAGTTCCGCGCCGACCATTTGCTGAACTTTCCAGAGCTTGACGCACCGCGCCTTCAGCTGGGCATCGGAACCTTGGGCCTGCAGTATCTGAAATCTGTTCCCGCAGCTGGCTACTTCCCCAGGCGCGTGATCGAAACGGAACTTCAGGACGGGTGGCTCACGCTGATCGAGGCAGCACCAAGGTTTGCTTACGCGGCCTATGCGGTGTTTGATGAGAGCGAGGTGGATGGGTTCCCGGGTCAGGCCGCGCGACGGCTTCGCAGCTTCGCGGACTCCATGGGTTGAATTGCCAACTGGTCAGAAACGACGTTTCACGAACTCGATTCCGGGAGAGATTTACTCAACAAACCAGTCCAGACTGAGATCACACATTGCAGGAGAGTTAGCAAGGAAGGGGCGGCAACTCGTCTCTAATGGAAACCCTGTGGAGGAAATCGTCGGCTTCAGCCGGGCGGTTCGGGTTGGATCGTTCATCGCTGTCGGGGGCACCGCGCCAGTAGATGTGAACGGCAAGACGCTAGGCATCGGTGACGTCTATGCCCAGCCCAAGCAGTGTTTCGAGATCATCAAGGCCGCTCTCGAACATGTCGGGTCCGGCCTGCAGGACATCGAGCTAACCCGTGTTATCCTGACGGACATCAACAACTGGAAGGACGCGATCGAGGCCCGCAAACTGTACTGCCGCGACGCTCGACGCGATCTCGCTGCCAGCGCCCGCGCCCCGGGCATGCACTGCTAGGAGTGGATCGAAGCGTCGGCGCAATCCATGCCCCTCGACGACGGCGAGTTCGATCTGGCTTTCTGCCATCACGGCCTGCAGTTCTTTCCGGACAAGACAGCGGCCCTCAGCGAAATCCGCAGAGCGCTGAAGCCCGGTGCATTGTTGGTTGTGACGTGCTGGAAAGCCATCCCACCCCTTTTCGCGCCAAACCAGTTAGATCATGCTCATGCTGCGAAGGGAAAAGCAGATGAGAAACACCATTACAGGGTCGGTCGAAGAGAAAGATCCAGATTTGCGACCGAATGTCCGCTTCTGTAACGCTTGAGTGGTGACCCTGCGGTCGCATCGAACTTCCGCTTCCCGCCAAAAACGACAATTGTTGCGCTCGTTACCTAAGTCGTCTTTGGGGCTTGGAGCGGTCGTTTGCTGAACTCTGCTTGAGTGTCTGCTTTAGTGTTTTACCGACATCCTGTGATATGACACTGTGCGCGATGCTTGGCTAGAAATCGAACTTAGTGTGGTATGTATGGCGGTATTATTTCTTTTTACCTAAATTTAACAGTATCTTGCAGGCTTAGTTATACTGACTTCGTCCCCGCCATCCAACTTTCTTTATCTTTCTGTCCGGTGGAATGCGGCTCGAAGCTGGCTGGGCCCGAGATATCCTGTCTTGCATTGGATTCCGAAATTTCTCGAAAGATCGGAATGCAGCGGCGGGGCCTGGTGTCCAGCGCGATCGAAGCCTTTTCTACCCTGGACATTCTCAAAGTGTTGCAGAACAGGGCAAAAAGCCTGTCGGAATGACCGGTCACGATCCGGTAACGGCGCTGTGCGAATCGTTGTCCCCGTCGATCGGGAGAGCAACATGCCGCAACATATCATTCCGTCTGAACCCTGGCAGGACCTGGAAAAGCCCAATCGTGGATTGAACCGGGATCAGTGTCTTTCGAACGCGCCGATTGGTGCCAGAGACGGGGCAGCCGCCGAACATAACGGCGAAGCAGACCTGTTTGCCGGGACTTGGCCCACGAGCTTTTCGAAGGGCTTGCGGCATGACGAAAATGGTATTGTCGACGCGCAGGTTTATACCGAGTTTCTGGAAGAAGTGGCTGACCCAACCGGCACCGACAATCATGGAAACAGGCTGACGCTGTTTGACACGCCAGCCTATTCCGGGCCCTTCCGCACCGCGCCATCAGAGGGTGGTGAATTTAGATGGCGTGCGTGGGAAGGGCCGATCCTGGGTCATCGGTTGGGGTTCAATGGATTGGATGCCGGCGGTTTGGGTATCGCTCCGGCGCCCAGGCTTGGGTCAGATGAACTGGCGGCAGAGATGGCCGAACTCTATGCGATGGCCTGTCTGCGGGATGTGTCCTTCGAAACCATTCGGGATGGTGCCGAGGGAACCGACAAGGTGCTTGGCGCCCTGGGCCGGTTGGAGTGGTTCCGCAAAGACGGTTGCCCAAAGGATGCCAGCGGTGCCGAGATCGGGAAAGTACCGGCGGCGCGCCAGGTTCGAGATGGCGAAGGTCTGTCTTCGCGAACTTTGTTCCGCGGCTCGAGCCGAGGCTGTTCGGAAGGGCCTTACATGTCGCAGTTCCTTTTGCAGGGGTACGGCCCGCTGACGTCAGACGCGGCGCATGTGCAAGGGCGGTGGTTGGAAAAAACAACAACACCAGGGACAATGCCGTTTGGTTCATTTCGGCTTGACCAAAGGGTTGTACCTCAGGCTGTTGGCGTGGACTATTTGCGGGACTGGGCCGAGTGGCTGGACGTTCAGAACGGGGCGGACGCGACCGGCGAACAAGCCTTTGAGGCCTGTGGCCCGAAGTTTATTGAAACACCTCGCGACCTTGCTACCTATGTGCATTTCGACTCGATCTATCAGGCTTTTTTCAATGCCTGCCTGTTGATGTTGGGCAGAGGGTTTCAAGCAGATGACGGTCTGCCCGATGTCTGGAATTCCCGTGCGGAGGATAGTGGGGCCCATTGGGGCGGATCACACGCGCTGTCAATGCTGGCAGAAACCGCGACCAGGGCAATGCGGGCCGTGCGACGCCAGACCTTTCAGGTGCACAACCGCGCCCGCCCTGAAAAGCTGGGCAGCGTTGCAACCTTGGTGGCGAATGGTCATGGCGCGGTGCTTGGGGCAGCGGAACCGTTTGCCGCAGCCCATCTTGAGAAATTGGAAAGCGCCGCCTGCGAAGATTTCAGTCTTGTGGAAGCCATTGCCGCCGCGCCGGCCACCAAGCGGTTCGCCCACAACGCGGTTTCTCATAAAGGGCTGCCGCGAATCGATCGCAACCTGCTGTTGCCTGTTGCTTATCCCGAGGGCTCGCCAATGCAGCCGTCCTACGGGGCGGCGCATGGCGCAGTTGCCGGGGCGTGCGCGACGCTGCTCAAGGCGTTCTTCAGAACACATGCGCTGGACGGGTCCAGGGTAACTTTGGCAGAGGCGGGTATGCCGCGCGTCTTTGTTCCGGCTCCGGGTGGCAGGACACTGGTTGAGTCCGTGCAGCCAGAGGACAACGCAGCGAAGCTTACGCTGAATGGCGAGCTGAACAAGTTGGCTGCGAATATCGCGATCGGGCGCAATTTTGCAGGGGTACATTTCTACAGCGACTATTTCGACAGTATCCGAATGGGTGAACGCGTTGCGGTGGGCATTCTGGCCGAACAGATGGCGAATTTCCGGGGGGCCGCGAAAATGTCGCTTGAAACATTTGATGGAGATCGCCTCAACATCGTTGGCGGTCGTTCTTGCGGTAGCGAAATCCACATTGTGAACAGTACGCCCGAATTGTGGTGGACCCGTCATTTGCCTGAACAGGCGGGGTGGGCATGATGAAGCTATCAGGCCCCATGACAGGTCGATTTCCATGATGCTTCCTTGTTCGTCACCGGTGGCGATCGCCCTGTCGGAATTGAAACCCCGCGGGCATCGACCTCTGACTTTCCATTCTAGTGTCTCTGAAGCCCAACGGTGTTCTTTGATGTCTGTATTCCAATCGCCGGGACTTGCTGATCAAGGCGTGAACGAAGCCACCCGGTCAGCGTGGAATTCAAGCATTCAGAACATATTCGACGTGCAAGGTGTCAGCCCGTTTCTGGTCATGGATCCGCGTGACATAGAGGCGGGCCAGCCTTCGAATGGGTTCAGATGGCGCGCCGATCCCCGGGAACCGCGGGACTGTCTGGGCGATGAGCTGGCGGCGCGCGTGTGTGACCAAGGCTGGCCCGGCAGGGTTGAGCTGCACAATGAATATCTTGAATACACGTTGGTAATGCGACCCGATGCCGGTGGCAGACTGCGCCCGAAGCGTTTTGTGGCCACTACCGAGTTTGTGGAGTGGTGGCAGTTCATGGCGGTGTTCGATCTAGATCACTTCCTGTCGGTGGTCGCATCGGTGACCGGGCGCTTCTACTCCTGCACGGACCTGCTTGAAGTCTCACGGTCGGTATGGACATCGATGGATGTGTCCGAGCGTGCGGCCCGCTTTCACAAAAGGCTGGTGGGCAATGATGACGCGCATCCGCCGGAACATCCGTTGAATATCCAGCATGCCCTGTTTCTGGCCAAGGGCACGAACCGTTTGACCGATCTGATCCAGACCATGCATTTTTCTTCCTTCCCGTATCTCGTGAAGGACGGCGAGAGCAGGCGGCGCGCCCGGCTTGAAGAAGTTCTTGATTTCGCGAACCGGCAGGATCTGTACTGCGGGCATGCAGGGATCCGCCTGGTGAGCGATACGCTTGAACTGGCCGCGGGGAACTGTGGCAAGTCACCTGCGGGCCGGGCGATGGCATTCTCAGATCCGCTTGGGCTGTATATTCAGGCATTCCATACATCAGAACTGTTTGTGGGTGCGGGCGGGGTGCCTCGGGGCTGGGTCCGGTTCAGGCGCGGTGCGCCGGGAATGCACATGCGGCTTGAATTCGGACCTGCCGATGACGATCCCCGGTTTCTGGATGATATCACGCTGGGAACAGGCCCTTCGGCGCGCCCTGTCTCGGGCTATGCGCTGGCCAGCCTGATCGAGGTCGGACCGATGATCACAGTTGCCGCCAGGCCGCGCGTGATCACCCGTGTCGAATTTGTTGAAATTCCGCATGTTGATCCGGGGCGGGTTGTCCGCAGCCTGCCCGAGACCGAACGTTGCAGGCAGCTTTTGGAATTCGCGGACCGTTGCAAGGCAAAGACCAACGGCGACACGACACGCTTTCGCAGAGACGGATCCTGACAGGTGCTCAAACTGCTACGGCTTTGACCACCGGAAGGGGAATTTCAGGTGCCGTCATGTCAAAAACCGCAACCGGACGACCGAGGGCGCGGCTTGCCGCTGTCAATACCGTCGTCAGCGACGGGTTCGGGCTGTCCCACGCCTGCACGTCGTACAACCGCGTCGGAGCAACAGGCCGGTCATTCTGCGCGCCACGATAAAGCCGGAGCAGACGGGCCTGTTCGGCATCCATGCCGTGATCCGTTACACCGTTGTGTTCAAGCATCACCATGTTGCGCCAGGACACCACCGCCTCGGATGCTGCGTCCCAGACGCCCTGCGCCAGATTTGCGGAAAGCGCCGATCCGTAGGTCGGCCTGCCGCCATCCGTATCTGCGCAGACCGCGCGCAGCAGAAGGCCGATGCCCGGAACTTCGAGGATGTGAAGGCTCAGTTGCCGCAGCTGGACGTGCAGCCACTGCGTCAAATCACGGGGCAGGACCGTGTCCGGCGCCAGGTGGTCAAACCCCTGCGATCCAAGAGCGTGTTCCAAACACTCCAGCGCCGCCCACAGCGCAGCGGCTTCATGTGTCGGGCCAGCCGCGGCACCTTTCGAAGTGACCTTTCCGTCACTGCCCGGAACACCCAGTGCAAGCGCGTCGTTTGGCATCACATGGGATGCGCCATCCGACGCAATCAGGCTTTTGCGGGTTTGTGGTGCTTCGGCACTGTATTGCAAGGCATAGCGCTCAATCGCTTCGAACCCGGCCAGCCGCGCCGCCTCTTCCGGTGTGCGGCCGGTGCCGAAAGACACGCGATGGCCCATCCCGCCCTTGGGCGGCAGAGCTCCGTCGCGCAGCTCGATCAAGCGAAAAGCCGCGTGGATCGGCGCAGCTTTGGGGAATTCGGCAAACGAGGGTTTGGAAATTAGCCGAGCAGTTTCAGCGCGTTCAATCAACGTGTCGGTCATTTTCATTTCCGGATAAGCATATAACGGGGTATACAAGCGGGCATTGTTGTTTGAGAAGGAGATTTTACATGGCTCGTTTGGCAATCAACCCGAATTACTCGTTGAAAGACTTGGGGTGCGAAGTTCTGAATGCCGCGCGCGGCCGTGCGCTGGGGTCGCAAGATGATCAGGACGCGGCGGAACGCAAAATTCAAGAAATCCTCGCGGACAGTGGTAACCCTGAGGTCAGGTTTGTCTATGATACCAAGGATCTGGTTCATATCGTTGTTCCGGACCTGAGTGACAAAAAGCCGGATCCGAACCCCGATCACGAGTCATGGTGCTGCAAACTGGCCTATGAAGCGATGGGTGGTATCGTCATATTTGGATGCAGCGGTTAACGACAACCCCCGAACGTTTCTTGAGGGCTGTAAGTGACTGAGGCAATAACCAAGGTTTTTTTGACCGGACCGTTTCAGATTATCCGTGACGACGGTCAGGATGTGACGCCTCGGGGCACCAAAGCGAAAGCTCTTCTTGCTTTGGTGCTTCTGTCAAAAAACGCGATACGCAGCAGGGCTTGGTTGCAGGACAAGCTCTGGAGCGAGAGTTCGCCCGCACAAGGCGCGGCGTCGCTGCGCAAAGAGCTGAGTGTTCTCAGCAAGCACTTTTCCAAGCACAAACTTGATTTTCTTGAAGTCACACGTGAAACGGTGTCGATCAATCTGACAGCTGTCGAGGTTGATCTGTTTGACGAGCAGCTTAGTTCCGATCGGGCTGAATTGCTTGAAGGGTTGGACGTTGCCGACCCCGAGTTCGAGGCGTGGCTGACGGTTGAACGGCAGGCCTATTGGGACATCGATACAGACTCAGACGGACCGGTTCTGGTTGGCCGCGGTTTGCCGGTGCATTGGGGGCGCTTGCGTCCAGCGGTTGTGGTTGAGCCTTTTGAGGTTGTCGGGGAAACGCCGGATATCAGCATTGCTGCCTCCTCCATACGAGACGAACTCATGTTTCTTCTGGGCACAATGTCCGACGTGATCGAACTGCGTGACGCGCGCAGGCAGGAAGGCGCGGTTGAAGGTTATGTTCTCAGCGGCAGCGTGGTTGGCGCGGAAGGTCTGCGGGTGGCCGCTCAATTGACGTCAACCGCGGATCAGGTGTGCCTTTGGACACAGCGGTTCCGCTTTCGTGCGAAGGAAACATTCGACGCGGTCGAAGAAATCGCCATGAAGGTTGTCGAGGCGCTCCAACTGCGATTGCGTGACGGGTATTGGTCAGAAATCTGGTCTGGTCGTGCCACTTCGACCGAGGCCTGGTCTGCGTTCCAGAAAGCGCGCATATTGGAAAGTCAGGCAACGGAAGACGGGTTGCAGGATGCCATCCGTCAATACCGCGCCTGTCTCGAGTTTGACCCCGGATACCTGCCGGCCCGTGTGGCGATCGGTTTCTGTCATTTGGACATGATCCGCCTGGGCATGGATGCAAACCCGGCCGAGACGCTGGCAATGGTCGAGGCCGAATGCAAACAGTTGCGCACTCTGAACCCGACTGACCCGTATTGCTCGGCCCTCCATGCTTTTACCCACAGTGTTGCCGGCAACACGTCAGAGTCTTGCAGCTTGATGCTTGCCGTCGTGGAACGTTTCAGCGGAAGCCCGGAACTGTTGGGATATTACGGCATCCTGTTGGTGTATGATGACCGGGCCGAAGAAGGCGTTTTGGTCTGCAAGAAAGCGTTGGCGTTGACGCCGCATCCGCCCATTTGGATCGAAGCAAATCTGGCAATCGCAATGATGATAACCGGGGACAAGGCCGCGTGGCAGCATGCCCATAACGTGTTGCGGGTTGACCCCGGACGCGTTCGCCCCAGGGTCGTACTGTGCATGCTGTCCGCCGCCGCCGGGAACCATTCCCTGGCGCGTCGACATGCCCGGCAGATTCTGGAATTGCAGCCGGGCTTTACGGCCGAACGCTGGGCCTGGCCCGGCTGTTTCAAGAACCGGCAACACTACGAGAAAGGCGTGCGGCTGTTGTCGGCGGCTGGTCTGTGACGGGTCGTCAGGTTTCTTCCAGCACCTTGCGGGCCACGCGAAAACACTCCAGCGCCTGAGGAACACCGCAATATATCCCGACCACGTGGATGATGGCGCGGATTTCTTCCTTTGAAACCCCGTTGTTGATAGCGCCCCGGCAGTGGATTTCCCATTCATGCATCTTGCCCAGCGCACCGATCATCGACAGGTTCATCATCGACCGGGTCTTGGCGTCGATCACGTCGTCGCCCCAGCCAAACCCCCAGCACCAGGCCGTCATGGCTTCTTGAAACGGGCGGGTGAAGTCGTCGGCGGCAGCAAGGTTTTTTTCCACATACTCTGCGCCCAGCGTGTTCTTCCTTTGCTCCAGTCCTTTCAGAAACAGGTCTTCGTCGAAAATGTCGGCCATTGCGGGTCTCCGGTGTGTCAGTGTGTCAGGCGGTGTTTGTAAAGGTGATCGTAATGCGGTTTCATCCTGCGGTGCACCTGTTTCACACGGTCTGGCGCGTCCGCGATGTCGATATGCGTGCGTGTCTGTGGCGCAAGCCCGGTCGATTTCGCCAGGTTGCCATGGAACGACCCGCCGTCCCACCAGCTGAGGGCGGACGGATCACCGCCCGGTTCCCATGTCAGCGCCTCCTGAATGAATGGGATTCCCACCGCGTCACAGAAGGCCCGGGTCATGCCATGTGGGTCTTCCAGCAGGTCATCGCTGTCAATGACTGGCGGCGGAGTTCCGTTCAACGCCGTCAACAGATCGAACAGCGCGCGCTGTTCGGGAAAGCCAACCTCGCCTTCGGCAAAGTCCGGCCATTGTTTGTACATCGAAGTAATGGTCTTGGCCGGGTCCCGGATCAGGAAGGCGTGGGTGAAATGCGACAGAAACTCGGCATCCCACATGTGGTTGATGTAATGCGGAAAATCCTTGAGAAAGACCGGCCCCCGTTTCGCCCGCTGCTGAATGTCCAGCCACACGCTGTCCAGTGTCAGGCCCGGCGTTGTCACATCACCCGGTTGGAACCGATGCCAAAGCGGGTCTTCACCCTGATACCACGCCTCGCCAAAGGGCTCGTGCAGGCAGTCGAGATCACCGCGTTGCCGCATCATCCACTCGAATGCGGTTGACGTGGATCTGGGCACGGCCCAGAGCGCGAGGATTTTGCGCATGGTCATGGCCTCTCGAACAACTCAAGACGTTTCAGCAATTGCCCGTGCGGTTTGTCGGGTGCGATGCCGAGGGATTTGAAGATGCGCCAGTAAAGCGCGATGTCGTGGCCGATCACCGGTTTGCCCAGCGCGTCTTCTAGCGTATTGGCCAGATGCAGCGGGCGCTGGGGCAAGCCTCCGGGACCTGTGCGGAAATTGCACATGCCATTGATCAGGATCGCTTCGGCCCGAGGTGCCTTGTCGGCCACATATTCAAAGCTTTTCAGTGCCAGATCGCCGTCAAAGACCCAGCGACAGGAATTGACGTCTTCCTGACTGTCGAACCAGCCCTGATCGTGGAAATTCCCGGCCCAGACCACATCAAACCCGGCTTCTTTCAAGAAGCCGACCGTGCCCTGCCACCATTCCGGCCAATGATAGGCGGCGTTCAGGGCAACCTTTTCGACATTCAGGTCACGCAATGCCTCGACCATGGCATATCCCGCCATGTGAAAGCGGGTGCCATATTTGTCTGACAGGCCTTCGCAGTGTTGCCGAACGCCTTCCACGCCCAGCCCGCAGGCATGGACCCAATTCGAACCGACCTGACCGCAGACATCCACACCGTTGCGAGACATACAGTGCACGAAGTCTTCGAGCATGCCAAAGTTCTGTCTCCGCTGATCCAACCCGTGCACGTAGTCTGGCACATGCAGCATCCACCCGTGAACGCCCACCGTTTCGGGGCACATGCGCAGGAAATCCGAGGGCGCGGCGTCAAAATCGAACGGCGGGCAGGTGAACCCGACCTGATGGGGGAACAGTTTGTGTTCCGGGCGCCAGACTTCAGGCATCAGCATCAGCGTGCTACCTCGGCCACTAATCCACAGCCTCGCGCATCCATTGCTGAAGCCGCGCGATGGAATGTTCCGACATCACCCCGCAGCCCGGATCCAGAACAAGCGGTCCGGGACGATAGCCCCGCGACTTGAGCCCGCGATGAACGGATTCCACAAGGCGGATGTCTTCCTCGACCGTCGTTTCGCGGTCTTGGACCGCCAGTTGCCGGATAACCGCAATGTCCGAGCCTCCCTCGGTGTACCAGCCGCGCCAGACGGTGCAGTGATCGGCATCAACCGCGCGCCAGTGATAGGTGTTCAGCACGTTGCCGGGATAACACTGAAACGAGAACATCGGCCACAGGAACCACGATTGGTAATCGCCCGCGTGCGGTACCGACAGGTCGATGGGATAGGTCATCTTGTCGAGGCTCTGGCATTCCGTTGTGTGACGCAGGACGTAGCCGCCGCCCGCGTCCGGCTGAATGTCATAGGTTTCGGGCTTGACCACACCTTCGGCAAAGGTCGGGTGGTTGGTCGGGCAATGGTAGCATTCCGAGTAGTTCTCGACACTGACCTTCCAGTTGCAGTTTTCGGGGATCTCGACCCATTCCAGCGGTTCCAGATCGTCGATATGCGGGACGAATGCGCGGATTTCCTCGCGCACACCGGGGTACCATTCATCCATTGGCGCGGCGTTGTCGTCGAGGTTGACGAAAATGAAACCGTTGAACACTTCGGTGCGCACCGAGGTCAGGCAAATAGCGCTGCGGTCGAACCCGGGGACGGATTTGATATTGGGTCCGGCACGCAGTTGGCCGGTCAGCTCGTAAGTCCATGCGTGGTAGGGGCAGACGACGACACGCGTGTTGCCCGCGCCGGTGACCATTTCATGCGCGCGATGCTGGCAGACGTTATAGAAGGTGCGGATTTCGCCGTCGCGGCCGCGAATGCAGAACAGGTTCTGGCCGGCGATCTCAAACGCAAAGTAATCCCCCGTTTCCCGGACCTGCGCGACATGGCCCGCAAACTGCCACGTTCGGGCCAGAAGCCCCTGCATTTCCTGCTCGAAAATCGCAGGGTCGGTATAGTATCGCGCGTCCAGTGAGTGGGTCAGGGGTGCGTTCATTCGGGCTCCTCCGCATAGAGGCCAAGTTGGTGTCTGCGTTGGTGAAACCGTTCCACCCGCTCGACGATCTCATCGCTGGACACTGCGATCACGAAGGACAGCAGCGTTTCCAGCAAGGCAATCGTCGAAACGGATGACGGAAAGAACTGCGGCGTGTCGGCGGCGACGACAAAGCCGTGGTGGGCGTTCAGGATCACCGGGCTGGCCGGGCTGTCGGAAATACCGATGACGGTCAGACCCTGTTGCCGAGCCAGCTTGATCGCCTCGATGACTTCGGTGCGATAGGGGTGGCAGGTGATCGCGATCAGTACGTCCTGCTCATCGGCCCAGGCCAGATCATCGACCGGGTTCGAGCCGGGGCGGGGAATGGCGTGAAACTGCTTCATCCCGGTCGACGCAAGATAGGTGAAATTGCGCGCGTTCGCGTTGTTGACGCCAACGCCCAGCGTGAAGATCTGGCGGCAGTTCCAGATAACCTCGGCGGCGGCCTTCAGGGTCGCAGCGTCGATTCCGGCAAAGGTTTCTTCGATATTGCGGATCGCCGCGCCCACCATATCGGCATAAAGCCCACCCAGTTCCCCTGACTTGCCAATGTCCTGCAACCAACGCGCGCGGTCTGGAAACGACACGTTGCCCCGTCGAATCGATTCGCGGAAGGGGGCCCGGAAATCTTCGTACCCTTCGAAGCCCACCTGTCGGGCCATGCGCACGAAAGTATTGGGTTTCACCTTGGCCGCCTCGGCAATCTCGCGCACGGTTGAAACCCCAACATCCGTTGGGTTTTCCAGAACGTAACGCGCGGCTTTCTGCGCCTCGGGGGTAAGGGCGTCCCACTCCTGGCTCAGGCGGTCCAGAACGGTTGATGATACATTTGTGTCATTCATGATTGACGATGGTACATTTGTGGAATTAGCCTGTCGAGCAGAAACGCGACTCGGGAAGAGGAAAAATCATGTCCGGGAACGAACTGCCGTCACACGCCCGTGTGGTCATTGTCGGAGGCGGCGTGATGGGGGTCGGTCTGGCCTATCATCTGGCGCATGAAGGCTGGGGCGCTGATACCGTCCTGCTGGAGAAGGCCGAGCTGACCAGCGGCAGCACTTGGCATGCAGCGGGGCAGATCACGCATTCGACGTCCAGCTTTGGACTGGGCAAATGCGTGGATTACAATATTGGCCTGTACTCTGGTCAGTTGGAGGCCGAAACCGGCCAGCCCGTCACATGGCATGGCTGCGGTTCGTTCCGTCTGGCCTATACCGAGGATGAGATGGACTGGCTGCGCCACACCCTGTCGGTTGGTCGGTCGCTGGGTTTCAATATCGAGCTTGTTGGTCCCGAAAAGGTGGCCGAACTGCACCCGTTCTACAACCTCGAAGGTGTTTTAGGCGCGTTGCACACACCGGATGACGGACATGTCGATCCAACCAACGTGACCATGGCGATGGCGACCGGTGCGCGTCAGAAAGGCCTACGTATCTTCCGCAACTGCCGCGCGACCAACATCACGCAGGCCGAGAATGGCGAGTGGGCGGTTGAGACCGAGCAGGGCACCATCACCTGCGAGCATGTGGTGAACGCAGGCGGCACTTATGCCCGTCAGATGGGCGAATGGTCGGGGCTGCAATTGCCGATGACCTCGATGACGCACCATTACTTCGTGACCGAGCCGGTGCCTGAATTCCAGAACCTGGACACCGAACTGCCGGTGATCCGTGATGACCGCAAGGTCTCGGGCTATATCCGGATGGAGCAGCAGCGCGGTCTGATCGGGATTTACGAAAAAGAGAACCCGAACTCGGTCTGGCATGATCACTGCCCGTGGGAATACGAAAACTGGTTGTTCGACGCGGATTACGACCGGGTGATGCCGTGGCTTGAGGAAAGCCTGAACCGGATGCCGATCTTTGCCGAACTCGGTGTTCAGCGCGACGTGCACGGGGCGATCTCGCACCCGCCGGATGGCAATCCGCTGATCGGACCAGCGCCGGGGGTTCGGAACTATTGGTGCTGTTGCGGGACCCAGATCGGCATCGGCTGGGGGCCGGGTCTGACCCGCGAACTGGCGCGGTGGATGGTGCATGGTGCCGCCGATATCTCGATGCGCGAATTCGATCCGCGCCGGTTCGGCAGCTATGCGACCAAGGATTGGCAGGTGATCAAGGCCGAAGAAGACTACTGCCTGCGCCATGAAATCCCCTTTCCACATTTCAACCGTCTGGCCGGGCGACCGATCAAGCCGTCGCCGCTGCATGAGCTGCTGAAATCCAAGGGCGCGGTGCATGAAGAAGTGTATGGTTTCGAACGCCCCCGCTGGTTTGCCCGCGATGGGGTGGAACAGCGCGACCATTATTCCTTCCGCCGCACACCTGCCGACGACATGGTCGCGGCCGAGGTCAAAGCCGTTCGTGAAAGCGTCGGCATCATGGACGTCACCGCTTTCACCAAGGTCGAGGTTTCGGGGCCGGGGGCTTATACCTTGCTTGACCGGCTGACCGCAAACCGGATGCCGCAGAAGGTCGGCTCGATCACGCTGACCCATATGCTGAACCGTCGCGGCCGTATCGAATTGGAGACCACGATTGTCCGCATGGCCGACGACCGCTTCTATCTGGTTTGTGCGGCCTTCTTCGAACAGCGCCTGCTGGATCATCTGGCGCAGCAGCGCGCGGATGAGGATGTGCAGGTAACTGCCCTGTCTGCCGACTGGTCGGCCCTGTCGCTGAACGGTCCTCGATCGCGGGATGTGCTGGCGCGCTGTACCGATGCCGATCTGACCAATGCCGGGTTCCGCTGGCTTTCCGCGCAGGAAATCACCATCGCCGGTCACAAGGTCTGGGCCTTCCGCATGTCCTATGCCGGGGAACTGGGCTGGGAACTGCACATGCCCAACGCTGCCTGCCTCGACGTCTACAACGCGCTTTGGGCGGCAGGTGAGGCGTATGGCATCACCGACTACGGCAGCTTTGCCATGAACGTGATGCGAATGGAGAAGGGCTTCAAAGGCGCGGGCGAGTTGACCAACGAGGTCACTCTGGCCGAGGCCGACGTGCTGCGTTTTGCGCGCACCGACAAGGATTATCTGGGCAAGGACAAGACGCTCAACACCGATCTGCCCTGGATCTGTGCCTATCTTTCAATTGAACCGGATGGAGAGATTGATGGGCATGGCGGAGAGGCGGTGCTGCTGGACGGGCGCGTCGTCGGGTCCACGGCGTCGGTCGCGTATGGCCACACCGTCGGTAAGATTCTGGCCTTTGCATACCTCAAGCCCGAAGCGGCCAAGGCCGGGACACAGCTGGAGGTCGTGATCCATGGCCAACCCCGTACCGCCCGTGTTCTGGACAAACCTGCCTACGACCTCGACAGTTTGCTGCCCCGCAGTGACGCCATACTGGAGACCGCTTGATGAGCCTGCCCGATACGATGAGAGCCATGGTCACAATGGGCCATGGTGGTCTGGAACAGATGGTGATGCAGGAAGACTGGCCGCGTCCAGAACCCGCGGCTGGTGAAGTTCTGATCAGGGTCGCAGCCTGCGGCCTGAACAATACCGACGTCAATACGCGGTCCGGCTGGTATTCCAAGACCGTAACGGATGCGACCACCGGTGGCGCATTCGAGGAAGTCGGTGAAGAAGACCCGACATGGGGCGGCAACCCGATCACCTTCCCGCGCATTCAGGGCGCAGATGTCTGCGGCCGTATCGTGGCCGTTGGCGAGGGCGTGGACAGCGCTCGTATAGGCGAGCGTGTCATCACGGATGGCTGGCTGCGAGATCCGGCTGATCCCGGCAACATGAACAAGACAGGGTACTTCGGTTCGGAACGCGATGGCGGGTTCGCCGAATATACCACGACTCTGGCGGTCAATGCGGTGCCGATCACTTCGGATCTGTCGGATGCCGAACTGGCCACATTCTCCTGTTCCTATTCTACCGCCGAAGGAATGCTGTCCCGTGCCAACGTGACGGAAAAAGACACCGTTCTTGTACCCGGTGCCTCTGGCGGGGTGGGTGGTGCTTTGGTTCAATTGGCCAAACGCCGTGGCGCGCGTGTGATTGCGATGGCATCCGAATCCAAACACGCCGACGTGGCCGATCTTGGCCCAGATGTGATATTGCCCCGCACACCTGAAGATCTGCGGTCGGCGCTGGGCGACGAGAAGATCACCGTGGTCGCCGATGTGGTAGGTGGCCCTTACTGGCCGAACCTGATCGACGTACTGGAGCGCGGCGGGCGCTACACCTGTTCGGGGGCCATTGCAGGTCCGATGGTCGAACTTGACCTGCGGACGTTCTATCTGCGCGATCTGACCTTCACCGGTTCGACCGTGATCGGACCCGAGGTCATGAAGAACCTCGTGACATATATTGAAGCCGGTGAAATCAAGCCGGCTCTGGCCGCAACCTATCCTTTGGAGGAGTTGCGGGACGCGCAAGCGGCGTTCATCGCCAAACAGCATACCGGCAACATCGTGGTGGTACCATGACGTTGGATGATGTTCTCGAGGCGGCCCGCCAATTGCATCAGGCGCATCCTGACCTTGCCGCGTTTGCATCATGGCCGGACGATCTGACACCGACGGGTTTGCAGCCTGCTCACATTCCGGCGACCGATCTGGTGGGCGATTTTGGCCTTGATGGCGTGGCGCCAACCCGTGATCTGGTCGCGGCGATCAAGGCCAGCGCGCATCTGGCGCAATGGAAACACACATACACCGAAGAGGAAGTCGGTGCGGATTTCCTGAATCGGTACGGGTATTACGAACTGTTCGGACCGACCGGGCATTTCCACTCGACCCAATTGCGCGGCTACGTTGGATATTGGGGCGCTGGTCTGGACTATGACTGGCACAGCCATCAGGCGGAAGAACTGTATCTGACCCTTGCGGGCGGAGCAGTTTTTCGCAGCTACGAGGATGAAACCTTCGTCGGCCCGCACCAGACACGACAGCACAAAAGCTGGCAAAGCCACGCCATGACAACGACGGACCAACCGATCCTGACCTTTGTCCTGTGGCGAGGCGAAGGGATGGGCGACCTGCCCAGAATGGACGCCGCATGAAAATCACCCGCATCCGAATTTACCAGACCGGGCTTCCCTATGTCGGCGGCACCTATGCCTGGGGTGCGGGAAACGCGATTGAAACGGCCATCGCATCGGTTGTCGCCCATTTTGCGGCGTCGACCCCGCCTGAATACCTGCAGAACACCACGGACATGATGAACTACAACACGCGATCTACGGGCGTCGGAGGTCCTGTCGATAAAGACGGAAAGCTTTATACAACCAATACGCCGGGATTGGGTGTAACCCCCGATTTTGAAAGCCTCGGCGCACCCGTGGCGGAGTATGCTCTATGAAGATTGAAACCATTACCGTTTTTCAGGTCGATTTGCCGCTCGAGCATCCCTATTGGCTTTCCGGGGGGCGCCTGAAGTTTGAAACGCTTGATGCGACGCTGGTCAGGCTCGAAACCGATACCGGTCTGGTTGGCTGGGGCGAGGGCACGCCCTGGGGGCACACCTATGTACCTGCGCACGGGCCGGGCATCCGGGCCGGGATCGAAACGATGGCCCCCTTCATCCTGGGCCTTGATCCGCGGCGCGTGCTGGACGTGGAACGGGCCATGGATCTAGCCTTGCCCGGACATCTCTATGCTAAAAGCCCCATAGACATGGCCTGCTGGGATATTACCGGTCAGGCGGCGGGCTTGCCGATTGCCGATCTGATGGGCGGCGGATCGCGTACACCGCGCCCGATTGCGTCCTCGGTCGGGGCAAAAACCGTCGAGGAAACACGCGAGGTTATGGAGCGGTATCGCAAGCGCGGCTATGTCGCGCATTCGGTGAAGATCGGCGGTGATGTCGAGCGGGACATTGCCCGTGTGCGGGATGTGGAAAGCATCCGGCAGCCCGGAGAGATTGTTCTGTATGATGTCAACCGTGGCTGGACGCGCCAGCAGGCCTTGCGGGTGATGAGCACCTGCGAGGACCTGAACGTGATGTTCGAGCAACCCTGCGAAACACTGGATGATATCGCGGCGATCTCAAGGCTTCATGCATCCCCAGTATCTGTGGACGAGTCCCTTGTGACCTTGCAGGATGCCGTCCGGATTGCCCACGATGGTCTGGCCCAGATATTCGGGATCAAGCTGAATCGCGTGGGTGGCCTGACAAAGGCCGCGCGGATGCGCGATATCGCGCTGGCCCATGGGATAGACATGTTCGTGATGGCTACCGGTGGAACGGTTCTGGCCGATACCGAAGCGCTGCATCTGGCCGCCACGATCCCGGATGACCATTGCCACGCGGTTTGGGCCTGTCAGGACATGATCACGGTTGATGTTGCAGGTGGTCGAGGGCCCCGTAACGTCGATGGCCATCTGCATCTGCCCGAAGCGCCGGGGCTGGGCGTGCATCCGGACGAAGCTGCATTGGGTGATCCAGTAGGAGAATATGCTTGAGAATTGACAAGATAACACTCTGGTCCGTCGATCTGACCAGCCATGAAACCTATCACATGGCTGGCGGCAAGACCTGCGCGACCGTGACGTCTCATATCCTGCGCCTTGAGACGGATACAGGTCTGACAGGTTGGGGCGAGGTCTGCCCGATCCCGCATTATCTGCCCGCCTATGCGGATGGCGTGCCGGGGGCCATCGCTGAAATGGGTCCCGAGATTCTCGGGGTTTCGCCAATTGGGGTCGATGCGCCGATGCGAAAGCTGGACGGGTTTCTGCAAGGCCACAGCTATGCGAAATCGATCGTCGACATCGCACTGTGGGATCTGTTCGGCCGCGCGGCGGAGGTGCCGGTTTACGCGTTGCTGGGCGGGCGGACACGGGCGGATATGGCGCTTTACCATTCGATCACATGTATCGCGCCGGACGAAATGGCGCGCATCGCCAAGGCAGCCTTCCAGACGGGCATTCGGCAATTCCAGGTCAAGCTGGGCGTCGAGGGCGATTGGCAGGCGGATGCCGAGCGGCTGATCAAAGTGCGCGAAGCCGTGGGAACCGGGCCGCTTGTGTATGGGGACTGGAACTGCGGCGCATCGCGCCTTCAGGCAACGCGAACCGGGCGCGCGGTGGCGCATCTGGATGTGATGCTGGAACAGCCCTGTAAAACACTGGAAGATTGCGCCGCTGTTCGTCAGTCGACGGGTCTGCCCATGAAGATCGACGAAAATGCTTTTGATCTTGCATCGCTGATGCGGGCGCATGAGTTGGGATGCATGGACGCGGTGGCGCTGAAACTGTCGAAATTCGGCGGTCTTTCGGCAATGCGTCGTGCACGCGATCTGACCGCGCAGCTGGGCGCCGAGATTTGTGCGGAATGCACCTGGGGATCGGATATCGTCACGGCGGCCTCGCTGCATTTTGCGGCTTCAACCCCGCATGGATCGCTGATGAACACTTGCGACTTGTCCTCTTACGTTGCCCCGCGCCTGTGCCCTGACGCACCAAACCGTGAAAACGGCCGGATTGCACCGCCCGAAGGCCCGGGTTTAGGTGTGACACCTGACCTCGAAATCCTTGGCGCCCCGATTTTGGAGATTGATTGAGATGCTGAAGATCCAGACACAGTCCGAGTGGATTGCACGCGCAAAAGACGTTCTGCCAGCTGGCGGTTTCGGCAACTTCGATCCGGGCATCATCATTGCCCGAGGCGAGGGCAGCCATGTCTGGGACGAGGACGGGAACGAATATATCGACTATCTGATCGGGTCCGGCCCGATGCTACTGGGCCATGGCCACCCCGAGGTGATGGAAGCGGTGCTGGAGCAACTGCCCAAAGGCATGACCTTCTTCGCCAACAACAGCAAGGGCATCGAACTGGCCGAGGCCATCATCGAAGCCGTCCCCTGTTGCGAGCAGGTGCGTTTTGTTGCCTCTGGGGGCGAAGCAGACATGTACGCCATGCGGCTGGCGCGCGCCTATACCGGGCGCGACAAGATCCTCAAGTTCGAAGGGGGGTATCACGGCATGAGCGCCGAGGCGCAGATGAGCCTGGCCCCCAGCCGCCGGGTCAATTTCCCGCAGGCCGTTCCCGACAGTGCCGGTATCCCCCAAAGCGTGGCCGAGCAGATGCTGATCGCGCCATTCAATGATCTTGACGCGGTGGCGGCGCTGCTGGACGAACATGATGATGTCGCTGCGATCATGGTCGAACCCTTGCAGCGGATCATCCCGCCCGAGCCGGGGTTTTTGCAGGGCTTGCGGACCTTGTGCGACAAATCTGGTGTGCTGCTGATATTTGATGAGATCGTCACCGGGTTCCGTCTGGCTTATGGCGGCGCACAAGAGCGATATGGCGTGACCCCGGATATCTGTACGCTTGGCAAGATCACCGGTGGTGGTTTCCCTCTGGCGGCATTGGGTGCCAGCACCGAGATCATGAAGCATTTCGACAAATCGAAAGTCGGAGAACAGGGCTGGCTGATGCAGTTGGGCACTTTGTCCGGCAATCCCGTCGCCTCAGCGGCGGGGCTGAAGACGATGGAGGTTTTGCGGCGCGACGGCACCTATGAACACCTGCGAGCGATTGGGAAGCAGCTGCAACAGATGCAATCGGACGCTTTGAATGAGGCCGGCATCGTCCATCGCATCTGCGGTGACGAGACTTTGTTCGACGTTTATTTCACCAAGGCCGAATGTCGGGACTATCGCAGCGCAAACCATGATGATCCGCAGCGCAATGCCACGTACAATGCAACCTTGCGGGCGCATGGAGTCTTCAAGGCTCCGGGCAAACTGTACCCGTCTCTGGCGGTTACCGAAGCGGATCTGGAACAGACCAGAGAGGCCGTACGTCACGCCGTTGAAGCGATTTCCTGAAGGCGGGTCTGGCATAACGTAAACGGGTCGCCGTTGAACTCAACAGCGACCCGCTACCTTTGGAAGCCGGGGGTCAGCCTCGCCCCCTCGAATACTGATTAAAACACCGGCAATCTAAAAACTTTTCGATACTTTCGAGACTGACCCGACTTCCTCTTCGGTATGTCACATTAATGCCTGATCGCGCCGCCTTCTACAGTGATCAAGTTCACACTAGGAAAACTTATTGTGAATTTTTCCAATCGAATAGATCAGGTCCCGCCTGTTCAAGCAGTTCAGCCGCCATCGCGCGGGCCATCTCGGGCCCATCCTCGACGGGGCCGGTCATATCCCTGCTGGCGGTTTCCGTTCCGTCTGGGTGCAGCACTTCGCCTCGCAGCCTGAGTTTGTCGCCGTCCAGTTCGGCAAGACCGGCGATCGGGGTTTCGCAGGACCCGTCCAGCGCGGCCAGCAATGTGCGTTCTGCCGCCAGGCGCCATCCCGTTTCGGTGTGATGAATCGCGTCCAGCATTTCGGCTGCGCGCATGTCGTCGCAGCGCCGTTCGATGCCGATGGTGCCCTGCGCGATCGCTGGCAGCATGTCGTCAGGGGAAATGGCGCTGGCCGGAACCTCTTCCATTCCCAAACGGCGAATGCCTGCCATTGCCAGAAACGTGCAATCGGCAACCCCGTCTTCAAGCTTTTTCAGCCGTGTCTGCACGTTTCCGCGAAACTCGACCACTTTCAGATCCGGCCTCCGATTCAGCAGCTGCGCCCGCCGCCGCAAAGACGAGGTGCCCACAACGGCGCCTTCGGGCAGATCGTGGATCGAGCCCAATCGCGGAGATATGAAGGCGTCGCGCACATCCTCGCGCGGCAGGAACGTATCCAGGACCAGCCCTTCGGGTTGTTCAACGGGCATGTCCTTTGTTGAATGCACGGCGATGTCGATCTCGGCGCGCAGCATCGCCTCTTCGATTTCCTTGGTGAACAGGCCCTTGTTGCCGATTTCCTTCAGCGGTCGATCCGCGTCGATCATGGCGCGATTGTCACCGGTCGTCTTGATCACTACGATTTCGAACGCATCCTGTGGCAGATCAAAGGCATCGCTCAGGCGTTGGCGCGTTTCATAGGCCTGAGCCAGAGCCAGCGGCGAGCCACGAGTGCCGATTCTGAGGGGCGATGCGGGGGTGGGCAGGGTCAAAGTCATGTGCACAGCTTTAGTCGCGTCACATTGCCCTGACAATGGGGGCTGAGCTTGACAAATTGCCGCCGAAGGACGACCCGTTGCCAAAACCTGAATGCTGGGGACAAACATGGCCGAGACAAAGAAGCTGCTGCGGGCGCTGGCGGGCGAAGTACAGGATGTGCCGCCGATCTGGATGATGCGTCAGGCGGGTCGGTATTTGCCGGAATACCGGGCCACACGTGCTCAGGCCGGGGATTTCCTGTCACTGTGCTACAATCCTGAATTGGCAGCAGAAGTTACCTTGCAGCCAATTCGGCGATATGGGTTCGATGCGGCGATCCTGTTTGCCGACATCCTTCTTGTGCCACAGGCGCTGGGGGCTGACCTTTGGTTCGTGACAGGTGAAGGGCCGCGTTTGTCCACCATCACGCAGCAGGCCGAGTTTGATGCGTTGAAGCCTGTTGATGCGATTCACGAGACACTGTCACCGGTTTACGAGACGGTGCGCATTCTTTCGCGGGAATTGCCGTCGGAAACCACCTTGATCGGATTTGCAGGTGCGCCGTGGACTGTGGCCACCTACATGATTGCAGGGCGCGGCACGCCGGATCAGGGTCCCGCGCATGCGTTGCGCGAAGGTGATACCGCTTTGTTCGAGGCGCTGTTGGACCGCATCACCGCGGCAACGATTGAATATCTGTCCGCTCAGATCGACGCCGGAGCCGAGGTGGTCAAGATATTTGACAGTTGGGCGGGGTCTTTGACGGGCGAAGCTTTCCGCAAATACGCGGTGGAGCCGTGCCGGGTGATTACGCAGGCCATCAAGGAACGTCATCCTGGCATCCCCGTGATTGGATTTCCGCGGGAAGCAGGCGACGGGTATGTCAGGTTTGCAAGGTCGACCGGCGTGGATTGCGTGGCGCTGGACAATTCCGTGTCGCCCGAATGGGCGGCTAAGAACGTGCAGATTGATGGCTGTGTGCAAGGCAATCTGGCATCGTCGCACATGGTTACTGGCGGTCAGGCGCTGGTGGATGAGACTCGGCGCATCGTGCGCGCCTTTTCCAAGGGGCCGCATATTTTCAACCTCGGCCATGGGATCACTCCGGATGCCGACCCGGACAATGTTCAGCTGATGATCGACACGGTGCGCGGCGGGTAGAACGCATGGGAGGGGGCCAGCCCCCTCTTGGCCGCTGGCCAATTCACCCCCGGGATATTTCTGGCCAGATGAAGAGTGTGTCAGGTGCTTTCTGGGGCTTGGAGTTCATTCAGGATCTCGGTTGTGTGCTGGCCGCGGGCAGGGCTGGGCTTTGGTTGCCACTGGTGTGTGGAGAACCGTGGGGCGGCGGCGGCCTGTAGGGTGCCGTCTGTCTGGCGCCAGGATTGACGGGCTGCATTCATCGGATGGGCTGTGGCCTCGTCGGGGCTGAGTACCGGGGCGACGCAGGCATCTGATCCGTCGAACAGTTTGGCCCAGTGGTCGCGCGGCCTGGATGAGAAGATCTCGGCCAGGCGCCAGGTCAGGTCGGGCCAGAGCTTGCGGGTGTACTGTTGTTGGAACGCCGGGTCCCGGGACAGGCCCAGGATTTCAAGAAATCGGGCGTAGAATTTTGGTTCGAGGCATTGGACCGAAACAAATCCGCCGTCCGCGCAGGTGTAGGTTCGGCTCCAATGCGGGCCGTCCAACAGGCTTTGGCCGCGGGTTTCAGACAGGTTTCCGGTTTGGCGCATGGTCATCAGAAGGTTCATCATATGGGCCGAGCCGTCGTAGATGGCGGCGTCGACCACGGTGCCTTTCCCGGTTCTTTGCGCGTTGATCAAACCTGCCAGGATGCCCGCGACAAGGTACATGGCGCCTCCGCCGATATCGCCGACCAAGGTTGCAGGGGTTTGAGGCGGCTGATCCGGGAGAGAGGCGTACCAGAGCGCACCGGACAAGGCGATGTAATTCAGGTCATGTCCTGCCGTGTCGGCCAGCGGACCATCCTGCCCCCAGCCGGTCATGCGGCCATATATCAGTTTTGGGTTGCGGGTCAGGCAAAGATCCGGGCCAAGACCCAGCTTCTCCATCACGCCGGGGCGAAAGCCTTCGATCAGCGCATCTGCCGTGTCAATCAGGCGACGGGCGGTCGCCAGATCTTCGGGATCCTTCAGATCAAGCGCAATCGATCGTTTGCCGCGGTCCAGAAGCGAGCGGTCGGGCATGCCCGGTGTTACTGCCTGGCCTTTGCGGTGGATCGTGATGACGTCGGCGCCCAGATCAGCTAGCTGCATGGCGGCAAACGGGCCGGGGCCCAGCCCTTCGATTTCGACTATGCGTATTCCATTCAGCATCGGCGCCCTCCGTTGTGGCAGAGTTTGCGGGTGGGTTGACGGATTGCAAGTTGGAATTGAGCATGGTTCTGACAACCATTACAGAATGCGCGGCACGTTGTGCGAAATTGACCTGTTACAGGCTGGTTCGGCGCGATAGGGTCTCGGTCGGAACGGGGAACGGATATGACGACCATTTTGTCCATCAAAGAACTTCGCAAGTCTTACGCGGATGGGTTCGAGGCGCTGAAAGGTGTGTCTCTGGATATTGAAGAGGGTGAGATACTTGCGCTTCTGGGGCCAAATGGGGCCGGAAAGACGACCCTGATTTCGACGATTTGTGGAATAACGACTCCGACCTCGGGGGTGGTCACGGTTGGCGGACATGACACCCAGTCCGATTATCGCGCAGCGCGCAGGATGATAGGGCTTGTACCGCAAGAGATCGCGTTGGAACCGTTTGAAAAGGTCTGGAACACGGTTCGACTGTCACGCGGGCTGTTCGGACTTGGCAAGGACAACGCGCGGATCGAAGAGATTCTGCGCAAGCTGTCCCTGTGGGACAAGCGCAACAACGCGATCAAGGAATTGTCCGGCGGCATGAAGCGGAGGGTGCTGATCGCCAAGGCCCTGGCCCATGAACCCCGTGTGCTTTTTCTGGACGAGCCGACTGCCGGAGTGGATGTCGAGTTGCGCAAGGACATGTGGGAGCTTGTGGCGGAACTGAAACGGGACGGTGTCACCATCATTCTGACCACCCATTACATTGAAGAAGCAGAAGCGATTGCGGATCGTGTCGGCGTCATCGACAAGGGTGAGCTTTTGCTGGTGCAGGACAAAGACACACTCATGTCGCAGATGGGAAAAAAGCAGATCGAAGTCATGCTGACCGAGCCCATAGATCGGATTCCCGATAATCTGGTCAGCCACAATCTGGCCCTCAACGGCGCGGGTGATTGTCTGATCTATACCTACGATACCCATGCGGATCGTACCGGCATAACGACCTTGCTGAATGACGTGTCCGAGGCCGGGTTGGTGTTGCGCGACGTGCAGACCAGACAATCAAGCCTGGAAGAGATTTTTGTCAATCTGGTATCGGGAGAGGCCGCATGAACTGGACCGCGATCGCTGCCATCTACCGGTTCGAGATGGCCCGTTTCTTTCGCACTCTGGCACAGAGCTTTCTGTCGCCGGTTCTGTCCACGTCGCTTTACTTCGTGGTGTTTGGCACCGCCATCGGCAGCCGTATCCAAGAGGTCGAGGGCGTTTCATACGGTGCGTTCATCGTGCCGGGGCTGATCATGTTGTCGGTGGTGATGCTGTCGATTTCGAACGCGTCGTTCGGAATTTACTTCCCCAAGTTTCTGGGCACCATCTACGAGCTGTTATCCGCTCCGGTCAATTTCATCGAGATCGTGATCGGATATGTCGGTGCCGCCGCAACCAAGGCGTTGTTCGTGGGGTTGGTGATATTGTTCACCGCGACGTTTTTCGTCGATATTCGGATCGAGCATCCATTCGCCATGGCCGCGTTTCTGATCCTGTCCTGTCTCAGCTTTTCGTTGCTCGGATTCATCATCGGCATCTGGGCCAGTAACTTCGAGCAGATGTCGCTGGTGCCGCAGTTGGTGGTGACGCCACTGATCTTTCTGGGGGGCACGTTTTATTCAATCTCGATGCTGCCGCCATTGTGGCAGACCATCACGCTGTTCAATCCCGTGGTCTATCTGATTTCGGGTTTCCGCTGGTCCTTTTACGGGCTGGCAGATGTGCCGATTGTTTTCAGTCTTCTTGCCATTGTCGCTTTTACAGGGCTGTGCCTGGCCGTCATAGGCTGGATATTCAAAACCGGCTGGCGCATTCGCAGTTGACCCTCGCCAAGGCGTTGCATTTTTGCCCATCGGGTGTGTGAATTTGGTTCACGTCGCGTTTTACGCCGGCAGAGTCCCTTGTTTACGGGTTGGGGGCACTCTACATCGGCACCCATGAAGCTCAGCCTGCCGTTTGTAAAAAAGCACCCTTGCGTGGCCGTTGTCCGTTTGTCCGGTTCCATTGGAATGGCCGGTCGCGGGTCCTTGAACGATACCACCCTGGCCCCGGTTCTCGACAAGGCGTTTCGAAAGGGGAAACCTGCGGCTGTCGCGCTCGAGATCAACTCTCCGGGCGGGTCGCCGGTACAAAGCTCTTTGATTGGCGCCCGAATTCGGCGTTTGTCGCAAGAGCTGGACGTGCCCGTGATCGGGTTTGTCGAAGATGTTGCGGCATCCGGAGGGTATTGGCTGGCGGCCGCTGCGGATGAGATCTGGGCCGACGACAGTTCGGTTCTTGGCTCAATCGGAGTCATTTCGGCAGGTTTTGGCGCGCATGTCTTCCTGGCGCGGCAGGGGTTCGAGCGGCGCGTTCATACAGCGGGCAAATCGAAATCGATGCTGGATCCCTTTTCGCCGGAAAAGAAAGAGGATGTGGCACGCTTGCAAGGGCTGCTGGGCGACATCCACGAAAACTTCATCGCGCATGTCAAAGCCCGCCGGGGTGACAAGCTGGATCACAGTGCCGACCTGTTCACGGGTGAAGTCTGGCTGGCGCGTCGGGCGCATGAACTGGGTTTGATCGACGGTATCGCCCATCTGAAACCCAAGATGCAGGAACGGTTTGGCGACAAGGTCAAGTTCCGCCGTTATGGCGTGCGCAAACCGATCTGGTCTCGGTTCGGGGCCAGCCTGGCACAGGATGCCATTGCCGGATTAGAGGAGCGTGCGGCCTACGCGCGTTTTGGTTTGTGACGTGATCATCAAGGCTGTCACACTTTTTCTGATCTGCATGGGTGTCCTGGCGATGTTCGGTAAACTGCGCTTTCCGGGGCAGAAGAAACTGAGTTCGGCCAAGTGTCCGCGCTGCGGACGGTTTCGCATAGGCAAAGGCCCTTGTGCCTGCGAAAAAGGAGGTCGGACTTGATCACCACTTGGCTGCTGTCTGGTCTTGGGCTGTTGATCCTACTGCTTGCAGGCGATGCGCTTGTGCGCGGTGCTGTGAACCTGAGCTTGCGTCTGGGTGTTCCGGCGTTGATTGTCAGCCTGACGATAGTGGCCTTCGGAACGTCTGCACCCGAGTTGCTGATCGCCATCAGCGCATTGAAAGAGAACGCTCCCGGTATTGCGCTGGGCAACGTTGTCGGATCGAACACGGCCAACATCCTGTTGGTTCTTGGACTGCCCGCATTGCTGGCTACGATTCACACCAGTGAATGTGACAGCCGCAGGAATTACGTCTTCATGCTGCTGGCGACGGTTCTGTTCATCGGGCTGGCTTTTAGCGGAACATTCACATTCTTCAGCGGTCTGATCCTGCTGGCGGCGTTGAGTCTTGTCCTGATGACTGCCTTTCGTGAGGCGAAAGCACATCGCAAGGCCTGTGGTGAGGCTTGCGCGGATGATGACGAGCTTGAAGGCTTGGAGGAAGCCGACCCTGACATGCCCTACTGGAAGGTATCGATTTACCTGATCCTGGGGTTGGTGGGGCTTCCGATGGGTGCGCACTTGCTTGTCGACAACGCGACCGTCATCGCAAGAACCTATGGGGTCAGTGAAACGGTCATCGGCCTGACCCTGGTCGCGGTTGGAACCTCTTTGCCCGAACTGGCGACGACGCTTATGGCCGCATTGCGCAGACAGGCCGATGTCGCGCTGGGCAACGTGATCGGTTCGAACATGTTCAACCTTCTGGCCATCATCGGGATCGCAACCTGGTTCGGGCGCATTCCGGTCGATCCGGAATTCCTTCGGTTCGATCTGTGGGTCATGCTGGGCGCATCGCTGCTGCTGGTTCCGTTTGTATTCCTAAAACGCGACATCTCGCGCGTCTGGGGGATGGTGTTGACTTTCCTTTATGTGCTTTACGTCATCGTATTGCTGGTGTGATCTGACCAAACGAGGTGAAGAATGACCCGAGCCCTAGTCACCGGTGCCGGTATTCGTCTGGGCCGGGCCATGGCACTGTATCTGGCAGATCGAGGTTTCGATGTGGCCGTGCATTACGCCTCATCCGAAGGTCCGGCGCAGGAGACGGCGGCAGAGGTACAGGCCCTGGGCCGAAAATCCGTGACCCTGAAGGCCGATCTGCTGGATGAAGCTCAGGTTCAGGCGCTGCTGCCCAAAGCGGCCGAGGCGCTGGGCGGGCCGATCACGTGTCTGGTGAACAACGCTTCGATCTTCGAATATGACAACATCCGCACGGCAACCCGGCAAAGCTGGGATCGACATCTCGACAGCAACCTGCGCGCGCCCTTTGTGCTGACGCAGGCCATGGCCGGTCAGGGGCTGAGCGCCGGAACAGATGAAAATGGCGAACCGCTTGCAACCGGCCTCATCGTCAACATGGTGGACATGCGTGTGCGTAAACTGACGCCCGAGTTCATGTCATACACCATCGCAAAAATGGGTTTGTGGACGCTGACCCGAACGGCGGCGCAGGCGTTGTCTCCGACGATCCGTGTCAATGCGATCGGGCCGGGCCCAACGATGCAGGGCCACCGCCAAAGCGAAGAACATTTCCAGGCACAGCGTTCAAATACCGTTTTGGAGCGGGGATCCAACCCGTCTGACATAACCGCTGCGCTTGGGTACTTTCTGGATGCACACGCGGTCACCGGACAGCTTTTATGTGTGGACGGCGGTCAGCATCTGGGTTGGAAAACTCCGGATGTTCTGGGTGTAGAATAAGTAATTCTGCTGCAAGTTTTGCACCGCTCTCAATCGTGTTACATGTGCGTTACAAAAATGTCTTTTTTTTCATACACTTGCTAAGTATGCAAAAAAATAATGTTTAAAAACAAACAGTTGATAAGTTGCCTATTTTTTGTGCAAGTAAAGGAAAAGGCAAGGAAACAAGGGGATTTCTGATCTTCCGGAATTTTATCTTCACACTTATCCACAGAAACCGTGGATTTGTTTTCTCTTGATCTGACAAGCGTGAGATTGCAGCCATTGCCAGAGAATCATATCTCAGGATCATGACCACCGACAGCGAATCATCCCCCACCGGCTATGCCTGCATTCAGCGCTATGTAAAAACGCTGGACAGTTCTCCGGGCGTTTACCGCATGCTCGATACAGACAGCCGGGTTCTGTATGTCGGCAAAGCCCGAAATCTCAGGGCACGGGTGTCGAATTACACACGACCGGGTCATTCGGGGCGGATCGAAAAGATGATCGCCGCGACGGCCTCGATGATGTTCCTGACCACGCGAACCGAGACCGAGGCCCTGCTGCTTGAGCAGAACCTGATCAAGCAGCTCAAGCCGAAATACAATGTATTGTTGCGGGATGACAAAAGCTTTCCGAACATACTGGTCGCCAAGGATCATGATTTTCCGCAGATCAAGAAACACCGAGGGGCGAAGAAGGAAAAAGGTGCTTATTTCGGCCCTTTCGCCAGTGCCGGTGCGGTGAACCGGACGTTGAACCAGTTGCAAAAAGCGTTCCTGCTGCGCAACTGCTCGGATTCGATGTTCGACAGCCGAACGCGGCCATGCCTTCTGTATCAGATCAAACGGTGTTCCGGGCCGTGTGTCGGCCTGATCTCAGAGCAGGATTACCGTGAAAGCGTGAAGGACGCCGAACGCTTCCTGTCGGGCCGCTCGACCAAGGTGCAAGAGGAACTGGCCGAGCAGATGATGGCCGCATCCGAGGCGATGGAGTTCGAACGCGCCGCAGGTCTGCGTGACCGCATCCGGGCTCTGACGCAGGTGCAGACCTCTCAGGGCATCAACCCGCGCGGTGTGGCCGAGGCGGACGTGATCGGCCTGTATATGGACAGCGGTCAGGCCTGCGTGCAGGTGTTTTTCATCCGTGCGAACCAGAACTGGGGCAACAAGGATTTCTATCCCCGCGTCGGCCCGGATGTTTCACCTGCCGAGGTGATGGAGGCCTTTCTGGGCCAGTTCTATGACAACAAGGAGCCGCCGCGTCAGCTGATCCTGTCGGACGGAATCGAAAATGTGGATCTGATGCAGGACGCGCTGACTGAGAAAGCCGGGCGCAAGGTCGAAATCCTTGTGCCGCAGCGTGGCGAAAAACAGGAACTTGTTGCCGGTGCCTTGCGCAACGCGCGCGAGGCTTTGGCCCGCCGCATGTCGGAAAGTGCCACGCAGGCCAAGTTGCTGCGCGGGCTGGCCGAGGCGTTCGATCTGGATGGTCCGCCTGGACGGATCGAGGTCTATGACAACTCTCATATTCAGGGCACCAATGCTGTCGGCGGCATGATCGTGGCCGGCCCCGAGGGGTTCATGAAGAACGCTTACCGCAAGTTCAACATTCGCGGTGATGACCTGACACCGGGTGACGACTTCGGCATGATGAAAGAGGTGCTGAACCGCCGCTTCACCAGACTGCAAAAGGAAGACCCGGACCGCGACAAAGGGCTGTGGCCCGATCTGTTGCTGATCGATGGCGGTGCCGGGCAGGTAAGCGCGGTGCATCAGATCATGGTCGAACATGGGGTCGAAGACATTCCCATGGTCGGCGTCGCCAAAGGGGTCGACCGCGACCACGGCAAGGAAGAGTTTCACCGGATCGGCCAGCGCCCCTTTGCGCTGAAACGCAACGACCCTGTGTTGTATTTCATTCAACGCCTCAGGGACGAAGCGCACCGGTTCGCCATCGGCACCCATCGTGCGAAACGCGCCAAGGCCGTGGGTGCAACGCCGTTGGATGAAATCTCAGGGGTAGGGGCTGCGCGCAAGCGTGCTCTGTTGGCCCATTTCGGCAGCGCCAAAGCCGTCAGCCGGGCCAATCTGGCCGATCTGAAAGCGGTCGAAGGAATCTCGG
Source organism: Ruegeria sp. CL7 (assembly GCF_056536445.1). NCBI lineage: Bacteria > Pseudomonadati > Pseudomonadota > Alphaproteobacteria > Rhodobacterales > Roseobacteraceae > Ruegeria > Ruegeria sp. CL7. The sequence continues at coordinate 57,200 of NZ_JBQFPQ010000005.1, forward strand.
CCGGGTTGGCGCAAAAGGTTTACGATTTCTTCCACGACAAGGGCTAGGCCTGCCGACCCCGCCACAGGATATAAAGACCCGACGCGACGATCAGCGCGCTGCCGATCCACATGTTGGGATCCAGCCTCTCTCCAAACATGGCTACGCCAAGCCCGATGCCGAACAACAGCCGGGTGTATCTGAACGGGGTCACGGCGGACACTTCGCCGGTGCGCATCGCCTTCATCAGCGATGCATAGGCCATTACGCCCATCAGCACCGCACCGATCAGATGCAGGCTGGTGTGAAGGCCAACCGGTGCAATCGGCGCGCCCTCCCAGAACCGATAGGCCACGCCGGCCACGATGATGCTGAGGAAGCCGTAGAACCCCAGGACTTCGGTTCCAAGCGTGGCAGGTGCTGCGCGGCTGGCCAGATCACGTCCGGCAAATCCCAGCATTCCCAGCACCGCCAGTATCGACAGCAGCGAAAAGCTGTCTCCGGTGGGTTGCAGGATGACGACAACGCCGATCATGCCGACAAAGATAGCGCTCCAACGCCGCCAACCGACTGTCTCGCCGAAGAACAACGCGGCGCCTGCTACAACGACCAGAGGCGTGGCTTGCAGAATCACCGTGGCCGAGGACAACGGCGTTAGTGCGATGGCCAGAACATAGAACAACCGACCAAAGACCTCGAACAGCACCCGAATTTTCATCGGGCGGGACAGAACGTCAGGTTGCAGCAGCCGCTGCCCGCGGGCCCGGGCCACCGCAGCGAAAATCACCGACCCGCCCGCGCCGAAAAAAACCAGGACCTGCCAGATCGGCAGCGCGGCTGAGGCTGCCTTCAGCAACGCATCCTCCAGCGCAAAACCGGCCATCGCGGCAACCATCCAGAGGCTGCCAATCATGTTTGACCGTGTGTCGGTTTGAATATGCGCTGTCATCTGGTACTTTCCGGCTGGGCTTGCGCGGCAATCTGACCGCAAAGCCGGGAAAGGCCAAGAGGTACTGTTCTGAGACGTCGGGCCTGCGGCGCTTTGACCAAGCGTTTGTGAGTGATGCAGTTTTTTGTCTGATTGGCTTTTCTGTCCCGGACCGGCGATATAGGGTCCAAGCCATGAAGTGGAATTTACCTAATCTCCTGACCGTCCTGCGCCTGCTGGCCGCGCCCGGGCTGGCAGTTATGTTTCTGTATTTCACCCGTCCCTATGCGGACTGGTTTGCACTGATCCTGTTCCTGTCAGCGGCGATTACCGATTGGTTCGATGGGTATCTGGCCCGCGCATGGAAGCAGGAGACCAAGATCGGAGCGATGCTGGATCCGATCGCCGACAAGGCTATGGTGGTGATCGCGCTTATGATCCTTGTGGGCTATTCGACCGAGCACTGGACGCCGTGGCTTGTCCTTCCTGCAACCGTGATCCTGTTTCGCGAAGTCTTTGTCTCGGGCCTGCGGGAATATCTGGGCGATGTGGCCGGGACGCTCAAAGTCACCAAACTGGCCAAATGGAAGACCACGGCCCAGATGGTCGCCATCGCGGTTCTGTTTTCGCAGGGTATCTTCGAGCACTATGCCGTGATGGCAAGTTTTGGCATGGATGCCGAGCTGGTCGAGCAGATCATTGCGGGTCAGGTCGAAGACGTGAACCACCTGCGCCTGAATGTCGATGGCATGTATTGGGCGGGTCAGGTCGGGCTGTGGCTGTTGTGGATTGCGGCTACGCTTACATTGATCACCGGCTATGACTATCTACGTAAGGCCATGCCTCATCTGAAGGAGAGCTAACCGATGGATGTTCTGTATTTCGCCTGGGTGCGCGAACGCATCGGCTTGCCAAAGGAAAAGGTCGAAACGCAAGCGGCCACGGTCAGCGAATTGGTGGCAGAACTGAGCGCTCGGGAAGAGCGCTATGCCGCGGCATTTGCCGATCTGTCCGCGCTGCGCGTTGCGTTGGATCAGGAGCTGTCGGATTTCGATGCGTCGCTGTCAGGTGTTCGGGAAGTTGCGTTTTTCCCGCCGATGACGGGCGGTTGACCGATGCGGATCGCGGTTCAGGAGGAGGCATTTGATCTGGGGGCCGAGGCCAATGCCTTTGCCGCCGGGTATGATTCCAACGGCGCCATCGTCACCTTCACCGGCGTTGTGCGTGATCTGGCGAGCGGTGATCTGGATGTGATGGAGATCGAGCACTATCCCGGTATGACCGAACGCGCCCTGACCAAGATCGCCGAAGAGGCGCAGGCGCGTTGGGCATTGGGCGATGTGCTGGTGATTCACCGCCATGGACGTCTGGCCCCGGGCGACAAAATCATGATGGTGGCCACCGCTGCACGGCATCGCAAGGATGCGTTCGAGGCGGCGGAGTACCTGATGGATTACCTGAAATCCCGTGCTCCCTTCTGGAAGAAAGAAATCACCCGGTCGGGTGCGGAATGGGTTGCCGCCAAGGATGAGGATGAAGACGCGCTGACCCGGTGGTGAGGATGCGTCGAGCGGGCGGATCGGCTGACGCGGCCTTATTTCGGCAGATCATTGAACGGGCAAACATCGTCTTCGAACGGAACTCTCTTGCGGCGGAACATGGCACCCTCAACGCATTCCGGGTCGCTGATCCTGTCCATGCGGAAATGCCGAAAATCATCCCGCTGCGGATCCCAGGCAACCAGGTACCAGAGCGGTGGCAGGATCAGCATAGCTTGCGGTTCAACTTCGCGAAAACTCTGGACACCTTTGGCGTCGCGATAACCAAAGCGCAGGTAAAGCCGGTTCAGAAACGCCTGTTCGAAGGCGGGCAGAAGGGCCGCATCCATGGGTCCGAGGTCTGACAGGTTCTGCTGAGGCGACAATTGTCCAACGTAGAGGCAATCGAGAAAGCGACGCAGATCGCGCACCCGGTCCGCTGGCAGGGATTTTTCGATCTTGGCCAGACCTGCATCCGCCAGATCCGAGAACGGCAATGCACGTGCCGCCCGCATTGACGCCACGCCGAGCAGCAGGGCAAAAACCTCGGTTGCCGACAACCGGGCGGTTGTTTGGACGGATTGCGGATCAAGTTGCAGCCCGCCACCCCGGCCACATTCGGAATAGATTACAAATCCCTGATCACGCAGTGCAGCGATGTCGCGCAGGATGGTGCGGCGCGAGACGCCGACCTCTGCGGCCAGCGCATCTACGGTGGAACTGCTGTTGCGTCGTAGGATACGGGCGATGGCGTCTTGTCTGGTCGCGGCTTTCATTAGCCCAACCTAGCATATTCAGTGACAAAATTTGGCACTAATACCGTCTAGACCTGTCCTTGCACCTCAGCAAGGATTTCGAACATGACACTTGAAAAACAAAATCTCGAAACGACCCTGCGTCCTCAGATCGTCAATCCCGGACACCTCCACGACCCATCCCCGAACGGCTATAGCACCGCCGTTGTAACCCCGAGCGCCGGTCGGTTGGCCTTTGTCTCGGGTCAGGGTGGGCAGGATCAAACCGGAGCGTTGTCGCCGGATTTCGGCGCGCAGGTCGAACAGGCCTATACCAATCTCAAGGCGGTGATCCACGCGCTTGGGGCGCAGTGCGATCAGGTTGTGAAGTTGACGGTTTACGTGGTGGACCACGACTTGTCGAAACTCGGCCTGCTGACTGACGCCGTCAAACGCGTGTTTGGAGATACTCTGCCAGCGCAAACCCTGGTTCCGGTGCCAAAGCTGGCAATCGAACCGATGCTGTTCGAAGTTGAGGCTGTCGTTTACCTGAACTGATACTGTAGCGTCTAGTCGGCGTTGTTGATCCGACCGCGCATTTCCTCGGCCTCTTGCCGCGCGGCGCGCAGACCGTCCATGGCTGCGGCCAGTTCTGCCTCTGTCTGGGTCAGCTGGTTGGTCAGCTCGGCTTCACGTTGCTGAAGATAGGTTATGGCCTGATCGCGGGTTTCTTCCGCTTCGTGCAGTTCCTGGCTCATGCGATCCAGATCGGCAACGTCGCTTTGGCGGACGCGGGACAGGCGGTGTGCCAGCCAGTTGGCAAACCAGCCCATGCAGAAGGCCGCAAACAGGATGACGGCTGTGGCAATGATGAATTCGGTTCTGTTCAACTTACTGGTCCTCTGCGTCCGTGTCTGGTGCGGTCGATTCGGTCTGATCCGTTTCAGGCGCGTCAGCCTCAGCCCCAGCCTCGGCCTCAGCCTCGAGCGCTTCGAGACCTGTTTCGGAGGCTTCGACCGGCTCGGGACGGATCAGCCGGAACTCGATCCGCCGGTTGGCTTCGCGGCCTTCTTCGGTGTCGTTGTCCGCGATGGGCTGTGTTTCACCATATCCAACGGCAGTGTAGCTGCTGGTGGGAATGCGCCGCCCGCGCAGCTCGTTCAGAATCGATTGCGCCCGTGCCTGGCTGAGCTGCTGGTTCATCTCTTCGCGGCCCTGGCTGTCGGTATGGCCCTGGATCTCCAGCCGGATCGGCCCGCAGTCGCGCAGGATGTCGGCGATCTGGTTCACCGTATCGCGCGAGTCGGATGCGATCGTCGCTGATCCGGGTTCGAACGCAATTTTGCTGACGGTCTGGATTTCGGCGATCTGCGCTTCGCAGACTTCAGGATCGGGCAGCGCGTCTTCGGGCTCTGGCGGAGGCTGATAGGTGATCGTCAGGGTGAATTCCTGCCCTTCGCCCAGCTTGTCCGACAACTGACCTGCGATACGGGCCTTGGCATCCTCTTCATGGCTGAGGCCGGTCAGTTCGACCGAGCCTGGTGTTACGGTCAGGGCCCCGTTGTGAAGCTGGGCCAACGCCTCGAGGCCGGCCAGAACACGCACCGGCCAATCTGCCGGAAGCCCCGGCGCGATGCGGGTCGCGGTATAGACCTGATCCGAGCCGAAGGCCGCGCGGGCATAGCTGTCGACCATGTCCCGCAACGTTTCATCCCCCAGGCGCCCTCGTAGTTGCACAAGCCCTTCGGGGCTGCGGGTCGCCGAGAACTCGACGGGTCCGGTCTGTTCGCTGGTTTCAGGTCCCGGCAGCACGGCATGCAGGGCAAAGACCTGAGGCAACGCTGTTTCAAGTTCACCTACAACCCGGTCGAACAAGGCTGGATCCGTGCCTTGCGCCGCAACCAGGGTGATGTCCGCATCCGACATCGTGACCGAGCCTTTGCCGATTCTGGCCAGTGCCTGAATGCTCTTCTCGGCGGCTTCGGGCCAGCGTGGCGAGGGCTCGCCCAGACCGATGGTGCAGGAATATGTTCCCGACAAGCCGGCATCGCGCGCAGCGGTCACGATCCGGTCGCGTGCTTTTGCATCTTGTGCCGAGCAGGCGTCAAATTGCCCACCGTTTTCGTTGATCAGAAAACGCAGCGTAAAGGGCGTTATGACGGGACGAGGTGCCGAGATCGCCAGCCCGATCCGCAGGCTGGGCGGCGCGGCGCGGGTCAGATCGCGTTCGAGACGTTGTTTTTCCTGTTGGCTGTCCGCAATGGCGGTGATTTTGACCAAATCGGCGTTTGCGGAAATTTTGGCACGTGGCAGGCTGGCAAGCGCCTCGATGGCATATGATATCGCGGCATCCCAACCGTCGGGCTTGGGGTAATCCGCGGTTTCCATCAGGTCCGAAACTGCGATGTTGCGGTCGAGGTTGCCCAGCCTTCTGATCAGGGCATCTCTGTCTTCGCTGGCCGGGATCAGGCCGATGATCGAGATGCCGTGATCGTTGCGCAGAATTTCCGCCGAAAAGCGCGGCGGCGCCAGGGCAGAGGTCGCTTCAACCTCCATTTCATCGATTACGCGGGACGCATCGACCTCGGTTCCGGCTGCGGTCAGTGCGTTGAACCGTGTCGCCTCATCGGGTGCAATCCCGGTCAGGACCACGCGTAAGCCGTCCGACTCGACCTCGGCCCAGTCGTGCCCTTTGAGGTCAAGCGCCCGGCGCACGGCGAATTCCGATGTCTCTTCGATCTTTGTGACGGCATAGCTGGCTGCCAAAAGCGACAGCCCGGCTGATACAAGAAAGATCAGGGAAACAACGATAAAATACGGCAGACGCATATTTGGGTTTGACACTCCTCAGGCGGTTGGGCCGATCTTTACAGGCCACGTTCAGCAGGTGCAATCAGAGCAACAGGGCGACGCAGAGGAAGATCAGCGGAATCAAGCCAGTGTCGCGGTTGACCCTGAACAATTGCAACAGCCTGGCATTGTCTTCGATGTCCAGCGCGCGGAGTTGCCACATCATGTGCCAGCCCATTGCCCAAGGCCCACAGAGCGCAACACCCAATGCCAGCATCGAGGTCTCCGGCACCCCTGCATCGACGATGGCCAGCCCCATCAGCGACACGGTCGCCACCAAAAAGTACTTCAGCCACCGCGCTGTATCGGCTCCGAACAGACGAGCGGTTGATTTGATGCCGATCAGTTCGTCATCCTCGGCATCCTGATGCGCATAGATGGTATCGTAGAACAGGGTCCACGCGATTCCAGACAGGTAAAGCGTCACCGCTGGCCATCCCACGGAACCGCTATGGGCCGCCCAGGCCAGAAGGGCGCCCCAGTTGAAGGCCAGCCCCAGAAACACCTGAGGCCACCAGGTAAATCGTTTGGCAAACGGATAGATCGTCACGGGCAACAGGGACAGAACACCCATTGCGATTGCCGCCTGATTGAAGCTGAGAAGGATACCAAGCGCCAGAATGCATTGCAGGATCATCCAGACCACGGCCTGCCGGACACTGACCTGACCCGACGGAATCGGGCGCGAGCGTGTGCGTTCGACCTGCCCGTCGAATTCCCGGTCCGTAATGTCATTCCACGTGCAACCGGCGCCCCGCATCAGGAAGGCCCCAAATGCGCATCCCACGGCGATCCACAGATCTTCCCAACGCGGCTGACCATCATGCAGGATCGCCAGCGCCAGCCCCCACCAACAGGGAATCAGCAGCAGCCATGTCCCGATGGGCCGGTCCGCGCGGCTGAGGCGCAGATAGGGGCGGGCAAAGGCCGGGGCGTGGGTGTCGACCCAGTTGCCGCTGACGGCATCGGCGACTTGACCATCTGGTGTTGGGGCATTGCCTTGCATATGTAGGGTCTCATGAGTGCGAAGATCAGACTGTATGTAGAGCAGCCCTTGGGTCAGGGGCAATCGGTTCCTTTGACGCGCGACCAGGCGCACTACCTCTTTGGTGTCATGCGCCTTGCGGTCAAAGGGCAGGTCGCCCTGTTCAACGGACAGGACGGAGAGTGGTTGGCCGAAGTCTCCGAGGCGGGAAAACGCGGCGGGACGCTGACTTGCCTTGAACAGACGAAACCGTTGCAGTTGCCGCCCGATCTGTGGTTCCTGTTCGCGCCCATCAAAAAGGCCCGCACCGATTTCATCGTGGAAAAAGCCGCCGAAATGGGTGCGGCGCGTATCCTGCCTGTTCAGACCGAGTTCACCAATTCCGAACGCATCCGTCAGGACCGCTTGCAGGCCCATGCCGTCGAGGCGGCCGAGCAGTGCGGCGGAACCTTCGTGCCCGAGGTTGCCGATTTGCAGCGGTTGGATCGGCTGCTGGATGCATGGCCCGAAGATCGGCAACTGATGTTCTGCAACGAAGCCGAGGTTGGATCGGCCCTGCGACTGGCCGCCAATGAAAAAGGACGGCCCTGGGCGATTCTCATCGGCCCGGAAGGCGGGTTTTCGGACAGGGAACGCGCGCGTCTGACAGGGTTGCCATTCGCGCATGTGGTCAGCCTTGGCCCTCGTATCCTGCGGGCCGACACGGCAGCGGTGGCTGCATTGACCATGTGGCAGCAGGCGCTGGGGGATTGGGGTTAGGTTGGAACAATGAAAGCGCAATATCGGGATTGGCTTGTTGCCGAGGGCTATGCAGAAAACACCTGTGTCGCTCAAATTCACCGGGTCCAGAAAGTCGAAGCGCATTATGGCTCATTGGACGAAGCCTTTGACCTTGGGAAACTGGAAGACGTTCTGGCAAGTCTGAGCTATTCGACTTCGGACGAGCGCAGCGACAAAGAGAACCCCTCACGGATTCCGATCAATGGAAATCTGCGAAACGGGTTGCAATCCTACAAGAACGCAGTTCAGCGCTACGCACGGTTCTTGCGTGAAATCCAAGCTGGAACCAGTTTGACAGCCGCGAACGAAAGACTTGAAACTACAGGACAGACGAAGCCTGAAAGGCAGCGGTTTACGCTTGAGCGAGATATGCAAACCGCAATTCGGCAAAATATCTCTTTGTTGGATACCGGATTCGAAATCGTGGATGACGGTGCTGAACGGGCAGTGGCCTCGGGCTTTATCGATATTCTGTGCCGCGGCGCGGATGGCAGCCTGGTCGTTGTGGAGTTGAAAGCCGGCAAAACCGATTCGAAGGTTGTCGCCCAGATATTGGGGTACATGGGTGATTTGGTCGAGGAAGGCGAAGAAGCCGTCAGAGGGATTATCGTCGCTCATGAGTTTGACCGGCGCACGATCTCGGCCTCAAAGGCAGTCCCCAACCTAACGTTGGTTCGTTACTCGGTTTCGTTTGCGTTCGAGGCTTTGTCATGAGTTTCATCCGACCCGAGGCAAAACTGGCCCTGTGGCGCTGGCGCGAAGTGCTGGTTGCCGGGTTTGTCCTGATCCTCGGTCTCAGCTGGATCAACGGGCCCGGTGGTCTGCTGGGGTGGATCGGCTGGCTGCTTGTCGCTGTCGCAATCGCCCTGGCGGTGATCGGGGTGCAGCGCGCAAGGTTCAGAACCGGCACTGGCGGACAGGGTGTCGTGACCGTCGATGAAGGTCAGATCACCTATTTCGGCCCACTGGATGGCGGCACCATCGCCACGCGCGAGATTGAGCGGCTGGCGCTTGATCCGACCTCGACGCCGGCGCATTGGGTGTTGGAACAACCGGGTCAGGCGGTGCTTCACATTCCTGTGAATGCGGAAGGGGCCGAGGCGCTGTTCGATGTCTTCTCGGCGCTGCCGGGTCTGAAAACCGAGCATATGCTGGCCGAACTGAACGGTGGATCGGCCCATCCGGTCGTGATTTGGGAGCGTACGCCCTCGCGCCCTCCACACCTTCGGCTGCATTGACACTGGCGCGGTTTGCCCCCACGACTGGCCAAAAGACAGACACATCAGGATCGGAGCACGGGTCTCATGTCCATCCCCCAGTCCGGCGGCGGACCAATCGAACGCCACGAGCAATTGGCCGAATATCTGGAGTCGGGCTGCAAGCCCAAGGCAGACTGGCGCATCGGCACCGAGCATGAGAAGTTCGGCTACTGTAAAGACACGCTGAAACCGTTGCCGTTTGAGGGTGCGCGATCCATCGTGGCGGTGTTGGAGGGCCTGCGCGACCGGCACGGTTGGGCCGAAGTCCGTGAAGCGGGTCATCTGATCGGTCTGGAAAAGGATGGCGCCAATGTCAGCCTGGAGCCGGGCGGCGCGCTGGAGCTGTCGGGTGCTCCGCTCGAGACCATCCACGAAACCTGTGATGAGGTGAACACCCACCTGCGCGAGGTGAAGGACATCGCTGATGAGATCGGCGTGGGTTTCATCGGTCTGGGCGCGGCACCGACCTGGACACATGAGGAAATGCCGCTGATGCCCAAGGGGCGGTATCGGCTGATGAATGACTATATGGAAAAGGTCGGCACCATGGGCCGCGCCATGATGCGACGGACCTGCACGGTTCAGGTTAACATCGATTTCGGGTCCGAGGCCGACATGGTGCAGAAACTGCGCGTGGCGTTGGCCTTGCAGCCGGTGGCAACGGCGTTGTTTGCGAACTCGCCCTTTTTCGAAGGCAAGGTAAATGGCCAGAAAAGCTGGCGCAGTTACATCTGGCGGCATCTGGACGATGCGCGTACGGGCATGCTGCCTTTCGTGTTCGAAGACGGCTTCGGGTTCGAGCGTTACGTGCAATACGCGCTCGATGTTCCGATGTATTTCGTCTATCGCGATGGCCAGTACATCAATGCGCTGGGCATGTCGTTCCGCGACTTCCTGAAAGGCGAACTGCCCGCTCTGCCAGGTGAAACGCCCACGCTCAGCGATTGGGCCGACCACCTGACCACCGCCTTCCCCGAGGCGCGGATCAAGAAATTCATGGAAATGCGCGGGGCCGATGGCGGCCCATGGCGTCGTCTGTGTGCCTTGCCCGCCTTCTGGGTTGGCCTGACTTACGATCAAACGGCCCTGGACGCGGCCTGGGATCTGGTCAAAGGCTGGGATACCGAGACCCGCGAGGCGCTGCGTGTCGCGGCTGCCAAAGACGGCCTGCAAGCGAAGGTCGGCACCATCAACATGCACGATCTGGCGCGTGAGGTTGTGGCGATCTCCGAAGCCGGCCTGAAAGCCCGCGCCTATCCCGGTGCCGGTGGCCTGGTTCCGGACGAGACCCATTTCCTCAACGCGCTCAAGGACAGCATCCAAAGCGGGAAAGTGCCTGCGGATGAGTTGCTGGAACACTACAACGGCGACTGGAACGGTGATCTGACCCGGATTTTCCCCGAATACAGCTATTGATCCGCCCGGTCCCGCTTGCATTCGCGGGGCTGGCCCGATAGCAGGTTGGCGACCAAATTCAGAGGGCGTCATGGACGATCTTAAGGCAAAATATCTGGGCCAAATCGCCGAGGCAGGCGACGAGAACGCGCTTGAGGCGATCCGTGTCGCCGCCGTGGGCAAAAAAGGCGAGGTCGCGCTGAAGATGCGCGAGTTGGGCAAAATGACGCCCGAGGAACGCCAGGTGGCAGGCCCCGCGCTGAATGCCCTGAAGGATGAGATCAACTCGGCCCTGTCCGCCAAGAAGGCCGCTCTGGCCGATGCCGCGCTGGATGAGCGTCTGCGCACCGAATGGCTGGACGTCACCCTGCCGACCCGCGCGCGCCGTCAGGGCTCGATCCACCCGGTCAGCCAGGCGACCGAGGAACTGACCGCGATCTTTGCCGAACTGGGTTTCTCTGTGGCCGAAGGTCCGCGGATCGAAACCGACTGGCACAACTTCGACGCCCTGAACATCCCCGGCCACCACCCCGCGCGGGCCGAGATGGACACGTTCTACATGCACCGCGCCGAGGGCGACAATCGCCCGCCGCATGTGCTGCGGACCCACACATCCCCTGTGCAGATCCGGTCGATGGAGAAACAGGGCGCGCCCATCCGCGTGATTTGTCCGGGCGGCGTCTATCGCGCCGACTATGACCAGACCCACACGCCGATGTTCCATCAGGTCGAAGGGCTGGCCATCGATAAGGACATCTCGATGGCGAACCTGAAATGGGTTCTGGAAGAATTCGTGAAGGCGTTCTTCGAGGTCGACGACGTCGAACTGCGCTTCCGCGCCTCGCACTTCCCCTTCACCGAGCCGTCGGCCGAGGTCGATATCCGCTGTTCCTGGGATAACGGTCAGCTGAAGATCGGCGAGGGCGACGACTGGATGGAGATTCTGGGCTCGGGCATGGTCCACCCCAAGGTGATCGCCGCCGGTGGCATCGACCCCGAGGTCTATCAGGGCTTTGCCTTTGGCATCGGCATCGACCGTCTGGCGATGCTGAAATACGGTATTCCCGATCTGCGGGCGTTCTTTGATTCCGACCTGCGCTGGCTGCGCCACTACGGGTTCGCAGCGCTGGATATGCCGAACCTGCATGGTGGTTTGAGCCGGTAAGTGTACCCGTTGGGTTTATTTCTGGCGCGTTATGTCGATTGGTGCAAAAGGCGCACCAAAGGTATTCGGTTGTGGCAAATATTTGGATTGTTCACGCTCTCATTTGTCGCAATGCTCTTGGTTTTCGGGTTTGGCGGGGAGTTGTTCGGCTACTTGTTCACAGTCGTAGTTGTTCTTCCTGTAATGCACTTTTTGCAAATCGCCGGGGACGTTTGGTTAAAGGACAAAACTCGCCGCCAAGACGAGAATGAGCAGCTTCAGAAGACTAGAAAGCACTTGAAAGATTTCCGGAAGTAGAATGCGCGGAGCAAAGGCCGATAGGCCGCCGCGCTATCGCCAGACCGCCCGTACGGGCTAGCGATTTGTCTCCGCAAGTACAACGCTCGAACAGCGCGCGGATTTGGCAATCATAAACCGCCCAACTCAAACCACGGATCGCCACCCTGCGGTCTGGCGACAGCGCGGCTTGTCACAATCTCGCACGGGGTTGTGACGTGACAGCGGGCGCAGGCTCGTTAGGGTTCGGCAGATGATTTACCGACTGCTCTGCCTTCTCCTGCTGACCGCCACCCAAGCCGTTGCCGTGGATACCTGCCACGGTGATACCGCCTGTCAGGTCGGGGACCGCTCGTATCATGTGTTGGAGCCGGATGGGTGGGACGGCGAAACGCCTCTGCCGGTGTTGCTACATTTCCACGGTTGGGCACGGCAGGGGACCGTGGTGGTGAACCACGAGCGCATCGCCGGAGCCACAAAGCTGCGCGGTGTGCTGCTGGTGGCTCCGAACGGGTTGGGCAAAAGCTGGGATTTCTGGACCTCGGACACGGGCGACGTGCCTTTTGCTGATCGGGTGCTTGAGGATGTAGCCCAACGCTATCCGATTGACCCGGATCGCATCTATGTCTCGGGCTATTCCTTTGGCGGCGCGATGGCGTGGCGTTATGTCTGCCAGTCGGGCAATGACACTGCCGCGCTCTTGGGCATTGCAGGCACCATTCGTCAGACTGAGCACTGCCCGCAGGCCCCGGCCGAGGTGCGCCATGTGCACGGAACCAGCGATACCGTAATGGACTTCCCCTTTGGCCCGGGAGGGGACACGACCTATCCGGTGGCGCTGTGGCGGCAGAAATTCGGCTGCGAAACAGCGACGCCGCGTGGCGATTGGAGCGTGGTGCCGATCCTGACGCTCAGCCGGGTGGAGTGGACCGATTGCACGCAGGGGCAGGTTTCACTGGACACGCATCCGGGTGGGCATTTCATCCCACACGGCTGGATCGGACGGCAGCTGGACGAGCTTTTGGGCCGCACCCCTACCTATCCGTGACGCGCAGCGCTTGCACCTTGGCGCATTCTTTGTCATTGCCTGTGCCGACTGGATATCTGCCAAAAAAGGCCCCGAGCAATGAAATTCACTCTGTCCTGGCTGAAAGACCACCTCGACACCGATGCGTCGGTTGATGAGATCACTGAGGCGCTGACCGACCTTGGCCTTGAGGTCGAAGAGGTCATCAACCCGGCTGACAAGCTCAAGGACTTTACGCTGGGCTATGTGAAACACGCGGAAAAACACCCTGACGCCGACAAGCTGCGTGTCTGCAAGGTGGACACGGATGAAGGCGAGTTGCAGATCATCTGCGGCGCGCCAAACGCCCGCGAAGGGATCACTGTCGTCGTCTGTAAACCGGGCATGTATATCCCCGGTCTGGACCTGACGATCAGCGTTGGCAAGATCCGCGGCGTCGAAAGCTTTGGGATGATGGCTTCCGAGCGCGAGCTGGAATTGTCGGACGAACATGACGGCATCATCGAATTGCCCTCGGGCGAGGTCGGTGACAGGTTCGTTGATTGGCTTGCCGAGAATGACCCGTCGAAAGTCGATCCCGTGATCGAGATCGCAATCACTCCCAACCGGCCCGATGCGCTGGGCGTGGAAGGCATCGCGCGTGATCTGGCGGCGCGTGGGATCGGCACTTTGAAACAGCGCGACTACGTGCCGGTGCCCGGAGATTTCGAAAGCCCGATCAAGGTGACGATTGACGACGACACGCTGGACGGCGCGCCGCATTTCACCGGCCGTCTGATCCGTGGTGTGAAGAATGGCCCCAGCCCGCAATGGTTGCAGGATCAGTTGAAGGCGATTGGTCTGCGTCCGATTTCGGCGCTGGTGGATATCACCAACTATATGACCTTTGACCATAACCGCCCGCTGCATGTGTTTGACGCGGACAAGGTGCAGGGCAACCTTCGCGTTCACCGCGCCAAAGGCGGTGAAACCCTGGTGGCGCTGGACGAGAAGGAATACACGCTACAGCCCGGCATGATGGTTATTTCCGATGACAAAGGCCCGGAATCCATCGCAGGCATCATGGGCGGTCAGGAAACTGGCTGCACCGAGGATACTGTGAACGTCTTCCTGGAAAGCGCGTTCTGGGATCATGTGCAGATCGCGCTGACGGGTCGGGCGCTGAAAATCAATTCGGACGCGCGGTATCGGTTCGAACGCGGCGTGGACCCTGAATACACGCTGGAAGGGCTCGAGCACGCAACCCAGTTGATTCTGGACATCTGCGGCGGCGAAGCGTCCAAAGTGGTCGAGGCGGGCAAAGCGCCGAACCACGCGCGTGCGTACAAGCTGGATGCCGAACGGGTGCAGTCTCTGGTCGGGATGGACATTCCCGAAAGCGAGCAGCGTCAAACGCTGACCCGTCTGGGTTTCCGTCTGGAGGGCGAGATGGCCCACGTGCCCAGCTGGCGCCCCGATATCATGGGTGAGGCCGATCTGGTGGAAGAGGTCGCACGGATCGCCTCGTTGACCAAGTTGCAGGGCAAACCCTTGCCGCGTGTCACCGATGGTATTCCCAAGCCGGTGATGACACCGACGCAGCGCCGCCAGTCCATGGCGCGCCGCACCTGCGCCGCGCTGGGTTACAACGAATGCGTCACCTATACGTTCATCGATCAGGCTTCGGCTGCTTTGTTCGGTGGCGGGGATGACGCGACCATGCTTGAAAACCCGATCTCGTCCGAGATGAGTCACATGCGCCCCGATCTGCTGCCCGGATTGTTGCAGGCCGCAGCCCGCAATCAGGCACGCGGATACGCCGACGTCGCCCTGTTCGAGGTTGGCCCCGTTTTCCATGATGGCGAACCTGGCGAGCAGAAAACCCAGATCGCCGGCCTGCTGGTTGGCCGCAACGGCCCCAAGGATGTGCACGGGGCCTCGCGCCCGGTGGATGTCTTTGATGCCAAGGCGGATGCCGAGGCCGTTCTTGCGGCGATCGGAGCACCGGCCAAGGTGCAGATTCTGCGCGACGGCGATGCCTGGTGGCATCCGGGTCGTCACGGCAAGATCTGTCTGGGTCCCAAAAAGGTGCTGGGTGTTTTTGGTGAGCTGCACCCGCGCGTGTTGCAGGCGATGGATATCAAGGGTCCGGCAATGGCCTTTACGATCTGGCCCGACGAGGTTCCCTTGCCCCGCAAGTCCGGCGCCACACGTGCCGCATTGGAATTGCGTGACTTGCAAGCGGTTGAACGTGACTTTGCCTTTGTCGTTGATGACAACGTCGAGGCGCTGACATTGGTGAACGCGGCGGCAGGTGCCGACAAGGCGCTGATCGAAGATGTACGTGTCTTTGACGAATTCATCGGCGGCAGCCTGGGTGAAGGTAAAAAATCGTTGGCCATAACGGTACGTTTACAGCCGACAGAGCAGACGCTGAAGGAAAAGGACATCGAAGCGGTGGCCGAAAAGATCATCGCCAAGGTCACCAAGGCAACCGGCGGTGTTCTGCGGGGCTGATGCAGGACCGCCTCCGGCGGGAGTATTTCAGAAAAGATGAAGGGGCGGTGGCGCCCTTTCCGTGTTTACGGAGGACGAAAGATGCTGAACGTGTACCTCTCTGGCGAAATCCACACCGATTGGCGCGAACAGATCATCGACGGCGCGCAGGGGTTGGACATCACATTCAACAGCCCGGTGACGGACCACGCGGCCAGCGACGATTGCGGCGTTGCCATTCTGGGGGAAGAGCCGAACAAATACTGGCATGACCACAAGGGGGCGATGGTCAACGCGATCCGGACCCGAAAGGGCATTTCGGATGCCGACGTGGTGGTTGTCCGGTTTGGCGACAAGTACAAACAGTGGAACGCAGCTTTTGATGCGGGCTATGCCGCAGCGCTGGGTAAATCCATTATCGTGCTGCACGGTCCCGAGCATCAGCACGCGTTGAAAGAAGTGGATGCAGCCGCGCTGGCCGTGGCGGAAAAGCCCGCGCAGGTTGTCGAAATCCTGCGGTATGTGCTGACGGGTGCACTGCCGGGCTGAGCTTTGCGAAGAGGGTGCCAATTTTGGCACCCTTCCAATCGTGAAACAGATTAAGCGCGTGCGGGTATGGTCTTGCCGCGCTGCACCGCCGGGCGTTGCATGAAACGGTCGACATAGGCGACGACATTGGCGTAGCCGTCCCAGCCGACAACCTCTTTCGCGCCGTAGAAGTCCAGAGCATTCAACCAGGGGGCAAGAGCGATATCGGCGATGGAGTAATCGCCGGCGATCCAGTCTTTCCCTTCCAGTTGCGTGTTGACCACGTTCAAAAGGCGTTTGGCCTCGTTGATATAGCGTTCGCGCGGTCGGGGGTCTTCGATTTCGCTGCCCGCGAATTTGTAGAAAAAGCCAAGCTGGCCAAACATTGGCCCCACGCCCCCCATTTGGAACATCAGCCATTGGGTAATGCGATGCTTGTCTGCTGCGCTTTGTCCCAGCAACTTGCCTGATTTCTCGGCCAGATACAGCAGGATTGCCCCGCTTTCGAACAGGGCCAGCGGCTCACCGTCCGGCCCGTTGGGATCGATGATGGCTGGGATTTTGTTGTTTGGGTTCAGCGACAGAAACTCGGGGCTTTTGACATCCGCATCCGACAGCGTCACCAGATGGGGCTCATAGGGCAGGCCGGTTTCCTCCAGCATGATCGACGCCTTCACGCCGTTTGGAGTCGGATAGGAATACAGTTGAATCCTGTCCGGGGATTGCGCGGGCCAGCGCGCCATGATCGGATGCGGTTTGTTGTCCAGCATTGGGGGCTCCTGTTTGGCTGTCCCTGTAAAAGCTAGGGGCCACGCCTGATTTATTTAAGCCCTTGGCGATGTGCATTTCTGGTCAGGCCGTGTTTTCTGACGAACAAAGGGGAAATCCCACGAAACTCGCACCTAGACCGGAAGCCAAACTTGGCTCACAATCTGGTGACCCCCGCGAAAACCTCGCGGGTTTCTTGCTGTTGAAAGGAGATGGGCGTGGATGAGGTCGTAACACAGGTGGGTGCATTTGCCCCGCTGATCATGAGTGCCGTCAAGGCGCTTGTCGTTCTGATCCTGGGCTGGATCGTGGCTGGTGCAATCGGGGGCATGGTTCGCCGCCGGATCAATTCGACGCCGCATATTGATCCGACGCTTGGGAACTTTATGGCAAGCCTGGTCAAATGGGCCATTCTCGCCATGGTTCTGGTTGCGGTTCTAGGCATCTTCGGAATTGAAGCCACCAGCATCGTCGCCATTCTGGGTGCTGCGTCCCTGGCTATCGGCCTGGCGCTGCAAGGCACACTCAGCGATCTGGCGGCCGGTGTGATGCTGGTTGTCTTCCGGCCCTACAAGCTGGGTCAATTTGTTGATATCGGCGGCACGTCGGGCACCGTAAAGGACCTGAACCTGTTCACCACCGAACTGGTGACGCCGGACAACGTGCAAATCATTGTTCCGAACGGTCAGGCATGGGGCTCGATCATCACGAACTACTCTGCCCATGACACGCGTCGTGTCGATCTGGTATTCGGAATCGACTATGGTGACAGCGCTGACAAAGCCATGCAGATCATTCTGGATGTGGCCAAAGCGGACAGCCGCATTCACAGCGACCCGGAACCCTGGGTTCGGGTAACGAACCTGGGTGACAGTTCGGTGGATCTGACGGCACGGCTGTGGTGCTCGGCGCCAGACTATTGGGATGTCAAATTCGAGCTGACGAAAACGATCAAAGAAGCCTTTGACGACAAGGGTATTTCGATCCCTTACCCTCATTCTGTGGAGATCCAGAAACAGGGGTGACGGCTCCCGCCCGTCGATCGGGCATTCGAAAATGCCCTCCTCCCGTTGGGCCGGGCACCGCGCAAGGGCGCGGTGCCCTTTTCTTTGTTCAAACCATCGCTTTGAGTCCAACCGCGCCACGCCTGTGGCGTGGCGCTATGCCCAACGCTGGAAACCGCTTTTCAAAAACGATTTCAGGGGCAGGAGTGGTTACGACTTGACGATCACGTTGGGCGAGACGACGTCAATACCAAGGGCCTTGCCGACCGCATAGTAGGTCAGCTTGCCAGCGTGGACGTTCAGACCTTCCAGCAGATGCGGATCGTCCTGACACGCCTGTTTCCAGCCCTTGTCCGCCAGAGACAGCATGAACGGCATTGTTGCGTTGCCCAGGGCGATGGTCGAGGTGCGCGCCACCGCGCCCGGCATGTTGGCAACGCAGTAGTGCATGATGCCGTCGACGTCGTAGATCGGGTCGGCATGGGTGGTGGCTTTCGACGTTTCGAAGCACCCGCCCTGATCGATGGCAACATCGACAAGCACGGCACCGGGTTTCATCGTCGACAGCTGGGCGCGCGAGACAAGTTTTGGGGCCGCAGCGCCGGGGATCAGAACGGCACCGATGACCATATCGGCATCCTGGATCAGTTCGGCCGTGGCACCTGCGGTCGAATACTGGTTCTTGAAGGTGCCGCCAAAGACGTCGTCCAGATAGCGCAGCCGCGGCAATGAGCGATCCAGAACGGTGACATCCGCGCCCATACCGGCGGCGATCTTCGCCGCATGGGTTCCTACGACGCCGCCGCCGATTACGACCACTTTGGCAGGGCCGACACCGGGTACGCCACCCATCAGCACGCCGCGCCCGCCATTGGCCTTTTGCAGGGTCCACGATCCGACCTGAGGGGCCAGACGACCGGCGACTTCGGACATCGGTGCCAGCAGGGGCAGGCCGCCGTTCGCATCGGTCACAGTTTCATAGGCGATGGCAGTACAACCCGATTCCAGCAGGTCATGCGTCTGATCCGGGTCCGGAGCCAGGTGCAGATAGGTGAACAGCAGCTGCCCTTCGCGCAGCATCTTGCGTTCCACGGCCTGGGGTTCTTTGACCTTGACGATCATGTCGGCGGTGGCAAACACCTCTTCCGCAGTGTCGATGATACGTGCGCCAGCCGCGACATAGGCGTCGTTGTCAAATCCCGCGCCGATGCCTGCGCCGGATTCGATCAGGACTTCGTGACCACGTGCAACTGCTTCCTGAGCAGCATTGGGCGTCATCCCGACGCGGAATTCCTGAGGTTTGATTTCCTTGGGGCAACCGATTTTCATTGGGCTCTCCGTTCATAAGCTGCTTAAATTATGTGCATTTTGTCGCGCAATTTCTGTGAAAGAAAACGTGTCAATGCGTTTTTCTTTGGAAGAATTTCGCGCAATGTGTAAAAATATCGCAAAGGACTTGCGCAAATGAGCTTGGATACGACTGATCGAAAGATTCTGGCGGCACTGCAAAAAAACGGCAGGATGTCGAATTCGGAATTGTCTGAACAGGTCAACCTGTCTCCGTCGGCTTGCCACCGGCGTGTTCAGCGGCTGGAGGTTGAAGGCTACATTCGCAACTACGTGGCGCTGCTGGATGCGCGGAAGATGAACGTGCCGACAACGGTCTTTGTCGAGATCACGCTACAGGGTCAGGCCGAAGAGGTTCTGGATGCGTTTGAAAAGGCGGTAGCCCGGATACCGGATGTGCTGGAATGCCATCTGATGGCCGGTACGGCGGATTACATTCTGAAAGTTGTGGCGGAAAACACCGAAGATTTCGCCCGCATCCATCGGCAATACCTGTCGCGCCTGCCCGGGGTGGCGCAAATGCAAAGCTCGTTTGCCTTGCGTACCGTGTTCAAGACCACTGCCTTGCCCGTCTGATTGTCATAAAGACCCGGGATAGGTGAACAGAAAAAGGTGGGTCAGGTTGAACCCAAAATGCATCATCACAGGCACCCACAGGCGTCTGGTTGCATAGTATCCCAATCCGCAGGCCAGCCCGAGAATGGAAGCAAAAACCACCAGCGCCGTACCCCCGGCGACATGGGCCAGTCCGAACAGCAGGCTGGCTGCGATCACGCTGCAAGCGGCCCCGAAGCGCGAGGAGATGGCCGATTGCAGATAGCCACGAAAGAAGGCTTCTTCCGTCAGGCAGGTCAGAAACAGGTTGGACAGGGTAAATACCAGCCACCAGGGCGGGACCGAAAATTCCGGCTGCACCGCGCCAAAGGCAAGCCCCAACAGAAACAGCCCCGGCAAGAGCAGCAACCCTGCCAGCAAAGCCGTGCGTTTGATCTGCGTTTTGCCGCGCAGCATCCGGGGCCAGGCCAGAAGAACGGCAAAGAAGACCATCGGTTTGTCCAGGTTCAGATGCAGGGTGAAACTGGCGCTTCCCGCACCTGCCTGTACCTGGTCCAGAATTTTCAAATTTTCGAATCCCGGCAGCAGATGGGCACCCATGACCAGGCACCACAGGATCAACAACAGGTGTCCGGCGACAGCAGGCCACCCTTTCAGATGGGGCAGCAACAAAGCTCCGACCAGACCAAAGGCCACCGCGGCGATCGCCATGGGTGACATCAATCCTGTCGCCGAGGCAAAGCTGATGAACAAAGCCAGCAACGAAAAGCCGATGCCTGTCCGCCGGATCAGCACCATCAATTGCGCTGATATCAGAACAAGCCAGGGCCAGATCGCGGGCATCACGGAAAGAAGGAATGTCACAATCGCCTCGTCTTTGTCATGCGCACCGTGATGCCGCACCAAAACGAGGCAATGCAAGCAGCCATGGCCAAGCGCCGTGCATTGCGTCAATTCAGACGCTTGTATCCCGCGGGCCAGATGTACAAATTCAGGGGAAAGACCGTATACCCGCGCTGGACCTGATTTGTAGGCGTGACAACAGCCGCAGGACTCGTGACCCTCGCATCAATTCATCTGGTGACATCAGACGGCAACACGGGCCCGATATGGTCCGAACCCGAAGACCGAGAAGGAGCTGACCTTGGACAACGAAAACACTGGCGCCCCTAAAGACTGGCTGGAAGCCGAGCTGGAGGACACGCTGGACGAAGATTTCGAGATAGAATTCAGTGAGCCGATGCTGTCGATGGAAGTCCGCAAAATCTATCGGGAACAGCATCCGGATATGTTGGATCGCAAGGTTTACTTCCGCAACCTGCTGCGCCTGCAAGCCGAACTGATCAAGGTTCAGGACTGGGTACAGCATACCGGGGCCAAGGTTTGTATCCTGTTTGAAGGCCGTGACAGTGCCGGTAAAGGGGGAGTGATCAAGCGGATCACCCAGCGTCTGAACCCGCGCGTCGCGCGCGTGGTGGCATTGCCGGCACCCAGCCGCCGAGAGCAAAGCCAGTGGTATTTCCAGCGCTACGTACCGCATCTGCCGGCGGCGGGTGAAATCGTTCTGTTCGACCGCTCCTGGTACAACCGGGCCGGCGTCGAGCGGGTGATGGGTTTTGCGTCCGAGGACCAGGTTGAACAATTCTTTCAGGACGTTCCGGAATTCGAACGGATGCTGGTGCGGTCAGGGATCATTCTGCTGAAATACTGGTTCTCGATCACGGATGAAGAACAGCAGTTGCGATTCCTCATGCGTATTCACGATCCGATGAAGCAATGGAAGCTGTCACCGATGGATCTGGAATCCCGCATCCGCTGGGAATCCTACACAAAGGCCAAAGAGGATATGCTTTTCCGAACCAATATTCCCGAGGCCCCGTGGTACATCGTCGAAGGCAATGACAAAAAACGCGAAAGGCTGAACTGTATCGAGCATCTTTTGACAAAAATCCCTTACGAGGACGTGCCTCAAGAAAAGGTCAATCTGCCCGATCGCAAGTACAACCCGGAATACGAACGCCGCGTTTTGCCGGATGAACTTTATGTACCAAAGATCTACTGAAGCAAAATCAGGCTCTGAGCCGGAATATGCGAGGCCGACACGGCCGGCCTCGCACAGGGTCAACTGATCAGGCTGCATCCATCATGCAGTCAAAGTGGAAGAAGTTGACCATTGTGATGTCACAGTCATCGACGTCGGCTGTTTCGGTACCCGCAGGCTCGGGTTCCGTTTCCGGCGTGACGTCGACGGTCGGCATCATGTCGACATCATCGGTGTCCGCCACGTCCGTGTCGCCGTTCATATCGTCACCCCAGTTGAACTCGTCAAACTGCGCTTGCAGGTTTTCGAGGAAACTGGCGATTTCATCCAGGAAGGCCTGAACGTCAAAGCAGAACGTCTCGGCCTCACCGCCGTCAACCACGTCCACGTCCGGCGTTTCGGGCTCCGGTTCCTCGGTCTCGGTGACGTCGGTGTCGGGTGTTTCGGGCTCCGGTTCCTCGGTCTCGGTGACGTCGGTGTCGGGTGTTTCGGGCTCCGGTTCCTCGGTCTCGGTGACGTCGGTGTCAGGTGTTTCAGGTTCCGGCTCTTCCGGAACGGCAACTTCGTCCGGCGTGGTTGGCGGAACGGGCGGTGTGTTCGTATTGCCGTTGTCCAGCATGACTGCCGCGTCGGTTGCGGCAAAGTTCTGGGTGACCATCACCGCGTCAAAACCCTGCATATCGCCGGTTTCGATACCGATCCCGATATATTTGAAATCCGGGTTCAGAATATTGGCGCGGTGGCCCGGGCTGTTCATCAGGTTCTGGTGCAACTGAGCCACGTCATCGCTGATGCCGGGCTGCCCGCGTTCGGACTGCCATGCGATGTTTTCGCCGGTTCGCCAGTTGCCCTCAAGATCGAACCCGGCGTTTTGCATCCGCTGGGTCGCACTGGAACCGCCCGAACCGGTGTGGCTGAACGTGTCTGTGTCCAGCATCCAGGTGCTGTGATCTTCGGATGAATCGTTCAGCTGCGTCTCAAGCTGAAGCGGGTTGAGCCCGCGGGATGTGCGTTCCTGGTTGATCAGCTCCAGCATCTCGCGTTCAAATGTACTTGCAGTCGACATTTTTGCCTCCGTTTGTGTTTGTGTCCTTCCGGACGGGCTCACTTAGAGGTCGGGATATCGACGGTGGTAGGGGGTGGTTCACTACAGGCGAGTTTTGGCGGCGCGATGCTACCGGTGCGGGATTCGCTGCGCTGCAAAATGCCGGGCAAAATGTTGCTGGTGAGGAAATGGCGGCTTGCCGCACAGCCGGTACCACGAGTCGGCGGATTGAAACCGATCCCCGAAACGACAAACCCCCGGGCGATGCCTCGGGGGTCGTCAAATAGTGTCATCCAAAGCTGGACGAGACCAAAGGTCTTAGAGCAAACCTTCGCGCTGTGCTTTCTTACGTGCCAGTTTACGGGCACGACGGATCGCTTCAGCCTTCTCGCGCGCTTTTTTCTCGGACGGTTTCTCGAAATGTTGCTTAAGCTTCATTTCACGGAACACGCCTTCGCGCTGCAGCTTTTTCTTCAGGGCACGAAGCGCCTGATCGACGTTGTTGTCGCGAACACTAACCTGCATGTGGTTGTCACCACCTTTCTAGATAGAGTTGCAAGGAAATTGCAGGAGTTGGCCGTATAGCAAAGCCGCTCTAACTTGTCTAGTACTGGGCCCGACAACCGGAGAACCGCCATGACGACCACATATGAAGATGCAAAACAGCGGCTTTTGGATGCGATGCTGATCCATGTTCCCTTCGATGGGTGGTCGGAATCCAGTTTCCGCGCCTCCATTTCCGACTGTGGTCTGGATGACGGTCTGGCACGCGCGATTTGTCCGCGCGGCGCGGTGGATCTGGCGCTGGCCTACCACGCGCGCGGGGATCAGGCGATGCTGGACCGCATCAGGTCCGAGGACCTGAGCGAACTGAAATTCCGCGACAGGATTGCAGCTGCGGTTCGGTTCCGGTTGCAGGCCGTCGAGGACAAAGAACTGGTGCGCCGGGGCATGACGCTGTTTTCCCTGCCAACCCATGCGGCCGACGGTGCCAAGGCGGTTTGGCAGACCTGCGATCTGATCTGGGATGCGCTGGGCGACAGCTCGGATGATGTGAACTGGTACACGAAGCGGGCCACTTTGTCGGGTGTCTATTCCTCGACCCTGCTGTTTTGGCTGGGCGATGACAGCCCGGATCATCAGAATACGTGGGAGTTTCTGGATCGCCGGATCGCAAATGTCATGGAGTTTGAAAAGCTCAAGGCGCAGTTGCGCGACAACCCGGTGTTGAAACCGTTCCTGGCGGTTCCGAACTGGCTGGCGGGTCAGGTGAAGGCTCCGGTAAAAATGCGGGCCGATCTTCCGGGAATGCTGAACCCCCGAAAGTAGCGCGTCTTGGTGCTGGGCCTTGGCCCTGATGCCTGCTAGGCATTGGGCAAAGGAGGTGCCTATGACCCAGATGATGCGCGCTGTTGAGATCACCGAACCGGGTGGTCCCGATGTTTTGCAACTGACCGAGCGACCGATTCCCGAACCGGGTGCGGGGCAGGTCGTTCTGAAAGTGGCCTATGCCGGTGTGAACCGTCCGGATGCGTTGCAGCGCGCGGGCGCTTACGATCCGCCGCCCGGCGCCAGCGACTTGCCGGGGCTTGAGGCTTCGGGCGAAGTGGTCTCGATCGGGGCCGGGGTCGAAGGACTGTCCGTCGGGGATCAGGTCTGCGCGTTGCTGCCGGGCGGCGGCTATGCCGAATATGTCGCCACCCCTGCTGCCCATTGCCTGCCGGTTCCTGCCGGCATGGGAATGAAAGAGGCGGCCTGCCTGCCCGAGACCTTTTTCACCGTCTGGTCCAACGTGTTTACGCGGGGCGGGCTGAAGGCCGGTGAACGATTTCTGGTCCATGGCGGCTCGAGCGGGATTGGCACGACGGCCATCCAGTTGGCCAATGCCTTTGGCGCCCGCGTTTTTGCCACCGCAGGGTCGGATGAAAAA
Organism: Ruegeria sp. CL7; assembly: GCF_056536445.1. Classification (NCBI taxonomy): domain Bacteria; kingdom Pseudomonadati; phylum Pseudomonadota; class Alphaproteobacteria; order Rhodobacterales; family Roseobacteraceae; genus Ruegeria; species Ruegeria sp. CL7. The sequence continues at coordinate 81,809 of NZ_JBQFPQ010000005.1, forward strand.
TGTCAGGCTTGCGTCAAGCTGGGTGCGGAAAGGGCGATCAACTACCGCGATGAGGATTTTGTGGCCGTCATGCGGGCCGAAGGTGGGGCAAACTTGATCCTCGACATGGTCGGAGGCGACTATATCCCGCGCAACGTCAAAGCTCTGGCCGAGGATGGGCGGCTGGTCCAGATCGCGTTTCTGCAAGGCCCGGTGGTCGAGCTGAACTTTGCGCTGATGATGGTCAAGCGCCTGACCCTGACCGGCAGCACCCTGCGCCCGCAAAGCGATCTGGCCAAGGCCCGGATTGCGCAGGACCTGCGCGAAGCTGTCTGGCCTCTGCTTGAGGCTGGCAAGGTTGCGCCTGTCATGGACAGCGAATTTGATCTGGCCGAGGCTGCGGCCGCCCATGCACGCATGGAAAGCTCGGGCCATATTGGCAAGATCGTCCTGAACGTGGCAGGCTGAACTCTGCGCGCGCGGGGCAGACCCGCGCGTTCACGCAACCGCGCGGCGGTACAGGTGCCATGTGGCATGGCCCAGAACCGGCATCACTATGATCAGGCCCAACAGCATCGGCAGGGCACCCACAAACAGAAGGGCCGCCACGATGAACCCCCAGGTCAAGATGACGCCGGGGTTGTGACGCAACACGCGAAACGACGTCACGACCGCCACCGGCAATCCGACTTGCCGGTCCAGAAGCAACGGAAAGCTGACGACGCTGATCGCCAGAGCGCAAAGAGCGAACACGAACCCAACGGCGAGTCCGACAACCATCATGGTCCAGCCTGCAACCGTAGTGACGGCCTGCTTGGCAAAAGTGCCAAGTGACGCGGCGGCTTCTGGCCCCATTGTATGCGTGTAAATGCTCTGCGCCACCATCAGCCAGATCAGCAGAAGCATCACCAGATAGAAGCCCAAAACCAGAATTGCGCCGAAAGCCGGAGAGCGGAATACACCGAACGCATCCAACCAATGCACCGTGCTGCCTTGTTCTCGTTTGCGGCTGATCTCATACAGCCCCACAGCTGCGACTGGACCGATCAAGGCAAAACCGGCGATCAGAGGCGCCAGAAGTGGCACCATGTTGACGTTCAGGGCAAAGCCGAACATCAAAAGTCCCGCGATCGGGTAGATCAGCACAATGAATATGGCATCCGCCCGTGTTTCGACAAAGTCGTGATACCCCGCCTTCAGACAGGCGCGCAGATCTTGCATCGTCAATGTCTGCACCATCGGCAAATGCTTGGTATCTGCGCTTCCGAGTTTTGAAACGCTATCCGAGACATGATCACTGGCCGCCCCCAGATTCTGGGCTGCCCAACTGATCGGATTTCCGATTGTTTTAGCCATTTTCATCCCCTTTCCTGGCGAGATTTGCGCCGCGGAATGGATCCGGCATAAAGTTGTCCGTGGCCGGACCAGCCGACAACGCCTGATCGCAGTATAGCACAGTTTGGCGGAATCCTGATCAACACTCTGATATCGGACGATTGCTCCGCATCGCAGTCATGTTAGCTTGATGTCAGGCAAGAGGAGGTCAGGATGCAGACAACAGCGAAAACGGTGGTATTGCACGAATTCGGCGGGCCCGAGGTTCTGCGGATCGAAGACAGGCCATTGGGCGACCCCGGACCGGGTGAAATACGTATCCGTCATCATGCCTGCGGTCTTAATTTCATCGATGTTTATCAACGCACTGGATTGTATCCTCTGGAACTCCCCCATGCGTTGGGGATGGAAGCGGCGGGTGTCGTCGAGGCCGTTGGGGAAGGGGTAACGCACCTGCAACCCGGTCAGCGGGCCGCGTATGCGGCAGCCCCACCCGGCGCGTATTGCGAGGCCCGCGTAATGCCTGCGGCACAGGTGTGCCCTTTGCCGGATGGCATCTCTTTCGACGCTGCTGCGGCAATGATGTTGAAGGGTTTGACAGTTGAATACCTGTTTCACCGAACCACTCCGCTGAAACGCGGGGATACGGTGCTGTTCCACGCAGCGGCGGGTGGGGTCGGACTGATCGCCTGCCAATGGGCGAAGTCAGAAGGGATTACTCTGATTGGCACGGCGGGAACCGACGAGAAATGCAGCCTCGCCCGGTTCAACGGGGCCGCGCATTGCATCAACTACCGCTCTGAGAATTTCGCCGAACGGGTGGCCGAGATCACCAAAGGCAAGGGTGTGGATGTGGTTATGGATTCCGTGGGGGCGGACACGTTCGAAGGATCGTTGAACTGCCTGAAACCCTTGGGAATGATGATTTCCTTCGGCAACGCCTCAGGGCCGGTGCCGCCATTCGATATTGGTGTTCTGGGCCAGAAAGGATCGCTCAAGATCACCCGCCCCACTTTGTTCACCCATATTGCGGACCACTCCGTCTGTCAGGCAATGGCGCGCCGCTTGTTCGGCAAGGTCGAGGGCAGAGAAGTCAAGATCCACATCGATCAGCGCTTTGCACTTGACCAGATCGCCGATGCACATCGCGCGTTAGAAGCGCGGCAGACGACCGGCAGCACAATTCTGGACCTTTGAACTGAGACCCGGCTTGAAAAGCCGGGTCCAATAAGCAGGTCAGAACCGGTAAGAGACACGAACCTGCAATGTGGTTGCGTCGACATCCACATTGTTTCCGTTGAAGTTATCGAATTCGTGGTACAGCAACTCTCCACCGACGCTCACGTTCGGTGCAACGATCTGTTCATAGCCTGCGCCGATGAACCACCCGTCATCACTGCCCAAGGTGTCGGTGCTCGCTTCGGCGTAGCCTGCCGTGCCGTACAGCAGACCTTGCGGGTTTACCTTGTAGCCGGCGCGCGCTTTCAGCCGCCAGACATCTTCGACAGTTGCGGCGCCGGACAGACCCACGTCAGTCCAGTCATAGTCAAATCCGCCGCCAACGACCCAGTCGCCCAGATCATAATCATAGCCCAGGATGACACCACCGATCACGCCATCGCCATCGACACCCGACAGGCTGGTGTCTACATCGGCATAACCCAGTTGCAGACCGCCATAAAACCCGGTCCAGTTGCCCGAGGATTGTGCCATTGCCGATCCCGCGACCGCGGTTGCGACAGTAGTGATGAGAGCCAATTTCAAAGTCATCTCATTTCCTTTCGATTGTCACTCTGCTCCAGTGAAATTCGGTTCACTTATGCAGACAGTTACGATCCGCGAACGTCATCGGATCAGTGATACCTACGAACCCCTGCCCGAATTCTGCCTCTGAAACGTGAAAAGACACGCCGGGGACCTTTGAAGTCGGGCACTTCTGATACTGATGAGATAGGTAGAGATGAGAGGTCTTCAAACGATAAACGGCGGCGGAACATTCCGCCGCCGACACATCTGAAGATTTAGGCGGATTATTGCTTTTGCAATTCAGCAGGGGTCTTGTCCGCGATGTTTTCCCAGTTTGCGCTTGCGCTTTCGATAAAGCCCGGGATGTCGCCTTCCCAGCGTTCCTGGATGTCTTCCGACAAGTTCAGGTACAGTTTGTTGTCGACGATTTTCCAGTGGTTCGGGTCACCGTCGAATTTGAAGCCCATGGCTGTACCAAAAGCACAATAGCCGCCATAGGCAGGCAGGTAAGCTTCCGGGTTGGCTTCGAAGGCGGCTTTGTTCTCCTCGGACGAGAAACGGTACAGCGCATCGTCGTGCAGCGTGGTGATGCGGTAGTCACCCTTGGTCGCTTCACCGACGGTGAAATAGGCAACCGGGTCATACCCCTGCATGGCCAGACCGGTCGAGCTTGCGTTGATGTCCACTCCAGCGGCCAGAGCGGATGTTGCCAGTGCAACGGACAGAGCGACGCCACCGATCAGAGATTTAAACTTGTTCATTGTTCCACCTTTCGTGAAAGGAGCTTCGTCTGTGTGCCGATCGAAGGCTCCGGATTGTTGTCCTGTGTGGCCCGTAATTGACCGTCACGACAGCGATCTGGGAAGCAGACGGATCACGTTCAAAACAATGAATCGTGATTGTGCGTCAGAGAGGAACGTCTGTTCAAAAATGCAGGCCTGACATTACGCGTCCGGTTCAAAATCCAGAACAAACGCGATGACTTTGCACGCCGCCATTTCACAAGGCCTCAGCAGCGTGCCGCTGATGCGTGTCTGATACAGGTTCATGCTGATATAGTCGGTGCCGCCCAGTTCGTGCGCAACCAGCTTGTGGGATTTCCCCTTTGCCAAATGTTGGCGCACGACGACATAGCGCCGATCCCCCGATGTACCGGTAAAACTGCCTTCGGGCAGTGCGAAAAACGCGGAAACGAAAGCGTCCGGCGGTGTCACGACTTTCCGATTTTCGGTTCAGTTCCGGCCTTGATCCGTGCGACATTGGTGCTGTGACGCCAGTAGATCATAAGGGTCAGGATAATCCCAAGGATAAAGGAGTGTCCGTTTGTCAGAACCAGTACCCAGGTCGTTGAAAGCGCGGCCGCAGCCAGCGCGCCGACCGAAGATATCCGCCAGATCGCCGCCGCCACCAGCCAGCTGAGACAGCACGCAACTCCGACGCGCCAGTCCAGCGCCAGCCAGAGGCCCAGAAAGGTGGCCACGCCTTTTCCGCCCTTGAAACCCAGCCAGATGGGAAAGCAATGACCCAGAAAGGCAAAAAGGGCTGCGATCTGCGCGGCGTCTTCTCCTGCATAAGCACGGGCAATCAGAACCGCGACCGCGCCCTTGGCCGCGTCGAACAGCAAGGTCAGCGCCGCGGCGGCTTTGTTGCCGGTGCGCAGGACGTTGGTCGCGCCGATATTTCCGGATCCGATTTCGCGCAGATTTCCCAGCCCCATGACCTTTGCAAGCAGCAGGCCGAAGGGAATGGAGCCCAAGAGATATCCAACCACCGCCCACTGGAGCAGTTCGCTAGTCGAGTTGTCGATCGGGGGCATCAGGAACTCCGGAACACTTCTTTACCTGCAACATAGGTCGAAATGACCTTACCTTGCATCCGCTGGCCGTCAAATGGCGTGTTCTGAGATTTGGATTTTAAGGCAAAGCGATCAAGCACAAAAGGCACATCCGGGTCGAACAGAACCAGATCCGCCGGGGCGCCTTCCGACAATCGGCCGCTTTCCAGACCCAGCCGTTTGGCCGGGTTCAATGCCATCGCCCGGAACAGGGTCGGCAGGTCCAACTGGTCGGCATGATACAGGCGCAATGCCGCCGGCAAGAGCGTTTCCAGCGCCACCGCGCCCGAGGCGGCCTCTTCGAACGGCAGGCGTTTGCTTTCTTCGTCCTGCGGCGTGTGCATCGAACTGATCGTGTCGATCAGGCCGGTGCGCACCGCCTCGATCACCGCCTGCCGGTCATCCTCGGATCGCAGCGGCGGCTTGACCTTGAAGAAGGTGCGATAGTCGGCCACGTCCAGCTCGTTCAGCGTCAGGTGATGGATCGAGGTGCCGGCGGTTATATCCAGCCCGTTACGCTTGGCCCGTTCCAGCGCGGGCAGGGCGCGGGCGGTGGTGATCTGGTCGGCGTGATAGGCCGCGCCCGTCATTTCCAACAGCGCGATGTCACGGTCCAGTCCCATGCGCTCGGCCATGGGCGAGACCGCAGGCAAGCCGCGCAGGGCGGCGAATTTGCCGCTGGTGGCCGCGGCGCCATGGCTCAGGCCCGGATCCTGTGGGTGGGCAATCACCAGCGCTCCGCAGGATTTTGCATAGGTCAGGGCGCGGGAAAACACCTTGGTATTGGTGATGACGTGATCGCAATCGGTGAAGGCCACGGCGCCTGCGTCCTGCAAAAACCCGATTTCCGTCATCTCTCGCCCGTCGCGCCCTTTGGTCAGCGCGGCCATCGGCAGAACATTGACCGGCGCATCCGCCTGAGCACGCCGGGTCGCGAATTCCAGCGTTTCCGGCGTATCGACCGCGGGCAGTGTATCCGGGCGGGTGACAATGGTGGTGACACCACCGGCTGCGGCAGCGAGGCCTGCGGATTTGTAGCTTTCCTTGTGTCGTTCGCCCGGCTCACACACCTTGACGCCGATATCGACGATGCCGGGGGCGAGGCACTTGCCGCCGCAGTCGATGACCTGGGCGTCAGCGACGGGCACGTCCCCGTTGCCCTTGCCCTGAATGAGGCCGTCGGCAATGTGCAGCCAGCCGGGACTGTCCGTGCCGCTATCAGGGTCGATCAGGCGGGCATTGGTGAAGATCAAGGTGGTCATGGAATGGCCCTTTCAATCGCGGCTTTGGTGGCGGCCGGGTCTGACTGGTACTTGATCAGATGCTTGTCGCCGGTTTTGGTGACAACCTGGACGAAGCTGCCCATGATATTCACGGCGGTGATCTGGTTAAGCGGCATGCTGCGTCCGCCGGGACTGGTCAGTGCGGTGTCTGACAATTGCCAATTGGCGACCATCTCTTCCGACGCCAGATACCAAGCGCGTATGCCAATGGCGGCAAGGCCAGCAGGCGCTCCGGTCCAGACGTAAGGATTGCCGATCAGCCACAAAACGATCATCGCACCGGCCATAGCAACAGCAGCCAGCCATGTATTTGTGCGGATATAGGCCCCTTTGTCCGGGGTGAAGATCACAGGATCAGCCATAAGATGCCTCCGATGACCAAAAGCGCGACCAGTGCCAGAATGGCCGATCCTACGCGGCGGGGGGTGTCACCCGCTGTGACGGTTTGCGGGGCGGAAAAGGGTTTGGCGCTTTCGGTTTCGATGATCCCCCCGGTCCAGTTCGTGGCTTCTTCCGTGAACAGGCCGATCAGGCGCAGGCGCGGATCGGGGTTCAGCGTCGCCGGGTGTCCGTTGAAAGCCGCGCTGCGAAGGACCATGACCCAACCGTCGACAGAGGCCAGAGCGTTCCGGTCCAACTGATCCGCAGACACGCCGCAGCCCTCGGTCAGATAGCCGTAAAGCCCGAGATCTTCGAGGTCGGAGACCGGGAAAATATCGATATGGCTGGAATCCAGCCCGTCGACCCCAAGCACCTGATCGGCGGCACCCGGTTCGCGCAGGAATTTCGCCTCTTCCGGGCGCATGTCCAGCGTGAACAGGCGCAAAACGCCGCGTTCATGGGGGGCGACGGTCAGATCGCTCATGCGGCCTCGCGCAGGTTGCGGGCCAACAGATCCATCGCCGCCATGCGGACGGCGACACCCATTTCCACCTGTTCCTGAATGACGGATCGGTTGATATCATCGGCCAGCGTACCGTCGATCTCGACCCCGCGGTTCATCGGGCCGGGATGCATCACGATCGCGTCCGGCTTGGCCTGCGCCAGCTTTGCGGCGTCCAGCCCGTAGCGGTGGTAATATTCGCGTTCCGAGGGGATGAACCCGCCATCCATCCGCTCTTTCTGAAGGCGCAGCATCATGACGACGTCAACGTCCTTGAGGCCCTCGTTCATGTCGTCATAGATTTCGGCCCCGAACTCGGCGAACTGGCTGGGCACCAGCGTCGGCGGGCCAATCAGGCGGATGCGGTTTTCCATCTTGCCCAGCAGAATGAGGTTCGATCGGGCGACGCGGGAATGGGCGACATCGCCGCAAATGGCAATGTTCAGTCGGTGCAGGCGACCTTTGGCCCGACGGATGGTCAGGGCGTCCAGCAGGGCTTGCGTGGGATGTTCATGTTTGCCGTCACCGGCGTTCAGAACGGCGCAATTGACCTTCTGCGCCAGCAGATCCACCGCGCCGGAATGTGGATGACGTACCACCAGCAGATCGGGATGCATCGCGTTCAATGTCATCGCCGTGTCGATCAGGGTCTCGCCTTTTTTGATCGAGCTTGCCTGCATCGCCATGTTCATCACATCCGCACCCAGACGCTTGCCTGCCAGTTCGAAACTGGCTTGCGTGCGCGTCGAGTTTTCAAAGAACATGTTGATCTGGGTCAGCCCCGACAGCACGTCGGAATGCTTGGTCGACTGGCGGTTCATGGCGACATAGGTCTCGGCCAGATCCAGGATTTCGGTGATATCGGATTGCGACAGATGCTCGATGCCAAGAAGGTGACGATGGGCGAAACGCATGGGCGGGCTCCTGTCTGACAATCGCGCCGCTTATAGGAAGCCGGGCGGCGCAAGGCAACCTAAGGTTCCGTACCCTCAGGCAGTTTTTCGCAGCCGCCGTCGGGCAGGCATTGCTCGCCCGGCTTGCACCACTTGCCATAACCACAGTCGATGGCCTTGATCGGTACGCAGCCTTGATGCGCCGAGCATTTGAAACCGGGGCGGCATTGTGATCCGGTTTCCTCGCACAGGAACCACCCCGGACGAGAGCAGCCCCCGCCGGGCAGGCAGGCCGAACCGCGTGCGCAGGTTCTGCCATCAGCGCATGTGGTCGGTGGCGTCGTATCCAGTTCGGGTGCGCTTCGTTCACACTCGCCACGGCCATTGCAGAAACTGTCGCCGGGACAATCCAGCCGTGATGCGCATTTGTTCAGGCCAGCGGGCGCACATCTGAGTCCACCGGCAACGCAGCGTTCGAACGGACCGCAACTGCGCCCGCCGCCGCAATAGGTGCCGCCCAGTGGAATGCAATGGCCATCAAAACTGCATCTTTGCCCGCCTGAACAACATGTGCTGCCACATTTGAACTGACCCGCACGGCACTGCCCGTGTTTGTCATGAAATGTGGCCCATGCCGGATCATCGGTGACAACCAGCACTAATCCAATGATGAGGAATCGCAGAAATCTGAGCATCGCATGCCGATGGTCGGCGCGACAGAGCGACCGATCAAGCCCTATTCGCTTTCCCTCAGCCCTCAGGCGGGTAAGTTATCCCTATGGAATCGGGCTTGGACTATTATTCTGCGCAGGCGCTGCTGGAATGGCAGATCGAACTGGGTGTGACCGAGGCAATCGGTGATGCGCCGGTTGACCGGTACGCGTTGCCCGACACCACGGCCAAACCCAGGAAACCGGAAACGTCCGCCGCCGCCCCGGCAAAGCCAAGGGATGTGGACCCGGTAGAAATCGCTGGATCCGCAGCACGGGGCGCGGGATCGCTGGATCAGCTGCGCGCAGCGATGGACGCGTTCGAACATTGCGAGCTCAAGCGCGGTGCGCGGCAATTGGTCTTTGGCGACGGGACCCCCGGCGCGCGTGTGATGATCATCGGCGAGGCGCCGGGTCGCGATGAGGACCGCGAGGGCAAACCCTTTGTCGGCCGTGCGGGTCAGTTGCTGGACCGGATGCTGGCGGCAATTGATCTGGATCGTCGCGAAAACGTCTATATCACCAATGTGCTGCCATGGCGGCCCCCGCAGAACCGCGACCCCAAACCCGAAGAGATCGGGATGATGAAGCCGTTTCTGGAACGCCACGTGGCCCTGGCCAGACCCGAGGTTCTGGTTGTGATGGGGAATATCAGCTGTCAGGCGGTGCTGGGCAAACGCGGCATCACCCGCCTGCGCGGCAAATGGGATCAGGCAATGGATCTGCCGGTGATTCCGATGTTCCACCCGGCTTATCTGCTACGACAACCGCAGATGAAACGGCAGGCCTGGGCGGATCTGCTGGAACTGAAAGCGCGGCTGCGAGGTGCAACATGAAGGTTCTGGCATTCTCTGATCTGCACATGGCGCGCAACCGGGCAGCCGATCTTGTTTCCGCCAGCGCCGAGGCTGATCTTGTCATCGGTGCCGGTGATTATTGCAATTCGCGTCAGGGGCTGGACGAGGCGATGCAGATGCTGTCCGGCATTTCGACGCCGCTGGTCCTGATCCCTGGGAACGCGGAAAGTGCAGAAGAGCTGGGCAATGCGGCCCCGAACGGTGTCCATGTCCTGCATGGGTCTGGCATGACCATAGACGGCTTGCGCTTGTTTGGTCTTGGCTATGGCGTACCACCGACCCCGTTCGGAGACTGGTCCTGTGACCTGACAGAAGGTGAGGCGACCGAGATGCTCGACCGGTGTGAAACGGCGGATGTCCTGATCGTTCATTCTCCGCCCAAAGGGTATGGGGATCAGACATCGCAAGGCCTTTCGGTCGGATCGACTGCCATACGGGATGCGGTGGAACGCCTTCAGCCGGGATTTGCGTTCTTCGGTCATGTGCATGAAAGCTGGGGCTATCGCGGGTCCCTGGGGCGAACGCATTTGGCCAATCTGGGCCCGATGCCAAGTTGGTTCGAGGTGGATGCGTGATCGAATTCCAGACCTTGCTGGTCTTTGTTCCAGCGGCACTGGCACTGAACCTGACGCCCGGTGCTGATATGATGTTCTGCTTTGGCCAAGGGCTGCGATCCGGGGCGTGGCCTTCGGTATCGGCAAGCGCCGGCGTGTCCGTGGGTTCGATGATTCACGTGCTGCTGGCAGGGCTTGGACTGGGCGCTGCGGTGTCGGCGCTGCCCTGGCTTTTTGAAGTGATCCGCTGGATGGGTGCCGCTTACCTGATGTATCTGGCTTGGGGTGCGGTCCGGCATGGCGCTTCGACGGGGGATACGCCTGTGCGGTCGACGCGCATGGCCTTTCGGGATGGGATGTTGGTCAACCTGACCAATCCCAAGGTCATTCTGTTCGTGCTGGCGTTCATACCGCAGTTCGTCGACCCGACCGCGGGATCGGTTCTGGTGCAGTTCCTGATCTTCGGGCTGATCATCGCGTTTGGCGGGTTCTTGGTGAACGGGCTGGTCGGGGTTTTTGCCGGCGGGGCAGGCAAGGTGCTAATCGGCAACCCGCGCGCCGCGCGTATTATTGGTTGGATCACGGGGGGTATTTTTTCCGCCCTTGCGATCCGGCTTGTCATGATGGAAAGGGCCTGACGCAAGATGTCGCACATTGACGAAACCAAGGAGTTCATCCCCGTCAGAATTGCCGTTCTGACCGTTTCGGACACCCGATCGATGGACGAAGATCGCTCGGGGCAGACATTGGTGGACCGGATCGAAAAAGCGGGCCATGTGGTTGCGAACCGCCAGATCATCCGGGATGAGCGCGACCAGATCGCCGATCAGTTGCGGGCATGGGTGGCTGATGAGCAGATCGATGTCGTGATCTCGACCGGTGGAACGGGTTTGACCGGGCGGGACGTGACGGTCGAAGCGCATCGGGACGTGTACGAAAAAGAGATCGACGCATTCGGTACTGTCTTTACCGTCATTTCGATGGAGAAAATCGGCACTTCGGCGGTGCAGTCCCGCGCAACCGGGGGGGTTGCGGGGGGAACATACCTTTTTGCATTGCCCGGCAGCCCGGGGGCCTGCAAGGATGCGTGGGATGGGATTTTGGAAAAACAGTTCGATTACCGGCATCGCCCCTGCAATTTTGTGGAAATAATGCCCAGATTGGACGAACATCTGCGACGGAAGTAGACTGGTCGTACGTTCAATTCCGTATAACCGCTTTGTGGCTTGGCATAATTCGTGATCCGGCTACATGTTGTGGACGGCAGCTTGGTGCAACCGGGGTAACTGTTTGATGCGATTTCTACGGCAGAGTCTTGTCGGTATCTTTCTGGCGTTCCTGACGCTTGCTCTGCTGTTTGTTGCCGCGCAGATCATCATGGGTGCCGTTCAGGACGTCCTGACGCGTGAGGACCAGGCGCCCGCGGCCCGCGAACGGGTCTTCGCGGTTGCCGTACGTCAGGCCGAGGCGGAAACCGTAATCCCATATCTCGAAGCATTCGGAGAGGTCCAGAGCCGGCGCAGGCTGGAATTGCGCGCGGCACTGGGTGGCCGCGTTGTCGCCTTGGCAGAGGATTTCGTGGATGGCGGAACGGTAACTGCCGGGGAAGTTCTGGTTGAACTGGATCCGGCGGATGCCCAATCCGCGCTGGATCGGGCCAAGTCCGATCTTTTGGACGCACAATTTGAAGAACGTGATGCCGAACGGTCTTTGCTGCTGGCGCAGGACGAATTGAAATCGGCCGAGGCGCAAGCCGAACTGCGGGAACGGGCGCTGCAACGGCAACGCGATCTGGAGTCCCGAGGGGTAGGCGCGGCTGCCAGCGTGGAAGAGGCGGAACTGGCGGCTGCTTCGGCACAACAGGCCGTGCTGGCGCGTCGTATCGCGCTTGCACAGGCTGAATCTCGCGTCGATCAGGCAACGACGTTGTTGGCGCGCGCGGTGATTGCCTTGGAGGCAGCGGAACGCGATCTTGACGATATGACCATTCGGGCCGGATTCAGCGGTACGCTGACCGATGTGACGCTTGTGGAAGGGCGGTTGGTGTCGGCGAATGAAAAACTGGCTGAACTGGTTGATCCAAACGCTCTTGAAGTGGCGTTCCGGGTGTCGACGGCACAATATGTACGTCTGTTGGACGAGAATGACAGGCTGATCAACGCACCGGTCACGGTTTCGCTTGAGGTGACGGGCACCGATCTGACCGCGACTGGTCATATCAGCCGCGACAGCGGTTCTGCGGGCGAGGGTCAGACCGGACGTTTGATCTATGCGCGTCTGCAAGAGGCGTCCGGTTTCAAGCCCGAAGATTTCGTCACCGTCTCGGTTCAGGAACAACCGCTTGCCAATGTGTTCCGCTTGCCGTCTTCGGCATTGGATGCATCGGGAACGGTTCTGGTGCTGGGTGCGGATGACCGCCTGGAAAGTTTGCCGGTGCAGCTTGTCCGCAGACAGGGTGACGAGGTTTTGCTGCGGGGCGAAGGGTTGGAAGGGCGCGAGGTTGTGATCGGACGCACGCCGTTGCTTGGATCTGGCGTGCGGGTGCGCCCCTTGCGGCTTGAGGCCGGGGCAGACCCGGGCATGGTCGAACTGTCAGATGCGAAACGCGCTGAACTCGTGGCCCGGGTCGAGGCCAGCGAATTCATGCCTCAGGATGAGAAAACTCAGGTTCTCGGTCAGTTGCGCGAAGCGCGCGTCCCTTCATCTCTGGTGCGGCGCATTGAAACCAAGGCCGGGGGCTGAGCGTCATGATGCGCGAGATACCTGGCGCAGCGGGTGGCCTTCTCAGCTATTTCACACGGCACCGGACGGTGGCCAATTTGTTGTTGCTGGTGATGCTGGTTCTGGGTGCGGCAGCTATCCCGAACATGCGGGCGCAGTTCTTTCCGGATGTCATTCTGGAACGCGTTGATGTGACCGTCTCGTGGGAAGGTGCAGGCCCCGAGGACATGGATGCCGGTATCGTGCAGTTGTTGGAACCTGCGCTGCTGGCCGTTGAAGGGGTAACCAGTACCGAGGCCAGTTCCCATCCAGGTTGGACCCGCGTCAGACTGGAGTTTGAGCCGAACTGGGACATGTCCCGCGCGGTCGAAGACGTCCGGACCGCGATAGACGGTGTGACGGATCTGCCCGAAGGCTCGGAAGAACCTGAAATTCGACGCGGCGCTTGGCGGGATCGGGTAACGGATGTCGTTATCAGTGGTCCCACCGACACCAATCAACTGGCGAAGCTGACGGATGAGTTCATCAACCGTTTGTTTTCGGCAGGGGTTACGCGAACCGAAATCAGGGGCATTGCCGCGCCTCAGATCATTGTCGAGATCACAACGGCGCAATTGATCGCCAATGACATCACCATGGAAGAGATCGCGTCCGCGATTGCGGCCGAGGTCAGCACCGATCCCGCTGGTGAGGTTGAGGGCGCAGGTGCGCGTATCCGGGCCGGAACCGAAAAGAGGACCCCGGAGCAGATCGAAGACATCGCGCTGCGGACCTTTGCCAACGGGTCGAAGCTGAAGGTCGGTGATATTGCCAGGATTCGGGTCGAAGGTGTCACACGGTATCGCAGTTATTTCGTCGGCGACGATCCGGCCATGTCCATCCGGGTTGATCGGTCAAATCTGGGCGATGCGATAGACATCCAGCACACGGTCGAAGATGTTGCCCGTGAAATGCAGGCCAGCTTGCCCGAAGGTGTGAAGATTGAGCTGATCCGCACCCGCGCCCAGGCCATAACCGACCGATTGAACATCCTGGTCAACAACGGGTTGATGGGTCTTGGCCTTGTCGTCTGCCTGCTGTTCTTGTTCCTCAACGCGCGCATCGCCTTCTGGGTTGCGGCGGGTATCCCCGTGGCGATGTCGGCCGCAATCGCATTGATGTATCTGGGGGGCTTGTCGCTGAACATGGTCTCGCTGTTCGGCCTGATCATCACGCTGGGCATCGTGGTTGATGACGCCATCGTGGTGGGGGAACACGCGGATTTCCGCGCCCGGCGTTTGGGTGAGCCGCCTGTTGTGGCTGCGGAACGTGCGGCGCGGCGGATGGCCATGCCGGTTCTGGCTGCGACTGTCACGACGGTAATCGCGTTTTTCGGTCTGACCCTTGTGGGCGGACGTTTCGGAGAATTGATCCGCGACATTCCCTTTACGGTGATCGCCGTTTTGATCGCTTCGCTGGTCGAATGCTTTCTGATCCTTCCCAATCACATGGCACACGCCATCGCGCATTCGGCCAAGGAACACTGGTATGATCTGCCCAACCGGGTCGTCAATCGTGGTTTCCGTTGGGTTCGGGATCACCTGTTCCGTCCCTTGATCGCCTGGGTGATATGGGCACGCTATGTCGTCGTGGCGCTGATGATCGCGGTACTGGCCAGCCAGGTTGCACTGTTCATTCGCGGCGACGTGAACTGGCGTTTCTTCAATGCACCAGAGCGAAGTTCCGTGACCGGCGGCTTTATCATGCGCGAAGGTTCGACGCGATCGGATACGCTGGAAATGATGCGCCTTCTGCAAAAGGCGGTCAATGACCTGGGCCAGATCTATGAAGAGCGTCATGGGCGCAATCCGATCGACTATGTCCTGGCCGAGGTTGGCGGCAATGCAGGCCGCCAGCTGGCTGCTGCGGATGGCAAGGATGGCAGTTTGTTGGGTGGTATCTCGATCGAACTCATCGATGCCGATCTGCGCCCTTATTCGAGTTTCGAATTCGTCGGAGAGTTGCAGGAATTCGCGCCGCGCCATCCCAAGCTCGAAGTGATCAGCTTCCGGGGGTGGCGCTCTGGACCGGGTGGCGACGCCATCGACGTGCAGTTTTTCGGTTCTGACGTGAGCGTTCTCAAGGCGGCGTCCGAAGACTTGCAGGCCGAGCTGTCGAAATTTCCCGAAGTCTCGGCGCTGGAAGACAACCTGGCTTATGACAAGGAAGAGTTCATCCTGGACCTGACTGCACAGGGAGAGGCGCTGGGATTCCGGATTGAAACGCTTGGTCGCGCCCTGCGCAATCGCCTGAACGGTATCGAAGCGGCAACTTTCCCGGACGGGCCGCGCAGTGCCGAGATCCGTGTGGAACTGCCTGAAGGCGAACTGACGGCAGATTTCCTCGAGCGTACACTCATGCGGTCTCCTGACGGGGTTTACGTACCGCTGGCCGACATCGTTTCGGTCGAGCGTGAATCCGGTTTCTCGACGGTTCGGCGCGAAAACGGCCTGAGGGTTGTTTCGGTCTATGGCGACATCTCCGAGGATGATCCGGCCCGCGCGGCTGAAATCGAACGGGCGATGCAGGAAGAAATCCTGCCGAATATCGCTGCCGAACGGCAAGTCGAGTGGCGCATGTCGGGCCTGAGTGAACAGGAAAATGAATTCCTTGCCGAAGCCCGCACCGGTTTGATCCTGTGCCTGACAGGTATCTACCTTGTTCTGGCCTGGGTGTTCGCCAGCTGGACACGGCCAGTGGTTGTCATGGCAATCATACCCTTTGGCCTCGTTGGTGCGATCTGGGGCCACTACATCTGGGATGTGCCGCTCAGCATGTTCACGGTGGTCGGGTTGCTGGGCATGACGGGGATTATCATCAACGACTCGATCGTTCTGGTGACGACGATAGATGCGTATCAAAAAGACCGTGGTCTGGTTCCGTCCATTGTCGAAGGTACCGCAGACAGGTTGCGTCCCGTGATGCTGACCACTTTGACCACGGTTCTTGGACTTGCACCGTTGCTTTATGAAGGTTCGCAACAAGCGCAATTCCTCAAGCCGACCGTGATCACGCTGGTTTACGGGCTTGGGTTCGGGATGTTGCTGGTTCTGATTCTGGTGCCTGCCCTGCTGGCGATCCTCAATGA
Organism: Ruegeria sp. CL7; assembly: GCF_056536445.1. NCBI lineage: Bacteria > Pseudomonadati > Pseudomonadota > Alphaproteobacteria > Rhodobacterales > Roseobacteraceae > Ruegeria > Ruegeria sp. CL7. The sequence goes on from NZ_JBQFPQ010000005.1 coordinate 97,731, forward strand.
CGTGGCGCGTCCGATGACAGCCATGCGCCGTGCCGCGCGGGCACCCGACCGGGTGGTTCGCGGGGCGCTGGCGGCAACCGGGGCCGCATTGGCTGTTTGGTTCGGCCTGACGATGATTTGGCCCGCGGTTACAGGCGCACCGCTTGGCGTGCTGCAAGGCCTCTATGCGGGTGGAGATGGCATTGCGGTGCTGCGAATGGGGTTGGGTGCATTCCTGGCCGGGGCAATTCTGATCGTGGTCCTGAGCGTGATCCTGTCAGGTTTGCTTTATGGGCGGCTGACAAGATCGGCCGATGCCTGATCCGCGCGGATCGCGTGTTCTAAAAGGTCGATGACCCGCGCGCTCATCGGCAGGTCGCCCCGGCGTATCTGCTCGATGGCAAACCAGCGGGCATCCAGCGCGTCATCACCAGCCTGCGGTGTGCCGGACTGATAGCGGCAGGCAACGCCGACCAACAGGTAATGGGACAAAACCTGCCCCGCCTTGTCGTGACGCAGCAGATCCAGATTTCTCAGGTAATGAGACGGTTCCGCAATCACCGAGGTTTCTTCCCGCAACTCACGCTGCGCCGCCTGCAGAACGGTTTCACCCCACTCTACGTGGCCGCCGGGGAACCCCCACAGCCCCTTGTCCGGCTGTTTGCTGCGCTGAACCAGAAGAACCTTGTCCTGATGCAGAACAACCGCCAATGCACCGATCTTGGGGGATTGGCTCATGCATTCAGCCCGCGCTACAGCCCAGAATATCCACCGCGTGGTCAGACCCCAGAACGGTGATCCGGATCTCGGACCGGTCCAGCGCAAAAGGTGCACCTGATGCGTGTATGATTTCTGCTTCGGCCACCAATGTATCCCCCTGCCTTAGAGATACGGGTTGCGAGGCCCAAAGCGAAGGATTGCCGGGTTCGATCACGGCGACTTCTCGACCGCCCGCGGATGGCATCGTCATCCGCGCCTCGATCCGCATCCCATCTTTCGTGGGCGTCAGGTTGCAGGTGGTCTTGGTGACACGGGCTTCGCGCGCGGAATAGGGCCTTTGCGCCATCGCTGCGGCAATCGCCGGGTTGCGATCAGCTTCGGCGTCCAGCGTGTGGTCGAAATCCAGGCGTTCCGGTATGCAAACGTCTTTGCAGACCCCCAGATCCATCTTGCCTTTCAGACGGACCGGTTTTGCCGGGTTGCGCGGAGTGACCTTGATGGGCAGGACCAGCTGATTTTCATAGCCAATCGATTGCAGGCCATTCTGATCAAAGATTTCGGGCGAGGGCCAGATGATTTCCACCTGGCCGACATTTCTGGATCGCTTCCAGTCGAACTCGGGCGGGATGCCGGAATCTCCTGGCGCGCGCCAGTAGGTTTTCCAGCCATCCTTGAGCGTCAGTTTCAACGCGGACATATAGGTGCCGTTGGCCGTCCGACCACCATCCAGAACATCCAGCCGAACCACGTTGTCCAAATCTTGCGCGGCAACTGGAACGGACAGGCTCAGACACGCGAGCGCGGCGACGGCGGTGGGTTTGATCGGCATCTTCATACCCCATAAATGCGCGTCGATGGCGCGGATTCCAAGTCACGATCCGGTCACCGCGCTGAAATCTGTCGAAATACGGGTTGGTCTCTTGCAAACTGGGGTGCGGCAGGGCCATTGTTGACGTGAACGGACAAAGAGATGAAGGCCCATGGACCTGACCGGAAAACTGTTGATTGCGATGCCCGGAATGGGCGATCCGCGATTCGACCATTCGGTGGTGTATATGTGCAGCCATGGCGACGATGGCGCCATGGGATTGATCGTGAACAAGCCTTCGGATCTGCGAATCAAGACGTTGCTGGGGCAACTGAACATCGCCTGCAGTATCCCGGTGATCGGAGAGCGCCTTGTGCATTTCGGTGGCCCGGTCGAGATGTCGCGCGGATTTGTCCTGCACAGCGCCGATTACGAGGCCAATCTGCATTCGATGCATATTTCCGCGGATTTCAGCATGACGGCGACGCTGGATGTGCTTGAAGATCTGGCCTCTGGCAGCGGACCACTGAATTCGATGCTGACGCTGGGCTATTCCGGCTGGGGGCCAGGTCAGCTTGAGGACGAAATCGCGATGAACGGCTGGCTGACCACCGAAGCGACGACGAAACTTGTCTTCGACGTGCCTGATGACGAAAAATGGGAAGCTGCCTTGGCGACGCTCGGGGTGGACCCTCTGACGTTGTCCGCCAGCGCAGGCCGGGCCTGATCAGCTGTCGCGTGGCGCAGCGGCGCGGCGCAGCCGGTCGTTGATTGCAGCCCCCAATCCGGTGTTCGGGATCGGAGATACGGCAATTGGTCGGCCGGTCTCGTTCAATCTGTGAAGGGCTGCAAAGAGGTTCGCGGCCGCCTCGGTCAGACGTCCTTCGACAGACAGGTTCAGGTCGCAATCCACCGCTCCAAAGCCCAGCAGAACCTCATCCCCGTGACGCGCAGTGGCGTTCAGGCGGACCGGGGCGTCGGGCGCATAATGCGACTGCAACTGTCCCGGAGCGGTCAGCAGATCGCCGGATTGGTGCAGGTGCAGGTGCAGGTTCAGCACGCTTTCGATCCGGTCCAACGCAACGCCGCCCGGACGCAGCAATGTGAGCTCTCCGGCCAGACCGACAATGGTGGATTCCAGCCCCACCGCACAGGGGCCGTCGTCCAGAACAGCCGCGATCCGTCCGCCAAGACCGGACCACACATGAGCCGCCGTCGTGGGGCTGATCTGACCCGAGGGATTAGCCGAAGGGGCCGCGACCGGTCCGTCAAAGTCGGCCAGCAGCGCACGCGCCGTCGGATGCGCAGGCACCCGCACGGCCAGAGTGTCCAGCCCGGCGGTCACCAGCGAGGAAACCCCGTGCCCTTCGCGCAACGGCAGAACCAGGGTCAGAGGACCGGGCCAGAAGGCCTGTGCCAGCTGCTCGGCCAGATCCGACCATTGCACAAAGCGCTGGGCCGCTTCGACCGAGGCGACATGGGCGATCAGCGGGTTGAAGCTGGGCCGTCCCTTGGCCTCGTAAATCGATGCGACGGCCTGTCCGTTGCGGGCATCGCCGCCAACGCCATAGACCGTTTCGGTCGGAAAAGCGACCAGAAGACCCTGGCGCAAAAAATCGGCAGCCTGCGCGATGCCGCCGGGATCTGCCGTCAATTCCTGTGTGCCGGATGAGATCATATCTGATGACGCCGCGTTTTGGTTGCCTGGAACTTGAGGTAAGGTACGTAATCGGTTCAGGCCCACACGCTTACCGGCGCTTGCATTTGATTCCAAGCCCGCCGATGTATTCTGATCCGTTAGACCCCGAGAGAAATCATGCCATATCGCGCCCCAATCTCAGATTATCAATTTCTGCTGGACCATGTCGTCGGGTTCGACCAGGTCGCCGCCACCGAGATTTTCGAAGATGCCAGCGCCGATGTCGTCACGGCCATCCTGACCGAAGCGGCCAAGATGAGCGAAGAGGTTCTGGCCCCGTTGCAGCGTGCCGGTGATCTGGAACCGGCTCGGCTTGAGAATGGCGTGCTGCGCAGCTCTCCGGGTTATGCCGATGGCTGGAAGGCGATTGCCGAAGGCGGGTGGATCGGGATCAGCGCTGATCCCCAATTCGGCGGAATGGGCCTGCCGATGGCTGTCACCACTGCCGTGAACGAGATGATGAGCGCCGCTTGCCTTTCGCTGCAACTTGCTCCGCTGATGGCGCAGGGCCAGATCGAGGCGTTGGAACACCACGCCAGCGACGAATTGAAGTCGCTGTATCTGCCCAAAATGATTTCGGGTGAGTGGTCTGCGACCATGAACCTGACCGAAGCTCAGGCCGGATCGGATGTGGGTGCGCTGACCTCGAAGGCCGAGCCAAATGGTGATGGCACATACTCGGTGACCGGGCAGAAGATCTTCATCTCTTGGGGCGACAACGACTTTGCTGAAAATGTCTGCCATCTGGTTCTGGCCCGTCTGCCGGATGGTGTGCCCGGCACCAAGGGCATTTCCTTGTTTCTGGTGCCGAAATACATCCCCGATGCGGATGGCAATCCCGGCCTGGCCAACGACCTTAAGGTTGTTTCCGTCGAACACAAGATGGGCCTGCATGGCTCACCCACCTGCGTGATGCAATATGACGGCGCCAAAGGATGGCTTGTCGGTAAGGAACATGGCGGTATGGCGGCCATGTTCACCATGATGAACAACGCCCGCCTGGGCGTGGGTGGCCAGGGTGTGGGCGTTGCGGAAGGCGCCTATCAGCACGCTTTGGCCTATGCGCTGGAACGCAAGCAGGGCAGGACGCCTTCTGGTACGATCATCGATCATGCGGATGTGCGTCGCATGATCATGGATATGCGCGCCGATATCTTTGCCGCTCGGGCTATTCTTCTGGCCAATGCGACCGCGATTGACATGGCGAAAGCCACCGGCGACGCCGATTGGGCCGCGCGGGCCGCGTTGTTGACGCCAATCGGCAAGAACTTTGGGGCCCGGACCGGGATACGCGTGGCCGAAACCGGCGTACAGGTGCATGGCGGAATGGGCTTTGTCGAAGAAACAGGCGCGGCGCAATATTCCCGCGATGTTCGCGTGACCGCGATTTACGAGGGAACCGACGGCATTCAGGCCATGGACCTTGTTGCACGCAAAATGATGGACGGGGGCGAGGCGGCGTCGAACCTTCTGGACGAGATCGAAGAACAGGCCGAGCGCGCGCGCGCGACGATGCCCGATCTGGCCGGTCCAGTGTGGGAAGCAACAGAAACCCTGCGCGAGGCAACCGAATGGTTGGTGGCACAAGACGACATGAACGACCGATTTGCAGGCGCAACGTCCTATCTTCAGGCGTTTGCCCGGGTTCTTGGCGGGCATTATCACCTGTCCGCGGCACTGGCCGATCCGGAAGGACCGCGGGCCAAACTGGCGCGCTACTACATCAACGCCTTGTTACCCGAGCATTCCGGGCTTCTGACGCGGGTGCAAAGCGGTGCGGGTGACCTCTTTTCGCTCAGCCCGGATGAGTTGGCGGCGTGATGGACGGGGATCGCGTATCGGGGATCAGATATCCGTGGGCTGAACCGCCCGCGCCGGGTGAAGCCGTCGAAGTTGCCGAGGGTGTACTGTGGATGCGCCTGCCTCTTCCGATGGCGCTGGATCACGTCAATATCTACGCGCTGGACGATGGCGAAGGTTGGACGGTGATTGACACCGGGCTGTCGTCAAACAAGACGCGGCGTATCTGGGAAACCCTGATGGGCGGGCCTTTGAAAGGCAAACCGATCACCCGTGTTGTGGTGACGCATCATCATCCAGACCATGTCGGCAATGCCGGGTGGTTTCAGTCGGAACACGGGGCTGAGCTGGTCACAAGCCGCACCTCATGGCTGTTCGCGCGGATGCTGACGCTGGATGTGCAAGAGACATGGCCGCAGGAAACGCTTGATTTCTATCGCAGCGCCGGCATGGCACCCGAGGTTCTAAATGCGCGGATGAAGGATCGTCCGTTCAACTTTGCCGACACGGTTTACCCCATGCCGCTGGGCTTTGCCCGGATCAAGCAGGGCGACGTGATCCGAATGGGAGGGCGCGACTGGGATGTGCATATGGGCAATGGCCACGCGCCGGAACACGCCACCTTCTGGAGCCGTGACGACAATCTAGTGTTGAGCGGCGATCAGATCCTCAGCTCGATCAGTCCCAATCTGGGCGTCTATGCCACGGAACCGATGGCCGATCCGGTTTCAGCGTGGCTGGAGGCCTGCGAGCGGCTGCAGGCGCTTGCCCGGCCCGATCATCTGGTTCTGGGCGGGCACAAGCTGCCGTTTTCGGGCCTGCCGCTGAGGATGAAACAGCTGATCGACAACCACCACGGCGCGTTGGGCCGCCTGTTGAAACATCTAGATCAACCCAGAGCGGCCGCAGATTGTTTTCTGCCCCTGTTCAAACGCACGATCCGCGAAGGCGAATATGGGCTTGCGCTGGTTGAGGCGGTTGCGCATGTGAATCATCTCTACCACATTGGTGCGGTAACCCGGACGCAACGCGCTGACGGGGCATGGCTGTACCAGCGCAAAGGGTAGAAGAATGCAGGACCAGATCGAAACCTCGGCCGAGGCCGCCGAAGCCGCCGCTTTGCCGCGGTGTCACGAGGTGCACGCGGATCCCAATGCCGAATCCGGAGCCAAGGACCTGCCCGAGGGGTTGAAAAAGCCTGTTGCCAACAAAAGCCCGGCGCAATGGGCTTACGAGCGTTTGATCATGTATATCCAGAACTTTGAAAAGACGCTGGACGGCGATCACGAAGTCGCCATGGGCTTTACCGGCGGCGATGCCGGCGTCATGCGGATCGAAGGGATGGGGTATTTCGACCCCGACATGATCACCTTTTACGGATCCGACGGAACCGGGGCCCGCACGCAATTGGTGCAGCATGTCAGCCAGTTGAACGTGATGCTGCGCGCCCTGCCCAAATCGGTCGAGGACAAACCCGCCAACCGCATCGGTTTCCGTCTGGCGGCGGATCTGGAAGACAGCTGACTTGCAATTCACGCTTGCGCGCCTTTGAATGACTGCATCAGTCCGGAGGCGCCCACGTGACAAGATTTTTTCAAGCAGTAACACATGCCTATGCAGGTGCCTGGGAACGGCGCCGGGTCTTTGTGCCAATTTATGTCGCTGTGCGCTTGCTGCTGGTGGCGCTGATCGCGCCGGGTGTGGCTGTGGCGGTCAATCTGGCGGTCTCACTGTCAAATCAGACCGCTCTGACCGATCAGGACATTGCGATGTTCCTGCTGTCTCCGGCAGGGTTCATTGCGGGTGTTGCGGTACTCAGTCTGTTTTTGCTGGCTGAGGTTATTGTGTTCGCGGTCATGGCCGGGTCCTTGCGTATGGGAGAAAATGACCCTTGGCGCGCAGGCAGTGCGGCATTCGCACTGAACCTGTCCCGCTTTCCGGCGCTGTTCGGATTTGCCGTTCGGTTCATCCTGCGCGTCCTGCTGCTTGCCCTGCCGTTTGTGGCCGTCGCGGGGTTGATCGCATGGTGGACGCTGACGGAATATGACATCAACTATTACCTGACATTCCACCCTCCGGCCTTTCAGGTGGCTGTGGTACTGATCGGGCTTGTCGTTCTTGCGTTGGCATGGGTGTTGATCCGCCGTCTGTCGGGATGGGCGCTGGCGTTGCATCTGGTCCTGTTCGAGGGGGCCTCACCACGCGGAGCATTTGCGAAAAGCGAACAAAAGATGGAAGGCAAGCGCGGGCGTTTGAAGATCGAGCTTGCCCTTTGGCTGGGACTGCGGCTTGTGATTGCAGCTTTGATCGCGGCGGTGGCCAGTCTGTTGTTTGCAGTTGTGCCCTTGCAGGAAGGCGGCAGCCTCAGACTGGCGTTGATCCTCAGCCTGATCATTGCGGGGCTTTGGTCCCTGGCGGGGTTGGTTCTGGCGGCGACGGCGCTGGGCGCATTGGCGGTCTTGCTGGACGGCTTCTTTGAAGCTGAGACCAAGGACGTTCCCCATCCCGAACCCCGAAGGATTCGCGTGCCGGTTCTTGTCACTGTCGCGACGGCCTTGGCCGCATTGGGCGTGGGCTTCTGGCTTGGGCAAAGCTTGCTGGAACGCGTGCAGGCGCCGGATCAAGCCGAGGTCATCGGCCATCGGGGCGCTGCGGCCTTGCGACCTGAAAACACAATGGCCTCGGTCCTGAAAGCGATCGAGGATGGAGCGGACTGGGTTGAGATAGACGTTCAGGAAACGGCGGATGATGTAGTTGTCGTGGCCCATGACAGCGATTTCATGAAGTTGGCCGGCGTCAACCTGAAGGTCTGGGATGCGACGATGCAGGATGTTGCTGATATCGACATTGGCAGCTGGTTCGGACCGGAATACGCCGCAGAGCGGACCCCGACCCTGCGAGAGGTTCTGGAAGCGGCCAAGGGCAAGTCGAAGGTTCTTATCGAGCTGAAATATTATGGTCACGACGTCGATCTGGAAAATCGGGTGATCGGCCTTGTCGAAGAGCTAGGGATGCAGAACGACGTTGCCACCATGTCGCTGAAATACCCGGCCGTGCAAAAGATGGAAAAGTTGCGGCCCGACTGGCGCTCTGGTGTGCTGGCGGCCACGGCCATTGGGGATCTGTCGGGGCTGGAAGGTGAATTTGTCGCCGTCAATGCAGGCATGGTTACACCTGGGCTGATCCGCAAAGTGCAGGACGCTGGTAAGGATATCTATGTCTGGACGGTGAATGATCCGTTGCAGATGTCCAGGATGGCCTCGATGGGTGTGGATGGTTTGATTACCGACCGCCCGGCCATGGCCAATGAGGTTTTGCGCGTCCGCGCTGAAATGGGGCCGGGCGAGCGGCTGTTGCTGTGGCTGGCAACCACCTTTGGATTGCAGGTCGATACAGAGGCAATGCGCGATGAAAGTCCTTAACATGGCGCTGTTTCTGTCTCTGCTGCCACTGTCGGCATGGGCACAGGATCTGATGCGCGGATTTGAGATGCCGGGCCACCGCGCCCTGATCGAGCAAAGCAAGGACGCCGAACTGACGCCGTTTGAAACCGATGGCTGTTCAGGCGGGTTGTCAGCCAGTTGGCGCTGGGTGGCAAAGCAATTCCCACAGGTTGGCGCGCTATATCAAGAGCACCCGCCGTGGGAGTACTGCTGCGTCATCCACGACCGGGCATATCACAATGCTGGCGGTGCAGAGACAGCCAGCGAAAGCTATGAGGCACGTCTGGCAGCAGATGACGCCTTGCACGCCTGTGTGGTGCAGCACGGAGACAACCATGCCGAGGACTATGCCGACCAGTACGACATGTCGCCTGAACAGATTCGCAGCGTGCACGCGATCACTGCGGATGCAATGTACGGGGCGGTGCGATTCGGTGGCGGGCCGTGCAGCGGCCTGCCCTGGCGGTGGGGGTTCGGGTATCCCGGTTGTTCGGTTCTCAAGTAACAGCGTCCTGCGCGCGAATGACGTGGTGACAGGCCTTCTGTTTTCTATTATCCAACAGATCAAACACGCGAATTGGGAATCTGAGACTCATGGCTGAACACAAGCACGGCGAAATGGACATCACGGTCCAAACCAAGACATTCAACGGTTTCATCAAAGCCACCACGTGGTGTGTGGTCGCCATTGCCTTCCTTTGCCTGTTCCTGGCGGTTTTCGCCTCCTAATTGTTTCGGGGGCTGACTTGCTCAGGATATTGATTGCTTGCTTGCTGGCAGCGACAGTGGCGGGCTGCGCCAATTCGAACCGACCACAGGCGGATCGGAACGAAATCGTGTCCCGGTCCTACCGTGATCCGGGGCCAGCGACCCTGACGCTGTACACAATGATCAACACACGCACCGGATCGGGCGCGCATACGTCGTTGATGATCTCGGGCAGCGAGCGGGTGATCTTTGACCCTGCCGGTTCCTTCCGGGCGGATGTGGTTCCGGTGAAGGATGATGTGCTTTACGGCATTACCCCGGCGGTCGAACGAGCTTATCGCAGCTCGCACGCGCGCGAGACGCATTATGCCCGCATACAGACCATTCAGGTGAGCCCGCAACAGGCTGAAATCGCCTTGCAACTGGCAAAGCAATCCGGTCCGGTCGCTGGCGCGTTCTGCACCAACTCGACTTCCCAACTGTTGAAGCAGGTACCGGGGTTCGAGCAGATTGATGTGACGTTCTATCCGGTGAACCTGTCGGAACAGTTCGCGCAGATTCCGGGCGTCGTGACCGAAGAATATCGGGAAAATGACGATGCGGATCTGCAAAAAGGTTTGGCGGCAAACAATGCGCGTCTCAACCAGCTCGACGCTGTCTCAACTCAGTAGATAAAGCAGACCATAGAGCGTGGCGGCCCCGGAAAAGATGGCCGCTATCACGTTTTTGCTGATCACTCCTACCGCCAGGGCAACGGCTGCCGCCGACATACGTGGCAGATCAGGTTGCCCTTCGGTGGCAGAGGGCCAAACGACCAGCGGTGCGATCAATGCAGGAAGGATGGCCACTGCTGTATATCGCAGGTGACGCAGCAGCCAAGGCGGCATCGGGCGATCACCCACAAAACCGATAAAGACAAAGCGCAGCGCATAGCTGCCTATGGCAAGCCCGATGATAATGGCCCAGATGGTGACGGAATTGGGCTGAGTCATAACTGCGTCTTTCTACGTTCGAGGATCAGTTCCGCCTGTGCTCCGGCAATCATTCCAGCGCATCCGGCGATCAACAGGCCCAGATTGAACGGGATTACGACGGTCAGCAAAGATACCGCAATGGCCACAAGGGCCGCGACCACATGTGCAAAGGTCCGCATCATCGGCCCCATCATGGCCAGAAAGGTGATCGGCAGGGCAAAATCCAGTGCCCAGCTTTCCGGTATTTGCGCACCCAGCACTGCGCCCAGATAAGTGCCCAGAATCCAGAGCGGTGTGATCGGCGTGACAGAGCCCACGAAATAAGCCATCCGTTGCGGCACTGACAGGTCGGGCTCTTTCTCGAACCGCACGATCGAGCAGGCATAAGATTGATCCACGGTCAGGTATGCCGCAAAGGCACGCTGCCACATGGGCGCGGAACCCAGGTAAGGTGTCAGTGATGCGGAATACATCGCCATACGCAGATTCACAGCCAGCGCCGAGACTATGATGATCACGGTCGGGGTGTTGTCCTGCAACAATTGCAACGCCGCGAATTGCGCGGCACCTGCAAAAACGGTCGATGTAAAAGCCATCGTCTGGACAAGGGTCAACCCGGCTTCGGTCGCAAAAACACCGAACAGAAGGCCAAAGGGCACGGCGACGAAGACAAACGGCGTCCCATCCCGAAAACCTTTCCAGAAGTATGACTTGGATGTGGCAGAGGCCATGGCTAAATCCTATGGTGATTCATGCAGCAGTAACTGTCTTGGGAAGGGGTTGCAATTGGCCACGGAATTCGATCTGTCGGACTATCTTATCGCCCCTGATCCGGCTGCGATGCGCCTGACCCGAGCGGTCGAGGGTGTGGATCAGAACGGTGAAATCAGCCAGATTTCTGTGGTCGAGGAACGCCCGCTTACGATCTTTCTCAATTCGCAGGAAATCGTGACGGCGATGACGATTGGCGATTATCCCGAATATCTTGCGCTGGGCTTTCTGCGCAATCAGGGGATGCTGCTGTCGGATGATGAAATCACGCGCGTGGAATATGACGACGACCTTGAAACCGTGATCGTCCGAACCGCGCGCGAAACATCTTATGAAGACAAACTGAAGAAAAAGACCCGCACCAGTGGGTGTGCCGTGGGTACTGTGTTTGGCGACATGATGGAAGGCCTGGAAGACGTACAACTGCCACAGGTTCAGGTGCGAACTTCCTGGCTGTATGATCTGGCCTCGAAGATCAACCGCACTCCGTCGCTGTACCTCGAAGCCGGAGCGATTCACGGCACGGTCCTGTGCCGTGAAAACCGCCCGCTGGTCTATATGGAGGATGTGGGCCGCCACAACGCCGTCGACAAGATCGCAGGTTGGATGTTGTCCGAAGGCGAGGGTGCGGTGGACAAGATCCTTTACACTACAGGTCGCCTGACATCCGAGATGGTGATCAAAACGGCTATGATGGGTATTCCTGTATTAGCGTCTCGTTCGGGTTTCACCGCTTGGGGCGTCGAGATCGCGCGCGAGGTTGGGCTGACTTTGATTGGTCGGATGCGCGGACAGCGCTTTGTCTGCCTGTCGGGCGAGGACCGCCTGTTGCGCGACGTGGATCCGTCAACCGTTGCGGTCGAAGACAAGAAGCATCGTCGGAAGAGTGCGGGATGAGCGCGATGTATTTCTTTCTCTTGATCCCACCGTTTGTGATTTCTATCGGGTTGCTTTGGCTGATGCTCCGCGCCCATCGTCGCTATGAACTCTGTAAAAAAACGCTGGTCGATGGCATGGGAGTGCTTGATGAAGACACGCTCAGTGTTTTGGGCTGGAAAAGCCGCAGGTTCGTAAGTGGCTGGGAAACCCTTGCCGTATGGATGCCTGGATGGCAGTCCGTTGGGCTAGACTACCAACTGCAACAGCAAGACCTTCAGCGCGTGGCGATACAAGGGTTGCCAAAAGCAATTGCCCACATTCCAACAGTAGAACTATCAGCGCGGATGTATCGCTTGGTGTTCTGGTGCTTTGTAGCTCCTGGAACGTTCATAGTTCTAACTTTTGGATCGGTGCACATTGCGCAATGGCTTGACGCTTCTTTGTCAATTTCACCAAGAGTTTCTTATTTGGTTCTTTTGGTTGTCTTTCTCGTTTCTGTTCTTTTGCCTATGACCAAGCTCAAAAGATGGCCTGACATCGAGGACCAATCATGACCAAACCCCTCGGCATTATCCTCGCAGGTGGACAGGCGACCCGGATGGGCGGCGGTGACAAGGGCCTGTTGCAGATCAATGGGCAAAGCTTGCTCTCACATGTGATTGACCGTTTGTCCCCACAGGTCAGTGGGCTGGCTCTGAACGCCAACGGCGACCCCGAGCGGTTTTCGGACCTGAACCTGCCTGTGCTTCCTGACACAATCGAAGGGTTTGCGGGGCCTTTGGCCGGGGTTTTGGCCGGGCTCGACTGGGCGGCAGAGCGAGGCGCGGACAGCATTGTGACCGCCGCTGCAGACACGCCATTCTTCCCGCGCGATTTAGTGGTGCGGTTGCAAGATGCGGCAGCGGGGCAGGTGCACCCTCTGGTTCTGGCCACAACCCCGCGCACCGGGGACGAGGCGCTGAAATCCGGCGGTGGCAAGCGGGTTAACCGGCATCCGACCTTTGGCCTCTGGCCGGTAGCGCTGCGCGACGATCTGCGGGTGGCGCTGACGGACGGGCTGCGCAAGGTGGTGCTGTGGACCGATAAACATGATGGGCGCGAGGCTTTGTTCGACGCCGACCCGTTTGACCCGTTCTTCAACGTCAACACGCCGGAAGATCTGGTTCACGCCCGAACATTGTTGGAGCAGGCATGAGGGTCTTTGGCGTCACCGGCTGGAAGAATGCTGGCAAAACCGGACTGATGGAACGGCTGGTGGCCGAGATCACAGGCCGTGGCTTTACGGTGTCGACTGTCAAACATGCGCATCACAGTGTCGATGTGGATCAACCCGGCACCGACAGTCACCGCCACCGCATGGCAGGGGCCAGTGAAGTTCTGCTTGCCTCAGGTCAGCGCATTGCCATGATGCAAGAGCTGCGCGGCACGCCAGAGCCCCCTTTGGCCGATCTGTTGGCCCGGCTTTCACCGGTTGATCTGGTGCTGATTGAAGGTTTCAAGCGCGAAGACCATCCCAAGATCGAAGCTTTCCGCGCTGAGGCGGGCCATGCGCTGATGGCCCCAAAGAACACGACCATTCGGGCCGTGGCCAGCGACACTCCGCTGGATTTGGACCGCCCGGTCTATGATCTGGACGATACTGCCGGGATTGTTGACTTCATCCTGAAAGAGGTTGGTTTGTGAGCCTGTTCCAGACCTTTGCAATGGTGGATTGGTCTGGCGGAAACGACACCGGGCCGACCCCGCGCAAGGATGCGATTTGGGCCTGCATTGCACGAAACGGAAAAGCGTTTGACCCCGAATACCTGCGCAACAGGCGGATAGCCGAGCAGAGGTTGGATGCTCTGATCCGGGCCGAGCTTAAGGCCGGTCGCCGTCTGCTTCTTGGGTTCGATTTTCCTTTTGGATATCCTTGCGGCTTCGCACGGGCGATGACCGGAACGGACGATCCGCTGGTGTTGTGGGATTGGTTCGACCAACAAGTCGAGGATTCTCCGAAGGCCAACAACCGCTTTGATCTGGCGGGTCGGATCAACCTTCAGTTTGGCGGCCGTGGTCCGTTCTGGATGAATGGATTGCGCCGAGATATTAACGGCCTGCCGCGTACCAAATCGGACTATTCCAACCCGTTCCCGAACCGTCGTGTCGTTGAGACTTTGGCAAAAGGAAGCTTCACCTGCTGGCAGATGGCAGGGGCAGGCGCGGTTGGTGGCCAAGTCATGATGGGGCTGCCGATTCTGAACCGGCTTCGCCACCGGTTTGCCGGGCAAATCTCGGTCTGGCCGTTCGAGCCGCTGGATAAACCTGTTGCCTTCGTGGAAATCTGGCCGTCTTTGATCCTTGGCGCTGCACCGGATGGGCGGATCAAGGATGCCTGGCAGGTTGAACAGGTCGCCTTGACTCTGTCGCGTTTGACAGAGCAGGAGTTGGATGCGCAATTGAACGTCTCAGCGGCAGAGGAAGGTTGGATATTGGGTGTACCTCAGGACAAGCCGAACATAGCCCCGCCCCCGTTGCGGAACGATTGCTTCGCGTTGCCCGCCGGGGTCAACTGGACACCGGTGGATGAGGCGCTGGCCTGTTTGCGTGACAGGCTGCACCCGATTACCGCGTCTGAGACGATGGCGCTGACCCTGGCATGCGGGCGCGTTCTGACCGGGGATGTGGTCGCCCGACGCTCGAATCCGCCGCAACCGAATTCGGCCGTGGATGGGTACGGGTTTGCCGGTCCCGCCCCTGATGGCCCACAGATCATGCCATTGGTTGACGGGCGCGCGGCGGCAGGGATCCCGTTCGACGGTGACGTGCCTGAAGGCCGGGCCTTGCGCGTGCTGACGGGGGCGGCGCTGCCCGCCGGTGTCGACACGGTCATTCTGGAAGAGGATGTCACGGTCAAGGACGGCCACATAGCCTTCCACGGCCCGCTGAAAAAAGGCGCCAACACACGGCGCGCGGGAGAAGATGTGGCCGCAGGCGATATCGCCCTTCCTGCCGGGCGCAGGCTGACCCCTGCCGATCTTGCGCTGCTGTCTGCCGTGGGGATTGCCGAAGTCAACGTGCGCAAACCGCTTCGCGTGGCCGTGGTCTCTACGGGCGATGAATTGGTCGAAGCCGGAGAGAACGCTGGTCCGGGTCAGATTTTCGACGCCAATCGCCCGATGCTGCTGTCCTTGATCGATCATATGGGGTTCGTACCCGTGGATATGGGGCGTGTTTCGGATGATCGGGACGCCTTGCGGGATCGATTGGATCAGGCCGCAGAGCAGGCGGATGTGATTTTGACCAGTGGCGGCGCGTCAGCGGGTGACGAAGACCATGTTTCGGCCCTTTTGCGCCAGGCCGGAGCGATGCAGCACTGGCGCATTGCGTTGAAACCCGGGCGGCCGCTGGCTTTGGGTTTGTGGTCTGGCGTGCCGGTGTTTGGCCTGCCCGGAAATCCGGTTGCCGCCATGGTCTGTACGTTGATCTTCGCGCGTCCGGCCTTGGGGCTGATGTCCGGCGAAGGCTGGGCTGAACCGCAAGGTTTCGAAGTGCCTGCCGCCTTTGAAAAGCGCAAGAAGCCCGGTCGCCGGGAATATCTGCGCGCCCGAATGCGGGACGGGCGGGCCGAGGTCTTCCACTCGGAAGGATCAGGCCGGATCAGTGGCCTCAGCTGGGCTGAAGGGTTGGTTGAAATCGAGGACGGTGCGCGCCATGTCAAACCGGGCGATATGGTCCGGTTCCTTCCTTATGGAAGTTTCGGGTTGTGACGGTCACGATTTCCAGAGGGTTCGCCGATCAGGAACGCGCGCAAGCGGCGGTACTGTTCTGGCAGGCATTTGCGGCAAAGCTGGGCAAAGTCATGGGGCCGGACGAAAAAGGACTGGCTTTCTTTGAAATCGCATTGAACCCGGATTTCGCGCTGGTTGCACGGGATGAAGCGGGCCGGATGCTGGGGCTGGCAGGTTTCAAGACACGCGACGGCTCTTTTGCGGGGGGCAATATGTCTGATCTGGCTCGGGTCTATGGCTGGTTCGGGGCGACCTGGCGCGCCTTGGTTCTGAGCGTGCTGGAGCGCGAACTGAAACCGGGCGTGTTCCAGATGGATGGTATTTTTGTCGCTGCCGAGGCGCGCGGCAAAGGAGTGGGCACGGCATTGCTGAATGCCATCAAGTCCGAGGCCCGCAACCGAGACATCTCAGAGGTTCAGCTTGATGTCATCGACACGAACCCCCGCGCCCGCAGCCTTTACGAGCGCGAGGGATTCCAGCCCCGGGGTCAAGAAAAAACCGGACCGCTAAAGTATCTGTTCAATTTCAGCAGCGCGACCAAAATGTCGTGGATTGTCGGGGCGGATTAATCAAACGTGCCCGCCACGCGACCCAGCAACATGAATGCGCGGGCCGTTCGGGTTTCACCCAGTTCACTCAGTTCCGCATCGCTTGCCGTGGGTTCGAACTCGGCCATCATCTTGTCAAACCGGCGCAGGAAATGGTGCGCGGCGTCGCGGAAAATCGGATCCTGTTTCATCCGGGCTGCCGTCAGCGCAAGTGAGGATCTGTCGCGTACCCCCCCCAGCGCCGCCACGGCGCGCCCGCGTGTGCCCTGGGCGAACTGGCGCCAGATTTCTGGTCGGGCCTTGTCGGGCCGCAGGTCATCCATGTAGATGCCTTCCTGGCTGAGCAGCGTCAGAACATCCTGCGAAGCTTGCACAAGCTGTGCCGTCTTGCGGTCCTTCAATGCAACACGCAGCGCATTGAACCCCTCGGTGTCATCCTGCGTTTCGGGGAAGTTCAGGGCGCGGATGAAAACCTCGGTACTCAGCGGCGGTGTGATCTCTTCCGCAGGTGTGCCCAGCTCCAACGAGGTCTGGTCGCCCTGAGCGGAACTCTGCGCGGCCGTTGCAGAGCGCGCTGTGCGTTTGGTCGAGAACGTTGCCAAGGCGTCTTCGGTTTTCCGTGTGGCCGCAGCGATTTCATCCAGCTTTTTTGTCACCGCAGGTTCATAGGTGCTGGAGGCGCGCTGCTGCTGCGCCACATAGGCCTGCCGGATCGCGTCGATTGCCGTTTGCAACCGCGCACTTTCCTCTCGCATCACACGGCTGGCGCGCATCGCGGTGGCCGCAACCCAGATCATCGCCACGGGCATGAACACGGCCAGAAAGGCGACGACAAAGCCGCCGTTCTGCCCCTGACCGGGCAGCACGAGAAAGACGACCGACACCACCAGCCAGATCAGGCTGAGTACCAGTGCGGCAATCTCGATTTCGGTGACAGCCGGAGTCTTCGGGCGATCATAGATGCCCAGCGACGTCGGCTTTTCGGTTTCCGGGTCAGGTTTTGGCCCCGACATTACATGCGCTCCGGTCAGGCGTACTCGATACTCAGGATTTCGTAAGAGCGCACGCCTCCGGGGGTGCGCACTTCGACACTGTCCCCTTCATCTTTGCCGATCAGGGCGCGGGCGATGGGGGATTTGATGTTCAGCAGGCCGTTTTCGATATTGGCCTCGTATTCACCAACGATCTGCCAGGTCTTTTCTTCATCAGTATCTTCGTCGACCAATGTGACTTTTGCGCCAAACTTGACCGCACCCGACAATTTTGCCGGATCGATGACATCGGCCAGCGACAGAATACCTTCCAGTTCCTTGATGCGACCTTCGATGAAGCCCTGTTTTTCGCGGGCTGAATGATATTCGGCGTTTTCCTTCAGGTCCCCCAGCTCGCGCGCCGAGGCGATGGCTTCGATGATCGCCGGGCGTTCAACGGATTTGAGGTTCTTCAGCTCAGCCTCGAGCGCGGCATTGCCCGCAGGCGTCATCGGGATCTTTTCCATACTCTCTACGTCCACGCATAAATTGAGTCGCCCCGCCGCACAGGAGCGTCGGGGCGAATGTTAGATTGGCAGTTACCTGACCCAAATGCCACGTGAATTGCAAGAGGTGACAGCGTCAGCAGCGGTCAATTCGCGACTTCGCGCCGTTTTGATTTGGGGTGGGGCCTGTGCCGATGATCCGGATGCCGCGACCTGCGCCAACGCTGCGATGGGGTGCAAAGCCAAATCATCTCAATCATATTGCACCACTTCGAACTCGATCCCGTTGTCATCGCGAAAATAGAACCGGCGCCCTGGTTCGTAATCGGCATGGTTGTGGGGCTCGAATCCTGCCTTGCGAACCTTATCTTCGGTGGCATCGATGTCTTCGACCAGAACACCCACGTGGTTCAGCCCGCCGATCACATCATAGCTGCTTTCATCCGACTGTTTCGGGTCATCAGGTTTGTAAAGCGCCAGATACGTATGGGCCGAGCCGACATGCACGGTGTATCCGCCGGCAATTGCGGGGCCTTCCCAACGGGTCTTCCAGCCAAAGACCTTTTGCATCCAATCGGCCGAGGCTTTCGGGTCGCGGACAGTGAAGTTGGTGTGTTCAAGCGTCGCCATCATGGGATCTCCTGTGTTTTTTGGCTTGTCCCGACTCAGCTTAATTTCTAAACCTAACTTTAGGTCAAGGAATTTTTCATGAGGGTTTGATGGCGGTATCAGAGGGGCTGGCGATTGGCGCATTGGCCCGGCGCACAGGTCTGGCCGTGTCGGCCATCCGGTATTACGAAGCGCAGGGTCTGATTTCGCCCTGGCGCAACGCGGGCGGACAGCGACGCTATCAGCGGGCCGATATTCGGCGACTGAGCTTTGTCATGATTGCGCAGCAGTTCGGCCTGACCCTGCCTGAAATCCGTCAGGTGCTGTCGGACCTGCCAGGAAACCGCACGCCGACGCCCCAGGACTGGAAGGCAATCAGCGTACAGCTGAGGGTCCATCTGGATCAGCGAATCGACACCCTGATGCGGTTGCGCGACAATCTGGATGGCTGCATCGGATGCGGGTGTCTGAGCCTGCCGAAATGTGCGCTCTACAACCCCGATGACCGGGCAAAATCGCATGGTAGCGGTCCCAGGTACCTGATGGGTGATGCACCAGAGGGGTGATGTGTCGAATAGCGCCCTTGTTACGCCGTGTTTCGATTGACCAATGTCTTTCCGACCATGTAATCAGCCGTGAAACAAAATTGCGCAGATCATGCGGTGACAGCGCCAATTCGGAAAGTTAGCTAGGGAGCCCGCGATGGCCGAGATTGAACGCGAAGCGATGGAATACGATGTGGTGATCGTGGGTGCAGGACCTGCGGGCCTGTCGGCGGCCATCCGTCTGAAACAGCTGGATGCCGACCTGAACGTTGTCGTTCTGGAAAAGGGTTCCGAGGTTGGCGCGCATATCCTGTCGGGCGCGGTTCTTGATCCCTGTGGTCTGGACGCGCTGATCCCGGATTGGAAGGAAAAAGGCGCGCCGCTGAATGTGCCCGTGAAGGACGACAAGTTCTACATGCTGGGTGAAGCAGGCCAGGTCCGCATCCCGAACTTCCCGATGCCGCCGCTGATGCACAACCACGGCAACTACATCGTTTCGATGGGCAATGTGTGCCGCTGGATGGCGGAACAGGCCGAAGAACTGGGTGTCGAGATCTTTCCGGGCATGGCGTGCTCGGAAATGGTCTATGGCGACAATGGCGAAGTCAAAGGCGTGGTAGCAGGCGTTTTTGGTCTGGAGGCAGACGGTTCCTACGGCCCCAACACCGAACCGGGGATGGAGCTGCACGGCAAATATGTCTTTCTGTCAGAAGGTGTGCGCGGGTCGCTGTCCAAGGAAGTGATCGCCAAATACGACCTGTCTGCGGGCAAAGAGCCGCAGAAATACGGTGTCGGCATGAAAGAGATCTGGGAGATCGACCCTGCCAAGCACAAGGAAGGCAGCGTGACGCACACGATGGGCTGGCCTTTGGGCAGCAACGCAGGCGGCGGATCCTTCATCTATCATCTTGAAAATAATCAGGTCTATGTCGGCTTCGTGGTGCACCTGAATTATAAGAACCCGCATCTGTACCCCTATATGGAGTTCCAGCATTTCAAGCACCATCCGATGGTGGCCGATCTGCTGAAAGGCGGCAAGCGGGTCGCTTACGGCGCCCGTGCGATTACGGAAGGCGGCTATCAGTCGATGCCGAAACTGGTCGCGCCGGGCGTGGCGCTGTTGGGCTGTTCGGCGGGCATGGTCAACGTGCCGCGCATCAAAGGCAACCACAACGCTATGCTGTCGGGCAAAGCTGCGGCCGAGGCTGCTTTCGAAGCGATCAAGGCCGAGCGTTCGGGCGATGAGCTGACGGCTTACGAGACCGAAGTTCGCAATGGTGCGATTGGTTCCGACCTGAAAAAGGTTCGCAATGTCAAGCCGATGTGGTCGAAATGGGGTCTGACCGCCAGCCTGATGTTGGGTGGTCTGGACATGTGGACCAACACGTTTGGCTTTTCGCTGTTCGGCACGTTGGGCCATGGCAAGAACGACGCGGAATCGACCGAGGATGCCAGCAAGCACCAGCCAATCGAATATCCAAAGCCGGATGGAACGCTGTCCTTCGATCGTCTGACGAATGTCTCGTTCGCAGCGACAAACCACGAGGAAAGCCAGCCCTGCCACCTGCGTCTGGCCGATCCCGAGATCCCCGTGAAGGTCAACCTGCCTAAATACGATGAGCCGGCACAGCGGTATTGCCCGGCAGGTGTGTATGAAGTGGTCGAGGATGAGAACGGCCCGCGATTCGTCATCAACTTCCAGAACTGCGTTCACTGCAAAACCTGCGACATCAAGGATCCCAGCCAGAACATCACCTGGACCACACCGCAGGGCGGCGACGGTCCAAACTATCCGAACATGTAAGCAAAAAACGGGCAATGGCTGCGCTGTGAAGGCTCTGCCATTGCCTCTTGCCTGCCGAAGCCCTAGCTTACGCCTCAGTCAACGATAGCAAGGCAGGATTTCGGTGTTTTCCCTGGTTCGTCGCGCGGCTTTGTCCGTGCTGTTCATGTCGTCGGTCGCAGTTCCGGCCTATTCGGAAACGGGCGCCGGGTCTTATCTGGCCGGGCGGCAGGCGATTTACGAAAACGACTATTCTGCCGCTGAAAGATACTACGCTCAGGCTCTCAGGTTTGATCCCCAAAATGCGCTGTTGCAGGAAAGCGTTGTCGTTGCACGCATCGCCTTGGGGGAAGTGGCGCGCGCGCTGCCGATCGCCCAGCAGATCGAGGAAGCAAACCTGCCCAGCCAGGCTGCGCGTATGGTAATTTCGGCCAATCTGATCACCGATGGGAAATTTGACGACCTGCTGGCCCGTGACCCTGAAACACAGGGTGTTGGTCCCCTTGTTGACGGCCTGATGATCGCCTGGGCCCATCTGGGGCAGGGTGAGATGACCAAGGCGATGGAACAGTTCGATTCTGTCGCGACACAGGATGGTCTCAGGGAGTTCGCGCTTTACCACAAGGCGATGGCATTGGCGTCTATCGGTGATTTCGAAGGCGCCGAGGCGATACTTGCCGACAATGATGGAACGGTTGCCCGGTTCTCTCGTCGTGCTGCTTTGGCCCGCACCGAGATTCTTTCGCAGCTGGATCGCAACGAAGACGCCGTTCAGTTTCTGGACGATGTGTTTGTGGCGGGCAGTGACCCGACCATCGAGTCGTATTTGAGCCAGTTGGCGGCGGGTGAAACATTGCCGTTCACCCATGTCCGATCCGCTCAGGACGGCATGGCCGAGATTTTTTTCACCGTCGGTGCCGCATTGAACAGCGAAGCATCAGCCGATTACGTTCTGCTGTACGCACGCCTGGCCAGTTTCCTGCGCCCCGATCATGTGGATGCCATTTTGCTGAGCGCGGATCTGCTGGACAACTTGCAGCAATATGATCTGGCGGTTGAGGCATACCGCCAAGTCCCGGCGGACAGCAACGATCACCATGCGGCCGAATTGGGCCGCGCCGAAGTTCTGGACCGTTCGGGAAAAACCGATGCGGCCGTCGAGGTGTTGCAGAACCTGGCTGCGCAGGATCCTGATTTTCCGGGTGTGCATGTCGCTTTGGCAGATTTGCAGCGCCGACAGGAAAACTATGCCGCTGCCGTGGCCTCTTATGACACTGCGATCGCGCTGACGGATAGCGCGGCGGGTGGGAATTGGTTCCTGCATTACGCACGTGGCATCAGTCATGAAAGGCTGAAGCACTGGGATCAGGCCGAAGCTGATTTCCGCCGGGCGCTGGAACTAAACCCGGATCAACCTCAGGTTCTGAATTACCTTGGGTATTCTCTGGTTGAGCGCAAAGAAAAGCTGGATGAAGCATTGGATATGATCGAGCGCGCAGTAGCTGCGCGTCCGGACAGTGGCTATATTGTGGACAGTCTGGGCTGGGTACTGTTCCGTCTGGGGCGTTACGACGAGGCCGTCGAACACATGGAACGTGCGGTTGAGCTGATGCCGGTGGATCCGGTGGTCAACGATCATCTGGGTGACGTCTATTGGGCTGTCGGGCGCGCGCGCGAGGCCGAGTTCCAGTGGA
Source organism: Ruegeria sp. CL7 (assembly GCF_056536445.1). Classification (NCBI taxonomy): domain Bacteria; kingdom Pseudomonadati; phylum Pseudomonadota; class Alphaproteobacteria; order Rhodobacterales; family Roseobacteraceae; genus Ruegeria; species Ruegeria sp. CL7. Next base: position 119,938 of record NZ_JBQFPQ010000005.1, read on the forward strand.
GCCGCGCCTTGTCCTTCATCGACCCGGAAGACACCGACGGCGAAGCCGATCCGGATCGAATCCGGCGCAAGATCGAAGTCGGGCTGGATGCCGTTCTGGCCGAAGAAGGTTCGGAGCCATTGAAAGTCGCAAATGGAAATTAAGGCGTTTGCGCCCGCCAAGATCAACCTGACCCTTCATGTGACTGGCCGTCGAGACGACGGCTATCACCTGTTGGATTCGCTGGTTGTATTCGCCGATCTGGGTGATCGGCTGACATTCACCCCCGGCCCCGAATTGTCCATGGACGTGCGCGGCGAGTTTGCCGGCGGAGTCCCCACGGACAGCCGAAATCTGGTCTGGAAGGCGGCAGAAGCTGTCGGTTGGACCGGTCATATTCAACTGACCAAGTCCTTGCCCCATGGGGCGGGCATTGGCGGAGGGTCGTCTGATGCCGCGGCCACGCTTGGGGCCCTGGCAGATCAGGGCCACGACCTTCCGCGGGGCCTGCCGTTGTCATTGGGGGCGGATGTCCCCGTCTGCCTGGAAGGTCGGGCGATCAGAATGCAGGGCATTGGCGATCGTTTGACGGCGGTGAACCTTCCGCACCTGCCCGCCCTTTTAGTCAACCCAAATGTCCAGGTGCCCACCGGTGCCGTTTTCAACGCGCTGGCGTCCAGAGACAACCCGCTAATGCCTGAAAGCATGCCTGAGTTTGACAATGCTGATGAGTGCGCCCAGTGGCTGCGCAATCAACGCAACGATCTGCAGGTGCCCGCCATGAACATCGCACCTGAGATCGAGCAGGTGTTGGACGAGTTGCAGATGACCAATCGCGCGCTCATGGTGCGCATGTCAGGGTCAGGATCAACCTGTTTTGCGTTGTATCCGACGATGAAAGACGCGCATTTTGCGGCCTATGAGATCGGCGCAGCCCATCCTGATTGGTGGTGCCGCGCCACGCAGCTCAGTTGAGACGTGAAACCACGTAATCGGCCAATTCGCGCAGCAGACTGCGAATATCGTGGTCAGGCAATACATCCAAAGCGGCTTTGGCCTTGTTTGCCCAACCCAAAGCGTCTTGCCGGGTTTCTTCCAGCGTGGCGTATTTGTTCATCAGACCCAGCGCCTGATCCAGATCCCCGTCCTGTTGGCGGCCCTTTTCGATCGTACGTTCCCAGAAGGCGCGTTCTTCCGGCGTGGATTGCGCCACGGCTTTGATGACGGGCAGGGTCAGTTTCCGTTCACGGAAGTCATCGCCAACATTCTTCCCGGTTGCCTTGCTGTCGCCCTGATAATCCAGCAGGTCATCGGCAATCTGGAACGCGATGCCCAGTGAATCGCCATAGTCGAAAAGCGCTTTGACCTGCGCTTCCGAGGCACCTGCGATCACGCCGCCCACTTCGGTCGCGGCTGAAAACAATGCCGCCGTCTTGCCGCGCACGACCTGAAGGTAAACGCTTTCATCCGTACGCAGATCGGTTGCAGCCGTCATTTGCAGCACTTCGCCTTCGGCAATGGTTGCAGAGGCATTGGCCAGAATATCCAGAACGCGCAGCGAGCCCGTTTCCACCATCAGCTGGAAACTGCGTGAAAACAGGTAATCGCCAACCAGAACACTGGATTTGTTGTCCCAAAGCAGATTGGCGGTCGGGCGGCCCCGTCGCTGTGCGCTTTCATCCACGACGTCGTCATGCAGCAGGGTGGCGGTGTGAATGAACTCGACCGTCGCGGCAAGGCGCACGTGATGGTCGCCGGAATAGCCAAACAGGCGTGCTGCGGCCAGTGTCAGCATCGGGCGCAGGCGTTTTCCACCTGCTTCGACCAGATGCCGCGTCACTTCCGGGATGCGTGGCGCATGGTCCGATGCCATCCGCGTGCGGATCAGCCCGTTCACGGCCTCCATCTCGCCCGCCAGAATTTCAGCGAGACGCTCATGCGGTTTTGAGATCATGTCGACGGTCATCACACTCCTGATACAAGGCTCGACTTTCGCCTCGCCTTGCCCTTACATCCATCCCCATGAAAGAACTGTTGCGCAGTACCGATCCGACAATCCTGGCCTTTGCATCCGCTCTCCTTGAGGGCGAGGATATAGACTGCTTTCAGATGGACGTAAATATGAGCATCCTCGAAGGTGGTATCGGGATTTTCCCTCGTCGGCTGATGGTTCGGTCCGAAGACCTGACCCGGGCCGAGCGTGTGATGCGCGACAACGAGATCCCGCTGGGCCGATGATGCGCTTCGACGACAATGAATTGACGTGCAACGATTTCCTTGGTGGCCGGGTGCGATTGCTGCAACCTGCGTCAGGTTACCGCGCCGGGGTAGACCCTGTTCTGCTTGCCGCATCGGTCCCTGCAAAGGCCGGGCAATCCGTGCTTGAACTGGGATGTGGCGCGGGGGCTGCCATTTTATGCCTGTCCGCGCGGGTGGCGGGGCTGCAAATGGTTGGGATTGAATTGCAACCGGCCTATGCGGATTTGGCCCGCCGCAATTCGGAAATCAACGGCTGTGATCTGGACGTGATCGAGGCTGACCTGAACGCTTTGCCTGATGACCTCCGACAGCGGCACTTTGATCACGTAATCGCGAACCCGCCCTATTACCGTTCTGGGGCGCATAGCCCCGCCAGCGACACAGGGCGAAGCATTGCACTGGGCGAAAATACGCCTCTGATCGACTGGATCACCGTTGCGGCCAAACGCCTTGCCCCTCGGGGGTTCCTGCACGTGATCCAGAAAGCCGACCGTCTTCCCGATATGCTGACGGCTTGTGAGGGGAAACTGGGTTCAATCGAGGTGCTGCCGCTCAGCGCGCGGGTGGGCCGCGAGACCGAACTGGTCATCCTGAGCGCCCGCAAAGGGGGACGCGCGGCATTTCGCCTCCATGCGCCGTTGATTCTGCACGCCGGTGAGCGCCACGAAAAAGACGGTGAAAGCTATACCGAGGCGGTCTCAGCCGTGCTTCGACAGGCCGCTCCGTTGCCTCGGAACTTGTGCCATCGGCAATGACCAGCCGAATTTGTCGGATTTGTTACAGATTCTGTGCGTCTGCAGCGTGACAGGGTGGAAACGATGTGGTCAAATTCTTACGTGACATACAGACACATAAACAAGGAGGATCGCAATGAGCGTGAGCGCACATCTGACGGAACTGAAGAAAAAGCACGAATCTCTCGGTCTAGAAGTGGAACAAGCCCAACGCTCGCCAGGTATCGATGATCTCCATATTGCTCAGTTGAAAAAGCAGAAGCTCAAGCTGAAAGAAGAGATCGAACGCCTGTCCGCTTAAGTTTTCAGGCTGGCGCGGGCCGCTATCAAGGCCCCGCCGGTGATCAGAAAAGCCGCGATCGCAAGCCCCCAGGACGGGGTCGCGATCCCGGCCACCACCAAAGCAAGGGTCGACAGTAACGGGGCCGCATAGGATGAGGTTCCGAGAATTTGGATGTCGCCTTGCTTGACGCCAATGTCCCAGACGTAGAACGCCAGCCCGACGGGCCCAAGGCCGAGTGCCAGCACCGACGCCCAGCCCAGTGCCGTATCGGGCAGTACAGTGTCTTCCACAGCCAGATGCAGCAGACCCGAAGCCAGTGCAGCCGCAAGGCAGAATATTGAGACGGAACTGGTCGGCGTGCCCTCCAGTTTGCGTGATAGAACGGAATAGCCCGACCATGTCAGTGCGCACAGCAAGGCCAATGCGTATCCGGGCAGGTATTGGGCCTGAAAGCCCGCGCCGCCACCCCCGGCAATGATTACAGCGGCCCCTGCGAATCCAAGGCATGCCCCGATCAGGTGGCCGATACGCAGATGCTCACCCGGAAGCAGGCCCGACAGAAGCACAATGAGCAGAGGCCAGAGATAAGCGATCAGCCCGGCCTCGGCAGCCGGCGCCATGCGCAGGGCCGAAAAATACAGCGCGTGATAGCCGAACAGGCCCAATGCGCCAAACAGGTAGGTCGTCCAGGGAACTTGCTTTAGATCGCTCAAACCACCTGTCGCCGTTGCCCAGACAAGCCCAAGCGCACCACCAATCGAAAAGCAGATCGTGTTCAGCAGCAGGGGCGGCGTGGGCGCCGACCCGACAGTGAACAACGCCAGCAAGGCCCATAGCAAGACAGCCACGAAGCCGATGGCCGTTGCGCGCATTTTGGTCATGGGCGGGAAACCTCTTCAATCGGTACAATTTTGAACTCATCCGATATATGCGCGGTTTTTTCAATCTCGGTCAGGAACCAATCGCGAAACGCCGCGATCTGAGGTTTCTTTTCAGCCCCCGGCAGGCACAGAAACCGGAACCGGCCTTGTGTTTCCAGGGCCACCTTGAACGGTGCAACCAGTCGGCCTTCGGTCAGGTCCTTGAGAATCATGGCGCGTCGCCCCAGTGCCACGCCGACACCGGCAACAGCGGCATCAATCGCGTGATCGGCATTGGAAAAATGCGCGCCATGGGTCGGAGTAAAATCCACCCCCACGGCACGGAACCAAGCGGGCCAATCGCAAGGCGGGGTCAGAAAGCTGATCGAATCGTCATGGATCAGCGGGGCGTCGCGCAGGCTGTCTGGCGTGGTGAATTGTTCTGCAAGTTCCGGTGTCATGACCGGGGTCAGCCATTCCTTTCTGACGGGAACGGAATACAGCCCGTCATCGGCCGAATTCCCGAACCGGATGGCGACGTCCACGTCGTCCCGCTCCAGATCCATGTTGCGCAGCGTGGCCGAGAATTTCAGATCGATCTCGGGATACGCCCGAGCAAATTCGTAAAGCCGCGGCGCTAACCACTTGGCGGTCAAAGCTGGGCCCGCGGTGACGGTCAGGCTTGTGTCATCTTCCTGTCTGCGCACCGCACGCCATGCGGCTTGCAAGGTGGCAAACCCTTCTGCCGCACCAGGCGCAAGGGCACGGCCCGCCTCGGTCAGTTCTACGGCGCGGTTCAGACGACGAAACAGCGGCCGCCCAAGGTGTTCTTCAAGCGACTTGATCTGAAAGGACAGGGCGGCTGGCGTCACATGCAGCTCTTCCGCCGCCTTCGAAAAAGACATGTGCCGGGCTGCGGCGTCAAAAGCACGCAACGCGGTCAGCGGAGGCAGATAGTCACTCATAGTGAAGGAAAACTTAACTGAAGTCTCAAGAAAGCTCGTTTGTCGTGTTTGTTTTTAGCCTCCATATTCACATCAGGTCAAATAAAACTGATTTGAAAAGGAGGCTGTCATGATCGAGATGACAACAAATCCCGCCGCCCAGATGGCGATCCTGCGTGCCCACCAAGAGCGCAGCAGGGTGATCTGGCAGTTTTGGGGATGGATATTCGGTTCCCGCTGATCGCAGCGCGCGCGTTCTTACGGGATCAGAAAGGGCCGGCCCAAAGGGACCGGCCCGTTTTTAGTTCACAACTCTGGATCAGACGAAGAACTGCGCACCGTTGGCCGAGATCGTCGAACCGTTGATGAACTGCGAATCGTCCGATGCCAGGAAGACCACGCAGCGCGCGATTTCCTCTGGCTCACCCAGGCGGCCGGCCGGGATTTGGCCAATGATGGACTCGCGCACCTTCTCGGGCACAGCCATGACCATTTCGGTTGCGATATAGCCGGGGCAGATCGCGTTGGCAGTGATCCCCGCCCGCGCGCCTTCCTGCGCCAAGGATTTTACGATGCCCAGGTCACCTGCCTTGGTCGCTGCATAGTTCACCTGAGCGAACTGGCCTTTCTGACCGTTGATCGAGCTGATGACGATGACACGACCGAACTTGCGCTCTCGCATGCCGGGCCAGACAGGGTGCACCGTGTTGAACACGCCGGTCAGGTTGGTGTCGATCACGTCTTTCCACTGATCAGGTGTCATTTTGTGGAATGGTGCATCGCGGGTGATGCCGGCGTTGGCGACGACCACATCGATGGGGCCAACCTCGGCCTCAACCTTTTCAATACCTGCTTTGGATTCGTCATAATCGGCGACGTTCCACTTGTAGGTCTTGATCCCGGTTTCTTCAGTGAAATTTGCGGCGGCTTCGTCATTTCCCGCATAGGTGGCCGCAACGTTGTATCCTTCGGCTTTGAGCGCCTTGGAAATTGCTGCGCCAATGCCGCGGGAACCGCCGGTAACGAGTGCTGTTCGTGCCATTTATGACTCCTTCAATTTTAGTCGTCTTAGTAATGCTGTTACTCTGAGAGATGGTTGTGCGCAATATTGTTTCGTCTTGAATCTTGGTTTCCGGGCGGCAATATCGTCGCATCCAACGGTTGGAACCTCAATGTAACAAAAAAAGGCGCCCACCGGGCGCCTAATTCTATTTGATTGCCAACGCGCTTAGTCGCGCTCCACACAAAGGGCAACGCCCATGCCGCCGCCGATGCACAAGGTCGCCAGACCCTTTTTCGCATCGCGACGCTTCATTTCGAATAGCAGGGTGTTCAAAACACGGCACCCCGAAGCGCCGATCGGGTGGCCGATGGCAATGGCGCCGCCGTTTACGTTCACGATCGACGGATCCCAGCCCATATCCTTGTTCACCGCGCAAGCCTGCGCGGCAAAGGCTTCGTTGGCCTCGACCAGGTCCAGATCGTCTACCGACCAGCCTGCTTTTTCCAGTGCTTTGCGCGATGCATAGATCGGGCCGACGCCCATGATTGACGGGTCCAGACCGGCGGTCGCATAGGACGCGATGCGCGCCAGAGGTTCGATTCCCCGCTTTTCGGCGTTTTCGGCTGACATCAACAGTGTCGCGGCCGCGCCGTCGTTCAATCCCGAGGCGTTGGCAGCGGTGACCGAACCGTCCTTGGTGAAGGCCGGACGCAGTTTGGCCATGGCTTCCATGGTTGCGCCATGACGGATGTATTCGTCCTTGTCCATCACGATGTCGCCCTTGCGGGTCTTGATGGTGAAGGGCACGATTTCGTCTGCGAACTTGCCGGCCTTTTGTGCTGCTTCGGCCTTGTTCTGCGAAGCAACGGCGAATTCATCCTGCATCTCGCGGCTGATCTGCCATTTCTCTGCAACATTCTCGGCAGTCTGACCCATGTGATAGCCGTTGAAAGCATCCCACAAGCCATCGCGGATCATTGTGTCGATATACTTCATGTCGCCCATCTTGTGACCGGCGCGCAGCGCGGCGGCGTGGGGCGACAGCGTCATGTTTTCCTGACCACCAGCAGCGACGATTTCCGCGTCTCCCAGCTGAATATGCTGGGCGCCCAAAGCAACGGCGCGCAGGCCCGAGCCACAAACCTGGTTGATTCCCCAGGCCGCGCTTTCCTGCGGCAGACCGGCGTTGATGTGGGCCTGACGTGCGGGGTTCTGCCCCTGGGCGGCTGTCAGAACCTGCCCCATGATGGTTTCGCTGACTTCGCCTTTTTCCACTCCGGCGCGCTCGACAACTGCTTCCAGAACGGCAGCGCCCAGATCATGGGCAGGTGTGTTCGCAAACGAACCACTGAAGCTGCCAACACCTGTTCGTGCGGCGGATGCGATTACTACGTTGGTCATATGATCAGTCCTTTACCGTCATGGGACAGCGGAATTTCTGACGGCGCAGGTCGAAAGATGTCCTCTCGAAACAAGAGCGCCCCGTGATCCCCCGCTCAAGTACTCTTGCAATAGCGTAACGCTGCACATGCAGCAACGGGCAGCTTGTCTCAGTGTCGGAAATGGTAGGAAAATGTCGATGAACAGGCAATCAACTGCCTGTTTTTGATCTGTTCTCCTGCTTCCAGGGTTCCGCAACACTGGGTGCGCCATACAAGAATCCTTGCAGGCAATCCACGCCAGTTGCCACCAAGAAAGCGGCATCCTCCTGCGTTTCAACCGATTCGGCCGTGACCAGAATTTCGAATTCACGGGCCACCGCGATCAGGGCCCGCACCAAAGTCTGGTTGTCGGGATCGTTGCTGATGCCCCGCACGAACTGGCCATCGATTTTGGCTGCGTCGAACAGAAACTCGCGAAAATGGCGAAAGCTGAAATTGCTGGCGCCAAAGTCATCCAGCGCAAAAGCGATGCCGCGATCCTGCAAGCGGTCCATGAAGTCGACAACCAGCTCAGGCACTTGCATGGCCGAGCTTTCGGAGATTTCGAGGATCAAGCGTTCGCCCAATCCGGCATCTCGTTTCAGGAATCTGTCCAGTATTCTGGACCAGTTGGAATAACCGATCGAGCGCGCAGACATGTTGATCGACAGGCGTATTTCCGGGTTCCTCGCCAATGTGCGCAACCCAAGCTCCAACGCGACGCAGTCCAGATCGCGGCCGATAGGAGTGTTTTCGACCTGAGGCATGAATTCTCGCGCCGGGATGACGCGGCCGGTTTCGTCCAGAACCCGAATGAACCCTTCGTAAAACGCGACTCGGTACGGGGCGTGCGCCTGTATCACCGGCTGAAAAGCCAGTTTGCACTGCTTATGCTTCACTGCATCGGTTGCCATCTGCACAACCGAACGATCCCGCGTCGAAACGGCCGTATTCAACGGACTTTCCGACCCCTCAGGCAGATGTGCCAGTTTTTTATTTCCCATAAGCGCGGATTCCCATGTGTCCGGGACAGGTGTCCGGTCACAGTCTCGGGGCAAAGAGATGAATCTGCGGTTAAGGGTTCGGAAAAATTTCCGTCTCGCGGGCTCAGCGGGTGGATTGCCACGCGCGTGTCAAAGAAGCTGCCGCGCCAAGTATCGCGCCCATCGCACCTAGGGCCATCATTGCAAAACCCAACGCGATCAGGGCTGCAACGGCGCCCCCAAGGGCTGCGAGCATGGCTATCATCAGGCCGAACAGGCCGAAAAAGGTTGAAATGGTTGCCAAACGATTCATACCGACCCTCGCTCACTCACACACGGCGCCTGTCGTCTGATATGGCGCTCAATGGCCGAGATTCAAGGCACAATCAGGGTGCAGCCGGCTGTTTCAAGCCTGTTCTGCTTGTCCGCTGGGCAGCTTTTTGTCCAGATGCTCAAAACCGGGCGTTCCGCGGTCTTCCGGGTGGCGCGCCAGATGCTTGGCCTTGATCTGTTCCGAACTGTCCCGGCTGCCGTCATGGCTGTACCCAGGTGGGGCAAAGCAGTAGGCCAGCCGCTGTTTCAGGGTCAAACCCGGCTGGGTCGCGTCGCGCCAGATGGCCACCCATTCGTGAAAGGCCACCCGCAGGGGATTGAAAGTGCCGATATTGTGCACCAGGCCATAGTCCACCCGGTCGTCCTCCTGCTCGGGGACGAAGGTGCCGAACAGCTTGTCCCAGATGATGAACACCCCGGCATAGTTGCAATCCAGATAGCGTGCGTTGCGGCCGTGATGGGCGCGGTGGTGACTGGGGGTGTTCATTACCGCCTCGAACCAGCGGGGCATCTTGCCGATGGCCTCGGTGTGAATCCAGAACTGATAGATAAGATTGAGGCCACCGACGAACAAAACCATCGCAGGATGGAACCCAAGCAGGATCAGTGGGGCGCGTACGACCATCATGAAAGTAAACGTATAAGTCCAGGTCTGCCGCAGCGCGGTCGTCAGGTTGTAGTGCTGCGAGCTGTGATGGTTTACGTGGCTGGCCCAGACCCAGCGGATGCGATGGCCAAAGCGGTGGACCCAGTAGTAACGCAGATCGTCCAGGACAAAGCACAGGATGATAACCGGAATTGACGTACCCAGGTTCATCGGCGTGATCTGCCAAAGCCACATGAAAAACGCATAGGCGATAAAGCCCAGCAAAAAGCCCGATGCGATGTTTCCGGCCCCCATGATCAAAGAAGTCACCGCGTCGCGTGTTTCATAACGCCCGCCTTTGCCTTTGACTGCGATCCACAGAAACTCGGCCAGAATTGCTGCGATGAAAAAGGGAACGGCCCATTGCACCGCATCGGGAAAACTAATTTGGTCTGTCATGCGGGCTCCATCAGGTCACGCCAGTGATGGCGTTCGAATTCGTCCAGTCGGATGAGTGTTTTGGGCACCGAGAATTCGTGAAACAGAATCTCAAATCCTTCCGGATGATCCAGAAGATCATAGTCCAGCAGATGCCGGGCCACGGTGTCGGCCCCGAAGGACCAAAGCAACCCATTGCCTGAACTGGTGCGCACCATCGCGGCGTGGCCATCATGGGAAACCGTGACGTCGACCACATCATCGTCCGGAAAGTGACGTGCCCATTGTGATCGTGCAATGTCGGGCGTCAGCATCACTTGCTGCGATTTGCCGGTGAGATGCAATAACAGGGTGACACCAGCTATGCCGCCGACGACCAGCGTCAGTAGAATTTCAAGTGGCATTCCATCCTCCTGAGCGCAGAGTGCAAAGGAGTTGAAACTCTGTCAAAGGTGGCGTTGCGTCAGCTGTTTTCCAGCCGTTCCAGTATCTCGTGTTGCACCACACGTTCGACGAAGGGCACCAGCCCCTCGGGGCCGGATGTACGATCCTTCAGATGGATGCAGGTATCCGGGCGCCGGGCGGCAATTATGCCCACCATTTCACCACGGATCGTGTCGTCAAGCCCCGCGCCCAAGATGGCGCAGGCAATTCGGGGCTCGGCATCCAGCTGTTTCCGGACCTCGTCCGTGTCATGTGCGCCCAGCCACTGAATCGGCAGATGATCCAGTTGCCGTGCCACATCACCGATCACATTTGGCAACCGTCCGATCAAAAGAACCACCGGCTTCATCGTCGCCTCCTTCCTATAAGGTCACAAACGAAAACCGGCCCAATTGGGCCGGTTCGAGTGTATCACAAACAGGCGGACGCTGCGCCATTCGTCAGCTATTGGATTCCACAAGCGTCGAGATAATCGCCTTCGCACTGTCCGAGTTCCACTCGGCGTCGCCGATCAGCCGGGCGATTTCCTGCCCTTCGGGGTTCAGGATGACCGTGATCGGCAAGGCGATGACGCCGAACTCACGGGCAGCGGCTGAACTGGGGTCCTGGTGACGGGGCAGGTTGGCGATGCCGTTCTCTTCAAAGAACTTTTTGATGCCGGCAGGCGAGTTGCGGCCCGTGGCCAGTGTCAGAACCTGAAACTTGTCGCCGCCGAACTCTTCCTGAAGTTCAGCGATCTGAGGCATCTCTTTGCGGCAGGGCGCACACCAGGTGGCCCAGAAATTCAGCAGCACATACTTGCCCTCATAATCGGCAAGCGTGCCGACACCGCCGTCATCTTCCAGCTGGAATTCGATTGATTTGGCGGGTTTCGGTTCCTTGTGCAGGATCAGACGTTTCAGGCTCTCTTCCCGCAGAGGGGCCAGCGTCTCGGCATCGGTCGCCAAGGCGGCATTTGCACCCAGCGCAAGGGCCATATAAAGGGGGATCAGACGAAATAGGCGCATATCAACTCCGGGTTTTCTTACATGACCGATCAATCCTCGAACCAGATGTGGGGCGGCCGCTTTGCCGCCGGTCCAGACGCGATCATGGAGGCAATCAACGCCTCGATCGGGTTCGATCAGCGGATGGCAGCCCAGGACATCGCAGGCTCGCGCGCCCATGCGGCCATGCTGGCAGCCACAGGCGTCATAAGTGATAGTGACGCCGAAGCCATTCGGGAAGGGCTGCTCACCGTTTTGTCAGAAATCCAGAACGGAGAGTTCCAGTTCTCGACCGCGCTGGAAGACATTCACATGAATGTCGAGGCACGTCTGAAAGAGATCATCGGAGAGCCCGCAGGCCGTTTGCACACAGGCCGGTCACGCAATGACCAGGTCGCAACCGATTTCAAGCTCTGGGTTCGTGATCAGCTGGACGCTGCTGAGAGCGGCTTGCTGGCCCTGATCCGCGCGCTTTTGGCGCAGGCCGAGGCTGGCGCCGATTGGGTCATGCCGGGCTTTACCCACCTGCAAACGGCGCAGCCGGTGACGTGGGGCCATCACATGATGGCCTATGTCGAGATGTTTGGCCGTGATCTGTCCCGCGTTCGTGACGCCCGTGCCCGGATGAACGAATCGCCACTGGGTGCTGCGGCGCTGGCCGGAACGTCCTTTCCCATCGACCGCCATATGACGGCCGAGGCGCTGGGCTTTGACCGGCCTGCCGCCAACTCGCTGGACGCCGTCAGCGATCGTGACTTCGCGCTGGAGTTCCTGTCCGTGGCCTCGATCTGCGCCGTGCATCTGTCGCGGTTTGCCGAGGAACTGGTGATCTGGTCTTCGGCGCAGTTCCGTTTCGTTACCCTGTCGGATCGGTTCTCAACCGGATCGTCGATCATGCCGCAGAAGAAAAACCCCGATGCGGCAGAGCTGATCCGCGCCAAGGTGGGTCGGATCTTTGGCGCCAACACGGCGCTGATGATGGTGATGAAGGGCCTGCCACTGGCCTATTCCAAAGACATGCAGGAAGACAAGGAACAGGTCTTTGACGCCGCCGACAACTGGATGCTGGCGCTGGCCGCGATGGAAGGCATGGTCAAGGACATGACCGCCAACCGCGATAGCCTGGCCGCCGCCGCCGGCTCGGGCTTTTCAACCGCGACCGATCTGGCCGACTGGCTGGTTCGGGTGCTGGGCCTGCCCTTCCGCGACGCGCATCATGTTACCGGATCGCTGGTGGCCATGGCCGAGAAGAAGGGCTGCGACCTGCCCGATCTGACGCTGGACGACATGCAGTCGGTCCATGCCGAGATCACAAATGACGTCTACTCTGTCCTTGGAGTCGAAAATTCTGTAAACTCACGCCAGTCCTATGGTGGCACAGCTCCTGATCAGGTGCGTGCTCAGGTTGAACGATGGAAGGCAATGGTGTGATGACCGTGCTGCGCGCGATTCTGATTGCAGGGTCCGGCCTGATGCTGGCCGGATGCGGAGCCGATGGTGAGCCCGTTCAGCCAGCGCCCGCTCAGCCAACTGTCAGTGCAACCGTCGGTGTCGGCTCTGGCGGAGCGTATGTAGGCGGTGGCGTAGGTCTGAGCCGTGGCCCGCTGGGGATCTACCTGGGATTCTAAGCCACTTTCATATTGCGCATCGGTTTTATATCCACCAACGTGAGGTGGCATGTCGGTGCGCATGTCATCCAAAGAAAAGATACTGAAATGAGAACACTAGGACTGTTTCTGGTATTTGCGGCTTTGACGGCTTGCGAACCTACATCGGCAAGACGCCCGGAACCTGCGGCAGAGCCCAAACAATCGGGCACCGGAGTTTCGATCTCGGGCTATGGCCGGGTTGGAGTTTCGACCCGAAATTAAACTTGGTCGATGGGTTCGGAATCCATTGATCCGAAGCTATCTTCTGGTCTAAGCGCGCAGACATGGATCATTTTCTCTACCGCGACGGCGCGCTATTCGCCGAGGATGTCCCTGTCTCCGAAATCGCTGCCGCGGTCGGAACGCCGTTCTATGTCTACTCCACAGCAACCTTGCTGCGGCATTTTCAGCTGTTTGACGATGCGCTTGACGGCACGGACCACCTTGTCTGCTATGCGATGAAAGCGGCCAGCAATCAGGCGATCCTGAAAACTCTGGCAAAGGCGGGCGCAGGGATGGACGTGGTTTCGGGCGGGGAATACCTGCGCGCCAAGGCGGCGGGCGTTCCGGGCGACAAAATCGTGTTCTCTGGCGTGGGTAAAACGGCGGATGAGATTCGTACCGCACTGACCGGCGGCATCCGTCAGTTCAACGTCGAATCCGAGCCCGAGATGGAAGTGATCAACGCCGTTGCACTGGAATTGGGTGTGCTTGCGCCGATTACTGTAAGGGTGAACCCGGATGTCGATGCCAAGACCCATGCCAAGATTGCCACGGGCAAGTCCGAGAACAAGTTTGGCATTCCGATTGCCCGTGCCTCGGAAGTTTACGCCCACGCTGCCAGCTTGCCGGGGTTGGAGGTGATCGGCATCGACGTCCATATCGGCTCGCAACTGACCGAACTTGAACCGTATGAGCTGGCCTACACAAAAGTAGCCGAGCTGACCGAACGCCTCCGTTCTGAAGGTCACAACATTCGGCGTCTCGATCTGGGTGGCGGTCTGGGCATTCCTTACACCCGGTCGAACAACGCACCCCCCTTGCCGATTGAATATGGTGCGCTGGTCAAGAAAACATTGGGGCATCTTGGCTGTGAGATCGAGATCGAGCCGGGCCGCCTGATCGCGGGCAACGCCGGGATCATGGTTAGCAAGGTCATCTACGTGAAATCAGGCGAAGGTCGCGATTTTTTGATCCTTGATGGGGCGATGAATGACCTGATCCGCCCGGCAATGTACGAAGCTTACCACGATATCGTCGCGGTGCAGGAACCTGTCGCCGGTGTGGAACAGCGCCCTTATGACATCGTGGGCCCGGTCTGCGAATCCGGTGACACTTTTGCCAAACAACGCAACATGCCGCCGCTCAAATCGGGTGACCTGATCGCCTTCCGCAGCGCGGGTGCCTATGGCGCGGTGATGGCCAGCGAGTACAATACCCGCCCGCTGATCCCCGAGGTTCTGGTCAATGGTGATCAATTTGCAGTCATTCGTGAACGACCAAGCTTTGACGAAATCATAAACCGCGATACCATACCTTCATGGCTTTGACGCGATGACCGCGCGGGCCTAACCCCGGAGGCCCGTCTTGTCCGACCGTTCAAACCTGCCCATTCCGCGCCTGTCCGTGTGGCTGACTCATGTCGGCATGGTGGCAGAACAGGTGTTGCGCGCGTTCTGGCCGGCGTTCTCGATTGTTCTTGTTCTGCTTGCGGCATTGATGCTGGGGCTTCAAGATGTTGTTTCCGTGGAAATTGTCTGGGCGGTCGGCGCGCTGTCCTTGGGGTCGTTTTTGACGGCTGCGGTGCTTGGCCTGAGGGGTCTCAAGTTGCCTTCGCGCGCCGAGGTTTTGATGCGGCTGGATGAGACCTTGCCGGGACGCCCAATTCAGGCCTTAATGGATGATCAGGCTATCGGTGCGGCCGATCGGGATTCCGTGGCGCTGTGGCAAGCCCACAAAGCCCGGATGGCGCAACGGGTCGCGACGGCCGAGGCCGTGAAACCAGACCTTCGGCTGGCATCGCGAGATCCTTATGCACTGCGCTACGCGGCATTGCTGGCTTTTGTCGTAGCGCTGGTTTTCGGCTCTTTGTGGCGCGTGGGGTCTGTGGCGGACATGGCCCCGGGCACTGCCGCCGCCGGGCAAGGGCCGACTTGGGAAGGATGGGTCGAACCCCCGCGCTATACGGGCCTTCCAACGCTGTATCTTGCGGACCAAACGGATGCAGAGCTTGCCGTTCCCAAGGGCAGCCGCGTTACCTTGCGGCTTTATGGTGAGGTTGGCGCACATAGCCTGACGGAAAACAGCTCGGCCCTGGGGGCCGAGGCGGCGACCGACCCCGAGCAGGAGTTCGTGGCAGAACGCTCTGGCCAATTGCGCATCGACGGGCCAGCGGGGCGGGAATGGGCCGTTGAGATCATTGACGACACGGCACCACAGATAGCCGTGGCTGGATCGGCTGAGGCCGAGGCGGGCGGGCAGATGAAGCTGCCATTCGTCGCAGGAGATGACTATGGTGTGGTTGCAGGCTCTGCCCTGATCGAACTGGATCTGGCTGCCGTTGATCGCCGCTATGGTCTGGCGGCAGAGCCCGAACCACGCGAAGCGATCGCAGTTGAACTGCCTATGCCGATCACCGGCGACCGGGTGGATTTTGCAGAAGATCTGATCGAGGATTTCTCGCAACACCCATGGGCGCATTTGCCGGTTCGGATCACCTTGATGGCCACGGACGCGGCGGATCAGCAATCGTCTTCCGAACCTTATGTGACCGATCTTCCGGCCCGTCGGTTCTTTGATCCGCTGGCCGCTGCGGTGATCGAACAACGGCGCGATCTGCTGTGGTCGCGGTCCAATGCGCCTCGGATCGCGCAACTGCTGCGGGCTGTATCTCATCTGCCAGAGGACTT
Organism: Ruegeria sp. CL7; assembly: GCF_056536445.1. Lineage (NCBI taxonomy): Bacteria > Pseudomonadati > Pseudomonadota > Alphaproteobacteria > Rhodobacterales > Roseobacteraceae > Ruegeria > Ruegeria sp. CL7. The sequence goes on from NZ_JBQFPQ010000005.1 coordinate 135,749, forward strand.
GTTTCGCTCGGAAACTGCCTATTTGCGTCTGAGGGTCGTGCTGCGGCGGCTTGAGACCTTTGATCAATACGGGCTGAAACCCGAACAGCAGGCAGAGATCGCCCAGGCGCTCTGGGATCTTGCCGTGTTGATTGAGGACGGCACGCTTGCGGATGCGCTGGAACGGATGCGGCGCGCGCAGGAACGTCTGACCGAAGCAATGAAGAACGGCGCCAGCGACGAGGAAATCGCGGAACTGATGCAGGAATTGCGCGAAGCGACGCAGGATTACCTCCAACAACTGCAACGGTTGGCCCAGCCGAACGGCGAAGATGGCGAGCGTCAGCAGGGCCAGAACGGCGAGTCCCTGCAAATGACGCAGGATGATCTGCAACGCATGATGGACCGCATTCAGGAGCTCATGGAACAGGGCCGGATGGCCGAAGCCCAGCAGGCACTGGAAGAGTTCCAGCAGATGATGGAAAACATGCGTGTGACTCAGGGCCAGGGCGGAGGGCAGCAGTCCGAAGGTCAGCAGGCCATGGAAGGTCTTGCGGAAACCCTGCGCGAGCAACAAGGTCTGAGCGATCAGGCCTTCCGTGATTTGCAGGAACAGTTTAATCCAGGTGCTCAATCCGGTGAAAGCCAGGGCAATGAGGGACGCAATGGCGGGCAAGGCCGGGGGCAAAGCCACGAAGGTCAGGGCGGTCAGGGGGAAGGCTCGGATCAGGCTGGCGAAGGCCAGCAGGGTCAAGGCTCACTTGCGGATCGGCAGCAAGCGCTAAGAGATGAGCTGAGCCGCCAGCAACAGGGTTTGCCCGGCGCCGGCACGCCCGAAGGTGACGCCGCGCGCGAGGCGCTGGACCGGGCCAGGCGCGCCATGGACGAGGCGGAACAGGCCCTGCGTGGGGATGATCTGGCCGAAGCCATCGACCGGCAATCCGAGGCGATGGAAGCCCTGCGCGAAGGGATGCGTTCGTTGGGTGAGGCGATGGCGCAGAACCAGCAGAATCAGCCGGGTCAGGGAACGCAGGATGGCGACATGCAAGCCAACAATCGCGATCCGCTGGGCCGAAATCCGGGTGCCGCCGGTTCGATTTCAACAGATGAGAATTTGCTGCAAGGCGAAGACGTGTATCGCCGGGCGCGGGAACTGCTGGATGAAATCCGGCGCAGAACCGGGGAATCGGACCGCCCCCAGATCGAACTGGAATACCTGAAACGTTTGTTGGAGAGGTTCTGACCTCAGTTCTGGGCACCGGATCCAGCCTGTGCTTCAAGCCAGATACGCGCCTGATCCACAAGCGACACGTATGAGCTGAGCAACGGGTCGGCCTGAGGGACCGCTTCGCTGATCTGTTGGGCATTTCCATAGATCAGATACAGAACCACGCCGATGATCAGCATCAACGCGAAGCCGCGCAGGAATCCGCCCGATTTGCGGGGTGGCTGCGGGACCTCTTCCGACTCGTCAGATCGCATTGTCGAATTGATGGCTTCAACATCCGGCAGCGCGTCTTTCTGCCCTGCATCGACAGCGGTTTCCGAAGCCGAAGGCCGCTTGGGGCGCACCTTGGGTTCTGGTGGCGTATCCAGCCCCAGATCGGGCTGGCTCTCAAGGCTGCTGCCTTCCTGCGCCCGCAATTCCGCTTCGCGGGCAGCTTCCTCTTTCAGAATGCTGGCAACGGACGGATCGACATTCCCTGTAGGCGCAGCGGGTTTTTCAACTTCTGGCTTGCCTTCGGATACCGCTTCTTCAACAGGGCCCGGTTCGGCGTCCTGCGGAGCGTCGACCACGTCAAGCGATGTGTCATCCTGTTCGGGGGTTTCCGCTTTTTCGTCCGGTGCGCCTGCGGCTTCGGCAGGGTGCTTCGCTTGAAACCAGGTCTGATCACAGTTGGAACACTGTACGTCGCGGCCTTCCTCGGGGATGACCTCGTCAGGAACCTCGTACTGCGCGCTGCAATTCGGACATGTAAGACGCATGCTGCCTCCTCGGCCGGGCGAAGGGCCGATAATAGTTTTTCCAGGAATGATATTCGGTTAAGACCCAACAGCAAAGAGCGTTTTCGGTTTCGCGGGTCAAGTGTCACCAATTGGACCCGGTAGAGCCATTGAAACCATCACCATGCTCGGGCAAGAAGAGCGGCAAAATAACGGGGGCACGTGTGATCGAGCTGGAAAATGTCAGCTACACCTACGGTGGCGGCGAGTTGCTGAGTGATGTCTCGGTACAATTGCAGCCGGGTTCGTTTCACTTTTTGACCGGGCCTTCCGGGGCGGGCAAGACCACGTTGCTCAAGCTGTGCTATGGTGCCCTGCTGCCGAGCTCGGGGCGGTTGAGTGTGTTTGACCAGGATATTTCAACCCTTGATCGCGACCAGCTGGCCGTATTGCGTCGCCGCGTTGGTGTCGTGCATCAGGATTGCCAGTTCCTTGACCACATGACGCTTGCCGAAAACGTCGCGTTGCCGCTGATGGTGTCCGGGCGTTCGGAAACATCCGAGCAGGAAAACCTGACCGAGCTGCTCAGCTGGGTGGGTCTTGGCGCCAGGCTCGAAGCGCTCCCGCCTGAACTGTCCGGCGGCGAGCGGCAAAGGGCCGCTCTGGCGCGTGCCGTCATATTGTCGCCTGACGTGGTTTTGGCGGATGAGCCGACGGGCAATGTTGACTGGGAAATGTCGCAACGGCTGCTGCGTCTTCTGATCGAACTGAACCGGATGGGCAAAACCGTCCTGATCGCCACCCATGATCTGAGCCTGATCCGCGCGGCCAAAAGCCAGGTACAGGCCCGTGTCCTGCGTATTTCGCAGCGCAAGCTGCAACTGGCGGGGGCGGATCTATGATCAGTCCTGATCTCAAAAATCTGTTGCGCGGTGACAAACGGGCAGACCGGGTTGTTCCCCCAACGGGATATACGGCACACCTGACTCTGTTTGTCGCGGGTGCGATGGCGTTTCTTGCAGTATTCGCACTGGCCCTGTCTCTGGCTTCGGGGCGCATTGCGGATCGCTGGGCCTCGGAACTGGCCGGAGCGGCAACCCTGCGCATCAACGCGCCAGCGGAACAGCGTGCGGCCCAGACCGAGGCCGCGCTGACCGTTCTGAGCCAGACGCCTGGTGTGGCCTCGGCCCGTGCTTTGACGCAGGAAGAGCAGGCGGCGTTGCTTGCCCCTTGGTTCGGGCCGGATCTGCCGCTGGATACGCTGCCCGTGCCGCAGCTTATCGAGATCATTGAAACCGAACCGGGCATCGACGTGGCTGGGTTGCGTTTGCGACTGGGGGCCGAGGTGCCGGGCGCCGTGCTGGATGATCATACGCGGTGGCGGGAGCCTTTGGTTGATGCGGCGATGTCCCTGCGTCGTCTGGGGTGGATTTCGATCCTGCTGATCGGTGGTGCGACCGCTGCCATGATTACCCTTGCCGCCAACGCGTCGCTTGCCGCAAATGCCCAGATCATCGAAGTGCTGCGCCTGGTCGGTGCACGCGACGGGTTCATAGCGGGCGCATTCGTAAGGCGGTTTACATATCGCGCATTCTTTGGGGCATCAGTCGGTACATTGCTGGGCATGACCGGTGTTCTGATGCTGCCCGAAGCCTCGGAATCGGGTGGTTTTCTGGCTGGCGTCGGCTTTCAGGGCAAAGACTGGGCGTTGCCGGTTCTTATCCCGATCCTTGGTGCCATGGTCGCGTTTTTTGCCACCTGGGCTGCGGCCCGACGCAAATTGAAGGAGCTTTCCTGATGTTGATGGCTGTTCAATGGGTTCGGTCATTGATCTTCATGATCATGATCTACGCCTGGATGCTGATCCTTGGCATTGTCTTTCTGCCCTATGCACTGTTTTCCAAGGCTGGTGCCCTGAGGGCGTGCAAGACCTACGCGCGCAGCACCATGTGGCTGGCTCGTTGGATGGTTGGCATTCGGTGTGAAGTGCGGGGTACGGTTCCAACGAATGAAGTGGTCATAGCCGCAAAACACCAGTCGTTTCTTGATATCATCATAATTTTTGATGCCATTCCGCACGGCAAGTTCATTATGAAGCGCGAGCTTTTGTTTACACCCGTCATTGGAATGTATGCGCGGCGACTTGGCTGTATTCCGGTCAATCGCGGCAAGCGCGGTGCTGCCGTGACCAAGATGGTCAAGGATGTATCGAAAGAGTTTTCGGAACCCGGGCAGCTTGTGATTTACCCGCAAGGGACACGTGTGGCGCCCGGTGCGAAGAAACCTTACAAGGTTGGAACAGCCGTTCTTTACGAAGGGCTCGGCTTTCCCTGCGTTCCGGTCGCCACGAATGCAGGCGTCTTCTGGCCCCGAACGGGTGTCATGCGCAAACCGGGCCTTGCGATCGTGGAATTCCTCGACCCGATCGAGCCGGGTGTTGGCCGGGACGACTTCCTTGCCCGGCTGGAAGATGTGATAGAAACACGTTCCAACGAGTTGATGCGGGAAGTGGGGTTTGATCCGGATGGAGCACATTCGTGACATTGAAACGCTTGAAGCGTTGTATGGTCGGCCCGGCGCGCCGTCCTTGCGAAAGGTCGTTCATCAGCTGACGCCTCTCTATCGCAAGTGGATCCTCGCATCGCGCCTCTGTGTGCTCAGCACGGTTGGCCCAGAAGGTGTGGATGGCAGCCCGCGGGGCGATGATGGCCCGGTCGTGAAAGAGCTGGATGCGAATACGCTGGCTCTGCCGGACTGGCGCGGCAACAACCGTCTGGACAGTCTGCGCAATATCGAGCGCGACCCACGTGTTTCGCTGATGTTCTTCGTCCCGGGGTCCAATAACGTCGTTCGGGTGAACGGGTTGGCGCGGGTAACGGCGGATGAGACCCTGCGGCATCAATTCGAGAAGGCCGGCAAACGCCCGGCGACTGTTATCGTGATTGAAATTGCTGAGATATACAGCCAATGCGCTCGTGCTCTGATCCGGGCGCGTATCTGGTCCAGCGGTGATGGAAGCGGCAATCTTCCCACGATAGGACAGCTTCTGTCCGAGGCATCAGACGGTGCGGAAGGCGGCGCGCAATATGACGAGGAATGGCCTGCACGCGCCGCAAAAACGATGTGGTAGATGTAGGTGCCAGTTGTGGTTCAAACCGCAGCGGCTCCGATCCTTGATACTTTTTCCAACCAGCGATCGACGCTGCCGGGCTTGGGATAGCTTGCACCGGAAAAATAGGTGAACCGCGTTGGCTTGAAGCCGACGAACCCAAGGATCTGGTCCCGTACCTGACGGATAAGCGCCTGCCTGTATATCAGGCGCATGAACCATCCCGGCGTGTCTGACGTCAGGATGACGCGTGCAGTACGCCCAGTCAGCATGGGCGCCGGAAATCCGATCTTGGTGGTGTTCCGTGTGTCAAACGTTCGCCCCGGAATGAACATTCGGTCGATCAGTCCTTTGAGTTTTGCTGGAAGGCCGCCCCACCACATCGGGGTGGTCAGGACCAGGTGGTCGCTCCACTCAAAGTCTTGCAACACTTGCTCCAGAACCGGCTCAAGCGGTTTGAAGTCGTGATAATTGCCCTGACCGAAATCAAAATCGAATTGCAGATCGCTCAGATGAACCAACCGTACATCGTGCCCGTTTTTGCGGGCCGCGTCTCTGTATGTTTCGGCAAATGTGCGTGACAGGCTGCTTTCTGCGGGGTGTCCGTCAAGAATGAGAATCTTTTTCGGTTGCATCGGGTATCTCCTGAAAAATGACCGTGGTCAGTTTATAGAATCAAAAAATGACCACGGTCAATAAAAATTTGACCACGGTTAGAAATTGTGCGATTGAGCCATATGCAAAAGACGATTCAGAAACGCACGATCAAGACCCGCGCCAAGCTTCTTGCGGCCGCTGAAGAGGTCGTCCGCAATGGCGGATATGAAGCGTTACGGGTGGAAGAGGTCGTGAAGGCCGCAGGGGTCGCGAAGGGCACCTTTTTTGCGCATTTCCACGACAAGGATGCGCTGATGGAAATTCTGATCGCGGACAAGCTGAATGCGTGTCTGGATCAGGCCGAGGCCGGAGCACCACCCAATACTGTTGCAGAAATCGTCGCGTCGCTGGACCCGGTTCACAGTTTCATGACGTCCGAGCGATATGTATTCGATCTGTTGATCAGGTATTCCGGTGCGACGGCTGTCGCCGAAATAGGACCGGTGGCCTATTGTTTTGAGCGATACTTCCGCGTCGTGATGCTGTGGCTCGAAGATGCAGAGGTGCGCAAGGACGTGCCACCCGAGTTGTTGGCCGAAGGTGTGCAGGCCTTTGCCATACAGGCCATGTCATTAAGATTCTGCGCGTTGCATTCAGCGACGACATTTACCGACAGGTTGGAGACCTATCTGAATGCCTGGTTGACCCCGACAGGCTGATCGCTGCCGGGGGCAAGGTTGTCAGCTGTGGATCGGACCGTCGCCGCAGGCCAGTGCGGCCTCGCGCACGGCCTCGGAATAGGTCGGGTGCGCGTGGCAGGTCAGGGCCAGATCTTCGGCGGATGCGCCGAATTCCATCGCCACGCAGACCTCATGGATCAGGTCGCCTGCGCCGGGGCCGATGATGTGGCAGCCCAGGATACGGTCGGTTTCCTTGTCGGCCAGGATCTTGACGAACCCGTCAGAGGCAAAGTTGGCTTTGGCGCGGCCGTTGCCCATGAACATGAACTTGCCGACCTTGTAGGCACGGCCTTGTTCTTTGAGCGTCGCCTCGGTTTCACCAACATTGGCGACCTCGGGCCACGTATAGATCACACCCGGAATGACACCATAGTTCACATGCCCATGCTTGCCCGCAACCTGTTCCGCCGCGGCCATACCTTCATCTTCGGCCTTGTGCGCCAGCATCGGGCCTTCGATCACGTCGCCGATGGCGTAGATGCCCGGTACGTTGGTCTGCCAGTCCGCACCCACCTTGATCTGGCCGCGCGGGGTCATCTCGACGCCCAGAGCGTCCAGCCCCAGACCATCGGAATAAGGCTTGCGCCCGGTGGCCACTAGCACGGTATCGGCGTCGATCACATGCTCGCTGTCGTCCTTGAGCAGCTTGTATGTCACTTTGGCCTTGGTCTTGGTTGCTTCGGTTTTCTGCACCGCTGCACCCATGATGAAGTTCAACCCCTGTTTCTTGAGGATACGCTGGAATGTCTTCTGCACCTCAGGGTCCATGCCCGGCGTAATTTCCTTGAGGAATTCGATCACCGTTACATCTGCGCCCAGGCGGCTGTACACCGAACCCAGTTCGAGCCCGATCACACCCGCGCCGATCACCACCATTTTCTTCGGGATCTTGCCCAGAGACAGCGCTCCGGTTGAGGTCACAACCACCTTCTCATCGACTTCGACACCGGGCAGCGAGGACGGTTCGGAGCCTGACGCAATGATAATGTTCTTGGTTTCATGGATTTCATCGCCAACCTGAACCTTGCCGGCCGCAGGGATCGAGCCCCAGCCTTTCAGCCAGTCGATCTTGTTCTTCTTGAACAGAAACTCGATGCCCTTGGTGTTGCCCTCGATCACCTCATCCTTGTAGGCCTGCATCTGTTTCCAATCGACCGAAGGCGATTTGCCCTTCAGGCCCATCTTGGCAAAGTTGTGTTCGGCTTCATGAAGCTGATGGCTGGCATGCAGCAGAGCTTTTGACGGGATGCAGCCCACGTTCAGACAAGTGCCACCCAGCGTTTCGCGCCCCTCGACCACAGCGGTTTTCAAGCCCAGTTGAGCGCAGCGGATCGCGCAGACATAGCCGCCGGGTCCGGCGCCGATTACGATGACGTCATAGTTTGCCATTACATTCTCCTAAACCGACCGGACGATCCGGCGCTTTCCCGACCCGATCTGGCGGGTCGGGAATATCTTTGTCAAACGGGTTCCAGCAGCTTGATCGAGATATGCGCAATGCCGCCTCGTTCATGGTGCATTGCCAATTCTTCGGATCCGAAAAATGCCTTGGCCTTGTCCAGGTTGATCACCTCGAACATCGCGATCGCATGGTCCTTCTGATCGGGGTCGCGCCAGACATGCAGGTCGCGGATACCCGCGGCCTTGCGCATCGGCTTGTCCTCGCGGAACACTTTCAGCCAGGCGTCGAAATCGGCCACATCGGCCTGCCAGAGTACATGTGTCGCCATGGTTACAGATCCATCAGCAGGCGGCGCGGATCTTCAAGCGCCTCTTTCACGCGAACCAGGAAGGTTACCGCGCCCTTGCCGTCAACAATGCGGTGGTCATAGGACAGGGCCAGATACATCATCGGACGGATCTTGATCTCGCCATTGATGACCATCGGTCGTTCCTGAATCTTGTGCATGCCCAGAATGCCCGACTGCGGGGGGTTCAGGATCGGCGAGGACATCAGCGAGCCGTAGACGCCACCGTTCGAGATTGTGAAGGTACCGCCCTGCATCTCGGCCATCGAAAGCTTGCCATCGCGGGCGCGCTTGCCCTTTTCGGCGATGGCTTTTTCAATGGCTGCAAAGGACATGCTGTCCGCGTCGCGAATGACCGGAACCACCAGACCCTGCGGCGTGCCGGCCGCAACGCCCATGTGAACGAAGTTCTTGTAGACGATGTCGGTGCCATCGATCTCGGCATTGACCTCGGGCACTTCTTTCAGGGCATGGCAGCAGGCCTTGGTGAAGAAGGACATGAAGCCCAGGCGCACACCGTGCTTCTTCTCGAACTGGTCTTTGTACTGATTGCGCAGGGCCATGACTTCGGTCATGTCCACCTCGTTATAGGTGGTCAGGATCGCGGCGGTGTTCTGCGCATCCTTCAGGCGCTTGGCGATGGTCTGACGCAGACGGGTCATCCGTACACGCTCTTCGCGAGCCTCATCTTCGGCAGCAACCGGTGCGCGCGGAACCTGAGCAACGGGCGCCGGCGCAGCCGCCGCAGGTGCGGGGGCCGAAGCAGCCGCGACTGCCTTGGCGACATCTTCCTTCATGATGCGACCATCGCGACCGGTGCCGATGACCTGATCGGCTGACAACCCGGCTTCGGCCATCGCCTTTTCGGCAGACGGCGCATTTGCAACATCCTTGCCGGTGCTTGCCGCAGCAGGAGCCGCAGCAGCAGCTGCCGGTGCAGGGGCTGCGCCTGCGGCCGCGCCCGAGATAACTGCCAGCTTGGCGGTTGCATCAACGGTTGCACCTTCCGGCGCGACGATTTCCGCCAGAACACCCGCAGCCGGGGCGGGTACCTCGACCGAGACTTTGTCGGTTTCCAACTCACACAGCATCTCGTCCTGCGCGACGCTGTCGCCGACTTGCTTGAACCAGGTCGAAACAGTCGCCTCAGTCACAGATTCGCCAAGCGTGGGCACCATCACGTCAACCGACCCGCCCGATGCAGAGGGTGCGGCCTCGGGGGGTGCTGCAGCTGTTGCCGGGGCAGGCGCGGCTGCACCTTCACCGGCAGCAATCGTCGCCAGCAAAGCATCGACACCAACCGTGTCGCCTTCGGCGGCCACAATCTCACCCATCACGCCAGCTGAGGGAGAGGGCACTTCGACCGTCACCTTGTCAGTCTCCAGCTCACACAGCATCTCATCCATGGCGACCGCATCACCGGGCTTTTTGAACCATGTTGCAACAGTGGCTTCGGTGACCGACTCGCCAAGCGTGGGAACACGAACTTCAATCGTCATCGCTTATTTTCCTTCGAGGCTCAGCGCTTCGTTAACCAGCGCTTCTTGTTGGGCTTTGTGTTGGCTGGCCAGGCCCGTCGCGGGCGAGGCCGAGGTTGCGCGACCGACATAAGCCGGACGGGTATGTTTCGCGCCGATCCGGGACAGAACCCATTCGATATTGGGTTCGATAAAGGTCCACGCACCTTGGTTTTTGGGCTCTTCCTGACACCAGACCATTTCGGCATTCTTGAACCGTTCAAGCTCGTTGATCAGAGAATGCGCCGGGAAAGGATAGAACTGTTCGATCCGCATCAGATAAATGTCGTCGATGCCGCGAGCATCGCGTTCCTCCAGCAGGTCGAAATAGACTTTTCCGGAACACATCACCACACGTTTGATCTTGTCATCCGCCACCAGTTTGGTGTCGGAATTGCCCTTCTGTGCATCATCCCACAGTACCCGGTGGAAGCTGGATCCGGTGGTGAAATCATCGGCGGTGCTGACGGCCAGTTTGTGACGCAGCAGTGATTTCGGTGTCACCAGGATCAACGGCTTGCGGAATGTCCGGTGCAGTTGGCGGCGCAGGATGTGGAAATAGTTTGCAGGCGTCGTGCAGTTCGCCACAATCCAGTTGTCCTGACCGCACATTTGCAGGAACCGCTCCAGCCTTGCCGACGAGTGTTCGGGGCCTTGCCCCTCGAACCCGTGCGGCAGCAGACAGACCAGGCCGGACATCCGCAGCCATTTCGATTCACCCGAACTGATGAATTGGTCGAACATGATCTGCGCGCCGTTGGCGAAGTCCCCGAACTGGGCTTCCCACAGGACCAGCGCATTTGGTTCGGCCAACGAGTATCCGTATTCGAAGCCGAGCACTGCATATTCGGACAGCATCGAGTCGATCACTTCGTAATGCGACTGACCTGCGCGAATGTTGTTCAGCGGATAATACCGTTCTTCGGTTTCCTGATGAACGAATCCGGAATGGCGTTGGCTGAAGGTGCCGCGCGTGGCGTCCTGCCCTGCAAGGCGTACCGGGTAGCCCTCGGTCAGCAAGGATCCGAAAGCCAACGCCTCACCAGTGGCCCAGTCAAAGCCTTTACCGGTTTCAAACATCTGTTTCTTGTGCTCAAGCAGACGACCAACCGTCTTGTGCATGGCAAATCCGCTTGGTGCGCGGGTAAGGGCATCCCCGATTTCGGCCATGGTTTCCGGCGTGATCGCCGTCTCGCCGCGCATGTATTCGTCTTTGTTCTTGTCAAGATGCGACCAGCGCCCATCCAGCCAATCGGCCTTGTTGGGTTTATAGTCCTTACCGGCCTCGAATTCGTCGTTCAGATGAGCCTGGAAGGCCGCTTTCATATCTTCGATCTCACCCTCGGGGATCAGGCCATCCTTGACGAGGCGCTCAGTGTACAAAGACAGCGTGGTCTTATGCGTCTTGATCTTCTTGTACATGATCGGGTTGGTGAACATGGGCTCGTCGCCCTCGTTGTGACCAAACCGGCGATAACAGAAGATATCCAGAACCACGTCCTTGTGGAATTTCTGGCGGAATTCGGTCGCCACCTTGGCTGCATGAACAACTGCCTCGGGGTCATCCCCGTTCACGTGGAAGATCGGCGCCTCGACCATCAGCGCGATATCCGTCGGATATGGGCTGGAGCGTGAAAAATGCGGCGCGGTGGTAAAGCCGATCTGGTTGTTCACCACGATATGCATTGTCCCGCCGGTGCGATGCCCGCGCAGACCGCTCAGGCCAAAGCCTTCGGCCACGACGCCCTGACCGGCAAAGGCTGCATCGCCGTGCAGCAGAATGGCCATGACCTTGGTGCGGTCCGTGTCGCCCAACTGATCCTGCTTGGCGCGGACCTTGCCCAGAACCACAGGGTTCACCGCCTCAAGGTGCGACGGGTTCGCCGTCAGCGACAGGTGCACGCTGTTGCCGTCGAACTCGCGATCGCTTGAAGCACCGAGGTGGTATTTCACGTCGCCCGAACCATCCACGTCTTCGGGTTTGAAACTGCCGCCCTGGAATTCGTTGAAAATGGCGCGGTACGGTTTGCCCATCACATTGGCCAGAATGTTCAAACGGCCCCGGTGCGGCATCCCGATCACGATATCACTGAGCCCGAGCGCGCCACCACGTTTGATGATCTGCTCCATCGCCGGAATAAGCGCCTCACCGCCATCGAGACCAAAGCGCTTGGTGCCCATGTACTTGACGTGCAGGAATTTCTCAAAGCCTTCGGCCTCGACCATCTTGTTCAGGATAGCTTTGCGGCCTTCCTTGGTGAACTGGATTTCCTTGCCATAGCCCTCAATGCGCTCTTTCAGCCAGGCGGCCTCTTCCGGGTTCGAGATATGCATGTATTGCAGCGCAAAAGTACCGCAATAGGTCCGTTTCACGATCTCGACGATCTGCCGCATCGAGGCGACCTGAAGTCCCAGAACGTTGTCGATAAAGATCGGGCGATCCATATCGGCATCGGTGAAGCCGTAGGTTTTGGGATCCAGTTCCGGATGATTGCTGGCCGCGCGCATGCCAAGTGGGTCAAGGTTGGCAGCCAGATGACCCCGGATCCGGTAGGCCCGGATCAGCATCAGCGCCCGCAGACTGTCCAGCACCGCGCGCTTGATCTGGTCATCGCTGACTTCGACACCTTTGTCGGCGGCCTTTTCCTTGATCTTCTTGCCTGCGGCCTTGGCGTCAATCTCGGCCCACTCGCCGGTCAACGCACCGGTCAGATCATCCGCTGGCATGGGCGGCCAGTCGGTTCGCGCCCACGAAGGCCCTTCGGCCTCGCGCTGCACATCAGGCGCGGCGTCGCCCATGGCCTTGAAGAACTCGACCCAGGCAGCGTCTACCGCACCGGGGTTCTTGGTGTACTGCGCATAAAGCTGTTCCAGATATTCGGCATTATGCCCCTGCATGAAGCTGGAGGCGTGAAAGGCAGTATTGGGCGAGTGTTCGGTCATTGGGCTACCTCATGTGGGTTGGGACCGTATTGATTGGTGCCTGGCTGGCTGGGGCGGGTCAGCCACCACAGCACCAGGAGGGGCGACACCACCAGAACGATAAGTGTCGGGATGACGATCAGCAATGTTGCGCGGGTAAACAAAATGTCGAGCGTTCCGCCATGCTGGAAACTCGAGGCGATCCCGATACCAAAGATCAGGACGACAAAGGCCCCAAGGATCAGCAGGATCGGCAGCAGAGCATACAGCCCACTGCGCCCGGTGTCGTGCATCCGCCGCCACGCAACGGCCAGATGCGGGAAGAAGACGATCAGGCCGACGATGCTCTGCACCGGAGCCGAGGACGTTGCGGTGACGGATTTCACCTCATCGCTTTCGGTGATCGCGACCTGAGTGAAGAACTGCCAGTCGATGATGCCGGCAATGATGTTCCAGATCACGATGAACAGAAAAAAGAACCAGTACTCGGGCCGCGAGGCACGACCTGAGAAGGTGAAGACATTGGCAAAACAGGTGCGGATGGCGTCGGAGAAGGTCATGGTGTCACTCCTCCCTCGGGCGCTCCGAAGCGATTGCTTTGCGGATCTGATGCTACAAGCATCATGCCAAGAACGTTGGCTGCAACCAGTGCGCTTGTGATAAATCCAATAAGGAGCGCTGCGGCGATAAGCACGATGACGAACAACCCGAGAAAGAGGATGCCGAAACCGCTACCGGCTAGCAGGACTAACCCAAGCCAGTATGTCACCTGATAACCTAACCAGAGAATAATTAAAGGCATGAATGGATAGAATGCCTGACGACCCTCCTCACCAGTATCTTGCAACCGGCGGCTCATGGCCGATAGCAGAGGGACACAGGCTACCATAACGACAAACAGTTGCCAGATGCCCCAAATCTCGGCTTTCTGCCATTTAAGCTGTGTTGCTGTTACGATCGGCAAGACAAGCGCGACCGGTGCAAACCACCAGAATTCTGAGCGTGTGGCTCTGCCGGAGCAAACAAAGGTTTTCCGAAATCCGGTCGATATGGCCTGCATTGGTACCATCAATACCCACCTGCCCGGCGACACCGCCGGGCAGCGCCCGACCGCCCCCATGGGCGGGCGCTTTGCACCCACCCGCGGTCGGGCGCTGCCCTCAGCACATATGCGCTATGGGCAATCACAGCTTACCCAATCGCTTCCAGCACAGCCTCGCCCAGCTGAGCCGGGCTTTCGGCCACGACGATCCCAGCACTGCGCATGGCTTCGATCTTGTCCTCGGCACCGCCCTTGCCGCCAGCGACAATCGCGCCCGCGTGTCCCATGCGGCGGCCCGGAGGGGCTGTGCGGCCCGCGATGAAACCGGCGGTCGGCTTCTTGCGGCCCTTCTTGGCCTCATCCGCCAGGAACTGCGCGGCTTCTTCCTCGGCCGAACCACCGATCTCACCGATCATGATGATCGACTCGGTCTCGTCATCGGCCAGGAACCATTCCAGCACGTCGATATGCTCAGTCCCTTTGATCGGGTCGCCGCCGATGCCCACACAGGTGGACTGGCCCAGACCCACATCGGTGGTTTGCTTGACGGCCTCATAGGTCAGGGTGCCGGAACGCGACACAACACCGACCGAGCCGCGCTTGTGGATATGGCCGGGCATGATGCCGATCTTGCAGGCGTCGGGCGTGATGACACCGGGGCAGTTCGGGCCGATCAGGCGGGATTTGCTGCCTTCCAGCGCGCGCTTCACCTTCATCATGTCCAGCACCGGGATGCCTTCGGTGATGCAGACGATCACCTCCATCTCGGCATCAATCGCTTCGAGGATCGAATCCGCAGCAAACGGCGGCGGCACATAGATCACGCTGGCATTGGCTTCGGTCACGTGCTTGGCCTCGTGGACCGAGTTGAACACGGGCAGGCCCAGATGCTCCATCCCGCCTTTGCCGGGGGTGACGCCGCCGACCATCTTGGTGCCATAGGCAATGGCCTGTTCGCTGTGGAATGTACCCTGCGAGCCGGTAAAGCCCTGACAGATCACTTTGGTGTTTTCGTCAATGAGGACTGCCATTTTGTCCCTTTCTCTAGGCGGTGTTGGATTGATTGGGTTCGGTCGCCGGCAGAACCTGCGGCGCATAGGTAATTTTCTCGAGCGTGGCGCGTCCCAGCGCCAGATTGGCCGTCGTGCGCAGGCCGCTGCTGATTTCAGCGATGCCGCGCCTGACTTTTTGCCGGATCAGGGGCCAGCCTGTTGGCCGCGCGCGCGGTGCACCCATATTGTATTCGCCGGGCGCTTCGTTGCCCTGTTCGACCATGGCCGGGATCACCTGATAGATGTTGATCTGACGCGCCGCCGGCGAGGCGGACGGGTTGAACAACAAACCATCCAGCGTGATGTCAAAGGGTTTCTGCGCCAGAAAGTGCCGGGCCGCTTCGCGTGTCAGCGCATAAGCTGCACCACCGGGATGGCGCGAGCGCATCAGGCGCAATTCCCGCCCCAGATGGGGCAGCCGCTTGCGCCCAAGGGCCACGTAAAGCTTCGTGCTGCGCCAGCGTTCGAACCGCACGATGTCGGCATCCTCTGGCCACCATGATGCATCATTCAACCAGTCTGCCAATTCCGGTGTCAGAAACACATCATCCTCAAGGATCAAGGCCTGTTCCGCCCCCGAGGCGATCAGCGCCTCCCACGCTTTGGCATGGCTGAGGGTGCAGGCCATGTCCTTGGTGTGGAAATAGCCCCAAGGTCCTTCCGCCCGGCAGTCGCGCAGGAAATCCTCACGGGTGGCGGCATCGCAATCAACAGCGTTGACGCGCGTCGCTGACAGGCCTGCTTTGTGCAGCTCCTGCTCCATCAAACGCGCACGCCCTGTGGCGCGTTCTAGGCCTATGAGGAAGATGGGGATGGTCATGGGTTACGTTCAGTTTCCAGAAAGATCAGACAGTCCACACCGAGTGCAATCCGTTATGCGAGCCGGTAAAACCCTGACAGATCACTTTAGTGTTTTCGTCGATGAGGACTGCCATTTGGCGTTCTCCTTTATTGGATTTCTGTGGGCAGCGCCTATCCGTCGAAAATCAGCGACGGGACTCTTCCCTGTGGAACTGGTTGAGAAATCAGAAACACGTTGCTTGTCGTGCTTCCCATGTCTTTTGCGTCGTGTGTAAGAAGGCTGCCGTTTGGAAGCTGGATAGCGTATTCGAACCTTTCGGATGGAAACTCTTTTTCAGTTCCAGAACCTACCGATGAACGAGCTGCATTCAGAATAGCATCTCCAACGACTGACGAGGGCTCAGAACTAACTGCTCTAACACCGCAGACTTCAACGTCAGATGCACCTGGTAGATTCTGAAGCCCGACAAATACCTTGCTGTTCGGCACTACGTATACAGTATGAATATTGCCTAGGTTCTCTGATGTTTTCAGTGATGCGGCGCGAGCGTTAGTCTGAAAGCGATCGAAGCCGGGCAAACTCTCAAGGCATGTGCTTGAGAATGCTTTGGCGGCTTGTTGCGCAACGCTTCCTCCAGAAGAAAGCCTTGAAGGGCTTTCAACACATGCAGAAAGCAAAGCGCTCGCGGCCAATAATCCCGGCAATAGGCTTATACGACGGGCTGTGTTCACCCCTTAACCGCCTTCACGATCTTCTCGGCACCGTCTTTCAGGTTGTCCGCAGCGATCACGTCCAGGCCAGAGGTGTTGATGATCTCTTTGCCCTTTTCGACATTGGTGCCTTCCAGACGCACGACCAGCGGAACTTGCAGGCCGACCTCTTTCACCGCGGCCACAACGCCCTCGGCAATCACATCACAGCGCATGATGCCGCCGAAGATGTTGACCAGAATGCCTTTGACCTGCGGGTCCGAGGTGATGATCTTGAACGCCTCGGTCACTTTCTCTTTGGTGGCACCGCCGCCCACGTCGAGGAAGTTGGCAGGCTCAGCCCCATAAAGCTTGATGATATCCATCGTCGCCATCGCCAGACCGGCACCGTTGACCATGCAGCCGATCTCACCATCCAGTGCGATGTAGTTCAGGTCGTACTTGGAGGCTTCCAGTTCCTTGGGGTCTTCCTCGGTCGTGTCGCGCAGTTCGGCAATATCCGGGTGGCGGTAGACCGCGTTGCCGTCAAAGCCGACCTTGGCGTCCAGCACCTTGAGGTCGCCGCTGTCCGAGACGATCAGCGGGTTGATCTCCAGCATCTCCATGTCCTTCTCGACGAAGGCTTGATAGAGCTGACCCATCAGTTTGACGCATTGCTTGACCTGCGCGCCTTCCAGACCCAGCGAGAAGGCGATGCGGCGGCCGTGATAGGGCATGTAACCGGTGGCCGGGTCGACCGAGAAGGACAGGATTTTCTCGGGCGTCGCGGCGGCCACTTCTTCGATGTCCATGCCGCCCTCGGTCGAACAGACGAAGGAAATGCGGCTGGTCTGGCGATCCACCAGCAGGGCCAGGTACAGTTCACGCTCGATGCCGGACCCGGCTTCGATATAGATGCGGTTGACCTGCTTGCCGGCCGGGCCGGTCTGATGCGTGACCAGTGTACGACCCAGCATCTTTTTGGCTTCTTCGGCCGCTTCTTCAACCGATTTGGTCAGACGAACGCCGCCTTTTTCGCCGGCATCGGCCTCTTTGAACGAACCCTTGCCGCGACCACCCGCGTGGATCTGTGCTTTGACAACCCAAAGCGGGCCGTCCAGCTCACCTGCTGCGGTTTTGGCTTCTTCGGCGCGCAACACGGCGCGACCATCGGACACCGGTGCGCCATAGCTGCGAAGGAGGGCTTTGGCCTGATATTCGTGAATGTTCATCGAAACTGTCCCGTCTGACTGCGTTTAATCGTTATAGGGGCGTCTAGCGGGCAAGTTTAAAGGGTTTTTTGATGCTCGATGGGTTTTTAGCGAAGATTTTCGCTATTTGTGATCACAGTATTTTAGGGTGTGATCACAAACTTTCCGATGTGGCAAAACGATTCGAAAAAACGGCGCAGCATAAGAAAATCACATTCGAAAAAAGGGATTTGCGGCGTTTGCGCCAACATTTGCGACCGGGACAAGCGCGGACCAAAAGAAAACCGGCCCTGAAACGGGCCGGTCTGTTATTCGGACTTCAGAGCTGTTTTACGCCAGCGAGCTGTCGATGCCCTTGCACGCGTCGATCAGACCCTTCACGGCGTTCACCGAGTTGTCGAACCCTGCCTGCTCGTCTTCGTTCAGCTTGATGTCAACGATACGCTCGACGCCGCCTGCGCCGATCACGGTCGGAACACCGACATAGAGCCCGTCTACACCCAGTTCACCGTTGCAGTAGGCCGCGCATGGCAGAACGCGCTTCTGGTCTTTCAGATAGGCTTCGGCCATTTCGATCGCCGACGTTGCAGGCGCGTAGTAGGCCGAACCGGTTTTCAGCAGGCCAACGATTTCGGCGCCGCCGTCACGGGTGCGCTGCACGATGGCGTCCAGTTTCTCTTGCGTGGTCCAGCCCATCTCGACCAGATCAGGCAGCGGAATACCGGCAACGGTCGAGTAACGGACCGACGGCACCATGGTATCGCCGTGGCCGCCCAAAACGAAGGCGGTGACGTCGCGCATCGAGACGTTGAACTCTTCCGACAGGAAATGTGCAAAGCGTGCCGAGTCAAGCACCCCTGCCATGCCACAGACCTTGTTGTGCGGCAGGCCCGAGAATTCGCGCAAAGCCCAGACCATCGCGTCCAGCGGGTTGGTGATGCAGATCACGAACGCATCGGGTGCGTGGGCTGCGATGCCTTCACCGACCGACTTCATGACTTTCAGGTTGATGCCCAGCAGATCATCGCGGCTCATGCCCGGTTTGCGGGCCACGCCTGCGGTCACGATGCACACATCCGCGCCAGCGATATCGGCATAGTCGCTGGTGCCTTTCATCGAGGCGTCGAACCCTTCCGAAGGGCCGGATTCAGCGATGTCGAGCGCCTTGCCCTGAGGCAGCCCGTCTGCGATGTCAAACAGGACAACGTCACCCAGTTCTTTGACAGCTGCGAGATGTGCGAGCGTGCCACCGATGTTCCCCGCGCCGATCAGCGCAATCTTGGGTCTGGCCATTTGGAATTTCTCCATATCCGGTCGGTATTGAAATCGCGGTCGTGCTAGTCGTTAAAACGTCAATAGGCAAGAGTTCTGCGACGTGGCATACAACCGCATACTGTTTGCAGGCCTTGCTTTGATTGCGCTAAACGGCCTTTGAGACAAGCCAAAACCGGGACTGTCACATGTTCGAATTGAACTTGATGTTTTTTGCCGTGGCGATCCCTGCCGTGATCTTTGCCGGTATTTCAAAGGGCGGTTTCGGTTCCGGCGTGGCATTTGCCTCGTCGTCGATTCTGGCCTTGATCCTGACGCCCGGGCAGGCTTTGGCCTTGATGCTGCCAATCTTGATGGTGATCGACGTGGCCACGTTGGGTCCCTATTGGAGGCGGTGGAGCTGGCCGGATTCCCGTCTGCTGATCCTTGGCGCGCTGCCCGGTGTGGCGGTGGGTGCGTGGCTTTACCGTGCAACGGATGATGATCTGTTGCGTCTGCTGATCGGTGGCATCTCGGTCGGGTTCGTAATCTGGCACATCGCGCAGTCGAAAGGGTGGGTGCGCGGGTTTGCCAGGCGATTGCCGCCGTCTTCCGGTTTGTTTGCCGGGCTGGTCGCGGGTTTCACAAGTTTCGTCAGCCATGCCGGCGGTCCTCCGGCAGCGGTCTATCTTTTGTCGCAACGCCTGACGAAAACCGAATTTCAAGCCAGTACGGTACTGGTTTTCTGGGTGATCAATATCGCGAAATTCATACCCTATGCGTATCTGGGTATGTTCACATGGCAGACGTTATGGGCGGATTTGCTGCTGACACCCTTTGCGATCCTGGGGGCATGGCTGGGCGTCCGGGCACACTTCATGTTGTCCGAACGCCTGTTCTTCGGGCTTGCCTATGTGCTGTTGACGCTCACCGGCAGCAAGCTGATCTGGGACGCGCTTACCTGATCAGGCATTGGGTGGCAGCGCCTCGACCACCTCTTCAAAAGCCTGACCCGAAGCCACAAGGCAGGTGATCCCGTTTGGCAAAGTCACCGTGATCGTCCAACTGCCGGTTTCGTCCGAGGCAAAAAGCTCCATGACGGCGCCTTTTCGGGCCAGTCCCAAACCCCTGTGCGTTTCACCATAGGCCTCGTGCAACCGTTCCAGCACAGCCTCTCTGGGCGCACAGTTTTGACCCTGAGCGTGCACATGTTGCGCGGCCAGGACCATGATCCCAAGCCCCATCGTCATCTTGAACACCGTCTTTTGCATGCCGCACCCTTTTTGATTCCAACTGCCGATCAGGGTGCGTGGCAAGGGACGAAATCCGGTTAAGGGAACGCACGTTGCGTCGGGTTTGCTGCGGTGCGGCGATTTTGTGCTTGAACTTTCCTGCAAAAAATGGCCCATTCCGCGCAACTTTATTTCAATGGGAGTGGTCCATGGATCCTCGTCTGCGCCCCTATCGTTCGGTTCTCTACATTCCTGGTTCGAGGGACCGGGCCCTGGACAAGGCCCGATCTTTGCCTGTGGATGCGATCATCTTCGACCTGGAAGATGCAGTTGCAGCGGACGAAAAAGAAAACGCTCGCGAAACGCTGAAAGGGGCCTTGGCCGCTGGGGGCTATGGTGCGCGAGTCAAGATCGTCCGGATCAATGGGCTGGACACCGAATGGGGGCGTGCCGATGCCGAGGCGGTGCGCGACATGGATGCCGATGTAGTCCTGTTGCCCAAGGTGAATTCGGCGGCTGACGTGGATGCTCTGGCGGCGATCACCGGAGAATTGCCGATTTGGGCCATGATGGAAACGCCGCGCGGAATGCTGAACGCTGCCGAGATCGCCGCGCATCCGCTGATTGCCGGATTCGTGATGGGCACAAACGATCTGGCCAAAGAGCTGCAAACCCGCTTTCGCCCCGATCGCCTGCCGATGATGACTTCGCTGGGTCTGTGCCTGTTGGCCGCCAAGGCCGAAGGGCTGATCATCATTGATGGCGTTTACAACGCTTTCAAGGATGCCGAGGGTCTGGCCGCCGAGTGTGCGCAGGGCTGCGACATGGGCTTTGATGGCAAAACACTGATCCATCCGGCCCAGGTCGATGTGGCCAACACGGCCTTCGCACCATCGGATGACGAGATCGATCTGGCCCGCCGCCAAATTTCGGCATTCGAAGAGACCGAAGCGCAAGGGCAGGGTGTTGCCGTCGTGGATGGCAAGATCGTTGAAAACCTGCACGTTGCAACGGCCCGTGAAATTCTGGCAAAAGCAGAGGCGATTTCAGCTTTGCAAGCGGGGTAAGCCAGCATGGGCTTTGTTCTTCTGATCTTGGGCGTGGCACTGTGGTGGGCCGCGCATCTGTTCAAACGTGTGGCGCCTGAACGCCGTGCCGCGATGGGCGACGGGGGCAAGGGTGCAGTAGCCCTGGCGCTGGTAGCGTCGATCCTGCTGATGGTGTTCGGCTATCGCATGACCGACTTCATTTATGTCTGGGCGCCGCCGACCTTCCTGATTCACGTCAATAATCTGTTGGTTCTGATCGCGATCTTCATGATGAGCCCCGCGGGCACCAAAGGCCGGGTGCTGAACAAGTTTCGCCATCCGATGCTGGGTGGTTTCAAGCTGTGGGCCTTTGCGCATTTGCTGGTGAACGGAGATCTGGCCTCGATCATCCTGTTCGGCGGTCTTCTGGCATGGGCCGTGGTCGAAGTTGTTGTGATCAACAAGACCGAACCCGACTGGACGCCCAGTGAGCCGGGAACCTATGGCAAGGATGCCATGTTCTTTGTGGCGTCGATCGTGCTGCTGGGGATTATCGGATATATCCACGGCCTGGTCGGTCCGTCTCCGTTTGGCTCATGAGGACCTGACCCCATGGCGAAACTCTATCGTTTGTTGACCGAAGAAGACACGTCAGCCTTCTGCCACAAAGTGTCAGATGCGCTGGCGAAGGGATGGGAGCTGTACGGCGACCCGTCCTATGCCTTTGACTCAGCCAACAATGTAATGCGGTGTGCGCAGGCTGTGACCAAAGAGGTCGACGCCGACTATTCCCCCGACATGAAACTGGGACAGCAGTAATGGTAAAAACAAATCCGGGCCGTTTCTTCGAGGATTATTCTGTAGGGCAGGTGTTGCATCACGCCGTGCCGCGCACAGTGACCGAGGGCGAACGCGGTTTGTATCACGCGCTTTATCCCGCGCGTCACGCGCTGTATTCTTCGGACGAATTTGCCCGGGATTGCGGTTTGCCGGAAAGTCCGCTTGATGATCTGGCGGCGTTTCATCTGGTGTTCGGCAAAACGGTTCCGGATGTCTCGTTGAACGCGGTTGCCAATCTTGGCTATGGTGAAGGCCGCTGGCTGAAACCCGTCTATGCCGGTGATACCCTGCGATCTGTGTCCGAGGTGATTGGCGTCAAACAGAATTCCAACGGGAAAACAGGTGTCGTCTGGGTCCGCACCCGTGGATTGAACCAATTGGACGAAGTCGTCATCGAATATGTCCGTTGGGTGATGGTGCGCAAGGCAGACGTGAATGCGCCAGCGCCCGAAACGGTTGTTCCCGAATTGAAGAAGGCCTTGACGCCCCAGGATCTGATCGTGCCCGAAGGTCTGGATTTCTCGAATTACGATTTCGCTTTGGCCGGTGAAGCGCATCGATGGGGCGACTATGAAATCGGAGAGAAAATCGACCACGTGGACGGCGTCACCGTGGAAGAGGCCGAACACATGCTGGCCACGCGATTGTGGCAGAACACCGCCAAGGTGCATTTCGACCTGACGTTCCGCCCGGAAGGCAGGTTGATCTATGGCGGGCACGTGATCTCGATGGCGCGGACATTGTCGTTCAATGGGCTTGCGAACGCGCAGATGATTGTCGGCCTGAATGGCGGCGCGCATGCCAACCCATGCTTCGCGGGCGACACGATCAAGGCCTGGTCCGAAGTTCTGGATAAGGCGGAAACCGGTGTTCCCGGCGTGGGTGCGATCCGCCTGCGTCTGGTGGCGACAAAGGGTGGTGATCCGTTCGTGTTGAAGAATGACGAGGGCCGGTATTTGCCGGATGTTCTTCTGGACCTCGATTATTGGGCGCTCATGCCGCAATAGGCCTGCTGACGGTAATGTGAGCCTTTTGCGTGCAAGCCGTGTTAGGCTTGCACCATGCATATTCTGCGCGCGATATTGACCAGCGTTTGTCTGGCGCCGGCGGCTCAGGCCTGCGATCTGGCGCTGGCCTTGGCGGTTGATGTTTCCGGCTCGGTCGACGCCAGCGAGTTTCGTATCCAGATGGACGGGTTGGCCGCTGGTCTGCGCGACCCGATCGTGTCCGAGGTATTGGTTCGTGGTCAGGCTCAGTTGATGCTGGTGCAATGGACCGGGTCGTCGCGCCAGCAGGTCACGATCCCCTGGACTCGAGTCGACAGTTTCGCGGCGCTGGATCGTTTTGCCGATCAGGTTGCCGAAGATCCACGCATCTGGCGGAACTTCTCGACTGCGATTGGCGAGGCGCTGCACACGACGCTGGACGCGTTTGAGTCCGTATCCGATTGCAAACGGAGACTGATCGATCTGTCGGGGGACGGCGTATCCAATGAAGGCGTCGAACCGACGCAAGTTCACGCGGCTTTGCGGGACCGAGGCATTGTCGTCAATGCGTTGGCCATCGAAGAAAGTGAACCGGACCTGACGGCCTATTTCTTCGAAAATGTCATCGTGGGCGAGGGCGCTTTTGTCGTTTCGGCCTCGGGCTTCGCGGACTACCCGGAACGAATTCGCAAGAAACTGCTGCGCGAAGTGACGCAGCAAACGGCGGGCCTGAAATGACAGTCAGGAGATTCGTGATCACATGCCTTTGATCTTGAAATCGCTAACATTGATGAAGGGGAATGTTAAATGTGATCACGACAATATTTTGTGTGATCACATACCGGAATAATCCGTCAAATTGCGCTGAATTTAGTGGTTTTTGCACCCGCAGCACGTGACAGTGTCGCAAAAAACAGTAAAACGTTCGGTAGCCAACCGAAAAGGAGCCGCCATGGCCGATGTAAATCGGGGCAACCGCCCACTTTCGCCGCACCTGTCGATCTATCGTCCACAGCTGACGTCGGTCACATCCATCCTGACACGCATCACCGGAAACGCGCTACTGCTGGCGGCGCTGCTGATCGTCTGGTGGTTTCTGGCCGCAGCAACGTCGCCCGAGGCCTTCGCCGTTGCGAACGGAGTGATTACTTCGGTGCTTGGCGATCTGGTGATGGCTCTGTCCGTATGGGGTCTTTGGTATCACACGCTGGCCGGTGTACGGCACCTGATCTGGGACAATGCGATTGGGCTGGACCTTCCCACAGCGACAAAGCTGGGCTGGGCCGTTGTCATCGGATCGGTCGTGCTGACCCTTCTGACCCTTGTCATCGTCGCGTGATTGGAGGCCTGACATGCGTTATCTGACCGACCGCAAACGCGCCGCTGGCCTTGGCTCGGCGAAATCCGGCACCGCCCATTTCTGGGCGATGAAAGTCAGCTCGGTGGCTCTGCTGATCCTTGTGCCTTTGTTTGTTTTCACCTTCGGCCCGGTTCTGGGTCAGCCGTTTGACGTGGTACTTGAATACTATTCGCGGCCCTTCCCTGCCATCGTGGCAGCACTGACGCTGGCAGTTGGCTTCAAACACTTCGCAGACGGTGCGCAGGTGATGCTTGAGGACTATGTTCACGGCACGCTTGAAAAGGTCCTGATCATTCTGGTGACCTGCCTGTCCTACGGTGCGGCTGCGGCCGGTATCTTCGCCATCGCGCGCATTGCCCTCTAATTCCCGGAGCTGAAAGAAATGGCTGCATACGAATACGAAACGCATGAATATGACGTGGTCGTTGTTGGCGCCGGTGGGGCCGGTCTGCGGGCGACATTGGGCATGGCGGAACAAGGCCTGCGTACGGCCTGCGTGACCAAGGTTTTCCCAACCCGTTCTCATACCGTGGCCGCGCAGGGTGGCATTGCCGCGTCGTTGTCGAATATGGGCCCCGACCATTGGCAATGGCACATGTACGATACCGTCAAGGGCTCGGACTGGTTGGGCGATACCGATGCGATGGAGTACCTTGCCCGCGAGGCGCCAAAGGCGGTCTACGAGCTGGAGCACTATGGCGTTCCGTTCAGCCGTACGGAAGAGGGCAAGATCTATCAGCGCCCCTTCGGTGGACACACCACTGAATTCGGAGAAGGTCCTGCGGTACAGCGCACCTGTGCAGCTGCCGACCGGACCGGCCACGCGATTCTGCATACACTGTATGGGCAGTCGTTGAAGAACAACGCCGAGTTCTACATCGAATATTTCGCCATTGACCTGGTCATGTCCGAAGACGGTCAATGTCAGGGTGTCGTCTGCTGGAAGCTGGACGATGGCACCATGCATGTCTTCAACGCCAAGATGGTGGTATTGGCGACCGGCGGCTATGGCCGTGCCTATTTCAGCGCCACCTCGGCCCATACCTGCACCGGCGATGGCGGCGGCATGGTGGCCCGTGCCGGGCTGGCCTTGCAGGATATGGAATTCGTTCAGTTCCACCCTACCGGCATCTACGGTTCGGGCTGTCTGATCACCGAAGGCGCGCGCGGCGAGGGCGGGTACCTGACAAACTCGGAAGGTGAACGGTTCATGGAGCGCTATGCGCCCCAGTACAAGGACCTCGCACCACGCGATTACGTTTCGCGCTCGATGACCATGGAAATCCGCGAGGGACGTGGCGTAGGGGCCGAAGGGGATCACATTCACCTGAACCTCAGCCACTTGCCTGCCGAAGCTCTGGCGGAGCGCCTGCCCGGTATCTCGGAAAGCGCCAAGATTTTTGCGGGTGTGGATGTCACGAAGGAACCGATCCCGGTTCTGCCCACCGTGCATTACAACATGGGCGGTATCCCCACGAACTATTGGGGTGAGGTTCTGAACCCAACTGCCGAGGATCCGACTGCGGTCGTTCCCGGTTTGATGGCCGTTGGCGAAGCCGGTTGTGCCTCGGTCCACGGTGCGAACCGACTGGGGTCGAACTCGCTGATTGACCTTGTGGTCTTTGGCCGGGCGGCGGCGATCCGGGCTGGTAAGGTTGTCGACGCCGAATCCCCCAACCCGGTTCTGAACCAGGCGTCGGTCGACAAGGCGTTTGACCGTTTTAATGCGGTGCGTAACGCCAGCGGTTCAATCCCAACCGCCGATCTTCGGCTTGAGATGCAAAAGACCATGCAGGCGGATGCGGCCGTGTTCCGAACCGCCAAGACCATGGCCGAAGGCGTCGAGAAGATGACGGCGATTGCCGCAAAGATGGACGACCTGAAGGTCACAGACCGTTCGTTGGTCTGGAACAGCGATCTGATGGAAACCCTTGAACTGACCAACCTGATGCCAAACGCGCTTGCCACCATCGTCGGCGCCGAGGCCCGCAAGGAATCCCGAGGGGCCCACGCGCATGAAGACTTCAGCGAGCGTGATGACGAAAACTGGCGTGTTCACACGGTCAGCCGGGTCGAGGGCAACAAGGTTGAGCTAAGCTATCGTCCGGTCATCGTTGATCCGCTGACGACCGAGGACCAAGGCGGTATCAGCTTGCAGAAAATCGCGCCCAAAGCGCGGACGTTCTAAGGGCTGGTCAGGAACAGGGGCGAGATGGCAGAGTTTTCTTCGACCGATTATTGGCAACGCCGATATGAGCGCGGCAAGACCTCGGGAGCGGGGTCTTACGGGCGTCTTGCTGTCTACAAAGCGAATTTCATCAACACGATGGTCGAGATGGAAGGCGTGGACTCGGTTGTAGAATTGGGATCGGGCGACGGAAATCAGGCGCAATTGTTTGATATCCCGAATTATACCGGTCTAGATGTCTCGGACCTCTGCGTTCGGCGCTGCAACGAAGTTTTTCGATCCCGCCCCAATTGGGTGTTCAAAAACGCCGATTCCGAGGTTGAGCCGCATGACGTTTCTCTTTCGCTGGATGTCATTTATCATCTGACCGAAGACAGCGTTTTCGAAAACTACATGCGGCGGTTGTTCGGACTGGCAAAGCGTTTTGTCGTTATCTATTCGTCTGATTTTGACCAGAACCCTTCCAACCAGCATGTGCGCCATCGCCCGTATTCCCTGTGGGTTGAAGAATTCATGCCCGGCTGGCAGCTCTATTGTGAAGAAGAGAACCCGTTTGCCGTCAAAGGGCATGCGCATGCCTCAAAGAACAGCTTTGCCGCGTTCAAAGTGTTCGAGCGGAGTTGAACGTGTGACTGGCGCAAGCACCATATCAACCCGGGAAGCCAAACAAGCCGCTTTTGATCATGTCACATGCCGGAGGGGCGTTCAAAAAAGCGCAAGTCATGGTGAAATCCCAGGCGTGCCAAGGCGTATGCTTTGCTGGTGCCCGCAATGACGGTCGAGAAACTCAAATCCGGGCAAAGCGATCCCAAGATCATCCTGATCGGCTTGAACCGCTGTGCGACGACCTCGTTTCACAAGCTGTTTCAGAACAGCGGGATTCCTTCGGTGCATTGGGAAGATGAACAGGGTCTAAACCTTGCACATCGGATGGTAACCAATATTGCCATGGGGCGCAGACCGCTGGATGGGTTTGGTGCCGTCCGGGCCTTCACCGATATCGCCTTTGTCAATTCGCGCTTCATGCTGGACGGCGCGCGGTTCTTTCGAGAGCTGCACGCGGCTTACCCCGACGCCTTTTTCTTGCTGAACACGCGCAATCGCGATGACTGGATCGCATCACGTGCCAACCATTCCGGCGGTAGGTACCTAGAGCGATGCTGCAAGGCCAATGGACAGACGGCCGACGAGGTAAAACGGGGCTGGGCGCATATGTATGACGTGCACCATTCCGAGGTCGAAGCTTTCTTTGACGACAACCCGCGCTTTCTGCGCTTTGATATCGACCGGGACGATCCGCAAAGCCTTGCGGATTGGCTTTCGCCGGATTTCGACGTGAACATCGCCCATTGGGGGCATTATAACCGAGGGGCGTCTGAATGCGCCCGGACAGGCTGAAAGGCGGCCTTGTGCTGAATGGAGAATTGACATGGTTCAACTGACCCTGCCCAAGAATTCCCGGATTACCACCGGCAAGACCTGGCCAAAGCCGGACGGCGCCACGAACGTGCGCAAGTTCCAAATCTATCGTTGGAACCCCGATGACGGGCAGAACCCGCGTGTCGACACCTATTTCGTTGATATGGATACGTGCGGTCCGATGGTACTGGACGCGCTGATCAAGATCAAAAACGAGATCGATCCGACGTTGACGTTCCGCCGGTCTTGCCGCGAAGGCATCTGTGGATCTTGCGCGATGAACATCGACGGGATCAACACGCTGGCCTGTATCTATGGCATGGATGAGATCAAGGGCGATGTGAAAATCTATCCGCTGCCGCATATGCCGGTGGTCAAGGACCTGATCCCTGATCTGACTCATTTCTATGCCCAGCATGCGTCCATCATGCCGTGGCTGGAAACCAAGACCAATCGCCCTGCGAAGGAATGGAAACAATCCATCGAAGATCGCAAGAAGCTGGATGGTCTTTATGAATGCGTGATGTGCGCCAGCTGCTCGACCTCATGCCCCAGCTACTGGTGGAATGGTGATCGCTATCTTGGCCCCGCGGCCTTGCTGCATGCCTATCGCTGGATCATCGACAGCCGGGATGAAGCCACTGGTGAGCGTCTGGATGAACTGGAAGATCCGTTCAAGCTCTACCGCTGTCACACCATCATGAACTGCGCCAAGACCTGTCCGAAAGGTCTGAACCCGGCCAAGGCGATTGCCGAGATCAAGAAGATGATGGTCGAGCGCGCGGTCTAAACACAGGCCCGATTTGCGTTTTTCGCATGTCCATCTTGCAAAAATAGGCGATGCAGCCCCGGCTGCATTGCCTTATTTTTTTGGCAGGGAGGAGTGATGAGCTTTAGTCAGGATCACTCCAATGAGCAAAGACACATCCAAACGGAAAAGCGACGCCCAAGACGCGCTGGAACTGCTTGAACAGGCATGGGCCTATTACACGCCCGAACCTGCGAAGGCTGACAAGGAACCAGAGCTTTTCGAATACGCAAACGCAGCCTGATACAGGCTGCAAGGCTTGCAAACTGACGGTTTATCGGCAAAGCAGAGGGATGCCTGTTCTTCTGCTTCTTCTGGCGGCCGGCGTGTTTGCCTATTTCCTCTGGCGCTCGCGCCATTCCGGGCTGACACGTGATTGCAGGTGGCGGCAGGACAAGAGCCACGGCATCTGGCGGTGCAGCTTCTGCGGTGCCGAAATCACTGCACTGGACCAACCTTTGCAGTGTTTGAAGGCGCGTGACCCCTGAAAGATAGGGCTTTCCGAGGGTTGAATAATGCGCCACTCTGCCCGGCATGACCGTTTCAGAAAACACTCTCCACCCGCCTGAAGATGCCGAAGCCCGTCGCGCGGTTTCCCCTGTCATCTGTTACCCGAACGAGGCATTGCCGCGACCGGATGTGACTTGGATGAAGTCCCTTCGCGAACGCGCAAGCAAAACGGGCGAAGTGCTGGTGCCGCCACGTGATGCACGTTGTTTTGAAGTGCCTGCCGGCCATTTCTTTCGCATCACTTCCGTCGAGGGGCCGCAGGTTGGCGATCTGAACCTCTGGAACCGAAACGACCTGTCGGAACGCTTCTATTCCGGAAAAACCCGGGCGCTGCATGGCACGCATCTGACCACCGGAGAGCGGATGTGGTCCAGTTTTCCTCATCTGCGCCCGATGGCCACGATTATTGCGGATACGCTGGAGTGGTACGGGATCGATTCCTATGGGGGGTCGGTTCATGACGTCATCGGCACGCGATGCGATCCGTATACGGGCAACCTTTTGTCCGGTACGCAATACCATCATTGTTGCCACTCCAACCTGACCCGCGCGCTTGCGGATCACCTCAATATTCCGCTGACCGAAGCCGAACCAGCGGTGCACGACGTACTGAACGTCTTCATGTGTACCGGTTTCACCCGCGACACGGGTCAGTACTTCATGAAAGCCTCACCCGTGCGGCCGGGGGATTTTCTGGAATTTTTTGCCGAGATTGATTTGCTGGGCAACCTCAGCGCCTGCCCGGGCGGGGATTGTTCCTCGGAACATTCCTCGGACACGGCTGCATGCCACCCCTTGCTGGTCGAGGTATTCGCTCCTGCCAGTGGTGATTTGAAGGGGTGGGACAGCCCTGCGAGCAATGGTTATGATCGCTCGCACGGGCGTTAGCAAAGGCAGGCACCCGTTTCCTCGTGCCTGCCCACCATCAGCTGTTGGGGAACGCAGCCTGAAGCGCGATTTCCACCATTTCACCAAAGCTGCTTTCACGTTCTGACGATGGCAGGGCCTCTCCGGTCAACAGGTGGTCGGAAACAGTGAGAACGGCCAAGGCTCGGCATTTGTGGCGCGCCGCCAGGATATAGAGTTCGGCCGCTTCCATCTCGACCCCCAGAATGCCGTGACGCACCATCTGTTCATTGAGATCTGGACGTTCGTCATAAAAGACATCTGACGAGTAAATTCCACCAACATGGGTCGGCGTTCCCTTGGCGGCAGCCGCTGTGGCGGCAGCTTGCAGAAGCCCCCAATCGGCGCAGGGCGCAAAGTTGAGCTCTTTCATGATGCCGCGCGACGGCGTGCTCAGCGTGGTTGATGTCATGGCCAGAATAACGTCACGAATTTTGACGCTGTCCTGCATCCCCCCGCAGGATCCGATGCGGATCAGGGTTTTCGCATCGTAATCGCGGATCAACTCGTTTACATAAATGGAAAGGGACGGCATTCCCATGCCGCTTCCCTGAATTGTTACGGGGTTTCCCTTCCAGTTTCCGGTAAAGCCAAGCATTCCCCGAACGTTATTGACCTGTTTGACATCATCCAAAAACGTCTCGGCCGCCCATTTCGCCCGGTAGGGATCACCGGGCAATAGAACGGTTTCAGCTATTTCGCCTTTTTCGGCGCCAATATGAATTGTCATTTCCCAAATCGCTCAGATTAGATTTCCAGATCAGAAATATCCGCGCCTGCCGTCAGCGCGTCATGCACCCATTGAGGTTTGCGGCCGCGACCGGTCCAGGTTTGATCGGGGTTCTCCGGATTACGGTATTTAGCCTTTGTTTTTGTGGGCTTAACGCCGCGCGACGTTTCTTCGGACAGTTCAGACAAAGAGAAGCCGAATTCTGCCGCAGCCTTTTCTGCAGCTTTCAAAGCCTCCTGTCGTTCGCGTTTTTCTGCCCTGACCAAAGCTTTTTCAATGTCATTGCGCAAAGCCAAAAGGTCTTTGCGTGACATATTCTCAAGATTGATCCCCATCATTCTTCTCCATCAGATAATAATTACGGTGCACATGAGCGCGCACCGTAATTCTAATTATCAGCGTATTCCATCCCGAATTTTTCAGAGACGGAAACAGGAGAAAAAGTGCCTTGCAGCTAATTTACTCTGCGGCGAGGTTCCGAGGATCCGCCAGAGTAACAATATCGCCCATTATCGAATTGAGTTCGAAGTTTTTCGGGGTGTAGACCTTGGCCACACCCATGGTTTTCAGTTTTTCGGCATCTTCGTCCGGAATAATGCCGCCCACCACTACTGGGATATGAGATAACCCTGCCTGCCGCAGACGTTCCATGACGTCTTTGACCAGTGGAAGGTGGCTGCCGGACAGGATCGACAGTCCAATGACATGCGCGTCATCTTCGCGGGCGGCCGCAACGATTTCTTCGGGTGTCAGGCGAATGCCCTCATAGCTGATGTCCATACCGCAATCGCGGGCACGGAAGGCGATCTGTTCGGCACCGTTGGAATGGCCGTCCAGCCCGGGTTTGCCTACAAGGAACTTCAGACGCCGGCCCAGCTTGTCGCTGACGGCATCAACGGCGGCACGCAGGTCGTCCAGCCCTTCGGTCTTGTTCGAAACAGACCCCGAAACACCAGTTGGGCCGCGATAGGTTCCATAGACTTTGCGCATTTCTTCGGCCCATTCGCCCGTTGTCGCGCCGGCCTTTGCGGCGGCAATGGACGGTTCCATGATGTTTGCCCCGGTCTGTGCCGCTTCACGCAGCGCGGCCAGGGCAGCGGTTACGGCCGCTTCGTCCCGTTCTGCGCGCCACGTGTTCAGGCGGTCGATCTGTTCTTGTTCCACGGCAGGATCAACAACCATGATGCCACCGTCTTCGGTTTGCAGGGGTGATGCCTCGCCTTCGATCCATTTGTTCACACCAATAACAACGGTTTCGTTGCGTTCGATCCGGTTCAGGCGTTCAGCGTTGGAATCCACCAGTCGGGACTTCATGTATTCGATCGAAGCGACCGCGCCGCCCATCGAATCCAGGTTGGCCAGTTCGGCCCGCGCGCCTTCTTTCAACTCTTTCACCTTGGCATCGACAGCGGGGTTGCCATCGAATAGGTCATCGTATTCCAGGAGATCGGTTTCGTAGGCCAGGATCTGCTGCATCCGCATCGACCACTGCTGGTCCCACGGGCGCGGCAGACCCAGCGCCTCGTTCCAGGCGGGCAACTGCACCGCTCGGGCGCGGGCATTCTTCGACAGGGTAACGGCCAGCATCTCGATCAGGATGCGATAGACGTTGTTTTCGGGCTGCTGCTCGGTCAGGCCCAGAGAGTTCACCTGCACGCCATAGCGGAATCGACGGAATTTCGGATTTTCAACGCCATAGCGTTGTTGCAGGATCTCATCCCAAAGATCCACGAAGGCACGCATTTTGCACATTTCGGTGACAAAGCGGATGCCAGCATTCACAAAAAAGGAAATCCGGCCGCAGAGCGCCGGGAAATCCTCGGCAGGTACACGTGGGCGCAATTCGTCCAGCACGGCGATGGCAGTGGCTAGGGCATAGGCCAGTTCCTGCTCTGGAGTCGCGCCCGCCTCTTGCAGGTGATACGAGCACACGTTCATCGGGTTCCATTTCGGAACATTGGTATAGCAATACTCGGCCACGTCCGCGATCATCTTGAGCGACGGCTTGGGCGGGCAAACATAAGTGCCGCGGCTCAGGTATTCCTTGATCAGGTCGTTTTGAACCGTGCCCTGTAGTTTGGATACATCCGCGCCTTGCTCTTCCGCGACGGCGATATAAAGCGCCAAAAGCCACGGCGCAGTGGCGTTGATCGTCATCGATGTGTTCATCTGCTCAAGCGGAATCTGGTCGAACAGAACCCGCATGTCGCCCAGATGACAGACCGGCACACCGACCTTGCCGACTTCACCGCGGGCCAAGGTGTGGTCGCTGTCATAGCCTGTTTGCGTGGGCAGATCGAAGGCCACGGACAGGCCGGTTTGGCCTTTCGCAAGATTCCCCCGATAAAGCGCGTTCGAGGCTTTGGCCGTGGAATGACCGGCATAGGTTCGGATGAGCCAGGGGCGATCTTTCTGCGTCTGCGTCATAGCGGGGCCTCGCGTTTCAGTGGGCAATAAAATTACGTCTTGAGGTTCTAAAGCGCAATTTTCGGGACATGTCAATTCGCTGCGTTGCGGCATGTCGCAATTGTTCAGATTGTGGGCGGCTGTGATTGGTGGCAATCTGCCGCCATGACGCAAACCGTGGAACTTCCGCTTTGGCTTTTCGTGCTGATCGTGGTCTTTGCCATGGTCACTTTCGCATCGCATTTCCTGTTTCCGTCCGTCCGCTGGTTTTTCCGTCGCAGATTGGAACGCGCGGTGGCGCGCCTGAACCAGCGCCTTCAACGCCCGATCCAGCCCTTCAAGCTGGCGCGTCGGCACGACATGATCCAGCGCTTGATTTATGATCCGCAGGTCGGCCAGGCGGTTCAGCAACATGCCCGTGAAACCGGCATGCCCGAGGCCGTCGCCTCGGAGCAGGCACGTCGTTATGCCCGAGAGATCGTTCCGTCCTTTTCGGCCTTCGCCTATTTCAGCTTTGCGATCCGGTTGGCCCGCTTGCTGAGCAACACATTCTACGAGGTGCGGCTTAGCTATCAGGACGAAGAATCCGTCAGGAGCATTGACCCCGAAGCTACGGTTGTCTTTGTCATGAACCACCGGAGCAACATGGATTACGTTTTGGTCACGTATCTTGCAGCCCGACATTCTGCACTGTCTTATGCTGTCGGAGAGTGGGCCCGGGTCTGGCCGCTCAGCCGATTGATCCGGGCGATGGGGGCGTATTTTATCCGGCGCAAGTCCGGCAGCGAACTCTATCGTCAGGTTCTGTCCACCTATGTGCGCCACGCAACCGAAGCCGGCGTAACTCAAGCCATGTTTCCAGAAGGCGGGCTGAGCCTGACCGGGGCTATTGCGCGCCCCAAGCTTGGACTGCTCAAATATATTATGGATGGAACGTCGGCACAGGGGCGCGATGTGGTGTTTGTCCCGGTTGCCCTGAATTACGACCGTGTGTTGGAAGACACCATCCTGACCCGCGCAGCACTTGGGACAGAGCGACGGTTTCGCGCACGGATCGGCGTCATCACGCGCTGGATAGTGAAACAGATCTGGCGTCGTTTGATCGGCCGATACAAGCGGTTCGGTCTGGCGTCCGTCCGGTACGGCAGGCCGATCTCTCTCAGGGAATTCCGGGCTGAAGGCAGTGACGACATGATGACGGATTTGGCCCGGGCGCTGATGCAGCGTATCCAGCATGCTATTCCGCTGGTGCCGGCACCAGCGGCCTGTTTGCTGGTGCGTGACAACGGCCCGATGTCCGAAGAAGACGTGCTGTCACAAATCCGACAGATGATGGAGCGCGATGATCCGCAGACCAAGGACAATTCGCAGGCCATATCAAATGCTCTGGATCAACTGGTTGAACGCCGGGTTCTGAACCGACAGGGGAATATGCTGTCCGTATCAGGTCAGCGCGGCGATCTTCTGGACTATTACGCCGCATCCGTCCCAACGGATTCAAGTTACCAGGTTTCTGCAGCCGCAAAATAGCTTTCTGCAACCGCTGGGTCATAAAATTACAATATTGCACCAAAAACGGTTGCAATATTACTCATCGACCAATATTCCAGTCTGTGAAGCGCGCGATTCTGCGTCGCGGCAAAGGCACTGAACAGAGGAGGCCGGCATGGCTTTGGACACCGAAAGTGGTATCGCGTCGTACGAGGCACCTGAAAAAGATCTGTATGAAATGGGTGAAATCCCACCCATGGGATATGTCCCAAAGCAAATGTACGCTTGGGCCATTCGCAAAGAACGTCATGGTGAGCCGAACACCGCCATGCGGCAGGAAGTTGTAGATGTTCCAACCTTGGACAGCAACGAAGTGTTGGTTCTGGTTATGGCCGCAGGGGTCAACTATAACGGCGTCTGGGCCGCTCTGGGGCAGCCGATCAGCCCGTTTGACGGTCACAAAGCACCCTACCATATCGCGGGTTCGGATGCGTCGGGCATCGTTTGGGCCGTTGGCGACAAGGTGAAGCGCTGGAAAGTTGGCGATGAGGTTGTGATCCACTGCAACCAGGACGACGGCGATGACGAGGAATGCAACGGCGGTGATCCGATGTATTCGCCCAGCCAGCGGATCTGGGGCTATGAAACGCCGGATGGCTCGTTCAGCCAGTTCACCCGCGTGCAGGCACAGCAGCTTATGCCGCGCCCCAAGCATCTGACATGGGAAGAAGCGGCGTGCTACACCCTGACGCTGGCAACCGCATACCGGATGCTGTTTGGCCACGAGCCACACGATCTGAAACCGGGTCAGAATGTCCTGGTCTGGGGCGCATCCGGGGGTCTGGGGTCCTACGCAATCCAATTGATCAATACCGCAGGCGCAAATGCAATCGGTGTGATTTCAGACGAAAGCAAGCGTGATTTCGTTATGGGTCTGGGCGCCAAAGGTGTTCTGAACCGTCGTGACTTCAACTGCTGGGGTCAATTGCCCACGGTCAACACACCGGAATATGCCGAATGGTTCAAAGAGGCCCGCAAATTCGGCAAGGCGATCTGGGACATAACCGGCAAAGGCAACAATGTTGACATGGTGTTCGAACACCCGGGTGAAAGCACTTTCCCGGTATCGACCTTCGTTGTGAAAAAAGGCGGTATGGTCGTGATTTGCGCCGGAACATCGGGTTTCAACTGTACATTCGATGTGCGCTACATGTGGATGCACCAAAAGCGTTTGCAGGGCTCGCACTTTGCTCATCTGAAGCAGGCGGCAGCCGCGAACAAGCTGATGGTCGAGCGCCGCCTTGACCCCTGCATGTCCGAGGTGTTCACCTGGAATGACTTGCCCGAGGCCCACATGAAAATGTTGCGGAACGAGCACAAGCCGGGCAATATGTCCGTTCTTGTTCAGGCGCCGCGTACTGGTCTGCGTACCCTCGAGGAAGTCCTGGACGCAGGTTGATAACGCGCCAGGGTTGTAGACAAAAAACGCCCGCGAATCACTTTGCTGGTTCGCGGGTCTTTTGTGTTTTTCAGGCCTCTGACAATCTTTCAAATGCTTGCAATTTTGCCCATCGCTATTTTTGGGGAGTAGAAACCGGTGAATAGGCCAAAAAAGATCATACATGTTATGGTTGTGTTAACCCTTCGTTAACTGTTTCAGAGAGACCCTGATGGCGCAAAATGAGTGGATATTGGACGTATTGTCGGACCTCAATGCTTTCGCCGTTGCGAATGGTTTGAGCGCGCTTGCAGAGCAGCTTGATGACACAAGACTGATCGCGGCTGCCGAGATTGCGTCCTTGAAGAACGAGGCACGAGCGCCCGCGAATGGCAACGAAGGTCGATTTGGGTCAAATCCTTCAGGATTTGGAAAACACCAACACGCTTGAAGAACTCAGCGCCGTAGCTGAGCGTTTGCGGGACGCGTTGAAGGTCGAGCACCTGACGTATCACTGGGTTGACGGTGCCGGAGATCAATACGGCTACACCACCTATTCAGACGCCTGGGATGAGCGCTACAGGGAAAAAAACTATCACCGTATCGACCCTGTGATCTTGGGGTGTTTCCAGCGGTTTCATCCGGTTGACTGGAAGTCGTTGGATTGGTCCGGCAAGGTGGCAAAGGCTTTCCTTCTGGATGCGCAAAACCATGGCGTTGGAAATCAGGGGTATTCCATCCCAATTCGGGGTCCAAATGGTCAGTTCGCCCTGTTCACGGTCAACCACAGTTGTGATGATCAAACCTGGAAGAACTTTATCTCGACTTACGGGCGAGATTTGATTCTTGTTGCGCATTACATAAATCGCAAGGCGCTGGAGTTTGAAAAAGACAGGCAGCCGGACTGCCCGCGCAGCTTGTCGCCAAGGGAAATCGACGCGATCACACTTTTGGCGTTGGGTTACAGCCGCGCCCAAGTGGCCCATTCCCTGACGATTTCTGAGCATACGTTGCGTGTTTACATTGAAAGCGCGCGCTCAAAGCTGGGCGCACATAACACAATCCACGCAATCGCCACGGCACTCAGCCGGGGATTAATAGTGGTTTAAGAGGTGAACGGCCTCCACACGCAAAATTAACCACGACTCTGTACTCCCTTCGTTCCTGCACAGGACGACAAGGGGAACAAGTCATGCTGCGTTATCTATATGCCGATGAGTTACACAGATTTCCGACTCTGGCAGAGGGGATGTTCAAAGATCGTGCGGATCAGTTCAAGACCCGGTTGGGGTGGGATGTCCACGTCAACGAGAAGGGCGAAGAACGGGACGAATACGATGATCTCAATCCGCTTTATGTCATCTGGGAAGAGCCGGATGGCAGCCACGGAGGGTCGATGCGTGTATTGCCTACGACCGGTCGGGTGATGATCAATGAGGTTTTTGGTCATCTGAATGGCGGCAAGCCGATTTGCAGCCCCCTGATCTGGGAGGTCACCCGGTTCTGCCTGTCCCGAACAGCCAGCCCGCATACTGCCGGCGCCATCATGTTGAGCGGCGGTGAAATGATGGAAGGTTTCGGCCTGACGCATATTGCCGGTGTATTCGATGCCCGGATGATCAGAATCTATCGCCTGATCGGGTCATCGCCCGAGGTTCTGGGAACCCAGGGCAGCGGGCGCGATCAGATTTCAGTCGGATTGTGGCCCTATTCCGCGGATGACTGCAACCGTGTGGCAGAGCGTGCGGGCATCCCGCGCGACCTGTCTCGGATGTGGTTCAAGGCCGCATTCGGGCCGAAGAGACAGCACCGGTTCGCCCTGTCCGCTTAAGTGTCGGAAAACGCCAATCCACATCTGGTGATGGCTGGCGCGGCCCTGTAGGGTCGCGCCATGTCCTTGCCGAATGTAACGTTCTCAGATGATCAGGCCGCCGCGTATGACAGCATCGCCGAGATGCTGCGGGCAGCAGGTGTTGATCTGGAAGATGATGCCCTTCTGAAACTGCCGGGCGCAGGAAAATCCGGTGTGATGGCCGTGATCGGCAAAGCCGGCTCGGGCAAAACACTGCTGTTGGCCGAGCTGTACAAGGCACTGGCAGAGACGGGTGTTCAGATCGTGTCCGGCGATTATGAAAGCCGCAAATCGAAAGACAAGCGCAGCCTTGCCATCCTGGCCCCGACGAACAAGGCTGCAAGCGTTCTGCGATTGCGCGGCGTGCCTGCGACCACGATTCACCGAATATTGTACACGCCGGTTTATGATCCGGAATACGAGCGTATTGCGGAATGGCTGGCCGGCAATGACGAACGCCCCGATATCGAAGGTTTGACGGATGAAGCCTTGGATCGCGCGGCTGCTTTCTATCAAAATAACAAATCGATCCCCGGGGCCTTGGCCGCTGCCGGTTTGCGAGGGTCGGATTTCATCACAGGGTGGAAGCGCCGTGACGAACCACTGGATATCGGGTTTGTCGATGAAGCGTCGATGCTGGATGACCGTCAGTTCGATGATCTCAAAGAGATTTTCCCGACCCTTCTGTTGTTCGGCGACCCGGCTCAGCTGGCACCGGTAAACCAGTCCGGCAGCATGGTTTTCGAGGCATTGCCCGAACCCAGGAAGCTGACACTCCAGCGGGTGCACCGCCAGGATGCGGACAATCCAATTCTGGATCTTGCGCATGCGCTGGCTGACCCGGCAATGGGCTTTGAGGATTTCGAGCGACTGATCGAAGAAACAGCCCGTAGGGATGACCGAGTTGTCTGGGGCCAGCGGGTTGAGGTCGATCTGATGGCCCGAAGCCCGGTTCTCGTCTGGCGCAACGCCACGCGCATTCGTTTGATACAGGCCTTCCGGCAAGTTCACGGCGCACCGGATACAGAATTGCTGGCAGGTGAACCGCTCATTTGTGATGGGATCGAATTGCCCCTGAAACATCGCAAGAAACGGCTGGACCTTGAGGCGCGTGGGCTGATCAAAGGAGCTCAGGTGGTATATCTGGGGCCGGGACGAAAGCCGGGGTTCTCGCGTCTTCACGTGATGGGGGCCGAAGACCCTCAGGTCAGTGCCGCCTCGATCGTTCAGATCGAAAAACCGGACGAGGAAGAGCCTTTTATTCCCTACGCTGCCCGCATGGGGGCGACCTTTTTGCACGGAGCGGCCGTGACGATCCACAAGGCGCAGGGGTCACAATGGGATACGGTTCAGGTGTTCGCTCCGGACCTCTATGCCGCCGCTCGTATGGGCCGGACCGAGGCCGGACAGCCATTGTGGAAGCGTCTGGCATATGTCGCGATCACGCGCGCGCAAGAGCGGTTGATCTGGGTGGTGCGAAATCGCCTGTCAAAGCCCACGCACCCCCTGCGTGTGGATGACTTGAGGGCGATTCCGGCGGCGTCGCTGACATTGGAGGCGGAAGAGACATGAAATCCATCATCGTAACGGGTGCCAGTTCAGGTATTGGCCGGGCAACGGCCCTGCTGTTCTTGTCTCAAGGGTGGACGGTCGGGCTGTTGGCGCGCAGCAAAGACAAACTGGATGCTCTGGCAAAAGAGCATCAGGCAGCCATCGTCCTGCCTGCGGATGTGACCGACCCGAATGCGGTTGGACGGGCTTTTCGGTCTTTTACAGACCGCACCGGGCGGCTGGATGTTCTGTTCAACAACGCCGGGATCTTTGCGCCGGGCGGCACGATCGACGAGATCGCTCTGGACGATTGGTACCAAAGCGTCAACGTGAACCTGAACGGCATGTTCCTCTCCGCGCGTGAAGCTTTCAAAATCATGCGTCACCAAAATCCACAGGGCGGCCGGATCATAAACAACGGCTCGATAGCGGCACATGTTCCGCGCCCGAATTCGGTACACTATTCGGCCACAAAGCACGCCATTACAGGGCTGACGCGCAGCCTTTCGTTGGATGGGCGTCGCTTTGGAATCGCCTGCGGGCAGATTGATATCGGAAACGCGCGTACACAGATGGTTCAGGGCCTTGTTAACGCGGCGCAAGCCGCTGGCGAGACACCGGACCCGACGATGGCCGTGGAAGACGCCGCGCGTTCGGTTCTGCATATGGCAAGCCTGCCGCCTGAGGCCAACGTGCAGTTCATGACCGTCATGGCCACAACCATGCCCTATATCGGCCGAGGATGACGGTTACTTTTCTCGCAACAGCCGGAAGGCTGTCGAGGCGCCCCAGCCTGCCGCGATCGCTATAACCAGCGACATCAGACCGTACCAGACGGGTTGCTGGCGGGACATATTGTACAAAAAACGCTCTAGGCCAACTTTCCGAACATCAATGATCGTTTCATATTGCGAGACGACCTCTCCGCCACGGGTCAGGAAAATCCGGGCGGTATAATCGCCTTCGGTCAGGTCGGCGGGCATATCGATCGAGGTGCGGAACAGGGTCTGTTCATCCACTGCCACGGTATTTTCGCGGATCGAATACAGGTGTTCGTGTTCTCGAATTCTTATTACGGCGTCTGCAAAATCCTGTGCGCCCCGGATATGCATCGCGGCACCGACCGAGCGGATCGCGCGTTCGATCGAAATCCGGTAGCGCAGGTCTTCGGTGTCGGACAGGATGTCGTCAAAGGGTCCGCTGGTTGCGACGGCGTAAAAGCTGGGTGCAAGATCGACAAGAACACTGTCGGTGTTCACCCAGATCCCAAGCTTGCGTTCCTTGCGTCGCACGGTGACAGGCTCGGACGGACCAGCAACCGCGACGATGACTTCGACCGGAGGGCCTGAAGGGATTGGGGTTTCCCGCTTGATTGCCCCAAATATCAGAAGTTCCGATCCGTCGAATGTCGCGGTGATGGCAACCCGGTCCTGGCTGAGACCAAGGACAACCTGCTCTTCCGCCGCCAAAGCGGGCATGCAGAACAAGCACAGGGCGGCAATAAACGAACGCAACATCCTCAGTGCCCTCCACCGCTGCCAAGCGAGTAGAGCTCGGCAGGTTCAATAAGCAGATCAAGTGCCAGCTTGCCACATACGGCCAGTACCAGAGCGGCAAGCAGCACGCGCAATTGTTCCGCCGGCATCCGGGCTCCGATCACGGTTCCGATCTGGGCGCCAATGACGCCGCCCACCAGCAACAAGACCGCCAGAACAACATCAACCGTATAGTTGGTGGTGGCGTGCAGCATCGTGGTGAAGGCTGTCACAAAGATGATCTGGAACAGCGACGTGCCGACAACGACCTTGGTCGGCATACCCAGCAAATAGATCATGGCAGGAACCATGATGAAGCCGCCGCCAACGCCCATGATCGCGGACAAAACCCCAACGCACAGACCGACCAAAGCTGGCGGGATGACCGAGATATACAGGCCCGAGGTGCGGAAACGCATTTTGAAGGGCATGGCATGGACCCAGCCCCGCTGCCGACGCTTGGCAGGGGCCGCGCCGCCTTTCTTGGCTTTACGCAGGGCCCTCAGGCTTTCGACAAACATCAGGCTGCCGATGACGCCAAGAAAAACAACGTAACAGAGTGTCACCAGCAGATCGACCTGACCCAGGCTTTTGAGATAGTTGAAGACAACCACGCCCAGAGCGGCCCCAACAAGCCCGCCAACCAGCAATACCGTTCCCATCTTGAGGTCCACGGTCTTTCGTCGGAAATGTGCCAGAACTCCGGAAAAGGATGATGCGACGATCTGATTGGCTTCGGTAGCAACAGCCACCGCCGGCGGAATACCGATGAAGAACAGCAGCGGGGTCATCAAAAAGCCGCCACCGACACCGAACATGCCGGACAGGATGCCGACCATACCGCCCAACCCCAACAAGAGGAAAGCGTTTACTGAGACTTCGGCGATGGGCAGGTAAATGTGCATGGTACCGTTACTTTGCGTATGGCCGTGGCTTGCCTGTTATGGGTTGAGATTTCAAGGGTGGTAATTGTCGTGTGCCGTGGGTCAAACAACATCAAACTCCCCCGGGTTCCGCCAAAGAAAAGATCTCTTCTGGCGGTAGAAAAAGGTCAAACCCGATTTTACCGGCGACGCCCATGACAAGAAGCGCCAAAAGGATACGCAATTGTTCGGCTTTCAGACGTGCACCAATCTGCGTTCCCAATTGCGCACCCAAAACACCGCCCAGCAACAGGAACAGGGCGAGGACAACATCGACACTGTAGTTGGTCGACGCATGTATCATCGTTGTGAACCCGGCAACGAAAATGATCTGGAACAGGGATGTCCCGATAACCACCTTTGTCGGGATGCCAAGGACATAGATCATTGCGGGAACCATGATGAACCCACCGCCGACTCCCATGATCGCCGACAGAACACCAACGCCGAAACCGACCAGCGCCGGAGGTATGACAGAGATGTAAAGTCCAGACGCCGGGAACCGCTTCTTGAACGGCAGGGCGTGAACCCAGGTTCGCTGACGTCGCTTGGGGGCAGGACCATTGCCTGACTGGCTGGCCTTTCGGATGGCCGCAAGGCTTTCGATAAACATCAGGGTTCCGATGGCGCCCAAAAACACGACATAGCAAAGCTGTACCGCCAGATCGACCTGCCCGAGATGCTTCAGGAAATTGAAAACCACCATTCCAAGGGCCGCACCAAACAGCCCTCCGGCCAGCAGAACGCTTCCCATTTTCAGGTCCACGGTCTTGCGTCTGAGATGGGCCAGCAAGCCCGAAATAGACGAGGCAACAACCTGATTTGCTGATGTGGCCACAGCAATCGCCGGGGGTATGCCGATAATGAACAGCAACGGGGTGATCAAAAACCCGCCTCCAACCCCGAACATGCCGGACAGAATGCCGACAGCCCCACCGATCCCCAAAAGCAGGAATGGGCTGACAGAAACTTCTGCTATGGGAAGGTATACGTGCATACCCTCTTAGAACGGTTGCGGCATGCAAAATCAACTCTGCATGCCGCTCCGCAGCGAACAGGACTGAAACTCAGTTCGGAACTGGCCTTATCAGCGCTCTTTGACGTAGGGTTCTCCGCCCGCCCGAGGTGGGATGGCTTTGCCGACGAACCCGGCGAGAATCACCACCGTCAGGATATAGGGCAGGGCGTCCATCACCTGCACGGGAATCACGACGCCACCCAGGTCGATATTTTGGAACCGCAGCGCGATCGCTTGCAGCAGACCGAACAGCAAGCAGGCCCACATGGCATGCCACGGGCGCCACTTGGCAAAGATCAGAGCGGCCAAGGCGATAAAGCCACGACCAGCGGTCATTTCCTTGACAAATCCTGCCTGCAAGGCCGTAGCCAGATAGGCGCCTGCAATACCGCACAGCACACCACAGATGGCGACGGCGGCGAACCGCAGGCCAACCACCGAGACACCGGCGGTGTCCACTGCGGCAGGGTTCTCACCCACCGCCCGCAGGCGCAGACCGAACCGAGTGCGATACAGAATCCACCAGGTGGCCGGAACCATCAGGAACGCGACATAAACCAGGATCGAGTGGCCCGAGAGCAATTCGGAATAGATGGGACCAATAATCGGCA
The DNA here is from genome assembly GCF_056536445.1 of Ruegeria sp. CL7. Lineage (NCBI taxonomy): Bacteria > Pseudomonadati > Pseudomonadota > Alphaproteobacteria > Rhodobacterales > Roseobacteraceae > Ruegeria > Ruegeria sp. CL7. The sequence goes on from NZ_JBQFPQ010000005.1 coordinate 179,184, forward strand.
CACCGCTGAGGGACTCGGCGAATGGGAAGTTGATCGGTTCGAACCGGCCCCCGCCAAACAGGGAGGGTGTCCGCCCACCTTGCTGAAACCAGCTTTGCGCGACCAGGACAGTCAGGCCCGAGGCCAGAAAGTTGATGGCCACGCCCGATATCAATTGGTTGCCCCGAAATGTGATCGACGCCAGCCCGTGCAGGCCCGACAGCAACAATGAGGATGCGATACCGGCCAGCAGGCCCAGCCACACGGACCCTGTGACAGCTGCGATTGCAGCCGAAAAGAACGCTGACATCAACATTTTGCCTTCGAGACCGATGTCGAAAATCCCGGCCCGTTCCGAAAACAGACCGGCCAGACAGGCAAGCAGCAGTGGCGTGGACAGGCGAATGGTCGAATCCAGAACCTGAATGAGGGTTACGAAAAATTCCATCACTCAGCCCTCTTCCGCATACCCAGGAACAGCTTTTCAAGCGGCATGCGCACCATATTGTCCAATGCGCCGGTGAACAGGATGACCAATGCCTGAATGACCACGATCAGTTCCCGCGGAATCGAAGCCCACAGCGCCAGCTCGGCGCCGCCCTGATACAGAAATCCGAACAAGAGCGCGGCCAGAAACACGCCGAACGGATGTGAACGCCCCATCAGAGCCACGGCGATGCCAATGAAGCCCGCGCCCTCGGTCGAGTTCATAACAAGTCGCTCGGCTTCGCCCATGACGTTATTGATGGCCATCAGCCCCGCCAGTCCGCCGGAAATCAGCATCGCGACAATCGTGATGCGCACAGGTGAAATACCGGCATAGACAGCGCCAGTCTCGGAATGGCCGTAAGCCCGGATTTCATAACCCAGACGCGTGCGCCAGATCAGTGCCCAGACAACGACGCAGGCAAGCAATGCGATGAAAAAGGTGATGTTCGCCGGGGCGCCGCGGAAAACAACGTTCTCCGCGGTCGAGAACATTTCCTGGAAAGAGGGCAGATGCACGCTTTCAGAGAACCGCGCGGTGGCCGGGTCCTGCGACCCTTGGGGGCGCATGACATTGACCAGCATGTAATTCAGGAAAGCAGCGGCGATGAAGTTGAACATGATCGTGGTGATCACGATATGGCTGCCGCGCTTTGCCTGAAGATAGGCCGGAATGGCTGCCCAGAGCGCGCCGAACAGCATCGATGCCGCACAGGCGGCAAGCAAGGCAATGCTCCAATGCGGCCAGTCGACATAAAGACAGACCATGGCCACGCCCAGCCCGCCCAGCATCGCCTGACCTTCGCCCCCGATGTTGAACATACGGGCATGGAAGGCGACGGCCACCGCAAGACCGGTAAACATGAAGTTTGTCGCGTAATAGAGCGTATAGCCCCAACCATAGGTCGACCCCAGCGCACCAGTGACCATCAGTTTGACGGCTTCGACAGGGTTTTCGCCAATGGCGAGGATGACCAGCGCCGAAAGGATTGCGGCCAGTATCAGACTGATCAGCGGGATCAGAACGACATCGGCCCATTTAGGCATTTTTTCCATGTTACGCGGCCTCTCCCGCAACACCGGCCATCAGAAGGCCCAGTTCTTTTTCATCTGTCTCATGGGGCAGGCGTTCTCCCATGATATGTCCGTCAAACATCACCGCGATCCGGTCCGAGAGCGAGAAGATTTCTTCCAGTTCGACCGATACCAGCAGGATTGCCTTGCCCTGATCACGCAGCGCGACAATCTGTTTGTGAATGAACTCGATGGCGCCGATGTCCACGCCCCGCGTGGGTTGCCCGACCAGCAACAGGTCGGGGTTGCGTTCGATCTCGCGGGCGACAACGATTTTCTGCTGGTTGCCGCCCGAGAAACTCTTGGCTGCCAACCAGGGATTGGGCGGGCGGACGTCGAATTTCTCGATCTTGGCTTCGGTATCGGCGCGCAACGCCGCGTTGTCCATGAATATACCGCGTTTATAGGCCGGGTCGCGGTGATACCCGAAGGCCACGTTTTCCCAGGCGTGGAAGTCCATGATCAGGCCTTCGCGCTGCCGGTCTTCGGGCACGTGGGCAATGTGTTGCGCGCGGCGGGCCTGACCATCTGATCCGGCCCCACTCAGTGCCAGCGGTTCGCCGTTCAGCTTGATCGTACCCTGTCCGGGGCGCATTCCACCAAGAACTTCCAGCAGTTCGGATTGACCATTGCCCGCCACGCCGGCGATGCCGACGATCTCACCTGCGCGCACGGTCAGGTCGATGTTTTTGACCCGTTCAACGCCCGCCGAATCAAAAACGCTGAGATTTTCGATCTCGAGAATGGGTTTGCCGGGCGTCGCGGGCACTTTGTCGACTTGCAGCAGAACCTTGCGGCCGACCATCAGTTCGGCCAACTCCTCGGGGCTGGTCTCGGATGTTTTGACCGTGGCCGTCATTTGCCCGCGCCGCATAACCGACACCGTGTCGGTGTTTTCCATGATCTCGCGCAGTTTGTGCGTGATCACGATGACTGTTTTGCCCTCGGACCGCAGTCGGTCGAGAATGCGGAACAGCTGATCGGCTTCGGCTGGGGTCAACACGCCGGTCGGCTCGTCCAGAATCAGAATTTCGGCCTTGCGGTACAGTGCCTTCAGGATCTCGACCCGCTGCTGCATCCCCACGCCGATCTCGTCGATGCGCTTGTCGGGATCGACGAACAGTTCGTATTCTTCCTCGAGCTCTTTCAGCTCTTTGCGGGCTTTTGCCAGTGATGGCGCCAGCAACCCGCCATCCTCGGCGCCCAGTACGATGTTTTCCAGAACTGTGAAATTTTCCACCAGCTTGAAATGCTGGAACACCATCCCGATGCCCGAGGCGATGGCCGCCTGGCTGTCCGGGATGTCGGTCTTTGTCCCATTGATCCAGATCTCACCTTTGTCGGCTTTATAAAAGCCGAAGAGAATGCTCATCAACGTGGATTTGCCCGCGCCGTTTTCACCGATGATCCCATGGATCGTACCGGGTGCAACGCTGATCGAGATGTCTTTGTTGGCCTGAACTGGCCCAAAGGCCTTGGATATCCCTTTGAGCTCAATGGCTGGGACGGTCATGTCTTGCCCTCAACTGCCGAGAAACCCATCCAGCTGTCCGCTCGGATGGCGAAGTGGGTGGCGAGGCGGAAGGCACTCTCCCGCCCCGCGCGTAATCAGAACTGCAGTGCCGGGCAGCTGTCGTTCTCGTAATAGCTTACAACATTGATGTCGCCGTTGATGATCGCCTTGCGGGCTTCGTCGACGGCGTCGCTCATGCGAACCGAAACAAGCTCTTTGTTGTTTTCATCCATGGCAACGCCAACCCCATCTTCGGCCAGACCCATGGTGAAAACGCCGGTTTCGACGTTTTCGCCTGCTTTCATCGCTTCATAAACAGCGACGTCCACACGCTTCAGCATCGAAGTCAGCACTTTGCCTGGGTGCAGGTGATTCTGGTTGCTGTCCACACCAATCGACAGGATGTCTTCGTCAGCTGCAGTTTGCAGAACGCCTACGCCGGTTCCGCCGGCAGCAGCGTAAATCACATCAGCGCCCTGGCTGATCTGTGCTTTTGTAAGCTCCGAACCTTTTACCGGATCGTTCCAGGCAGCAGGCGTTGTTCCTGTCATGTTGGCAACAACATTGATGTCTGGGTTCACGGCCTTCGCGCCCTGGGCATAGCCGCATCCGAAATGGCGAATCAACGGGATGTCCATGCCTCCGATGAAACCAACGGTGCCGGATTTCGACGCCATGGCGGCCATCATGCCGACGAGGTAGGACCCTTCGTGCTCGGCAAAGCCAATCTGGCGGATGTTTGGAGCGTCCAGCCAAGTCACGTCAACAGCGACGAATTTGGTGTCGGGGTAGTCACTTGCAACAGCGGCCAGGGCGTCAGCGATTCCGAACCCCATGGTGATGATCGGATTTGCACCGGATTCCGCAAAACGGCGCAGGGCCTGTTCGCGCTGCGGTTCTGCCTGAATTTCGATTTCCAGATACTTGCCGCCGGTTTCATTCGCCCAGCGCTGCGCGCCGTTATAGGCGGCCTCGTTGAAGGACTTGTCGAACTTGCCGCCCAAGTCAAAGATCACGGCCGGCTCGGCCAGAACCGCTCCGGCTGACATTGCGACCGCAGCGGCAGCACCCATCAAGGATTTCATCAGGGTCATTTCAGTCTCCCAATATTATTTTGTTGGCACAGGGTCAGATTAGCCCCGTTCACCCACTTTTAGCGAGCATAACTGTTGTGATGGCGGGTATTAAGGGGGTTTGCAACCACCATGGTCAAATGAATTCTGACCAAATGGTCTAAAAAACGGGCGATTGCCGTTGGGGCAGGCGGCATTCCATTACAAGTGCATCAATTTTTTGGCCCGTTTCGCGTGCATAGTACGCCTTGCGCAGCCCGCACTGCCGATATCCGCATCGATTGTACAGGGAGATGGCCGCAATGTTGTCGGCCGCGACATCCAGAAAGGCACGGGTTGCCAGCAAATCGATCGCCTGATCATGCCATTCCTGCATGAGTCGAAGTGCCAGGCCCTGCCTTTGAAACGAAGGGTGGGTCGCAATTGTCAGCAACTCGGCTTCGCCCGCAATCACCTGAAACAGTGCAAAGCACCGGGAATCTCCGACGGCATAAGTAAAGCGGTTTTTAAGAAGGGCGGCGAATTCGTCTTCTGTCCAGCCGCGCGATTGCGAAAACGCTGCGGCATGGGTCGATGCCATCTCGTGCGGTGTCATTCGTTCAGCAGGACAGGGGGTGTATCGCGGGACGGAGCCGCATCGGCGGGCCTTACGTACAAAGGTGCAGGCGGCAAGCAGGTGCGATCCCAGCGCCGCGCGGCCAGCCGGGCGATGGCTTGTGCCAGCAAGGCAGGGTCAGAGCAGGAATACAACTGCCCGCCAAGTTCCGCTTCGGCCCGAGGCAAGAGACACGGATCGGCACCGGGCATTTTCACATAAACATGGTCGCGCGGGGCAGGGATCGCCGGTATCTGCCCGTCTTCCGCCAGCTCACCCAAGGCATCGAAGCCGGAAACTCCGACCGCAGGGATTTCAAGCCCAAGTGCAAGACCGCGCGCGGCCGAGACCGAAATACGGATGCCGGTGAAGTTACCGGGCCCTATCCCAACGCCGATCGCGTCCAAACCGGCCCAATCACATCCGGTTTCCGCCAGCACGTCTTCCAACAGCGGAAACAATCGTTCGGCCTGTCCGCGTGACATTGCTTCGGCAAGAGACGTCACGATTTCGCCATCACGCAACAAAGCGGCCGCGCAATGCGCGGCCGATGTGTCAAACGCCAGAATCGTCGGGTTAGACGGCAACAGGGCGAACCTCGGTCACTTCCGGAATGTAATGGCGCAGAAGGTTTTCGATACCCATCTTCAGGGTCAATGTCGAAGACGGGCAACCCGCGCAGGCCCCCTGCATGTGCAGATAGACCACGCCGCGATCAAACCCGTGGAACGTGATATCACCCCCATCCTGAGCCACGGCAGGACGCACACGGCTGTCCAGCAAGTCCTTGATCTGGTTGACGATATCAGCGTCCTCACCAGAGTGCTCGGCATGGCCCGAGGCCCCGGCGGAATCTGCGCCCATAACAGGCTGGCCGGATTGATAATGCTCCATCACCGCGCCAAGAATGGCCGGTTTGATGTGGTCCCACTGTACGTCGTCCGATTTGGTAACGGTGACAAAATCGTTGCCAAAAAACACGCCAGTCACACCGTTGACCGCAAATATGCGTTTGGCCAGAGGCGATTTTTCGCCCGCTTCCGCAGTTGGGAAATCCGCTGTTCCAGCTTCCAGCACCGTTTGGCCGGGCAGGAATTTCAACGTGGCCGGATTGGGGGTGGATTCGGTCTGGATGAACATGAGGGCGCTCCGTCTGATGTGTTTCTGATATGCGCGCAGGCGCACGGGAAGTCAAGATTTGGAACGATTCTAAATTGTGGAAGAGTATTCTAATGCGTCATCCAGACGGTCATCGCCCCAGAACAACTCTTCCCCGGCCAGAAAACTTGGTGCACCAAACAGACCAAGCGCCTTGGCGCGGGCAGATTGTTCAAACAGGGCCTGTTTTATGTCCGTGTCTCCTGCGCGGTTCATCACGCTGCTGTGCACCCCTGCTTCGTCGAGGCAGGAGGCCAGAACGCTGTCCTCGGAGATATTCTGCCCGGCGCCGAATTCGGCGCTGAAGACGGCCCGAACAAACGCCGCCCGTTCCCGATGATCCTCGATGGCCAGAACCAGACGCGCTGCCCTGAGCGAATTCTGCGGAAAAGGATCGGGCTTTGCAAAAGGAAGCCCGCGCGCCTTGCACAGACGTTCCATATCGCGCCACATGTACCGGCCTTTGGCCGGATACAGGTTGAAAGGTGAGGTGCGCCATCCCTGTTCCGCGAAAATCGGACCCAACAGGAACGAGTGCCATTCAATGGCGACGCCTTTGTCTTGCGCGGCCGCTTCGATCCGCATCGCGCTGAGGTAGGAATAGGTCGAGGCGAATTCGAACCAGAACTGTATCGTCTTCGCCATCGCCGCTCCTCAGGTTATTTCTTCCAGTTTCTCTTTGCTCAGATTACCTGGAACGATCGTGATCGGAATCGGCAGGCTACCCGAGTTCTTTGTCAGTTGAGTCACCAACGGACCGGGACCTTTCTTGTCGGTCCCCGCCCCAAGAACAAGAACACCAATCTCGGGATCGGACTGAACATGTTCGATGATCTCTGGCACGGGATCGCCTTCGCGAATGGCCAGTTCAGGTTCCACGTTCTGTTTGTCCCGCATCCATTTGGCAAACACTTCGAAATGCGCGTGGATACGTTCGCGGGCTTCTTCACGCATGGTTTCGGCCACACCGATCCAGTGATTGAACTCGTCAGGCGGGATGACGGAAAGGACCGTCACACCACCTCCGGTATGGGCAGCCCGCATTGCGGCAAACCGCATCGCGTTCAGGCATTCGCGGCTGTCATCCAGAACGACTAGGAACTTACGCATGGGTATCCTCTTTAGGTTTCCGGGATCATGCCCGACCGATCGCGCGCTGGCAACTCGGGCAAGCCTGGGGCATTGCGCTAGCGTTCGCTTGCAGCCCAATCCCAATAGAGCGCGCGGGCAAGGCGAGCAATAGGACCCACCTGAAATTGCGTATCCTCCAGCGCAGTTACCGGTGTGACCTTGCTCATGTTTCCGGACATGAAGACCTCGTCGGCCTCGTGGAAATCCTCGAAGCTCAGAACCGTTTCGTGGACCTTCACACCATCCGCGCGCAGGTTTTTGATATGCCGGGCCCGGGTAATGCCGGCCAGGAAAGTTCCGTTCGGGATCGGTGTAAAGACTTCGCCATCCTTCACCATAAAGATGTTGGCCGTCGCCGTTTCCGCTACATGCCCCATCGCATCGGCCACCAAAGCGTTGGAAAAGCCTTTCGAGCGTGCCTCTTGCAGCATGCGGGCGTTGTTGGGGTAAAGGCACCCCGCTTTGGCGTTTACGACCGCGCTTTCCAGAACCGGGCGGCGGAAGCGCGTGGTCGACAGAGTGACCGACGCGGTTTCGGGGGCCATTGGGATTTCTTCCAGGCAGATGGCAAAACCGGTGCTGTTTTCCTGCGGGACTATTGCCGTGCTGTCACCGTCGATTCCCCAGTACATCGGACGAATGTAAACGGCTGTGTCCGGGCTGTAGGCCTGCAACCCTTCGCGTACCAACTCGACCATCTGTTCGGTCGTCATGGTCGGCGTCAGCATCAAGGCTTCGGCTGACCGGTTCACCCGTGCGCAATGGGCCTCCAGATCCGGGGCCACCCCGTCAAAATACCGCGCGCCATCAAAGACCGAAGATCCCAGCCAGGCGCCATGATCCGCCGCGCGCATGATGGGTGCGTCCCCCTCATGCCATTGGCCTTGAAAATAGGTCCGGATGTTCGTGCCGGTTGCCATGACGCCCTCCTTTGATTCAGGCAAACCCTAGGAGGGCGTCAGGCGAAGGTCCAGTGCAATCAGCGTGATGCGGCGCCGACCATGCCAACGATTTCGTAGGTCTTTTGCAGGATCGGAGCAGCGATTTCACGTGCGCGCTCGGCACCGCGGGCGAGAATCCGGTCAATCTCGGCCTGATCCCCCATCAGACGTGACATTTCGGTCGAGATCGGAGCCAGTTTCGCCACTGCCAGATCGGCCAGCATCGGTTTGAACTCACCGAACTGCTTGCCGCCTACTTCGGACAGAACCTGTTCGATGGTTTGATCGTTCAGGGCCGCGTAAATATTGACCAGGTTACGCGCCTCGGGGCGGTCCTCGAGCCCTTCGGCTTCTGACGGCAGAGCATCGGGGTCGGTCTTGGCTTTGCGGATTTTCTTGGCAATCGCTTCGGCGTCATCCGTCAGGTTGATCCGGCTCATGTCAGAAGGGTCGGATTTCGACATCTTCTTGGATCCGTCCCTCAGGCTCATGACACGTGTGGCCGCACCTTCGATCACTGGCTCGGTGACGGGGAAGAAATCGACGCCGAAATCGTTGTTGAACTTGATGGCGATGTCGCGGGTCAGCTCAAGATGCTGTTTCTGGTCTTCGCCGACCGGTACGTGGGTTGCGTGGTAGATTAGAATGTCCGCAGCCATCAGAGCAGGATAGGCAAACAAGCCAAGCGAAGCGTTCTGCTGGTTCTTGCCGGCCTTGTCCTTCCATTGGGTCATGCGCTGCATCCAACCCATACGAGCAACACAGTTAAATATCCAAGCCAGTTGCGCGTGTTCCGGCACTTGGCTTTGATTAAACAAAATCGATTTTTCGGGGTTTAGTCCAGAAGCGATGTAACCGGCACAAAGCTCCCGCGTTGCATGCTGTAACTCGATTGGATCTTGCCAGACCGTGATTGCATGAAGATCGACCATGCAATAGATGGTTTCAAATTCCTCGCTTTGCATTCTCACCCAGTTCCGAAGCGCACCGAGATAATTGCCGAGGTGCAGGTTACCCGAAGGCTGTGCGCCGGAAAACACGCGGGGCGTGAACTGGGTCTCGGTCATCAAAGGGAACTCCTGTCTGGAAAAATCAGCCTCCGTCGCTTACCCATGAGGCAAAGGGACGTCAACAGCCGCGAAAGGCCATCCCAATGAGCAGTGAGCATTACACACCCGCCGTTAACCCGTTGCCGCCCGTTGTGGTGGCGCTGGTTCTGTTCATCATCGGCGTCGAACTGGCCTTCACGCTGGGATCGCGCGGTTTGATCGGAGGACCGGCGGCCGTGGGTTGGCGTCTGGACGCGATACAGCACTATGCCTTCTCGGCGGATATTTTCGATTGGATGGTGCTGAACGGGCGTTGGCCGTTCGAACATCTGGTCCGGTTCGTGACCTATCCCTTTGTATCCGCCAACTTTACGCAGGCGATTTTTGTCTGTGTCTTCGTTCTGGCGATGGGAAAAATGGTTGGTGAGGTTTTCGGTGGTGTCCCCATGCTGCTGATCTTCGTCGTCTCGGGGATTGGCGGCGCGTTGAGTTATGCCGTTTTGCTGGACCCGCGCTATCCCCTGATCGGAGGGTTTCCACCTGTTTATGGCCTGATCGGAGCATTCACGTGGTTGTTGTGGCGCAAACTGTCGCTTGTGGGGGCAAATCAGGCGAGGGCGTTTCAGCTGATCGCCGTTCTGATGGGCATTCAGTTCCTGTTTGGTCTGATCTTCGGCGGAAACGCGGAATGGGTCGCCGATCTGGGCGGGTTTGCCACCGGCTTTGGCATGTCATTTCTGGTGGCGCCGGGGGCCTGGGCCCGGATCGTCGGGCGCATCCGCCGCGATTGATCAGGCCCGGCGCAAGGCGCGTTTGAACTCTGACAATTTGAACGCTCCCAGGACATGACCAAGACAGAAATACGAGACGGCGGCGACCACGATCAGGACCAAAAGCGCAAGATAGCGCCAGCCGGGAATGTCCAGCGTCCAACCCAAGAAGTGGATCAACGCAAACAAGACCGCGCCCATGCCGACCGAGGCCAGAACGATCCGTCCCGCACGTGCCCTGAAACGGTCATCGAAACGCGCTTCTTCGCCCATGCGACGTGCCCCGATCGCCAGAAGAACAACCATGGCCCAGCCGGCAGTTGACGCGGCAATCGCAGGGGCGATCCAACCCACCAGCGGAAATAGGCCAAACGCCAAGGCCGCGTTCACGACCATTGCGACCACCGCATAACGGAACGGGGAACGCGTATCCTCGCGCGCGAAGAAAAGGGGTTGCAGCAATTTTTGCAGCATGAATGCAGGCAGACCGATGCCATAAATCGCGACCGCCAGCGCTGTCGCAGCGGTATCCTCGGGACTGAACTGTCCCCGTTCGAACAGCACCGAAACCAGCGGGTTCGGGATGATCAGGAACGCCACGGTCGACGGCAGCGTCAACAGCAGCATAAATTCCCCGGCGCGGGAAAACGCGTTGCGGGCTCCTTCCTTGTCGTCGACGCGCAGGCGGCGGGACAGGTCTGGCAGCAGGACAATGCCAATGGCGATTCCGACGACGCCCAAAGGCAGTTGGTACAGGCGATCCGCGGCAAACAGCCAACTCACGGCCTTTTCAGTCTTTGATGCCACCAGTTGTCCGACCACCAGATTGACCTGCGTAACCCCCATGGCCAAGGCGGCGGGAACCGCGATGCGGACCATCCGACGCATCTCGGGCGTCAGGTGGGGCAGGCCGGGGCGGATGCGGATACCGGCACGCTCGGTCGCCACCCAGACCAGCACCAGTTGTGCGACGCCGGCGACCGGAATGACCGAGATCAGCCATCGTATCACCTCACCGCCAGAGATGGCCCCGGCGATCAGCGCGGTGCAGGCAAAGATGTTCAGCAAAACAGGTGCCGCTGCGGCCGCTGCGAACCTGCCGGTGGCGTTCAATACCCCCGAAAATAACGCCGCCAAGGACATGAAAAGGATATACGGGAACACGACATAGCCATAGTCCACGGCCAGGCCGAAACGTTCATCCCCATGGAACCCTTCGGCTGTCAGCCACACCAGACCCGGCATGAAAACCATGGCCAGCCCGACCAGCGCCAGAACGGCCACGGCCAACAAGTTGAACGCATCCTGCGCGAACCCCTGGGGGTTCTCGTCTGCCTCCAGCCGTTTCGAGAACATGGGCACAAAAGCCGCGTTAAACGCGCCTTCGGCGAAAAAGCGGCGGAACATGTTCGGCAGGCGAAAGGCCGCGACGAAAGCATCCATCACCGGCCCGGGGCCGATGAAGGCGGTCAGCAGAATTTCCCGCAGAAACCCCAGTATTCGACTGGCCAGCGTCCAGAAGCCGACCGTAAACAGACCTGAAAACAAACGGATTTGCTTCATGAGGCCGCACGCTCGGCGCCTTCGGTGATCGCCTTGCGCAGCTTGGCCTCAAGCCCACGTTGCTTGTTTTCCGAATGATATTTCAAGCCGAACATATCCTTGACGTAAAACGTATCGACCACCTGTTCGCCATAGGTCGCGATCACGGCATTGGCGATGTAAACATTCGCTGCGGCGAGGGTCCGGGTCAGATCAAACAGCAGACCCGGACGGTCGCGGGTGTCCACTTCGATGATCGTGTATATTTCAGAGCCATCATTGTCGAAGGTGATATGCGTTGGAACGTTGAAGGCACGCTCGCGTTTCTTGATCTTGTCGCGTGATTTCAACGCCTCCTTCGCAACCACTTCGCCGCGCAGCGTCTTGTGGATCATCTGCGTAAGACGTGGCAGGCGTGAGGCTTCAAACGGGTGCCCTTCGGAGTCCTGAATCCAGAATGCATCGGTGACATAGCCGTCTTTGGTCGTATAGCTGCGCGCATCCACGACATTCGCGCCGACCAGGGCCAGCGCGCCGGCAATGCGGGCAAAGATACCGGGGTGGTCGCCCATTGCAAAACAGGCTCGGGTTGCGTCGCGATCCTCGTCCGGTTGCAGGCGGATCTCCATCGCGCCGGGGTCGCCGCTTTGTTCCAGCGCACGCAGCATGTTCGCAAACTCGACATGTGTGGCCAGATTGAGACCCTGCCAATACGGGTCATAGTGGCGCCCCGTCTCGGATTTGAGATCGGCCTTGGACCAGGCCGCCAGTTCGGTGCGCAGGGCCTTTTTTGCCTCGGCGCCGCGATTGGCGCGGTTGAGGTCCTCCATCCCGGTCTCCAGCGCGCGCTTGGTTTCGGCGTGAAGGGCACGCAAAAGCGTGGCTTTCCAGTTGTTCCAGGTGTTCGGCCCCACGCCGCGAATGTCGCAGACGGTCAGAACGGTCAATAGATCCAGCCGTTTGACGGTTTGAACTGCCTTGGCGAAATCGCGCACTGTGCGGGGGTCTGAAATGTCACGTTTCTGTGCCATGTCGGACATGAGCAGGTGATAACGCACCAGCCATTCGACCGTTTCCGAATCTGCTTTGTTCAGGCCCAGTCTTGGTGCCACCTTGCGCGCGATCTGTGCTCCAAGAATCGAGTGATCCTCGGGTCGCCCCTTCGCGATATCATGCAGCAACAGGGCGACATACAGCACCTTGCGGTTGACCCCACCTTTCAGAATCGAAGAGGCAAGAGGCAGCGATTCAATCAACTCTCCGCGTTCGATCTGGGCCAGGTTCACGATGCACTGGATGGTATGCTCGTCCACCGTATAGCTGTGGTACATGTTAAACTGCATCATTGCCACGATGGGCTCGAACTCGGGCAGGAAGGCTGACAGCACACCCAGTTCGTTCATCCGCCGCAAGGCTCGCTCTGGGTTGCCGTGTTTCAGCATCAGGTCCAGAAAGATGCGCCGCGCCTCTTTGTCATTGCGCATTTCGTCGTCGATCAGATGCAGATTTGCCGCCACCAGACGCATGGCATCCGGATGGATCAGCATTCCTGTTCGCAAGCCTTCTTCGAACAGGCGCAGAAGGTTTACCTTGTCGGACAGAAATTTGTCAGGGTCCGCTACGTCCAGACGACCGTGAACAACCCGGTATCCCGCTTTGATCCGCCGGCGTCTGCGGAAAATGCGCTCCAGCAATGGTGCGCCTTTCACGTGCAGCGCCTCAAGCTTCGTCAGAAAAATCCGCGTCAACTCGCCGACACGCGTGGCCTCGCGGAAATAGCGTTGCATGAACACCTCGACCGCCCGGCGACCGGCGTGATCTTCATAGCCCATGCGCGCTGCAACCTCGACCTGCATGTCAAAGGTCAGTTGCTCGGTGGCGCGACCCGTCACCAGATGCAGATGCGAACGAACGGCCCAAAGAAATTCTTCGGCCTGAACGAAGGTCTTGAACTCTTCCGGGGTGAACAGACCCAAAGGCACAAGTTCGGCCACGTCCTGAACGCCATAGATGTACTTTGCGATCCAGTAGAGGGATTGGAGGTCGCGCAACCCCCCTTTGCCCTCTTTCACGTTGGGCTCGACCTTGTAGCGTTCTCCCTGTTTCAGGTGCCGCTCATCTCGTTCGTTCAGTTTGGCTTCGATGAACTCCCGCTCGGTTCCTTTGAACAGCTCGGTTTTCAGGCGCCGTTCAAGCTCGTCGGCCAGCGCCTTGTCACCCGCCAGATAACGTTGTTCAAGCATTGCTGTGCGGATCGTGAAATCCTCGGTGCCCAGCCGAAGGCAGTCTTTGATCGTGCGCGAGGAATGCCCGACCTTAAGCCTGAGATCCCAAAGGATATAAAGCATCGATTCGATGACGCTTTCGGCCCAGGCCGTGATTTTATAGGGGGTCAGAAACAGCAGATCGACATCCGAAGAGGGCGCCATTTCACCGCGCCCGTATCCGCCAACGGCCAGTACGGCGATCTTTTCACCTTGTGTTGGCGTCGCAAGCGGATGCAGGCGCGTGCTGGAGACCAGCATCGCGGTTCCGACCAGCTGGTCCGTCAGGTAAGTATAGGAGCGGGTCAGCGCGCGCGCGTCGAACGGACGCTCGCTGAAGGCATCGGCGATGGCTTTGCGACCCGCTTTCTGAGCGTCGCGCAGAATGCGCACTGTTTCAGAGCGCATTTTGCTGTTGTCAGAGCTGGTCTCGAACACCTCGGCCAGCGCATCATTGACGCTGACGCTGTCAAAGATGTTTTCGGCAGGGCAAATTAGCGCGCCATCCGGCGCCATGGTCTCGCCTGATCGCTCAGAAACCGGCACCAGAGAAGCTTTGCGGGGCAGGGTCAATCACAACCACCTGTTTATTCTGAATCGTCGCTACGGCAAGGCCGCGTTCATTGGTGCCGTTCGGGCGGAGGCGGAAGATACCGCCAACACCCTGGAAACCGGCATTTTGGGTCAGGGCAGCACCGGTCAGCGCATCGGATTTGCCCTGGCTGACCAAAGCACCAATCGCCGCAATGCCGTCATAGGCCAGACCGCTGATCGGATGAGGCGCTTCTCCATATGTCGCGTTATACCGTTGACGATAGGCTTGGGCCTTTGACGGGTCGGGCAGGGCGAACCATCCCCCTTGCACGCCTGGCAGCTCCAGCGTTTGCGGGGGGATATCCCAACGGGTCAGACCGATGAATTGTGTCGTCGCCGGAGAAACGCCGGCCTCAGGCAGCAATTGCGAGAAAAGTGGCAAGGCACCCGCTGTCGTTGCCGTCATGAAAATCGAGTCCGCCCCTGTCGAATCGACGGTGGCCTTGATGGTGGGAACCGAGTTGATAACACCCTGTTGCGACCGGTCGTATCCGACCGTTCCCGCATTGTTGACCCGGCTGTTTGCCAGTGCATTGGCGATGGCAGCTTGCCCCACTTGCCCCGCGGCATCATTGCTGTGCACGATAACCGTGTTCGTTTTGCCTTGCCTGCCCGCATAATTTACCAGCCGGTTGGCGGTGTTTTCAAAGGTCGGTCCAAGTACAAATACATTGCCACCCGCAATGCTGGTGTTGTTCGAGAACGACAGGACATTCACGTTATTGTTCAGTACGGCCAGCCCGGCAGCGTTTGCCGCCTGGGCGTAAACAGGGCCGACAATGATCTTGGCGCCTTCGGCAACGGCCTGCTGGGCCACCGCTGTCGCCGTGGTCGGATTTCCTGCCGTATCGTAAACACGCAGGTCGATTTTGACGTTAGGCAGATCGGACATTGCCATACGGGCCGCATTCTCAAGGCTCTGCGCCAGCGCGGCGTCGCCCGAGCGGGGAACCAGCAAAGCAACCGGAACAGGATTCGACGTGTCAATCGAAGGGCCACCCCCAACGCCGCCGGGCTCACAAGCGGCCAGAAACGCTGCGGTCGTCAGGGCAATGGCGGCTGTCGCCAGCTTGCTTACGGGCTTGCAAACGGTAAACATCTAAATGAAAACTCCCTGATCCGGCGGCTGTGAATGCTTCTGTTCTGTTGAGCCGCGATAATAAACGTCACGCTGTGAGGGTCCAGCTTTGAATTTCCAAAAGATCAGATTGGCTGCGGGCCTGTATTTTGTTGCCACTCCGATCGGAACCGCGCGCGATATTACGCTCAGGGCGCTGGATGTTCTGGCCTCGGCCGATGTGATAGCGGCGGAGGACACCCGGAGCCTGCGGCGGTTGATGGAAATCCATGGCATCCCGCTGGAGGGTCGGCATATCCAGGCCTACCATGATCACAGCGGCGCCGGGGCGCGTGGCAGACTTATGGATGCCCTGGCGCAGGGGCAATCTGTCGCCTATGCATCCGAGGCGGGTATGCCACTGATCGCTGATCCGGGATATGATCTGGGCAAGCAGGCGGCCGAAGCCGGGCATATGGTGACCTGTGCGCCCGGGGCATCCGCCGCAATAACAGCGCTGACCCTGGCGGGCCTGCCAACGGATTCATTCTTCTTCGCAGGTTTCTTGCCCAATGCATCGGGCGCACGCCGGACCCGGATTGAGGCTTTGAAAAACATACCAGGCACCTTGGTGTTCTACGAATCCCCCAAACGCGTCTCGGCCAGCCTTGCAGATCTTGCGGATTGCCTGGGGGCAGACCGTCAGGCGGCCTTGTGCCGTGAACTGACGAAAAAGTTCGAAGAAATCCGCCGTGGAAGACTGGCCGATCTGGCGGCAGAAATTCAGGAAAAACCGGTCAAGGGTGAGATCGTTCTGCTGGTGGACCGTAGTCATTCGCAAAGTGTCAACGAATCCGACGTAGAAGAGGCTTTGAAGCGAGCTTTGGAAACCCACTCGGTTCGGGACGCAGCGGATCTTGTGTCAGAAATGTATGATCTGCCGCGCCGTCCGATTTACCAGAAAGCTCTGAAACTGGGAAAGGGATGACATGGGGCGGCGTGCAATTCAGGGCTCGGTTTCCTATCAGGCGGGGCAGTCGGCCGAGCTTCGGGTCGCCTCGGACTATGAGCGCCGGGGTTTTGCAATTGCGCATCGCCGGTGGCGGGGTGCCGGTGGTGAAATCGATCTGATTGTGCGGGATGGCGACGGGCTCGTGTTCATCGAGGTCAAGAAAAGCTCCAGTTTCGAAAAAGCTGCAGCCCGGATCAGTCAAAGACAAATTGACCGAATCTGTGCCTCGGCCGCGCAATACCTGGAAAACGAACCGGGTGGGCAATTGACCAATGTCCGATTTGACGCGGCACTGGTAGATGGCACTGGCGCGGTTCAAATCATCGAAAACGCCTTCGGTCACGCCTAAGCCCCATTGAACCCTCAGGCCTGCTGGGCCATGTATCTTGCGTGAAACTGAGGGACACGACATGAAAATCGCCTTTCAAATGGACCCGATCGGGGCCGTGGACATCAACGCCGACAGCTCATTCCGTCTGGCGGAGGAGGCGCAGGCGCGCGGTCATTCGTTGTTTTTCTATGGGCCGGATCAGCTGGCCTATCAGGAAGGTCGTATCACGGCGCGCGGCCATGACATGACCGTGCAGCGGGTCGCCGGCGATCCGGCGATTCTGAGCCCCGAACGTGAAGTTGACCTGGCCGATTTCGACATGGTCTGGCTGCGTCAGGATCCACCCTTTGACATGCATTACATCACGTCCACCCATCTGCTGGACCGCCTGAAAGGGCAAACGCTGGTGGTCAACGACCCGTTCTGGGTGCGGAACTATCCTGAAAAACTGCTGGTTTTGGATTTCCCTGACCTGACGCCGCCGACAACGATTGCCCGTGACATAAAAACGATCAAGGCGTTCAAGGAAAAGCACGGCGATATCATCCTAAAGCCGCTTTATGGCAATGGCGGTGCGGGCGTGTTCCGACTGGATGCCAATGACCGCAACCTGACCTCTCTGCACGAGCTGTTCACGGGGTTCTCGCGCGAGCCTCTGATCGTGCAAAAGTTCCTGCCGGATGTCAGCAATGGCGACAAGCGGGTGATCCTCGTGGACGGTGAACCGGTTGGCGCAATCAACCGGGTGCCAGCCGCGGGCGAAACGCGGTCAAACATGCATGTGGGCGGACGCCCGGAAAAGGTCGGGTTGTCAGAGCGTGATCTGGAGATCTGCGCAGCCATCGGACCGCTACTGAAAGAAAAAGGTCAGATTTTTGTCGGGATCGACATCATTGGCGACTATCTCACCGAAATCAACGTGACCTCGCCCACCGGCATTCAAGAGCTGGAACGGTTCGACGGCGTGAACATCGCCGAGAAGATCTGGCAGGCGATTGAAGCCAAGATCTAAGCCATGACCCGGGCGCTGATGCGAAAGCTCAGCGCCTCTGCAACATGTGGCCTGCGGATGTCGGCTGAACCGTCCAGATCGGCGATCGTCCGCGCCACCCTCAGGATCCGATGAAAGGCACGCGCCGATAGGCCGAACCGATCTGCGGCCTTCAGCAAAACGGCTTTTCCTTCTGCATCGGGTGTTGCGATCTGTTCCAGAACTTTGCCTTCGGCGTCGGAATTCTGACGCAGGTCCGGCATTCCCCGAAACCGCTCTGCCTGTATGGCGCGGGCGTTTTCAACCCGCGCGGCAACTGTCGCCGAGCTGTCGCCGGATGGGGGCAGATCAAGATCGGTGAAGCCCACAGGCGGAACTTCGATCCGCAGGTCGAACCTGTCCATCAGGGGCCCCGAGATACGGTTCAGATAATCCTCGCCGCAGCCGGGTGCGCGAGAGCAGGCGCGCGATGGATCCGTCAGGTAGCCGCATTTGCACGGGTTCGCGGCGGCCACCAGCATGAAACGGCAGGGGTATTTCACGTGGGCATTGGCACGCGCCACCATGACTTCTCCGGATTCTATTGGCTGGCGCAGGGTCTCCAGAACCGTACGGGGAAATTCGGGGAACTCATCCATGAACAGCACGCCGTTATGCGCCAATGCGATCTCACCGGGCTTGGCACCTTTGCCCCCGCCGACAATGGCTGCCATCGAGGCCGTATGATGCGGTTCCCGAAATGGACGCGTGCGGTTGATGCCGCCTTCATCCAGCAACCCGCACAGGGACTGGATCATCGAAGTTTCCAACGCTTCGACTGCGGTCAGCGGTGGCAAGATGCCCGGAAGCCGTGCGGCCAGCATGGATTTGCCCGACCCCGGCGTGCCGATCATGATCAGATGGTGACGCCCGGCTGCCGCGATTTCCAAGGCGCGCTTGGCGCGTTCCTGCCCCTTTACATCGCGCAGATCCCGCACGCTGGGCGCCAGATTCACCTCGCCGGGTTGTGCCGCCGGCAAAGGGCACTGTCCCGAGAAATGGCGGACAACATCGCCCAGGGAACCCGCGCCGATAACCTGAGTGGCGTCGACCCATGCAGCCTCGGCGCTGGAGGCTTTGGGACACAGCAACATGCGATCCTCTGACGCGGCCGTCATGGCCGCGGGCAGGGCGCCGACGACAGGCACCAGAGATCCATCAAGCGACAACTCTCCCAGTGCAACTGTTCCTTCGGCGGCATCGGCTGGGATGACCTCGAGTGCCGATAACAGCGCGACTGCGATGGGCAGGTCGAAATGGCTGCCTTCCTTGGGCAGATCCGCAGGAGACAGGTTGATCGTAATTCGTTTCGACGGCAGAGCGATGGCCATCGCACTCAGCGCGCTGCGGACACGGTCGCGGGCTTCGGACACGGCTTTGTCGGGAAGGCCAACGATGGAAAAGGCTGGCAAGCCGGGCGATACGGCACATTGCACCTCGACCGGGCGGGCTTCGACGCCGTGAAAGGCAACAGTGTGGGCGCGGGCGACCATGGCAGTCCTGTTCTTGATTAACAGGGTGTTGCTGCCATGATTGTGGTTTAAGAGTCGTTAACGGTTGCGCGCAATGCAGCGAATTTTGGCCACGCGTCGGGATCGGCAATTGTTTTGTCGCGGCAGAATGGATTGCAGAAGCCCCAGCATTTTCCATCCAACTCCAGAAATTCCGCAACGGGTTTGCCGGAATACGGGCAAGCTTGGTTGATTGACGGGCCGGAGACCGGCTTGGCGGTTGAAACCCCTCCGATCGGCCAGGGCTTGGACGGCAAATCCTGACGATAGGGAAAAGGGTCGTATCTGACAGTCAGGCCCATTGCGCGCCATTGTCTGACGGCGGGGTCTGACAACAGGTCCAGGCAATAGGTCCGGTTCGCCTTGGAAACTGGCAGCCCATATCCGATGATCCGCGCTGCGACAGGTGTGTAAAACACGTCCGCCAGCGAATACGCGCCGAACAACGGGCCTTGTCCCGCACCGGACACTTTGCGTGCATGGTCCCAGAGTATTGCGATGCGTGCCAGATCTGCCAGTGTTTCATCTGAGGGGGCGAAACCCTGCCAGACGTGCAGCAATTGCATCGGGCATTCATCCCGCAAGGCACCAAACCCTGCCACCATCTCGGCGCATAGCCAGCGGGCGGTTGCCCGGGCGGCGGGATCTGATGGCCACAAGCCGGCATCAGGGTGGCGCTCGGCCAGGGTTTCAGCCATGGCCAGGCTTTCGCCCACCACAGTTCCTTCCGGCAGGCGCAGGGCAGGCACAAGTCGCGCTGGGGCCAAGGGCTCCATATCCTGTGCCATGGTGCCCGAATACAGGCCAATCATGTGGCTTCTGTAGGGAAGGTTGAATTTCTCAAGCATCAACCAGCCACGCATTGACCAGCTGGAGAAGAGGCGGTCGCCGATATACAAATCATATGTCATACGCAGACGATGCCGCAGGTTCGCAACCCGGTAAAACAGTGATTTGTGTGGGGTCTGTTCACGGAAGGTGATTGATCGTACCGACGGACCACCTGCCTGCGTCGATCAGGATATCCGTTACCGACAGGTTGTCGATTCGGTGTGAAAAGGTCTGTTGTCCGTCCAGATCAAGGGCGCGCTGCAATTGCGTGAGGATAACGCCGAAATGCGCGACGATGATTAGATCGCGGCCTGAATGTGCTGAAACAAGCGTGTCGATCGCCGCATCAACCCGATTGCGGACGTCGTTCCAGCTTTCACCTTTCGGAGCGCGGACATCGCCGGGGTTGTCCCAATATGAAAAGGCCAGTTCCGGGTCTTCGGCTTCGATTTCGGCAAATCCGCGCAACTCCCAGTCGCCAAAATGGATTTCCCGCAAGCCCGGTTTATGGGGAAGGCGTTGACGTTGACCTTGTATGGCCGTGGCGGTGTCAACCGCCCGTGACAGATCGGACGAGATCACAAGCGCCTTGGGCGGCAAATGGTCGTGCAGACGTTTCAGTGCGGCTGTATCGCTAAGGTCAGCGGGCAGGTCGGACCAGCCGACCATGGTTTTCGCATGTGTCGGCCCGTGTCGAACAAGGTGAAGGCGCATCACGGCATTTGCCCTTTCAGAACCAAGGGCAACCCGACAGTGATCTGCACCACCAGATCGGCCTGCGCTGCAAGCGCGATGTTCAGCCGCCCCTGTGCTTCGCGAAACCGGCGGGCCAGGGCGTTGTCCGGGACAATGCCGTGGCCAACTTCGTTCGAGACGATCACGATTTGCGCAGGGCATGCACGAAGGGCGTCAAGCAGGGCGGTTTGTGCCGCTTCCAGATCGGTTTCGGCCAGCAGGTGGTTGCTCAGCCACATGGTGGCGCAGTCAATCAGGCAAATCTGATCGGGCGACAACGTGGCCAGAACCGGCCCCGGGTCGAAGGGTTCTTCAACCGTGGTCCAACCGTCGCCGCGCTGTTCAAGATGGCGCTCAATCTTCTGGCGCATCTCGTCATCAAACACTTGTGATGTCGCAAGGTAAACTCGGCTTTTCCCCTGAGAAACAACCAGTTCTTCGGCGAAAACCGACTTGCCCGACGCGGCCCCGCCCAGAACCAAGGTTAAATCCGGCGACACAGTACTTACCTATAGTTGATCCGTTTGGTGCTGTTTTGCGTAATGGTCATAGGTCGGCAAAGCAAGTCTGACCAGTACCTGCAAACAGGGGAGAGGTTTATGGCACTGGATAATGCGACGGACTTTTCGATGTCCCGGCAAGCAATGAAGGCCGAGCTGCTGGATGCGGAAACCGAACTGAAACTGGCTTATGCATGGCGTGATGAGCGTGATGAACAGGCGTTGCACCGTCTGATCACCGCCTATATGCGTCTGGCGATTTCGATGGCGGCCAAGTTCAAGCGCTATGGCGCGCCGATGAATGATCTCATTCAGGAAGCAGGCCTTGGCCTGATGAAGGCCGCAGACAAGTTCGACCCAGATCGCGGCGTGCGGTTTTCGACCTATGCCGTATGGTGGATCAAGGCAAGCATTCAGGACTATGTGATGCGGAACTGGTCCATGGTTCGGACCGGGTCAACCTCATCTCAAAAATCGCTGTTTTTCAACATGCGTCGCGTTCAGGCCCGGCTGGAACGGGAAGCCGCCACCGAAGGGCAGGAATTGGACCGTCATCAGTTACACCAGATGATCGCCACGGAAATCGGTGTGCCGCTGCGCGACGTCGAGATGATGGAAGGTCGTCTGTCCGGCTCTGATTTTTCGCTGAATGCGGTGCAATCCGCTGATGAGGATGGGCGCGAGTGGATCGATGCCCTGGAAGATGACCGCGAGCAGGCAGCCGAAGCAGTTGAACACAGCCATGATACCGAACAGTTGCGCAATTGGCTGTTGACGGCGATGAATGCCTTGAATGATCGCGAGCGTTTCATTGTGCGCGAGCGCAAGCTGCGAGACCCTGCGCGAACCCTGGAAAGCCTGGGAACCGAGCTGGGTCTGTCAAAAGAACGTGTACGACAGCTTGAGGCCGCAGCCTTTGCGAAAATGCGCAAGAACCTTGAAGCCCAGTCGCGCGAGGTGCAACACTTCATCGCATGAAACAGTTTGCGATTCTTGCGTTTGTTCTGGGTCTTACGGTTGCGGCAGCGCGACCGGGGCTGGCAGATAGACTTGTTCCCGCTGATGCCATGTCCGCGATGCGGGACGCCGATGTCTTGATATTGGGGGAAGTTCACGACAACCCGACGCATCATTTGGTGCAGGCCGAGGCGCTTGAAGCTGTTTCACCTTCGGCCGTCGTCTGGGAAATGGTCACGGAAGAGGGCGCGCAGAGACTCGCTCAGAAAGCTGTGTCAAACCCGGAAGAACTGAGCCGCATTCTGAAATGGGCTGAAAGTGGCTGGCCGCCGCTCAGCATGTATTATCCAGTGTTCGAGGCGTCAGGCGCGCCGGTTTACGGGGCTATGGTTCCGCGAGCTGCCGCGCGTGCCGCTATGGAACGCGGTGCCGCCACGGCGTTGGGGGCAGACGCGGCGCGTTATGGCCTGACGGTGCCTCTATCGCCCGAAGAACAGGCCGCGCGCGAAGCCGACCAGTTGGCGGCGCATTGCGATGCGCTTCCGGCTGAAATGTTGCCCCAGATGGTAGCGATCCAACGATTGCGCGATGCTGTGCTGGCCCGTGCCGTGGTCCGTGCGATGGACGAAACCGGGGGTCCGGTTGCCGTGATTACTGGAAATGGTCACGCGCGAAAGGACCGGGGCATACCGACCTATCTAGCGCGCCTCAGACCAGGTTGGAAAGTCGTGGCCGTCGGACAATCCGAGGATGGAGCGATCGACGGAGAATTCGATATCGTGATTGATAGCCCCACGGCCGAGCGCGAAGACCCCTGTGCGGCATTTCAGGTTCAGAATTAATCGCTGGAACTACCTGCGGGCCTTGCCTAATGTCGGGGCCGACCGGGACGGGAAGGGCTGAACATGCTGTCATCCAAACGCATTCTGCTGATTATCGGTGGCGGAATCGCGGCCTACAAATCGCTGGACCTGATCCGCAGGTTGCGCGAGCGTGGCGCGGACGTAACCCCTGTATTGTCGCGCGCTGCGGAAGAGTTTGTGACGCCGCTGTCCGTATCGGCTCTGGCAGGTGAAAAAGGCTATCGCGATCTGTTTGATCTCACCGATGAGGCCGAGATGGGGCATATTCAACTGTCCCGCTCTGCGGATCTGATCGTCGTGGCCCCCGCAACGGCGGATCTGATGGGCAAGATGGCCGCAGGGTTGGCCAACGATCTGGCCTCGACCCTTCTGATGGCCACGGACACACCCGTTCTGTGTGCGCCCGCGATGAATGTGCGGATGTGGACCCACCCGGCAACACAGCGAAACCTGAAGCAGCTGCAAGCGGATGGCGTGCGCTTTGTGGGCCCGAACGAAGGCGACATGGCCTGTGGCGAATACGGCCCGGGGCGCATGTCCGAGCCGCTGGAAATTGTCGCGGCGATTGAGGCTCGGTTGTCTGCGGGGCCTTTGACGGGCAAGCGGGTGCTGGTGACGTCCGGCCCGACGCATGAGCCGATAGATCCGGTCCGGTATATAGCCAACCGCTCGTCCGGGGCCCAAGGTGCCGCCGTAGCCCGGGCGCTGGCGGAATTGGGGGCCGAAGTAACCTTTGTGACTGGCCCGGCAGACGTGCCGCCCCCGGCGGGTGTGCGGGTCGTACCTGTCGAAACCGCGCAACAGATGTCTGATGCGGTTGATGCAGCTCTGCCCGTCGATGCCGGAATATTCGCGGCTGCGGTCGCGGACTGGCGTGTCGCCAGCGCGTCGGACAAGAAGCTGAAGAAAAGCCGCGATGGCCTGCCGGTACTGGAATTCACCGAAAACCCGGACATTCTGAAACGTGTTTCCGGGATGGGCGCGAACCGTCCGCCATTGGTTGTCGGCTTTGCGGCCGAGACGGACAATGTGATTGAACACGCCACGGCCAAGCGTCTGCGCAAAGGCTGTGACTGGATCGTCGCCAACGATGTCAGCCCTGCAACAGGCATTATGGGCGGGTCAGAGAATGCGGTCATCCTGATTTCGGACAACGGGGCCGAGGAATGGCCCCGTATGGGCAAAGACGAAGTTGCCCGGCGTCTGGCGGCGAAAATCGCGGACGCGTTGGCAGGCTGAAGGAAAGGCAAGGGCATGGTTGCAATCCGGGTGATCCGCGAAGACGGGGCAGACCCCGCCGTGGCGCTTCCCTCTTACGAAACCTCGGGGGCGGCCGGCGCGGACGTGCGTGCCAATCTGCCCGACCGCGCGCCGATTACGCTGGACCCCGGTCAGCGGGCGTTGGTGCCGACCGGCCTGCGCATTGAAATCCCGCAAGGGTATGAAGTTCAGGTTCGGCCCCGCTCGGGCCTTGCGTTGAAACATGGGATTACACTGCCCAACACGCCGGGCACCATTGACAGCGACTATCGTGGGCCCTTGGGCGTGATCGTGATGAATGCGGGCCAGGAACGATTCGAGATCGCCCACGGAGATCGTATCGCGCAGCTTGTGGTCGCGCCGGTGGTGCAGGCCAGGTTTGAACTGGCTCAGGCGCTGGGCGAAACAGATCGTGGGGCTGGCGGTTTCGGCTCGACCGGGCGCGGCTGATGCTGTTGGTTTTCATCCTGGCTGCGGGGCTTTGGGGCGTCGGTTATATCGCCGGCACGTCGAAAAAAGCGCGCATGGTTTCCGTGAGTGTGTTGTTGGCCGGCGTCATACTGTCCCATCTGATCTTGCCGGATGGGCACCCTCTTCGCGAAGCAACGGGTGGGTCTGCGGCGCTTTGGCTGATCCTCGTGGGTTTCGCGGCGCTGGCTTTGCTGTATGGCAGAATACTCAAAGCCTTACGCAACCGCGCAGTTTCAACTTCGGAACCGGAGCCCGACATGCCCTCGGACCGATTTACCGAGGCCGAGCTGGACCGCTATGCCCGCCATATCGTTTTGCGCGAACTGGGTGGGCCCGGTCAGAAAAAACTTAAGAAAGCCCGCGTACTGGTGATCGGCGCAGGTGGTCTGGGCGCACCTGCGCTGCAATATCTGGCGGCTGCGGGTGTCGGCACGATCGGGATCATTGACGATGACGTCGTCGAGAATGCCAACCTGCAACGACAGGTTATTCACCGGGACGCGGATATTGGAATGCCCAAGGTCTTTTCGGCCCAGCGGGCAATGGAGGCGCAAAACCCGAACGTCGTTGTTCTGCCCTATCACCGCCGCTTGAGCGAGGAAATCGCCACCGACCTGTTTGCAGACTTCGATCTGATTCTTGACGGAACCGACAATTTTGAGACCCGGTATCTGGCAAACCGAACCGCTGTCGCGCTGGGCAAACCGCTGATTTCGGGGGCTTTGTCGCAGTGGGAAGGTCAACTGAGTGTGTTTGACCCCACCAATGGCAGCCCCTGCTATCAGTGCATCTTCCCAGAGGCCCCGGCCCCCGGTTTGGCCCCGTCCTGTTCCGAGGCCGGAGTGATCGGCCCGCTGCCGGGCGTCGTCGGATCAATGATGGCGGTCGAGGCGATCAAGGTGATAACGGGCGCCGGTGTGGCGCTGCGCGGCGAGATGCTGATCTATGACGCGCTGTACGGCGAAAGCCGCAAGATTGTTCTGACCCGCCGGGGCGATTGCCCTGTTTGTGGCATGAGAAACGATTAACCTTTCTTCACATGGGTTGGGTGTTCTGGAACACCCGGCCGTGGCGACATAGCTATGGGATCAAAGGAGATCCGCATGACCAACCCAATCCTGTCCAACTGGACCACACCGTTTGAAATCGCCCCTTTTTCCGATATCTCGGATGATGATTTCTCGCCGGCACTGGAGCAGGCGATGAAAGAGCATAACGCCGAGATTGACGCGATAGCGGCAAATCCGGATACCCCCACATTCGCCAACACGATCGAGGCGCTCGAGGCTGCGGGCGGGCAACTGGACAAGGTTCTGTCGGTCTTCTTCACGATTGCGGGCGCGGACAGCAACCCCAAGCGGGAAGAACTGCAACGTGCGTTTTCCCCCAAGCTTTCGACGCATTTTTCGGGCATTTCTTCCAACAAGTCGCTGTTCAAGCGTGTGGCCGACCTATGGGCACGGCGCGATGATCTTGACCTGACCGAGGAACAGGCGCGTGTGCTGATGCTGACCCACCGGGGCTTTGTGCGTGCCGGTGCGGCTTTGGTAGGGGACGAAGACACCCGTATGCAAGAGATCAAGTCGCGCCTTGCGTCGCTGGGCACCTCGTTTACCCAGAACCTGCTGGCGGATGAGCGGGACTGGTACATGGATCTGACCGAAGGGGATCTGAACGGCCTGCCGGATTTCGTCGTGGACGCGGCGCGTGCCGCGGGGCAGGAGAAGAAAGCCAAGGGGCCGGTGGTCACCTTGTCACGGTCGCTGATCGTGCCGTTTCTGCAATTCTCGCCCCGCCGGGACCTGCGTGAAAAAGCCTATCGCGCCTGGGCCGCACGCGGCGCCAATGGGGGCGAGACCGACAACCGAGACATCGCGGCCGAGATCCTGGCCTTACGCCAAGAACGTGCCAAGCTTCTGGGCTATGACACGTTCGCCGACTACAAGCTGGAAACCGAGATGGCGCGCACGCCGGATCGGGTGCGCGAACTGTTGATGCAGGTTTGGGAACCGGCCAAGTCCCGCGCAGACGCCGACGCGGATGTTCTGACGCAGATGATGCAGGAAGACGGCATCAACGGCCCGCTGGAAGCTTGGGATTGGCGGTACTATGCTGAAAAGCGGCGCAAGGCGGAACATGATCTGGATGAGGCTGCGTTGAAACCCTATCTGCAACTGGATCGTATGATCGAGGCTTCGTTTGCCTGCGCCAACCGGCTTTTCGGGCTGGATTTCAAACCGTTGGACGTACCCCTCTATCACCCGGATTGCCGGGCTTGGGACGTTACCCGCGACGGGCAGCATATTGCCGTATTTATCGGAGACTACTTTGCACGAGGGTCCAAGCGGTCAGGCGCCTGGTGCAGCGCGATGAGGGCGCAGGCCAAATTCCCGAAGAAGCAGACACCGGTTGTCATCAATGTCTGCAACTTTGCCAAAGGGGATCCCGCCTTGCTGTCCTATGATGACGCGCGGACCCTGTTTCATGAATTCGGCCATGCCCTGCACCAGATGCTGTCCAACGTGACATATGAAAGCATCTCGGGCACGTCCGTGGCGCGCGATTTCGTAGAATTGCCCAGCCAGCTTTACGAACACTGGTTGGAAGTGCCCGAGGTTCTTGCCGAGTTTGCGACCCATGCGGAAACGGGCGAGCCGATGCCGCAGGAAATGCTGCAAAAGGTGCTGAAGGCGGCCAATTTCGATCAGGGATTCCAGACGGTGGAATATGTCGCCTCGGCCCTTGTTGATCTGGCCTTCCACGATGGCGAGGCACCGGCAGATCCGATGGCGAAACAGTCAGAAGTTTTGGCCAGGTTGGGGATGCCGAAAGCCATTGGAATGCGCCACGCTACTCCGCATTTCGCGCATGTCTTTGCAGGCGATGGCTACAGCTCGGGGTACTACAGCTATATGTGGTCCGAAGTGATGGATGCCGACGCCTTTGCCGCCTTTGAAGAGGCGGGAGGTGCCTTTGACCCCGAACGCGCCAAAGCGTTGGAGGACAACATCCTGTCCACTGGCGGTTCGCGCGAGGCAGAAGACCTGTATCTGGCGTTCCGGGGAAGATTGCCGGGGGTTGACGCCCTGTTGAAAGGCCGCGGTCTGATCGCGGCCTGAAATCAGTAGCCCAAAGCGCGATCCACCAGGTGCACGAAGGGCTCTCCGGCTTCGCCACGCCGGATGTTTTCGCAAATGACCTGCGCGGCTGTGACCGGGCGGGTCTCGGACGCGATATGAGGGGTCACCGTCACGTTCGGATGTGCCCAATACGGATGATCGGGGGGCAGGGGCTCGACCCGGAACACATCCAGCGTCGCGTGACCGACCTGACCCGCGTTCAAGGCATCCAGCAGCGCATCGTCATCGATCAGGGGTCCGCGACCCGGGTTGATGATCCGCGCGCCCTTGGGCAGCAGGGCCAGCGTTTCAGCATTCAACGCGTTTTCGGTGGCAGCGGTGTCAGGCAGCAGCAGAACCAGTATCTCGGCCCGGGAAAGCGCGTCACGCAGACCGTCAGGACCATGCAGGCAGGTTACGCCGGGGATGTCCTTGGCGGTGCGGCTCCAGCCTGTGACCGTGAAATTCAGCGAGGCCAGGGTGCGGGCCGCGGCTTCGCCCAACGCGCCGAGGCCCAGAATGCACATTTTGCGCTCTTGCGCCAAAGGTGGGGCATCCGGGGCCCAGACGCCATCCTGGATGGTGATGTGGCGATCCATTCCCAGATGATAGCGCAGCACATGGCCCACCACCCATTCGGTCATACCTTGCGTCAGCCCGTGATCCACCATTCGCGCCAAGGGGACGGTCAGCGTGTCATTGTCCGCAATCTTTTCAACCCCGGCCCAGAGGCTCAGAACCGCCTTCAGGCGTGTAAAGGGCGAAAAATCCAGTAACCCGCCATTCGGAGCGTAGACAACGTAATCGACCTGATCCGGGTCAAATTCCGTACTGAGCCGCGCCTCAACGCCGGCCTCCGCAAGGTATCGAGTGAGCAGCGGTTCATACACGGGCCACAGGGCAGGGCGCGCGGAAAACAGTACGTTTACGGGCATCGGGGACCTTTCGGATCAGCGGGGACGATGGATATGAGCGCTTTGGACGATGCCGAACGCGGCCATCAGCACCAGCATGGCCGATCCGCCATAGCTGACCATTGGCAGTGGGACGCCCACAACCGGTGCCATGCCCATCACCATCGACATGTTGACGGCAAAGAACAAGAAGAAGTTCAGCGCGATGCCCAGAGTAACCAGTGACGAGAACCGATCCTTGGTGGCCAGTGCGGTCGCCATGCAGAACACAAGGATCAGGGCATAGAGAATCAAGAGCGTGATGCCACCGACGAATCCGAATTCCTCTGCGAGGGTGGTGAAGATGAAATCGGTGTGTTTCTCGGGCAGGAAGTTCAGCCGGGATTGCGTACCCTGCATGAAACCGCGCCCGTTCCAGCCCCCGGAACCAAGGGCGATCTTGGATTGCGTGATGTGATACCCGGCACCCAAAGGATCGGTAGAGGGGTCAAGAAACGTGTCGATCCGGCGGAACTGATAATCCTTGAGCAACTGCCATTCGGTCCCGCGACTGTTGAACACGGCGGCGATCAGGCCCACGACGGCGGCAATGACGGCTGCAAAGTAGGCCCAGTGGACACCCGCAAGAAACATCAGCCCGCCACCGGCAGCCAACAGCAGGATCGACGTGCCGAGATCCGGCTGTTTCAGAACCAGCAGGGTTGGCAGGACAATCAGGGCCACGGGAACAAAGACCCACAGAGGGCGGGAGGTCTTGTGCGATGGCAGCCAGTCGTAATACGCCGCCAGAACCATGACCAGGGCCACCTTCATGACTTCTGAGGGTTGCAGGCGCATGAACCCAAGGTCGATCCAACGCTGCGCGCCCATGCCGATGGTGCCGAACAACTCCACGAATACCAGCAACGCGACCGACCCGAGATAGGCCAGCACGGACATGTTGCGCCAGAACCAGATCGGAACCAAAGCAATGATGAACATCGCGATCAGGCCAAGCCCGAACCGCTCCATCTGTGGTTCCGCCCAGGGTGTCCACGACCCGCCTGCAACCGAATACAGCATCAGGAACCCTGCGCTGGCCGTGCTGATCAGCAACAGGGTCAGCGGCCAATTCATGTACAGGAATTTCCGAAACCCCGACGGCGTGGATTTCACGGCATATTCAAGATAGCTCATGCGCGGTCCTTTCCGTCGGGACGCGCTTTGGGGCGACGGTCGCCCTCGAGCCGTTTTTGCTGTTCCTTGATCCGCTCGCGGTCGGCAACCGGATATGCCTCAAGCGGCGGGGTACCGTTGTAGAGCGCCTGAAGCATGATATCGCGGGCGACCGGTGCCGCCGCCTTGGACCCGCCGCCGCCATGTTCAACGACCACGGCAACCGCGTATTTCGGATTGTCATAGGGCGCGAAGCAGACGAACAAGGCGTGGTCGCGACGCTCCCATGGCAGGTCTTCGTTGCGGATCACGCCGGCGGCACGTTCGGCCTTGGTGATGTTGCGGACCTGGCTGGTGCCGGTTTTGCCGGCCATGCGGAACTCGTCTGCGATGATGCGGCTGCGATAGGCCGTCCCACGCCGATCGTTCGAGACCGAGTACATGGCCTTGCGCACCTGTTCCAGATTGTAGGCGTTGATGTCCAGCGGTTCCCCTGCGCCCGAAGGCTGTTCGACACCGTCGATCGAACGTACAAGGCGCGGTGTCACCGATCGGCCGGTGGCGATACGAGCCGTCATGACGGCCAGTTGAAGCGGTGATGCCAGCATGAACCCTTGCCCGATGGACGCGTTGGCCGTGTCGCCCACCAGCCAATCCTGACCGTGTGTCCGCTGCTTCCATTCCTGATTGGGGGCAAGTCCAGCGGCGACCGCCGACATCGGAATATCGTGTTTGACGCCTAGGCCCAAAGTACGAGCCATTTCGGATATCTTGTCGATCCCGACCCGCAAAGCCACGTCGTAGTAATAGACGTCGCAGCTGCGTTTCAGCGACAGGTTCAGATCGACCGTGCCATGCCCGCCGCGCTTCCAGCAGTGGAACCTGCGGCTGCCGACCTTTAGATGCCCGGGGCAATACACTGTGTTTCCAGGGCCTATCACGCCGGCCTCCAGCGCGGCCAATGCGGTGACCATCTTGAAGGTCGACCCCGGAGGATAAGTGCCTTGCACGGACTTGTTGGCCAGAGGGCGGTACTTGTCCCCCGTCAATGCCCGATAATCCGCGACCGAGATACCGCGCACAAACAGATTTGGATCAAAACTGGGTGTAGAGCTGACAGCGCGCAGGTCCCCGGTTTCGCAATCCAGAACAATTGCCGCCGCGCTTTCTCCTGCCAGCCGCGCTTGCGCATATTGTTGCAGGTCGGCATCGATCGCCAATTGCAAGTCCGCACCCGGCTGACCTTCCTGCCGGTCCAGCTCGCGCATGACCCGCCCTGTGGCATTGACTTCGACACGCTTTGCACCGGCTTTGCCACGCAGGGCTGTTTCCTGCTTGGCTTCCAACCCGACCTTGCCAATCTGAAACCTGGGAATTCGCAAAACCGGCTCGGGGTCTTCGAGCTTGCTGAGATCGTAGTCGCTGACCGGGCCGACATAGCCGACGATATGGGCGAAATCCTCATAGCGTGGGTATTGCCGTGTCAGGCCCACTTCGGGCGTCACACCCGGAAGGGCCGGGGCATTGACTGCGACTTTCGAGATGTCTTCCCAAGTGACCTGATCCGCCAGAGTGACCGGTAGGAACGGGGCTGATCGGCGCATTTCGGTCCGGGCGCGTTCGATCTCATCATCGTTCAGCGGGATGAGTTCCGACAATTTGGCAATCACCTTGTCGACGTCACCTGCGTCTTCACGCACGATGACGATGCGATAGGATGGTGAGTTCTGACCGATGATCTGCCCGTTGCGGTCATAGATACGTCCACGGGTTGGCGGGATGAGTCGAATGTTGATGCGGTTTTCTTCGGCCAGCAGGCGGTATTCGTCGGCCTGATCCACCTGCATGAAACGCATCCGTGCGGCCAGCCCGCCGATAAAAGCCGCCTGCAAACCGCCCAGCAGCAGCGCCCGGCGTGGCAGGCGTTTATAGGCAAGGCCCTGCGACTTGGGTTTGCGTTGTTTCATGCTCCGCCCCCTACGGCTCCGGCATCCGCAGCAGACAGGCGGTGGACGCCAAATACGCTTTGGCTCAACAGCACGATGAACGGGTAGAAGGCGATTGTCAGCACAAGTTGCATAACGACTGGCCACAAAGCGGCCTGCTGCACAGACAAGATCGACAAAACGACTCTGTTCGTCAAAAAGACCATGGCAATCACCACACCGACAGACATCCATTCTCCGACAAACCCAGTGTCCTTCATACCCGGAGCGGCAGAGCGCAGATAGGCTGTGCCAAACACCACCAGCGCAGCCAGAAGGCCGGGCGGGCGTTGCAGCAACAGATCCGCCATCAGCATGACAAACGCGACCAGCAGCGTGGGCACATAATCGGGGCGCCGCAATACCCAGGCAAAGGTCAGCGCAATCAATACATCAGGAAAAGGCCAGCGATCCGGTTGCGCATCAAGCGGCAGCAAATGCAGAAACAGAACGACAAAGGCCAGCGCAACGTAAAGGCCGCGCATGGCCCAGTTGTATGAGGCGGGCCTATCCATCGCTGACCTCATCCGGCACAAGCGCAGTTTCGGGCCGAGTTGGCCCGACGATCCCACCCGGATCCTGAATCGGCGGGGGCGAATGGAAGCGCAGAACACGAAGAAACTCGAGCCGTTCAAAATCTGCTGAAAGGCGAACGCGCAGGCGGCCGCCCGGATCTGCGGCGATCTGGCCGATCAAAAGGCCTGCCGGAAAAACGCCACCGTCGCCGGATGTGATCACCCGATCACCGGGGCGGACCAGCTCTCGGTTTTCCAGAAACTCGACCACAGGGGCCGGAGTATTGTCTCCTTTGATCAACGCGGTCTGGCCAGAAGGCTGAATTGTTGCCGGAATGGCACTGGTGGCATCCGTCACCAGGATCACCCGAGCCGTGTCTGGCCCGACGCCGGAAATTCGGCCAACCAGCCCGATTCCATCCATCGTGGCCCAGCCATCAACGATCCCGTCGCGTTCCCCCACATTCAACAGGACGGACTGCCGAAAGGGTGATCCGCTGTCGGCCATCACAACACCCGTGATGTATGTCAGGCGCGGGTCGAGGCGGACATTGTTCAGATCCAACAGCCGCGCATTTTCCTGCTCCAATTGCAGTGCGGCCTCTTTCCAGGCACGCATCAGGCGCAGTTCGCTGCGCAGCTCGCGGTTCTGCTCGCTCAGACGCTGGTAGCTTTGGAAATCGCGCACAAGGTTCACAGCGGCGGTCACGGGCACCATGGCCCAATCCATCGATGGTACGACCGCGTCCACCACCTGCGCGCGGAACCGCTCGACGCGCGGGCTGTCGATCCGCCAAACCAGAAAGATACCCAGCAAGCACAGGATGACGATCCCCAACAACAAGCGGCGCAGAGGGGTCGTGTAGTCATCGCGCTGTGATCGGTCTTTTGCCACAGGTTACCTTCCCGTGCTGCTCGTGCCGAATTCAGACTGCCCCTAAAAGGTGCGCGCCTCAGCTTTCGTAGTCAATCGCGTGGCGCAGCTGTTTTTCGTATTCTAGCGCCTTGCCGGTGCCCAAAGCCACACAATTCAGGCTTTCGTCCGCGATGGACACGGCCAGGCCGGTCTGTTCGCGCAGGGCCAGATCCAGATCACCCAGCAATGCACCACCGCCTGTCAGCATGACGCCGCGATCCACGATATCGGCGGCCAGATCGGGCGGAGTGGTCTCCAGCGCGGTCATCACCGCTTCGCAGATCTGCTGGACGGGTTCCGACAGCGCCTCGGCGACCTGGGCCTGGCTGATCTCGATTTCCTTGGGTACGCCGTTCAACAGGTCACGACCCCGGATATGCATCGACTGGCCGCGGCCATCATCAGGCATCCGCGCCGTGCCGATCGTCGTCTTGATGCGTTCGGCAGTGGATTCACCGACCAGCAGGTTCTGCTGACGGCGCAGGTACGAAATGATGGCTTCGTCCATGCGGTCGCCACCCACGCGGACCGAGCGGGCATAGACGATGTCGCCCAGCGACAGAACGGCCACTTCGGTCGTACCACCGCCGATGTCGACGACCATGTTGCCGGTCGGGTCGGTGATCGGCATGCCCGCGCCGATGGCGGCGGCGATCGGTTCCGCGATCAGGCCCGCGCGGCGCGCGCCTGCGGACAAAACCGACTGACGGATTGCGCGTTTTTCGACTGGGGTCGCACCGTGAGGTACGCAGACGATGATCTTGGGTTTCGAAAAGGTCGAACGTTTGTGCACCTTGCGAATGAAGTGCTTGATCATTTCCTCGGCGGTGTCGAAGTCGGCGATCACGCCTTCACGCATGGGGCGGATGGCTTCGATCGAACCGGGCGTCCGGCCCAGCATCAGCTTGGCATCTTCGCCGACGGCCAGAACTTTCTTCACGCCGTCCTTGACGTGATAGGCTACGACCGAAGGCTCAGACAGGATGACACCGCGCCCCTTGACGTAAACCAGCGTGTTCGCCGTTCCAAGGTCGATGGCCATGTCCGCTGTGAACAGGCCGCCCAGATTGCCAAAGATCCCCATGTTTCCCCTGATCCTGTATGTCGGTTTTTCTACTGCCCGCGACTCGACGGTTCCGGGACGGATGACTTATAGGGTGCCATCACGCCCGGTAAAAGGGCTGATTCCGCGACAATCAGCACCTTTCCGCCTTATTGAATGGGACTTTAGAAGGCATAATGCTCTCTTATCAACATATTTACCACGCCGGGAATCTGGCTGATGTCCAAAAGCACGCATTGCTGGCCTGGGTGCTGAATTATTTGACGCAGAAGGACAAGCCGCTCAGCTATGTCGAAACGCATTCCGGGCGGGGGCTGTACCAGTTGGACGCGGACGAATCCATGAGGACGGGCGAGGCGGCGGCGGGAATCGAGCGCGCGAAACGAGAAGGGTGGTTCGGCCCCGGACATCCGATGGCGCGGGTTCTGGAAAACATACGGGCCCGGCACGGCGACGCGGCCTATCCGGGGTCGCCGATGATTGCAGCACATCTGTTGAGGGATCAGGACAGTCTGCATTTTGCCGAGCTGCACCCCCAGGAACATGCCGCGCTGTCTTTGGCTATGTCGCCGTTCGGGGCGAAGGTGTATCGGCAGGACGGGTTTGAACTGGTGCAATCCCTGCTGCCTCCGACGCCGCGCCGGGGGCTATTGCTGATTGACCCAAGCTATGAGGTGAAGACCGACTACGATCGACTGCCCGCAGCGATTGCCAAACTGCACCGGAAATGGAATGTCGGGGTGATCGCGCTGTGGTACCCGGTTCTGAAGGACAAACGCCACGCCCGGATGATCGCGACGCTAAAAGCGCAAAACTTCCCCAAGGCCATTTGCCATGAGGTGACGTTCCCACCGGTGCGCGAGGGGCATCGGATGGTGGGGTCAGGGATGTTCATTCTGAACGCACCATTCGGCATCGAGGAAGAGACGACACGCCTGTCGCAGCTATTTGCAGGCCTCTGAGGCCAGCCAAAGAAATGCAACCGATACTCCCGCCCTGTTTGCCTGCATCAGAGATGCCGTCAAACATGTTGGGCCCGGCAGCGCGCCGCAGGCGCGCTGCCGGGCCCAAAGCTGCAAGGGTGCTCGGCGCAGCCGGGCACCCGCAGGTGCGGGAGCCCCTCACCGCGCCAATTTTGATCAGGTCAGGTCTTTGTAGCTGATTTCGCGGGCATCCGCGCCCGGGCCGGTCTTTTCCCGGCGCACGATCAGGCGGTTCAGCGCGTGGATATAGGCTTTGGCCGAAGCCACGACAGTATCCGTGTTCGCCGACTGACCCGTGGCGATCATGCCATCTTCTTCCAGCCTGACCGAAACCGTGGCCTGCGCATCGGTGCCTTCGGTCACCGCATGAACCTGATACAGCTGCAAACGGGCCGTGTTGGGGTAAATCGCACGGATCGCCTTGAAGGTTGCGTCTACCGGCCCGTCACCGTGTTCAGTTGCGATGACGTCCTTGCCGTCGACTTCCAGCTCGACCGTCGATTCCGCCTGGCCGCCGGTGCCGCAGGTGACTTTCATCGACACCAATTGCAGATAGTCGTCCGCCTCGTCCAACGTCATCAGCGCAATGAGATCGTCGTCGAACACTTCTTTCTTGCGATCCGCCAGATCCTTGAACCGCACGAAGATGTCTTTGAGTTGATTGTCGCCAACTTCAAAACCCAGCGTTTCCAGTTTGTCGCGCAGAGCCGCGCGGCCCGAGTGCTTGCCCAGAGGCAGGGACGTGCCCGACAGGCCGATATCCTCGGGGCGCATGATCTCGAAATTGTCGCGGTTCTTGAGCATGCCGTCCTGATGGATACCGCTTTCGTGGGCAAACGCGTTCTTGCCGACGATGGCCTTGTTGAACTGCACGTTGAAGCCCGACACCGTGGCGACCCGGCGAGAGATATGCATGATCTTGGTCGTGTCGATCCCGGTGTGGAAGGGCATGATGTCATTGCGCGTGCGCATTGCCATCACGACCTCTTCCAGGGCGGTGTTGCCGGCGCGTTCGCCCAGGCCGTTGATGGTGCATTCGATCTGGCGTGCGCCACCGATGACGGCCGCCAGCGAGTTCGCTGTCGCCATGCCGAGGTCGTTGTGACAATGGGTGGCAAAGATCACCTCATCTGCGCCCGGAACCGTTTCGATCAGGCGTTTGATCAGGTCAGCGGATTCCAGAGGCGCAGTATATCCCACGGTGTCGGGGATATTGATGGTGGTTGCCCCGGCCTTGATCGCGATTTCGATGACGCGGCACAGGTAATCCCATTCGGTCCGGGTTGCATCCATCGGCGACCACTGCACGTTTTCGCACAGGTTGCGCGCGTGGCTGACCGTTTCGTGGATTTTGTCAGCCATCTCGTCCTGTGTCAGGTTCGGAATGGCGCGGTGCAGTGGAGAGGTGCCGATGAAGGTGTGAATGCGGTTCTGTTCCGCGTGTTTGACCGCCTCCCAGCAGCGATCGATATCGGCGAAATTGGCGCGGGCCAGACCGCAGATGCGGCTGTTTTTGGATCGTTGTGCGATCTCGGTTACCGCTTTGAAGTCACCTTCGGATGCGATCGGAAAACCGGCTTCGATGATGTCGACGCCCATGTCATCCAACAGTTCGGCAATCTCGAGCTTTTCGTCATGGGTCATGGTCGCGCCGGGGCTCTGCTCGCCGTCGCGCAAAGTGGTATCGAAGATCAAGACGCGGTCTTGGTCGGTCACGTTGGTCATGGGAATCTCTTTCTTGTCTGTCCTAAAGCCTGTTGGCGCGCTGGCGTCCTCCTCTGAGCGGGCGCGCCGGATGGCACGCTCAGAGGCGGATTAGGATCAGTAGGCCACGCAGAACCGCGCCGCGAGGGGCGGCTTTGGCAAAAGGGATATCTGCGCAGTTGATCATGGGTCTGAGGTTATACAGACGCCGCCGGGAATGAAAAGAACCAATTTTCGACAAGTTGCGGTGCAGGGGGTTGGAAATTCCCGTCCCTTGATTGATCCGTCCATGCCGCTAGCTGGTCACAGATGGATACTGCTTTGATCATTGGTGCGTCCGGCGGGATTGGTGCGGCCGTACGCGAGCAATTGGAGGCACAGGGCGTTGCGGTGACGTGCCTCTCGCGCTCTGTCGAGGGGTTCGATCTGATGGAGCCAGATCAAGCGAGCCGGATGCTTGATCGCTTATCGGGCCCGTTCGATCTTGTTCTTGTCGCTTCCGGGGCACTGGAAATTTCAGGCAATGC
This sequence comes from Ruegeria sp. CL7, assembly GCF_056536445.1. Taxonomy (NCBI): domain Bacteria; kingdom Pseudomonadati; phylum Pseudomonadota; class Alphaproteobacteria; order Rhodobacterales; family Roseobacteraceae; genus Ruegeria; species Ruegeria sp. CL7. The sequence goes on from NZ_JBQFPQ010000005.1 coordinate 216,792, forward strand.
GCCCGAAAAGACCATTCGATCTGTTTCGGCAAGGGCAATGATGGACCAGTTTGCTCTGAATGCCGTAGGTCCGGCGTTGGTGCTAAGCCGGGCCCATCAGTTGTTGCCGCGACAGCGGCGTTCGGTATTTGCTGTATTGTCCGCGCGGGTCGGGTCCATTGGCGACAATCGGATGGGCGGCTGGATCAGCTACCGCGCGGCCAAGGCCGCGGTCAATCAAATCGTCCATACTTCGGCAATTGAATTGGCCCGGACCCATAAACAGGCGATATGTGTTGCGCTGCATCCCGGCACGGTCAAGACAGAGTTTACTCGGAAATATCTGGGACGGCACCCTGCCGTTGAACCCGGTGAAGCCGCGCGCAACCTGATGTCCGTGATCGGCGGGTTGCGCCCGGCGGATACCGGTGGGTTCTTTGACTGGGCCGGAAAACCTGTTCCTTGGTGAGCGATCATTCGCCAGACGGATCTGGTTGTGCCGCCTCTGAATCCGGGTCTGTCTGCTGTGCCGGAGCGTCTGCGCCGCCCTGCTGGTCCGGGGTTTGATTTGGCAAAACACCGTTTTCCCAGATACCAGTTTCTTCTTGTCCGTTGGCATAGCGCATGGTTCCGCTGCCCTGCCTCTTGTTGTCGACAAAGTTGCCCTCATAGACGTCGCCGTTCGAATAGGTCGCTATGCCTTCACCGTTGATTTTGCCTTCGGACCAGTCGCCGACATACTTGAACCCGGCAGGGGTCACGATTTCTCCTTTGCCGTGACGCTTTCCGTTCACGAAGTCCCCGGTGTAGACCGTGCCGTCAGAGTAGGTCGCCTTGCCTTTTCCCTGACGGACCCCGTTGACCCAGTCTCCGTCATAGATCGAACCGTCCGCGCGGGTCATCACACCCTTGCCGTGGCTTTGCGCGTTTTTGAACTGGCCCCTGTAGATCATGCCGGTGGCATAGGTCGCTGTACCCTGACCTTCGATAACGCCAGCGATCCACTCACCCTCGTAAGTGGAGCCGTCGGGATAGGTAATGCGGCCGTTTCCTTCCGCCAGATCGGCCACGAAATCGCCCACGTAAACCGAACCGTCGGGATAGGTCAGCTCACCCAGGCCTTCTATCTGACCCTGGTTCCAGTCGCCGGTGTACACAAATCCATCGGTTCCGGTGAACGTGCCCTTGCCATGGCGGCGATCATCGACAAAGTCGCCCTCATAGACGTCCCCTGACGCGTGAGTTACTTTGCCTTTGCCCTGACGGCGCCCCTGCACAAGCTCGCCTTCATACACATCACCATTGGCATAGGTCAGGCGACCAGTTCCGGTGATCTGGTCCTGCGTCCATTCGCCTTCGTACACCATTCCGTCAGGCATCGTCTGGGTGCCTGTGCCATCGCGCAAGCCGGCGTTGACATCGCCTTCGTAAACGCTGCCATCGGCATAGGTGATCGTGGCCTTACCTTGCCGCTGACCGTCCACCCAGTCGCCATCGTAGACATATCCGTCGGGAAAGGTCAGTTTGCCCTTGCCGTGCCGTTGCGCGTACCTGAACTCACCCTCATAGCGCGAGCCATTGGCAAATTCAGCGATGCCCGTGCCGTTAATGGATCCGTTGGACCATTCACCGTCATAGCTGCTGCCATTGGCGTAAACGATCTTGCCGCGCCCGTCCGGCTGACCTTTGACGAACGCGCCTTCATAAACCGATCCATCCGGGTACTTGGTGATGCCCTGGCCCTGAATTTCGCCTTCCACCCACTGGCCGGTGTATTCGAACCCGTTGGGCAGCCGATACGTACCCGTCCCGTGGCGCAGGCCATTCTCATAAGTGCCCTCGTAGACGCCGCCCACTTCGTCATCCTTGACGATAATCGTGCCGTCCTGCGCAACAGCGGTCGCAGCTGCCAGGCTCATGGCCACAGCCCCAATTAAGTTTCGGATCACGTTCATTTTGGTCCTGCCTGCCGGATCATCGTTGGTTGCATCCCTGGGCGCAAAACTAGGACACCGTCGAGGGCAGGGCAACGGGTTTTGCCGCATTGGCCTTTTACTCGCGCGGTGATCTGCTAAATGGCAGTAGGACTGACGAGGCAAGAGGGCAGCATGGCCGACCGTTTCCGCATCACTCTGGCGCAACTGAACCCGACCGTAGGGGATATCGACGGCAATGCGGCCAAGGTCGTTGCCGCGTGGGAACAGGGCAAAGCGGCGGGCGCCGATCTGGTGGCGTTCCCCGAGATGTTCATCACCGGATACAACACGCAGGATCTGGTGCTGAAGCCGGTGTTTCATCGCGCGGCCATGGATGCGGTCGAGACTCTGGCCGGAAAATGCGCCGATGGACCCGCGATTGCCCTGGGTGGTCCGTGGGTCGATGATGGCAAGTTGTACAATGCCTATCTGATCCTGAAGGGGGGGCGGATCACCAGCAAGGTTCTGAAGCACCACTTGCCGAATGAGACTGTTTTCGACGAAGTGCGCCTGTATGATGCGGGTCCTCTGGGTGGTCCTTATTCGGTTGGCAACTTCCGGATCGGCAGCCCCATCTGCGAGGATGGCTGGCACCCGGATGTGGCGGAAACCCTTGAGGAAACCGGGGCCGAGTTTCTGCTGATCCCCAATGGGTCGCCCTATTTCCGGAACAAATACGATGTACGTCTGAACCATATGGTCGCGCGCGTGGTCGAAACGGGCCTGCCGCTGATCTACCTGAACATGGTTGGCGGGCAGGACGATCAGGTCTTTGACGGTGCCAGCTTCGGTCTCAACCCGGGCGGAGAGCTGGCCTTCCGGATGCCGGTATTCGACGAAGTGGTTGCGCAGGTGGATCTTGAGCGCGGCGACGATGGCTGGCGCATTGTGCCGACAGAAATCGTGCCCCAGCCGGATGTGTGGGAGCAGGATTATCGCGCGATGGTGCAGTCCCTGCGGGACTATATGGGCAAGACCGGTTTCAAAAAAGCAGTTCTGGGACTGTCCGGAGGGATCGATTCCGCGTTGGTGGCGACCATCGCGGTGGATGCCATCGGGGCCGACAATGTTCGCTGCGTGATGTTGCCGTCGGAATATACCAGCCAAGCGTCATTGGACGATGCCGAGGCCGTTGCCAAGGCGCTGGGTGTGCACTATGACCATGTGCCGATTTCGGAAAGCCGGGCTGCCGTCACCAACACGCTCGCTCCGCTATTTGCGGGGTTGGACGAAGGCTTGACCGAGGAGAACATTCAGTCGCGCCTGCGCGGGCTTTTGCTGATGGCAATCTCGAACAAATTCGGCGAAATGCTGTTGACCACCGGCAACAAGTCCGAGGTCGCGGTGGGCTATGCCACGATCTATGGTGATATGAATGGCGGCTACAACCCGATCAAGGATCTGTACAAGACCCGCGTGTTCGAAACCTGCCGCTGGCGCAACGCCAACCATCGAGACTGGATGATGGGGCCTGACGGAGAGGTCATTCGCCCGTCCGTCATCGACAAACCCCCCAGCGCCGAGCTGCGCGAAGATCAGAAAGACAGCGACAGTCTGCCGGACTATCCCGTACTGGACGCGATACTTGACATTCTGGTCGATCAGGATGGCTCCATCGCGGATTGCGTCGCCGCCGGATTTGACGAGGCGGACGCGCGAAAGGTCGAGCACCTGATCTATATCAGCGAGTACAAACGGTTCCAGTCCGCTCCGGGCACGCGCTTAAGCAAGCGGGCATTCTGGCTGGACCGGCGGTACCCGATCGTAAATCGCTGGCGTGATCGTCACTGAAATCGAAGCCAAACCCGTCAGATCGGAAACAGTGGAGTTTTCGCGCTGCGCATTGTCCCCTGATCGAGGAGCAAAGCCCGTGCGCCGGGGCGAAAAAGGCCATCCCTGGCTTGCTTGGGTGACATTTTTCTGACACATTTTTGCTTGGAAGTTGCCCAATGTGGGGCGGATGCGACGCATTGTTGTTGATGGCGAGGGCCTGACGTGGTGATCGCGGCGTATCCGGGGTTGGATGTCTGAGTGAATGGTTTGGTGTTAAAATGTACGAGAATGTTGAAAGATCGCTTCATGCGCCTTTGAAATGGCGCACAATGGAATCTTTGCCGCGAGTTTTCGATGAAGAAAAGCTGGATGCGGCAATTGCCGATCTGTTGAATGAGCAGCGGCAGTCGGAAGATCAGAAAGCAGCCATGTTGCGGCCAGAGTTTCCGCAATTGCTTCCACAGGAAGACGTATCCGCGCAAGCGGCGCTGAAGGAAAACCGGTTGTCCGCGATCTTGCGTCAGAAATGGGCGGAACTGTCCGGCGCAGCGTAACCTTTGGCCCCGCGCTATTAACCTCAGGCGTCTGGGTCACAGAAGCCGAAAATCGTATGTTGCGGTGGCAGTTTGTATTGCCCATGCTTTGTCTTTTGGTCTCCATAGCGGTCCAAGTGACAGAGTAAGGCTTATTGATGACCGCGCCCAAACCGACTCCTGTAGAACCTGATCTTGCCCTGCCCAAAACCGTGGATGTCGTGGTCATCGGCGGCGGAATCATCGGCGTTTCAACCGCATTGGAACTGGCAGAGCGGGGCGCTTTGGTTCTTTTGTGCGAAAAAGGGCAGATTGCAGCCGAACAAAGTTCTCGCAATTGGGGTTGGGTCCGTCTTGGGATGCGGGACCCAAGAGAGATACCCCTGATGCAGGAATCGTCGCGCATCTGGCAGACGCTCGATGACCGGCTGGACCGCAAGACAGGTTACACCCGATCCGGTATCCTTTTTGGCGCATCCGGCAAGCGGGATGCCGGCAACATGGAACGTTGGCTGCACCATGTCGAAGGATTGCAGACCGGCGCGCGGATGGTTTCGGGCGGTGAGTTGGCAGACCTTTTGCACGGCAACCAATCGGGCTTTGAATCCGCTTTGTACATGCCGCAGGACGGTCGTGCCGAACCTCAATGGACAGCCCCCGCCATTGCCGAAGCTGCGCGGGCTCGGGGCGCGGTGATCATGACGAATTGCGCCGTGCGCAGTTTGGACATTCAGGCTGGACGTATCGCCGGTGTTTTCACCGAGCGCGGCAAAGTTGCCAGCGGCCGCGTCGTTCTGGCCGGGGGTGCGTGGTCGCGCCTGTTTGCAGGAAATGCTGGGATCGAGCTGCCGCAGTTGAAGGTTCTGAATACGGTCCTGCGCACATCCCCTATCGCAGAGGGGCCCGAGGCGGCGTTGTGGTCGGATGACTTTGCGATCCGAAAACGGGCAGATGGCGGGTACACTATTGCGTCCGGTCATGAGAATACCGTGGACATCGTGCCGGACAGTTTTCGATTGGCGATTCAGTTCCTGCCGGCTTTTGTGCAGGAGTGGAAATCTCTGCGCTTTCGCCTGTCCAAACGCTGGACGATCGAAGCACAACAGAACCGAAGATGGCTGCCAACCGATGTGACACCATTCGAACAGTGCCGGATCCTGGACCCTGAGCCGTCTCAAAAAACGTTGCGACGCGCCTGGGCCAGTGCATGCAAGGGACACCCCGCTGTGCAAACAGGCGAGATCGTACAAAGCTGGGCAGGTATGATCGATGTGACGCCGGATGCCATTCCCGTCATCTCGGGCGTGGATGATCTGCCGGGAATGTACATTGCCACGGGGTTTTCGGGACATGGTTTCGGAATCGGGCCCGGGGCGGGGCGGCTGATGGCCGATCTGGTTGCCGAAACAACGCCTTGCGTGGACCCGGCCGCCTTTCGCTTGTCGCGGTTCAGTGACGGTTCAAAAGTGCGGCCGGATCCGGGGTACTGAACGCTCAGCCCATCATCTGGTAGCTGACCGGGACAAAGCGAAAGCCTTCTCCACGGGTCTCAACATACCCGGCGCCGGGGAATGGCATGTGATAGCCGACCATAGGTACCTTGTCGGCAGCCAGCATGCCAAGAACATCGCGGCGTGCGGCAGTGGCTGCGGCCTTGTCCATGTCAAACCGGACTTCCCATTCGGGATGGGCGAAAGACCAGACATAGTGGTTGGCCAAATCCGCCGTCAGCACCAGACGTTGCCCGTTACTTTCCAGATGGTAGACCGTGTGGCCCGGTGTGTGGCCATAAGCGGCCACTGCGGTAATGCCCGAGGCAACCTCGCCTCCGTCTTCGACAAAGGTCATTTTCTCGGCCAGCGGTGTGACTTTTTCAGCGACCAGATCGCCCACGCGATTGCCTGCGTCCTGCGCAGCCCAGAAATCATACTCCGGAGACGCCGTCACGTAGCGCGCATTGGCGAAGGTGGGCGCGCCTTCGGTGGTCATGCCACCGATATGGTCAGGGTGCATATGCGTTATCACGACCACATCGATCTGATCCGGGGTCACACCCGCATCTGCCAGCGCGGCCTGTATGCCACCTTGCCCCAGACCGGTATCAAACAGAACCAGCTCTGATCCTGTGTTGACCAGTGAGGGGGTAAAGAAAAACTGTGCGACGTCTGCCGGAATGAAGTTTTCAGCCGAAACCTTGGCAAATTCATCGTCCGTCGCTCCGCCCCCAAAAATCTCTTTGGCTCCGTCGCGTGGAAAGCTGCCATCCAGCAGGGTCGTGACCGTGAAGTCGCCAATATGAAATGACCTTGCGATGGTCGAGTTTGCTTTGGTTTCCGGGCTGGCGGCCAGAACCGGTGCGGCCGCAGCAGCAAACGGCAAGGCAGCGGCACTTCCCAAAGCGGCGCGGCGTGTAAGTTTTATTGTCATCTTCGTTCTCCCTGTCAGGACATCAATGTTGCAGTTAGGGCGTCGAGAGTTTCTTGCCAGTTTATACGCCATTCAGATGGGGTGCATGGATGAATAATACGTGTTAATTTTTGTTCATGGCGCGATCAGACAATAAGACAGTTCCGACAGATCAAAGCGTCGAGAATTTCCTGAAAACGGTTCAACCGGCGCGCCGTGCTGAAGACGCGCACCAGCTTGACAAGTTGTTTCGCGCCACCACCGGGTTTAAACCGGTCATGTGGGGCCCGTCGATCGTCGGGTATGGCCGCTACCATTATCGCTACAAAACGGGTCGTGAAGGGGACTTTCTGGCAACCGGTTTTTCGCCGCGCAAATCAGCTTTGGTGATTTACACCATGCCGGGTTACGCAGATTTTGCGGATCTCATGGCCAGATTGGGAAAGCACAAGCTGGGCAAGTCCTGTCTTTACGTCAACAAACTGGCGGATATCGACACGGGTGTTTTGCGCGAACTCATTCGCGCCGGACTGGACGACCTCGACAGGGTGTGGCCGGTGAAACCTTTCTGAATCACCTGATGGATCAAGCGGCGGCTGGACAAAATCGCGCCTTTGTGACAAGAGCCGCGCCAACAGGAGACACCCATGACAACCACCCGTTTCGCCCCGTCGCCCACCGGTTACATCCATGTGGGCAACCTGCGCACCGCCCTGATGAACTATCTGATCGCCCGCAAGGCAGGCGGCACTTTCATCTTGCGTATCGACGACACTGATCCTGAGCGGTCGAAAGAAGAATATGTCGACGCCATCAAGCAGGATATGGAGTGGCTGGGCCTGCATTGGGACCGGATTGAACGTCAGTCCGAGCGTCTGGACCGCTATGCCGAGGCCGCCGACAAGCTGCGCGAGATGGGCCGGTTTTATGAAGCTTTCGAGACGCCCACCGAGCTGGACCTGAAGCGCAAGAAGCAACTGAACATGGGCAAGCCTCCGGTCTATGATCGCGCCGCGCTGAACCTGTCGGATGCCGAGAAAGAGGCCCTGCGCACTGAGCGCGGCAACGGCGTCTGGCGCTTCAAGCTGGATCATGAACGGATCGAATGGACCGATGGCATCTTGGGTGACATCTCGATCGATGCGGCGTCCGTTTCGGACCCGGTGCTGATCCGTGGCGATGGTCAGGTTCTTTATACGATCGCGTCGGTGGTGGATGACACCGAGATGGGCGTCACGGATGTAGTGCGCGGCTCGGACCATGTGACCAACACGGCGACGCAAATACAGATCATCAAGGCGCTGGGGGGCACCTGCCCGCGCTTTGCCCACCATTCGCTGCTGACCGGCCCGCAGGGTGAGGCGCTGTCGAAACGTCTGGGCACGCTGGCGTTGCGCGATCTGCGCGAGCAGGGTGTGCAGCCTATGGCGCTGCTGAGCCTGATGGCACGTCTGGGCTCGTCTGACCCGGTTGAGCTGCGCTCGGAAATGGCCGAACTGATCGAAGGGTTCGATGTGAACCGGTTTGGCGCCGCGCCGACCAAGTTCGATGTGCAGGACCTGTTCCCGCTGACTGCCAGGTATTTGCAATCGCTGTCGCTGTCCGATGTGGCCAGTGCCGTTGCGGATGCCGGTGTTCCCGATGAATTGGCAGAACCTTTCTGGGCAATGGCCCGTGAAAACATCACCACCCTGGCCGATCTCAAGGGCTGGTGGGAGCTGTGTCGTGACGGGGCAGATCCCCTGATCGCCGATGAAGATCGGGAATTCATTACCCAGGCGATGGCTTTTCTGCCCGAAGGCCCGTTCGATGGTGACACGTGGGGCACCTGGACCAAAGCCGTTAAAGAGGCAACCGGTCGCAAGGGCAAAGGCCTGTTCATGCCACTGCGCAAAGCGTTGACCGGCATGGAGCGCGGCCCGGAAATGGCTGCGCTGATGCCGTTGCTACAGGTGATCCGCGCGCGCGGCTAACGTGGTGGCACACCAATTTTCTGGGCCACGTCATCGGCGTGGCCCTTTTTGTTACGCCGGCTGTACGAACCGAACCGACAAACTTGTCAGGCGGTCATCGACAAAATCACGTTCGACAGGTTTGAGTTGCTGGTGGCGTGGGTAACGCGGTTCGGCGCGATCATTCAGGATCGGGGCGTCCCAGCCTGTTGTCGTCTCAAAGAATCGATCCGCGCCGTCCTCGCCGAATGCCCGCAAGTAACCCTGCACGACAACATCGATATAGCTGAGCAGCAACGGGTGGTGATTGCTGGGCTGGCTGTGCCGATCCTGCGGGACGGCGTAGACAGCTATTTCGACGTCGTGCGTCAGGGGATGTGAAACCGACTGCGTTGCAGGAATCCGGTCATACGCCCATTCCCGTTCATCCAGCGCGGCCCAGTCATTATTGGGAACATGCGCAATCATGCCTTCGATCTCTGACTTCGGGTCGGGCACGGCAGTCAGAAACGCCACGGGTCGCAGATCGGTATGCCGCCAGGCCCGCCGCCAACCCTTCAGTCGCGCGGGGCGCGGACCGGGGAAATCATGCGTCGCGAGGTTCACGAGGCTGCCATAGCCAAAGAAATAGGGGTCGGCCATCCGAGAAGTGTCCTTTGGGTCGATTGATGTATGTCAAACCGCTTTTTTCCCGGACATGCAATAAGGTTGCATCTTGAATTTAGGGAGGCCCTCATGCGGATTACCAAAAGGACGAATATCGCTGTGCGCCTGTTGATGTATTGCGCAGCTCACCCGGACAGGCTGGTCACGAAATCCGAAATCGCCGAAGTGTGCAACATTTCGGAAAACCATCTGGCGCAGGTGATCAATCAGCTGAGCCAGCTGAACTATCTGAGCACACAGCGCGGTCGTAACGGTGGCATGTCACTGGCGCGCCCCGCGGATCAGATACGCATCGGTGCGGTGTTCCGGCATGTTGAAGGGGCTTTGCCCATTGCCGAGTGTTTCGCCGACGCGGACAACACGTGCCCGCTCACGGATGCCTGCCGGCTGAGGCTTGCGCTTCAGGACGCGGCAGAGGTGTTCTATGCGTCCCTCGACGATGTTACCCTGGATGCGCTGGTATGTGACAATGATCCGCTGCTGAGGCTCTTGCAGCCCGTGGCCTGCGTGCGCTGATTTCAATCGCTCGCGCGCAATATGCGCGCCGGACGCACCGAAAGTGGACGCAGGGCAAATGCCAGCCCAGCACATAACGTGACGCCTATCCCGGCCAGAACGATGCCGAAGGCCGATGACCAGATGACCGTGAACTCTGTGTCGAAGATGTAGGTGGCAACGGCCCAACCGCCCAGAATGCCAACGAACAGCGCGACGCATCCCGCAGCGGCCCCAAGCAGAACGGATCGCAGGCCAAAGCTGCGCAGGATACGGCCACGATCTGCACCCAATGTCCTGAGGATTGCTGCTTCGTATCTGCGGGCAGGTTCGCCCGCCGCCGCTGCGCCGATCAGAACCAGAAATCCGGTCAGCAGCGATACTCCTGCACCGTACGAGGTCGCTGCGGCGATGCCTGCCAGCAGGCCCGAGACACGATCAATGGCGTCGCGCACCCGGATGGCCGTGATATTGGGGAACTGGCCTGCAAGATCCCGCAGGATGGCCGCCTCGGCCTGTTCTTCGGCATAGACCGTCGCGATAAAGCTGTGCGGCGCACCGGCCAGCGCAGTGGGGTTCATCGACATGACGAAGCCCATTCCCGCGGTAGAGAAATCTACCTCGCGCAGGGACGTCAGCTCTGCCGTGATGTCACGCCCAAGGATATTGACGGTCAGTTGGTCGCCCAGGTTCAGGCCCATCTCTTCGGCTTCTTCGGCGGCAAAGCTGACCTGGGGTGCACCTGCGTAATCTTCGGCCCACCATTCCCCTGCGGTCAGGCGTGCCTTCGGTGGCGGTTGAACCGAATAGGTCACGCCGCGATCCCCTTCCAACACCCAGTGATCTCCGGCCACGTCCCGAGCGGGCTGGCCGTTGATCTGCGTGATGATCCCGCGCAACATCGGCGCGCTTTCAATGCGGCTGACCGCGGGGTCGCTTTGCAGGCGTTCGGTGAAGCCGGGCATTTGATCTTTCTGGATGTCCACGAAGAAGTACGACGGCGCGACATCCGGCAGGTTGCCCGAAATGGCGTTGCGCAGGGTACCGTCGATCTGCCCGACCGCAGCCAGCACCGACAGGCCCAGCCCCAGTGACAGAACCACAGACCCTGCGCCTTCGCGTGGGTCCGAGATGGCCGACAACGCCCATCTGACTGTGGGTCGCCCGCGGGCCAACGAAGTCCCAGCTCGGGCCAGTTTGCGAATGGCATAAGCGGCGAGGGCCAACAGCGCCAGTGCACCGACAAGCCCGCCGCCGGTCCAGACGGTAAGCCGCGTCGAGCCGCTGAACCATGATGCCAGGGCGATCAGCAACAACAGCCCGACACCCGTTGCCACGACGTAAATCAGACGTGGAAAGGGGCGGGCCGAGCTCAACGCGTCGCGAAACAACGTCGCGGAGCGCACATCTTCGGTGCGGGCCAAAGGCCAGAGTGTGAACAGGAACGCTGTGAGCAGACCGTATATTGCCGCCTCGACCAGCGGCTGTGCATACAGCGAAAACACTGCTGGAACCGGCAATTGGCTTTCCAGCAGTGGGGCCAGAACAAGCGGCGCCAATCCACCCAGCGTCAGGCCGATCGCGATCCCGAAGACGGACAGAACGCCAATTTGAATCATGTAGGTTTGAAAAATGGTGGCGCGATCGGCCCCCAAGGTGCGCAGTGTCGCAACGGTTTCCGTCTTCTGCGCCAGATAAGCACGCACGGCGGCAGAAACGCCGATACCGCCGACGGCAAGCCCGGACAGCCCGACAAGGACAAGAAATGCGCTCAGGCGATTGACGAACTCGGATATCCCGGGGGCACCGTTGCGCGCATCCGTCCAGCGCATCCCCGTGCCTTCGAATGCCGCATCAGCCTTTGCGGATACATCCGAAAGATCTGCGTTCCGGGGCAGGATCATCCTGTATTTTGTTGAAAACAGTGTTCCGGGTTCCAGCAGACCGGACGCCTGCAATGCCTCGGTTCGGACCAGAGTGCGCGGCCCAAGGCCAAACCCATCCGCCGCGCTGTCGGGCTCGTCCAGCAGGGCTGCCGTCAGGATGAACTCTTGCGCCCCAAGTGAAAACCGATCACCGACGGACAACCCAAGCCGGTCCATCAGCACAGGTTCCATCACGGCCCCGGGCAAGCCGGAACTGCCGTTCAGGGCGTCTTCCAGCGGGATCTCTGGTTCCAGCCGTACCGAGCCGACAAGTGGGTACGCGTTGTCGACCGACTTGACCTGAGTCAGTGCTCGTTCCGGATCTGTCGCGCCGGGCACAACGGCCATCGAGCGGAAATCAACAACCTCGGACATCTGGACGGATGTCTGTTGCATCCAGGCGCGCTCGGCCGGGTCGGCAAATCGATAGGTGAATTCAAGTTCGGCATCGCCCCCCAGCAGCGAGGCCCCTTCTTGCGCAAGCCCAGCCAGTATGGCTTGCCGCACCGACCCGACGGCCGCGATGGCGGCGACCCCCAACGCCAAACAGGCCAGAAAGATCCGAAAACCACTCAGGCCTCCGCGAAGCTCGCGGCGGGCGAGCCGCCCGGCCATCCGCAGGCTCATTCCGCGGCCTCCTGCCGGGTCTCTTCGGCGATCCTGCCGTCACGCAACCGAACGACCCGGTCACATCTTTCGGCCAATGAATGGCTGTGTGTCACCAGAACCAGGGTTGCATCGTATTTCCGGCGCAGACCAAACAGCAAATCAACAATTGCGGCCCCGTTGGTTTCGTCCAGATTCCCGGTCGGTTCATCAGCCAACAGGATTTTGGGGCGCGGCGCAGATGCTCGTGCCAAGGCAACACGCTGTTGTTCTCCGCCCGACAGTTGCGCCGGGTAATGATCGCGACGGTGCGACAGGCCAACGGCGTCCAGCTCTTGCTTGGCCCGGTCGAACGCATCCTTGTGCCCCACCAGTTCCAGTGGGGTTGCTACGTTTTCAAGCGCGGTCATCGTCGGGATCAGGTGGAAGTTCTGAAACACCACCCCCATACTATCGCGTCGAAACCGGGCCAGAGCGTCCTCATCCATGTCGGTCAGCTCCTGACCCAGCGCCATGATTTGACCGCGCGTCACTTGTTCCAACCCCGCCATCAACATCAGCAGCGAAGACTTGCCCGAGCCAGAAGGCCCGATAAGCCCCAGAGTCTCGCCTTTGTCCACAGTCAACGTAATGTCATGCAGAATATCGACCCGCCCGGCATTGCCATCCAGGGACAAAGAGGCATCTTGGAGGGCGAGAACAGCAGTCGTCATGGGTCTACCCGAAAAAGGAGCGGTCTTTTGGGATATGGAGCGATCACCGCATTGCGCAAGGCTTTGATAGCAGGCCTTTTCACGTGGTGCGGTTTTGCGGCCACAGCCGAACAAGTGGTGATTGCGGCATTGGGGGACTCGCTGACTCAGGGCTATGGGCTGGTGGAGGAAAGCGGGTTTGTTCCGCAGCTTGAACGCTGGTTGCAGACGCAGGGCGCGGATGTCCGCGTCATCAACGCAGGCGTTTCGGGTGACACGACGGCGGGCGGGGCCGCACGTGTGGACTGGACCCTGACACCGGATGTGGATGGCATGATCGTTGCCCTTGGCGGCAACGACCTGCTGCGGGGGATCGACCCTGCCGTATCAAAGGCTAATCTGCGCAGGATCCTGGACGTGGCGCGGGGCGTGAATGTACCGGTTCTGCTAATCGGTATGCAGGCGCCGGGCAACTACGGGGCCGATTACAAGCAAGCTTTCGACGGGATGTACCCAGACCTGGCGAAAGAGTTCGACGTCCTCTTCACCGCCAGTTTCTTTGAAGGTCTTGCGGCAGAGGGCGACCCCGGTGCGGTATCGCAGTTCATGCAGTCGGACGGAATACATCCAAACGCGGATGGGGTGGCAAAGATCGTTGAATCACTGGGGCCGTCCGTTCTGAAGCTTGTTGATCAGGCGGGTCAAGCGGAATAGGCGCACATCCATGGGCACCTAGACGACCGTGACAACTGTTCCGATCGGGACCCGGTTGTACAAATCGATCACATGCTCGTTCAGCATTCGTATGCAACCGTTGGACACTGCCCGGCCAATGGTCTGCGGCTGCGTCGTGCCGTGGATGCGGAAATAGGTATCGACACCGTTCTGGAACAGGTACAGCGCGCGCGCGCCCAGCGGGTTATCTCCGCCGCCGGGTTGGACATAGTCATTGTCCTTGAATTTGGCGTAAGCGACGGGATCACGTTCGATCATCTCATCCGTCGGGCGCCAGGTCGGCCATTCCTTTTTCACATCGATGGTGGCCGTGCCGGTAAACTCCAACCCCGCTTTGCCGACGCCGCATCCATAGCGGATCGCCTTGCGAGGTTCCGTGACGAAGTAAAGGTAGAACGACCGGGGCGCGACCAGCAGCTGTCCTGGTACGAACTGTTTCTTGATGCGCACGAATTGCGGCGTCGGATCATACTCGACCGCCTTTTTGGCGCGGGCGATGCCCGGCAACATGCTTGCTGCTGTTCCGGCCAGAAAAATACGGCGTGTAAACATCGAAACCCTCGTCGAATGACCAATGAAACTGAAACCAATTTCATCATCATATGATATTTGGTCAATTCTAGGGCAGTCATCACGTGGACGTGATGTGTCCTGTCTGCCACCCGAGGTTGTGGCGGGAAAGGGGCGAGGGGGATCCCCTCACCCGATATCAAGCTCAGGCCAGCTGGATGCTGTCGGCGCTTTCGCGGCCGTCACGACCGGCGCGCAGCTCGTACGTGACTTTCTGGTTGTCGGCCAGACCGGTCAGGCCCGAACGTTCGACAGCCGAGATGTGTACGAATACATCTTTGCCGCCCTCTTCCGGTGCGATGAAGCCGAAGCCTTTGGTGGTGTTGAACCATTTTACGGTGCCTGCTGGCATATCCGTGTCTCCTGTTTGAGTGCTGCCCACGGAGTTGCGGCAGCCTGGCGTCGTCGGTCTGTATCGATAGACTGACTGCCGATGAAGGAGACAGTAGGTCGAATAGAAAAACGTAAGCTCTTTGCATATGGCATCGGGGCGGGGGTGTGACAAGGGATTTCGTTCGATTTGTGCAAGGGCATGACCGATTTCTGCCGTGCCCACATGCGCGGGGGGCGAGTATTCTTTTACGGTGCCCACGCATTGCCCAGTGTCGATGAACGGGTTGAACGGCCGCATTTGGTCATCACAAATGCCGTGCAGAGTGGTGTTCATGTCACCAGATGGTCACGCGACCTTTTCGCAGCAATGCAGGGCGCGATGCGGTTTGCGTCAATCGTGATCGCTGTCCCGTCCAGGCGTCGGCGACCAAACCAGCCGCGATCCGGATGAAGATGTCTTTATCTCGCCTGCGTTTGCTTCGGCTGAATACTGGTTTGTGACGCGCGCATTCTCTGTCAACATAACGCCCACCAAAGTCGTCGCGATGGATGGAGATTGTCCCGCGCCACACGCCTGCCGTTGACGCAAAGCATGCGCTTTGATTTCAGAAATGAAAGCGCCGGGCATGCCTATTACCCATAAAGTGCGCGGGCCTCGGCGAAGGACAAAAGACGACGGTTCTTCTCGTCCCACAGGTGAAGCCGCGCATTGGCGAGGCTTTCCCGGATGGTCATTCGGTTGCTGTTTGCCAGTTCTTCATGATCGCGCAGCACTTCGGTCAGACGGTAGAACGGAATGCGGCTGTAGAGGTGGTGTACATGGTGGATGCCGATATTGGCACTGAACCACTGCAACACCGAGGGCAGGATATAGTGCGAACTTCCGTGCAGCGCCGCTTCATGCAGTTGCCAGTCTGCATCGGCGTCCCAATGCGTGTTCTCGAACTGGTGTTGTACATAAAACAGCCAAACTCCGGCCGTTGCGGCAATCAGAGTCGACGGCAGAAAGATCAGCAACATCGGCATCAGCCCGCCAAAATAGTAGATGGCCACAAGGGCAACCAGAATCGCAAGATTCGTCGCCATGGCGCTGACCCAGAACCTCACGCTGTCTGTCAGGCCCAGCGGAAGGCGGTTTTGAAACAGGAACAGATAGCCAGGGCCAAGCACGAACAAGGTGATCGGGTTTCGGTACACGCGGTACCAGAACCTGTTCAGTGGTGTTTTGGCCCGATATTCCGCCACGGTCAGGGTGTGGATATCGCCCATCCCGCGCTTGTCCAGGTTGCCGGAACTGTTGTGATGCGTGGAATGCGTGCGGCGCCAGACATCATATGGTGTCAGTGTCAGAACCCCGATGCCGCGCCCGATCCAGTCGCTGACGGCGCGGTTTTTGAAGAACGCGCCGTGCCCGCAATCATGCTGGATGGCAAACAAGCGCAACAGAAAGGCAGCATTGAGGACGGAAATCACAAAGGCCAGCCAATAGCTGACTGACAGTGACATCCAGGACAAAGCCCACAGCCCGAAAAAGGGGACAATGCTCACGCCCAGCTCAAAAGAGCTGCGCATTTGGTCCGGTTCGCGATATTTGGCAAGCGTTGTTACCCAGTCACGTGCGGCGGTGGTCTCCGGCTTGTCGCGGAGGGAGAGAGAGGGTTCAGTCATATGCCTGCCAGTCAAGTGTTTGCAGGCCACCGGATAGACGACCCCCCCGACATAGCAAGCGGTTTTTGTAAAGGTCGCTGCATTTCACGGTCACTTTTCGGTCAAAGGCCGGCAGAGGTGCCCTTTGCGTAACACTGGGCTCAAGACCTCATGCCGACACTTCGCGGCGCAGGACAATCTACAGGCTTGTCAAGTGCGGTCATCGGGCCTATACGCCTGCGGTGGCTTTCCGCCACGAGAATCAAAACCAAGAAATGCCGTGTTTGGCCCATCACGCTTCGGGGTCACATCCGGCTTAGGAGAAGCGATATGAAACTGAACGAACTGCGCGACAATCCTGGCGCCGCACCGAAACGCACCCGCGTTGGCCGTGGTCCCGGTTCCGGCAAAGGTAAAATGGGTGGCCGTGGTATCAAAGGCCAGAAATCCCGTTCGGGTGTGGCCATCAATGGCTACGAAGGCGGCCAGATGCCGCTGTACCAGCGACTGCCCAAGCGCGGCTTCAACAAGCCGAACCGCAAGGAATTCGCCGTTATCAATCTGGGCCTGATCCAGAAATTCGTCGACGCCGGCAAGCTGGACGCTTCGGCTGCGATCACCGAAGACGCTTTGGTTGCGTCCGGTCTGGTGCGCCGCAAGCTGGACGGTATCCGCGTTCTGGCCAAAGGCGAAATCAGCGCCAAGGTGAACCTTGAAGTAACCGGTGCTTCGAAATCTGCCGTCGAGGCAGTTGAGAAAGCGGGCGGTTCACTGAAGGTCACAAAAGCTGCTGCGGCAGAGTAATCGCTTGTGAGCGGGCAAAGACCCGCTTACATAGACCTCAGAGTTTTCCAAGACGCCGTCCGAGCCGGAAAACGGTTCCGGGCGGCGTTTGCATAAGAGAGACCGATTTATGGTATCAGCAGCAGAACAAATGGCAGCCAACACAAGCTGGGCTGCTTTGGGCAAGGCCACCGATCTGCGCAACCGCATCCTGTTCACGCTGGGTTTGCTGATCGTCTATCGTCTGGGCACCTTTATTCCGGTGCCGGGGATTGACGGAGCAGCTTTGCGCGAATTCATGGAGCAGGCGGGGCAGGGCATCGGCGGCATGATTTCGATGTTCACCGGCGGGGCGCTGGGGCGGATGGGTATCTTTGCCCTCGGCATCATGCCTTACATCTCGGCCTCGATCATCGTTCAACTGCTGACATCCATGGTTCCCGCGCTCGAACAGCTCAAGAAAGAGGGCGAGCAGGGGCGCAAGAAGATCAACCAGTACACCCGGTTCGGCACCGTGGCTCTGGCCACCGTTCAGGCCTACGGTCTGGCCGTTTCGCTGGAATCGGGCGATCTGGCGACTGATCCGGGGCTCTATTTCCGCATGTCGACCATGATAACGCTGGTTGGCGGCACCATGTTCCTGATGTGGCTGGGTGAACAGATCACCGCGCGCGGGATCGGCAATGGTATCTCTTTGATCATCTTCGTCGGCATCATCGCCGAGGTTCCGGCTGCTCTGGCGCAGTTCTTTGCAAGCGGCCGCAGCGGAGCGATCAGCCCTGCCGTGATCGTTGGCGTGATCGTCATGGTAATCGCGGTCATCACCTTTGTGGTGTTCATGGAGCGCGCCCTGCGCAAGATCCACATTCAGTATCCGCGTCGTCAGGCCGGTATGAAAATCTACGAAGGCGGCTCAAGCCACCTGCCAGTCAAGGTCAACCCTGCGGGTGTCATTCCGGCGATCTTCGCCAGCTCGCTGCTGCTGCTGCCGGTCACGATCTCGACCTTCTCGTCCGGTGCTGCCAACGGGCCGGTCATGTCGTGGCTGCTGGCCAATTTCGGCCCCGGACAGCCGCTGTATCTGCTGTTCTTCGCGTCGATGATCGTGTTCTTCGCCTATTTCTACACGTTCAACGTGTCGTTCAAGCCGGACGATGTGGCGGACAACCTGAAAAAGCAGAACGGGTTCGTGCCCGGTATCCGCCCCGGCAAGAAAACCGCCGAGTATCTGGAATACGTGGTCAATCGCGTGCTGGTTCTGGGTTCGGCCTATCTGGCCGCCGTGTGTCTGCTGCCTGAAATCCTGCGGGGCCAATTTGCCATCCCGTTCTATTTCGGTGGCACCTCGGTTCTGATTATCGTCTCTGTGACCATGGACACGATCCAGCAGGTTCAGAGCCATCTTCTGGCGCATCAATACGAAGGGCTTATCGAAAAGTCCCAGCTGCGCGGCAAAGGCAAGAAACGCGGCAGGAAGGGACCCTCTCGTCGATGAATATCATTCTGTTGGGCCCCCCGGGGGCCGGGAAAGGAACGCAGGCGCGTCATCTGGTGGAAACACGCGGGATGGTGCAGCTCAGCACCGGAGATATGCTGCGCGAGGCCAAGACCAGCGGAACCGAAATGGGCCAGAAGGTTGCTGCGATCATGGACGCGGGCAAGCTGGTCACCGATGAGATCGTGATCGGCCTGATTGAAGAGAAACTGACCACCGAAAAAGGCGCCGGTTTCATCTTTGACGGTTTCCCTCGCACTTTGGCACAGGCCGACGCGCTGTCGGCTCTGCTGACCAAGCTGGGCCAGTCCCTGCATACCGTGATCGAGATGCGCGTGGATGACGATGCTCTGGTGGAACGGATTACCGCACGGTCAACCTGTGGCGGATGCGGTGAGGTCTACAACGACAAGACCAAGCCGATCCCGGCTGACGGCAAGTGCACCAACTGCGGCAAGGAAAATGACTTCGTTCGTCGCGCCGACGATAACGAAGACAGTCTGCGCACGCGGTTGATGGAGTACTACAAGAAGACCTCTCCGCTGATCGGCTATTACTACGCCAAGGGCGATCTGCGCCCCGTGAACGGGCTGGCGGACATCAAGGAAGTCACGGCGTCGATCGAGGCCATTCTCGGCTGATTTCAATATGGGCTTGACGGCACCGCCAAAAGCCCATATCGACCCCCATCCCTAAAGGGAATCAAGACCGCGTGCGGGATTCGTCCCAACCGCCCCGACCACCTCGAATAATGCTGAACCCTCTGGCCACACTGCCACGGTAAAGCGTTGTGAAAAAAGGTTCTGGAGTTACGGAACCGCAACGAAAAGGAAAGTGACACGTGGCACGTATTGCCGGCGTAAACATCCCGACTGCAAAGCGGGTACCTATCGCCCTCACATATATCACCGGTATCGGAAACACTTCGGCCAAAGCGATCTGCGAAGCCGTGGGCATTGAAGCGCACCGTCGCGTCAACGAACTGTCCGACGCCGAAGTTCTGGCCATCCGCGAGCACATCGATGCAAATTTCACCGTTGAAGGTGACCTGCGTCGCGAAGTTCAGATGAACGTCAAACGTCTGATGGACCTGGGCTGCTATCGCGGCCTGCGTCACCGCCGCAACCTGCCGGTTCGCGGTCAGCGTACCCACACCAACGCTCGTACCCGCAAAGGCCCCGCAAAGGCCATCGCTGGTAAGAAGAAATAAGGGAGGGTCTGACCGATGGCACGTGACAAGACTCGCGTTAAGCGCAAAGAGCGCAAGAACATCGCATCGGGCGTTGCCCATGTGAATTCGACCTTCAACAACACCAAGATCCTGATCTCGGACGTACAGGGCAACGCCATCTCGTGGTCGTCTGCCGGTACCATGGGCTTCAAGGGATCGCGGAAATCGACCCCCTACGCCGCTCAGATGGCTGCCGAAGACGCAGGCAAGAAGGCGCAGGAACATGGCGTTAAGACGCTGGAAGTCGAAGTTCAGGGCCCCGGTTCGGGCCGTGAATCGGCACTGCGCGCGCTGGCTGCAGTGGGCTTCAACATCACGTCGATCCGCGACGTGACACCGATTGCTCACAACGGCTGCCGTCCGCCGAAGCGTCGTCGCGTCTAAGCGATTTTGAATTGAGCTGGGGCTGTGTTTCTGCACGGCCCCAGCACGTCATTTTGAACCTCGGGCGTCTGCACCTTGTTGGTCATGGGGCGCGGACAGGAATGGAGGGATTACATGATCCACAAGAATTGGGCAGAATTGATCAAGCCGACCCAGCTGGAAGCCAAGCCGGGCAATGATCCTGCACGTCAGGCCACCCTGGTTGCCGAACCGCTGGAGCGTGGCTTTGGTCTGACCCTGGGCAACGCCCTGCGCCGCGTCCTGATGAGCTCGCTGCAAGGCGCGGCCATCACCAGCGTCCAGATCGACAACGTTTTGCACGAGTTCTCGAGCGTCGCAGGCGTTCGCGAAGACGTCACCGACATCATCCTGAACCTCAAGCAGGTTGCCCTGCGCATGGAAGTCGAAGGCCCCAAGCGCCTGTCGATCAATGCCAAAGGCCCCGCAGTCGTCACCGCGGGTGACATCAGCGAAAGCGCCGGTATCGAGGTTCTGAACCGCGACCACGTCATCTGCCACCTCGACGATGGCGCTGACCTGTTCATGGAACTGACCGTCAACACCGGCAAGGGCTATGTCTCGGCCGAGAAGAACAAGCCTGAAGACGCGCCTATCGGCCTGATCCCGATTGATGCGATCTATTCGCCGGTCAAAAAGGTCGCTTATGACGTTCAGCCGACCCGTGAAGGTCAGGTTCTGGACTATGACAAACTGACCCTGAAGATCGAAACCGATGGTTCGATCACGCCGGAAGACGCACTGGCCTTTGCCGCTCGTATCCTTCAGGATCAGCTGTCGATCTTCGTCAACTTCGACGAGCCGGAATCGGCAAGCCGTCAGGACGAGGACGATGGTCTGGAGTTCAACCCGCTGCTGCTGAAGAAGGTGGACGAGCTGGAACTGTCGGTCCGTTCGGCAAACTGCCTGAAGAACGACAACATCGTCTATATCGGCGATCTGATCCAGAAGACCGAAGCCGAGATGCTGCGCACTCCGAACTTCGGTCGCAAGTCGCTGAACGAGATCAAGGAAGTTCTTTCCGGCATGGGCCTGCACTTGGGCATGGATGTCGAGGACTGGCCGCCCGACAACATCGAAGATCTGGCGAAGAAATTCGAAGACGCGTTCTAAGCGCGTCTTCCCCAATGCCCGGCCCGAAATGGGAATATCCGGGGACAATATGGGCATTTCCGCCCCAAGGAGAGCCGGTGACACGCATCGTCGGCCAGACAAAGCAAAACGCGAAAGAAGGAACTAGAAAATGCGTCACGCACGTGGTTACCGCCGCCTGAACCGTACTCATGAGCACCGCAAGGCGCTGTTTGCGAACATGGCTGGCTCGCTCATCGAGCATGAGCAAATCAAAACGACTCTGCCCAAGGCAAAAGAACTGCGCCCGATCGTTGAAAAACTGATCACTCTGGGCAAGCGCGGCGACCTGCACGCCCGCCGTCAGGCCGCAGCACAGCTGAAGGAAGACAAAGACGTCGCCAAGCTGTTCGAAGTTCTGGGCCCCCGCTACGCCGAGCGTCAGGGCGGTTATGTCCGCATCCTGAAAGCTGGCTTCCGCTATGGCGACATGGCCCCGATGGCGATCATCGAATTTGTTGATCGTGACGTCGACGCCAAGGGCGCGGCCGACAAAGCCCGCGTTGCCGCCGAAGAGGCAGCAGACGAAGAATAAGATCTGACCCAGGGTCAAGGTCGAACCTCCGTTCGGGAAACCGGACGGAGGTTTTTTCGTTATGGCATGCCGGCATGTTGCGGGGCATACCCGACCGCCGACTTGCAATTCGGATTTTGTGTCAGCATATCTGGGCCAATCGCAAAAAACGGAGCCACCATGATCCGCGTAATGCTGACCCTTGTTGCCTTGACCTGCGCGACGCAAGGAATGGCCGAAACGAAAGTTCCGCAGTCACAGGCCGAGATTTCGTTGGGATTTGCCCCGGTCGTGAAACAGGCATCACCGGCGGTTGTGAACATCTATGCCAAGATCGTCCGGCAGGGCCGGGCAAGCCCGTTTTTCTCGGACCCGTTCTTTCAGGATTTCTTTGGCCGGGGATTTGGCGAACCACGTCAGCGGGTTCAAAACTCGTTGGGTTCCGGGGTTATCCTGTCGGACGATGGGTATGTTGTTTCCAACTATCACGTGGTTGGCTCTGCGACCGAGATCCGGGTTGTCACCACGGATCGGCGCGAGTTTTCGGCCGAGGTTGTGCTGGGCCATGAGGAAAGCGATATCGCGATCCTGCGCTTGAAGGAGGCCGAAGATCTGCCCTACCTGACCCTTCGCGATTCCGACCAGGTCGAAGTCGGAGAGCTGGCGCTGGCCATCGGAAACCCGTTCGGGGTGGGGCAGACGGTATCTTCCGGCATCATCTCGGGGCTGGCGCGCACGGGCACGGCAACCGGGAATGGCCGCGGATATTTCATCCAGACGGATGCGGCAATCAACCCGGGCAACTCCGGTGGGGCGCTGATCGATGTGAATGGCCAGCTTATCGGGATCAATACCTCGATTCTGACCCGATCGGGTGGGTCAAACGGAATAGGCTTTGCCATCCCCGCCAATCTGGTGGCGCAATTCCTCAAGCAGGCGCAGCAGGGAAACGAAACCTTCGTCAGCCCGTGGGCAGGAATGTCGGGTCAACATATGAGCGCGGATATCGCGGAATCCCTTGGTCTGGCCATCCCGTTGGGCGTTGTGGTCTCTGATCTGCATGAGCTCAGCCCTTTGCGCGACGCAGGGTTCAGAGTTGGAGACGTGGTAACCCATGTGGACGGGGATGAGGTCAATTCACCCGCCGAGATGAAGTTTCGGATGTCGGTCGCCGGAGTGGGCGGAACCTCGGTTCTGACCCGTCTGCGCGGCGACCAAAGTGACCAGGTTGAGGTGGCGCTTATCAAAGCCCCCGATGTTCCGGCCGCCGAAGAAACGACGTTGAACGACAGAACCGTTCTTCCGGGGTTGGTGGTGTCCCGGGTCAACCCCGCGGTGATCACCAGGATGGGATTGCCGCTGTCGCTGACCGGTGTCGTCGTGGTGGATCCCGGCCCGTATGGCGGAAGGGCGGGATTGCGAACCGGTGATATTCTTGAAAGCATCAATGCCGATGAGATCCAGCGCCCTCGGGACGTTGAGACCGCGCTGACCGATCCGGGCCGTTACGTGCAGATAGGTCTGGTGCGCGGGGGGCGGTCCGTCTCTTTGCGGTTCCGGCTGTGACCTGTGAGTGATCTGTTCGATACCGGGGCGGCAGAACCCGCCGCTTCTCCTCACCGGCCTCTGGCTGACCGGTTGCGGCCTCGATCCCTGGCCGAGGTGATCGGGCAGGAGCAGGTGCTGGGCCCCGAGGCCCCTTTGGGTGTCATGCTGGCGGCAGGCAGTTTGTCCAGCCTGATCTTCTGGGGCCCACCCGGAGTTGGAAAGACCACGATTGCACGGCTGTTGGCACAGGAAACCGATCTGCATTTCGTTCAGATCAGTGCGATCTTTACCGGTGTGCCGGATCTGAAGAAAGTCTTCGAGGCCGCGAAAATACGCCGCCAGAACGGGCAGGGCACCTTGTTGTTCGTGGACGAGATTCACCGCTTCAACAAGGCTCAGCAAGATGGGTTTCTGCCCCATATGGAAGACGGGACAATCCTGTTGGTCGGCGCAACCACCGAGAACCCGTCATTCGAACTGAATGCCGCTGTGCTCAGCCGGTCGCAGGTGCTGGTGCTGGAACGGCTGAGCCTTGCCGATCTGGAGCGTCTGACCCAGCGGGCCGAGAAAGAGCTGGGCCACGCGTTGCCATTGACGCCTGCCGCCCGCGATGCGTTGCAAGAGATGGCCGATGGCGACGGTCGGGCTTTGCTGAACCTGATCGAACAGGTTTCGGCGTGGAAGGTGGATGCGCCGCTGGGCCCCGATGCGCTGTCTACGCGTTTGATGCGGCGGGCTGCAAAATACGACAAGTCTGGTGATGAGCATTACAACCTGATCTCGGCCCTGCACAAGTCGGTGCGCGGATCTGATCCCGATGCGGCCTTGTATTGGTTCGCGCGCATGCTGACCGGGGGCGAAGACCCGCGGTATCTTGCGCGCAGGATCACACGCATGGCGGTCGAGGACATAGGCCTGGCCGATCCGCAGGCGCAGGCCATTTGTTTGCAATCGTGGGAAACCTACGAACGTCTGGGTTCACCCGAGGGCGAGTTGGCGCTTGCTCAGGCGCTGGTCTATCTTGCCCTGGCGCCAAAATCCAACGGCGCCTATGTCGGCTACAAGGCGGCAATGCGGCTGGCCAAGCAATCCGGCAGCGAGCCACCGCCCAAGCATATCCTGAACGCGCCGACCTCTTTGATGAAGGAACAGGGTTACGGCGCGGGCTATGCCTACGACCACGATGCCGAGGACGGGTTTTCCGGTCAGAACTACTTCCCCGAGACGATGAAACGCCCGGTTTTGTATCAGCCGGTCGAGCGCGGTTTCGAGCGTGAGCTAAAGAAACGCTTCGATTATTTTGCCAAGCTGCGGACACAGCGGAACAGCTAGTTACGCGGGGTCAATCGTAAAGGTTCCGCGGCGCCACAGGCGACTTGATTGAAATTGGACGCTTCCCCTGGGTCAACGCTTGCAGCGGAGGACTTGATATGCCGGTCGATCATCGAAACGCGTGGAATGCCGGTTTGTGACGCGCTTAAGGTTGAATGGGCCAACGGGTTGGATGTCATTCGCCGCGAAGGAACCGCTGGTGCGACCCGTTTCCGGGACGGAGCAAGGCGGCACGGCGACTTCTCGAACATCTGAGATCCAGAGCCAGATACCTTGACTCTTGCCGCGTTGCGCGCGACAGACGCCCATGATTTCTGGGACACGGATAAACACGCAATCCGGGCGGATCACCCGCGCGGAACAAGGGGTAATGGCATGAGTGGCGTGCAGATGATTACAGTCGCTGAAGGTGATGGGGACCAACGCGTGGATCGCTGGCTGCGCCGCCTGTTTCCGCATGTCAGCCAGGGGCGCATTGAAAAAATGTGCCGCAAGGGAGAATTGCGTGTTGACGGTAGCCGCGCCAAGGCCTCGACCCGGCTGGAGGCCGGGCAGGTTGTTCGCGTGCCGCCCTTGCCGGACGCTGATCACAAACCGGCTGAGGCCAAGCATCACATCTCGGATGCGGATGCCAAGATGATCCAATCCTGCGTGATCTACCGTGACGATCACGTTCTGGCGCTGAACAAGCCGCATGGTCTGCCGGTGCAGGGCGGCAGCGGGCAGACAAGGCATGTTGACAGCCTGTCCGAAGCGCTGCGGTTCGACTATGACGAGAACCCTCGGCTGGTCCATCGGTTGGACAAGGACACGTCAGGTGTTCTGCTGCTGGCCCGCACCCGCGAAGCCGCCAAGGGTTTGACGGCCGCTTTCCGCCACCGCGATACGCGCAAGATCTACTGGGCGCTGGTTGCCGGGGTGCCGACACCGTATCTGGGTGAGATCAAGACCGGCCTTGTCAAGGCGCCTGGTCATGGCAAGCACGGCGAGGGCGAAAAGATGATCCCCGTGCATATAAACGAAATTGACAGCACTCCGGGCGCGAAACGCGCGCATACGCATTACGCAACCCTTTATCGAGTTGCCGGCCGCGCCGCCTGGGTCGCGATGGAGCCGATCACCGGACGTACGCACCAGTTGCGGGCGCATATGGCCGCAATCGGACATCCGATTATCGGCGACGGAAAATACGGCGGTTCGGGTCAGGAAAACCTTGGCGACGGATGGGGTGCGCAACTGGGTGGGATCATCAGCAAAAAGCTGCATCTGCACGCACGGCGGCTGTCCTTCCTGCATCCGGTGACGCGGAAACCAGTGACCGTGACGGCGCCCTTGCCCGAGCATATGAAGCACAGCTGGGACACGTTCGGATGGAGCGAGGATCTGGCGGCTGATGACCCGTTTGAGGCGCTGCAATGAGCGCACCCTTGCGGCTGGTCCTGTTCGACGTCGACGGTACTCTGGTCGACAGTCAGGGCAGTATCGTTCATTCCATGACCGCCAGCTTTCAGGCCGCCTTCGTGCCGGTTCCGACGCGAAAGGCGATCCTGTCCATTGTTGGCTTGTCGCTGCCGCATGCCATCGCCCGGTTGGCGCCGGAACAGCCCCTCTCGGTCCAGAACGATCTGGTCGACGGGTATAAAGAGGCCTATCACGCCCATCGTCTTGAATTGGGCGCGGCAAGTTCGCCGTTGTACCCCGGTGCGCGCGAGGCGATTGAAGCGTTGCATGCCGTGCCCGAAGTGCTTCTTGGCGTGGCAACCGGCAAGTCGCAGCGCGGGTTGGACGCATTGATCGAAGCCCATGGGCTGGAACCGTATTTCGTGACCCGGCAGGTCGCGGATCACCACCCGTCAAAGCCGCATCCGTCCATGGTGCAGACCGCATTGGCGGAAACCGGGGTCGATCCGGGTTGTGCAGTGATGATCGGCGACACGAGCTTTGACATGGATATGGCCGCGGCTGCCGGTGTTCGCGGCATCGGCGTCACTTGGGGCTATCATGACCGATCGGCTTTGACCGCAGCTTCTTGCATTGTCGAAACCTTTGACCAGTTGCCCAATGCTCTGGCTGAGATGTGGGATTGAAAGATGAGTGACTGGAAACCGAAACGCTTCTGGAAGGACAGCACCGTTGTCGCGGTTGATGGCGGCTTCACCGTCGAACTGGATGGCCGCAGGGTCAAAACACCCGCCAAGGCAGACCTGATCCTGCCAACCCGCCCCATGGCCGAAGCGGTGGCAGGGGAATGGGATGCGCAGGAAAAAGAGGTTGATCCTGCCGTGATGCCGTTCACCCGTTCTGCCAATGCAGCGATTGACAAAGTCCGCATCCAGCACGGGGAAGTGGCCGACATGCTGGCCGATTACGGCGATTCCGATTTATTGTGTTATCGCGCAACCCACCCGCAGGAGTTGCAGGATCGTCAGTGCTCCGAATGGGATCCCGCCCTGGATTGGGCCGAGACCGCGCTGTCTGCCCGTCTGGTTCCGGTTGCGGGCGTCCTGCATCAACCGCAGCCGGAATCCGCCCTGGCGACATTGCGTTCTCGGGTGCACGGGCTGGATGCGTTCCAACTGGCCGCTTTCCACGATCTTGTCAGTTTGTCGGGGTCATTGATTCTTGGCTTTGCGGCCGCCATGAACTGGCGCAAACCGGACGAGATATGGCGCATTTCAAGATTGGATGAAACCTGGCAGATCGAACAATGGGGCCATGACGAAGAAGCCCATCAGGTTGCCGAGGCCAAGAAAGCGGCCTTTATGCATGCCAAACGCTTCTTTGACATATCGGTTTGATCCTAAATTCCGGTTTTTTGAGCAGATCTGTAAACAGCTTGGGGCCTGATCCATCGTTTTCGATGATCCGGCCCTTGACGTTTGTTTATGAATACGCCCAAACTCAGTGCCACTAAAGGGGAGACACCTTTGGGGTAACCTATCCGGCATCCACTTGCCGGGCAGAGCCGTCTCGGACGGGGCGGAAAATCAGGAAGAGGTAAAAATGAAAAAATCCGTAATCTTGGGCGCGGCGACGATTGCCGGTCTTGCTGCTGGCGCAGCCATGGCAGGGACCGTTGACGACGTTAAAGCACGCGGCAAGCTGAATTGTGGTGTGACCACCGGTCTGGTTGGTTTTGCTGCGCCCGACGCCAATGGCGAATGGCAGGGCTTTGACGTATCGCTGTGCCGCGCCGTTGCTGCTGCTGTTCTGGGTGACGCCAACGCCGTTGAATTCGTTCCGACCACTGGTAAGACACGTTTTACCGCTCTGGCCTCGGGCGAGATCGACATGCTGGCAAGAAACACCACCTGGACCTTCAGCCGCGACGTCGACCTGAAGTTCGAATTCACCGGTGTGAACTACTATGACGGGCAGGGCTTCATGGTTCCCAAGGCGCTGGGCGTCAGCTCGGCCAAGGAACTGGACGGCGCCCGTGTCTGCATCCAGACCGGTACCACCACCGAGCTGAACCTGGCCGATTTCTTCCGTGCCAACAACATCAGCTACGAGCCGGTTCCGATCGAAACCAACGCCGAAGCGCAGCAGCAGTACCTGGCCGGTGCATGTGACGTTTACACCACCGATGCTTCGGGCCTGGCCGCAACCCGCGCCACCTTCGAAGCGCCGGACGAGCACATCCTGCTGCCCGAGATCATCTCGAAAGAGCCGCTGGGCCCGCTGGTCCGTCATGGCGATCACGAGTGGGGCGACGTTGTCCGCTGGACGCTGAACGCACTGATTTCGGCTGAAGAGCTGGGCGTGACCTCGGCAAATATCGACGAACTGAGCGCCGGCACCGACAACCCGGAAATCAACCGCCTGC
Source organism: Ruegeria sp. CL7 (assembly GCF_056536445.1). Taxonomy (NCBI): domain Bacteria; kingdom Pseudomonadati; phylum Pseudomonadota; class Alphaproteobacteria; order Rhodobacterales; family Roseobacteraceae; genus Ruegeria; species Ruegeria sp. CL7. The sequence goes on from NZ_JBQFPQ010000005.1 coordinate 245,342, forward strand.
TGGGTACAGAAGGCACTCTGGGTGAAATGCTGGGTCTGGACGCTGACTGGGCGGCCAAAGCGATCAAAGCTGGCGGCAACTATGGTGAAGTGTTTGCCAAGAACATCGGTGAGGAAACTCCGATCGGTTTGGCGCGGGGCCTGAACGCACAGTGGACCGAAGGCGGCCTGCTGTACTCGCCGCCGTTCCGTTAAGGCATCAATGGAAGAGGGCGCGGGGCAACCTGCGCCCTTTTCTACAATAAATTGCTGCGGGCAGATGCAGAGCGGGGAAAACCTCGCCGAAATGAAACAGCTCGCAAGCCACGGGGATCCCAAAATATGTCGACTATGACTGACCCACCGAAAGCTGATTTTCGGTTGTCTATGCTCATAAACGATACCCGCTATCGCTCTCTTACATTTCAGGTGATTGCGGCCATCGTCATTGCGCTTTCCATCTGGTATCTGGGCAACAACCTGATCCAGAACCTCAGGGCCGCAGGGCTCAATATTTCCTATTCTTTCCTCGGCGATTCAGCCGGGTACGACATCAACCAGCGTCTTGTTGAATATGACAGTCAGTCATCGCATGCACGCGCGGCACTTGTCGGTTTGCTGAACACACTGCTTGTGGCCTTTCTGGCCTGTATCACCGCAACTGTTTTCGGTGTGATCGCGGGCGTTCTGAGACTGTCGAACAACTGGCTCGTGTCGAAGCTGATGGCCGTGTATGTCGAGATCTTCCGGAACATCCCGGTTCTGATCTGGATCATCATCATCTTCACGATCATGACGGCCGTGCTGCCGGCGCCAAGCGCGTTCCGGGGGGAAAACCCGACGTCTTCAATGCTGTTTGGGTCCTTTGCCTTTACCAATCGGGGCATCTATTTTCCGCGTCCCGAATTCGCCAATGGCCTGTTTGCATCGACAGCCCTGAACTGGTTGCTGGTCATCGCCGTCCTGATCGGATCGTGGTTCGTCAGTGGCGAAATTGAAAAACGCGCAACCAAGAAGCAGGAAGAAACCGGCGAGCGCCCCGCGACACTGTTGCCGAAACTGGCAATCTGGCTGGTGCCTTTTGTGCTGTTGATGGTCATCATGGGCCTGACCTGGGATGTCCCCGAACTGAAGCGCTTTAACTTCAGCGGTGGAATGAATGCCGGCGGCCCCCTGATTGCGCTGTGGTTTGCCCTGTCGATCTATACCGGTGCCTTTATCGCGGAAAACGTGCGTGCGGGTATTCAGGCGATCAGCAAAGGTCAGACCGAGGCTGCCGCCGCGCTGGGCCTGCGTCAGGGACGGATCATGAAACTGGTCATCCTGCCCCAGGCATTGCGGGTCATCATCCCGCCGCTGATCTCGCAGTATCTGAATATCACCAAGAACTCGTCTCTCGCGATTGCCGTTGGCTATGCGGATATCACCGCAACACTGGGTGGTATTACTCTGAACCAGACCGGCCGGGCGATTGAATGCGTTCTTCTGCTGATGTTGTTCTACCTCACGGCCTCGCTGCTGATTTCGACGGGGATGAACATCTACAACGCTTCCGTCAAGCTGAAGGAGCGCTGAGCCATGAGTGATCAAGCAACAAACCCGATCGCCTTCGTGGCCGAAGGCACCATCCCGCCCTCACCGCCGCCGGCAAATGAGACCGGCGTCATCAAATGGCTGCGCGAGAATCTGTTTTCAGGGGTCGTCAACTCGATCCTGACAGTTCTGTCGCTGATCCTGATCTACATTCTTCTCAAGAATACCTTGCCATGGATTCTGAACGGAGTGTGGAATGCCAACTCGCTCGCGGAATGCCGCGAGATTCTGGGGGACAAGACCGGAGCCTGTTTCGCGGTTCTGACGGAACGCTGGCCGCAGCTGATCTATGGGTTCAAGTACCCCGTCGATGCCTATTGGCGGCCGAACCTGGCCTTTGTGCTGATGCTGGTGGCGATTGCGCCGGTGCTGTTCTTTGACTTGCCTCGCAAGATGCTGTTGTTCACTGCGGTCTATCCCTTCCTGGCTTTCTGGCTGATCTGGGGTGGCACGATCCTCGTGCCTCTGGTTGCGCTTGTTGGCTGCATGGCCGCCGGTGGTGTCTTCCAGAAGCTGGGCAACAACAACTTTGCCGCCGGGTTCTTCGGAGCGATTGTGACGGCACTGGTCATCTGGAACGTCGGAGGGGCCCTGATCCCGGAAGGCGCATCAGAAAACGCGTGGCTGACGGCCGTTCCCAGCCGTGATTTGGGCGGTTTCATGCTGAACATGATGCTGGGCGTGACCTGTGTGTCGCTGTCGGTACCACTTGGGATCGCACTGGCCTTGGGGCGACAGTCGAACATGCCGCTGATCAAGTGGGTCTGCGTCATCTTCATCGAGTTCATCCGCGGCGTGCCTCTGATCACGCTGCTGTTCGTGGCTTCGGTGATGCTGGCCTATTTCTTCCCGCCTGACAGCACGGTCGACCTGTTCCTGCGCGTTGTGATCATGATCACCATGTTCTCGTCCGCCTATATCGCCGAGGTGATCCGCGGCGGTCTGGCAGCGCTTCCGCGCGGGCAGTACGAGGCCGCAGACAGTCTTGGGTTGGATTATCCGCAGGCGATGCGGCTTATCATCCTGCCGCAGGCGCTGAAGATCTCGATCCCCGGGATCGTGAACGTGGCCGTGGGCCTGTTCAAGGATACGACACTGGTTTCGGTCATTTCGATGTTCGATCTGGTGGGTATGATCCGGGGACCCATCCTGGCGTCGACTGAATGGAACGGCGTCTACTGGGAGCTTCTGGGCTTTGCCGCGCTTCTGTTCTTCGTCGTCTGTTACGGCATCTCTCAATATTCTCAGTGGCTCGAGCGTCGCCTTGCCACAGATCATCGTTAAGGAGTTCAACACATGTCTGAACTTGCAATTGACCGCGAAATCGACCGCTCCAAGATGCAGGTGAGCGACGAGGTCGCCATCGAAATCAACAACATGAACAAGTGGTACGGGTCCTTCCACGTGCTGCGCGACATCAATCTGACCGTCAATCAGGGCGAGCGGATCGTGATCGCGGGCCCGTCAGGGTCGGGCAAATCCACCCTGATCCGCTGCCTGAACGCACTGGAAGAACACCAGCAAGGCAAGATCGTGGTGGACGGGATCGAGCTGTCGAATGACCTGAAGAACATCGACAAGATCCGGTCCGAGGTTGGAATGGTGTTCCAGCACTTCAACCTGTTCCCGCATCTGACCATTCTGGAAAACTGTACGCTGGCCCCGATCTGGGTGCGCAAGACGCCCAAGAAAGAGGCTGAAGAGAGGGCGATGCATTTCTTGGAAAAGGTCAAAATCCCTGAACAGGCCGACAAGTATCCCGGTCAGCTTTCAGGTGGTCAGCAGCAGCGTGTCGCGATTGCCCGCTCACTGTGCATGATGCCACGGATCATGTTGTTCGATGAACCGACATCGGCGCTGGACCCCGAGATGATCAAAGAGGTGCTCGACACCATGATCGAACTGGCCGAAGAAGGTATGACCATGCTGTGCGTGACGCACGAGATGGGCTTTGCCCGTCAGGTCGCCAACCGCGTGATCTTCATGGATGCCGGTCAGATCGTGGAACAGAATGAACCCGAAGAGTTCTTCAACAACCCGCAAAGCGAGCGGACCAAACTGTTCCTGAGCCAGATTCTGGGTCACTGACCTGCACAAAGGCTGAATGAATGAAGGCGGGGTATTGCCCCGCCTTTTTCTATTCGATCAACTCACGCGGGATGGTGAACCCCAGCACTGTCCCGGTTTGCCATCGGACCTCGGCCCAGCTGTTTATTTCGAACGACATGACGGTTGTTGCACAGGTTGGATAATCGAAAAAGCGTGTATGATTTGGCGGTTGCCGCACCAGACGGTTGGCAAAATCGGCGATCCCGGGATTGTGGCCCATCATCAAAACAGCCGGTTCCGTAGCACCTGAAAGTTCCCGCAGCATGACCATTGAATCAGCGTGGTAGAGCGCGCTGTGAAAGCTGACTTTATCGGCCTGCAAACCCATGCGATCCCATGTCTCGCGGGTGCGGGTTGATGTAGAGCTTAGGACTTCATCCGGCAACCAGCCGTGGTGACGCAACCAAGCAGCGATGGCCGGGGCCGACTTTCGTCCACGTTTGTTCAGCGGGCGGTCATGATCGCCAAGACCCGGGCTATCCCAGCTGGATTTCGCATGACGTGTCAGGATCAGAATTCGGGTCATGACGGATGAAAGGCTTTCATGTGATGGGCCGATTGTTCCGGGTCGCGTCCTGCGCCCGCGCTCAGAGGGCAGGCAAGGCGGGCCAGACACCCGCCCGCCATACAGGTCTGACCTTCAGCAGTGCCCAAATGGTCGTGGCATGCAGCGACGTCATAGAACTCCTGCGCGTTCAGCGCACTGACCGGACAGGTCGTCGTGCAAGGCGCGGCGCAGGTTTCGCAAGGCGACACGCCGGAAGGTGTTGGGATGGCGAACTCTTTGGCAAAATACAGTGCGCCCCGATAGGAAATCATCATCCCTACGGTTTCATGCACCAATGCCCCGACCGGGCTGCTGAACGTTCGCCCAGACTTGAGTGCCCAGTCAATGAATGGCGTGTACGGAGGGCCGCCGAACGGGAAATACGCCTGTGCGCCGAGCCTTTCGGCCATCTGATCGACGACCCTTTGCGACCATCGGTCAACGGGGTCGGCCTGGTGCCATTCCGGTGAGGCTTTCAGTACGGGCCAGAATCTCGGCCCGGCCCCCAACAGGATTAGCGTGCCGGTTTCGAGGTCTTTGGCTGCAACGTGGCGAGGATGCAGTGCGCCCATGACCAACAAACCAGTATCAAGGGCGGCGCTTTCAACCTGTTCATAGGGCGTCGCGTCAGGATCAGAGGAAGGCTGTGCAAGATGTGTCATGTCTCCTCCTCCTCTCTTGCGGGGTCAGTCCGGGCGTATCAGCGACCCGGCCCCATGTTCGGTGAACAGCTCCAGCAGCACGGCATTGGGTGCGCGCCCATCAAGTATGACGACAGCCCGAACGCCGCTGTGCAGGGCGTCCAGTGCGGTTTCTGTCTTGGGTATCATACCGCCTGCAATGGTGCCTTCGCGGGTCATTTCCCTTATCTGACCGGCCTTGAGTTCGGTCACGACATCGCCCGCCGCGTTCTTGACACCGGAAACATCCGTCAGCAGCAACAGACGGTCTGCCTTGAGCGAAGAAGCGATTGCTCCGGCTGCCGTGTCGCCATTGACGTTGAATGTTTCACCGTCGCGGCCTGCACCAAGCGGGGCGATGACCGGGATTACGTCATGTGAAAACAGATCATGCAGGATCTTCGGATTCATCTCGGCAGGAGTGCCGACAAAGCCCAGCGATGCATCCGTCTGATCGCAGACCATCAGGCCTGCGTCCTTGCCAGACAGGCCTACGGCTGATCCGCCCTGATCATTGATCGCCTGTACGATGCGCTTGTTCACGAGCCCGGACAGAACCATTTCGACCACTTCAACCGTGGCCTTGTCGGTCACTCGCTTGCCGTTCACGAATTCGGATTGAATGTCCAACTTGCCCAGCATTGCATTGATCATCGGACCACCGCCGTGGACGACCACCGGGTTTACACCCACCTGGCGCATCAGAACCACGTCCCGGGCAAAGCTTTCCATCGCCTCGTCGCTGCCCATGGCGTGTCCGCCAAGTTTGATGACGACGATGGCTCCGTCATAGCGCTGCAGATAGGGCAGGGCGCTGTTGAGTGTGGCTGCGGTGGCGATCCAGTCCCGGTTCATATCTCGTGTCTTCATTGCTAAAGTCCTTCTGGAAAACCGTGTTAGGACCTTTGCCCCACGCTGCCAAGGGTGAAGCTATTCCAGATGCGCAATGATGGACCGCAGGGTCGCAATGCCGTCACCCTTTTCGGAAGAGGTAAGCACGATTTCCGGAAATGCCGCGGGATGTTTGGACAACGCGGCCCGGGTTTTTTCCAGAACCTTTTCACGATCCTTGGCTTTGACCTTGTCTGCCTTGGTCAGAACGCATTGAAATGTCACGGCGCTGGTGTCCAGCAACTTCATAATTTCGTCATCGACCGGTTTCACCCCGTGGCGCGAGTCGATCAGGACAAAGGCGCGGCGCAGTGTCTGGCGCCCGCTGAGATATTGTTTCAGCAGCTTCTGCCACTTCTCGACCACTTTCACCGGGGCGTTTGCATAGCCATAGCCCGGCAGGTCCACGAGATAGAGTTCAGGGCCTTGGGTGAAAAAGTTGATCTCTTGCGTGCGGCCGGGCGTGTTGGATGCGCGGGCCAGACCTTTCGTGCCGGTCAAGGCATTGATCAGGCTGGATTTGCCCACGTTCGAACGCCCCGCAAAACAGACTTCCAACCGGTCAGGTGCGGGCAGGCCATTCATGGCGACAACGCCTTTGACGAACTCGGACGGGCCTGCAAACAGCTTGCGGCCTCGCTCCAGGGCGAATTCATCCGGGTCTTCGGCCAGGGGGAAGGGAAGCGTGGTCATAGCACCTGCACCTCATCGTTGACGCGGATTTCGCCGCCCTGAACGACCTCGGCGTAAACGCCGAAATCCTGATGGTCCCAGCTGTTCAGGGCGCGCAGGGTGTCTGCGTCCCTCTCACCGGTTTCGGGATTGGCGGTGGTGGCCATACATCGCGTGATCCGCTCGCGGACGCGAAGCACGGCCTCGCCAATGCGCAGGTCCCGGCCCAGCCAGTCAAACTCATCCCACAACGGCAGACCTTCGAACCAGAAATTGCCGCGCCACCGAACAATGGACAGAGTCTGGCCCAGCTTCTGTTCGACTGCGCGATGCGATGCCATGTTGCACAGGCTGATCGATGGAAAGTCGCTGTCCGTCATACCGCGCCCCGGAACCCGAACGATCCGGGCAGATGCAGCGCGGTCCGCCGGCATAAGTGGCTTTACCCAGTCCAGAAAAGCTTCTTGTTCGGTGTCCGGCGCAAAATCGAGATCCGGTCGCTGCGGGTGGCGCAATGTAACCCGGTCGCCCTGCAATTCGGCCGAAATGGCCATCAACTGAGGCGCTTTTGAACCGCGGCTGAAATTGAAACAGGGTGCCCATTCCGAACCATCGGTTTTGGCGGCCTCATGAGCGACCGCCCAAACGCGATCCCCGGGCATGGTCTGCCCGGGGATGAGTGTGACTTGGCTCAGGGCTTCTCGCCCATGGCTTTTGATCGGGTGGCGCCAAAGGCTTGAGACCGTTCCGCTCATTTGTTGTCCGTTTTTGGCGTCCGCTTGAAACCGGACTTTATGTTTCCGAATACATCCGGCTTATAGCCCTGGCTGCGCATGATCAGATATTGCTGTGTAAACGTGATTGTGTTGTTCGCGATCCAGTACACGACCAGACCACTGGCGAAACCACCCAGCATGAACATGAAGACCCAAGGCATCCAGGCAAAGATCATGGCCTGCGTCGGATCGGTTGGCGCCGGGTTCAATTTCTGCTGCAACCACATCGAAATACCCAGCAGCAGCGGCAGAATACCGATGAAGATCAGCGCCATCAGGCTGTCAGGTTGCGGCCCGGCCCATGGCAGCCAGCCAAAGAAGTTGAAGATCGAGGTTGGATCAGGTGCGCTCAGGTCCCGGAACGGGCCGAACCATGGGGCCTGACGCAGTTCGATCGTCACGAAAATCACCTTGTACAGCGAGAAGAAGATCGGAATCTGCAACAGAATAGGCAAGCAGCCTGCGGCAGGGTTCACCTTTTCCTTTTTGTACAGCTCCATCATGCCCTGCTGCATTTTCTGGCGATCATCGCCTGCGGCTTCTTTTAGGGCCTCCATTTGCGGCTGCAATTCCTTCATCTTTGCCATCGAGACGTAGGACTTGAAGGCAAGCGGGAACAGGATGGCCTTTATGATCAGCGTCAGGCCGATGATTGACCAGCCCATGTTTCCAATCAGGGCATTGATGTTGTGCAGCAGCCAGAAGATCGGCTTGGTCAGGAAGTAGAACCAACCCCAGTCGATGCTGTCGATGAACTTCTGAACACCTTCCGCCTGATACTCCCGGATGGTTTCCCACTCCTTGGCACCGGCGAACAGTCTGGTCGTGACCTCTTCCGTTGTACCGGGCGCGACTGTCAGTGTCGGCAGCACCGTTTCCGTTTGATAAATGTTGCGACGTGAATCGTATTTGGCAGCTGCCTTGAACGCTGCACCCTCGGCCGGGATCAGGGTGGTCATCCAGTAGTGATCCGTGAACCCAATCCAGCCGCCTTCTTTGACCTGATAGACCTCGGCCTGTGCGCGTTCATTGGGGTCGATATCGAAATCGCGCACATCGCCATAGTCGATCTCATCCAGAACGCCGTCAGCCATGACCATGACGCCTTCGTGAAGAATAAAGAAGTTCTTCAGGCCCGGCAGGTCACCGTCTTCGCCCATGCCGTGGCGTGCCAGAATGCCGTAGGGGGCCATGCCGACCTCGGCGTCGGTGGTGTTCTCGACCGACTGGGTGACCGAGAACATATAGTCTTCATCCACGGCAATGGTGCGGCGGAAGGTGAGGCCGTTACCATTGTCCCAAGCCAGCGTGATCGGAGTGTCAACACCCAGAGTTTCGCCCTGCTCAAGCGTCCAAAGAGTGTTCGGGCCGGGAACGTCCGTGACCGAGAGCCCCGCGCCGGGGGCCCAGCCATAAAGTGCATAATAGGCAGAGTCACTTCCAACCGGGGACAGAAGTTCGACGATCGGAGAATCCTCGGCCAGTGAAACCTTGTAATCCTTCAGCGACAGCTCATCAATTCGGCCACCGGCAAGCGACAGGCTGCCCGTCAGGCGGGGCGTGTCGATGCTGACGCGGGGCGCCTCGGGTTCGGCTTCGGCTTCAGTGGCGCTTGCAGTTGCTTCGCCGACCGTTCCGGTATCAGCGGCGCTGGGCGTCTGAACCTCATTCCCTTCGATGCTGGCGATTTCAGCCTGTTCCGTGGTTGGCGTCTGTTCCGGCGGAGGGAACAGCACGAACCAGACCAGGATCACGAGAAAGCTGAGCGCGGTTGCGAGGATGAGATTCTTGTTCTGATCGTCCATCTGGGACAGCCACCTTGAGCAGTGAAAGACACCCGCAGGGTTCAACAGAGTGCAGGCCCAAAGGTCAAGCGGAATCGCTCGTTATTTCGTCACGGATTGGTCTTCTGTGGCGCAGTTTCCGGTTCTTCAGCCCGTTTGCCGCCCGATTTTGGGCATTCCGTCGATCTTGTCGCGATGAGACGTGATCCAGTCCTCGGTTTTTTCGAAAGGCATGGGCTTGCCGATGCCAAACCCCTGAACATGGTCACATCCCAATTGCGCCATCAAAGCGTGTTCTCCGGGCGTCTCGACGCCTTCAGCAAGGGTTTCCAGATTCAGCCGTTCTGCCATGGTCAGAATTGCGCTGGCCAACTGCTGCTGGCTTGGGTCCTGGTCCGCCTTTGTCACGAAAGAACGGTCGATTTTGATCCGGGACACGTTGAACCGCTTGATTGAAGCGATCGAGGCATGCCCTGTGCCGAAATCGTCCAGATCGATACAGCACCCCATCGCGGCCAAGCCCGTGACATTGCGGGTGATTACGTCATCCGGTCCTCTGGAAAACACGGTCTCCAATACTTCGACCGCCAATCTGTCCGGGGTCAGATCGCATTGATCCAATTCCCATTTCAGGCGGTCGATCAGCCCCGGGTCGCGCAATTCGTCCGACGAGAAGTTGATGCCGATGCGTGGTACGGTCAGACCGGCGCGATCCCATTCGCGCATTGCGCAAAAGGCGTGATGCCGCATCGCCTGTCCCAGTTTGCCCATCAACTCTGCCTGTTCGGCAAAGGGCAGAAAGATATTGGGGCCCAGCACTCCCTTTGCCGGGTGTTCCCAGCGGGCCAGAGCCTCGAACCCGGACACACGCCCGGTATCCGTCGAGATCTGCGGTTGAAACCATGGTCTAATTTCACCGCTTTCCAGCGCCGCATCAAATTCCTTGCGCAGATTGGTTCTGACCTGAGCTCGGCGACGTGTTTCGGACGAAAAGGCACGAATCGTTGACGGCCCGTTTTGCTGTGCTTCTTGCAGCGCGTTGTTAGCAGCGTTGCACCAGTCTTTCGCGGTGCCGTCGGGGACATTGCTGCTGAGGCAGAAACCGATGGAGCAGGACATGTAAACTCCGGTTCCGTTCAGCATGATGGGGTCTTCGACCGCGGATTGTATTCGTCCCGACATCTGAATGCAGGTTTCCAGATCAAGCTGTTGCGTCGGGTGCAGAACAACCATCATCTTGTTTCCATCGATCCGGGTTGCGGTGTCACTGGAGCGGATCATGGACATGATGCGCAAACAGAATTGCTGCGCCACATGGTTCGCTGCTGCTTGGCCATGCAGATCGAGCATTTGCATATAGTCGTCCAGGATCACAGCGAAACAGGCCGACGTTTCACCTTTGCGGCGACTATCCCAGAGCACCTCAGCCAGAACGGTTTCGAACTGGTCATTCGGCAGCAGGCCACCCTGTTGCCGTTTCCTGTCTGCCGGGTTGGGGGCCATTGCGCCTATACCGGCAATCATCAGGGGCAAGCCCAGGGCCACCGCGACCAAAGCGCGTTCACCGCCAAGCCAGAACGCCCCCAGGCTTGTTGCCGGAACAAAGGCCAGAAAGGCTGGGCCGTATGCCACGTTTCCAAAAGCTTCAATAATACGGTCGACGAAAGGATGATTCCGCATCGGGTCCTGACCTTGGGCATGAATGGTATGCCGAGCCTAGGAAACCAGTCTGAGTCAGTCGTTAACGCAGCAGCGGTATTTCTTCCAAATTTTCCGATTTTTCGTCAGAGTTTACGGAAAGATTAACAAAATCAAAGAGTTTCGCATCCAACAGGTGCGACGGGCGCGCATTTGTTAACGCGCGGAACATAACCTGACGCCGACCCGGGCTGTTCTTTTCCCATTGATCGAGAATCTGTTTGACCTGCTGCCGTTGCAGCCCGTCCTGACTGCCGCACAAATCGCAGGGGATGATCGGATACTGCATGGCCTTGGCAAATTTCTCGCAGTCGGCTTCGGCGACGTGGGCAAGCGGGCGAAAGACAAAAAGATCCCCCTCTTCATTCACTAGTTTCGGTGGCATGGTGGCCAGTCGGCCTCCGTGGAAGAGGTTCATGAAAAACGTTTCGAGAATATCGTCGCGGTGGTGGCCCAGCACGACGGCGGAACAGCCTTCTTCCCGGGCAATGCGATACAGGTTGCCGCGGCGCAGTCGCGAGCACAGGGCGCAATATGTTCGGCCCTGCGGGACCTTGTCCATCACAACAGAGTATGTGTCCTGATACTCGATCCTGTGTGGCACGCCCATGCGGTCCAGAAACTCTGGCAGGACCGTTGCTGGAAATCCGGGTTGTCCCTGATCCAGATTGCAAGCCAGAAGATCGACAGGCAGCAATCCGCGCCATTTGAGTTCGTAGAGGACGGCCAGCAGCGTATAACTGTCCTTGCCGCCCGACAGGCAGACAAGCCAACGCGGCGGTGTGCCGTCCTTGTCATGGGCGGACGGGTCAACCATCCCGTATTGTTCGATCGCTTCGCGGGTCTGGCGCACGATGCGTTTGCGCAGTTTCTTGAACTCGGTGGTCGAGGGCGCGCCGGCAAAGAGCGGGTGGATATCGTCTGCATCATCAAACATGCGCAGCCCCTACAGCAGATGGCGCAACCGGGCAAGTGGCGGGTCAGCCAAGCCGCGCCAGCAGGGCGCCGGTATCCAACCCGGCTACTGCTCCGGGAATGCGGCCGCTGTCATCGGAAAGACGTGTGGCAACAAAGCCGTCAGCCACAGCGCTGGGCGCATGGCGCAGCAATTGCGAGGCCGTCAGCAGCAGTGCCGTACGTTCAGCGTACCAGCGCGCTTCGGCCTCGGGCGGAAGACCGGGCCAGCGGTTGCGATGCGCGGTCAAAGCTGCGTCATACCTTCTGTCCGTGCCTCGTACCGCATCCAACTCGGCCCCCAGAACCTCGGCGGCCAGCGGCTCACGCGTCAGGGTGCGCAGGATATCGAGGCAGATCACATTGCCTGACCCCTCCCAGATGCTGTTCAGGGGCGCTTCACGATAGATCAGGGGCAAGGGCGTGTCTTCGACGTACCCCATGCCGCCCAGCACTTCCATCGCTTCGACGACGACGACCGGGCAACGCTTGTTGTTCAGGAACTTGGCCAATGCGACGCCGATCCGGGCAAAGGCCTTGTCTTCGGGTGTCTGGCCGTCAAATGCCTGCGCCACACGCATTCCCAAGGTCACAGCGCCTTCCCAGTCCAGAACAAGGTCGGACAGGACCGCACGCATCAGCGGTTGATCAATCAATCGGCGCTGAAATGCGCTGCGGTGTTCCACCCAATGATGCGCTGCGCTGAGCGCGGCACGCATCAGCCCGGCCGGTGCCATGGCTGTATCAAGCCGCGTGTGGTGCACCATTTCCAGTATGGTGCGCACGCCCGCGCCTTCTTCGCCCAACTGATAGGCCAGCGCGTCATGATACTCGATTTCCGAGGATGCGTTGGATTTGTTGCCCAGCTTATCTTTCAGGCGCATCAGGTGGATCGCATTGCGTTCGCCTTCGAGCCAGCGGGGCACCAGAAAACAGGTCAACCCGCCGGGCGCCTGCGCCAGTGTCAGGAACCCATCCGACATTGGCGCGGAACAGAACCACTTGTGCCCTCGCAAGCGCCAATGATCCCCGTCGCGTGCCGCAATGGTCGTATTGGCGCGTATGTCCGAACCGCCCTGTTTTTCGGTCATCGCCATCCCCAGCGTCGCGCTGGTCTTTTGACCGATCGGTTCCTTCGAAGGATCATAGTGGCGGGCCATGAGTTTTGGCTGCCAGAGCGAGGCAATGTGTTCATTGGGGGCCAGTGCAGGGATTGCTGCATAGGTCATGGTCATCGGGCAGCAATGCCCGGGTTCGACCTGTCCGGCCAAATAGACCATCGCCGCATGGGTCGCATGCCCTCCGGGTTGTCCATCCCAGGCCAGTGCGGCATAGCCCGCCGATTGGCTGATCTGCATCATCTGATGATAGGCCGGGTGAAACCGCACCTCGTCCAGGCGCCTGCCGCCGGGATCGAACAGCCGCAGCTCTGGCAAATGCCGGTTGGCTTCCCGACCCAGTTCCCGCGTTTCTTCGGTTCCGAGTGTTTTGCCATATGCCGCCAGCTCCAAAGCGCGCGCGCCCGCTGTCTTTGCTGCGTCTTGCAGGACCGGATCGGACAGCCAAAGATCGGTGCCGCCGCGCGTGGGCGGTTGGTTCAGGACATCGTGGGTTGGCAGGGTGTCGCGCGCTGGGGATTTCATCGGGACCTCGGGTTGTGCAGGTCCAACTGTTCAGGCGCGGCACTTGCCGGTCAAGTCTGACGAGGGGTCAGGACGAAGGGTCGTTATGCTTGTCGTCAGGTACCGGATCATATCCGTCGCCGCCCCAAGGGTGGCAACGGCAGATCCGGTGAGCGGCCAAGTAGGATCCTTTGACCGCCCCGTGTTTCTCCAGCGCCTCAAGCGCATAGGCGGAACAGGTGGGTTGGTAGCGACAGTTGAAACCGACCCATGGGCTGAAGATCAGCCGATACGCCCGAACAGGCAGGGCGACGATATGGGACAGGAAGGTCATTTTTCAGCCGCATGCACCTTGCGGAGCGCATAGCGCAGGTCGTCCAACAATGCGTCATAGGGGCGGTTGGCGGTAACTTCGGCACGGCCGATCAGAACGTAATCCCACCCGTCGCGGCCGGCTTCGGGCAACACGGCCCGCGCGGCTTCGCGCAGACGGCGCTTGGCGCGGTTGCGGGCCACGGCATTGCCCACTTTTTTCGAGCAGGTGAACCCCACGCGAATCCCGATGCCCTCGCCGAGGCCACGCTTGCGGGCCTGCACCATCATCGAAGACGTGCCTTGTCGGCGGGCACGCGCCGCTTTCAGAAAGTCGGACCGTTTCTTGAGAACGGTCAGGGGTGCAGATGCACAAACGGACGCCGCCGGGGGCTTGTTCCCGGGGTGGTTCCTACCAACCTCAGGGGCCTCCGGCGGCGTCATGTTCATAACCTGATCGGTGAGCGGTTTACGCGCTCAGCGATTTGCGGCCGCGTGCGCGGCGTGCATTCAGGATCTTGCGGCCGGCCTTAGTGGCCATGCGCGCGCGGAAACCGTGGCGGCGTTTGCGAACCAGGTTCGAAGGCTGATAGGTGCGTTTCATCGCTCCGTCTCCAATCTATGCGGTCGGGTGCGGCGCGGATTCGCCTGCCCGTGGTGTTCGAAGCCCGTCCTCTACTGCCAAGCGGGGGGTAAGTCAAACCCCAACGGCCAGGTTTTCGCAGCTTTTGCAACAATTCTGTAACCGGCAACGGCAAAAGGTTTCAAAATACCCGTTTATCGCCGAAATTCCTCACATTCGGTGCCACAAAGATCAAGGCCCCGTGATCCCCCTATTGCTGGCCCGTCAGTCAGCGCATCTTGGGCACAAGATGAAGCACAAAGAACCGGAAAATCTGATGTCCGACACAAGCCAGGCGCCGCGCAACGGTTTCGCACGCCACATTCCGCTGCTTGTAATCCTGAGCGTAGCCGTTGTCGGCTTTTTCACGCTTGGGGATTACCTGACTTTCGAGACCTTGCGGGACAATCGCGAGGCGCTTCTGGCGTGGCGGGACGGTCACTATTGGATCATGGCAGCCGCTTTTGTCGCCATATACATCGTCATAGTGGCCTTTTCACTGCCCGGTGCCGCGGTGGCTTCGATGACGGGCGGTTTTCTTTTCGGTCTTTTTGCGGGAACTGTTTTCAATGTCGTGTCCGCCACCATCGGTGCGTCGGCGATCTTTCTGGCGGCGCGCTGGGGCTTGGGCGAAGCCCTGACGTCGCGCCTGGAATCATCAGAAGGCACGGTCAGAAAACTGAAGGACGGTCTGCGGGAAAACGAAATCTCGGTGTTGTTTCTGCTGCGTCTGGTGCCGGTGGTGCCGTTCTTTGTTGCCAATCTCGTGCCGGCTTTGGTCGGTGTGAAGTTCCGCAATTTTCTTTTGACGACCGCGCTGGGCATCATTCCCGGAGGTATCGTGTACACTTGGATCGGGGTCGGTCTGGGCGGTGTATTCGACCGTGGGGAAACGCCTGATGTTTCGTTGCTGTGGGAACCGTTCGTGATCGGGCCGATTATCGGGTTGTGTATATTGGCCGCCTTGCCCATCGTTTTCAAAGCACTGCGCGCGAAAAGAGGCACCTGAACCATGAAAGAGTTGAAAGCCGATCTCCTGGTCATTGGCGCCGGGTCCGGAGGATTGTCCGTCGCCGCGGGTGCCAGCCAGATGGGCGCGGATGTTGTCCTGCTGGAAGGGCACAAGATGGGTGGGGATTGCCTGAATTTCGGCTGTGTCCCGTCGAAGGCGCTGATCGCAAGCGGCAAAGCGGCCCATGCTCAGGCGCATTCCGTTCGTTTTGGCATCGCTGATACAATCCCTCAGGTCGACTACGCCGCAGTAAAGGATCATGTTCATGATGTGATCGCGCAGATCGAACCGATGGACAGCCAGCAGCGGTTCGAAGGCTTCGGCGTGACGGTCATTCGCGAATATGGCACGTTCATATCCCCTGAAAAGGTGCAGGCCGGGGATCATGTCATCTGTGCACGTCGCATCGTCATCGCGACCGGTTCATCACCGCTGGTGCCGCCGATTCCGGGGTTGGACACGGTGCCCTATTATACGAACGAAACCATCTTTGACTTGAGAGAGCGGCCAGATCACCTGCTGATCATCGGGGGCGGCCCGATCGGGATGGAGATGGCGCAGGCCCATATACGCCTCGGCAGCAAGGTGACGGTCGTCGAAGGGTTCAAAGCCTTGGGCAAAGACGATCCCGAGGCTGCCTCCGTGGTGCTGGATACCCTGCGCAGTGAAGGCGTGGACATCCGGGAAAACGCCATGATCGCTCAGGTGCGCGGAACAGAGGGCGCTGTGGAGGTCGTTGCCGAAAACGGTGAAATTCACCGGGGCTCTCATCTTTTGATCGCTGCCGGTCGCAAAGCCAATATCGAGCGTCTGAACCTGGAAGCAGCCGGAATTGAACGCACAAAAACCGGCATCAGAACGGATGACGCGTTGCGCACGGCCAATCGCCGCGTCTATTCGATCGGAGATGTAACGGGTGGCCTGCAATTCACCCATGTTGCAGGGTATCATGCAGGTGTCATCATTCGTTCGGCCCTGTTCGGTCTGCCGTCCAGGGCGAAAACGGCACATATCCCTTGGGCCACCTATACGGATCCAGAGCTGGCCCAGGTCGGACTGACCGAAGCTCAGGCCCGCGAGGCGCATGGAGAAAAGCTCGAAATCGCCCGCTTTGACTATCTCCACAATGACCGGGCGACTGCCGAGCGCAAAACCAAAGGCTTCGTCAAGGTCATGGTCGTGAAAGGCCGACCCGTCGGCGCCACAATCGTCGGGCATCAGGCGGGTGAGTTGATCAACTTGTGGTCGTTGGCTTTGGCCAATAACCTGAAGATGGGGCAGATCGCCGCCATGGTTTCACCCTATCCGACGATCGGAGAGCTTAACAAACGTGTGGCGGGTGCTTATTTCTCGCCAAGGCTGTTTGAGAATCAGACAGTTAAACGAGTGGTCAGATTCGTCCAGCGCTGGATTCCCTGACCTGAGGAGGGGCGCAAATTGAACTCGCTTTCGGGCCGATTTCTGATCCTGACGACGGTCTTCGTCATGTTGGCCGAGGTTCTGATCTTTGTCCCGTCGATCGCCCGGTTCCGCGAGGACTTTCTGCTGAACAGGCTCGAACGCGCGCAGATCGCCTCGCTGGCTTTGCTGGCGGACGACATGCTGGCCGAAGATCTTGAGGCAGAACTGCTGGAAAACGCAGGCGTCTACAATGTCGTGTTGCGACGGGATGAGGTTCGGCAACTGATGCTGTCGTCGCCGATTCCCGATCCAATCGCCGACACGTTCGATTTGCGGGATGCAAGCCCCTGGATTCTGATCCGGGATGCGATTAGCCGCTTTCTCAAACCCGAAAACGAAGTCATCCGGGTCATCGGAGAACCGGTCAAGGGGGCGGGCCTTCTGATCGAAGTCACCATGGATAGCATGCCGTTGCGAATGGCGATGATTGACTACGGGTTGCGTATTCTCGGTCTGTCCTTTGTGATCTCCATCATCACAGCGTTTTTTCTGTTTCTCGCCGTGCGCGTCGTACTTGTGCGGCCCATCAAAAGCGTTGTCGGCTACATGCAACGCTATGCCAGTGCGCCAGAGGACGCGCGTGGCATAATCTCGCCGAACTCGAAGGTGACGGAGTTGCGAGAGGCCGAGGAGGCACTGAAGATGCTGCAAACGGACCTGACCCAGGCGCTCAAGCAGCGGGAAAGGCTGGCGCAGCTTGGGGGGGCCGTCGCCAAAGTCAGCCATGACTTGCGCAATATCCTGACGTCGGCGCAGCTGTTTACCGACCGGATCGAGGCCAGCGATGATCCGCTGGTGCGGCGGATGGCGCCGAAACTGGTGAATTCCATCACCCGGGCCGTGTCCCTTTGTGAAAGCACATTGGCCTTTGGCCGCGCGGAAGAACCCGCGCCCACTCTGACTATGGTTCCGATCCGCGCAATCGCGGCGGATGTCGCGGCCAGCGAACAACTCGCCGTCGCGGATGCCTGCGTCGAAATCGTGAACGAAGTGCCGGACGCGCTTGTGGCCCGCGCCGACCCCGAACAATTGTACCGCGTCATCATGAACCTCGTGCGCAACGCAAGACAGGCTCTGGTTGCCTCGGGAAAACCTGGCCGGATTACGATTGCGGGGTGTGAATACGACGATGCTTGGTGCATCGAAATCCGCGACACGGGGCCGGGTCTTCCCCCCAAGGCGCGCGAAAACCTGTTTACACCTTTTCAGGGTGGGGTCCGAAAGGGTGGCTCGGGTCTGGGGCTGGCAATCTCGCAGGAGCTGGTGCGCGGCCATGGCGGGGACCTGGTTTTGAAAGAGACCGGACCCGAGGGAACAGTCTTTGAAATCAGCCTTCCGCGCGGGGATATGACTTTTTGATTTTTTTTTGAAGAATCGGCTTGCACGTCTCGGGCAGCAGGTCTAAACACCGCCTCACCAACGCGGACCGATAGCTCAGCTGGATAGAGTACTTGACTACGAATCAAGGGGTCGGGGGTTCGAATCCTCCTCGGTCCGCCACTGGTTTCCTGTTGAACGTCACAAGAACCTGACCCAACCGTCATAGTTGGACCAGAAAAGCAGTGAACGTTCGACGTCAGAAGACGACCCCAACCTTGGACATCACTTGAATTTGACCTTTGCGTCATCAACTAACACGCCGCCCCCATTTCATACTTCCGCAGACAATTTGGTCTGATCTGACCCCCTCTTGGGAAATCAGAGCTGATTTGTAGGTCAGACAGCGAAGCTGCCTGTTCCTGCTAATCTGCCACGTGGCGAACGCGGGAGGGGGCGAGGCAACGCTATTCGACAGGGGTGGTGCGGCCCGCAGGCACAGCCGAGGACACGGCCCTGTCTAAAAGGGTTGCCCGAGGGGGAGGGCAGCGCTCTCACCCTGACGGCCAGAGGCGTTTGGCTTGTCCAAATCCCGCTGGCCCACGAAGGAAAAGTAAGGGGAAAGAGGGTCCGCCGCCCTTTGCGATTGTATCATTTTGTCAAACTGCAAAAAGCAATAGGGCCACCAAGCCGACATTCGCCGCGTGAGCGAAATTCGATGACGGGCAAATTGACTCTGTGTAGTCCTATCTACCGTTTGAGAGCTACAGCCTCTTCGGTCTCAAGTTCAAACCACACTTTCTGAGAGGACAAAAATACCGTAGCGTTGGTTTTATGATTTTTACCAAGTTGGCAAGAAATGTTTGTTGGATTTGTGGAACAGCGGAAAACCTTACTGGCGAACACAAAATCAAGAAAAGCGATCTAACCAAGAACGCGACAGGAAAGCCCACGGTCTGGAGAAGCTTCAAAGGAGAAGAAAAACCGATCCAAGGTTTGAACTCTCGCCTCTTAAAATTTGAAAACTCGATCTGTGCTACCTGCAATAACCAGGTCACACAACCTGCGGACCGCGCGTATGATAAGTTTCAGGATACGCAAAGCCAAGTAATGGAAGAGAAACTGAGCGACGGCATCGACGTAATTGACGTCGTCCTGGAAGATCAAACTGAACTGTCTCGATATTTCGCGAAGCATTTAGGTTGTGCAGTCAGCTACAGCAGGTTCCCGATTCCTCGTCGGCTGTCGAATTTAGTCAATCGAAAGACAAGAAACATCTGCATTTCTCTTCAAGTTCGATCTGCCCCCTTCGTATGGAAAGATGATGAAACCGGTGAGGTCGGAAACATAAGTGCCATCGGAGGCATTGCTCTGATCCATAGAAAGAACCCAATCTCCTTTCCGTCAAAGTACCAAACTGCATTCATGACTAGTGGTTTGCAGTTTGTCATATCCATGAAGTTGAACGCCCTTGAAGCCATGGAAATTTGGTCGGTCTATCGAAAGAATATGGGAAAAACTCGACAAAAGATTTCTGACGAACGCTCTAAATTTCTTGGTCTATCTCACGACGATTGAATTGGCATGGATGATTGGTCAGCGGTAACCAGATCCGTCCGTGATGGACTCCTTGCAGTCACGCGGCATTTTTTTTCCAGGTTCAATCGAAGGGCCGCCATTATAGTCGCACCAAAGCTGCCGTTCATCCCATTAGTCAGTGCCGCAGCGCAGCTTCCCCAAAGCCGACGCAGGTCGATGTTGCGGTAGGCTTCTTATTTTTCTTGCGCATTACCGCGCGTAGATCTTTTTTGTTGCAAAGTACTCTCCCTGTTGGACTTTGCTGGAAGTAAATTTTTCACCTATAACTTTTAGTCTCACTACCAAATAGAGGTCGCTGTCTACAGCATTCGAAATTTTCTCAAGATCATCAGCCGAACAGCATGTCGCCACGGCAAAATTTGAACCACATCCTCTTAGCCGCGCAGGAAACCACTCCTCTAGCCAAAACTTCCAGCAAACGATTGGTTCGCGATCAAACATGAACGCTACTTTGTCGGAGAAGGGTTCAGCAATGTGCGAAAAGCCATTGATTTTAAACTTCGGTTCAACATAGCCACGCATACAGAGCTCTACTTGCCAGCGACCAATTCCTTGAGGGAAAACTCTCTCGACCAACTTATTACCACCTGCTCCGATCATGTGACCAAAAAGCTCGCTTAGCTGTCCCTGATGGTCTTCCTCTGCAACGACCATACATTCCCAATCAATATCAATTCCGCGTTCATCAGACCGAAGCGGTCCACTGGCAAATAGCGGGACTTCACTCGGAAGCCTCCATTCGTTCAAGAAACGCTGCAAAACGGCATCACTGAGGCCTGAGCCTGATATATTTAAGTCTTCAAAGTCAGGCCAAAAATCAGGGCGCTGATTGGGGGAAATGCCCGACAATGGCTGACCGAACGGCAGGGCAGGAACGAGATATTCAACTAAGCTTGCAGTGTCCAAAATTCCCTTGGCAAAGCAGTATCCGATAGTTCGTAGGTACGCAGAGACAATCGCGCTTTCACAGTTCAATGAGAGCGAACAACTCACGTTATCTAGACTGTGGTATTTTTCACTTATGAAGTCACTGTGATTGAAAAAACGAAAAGGCATGCGCTTGGTTAGTTCTTCCCATTCGGCTGCCATCCGAAGGTCAAGCCTAAGGCTGCAGGCTTGGGATAACCGTTGTATATGCATGCTCCAAATACTCGGAACCCCATTCTTGGATCGTTCCATCCTTTCAGAGGGTCTCAGATCAACATTCGAAAACTCTGAGTACTCTAGGGTCAGGACTCATAACCAATAAATGACGGTTGCGGCGAGGGCGATGGCGGAGAGGAAGACCTTCGGGCATCTGTCGTATCTGGTCG
>NZ_JBQFPQ010000006.1:0-237853 GCF_056536445.1 Ruegeria sp. CL7
CGCAGATCCAATGATCCCGAACGCATGCTCAATCCCGTGCATCTGCAAAACCTTAACAAAGGCCTCTTCCGTCGTCATTTTCATAAGGGTGTTTCCTTATCCTTTCAGGGCGCCGAAGCCCCTGTGAGTTACAGTATTTCGTCTTTGAGGTAGTAGCCGACATACGCCATGCGCTGTCCCAGTCGGCGGAAAGGCGTCAGAATGCCGTGGCTGGGCAGCGGGGACGTGAAGATCGGTAGTTCAAACGCCTTGTCTTTCTTACCCGCGATCAGCTGTGCCATACGACGCCCGGCCTGAGCCGAGTACATCACGCCGTTGCCACCGTATCCCATCGCGTAGAACACGCGCTGTTGCGGGTCCGGCTGGAAGATACGCGGCATCATATCATGGCTGACATCGACCCAGCCCCACCACGAGTAGTCGAGGTTGATATCCGTCAGCGCCGGGAACTTTCGGGCGAGACCCTTTTTCAGTAGCTCCAGATGTTTTTCGTTCTCGGCATCACGCCCTGTCACCGCGCTGCGGCTGCCGATCTGCATCCGATTGTCCGGCAGCAGGCGGTAATAGTGGCGCAGCGTACGCGTGTCGGTCAGGGGGGATTTGGTCTGAATGCCACACTCATCCAGTTCGGCCTGGGTAAGCGGCCGTGTCACCATCGAGTTGGACAGGATGGGCATCAGGCGGTGCTTTGTGCGCGTGTTCAGACCCGGCGGAGTATAGCCCGCGGTTGCCAAGGCCACCGTTTTGGCGCGGACGATGCCGCCCGGTGTGCGCAGGTGATGCACGCCGTTCTTCGTCTGCCATCCCATGACCGGGCTGCCGGTGTGAATTTTCACCCCCAGACGGCGCGCCATGTTGACGTAGCCGAAGGCCAGTTTACCCGCATGGATGCAGGTCCCGTCAGGTTCCCACATGGCACCTGCGGCCTCCATATCGCGCACGTGCTTTTCGTGAAGTTCTTCCCGAGAGAGAATCCGCGAACCATAGCCGAACACGTCGTTGAGCAGCTTGCTTTCTTTCTTGAGGGAGGGCATGACCTTGTCGCGATGCGCGATGTAGTAGTGGCCGCCTGGCTGCGGGTCGCAATCGATATCGTCCGACGCAATCAGATCGTTGAACAGCTGAAACGCTTCTGTGACCTCGGCATGCATGCGCTTGGCCACGTCCGTGCCCCAGCGCTGAATCCATTGCGACCGTTTCAGCCGTCCGGATGAGATCTGGGCCTGCCCGCCATTGCGGGTGGAGCAGCCCCAAGAGACTGTATTTGCTTCTAAAACAACGGCTTGAATGCCGTGTTCCTTGGCAAGATGAATGGCGGTGGACAGGCCGGTATACCCCGACCCGATCACCACCACATCCGCATCCATATCGCTGGACACAGGTCCATCATCGGCCGGAGGTGTTCCGGCCGTTCCAATCCAATATGTGGGCGCGTGGTCGCGATTGTGACCCGGACCCGCATCTATGATCGGGTCATATTTCGGGTCATAGCTGGCCTTGGGCCAGTGACGCGGGATGCTGTTATCCACCATTCTTGTTTTTCTCCGAGGCTGCGCGCAGGGCGGCGGATCAGGCTTTGAACATTGGACGCGTCTTTCGAAGCGCCTGTTTTACGACGATTTTACCGTCACGAACGGTGAACAGATCCGCACCTTCAGCTTCGATCCGCATACCGTTTGCGTCGGTTCCTGAGAAGGTCCACTCGGACACGGCACGATCACCGTGGACAAAATGGCTGTGATGGTCCCAATGGGCGTCTTTCATGCCTGCCCAGACGCCTGAAAACGCGGCGGCTATGGCTTCGGCACCTTCAACCTTGTTGCCGTATTTCTCGTCACCAGCCACGGTGTAGAACACGCAGTCGTCGGCGAAGTGGGTCATTACGCCGTCGATGTCATGGCGGTTGAACGCGTCAAACGTGTCCGCCAGGTCCTGCGCGGTCAGAGTTTTGCTCATTTTGTACTTCCTTGTCAGTGGGGTTGTTACGTTTCGTCCGGGTTCGGAACGATCAGTGTCGGTATCTTGGAGCGCCGCAAAACGCGTTTTGCGACGGTGCCCAGAAACGTATGCGAAAAGCCGTGATCATGCGCACCCAGCACGATCAGATCACAGCCCAGTTCGACCGAGCGGCGCAGGATCACTTCGGCCGGGTGACCATCGGTGACCTCGACCGAGGTGATCTGATCGCGAATTTTTCCATCGTCGCCGTCGAACTGCGCCCAGAATTTGGCTTGTCGTTCGGCCAGTACCTTGCGCACCATCTCGTGACGACGCTCGATCGCGGTCTTGCGGGTTTCTTCATTCAGGATGAAGATCTCCATCGTGATCTTGGCATCGTCCGACAGTGGCTCATTCACATGCAGCACGTGAATTTCGGCCCCCGTGGCCTGCGCGATGCTGGCGGCATGGCGCATGGCGTGACCCGAGTTTTCGGACAGGTCAGTGGCAAAGAGGATGTTTGTGACCATCTGTTTCATGTCGTCATCCTTTCAGATCAGTAGCCAAACAGCCGTGGGAGCCACAGCGACAGTTCAGGGAAGAAGGCGATGATGAAGATCGCAATCGTGTTGGCGGCCGCAAAAGGCAGCGCACGCAATGAGATCTGTTCGATCGTGATGTTCGAGATACCCGAGGCGATGAACAGATTTTCGCCCAGCGGCGGTGTCTGGAAACCGATACCCAGCGTGCAGACCATCACCACGCCAAAGTGGATCGGATCGATACCCACCGAATAGGCCACCGGCAGCATCACCGGAACCAGGATCAGGATGGTGGCCAGCGTCTCCATGAACATGCCGACGAACAGCAGGAAAAAGATGATCAGCGTCCAGATGACATAGAGGTTGTCCGTGAAGCTGAGCATCGAATCCGCGATGATTGCCGGGATCTGGTTTTCCACCAGCAGTCGGCCAAACACGGTCGCGGTGAACAGGATCAGCAGAACACGGCCCGTGAGCCAGGTGGTGGCCTCGAGCGACTGGAACAGCGACTGCCAGGTCAGTTCGCGGTAGATAACCACGCCCACGAACAGGGTGTAGAAAATCGCCACGATTGCCGCCTCGGTCGGAGTGAAGAAGCCGGTATAGATACCGCCCAGGATCACCAGCGGCGCCATCAGCGACCAGAAACCGCGATACATTTCGCAGCCCACGTGACGGATCGACCAACCTTCGGAAACGCCCTTGTAGCCGCGCTTTTTCGACATGAAGAAGTTCAGGATCAGCAGGCTGGTGGCGATCAGGAAGGCCGGGACGAATCCGGCAATGAACAGTTTCGAGATCGAAACCGACTGAAAGGTTCCGAACTTTTCCACGGCTTCCGGCGGCGGCGCCATGCCGAGCGCGGCAATGCCGAAGATCACCATCGGGATGGAGGGAGGAATGATAATCCCGAGGCCGCCAGAGGACGCAGTGATCGCCGAGGCATAGCCGCGCTCATAGCCGCGGTCGATCATCGCAGGGATCATCAGCATCCCAACGGCCGCGGTTGTTGCCGGGCCCGAGCCCGAAATGGCGCCAAAGAACAGACAGGCCATAACCGTTGCAGCCGAAATACCGCCGGTGAATGGACCAGCCAGACTTTCAGCAACATTGATCAGGCGTTTCGAGATACCGGCGGCCTCCATCAGGGCCCCGGCAAGAATGAAGGCAGGCAACGCCATCAGGGGGAAAGCACCCACCGAGGTAAAGGCGATCTGCACGAATTTGATCGGGTTCTCGTCCAGGTAAAGGAATGAGACCAGCGATGCCACACCCAGCGCCACAGTGATCGGCGCGCCAATGAGCAGCAGAAACAGGAAAGACCCAAACAGGATTGTGACGATTTCGGATTCCATGGTTTATCCCCCTGCCCTTAGGATTTCTTTGCTGCTTCAGTCGCAGCTTTGATTTCGTCGAGGTCGATCTGATCGGGATCGTGAATATCCTCGCCCTTGATAAGGCGGCGGTAATTCACCTGAATGATGCGGACGGTCATCAGCGCAAACGCGATGGGCAGCACCATGTAGACGTACTTCATCTCGATACCCAGGGTCTGGGATTTCCAGAACTTGTTCATCTTGTTGAAGACAAAATCAGTCGCCAGATACAGGAAGTAGACATTGAAGAAGAGCCAGAAGAGATCGGCGAAGGCTTCGATGTATTTGATCGACCCATCGGGCAGGAACTTGAACTGGAATGTCACGCGGTTATGCGCACCTTTCAGAGCGGCGTAACTTGCGCCGAAATAGACGAACCAGACGAACATGTAGACCGAGAGTTCCTCGATCCAGCTGACCGAAAAGCCGAAGACCTCGCGCGCGATGATCTGCACGAACAAAAGGCAGACGAAGCCGGATAAGAGGATCCGGCAGATGACACTTTCTATGTTGTCCAGAAATTTCCAGAACATGTGGTTTCACTCCTCCCTGACGTGAGAAGAGCGCCGCAGCGCTCTTCCCGGTATCGCCGTGCGACGATTATTGCTGGACCGGCTCGCGGCCGATGGCTTCGAGAACTGCATTCAGTTTCTCGACACCACCAATGGACTCGTAGAATTGCGGCCATACAGCTTCGGTCGCCAGTTGAATGAACTCGGCTTCGTCGTTCTCGGGGTCGATGATTTCCATCCCCTTGGCCGTCAGCTCTTCCTTGATGGCTGCTTCCGAGTCCCGCAGGAACTGGGCCGAGACCTGAGTGGCTTCCTGCCCTGCTTCCAGGATCATCTGCTGTTCCTCTTCGGACAGTTCCTGGAACACGGCTTCCGAGATGATCAGCGGTTCGATCGAGAAGATGTAACGCAGGTTGGTGACGTGGTTCTGAACCTCATAGAACTTCATCGCATTGATCGTCAGGTAAGGGTTGTCCTGACCGTCAACCACTTTGGTCTGCAGGCCGGTGAAGGTTTCCGACCAGGCCATCGGGGTCGGGTTGATGCCCCATGCCTTGTAGGTTTCGATCATGATTTCGTTTTTGGGAACGCGAATGATCAGGTCCTGCAAATCCGCAACCGATTTGACCGGCTTCTTCGAGTTCGTCAGACGGCGGAAACCGGTATAGGTCCAGCCGATGATGCGCACACCGGCATCACGGATGGTGTTTTCGACCAGTTCCTGACCGATTGGACCCTGGGTCAGTTTTTCGGCATCTTCCAGGCTGAGGATCACGTAAGGCAGTGTGAAAACACCGACCGAAGGCGAGAACGGCGTGATGTTGTTGATCGCCAGCAGCGACATATCCAGCGTGCCGATCGCCGCCTCGTTCACCGTGTCCTGCTCGGAACCGAGCTGACCGTTGAGAAACAGTGTCGCGGTGTGCTCACCACCTGATTTTTCTTCGAGCGCTTTTACGAACGCGAGCCCCAGCGCCTCTTGTGCGCTGCCCGCGCTGTCGCCGACAGCGATCTTGAAGTTCTTCGCCTCGGCCGTGCCTGCAACCATCAGTGCGGCAACGGAAACGGCTGCGCTGAAAGTGCCAAGCTTTTTGATAAATGACATGGATTTCCTCCCATATGTCGTGTTTCGAGGTGCGCGCTGACCTGGGGAGAAGGTGGCCAGTCCGATTCTACCTCGGCGACACGAAGCTAACTTGCCAACTTGGTTTCGTCGTTGTTAATATTTGCGCGAAAGGTTTCATAAATTTCAAACATACGATATGAGACAGAACAAACTTGATACCCGGATCGGCGACACGGACATCCGTCTGCTGCGCGTGTTCAAAACCGTCGCGGAAAGTGGTGGCATCACGGCCGCCGAGATCGAGCTGAACATCGGCAAATCGACGATCTCGAAACACTTGTCTGACCTGGAACTGAGGCTTGGCCTAAAGCTGTGCAACCGGGGGCCGGCAGGGTTTTCACTGACGGAAGACGGCGAAAAGGTGCTGGCCGCGGCAGAAGACCTGCTTATTTCCGTGGCGCAGTTCAGAACCGAGGTCAATGAAGTCAAACAACAACTGGCCGGCAGCATTCGCGTGGCTCTGTTCGATCAATGTACGACCAACCCGGAAGCCCAACTTGCCCGCACCATTCACAAGTTCAATGAGGCCGCACCGGCGGTTCACATCGAACTGTCGCTGGAACCCCCCAACGTGATTGAAACAATGGTCATCAGCGGGCAACTGGATGTCGGTATCATCGCTTTGCACAGACCATCGGCAAGCCTGGAATACACGCCGCTCTACGGGGAAAACATGTATTTGTACTGTGGGCAGGAACACCCCCTGTTTGACCGCTCGGATCCAGAGTTGAAACTGAGTGTTCTTCGCAAGTTCAACTACGCCGGCCTGCACGTGAACTCTCCGAACCTCATCGTTGGTCAACAACTGGGGTTTCGACGTGCGGCCAAAGTGCAGAACGAACAAGCCCTTGTCATTCTGATACTTTCAGGTCGCTACCTTGGGTTTCTTCCCGATCATCTGGCGCAGGAATTTGTCGAACATGGGCTTATGAAAAAGGTTCTGCCCAAAGAGATCAAATACAGAACCCGTTTCGCGGCCGTAGCCAGAAAACAACCTGCGCCAACACGCGTGGCCAAGCTGTTTCTGGAAACTCTGGTAAAGGTACATTCTCAGGTACAGTAGGAACGCGGGCAGGACGTCTTGTTTCCCAGACCCAAACCCGCCCACGCCTGAAATCAGCACACGGCGCAAGGCCGGGCGGATCAATCGCAGGCTGCGGTAACGATCATCTCGACCTTCAGAACATCACGGGCCAGTTTCGCCTCGCCGCAGGCGCGGGCCGGGGCGTGGCCCTCTGGCACCCAGGCATCCCAGACCGCGTTCATTTCGGCAAAGTCGGCCATGTCCGACAGCCAGATCACGCATTGCAGGATACGCGTCTTGTCGCTGCCAGCCTTGGCCAGAAGGTCCTCGATCTTGGCAAGGATGTCACGGGTTTGATCGGCAACGGTTGCGGCATCGGAAACCTGACCGCACAGATAGGCGGTTCCGTTATGTTTGACGATGCGGCTCATGCGCTTGCCGGTCTCGATCCGAGTGATGGTCACGACTGCTGTCTCCTGTCACGAAAGGTATGTTCCAGTTGGGCGATAGAGCGAAACGACGCCAACCGCCAGCCCAGACCTTCAATCATCGAAAAATTGCCAGCCTGCCGCGCGGGAGTTTTCAGCCTAACAGCACGCTTATGTCCGGTGCGCGGCGACGGGATAAGCGGTTGCCAGCGCCTTGCGGACAGGTCGTTTTCGCGGATATCTTTTCTGTCCTGTCTTGCGCGCCTCGGCCAACGCATTCGGAGAAACATCGCGACTTTGGTTCACAAGGCGTTTGACGGAGGTTTCCCAGTCTGCTTTCAATCGGTCAAGAGCTTCTCCGCTCGCCCCAATATCGGAGCGCCATATGCCACCCGGCACTGCCGAAACACTGCTTTTTGCATGTCCGATGCAGGACAGCGAAGTTGGTCGACTGACGTCAATGGTTCCAACAAAGGACGGGTGGTCATGACCCGCGATGTGCTGCTGCAACCCTATCAGCTGAAGCATCTGACGCTGAAGAACAGGATCATGACGACCAGTCACGAACCCGCCTACCCCGAAGACGGTATGCCGAAAGAGCGTTACCGCGCCTATCATGAGATGCGCGCGAAAGCTGGGGTCGCGATGACCATGACGGCGGGTTCCGCCACCGTCAGTCGCGACAGCCCACCGGTGTTCAACAACATCCTTGCCTACAAGGACGAGGTGGTGCGCTGGATGGCTGAATTGACGGATGCCTGCCATGCTCATGGTTGCGCGGTCATGATCCAGTTGACCCATCTGGGGCGGCGCACGGGTTGGAACAAGGGCGATTGGCTGCCGTCGGTCTCTTCTTCGCATTATCGTGAACCGGCCCACCGGGCCTTTGCCAAGAAGATGGAAGACCATGATGTCGAACGGATCGTAAGCGACTACGCCGATGCAGCCGAGCGTATGAAGGCCGCGGGTCTCGACGGAATCGAATTGCAAGCCTATGGCCACCTGATCGATCAGTTCTGGTCACCACTCACCAATACGATGGACGCGCCCTATGGCGGCAGTTTCGACAATCGGTTGCGGTTCGGCTTCATGGTTCTGGATGCAATCCGCAACCGTGTCGGGCAGGATTTCATCGTTGGCGTCCGCTATACCGCGGATGAAGTCGAAAAAGGCGGCATCACCGAAGAAGACGGGCTGGAAATCGCCCGAAGGCTGCGCGACAGCGGTCAGGTCGATTTCCTGAACGTCATCCGCGGGCGCATTCATACGGATCCGGCCATGACGGATGTGATCCCGGTACAGGGCATGAAAAGTGCGCCTCATCTGGATTTTGCCGGGCGCGTACGAGCCGAAATCGGGATGCCGACCTTTCATGCATCGCGCATTCCCGATGTGGCAACCGCACGACATGCCGTGGCCTCGGGGTTGTTGGATATGGTCGGCATGACCCGCGCGCATATGGCCGACCCGATGATCGTGTCCAAGATCCGGGCCGGTCAGGAGGATGAAATCCGCCCCTGCGTCGGTGCAACCTACTGCCTGGACCGAATTTATCAGGCGGGTGAAGCCCTTTGCATTCACAACCCCGCTACCGGGCGCGAATTGTCGATGCCGCATGTGATCCCCGCAGCCAAATCCCGCCGCCGGGCGGTCGTCGTCGGCGCAGGGCCCGGAGGGCTTGAAGCCGCGCGGGTCGCGGCAGAGCGCGGGCATGACGTTACCGTTCTGGAAGCGGCCCCTGAACCCGGAGGTCAGGTGCGTCTGGCCGCGCAATCCCGACGCCGGGCCGAGATGATCGGGATCATCGACTGGCGCATGGCGCAATGTGCTGCGCGCGACGTCAGGTTTCAGTTCAACACGTTTGCAGAGGCGGAGAACGTAACAACCTTTGCCCCGGATATGGTCGTGATTGCAACCGGAGGCTTGCCCGAGACGACAATATTGGAAACCGGCAACGATCTGGCGGTTTCGGCCTGGGACATCCTGTCGGCAGACGTGCAACCGGGCGAAAATGTCCTGATCTACGATGATGCGGGCGACCACCCGGCCCTGATGGCGGCCGAGGTCATCGCCGGGTCCGGTGCGCGGGTTGAGATCATGACCCGCGACCGCAGCTTCGCGCCCGAGATCATGGGCATGAATCTGGTGCCATATATGCGTGCGCTGCAAAAAACGGGGGCGGTGTTCACCGTTACCCGAACGCTGAAATCGCTGGTTCGCTCAGGCAATCAACTGGAAGCGGCGATTGGAACGGATTACTCGAAACTTGTTGATAAGCGCGTGTATGATCAGGTCATTGTCAATCAGGGCACCTTGCCTCTGGATGAACTCTATTTCCAACTCAAGCCGCTTTCGCGAAATCGTGGCCGTGTGGATCACGACGCTCTTGTCGCCAATTCGGGTGACGTGTTTCCGCAGGTGAACCCGAATGCCGGTTTTGATCTTTACCGGATCGGAGACGCCGTTTCTTCGCGCAACATACACGCGGCAGTCTATGACGCGCTGCGCCTAGGCCTTCGGTGGTGACGCCATCTGAGAATGCGTTGAACACGTACAGCCGATTGCCCGCACGGCATGAAACCCCTTATGCGCCCGAACGAAAAGGACCGGACATGAGCAATATTGAGGTCATCGAGACTGTTTGGATACCGCTGCCTGACGGCACGAAACTTGCGGCGCGCCTGTGGCTGCCGGAAAGCGCGAACAACGCCCCTGTGCCCTGTATCGTGGAATACATCCCCTATCGCCGCCGGGACAGGACACGCATGCGGGATGAAAGCATGCATCCGCAGTTTGCCGCCGCCGGTTACGCGTCGATCCGCGTTGATATCCGAGGCTATGGCGACAGTGATGGTGTTTCCGAAGATGAGT
The DNA here is from genome assembly GCF_056536445.1 of Ruegeria sp. CL7. NCBI lineage: Bacteria > Pseudomonadati > Pseudomonadota > Alphaproteobacteria > Rhodobacterales > Roseobacteraceae > Ruegeria > Ruegeria sp. CL7. The sequence continues at coordinate 9,818 of NZ_JBQFPQ010000006.1, forward strand.
ATTCGCATCAGGAGATTCAGGACGGTCACGACCTCATCCAGTGGATCGCCGATCAGGACTGGTGCGATGGGAACGTCGGAATGTTCGGCAAAAGCTGGGGCGCATATAACGCGTTCCAAGTGGCGGCGACGCGCCCTGCGGCGTTGAAGGCGATCGCACCGGTGATGGGCACAGACAACCGGTGGCGCGAGGACATCCACTTTTACGGCGGATGTCTAGCCAACGACAATTTCTGGTGGGGCTCGATCATGCAGCTGTACAACGCCATGCCACCAGACCCAGAGATTGTCGGCCCGGACCGCTGGCTTGACATGTGGCGCGAGCGGTTGGAAGGCGCCGCGTTCTGGCCGGCCATGTGGCTGGAACACCAGACCCATGACGAGATGTGGCGGCGCGGTTCGATCTGCGAGAACTATGCCGACGTGGATATACCGGTCTACTTTTTCGGCGGCTGGATGGATCTATACCGCGATACCCCATTCCGCATTGCCGAACACCTCAGCGGACCGGTCAAGATCCTGATGGGGCCCTGGGCGCATCTTTACCCGCATGAAGGGGTGCCCGGCCCCAAGGCTGATTTCGTCGGCGAGGTCATCCGGTTCTGGGATCACTGGCTGAAGGGAAAAGACACAGGGTTGATGGACGAACCACCCTTGCGTTTTTTCCTTCAAGACAGCGCAGCGCCGACCGGAACGCATCTGGAACGCACGGGGCGCTGGGTCGAAGAGCCGAGCTGGCCGTCACCGAATATCACCAACACGTCCCTGTGGCTGAATCATCTGACGCTTGAGGCAGACCCCGTTTCCGCGGCAGAGCTTGCGATTTGCTCGCCGCAAAGCTTTGGGGCGGCCGCAGGTGATATGTGCTCTTTCGCCATTCCCGGAGACATGGCGGCAGATTGCCGGATCGACGCCGCCGGCGCGTTGCAGTTCAAAGCGGCGCCACTTGAAGACGCACTTGATATCCTGGGGCAACCATCGGTCGATCTGAAGGTGTCAGCAGATCAGACTCAGGGCTTTGTCGTTGTATTGCTGGTGGACGAAGCCCCGAACGGTGCGCAGACGCTGATTGCCAGGGGATTCTGCAACCTCAACCACCGGATCAGCGATACAGAACCCACGCCGATCACACCCGGGGAAGAGATGGCTGTTACCGTCTCGATGTATGGAACAGGATATCGGGTTCCGTCAGGTCATCGCATCGTTTTGCAGATCGCTTCGGCTTACTGGCCGGTACTCTGGCCCGCCCCCGAACCTGTGACACTTACAATCCGCCCGGGTCAATCTCATTTGCACTTGCCCATCCGCAACCCAGGCGTTGACACAACCGAACCCCGCCCGCTGCCGGAACCATCGGCTTCCGGTGAGGCCGCAAGAAAGACCAAGGTGCGCTCGGGCTCGATGGAACGCTCGGTCCACACGGACCTGACCAATGGCAAGGTGACACACAGGTTTTTTCTGGACGGGGGCGTCTTCGGGCCGGTGGGTGATTTCCGCCTGGACGATATTGGGACGGTGCTCAGCGACGTGTCGGATCGAAGATATTCAATCCATCCGGGTGACCCGCTTTCTGCTGTTGCCACGATGGAGCAGACCGCCGGTTTCGACCGTGAGGACTGGTCGGCCAGGATATGGACCTATTCCGAACAACGGGCAACGGCCACCGAGTTTCATTTGATCTCGCGCCTGAAGGCATGGTCAGGGGAGGAGCTGATCTTTGAGGAAGAGAAAGCGCATGTCATTCCGCGCAATGGAATGTAGTTGAAAACACGTTGGAAAAATTGCGTTGAGACCCGTGACTGGACTTGCCTTCGCAGTCCTGTCAACCCAACCGAATGGTCCAGACTTGCGCGGACATGTCTGGACGGTCCTGTCGTTGCACCATGTGCCGGTCAGAACCCCAAAGCACTGCCGGATTTGATGGTATCCATGGAAACGAAGGTTCTGAACTTTCTAATATTGCCGTTTTCAAAGAACATCCTGCGGGTGAAATCTTCGTACACCGCCATGCTTTCGACGACCACGACAACCATGAAATCAACCTCTCCGGTCACGTAAAAGCATTGCTGGACTTCCGGAGCATTCAGCAGGGTTTTCTTGACGGCATCGATCTCGTCCGGGGTTTCACTGACCAGTTCAAGTTCAACGAAGATGGTAAGTTGAAGACCTACGGCCGCCGGGTCAACGACGGCCACATTGGCTCGAATCACGCCCTCGGCCTCCATCCGGCGGATACGGCGCTGCACCGAGGGTGCGGACAGATTTACGGCCTCGCCAATCTTGTGCTGCGTGGTTCTGTTGTCTTGTTGCAGAATCCGCAGGATCGCGCGGTCAAAGTCATCCAATTGCGTCATGTGAAAGAAACTTGCATGGCTTGCCACTAACTAGAGCCCTTTTTTCAGGTCACTTGCAATAAACTTGTTTCTCACATGTGAAGCAACACGTCGAAGGGGAAGTTTTGCCGTGACAGCATTGACAGAACGCCTGCGTGCGTTGCGCCATGAGTTTCATCGCAACCCCGAGCTTGGGTTTCAGGAAGTCTGGACCAAGAACCGGATTGCCGGGCATCTGCGCAACCTAGGCATCGAGGTGTTTGAAGGGGTCGGTGTCGTGGGCGTCTTGAAGGCGGGCAATGGCAATCGCGCCATTGGGCTGCGCGCGGATTTCGACGCGCTCCCGATTACCGAGGTCAATACATTTGCGCACAAGTCGCAGAACGAAGGTGTCATGCATGCCTGTGGACATGATGGCCACACGGTGATGCTGCTTGGGGCCGCCGAATTGCTGGCCAAGGATCCGACGTTTGACGGCACGGTTGTCTTTCTGTTCCAGCCCAATGAAGAGCATGGGCTTGGGGCAAAAGCGATGATCGATGAGGGCGTTTTGCGGACCTTCCCGATTGATGAGGTTTACGGCGCGCACAATCTTCCGGGTGAGCCTGTCGGGCGGGTTTCCACCCGCGCCGGTGTCATCTGTTGCAGTGAAAGCCTGTTTGAAATCACGCTTTCCGGTCAAGGCGGTCATGCCTCGATGCCTCATGTCGGGCGCGAAACGATCACGCCTGCGGCGGAACTTGTATTGGCCCTGCAAACCATCGTTTCACGAAAGCTTGCACCTTCATCCGGCGCCGTGGTGTCGGTGACCGAGTTCACCACCGACGGGCAGCGCAATGTCCTTCCGGGGCGTACTGTTCTGAAAGGTGACGCGCGGGCCATGTCACCGGCAGACCGCAAGCTGATCGAACGCACCATGCGCCAGATCGCAGGCGGTGTGGCCGAAAGCCATGGCGTCGAGGTGAGTGTGGATTTCCGTACCGCATTCATCGAGGCAAACAATGATGCCGATGCCGCATCGCATGTCGTTGCAGCGGCTTCGGCCATGGGTCTTGAGGTGGACGGAGACCGCTCTGCCATGTCTTTCTCGGAAGATTTTGCTGAATTTGCCGCCGTTGTGCCCGGGTGTTTCCTGCTTATCGGCAACGGGACCGAAGGATCAAACGGCCGTCCGCTGCACTCGGCTGATTACGATTTCAACGACGCACTGCTCCCGCTGGGTGCAGAACTCTGGGCAGAGCTGGTACGGCAGCGCCTGCCGCTGACCCCCTGACAGGATACACGACCATGACAGAAATCATCGCCCATCAGGCAGGCAGGCCGAGCTTTGGCCCCGCTGCCGAAACCGTTTTGACACAACAGGATTTCGATCGCGCAGCAAGGGAAATCACCCAATGGGAGGGGTATGCGCCAACGCCTCTGCATTCTTTGCCATCGTTGGCAGCCGAGATCGGAGTCGCGGAAGTCCACTACAAGGATGAAGGTCCCCGGTTTGGTCTTGGAAGTTTCAAGGCCTTGGGGGGGGCCTTTGCCGCCTTGCGTGTTCTGCAACGCGAAATATCGCGCCGGACCGGTCAGGACGTGTCATTGGAAGATATCCGTACTGGCCGCTGCGCCGACATGGTTGCCAGTATCACGCTTGTTTCGGCAACCGATGGCAACCACGGTCGGTCGCTCGCGTGGGGGTGCAAGCGGTTCGGCGCGCCGTGCCGGATCTACATTCACGCCGAAGTCAGTGAAGGCCGCGCGCAGGCCATGCGCGAACTCGGGGCCGACGTCGTGCGCATCAATGGAGACTATGACGCCTCGGTGGATCAGTGTCGGCGGGAAGCCGACGAGAACGGCTGGTTCGTGGTTTCGGACACATCCTGGCCAGGCTACACTGACCCGCCGCGCGACGTGATGTCGGGCTATGGTGTCATGGTCAAAGAAGTCGTGGATGCAATGGACACGGCACCGACGCATGTCTTTCTGCAAGGTGGAGTTGGAGGGCTTGCCGCGGCAGTTGCGGCAGCATTGCGTCAGGCCTGGGGTGATGCCGCGCCGCGCGTCGTGGTCGTGGAACCGCATCTGGCGGCGTGTTTGTTCGAAAGCGCAAGGCAGGGGCAAGCCGCGACCGTAGATATCGATGAAGAGACCATTATGGCGGGTTTGTCCTGCGGGGTGCCGTCACCGATGGCGTGGGAGGTTTTGCGCAGCGAAGCCTCGGACTTTCTGACAATCGACGATCAGCTGATACCGCCCACCGTCCGTCGCCTGGCGCGTCCGCATGGTAGTGATCCGGCGATCGAAGCCGGAGAGAGCGGCGTTGCCGGATTGGCCGCATTGATCGAAGCGGCCAACAACCCCGAGCTTTTCCAGAAGCTTGGATTAACGCCGCAGTCTCGGGTTTTGACGATCGGCTCTGAAGGCGTGACGGATCCCGATATCTATGCCCGGATCATGCAAGGCGACGTGTAACTCAGCCGCAATTCCTGCGGGCACAGAGGCCAATCCGTTTAGCCGAAAACCCAGTTTCAATGGGCCTTGGGACGGTTGAATCCGACATAGTGGCCCGCAACGGAGAAGTTCCATCAAACGACATCCCGATGTCGTAGGAGTTGTATACAGGCCCTCCCCGCATCAGTAGCGGTTCGCTATGATACGCGCGTTAAACGAAAACTGGGCACTGTTCCTTGGGATGTTCATGCTGATGGTTGCCAACGGTCTGTTGGCGACGTTGCTGACGATCCGGGGGGCCAGTCTGGGCTTTAGTGACTTCACGATTTCCGTCATGCAGGCAAGCTATCCCCTGGGTGCGCTTGCAGGGACGGCACTTGCCCCGAGGCTGGTCGAAAATGTCGGGCATATTCGGGCATTTTCGGCCCTCGCCTCGCTGGTTTCGATTGCGGCCATCGTGCATCTGCTGACCAGCGACGCGATCAGCTGGAGCGTGATGCGTCTGTTGGGCGGATTTTGTTACCCGGGGCTTTACGTCATCACCGAAAGCTGGCTGAACGCGAAGTCCGAGAACAACATGCGCGCTCAGGTCCTGTCGCTGTATTTCATTATCCAGCTTGCCGGCCCGGCGCTTGGCACCGCCATAGTAGGCTTTCCCGACCCCACTGGGAACCTGCTGTTCGGGCTTGTTTCCATCCTGATTTCGCTTTCGATCGTGCCGCTTCTTCTGTCGGGCAACAAGGCGCCGGAATATGCCGCTCCGGAACGCATGTCGGTTCCCGTGCTTTACAAGGTTTCGCCCATCGCAGTCATCGGTATCGTTCTGGTCAGCATCGGTGTCGCGGCGTCTTATATCTCGTTGCCGCTTTATGCGTTGCAAAACGGCTTTACGACGGCGCAGGCGTCAGGGGCGCTGGTGGCGGCGCTGATCGCCGGTGCGGTGGTGCAATACCCGATCGGCTGGCTGTCTGATCACACCGACAGACGCTATGTGGTAATCGGGCTGGGTGTCGTTACGACTCTGTCCAGTCTTTGGATGGCCATCGATACGTCGCCGTCTCATATCGTCTATGGTTTTGTTCTGATCGCAATCGGGCTGTATCCCGCGTATTCGATCCTGACGGCGCATGCCAATGATCAGCTCAAGCTGTCTCAGATCGTTCCCGCCAGTGGCACGATGGTGCTGCTGCTGAATGTCGGCCTGCTGGTGGGAACCATGCTGGGGCCGAACTCTATCTCATTGTTCGGCGGGCGCGGTCTTCCGTTTCTTCTGGCGGCTATCGGTATTGCGGTCGCCCTTTTCGCATTGATCCGGCGTGTTCAGGTGGCCGCTCCCACCGATACCGGCGATGTGCAGGTCGTGGGGATTATCGGCACCGGGCAACCCGGGGTCTTGCAGGCCGAAACCTGGGTTCAAGAGGAAGAAACCCGGACAAACCCGGACTCATCCCAAGGGTTCAAAGCATAGGCTGTTTTATTCGCGTCCGGCGCGACGGACGCCGTGCCGATGCGGCGGTCAAACCGAGATCGAAGCCGCCTTTGATGCACCGGACCATTCTGCACCGCAGGACCCCGTCAGAAATCCGTCGCTCAACCGAATATCAGGATCAGCGCCACGCAGGGCGCACTCCACTTCTCCTTGGGGAAGATCACCGTCGATACGTTTTCGATACAGTTCGCACAGTTGACGGAATCCGCCAGATTGCGGCGACAGACGCAACGCCGAGATGCCAGCCTGTTTCAGCAGGTCGATCTGATGATCCGTACAGGCATGGCTGTCTGACAGGGTCTGCACACCGTTCATGGCCATAAAAGGCTTGCCGTCACCGGTCAGAACGTCCAACCCGTCCGGATCGTCTTCGCAGGCAAACTGGCAATTGTCCTTGCTGCGCCCATGCAATCGCGCGTGGTAACAGCGCCCGGAAATGGCCAGCGGCAACCTGCCATGCCCCCATATTTCGATCGCGACGCCCAAGTCCGAGGCAGCTTGCGCCAGCGTTTTGACCGAAGCGATGGGCAATTCCGGCGGAAGACAAACCCGGCGCGCACCCCGAGCAGCCAACCATTTCAAAGTACCTTCGTTGTAGACATTTACCAGCGGGCCAACGGCAAACGTGCAGGTTCCGGGCAAATGTGCCAGCGCGGTCAGATCGTTGATCTCGACCATGACGCCCATTTCTGCAAGCTCAGCCGTGAGTTTGCGCTCGCGTTTCAGGGTCACAAGGGCCAGGCTTGTCAGCGCAACCTCTTTGCCCGCCTTCACCAGCCGGGAAATCGCCGCAGGGATACGATCTTGGTAAAACGGCAAGCGCTTGGAACAGACCAGTTCCCCAAGCACGACGCGGTCGACGGGCGATCGGGCCAGATCATCATAAAATGCAGCCCAGGTTTCGGAGGGCCAGAAGAACTGGTTCGGGCCTATTGTCAGTTCCATCGGATCACCTCCACGTCTTTTTGTAAGCGCCGGTCGTCATGGCCTGCCCTTCCGACAGTCGCGCAAGCATACCTTCGGGCATCGGCTGGCCTGACTCCAGCGCATCGACCGCGGCGCGAAAATTCCGAACGACCTGTGCGACATAAGATTTTGACCGCTGGCGCCCTTCGATCTTCAAGGCTGTCACACCTGCCTTTTGCAATTGCGGGATCAGCCGTTCTGCGTTCAAGCTGACGGGATCCTCGAACAGGTGCCCGGTTTTTTCACCTGCGGAAAAACACCCTTTGCACAAAGTCGGATACGGTGCGGGCTCATCCCGTTCGACCCGGTGGATCAGGTACCCGCCAAGGCGCGCGTTCAACGCGCCCTGTTCTTCTTGATACTGCACATGGCTGGCAGGGGAGCAGACACCATTCATGTTTGGAGACAACCCGGTGGCATAAGAGGACAGCGAGCATCGCCCCTCGGCCATGACGCAAAGACCGCCAAACACGAAGACTTCGGTTTCGACATCGGTTTCAGAGTTGATCGCGGCAATTTCCGGAACGGACAAAACGCGCGGCAAGACCACCCGCTTTACACCGAAAGTTTCGGCATAGAAATTGATCACGTCAGCATTGGCCGCCGCGGCCTGCACGGACAGATGTCTGCGCAGCTTGGGATGATGTCGCGCCGCGTAGTCCAGCAAGCCCAGATCGGCGAGAATGACAGCATCTGCACCGCAGGTTTCGGCATCCGCCACCGCTTGTTTCCAAATCCCTTCGTTGCCTGCCTGCGGGAAGGTATTGATTGCAATCAAGACCTTCGATCCGTGATCATGGGCAAAGGAAATTCCGGCCCGCATTTCAGCGCGGTCAAAGTTGAGCCCCGGAAAGTTCCGCGCATTGGTTTCGTCATTGAAGCCACAATAGACCGTGTGAGCCCCGGCCCTGACGGCTGCACGCAGGGCCGCGGGCGTTCCCGCCGGGCAAACGATTTCCATTACCATAGGATCGCGTCCTCGGGTCGGGTCAGGCACAGGCCGGTCCGACGCTCTGCAAAGGCGATGATCTGCTTCAGCTGGCGTTCAAGCGGGCCGGAAAGGGTTGCGGCCTCGTGCGCGAGGTCCAGCTCTGCGTCGTCAATTGCGTTGCGCAGCGCCAGTGCCGCGGCTGTGTCGCCCTCGATCACCAGATCGCGCGAAAAGAACAGGGCGTCACCGTCAAACGCTCCATGCACCAGCCCCAACAGCGCCGCCAGTGGGCCGGAAATTCGCGCAGCCCCGTCCACGCGCCCGCGGCTCAATCTGATTCTCGGTGCGCCGTCATTCGGTTCGAGCAGAAGGACAACGGGCAGATCCGTTGGATCAAGCACAAAGGCTGCCCGGCTGTATTCCCCGAGCCGGTTGAGCAAATCGGGGTGTTTCTTGGTTATTTTGCGGGAAAACGCCGTCAGTGACAGCGACAAGGGTGCAAGCGGAACAAACCGCAGGGCTGCGGCCAAAGCGGCAGGGCATTGCGGTATCTGGTTTAGGGGATCGGACAAACAGACCTCCTGCTGTCTCAACAAAGTGAACCGGTGCGGCCTTCCTAAAGCCGCCCCGGCGCCCGGGACTTGACGGTTGTCAATTCGACCGGTCTCTTTCGCTGCTAGAGGGTAGGCACCTTCGCCGGAGCAAACCCATTCGCACTCTGCCGCCATATCCCAGCCTTCGACATTTTCTGAAATGGTGTGAAGAAAAAGGGCAGTTCAGGCGCATCGCCGAACCGGTTTCCGTGCGCCATCAAATGACCGCTGTCCACCGCGCCGTGTTAGAGGCCAATGGGCCCGTGTTGCAATTCGACACGCCGACGGGCGTGCCCTCGGGGCAGTGCGACATGCCGGTTGTGGTCAACCTGTTCGGAACTTCGGAACGCGTCGCCGCCGGGCTGGGCGTTTCTTCCGATGGGCTGGATGATCTGGGCGCGTTTCTGGCCGCGCTTCGGGCCCCGACGCCGCCGGGCGGGTTGCGGGATGCGCTGTCCCGGTGGCCGATGCTGAAGGCCGCATTGTCCACACGACCGAAGCAGGTCAAAACCGCCGCTGTTCAGCAGGTTTGCCACAGCGGAGCCGATGTTGATCTTTCTGCGCTGCCGATCCAGACACACTGGCCCCGGGACGCGGGGCCCCTGATCACCTGGCCTGTGGTCATCACCCGCCCCCGTGGCAGCGAACCCGACGCGGTACAAACTTACAACGCCGGCGTTTATCGCGTTCAGGTGCTGGACCGGAACCGTCTGATTATGCGCTGGTTGCCACATCGCGGCGGGGCTGCCCATCATCGCAGTTGGGCGCAGCACGGCGAAAAGACGCCGGTCGCAATCGTTCTGGGCGCAAACCCCGCGACCTTGTTGTCAGCGGCTCTGCCCCTGCCCGAATTGGTGTCTGAGCTGACATTTGCCGGGGCCCTGAACCAGAACCGGCCACGATTGGTTCCGGCCAAATCCGTCCCTCTGCTTGTACCGGCAGATGCCGAGATCGTTCTGGAAGGCCGGGTGTCGCCAAGCGAGACAGCACCCGAAGGGCCGTTCGGGGATCATACCGGGTACTACAACCCCGCCGAGCCGTTTCCGGTGATGCATGTCACGGCCGTGACCCATCGCGAGGCACCACTGTATCTGTCAACCTATACCGGACGCCCGCCTGACGAACCTGCGATCATTGGCGAAGTGTTCAATCGATTGGCCTTGCCGACCATTCGCGCTCAGATCCCCGAAATACACGACCTTTGGCTGCCGCCTGCCGCCTGTTCCTATCGCATCGCCATCGTCGCCATCGACAAGCGATATCCGGGCCAGGCCCGGCGTGTGATGATGGCGCTTTGGGGGATGCTGCCGCAATTCAGCTATACAAAGATGATCGTTGCGGTAGATGCCGATATCGACCCCCGAAACTGGAACGATATCGCCTGGGCGCTTGCCACGCGAATGGACCCGGGCCGCGATGTGATGATCCTGGACAGGACACCCATGGATTATCTGGATTTCGCCTCGCCGGAACCCGGTCTGGCCGGAAAGCTGGGCATCGACGCCACGACAAAAACAGGCAGTGAAACACAGCGGGAATGGGGGACGGTCATGCGCACCGACAAGGTTGATCACGCATTTGCGGAAGACCTGATAGACAGATTGATGCCAGAGCTGAGAACATGACGAAAACCCGAGTAGTCTTAGGCGTGTCAGGCGCTTCCGGTGCGGTTTTGAGCCTTGCGGTCGCACGACATCTGACATCGGCGGATATCGAAATCGACCTGGTCGTCAGCCCCGCCGCCCGTCTGACGCTTGCGCAGGAATGCGGCCCGGATGCCCTGAAGGAACTGCGGCAGTCGGCAACCCGTCATCACGCGCCCGCCGATATCGGGGCCAGTATAGCGTCCGGTTCGGTGCCGGTATCCGGGATGATCGTCGCGCCCTGTTCCATGCGCTCATTGGGTGCGATCGCGCATGGACTGGACGACAACCTGCTGACACGCGCGGCGGGCGTTCAGCTCAAGGAACGACGCCCACTGGTACTGCTGACACGAGAAGCGCCGCTGACACTGGCGCATTTGCGCAATATGACTGCGGCCGCAGAAATGGGAGCCATCATCCTGCCCCCTGTGCCTGCCTTCTATTTAAACCCGGTCAACATAACCGAAATCGCGGATCAGATCGCAGCGCGCGCTGTTGATTGTCTGAAGGTTTGCGCACCGGCCGCGAAACAGTGGCATCCCGAAACCGAGGCGGACCCTGTCGAACGGTTCGAAAGCAAATTGCACATCCCATAGCCACAGATCGCGGATGAGATCTGCGGCTATGGGATGACCTTGATCCGGCGGGCCGGTTGTTTCAGTCGCGCAGCCTGCCGCCCAAAGGATCGAACGGCGCCTCTGCCAGCACCCGAGCCTTATGCGGTTTGCCAATCACCTGGATCACCACTTCATCCCCTGGCTGCGCCACCTCGGGGTTGCGGAAACCCAATGCCAGAGATTTCCCGACTGAATACCCGTACGCGCCCGATGTGACACGGCCGACAGGCGCACCATCAGGTGTAAAGATCGGCTCACTGCCGGTGGCGTCGGCATCCTCGGTCACGTCCAGTTCAAAGATGGACAGGACCTCGCGCGGAGCTCTATCCTTGATGGACAGATAGGCGTCTTTGTGCAGGAAATCCTTGTCCAGCTTGATCAGGCCCGTCAGCCCGACCTCTTGCGGCCAGTATTCCTGGGAATATTCCCGCCCCCAGGATCCATAACCCTTTTCGATGCGCAGCGACCCAAGCGCCCGTCCACCCACGGGGCCGCCACCGCAGTCTTTGGCGGCTTCGAGCAACGCAGAGTAAAGCGCGACCTGATCGGTTTCGGCGCAGTGCAGTTCCCAACCCAGATCGCCGGTAAAGCTGACCCGGATGGCCACGCAATCAACACCTGCTACGGTGATCTTTCGGGACCGCATGAAGCGGAACGCTTCGTTGGAAAGGTCTGCATTGGTCAGGCGCGCCAATGCCTCGCGTGATTTCGGGCCGGCGATGTTGAACCCGGCGATGCGGTCCGTTGCCACGTCAAGAGTTGTGCCCTGAGGCATTTCCACCATCTGAAAGAAGCGCTGATGATAGCGTTCAGCCATGCCGGAGCCAATCATCACATATTCGTCTTCCGCCAGCTTGGTGACGGTGAAATCCCCCGCCACGCCACCGCGGACCGAAATCAGCGGCGTCAGGCAGCTGCGCCCAATTTCGGTCGGCACGCGATTGGCCACCAGGCGGTCCAGCCAGTCGTAGGCACCAGGCCCCTTGATCACGTAATTGGCGAAGTTCGAGATATCGATCACGCCCACGCTGTCGCGCAGCATCTGAACCTCGCGCCCGACCGGATCAAACCAGTTCTGGCGGGTGAAACCAGTGGTCTCTTCGGTGCCGGGTTCATCGGCAAACCACAACGGGTGTTCCCAGCCACAGTTGAGACCAAAGACACAGCCCATCTGTTTCTGCATCTCGTAGGCGGGGCGCACACGGGCCGGGCGGCCTGCACTGCGTTCTTCATTCGGGAAGTGAATTTTGAACCGATGGGTGTATGCGTCTTCGACCCGGGCCTTGGTGAACTTTTTGTCGGCCCAGTCGCCAAAGCGGGCGAGATCCCAGGCGAACATGTCATATTGCGGCTCACCCTCGATCATCCATTGCGCCGCCAGCAGCCCCAGCCCGCCGGATTGCGAGAAGCCGGGGATCAGACCGCCGCAGAGGAAATAGTTCTTCAGTTCGGGCACCGGCCCCCACAGCATATTGGCATCGGGCGACCAGATCATCGGGCCGTTGATTACCCGTTTCACCCCGGCTGTGGCGGCAACCGGCACGCGTTCGGTGGCGCGGATCACATTTTCCATGATCCGGTCCAGATCGTCGGGAAACAGATCATGCGCGAAGTCAAGCGGCGTACCGTCTTCGGCCCAGAACTTCATGTCTTTCTCATAGGCCCCGATCAGCAGGCCGCTGCCCTCTTGTCGGAAGTAATACTCGCCGTCCCGGTCGGCGATTGACGGCAGACGACGGCCCAGACTGGCCACTTCGTCGATGCTTTCGGTCACGAAATACTGATGTTCGGTCGGTTGCAGCGGCAGGGTCAAGCCTGCCAGCGCCGCCACCTCGCGCCCCCAGAGGCCCGCCGCGTTGACCACCCATTGGGCATGAATGTCACCCTTGGGCGTACGAACGATCCAACTGCCATCGGGTTGCTGTTCCGTGGCGATCACCGGGCAGAACCGTTCGATGGTGGCCCCCATCGCACGGGCCCCGGCGGCATAGGCATGCGGTACGCCGGACGGGTCCACATTGCCGCCATCAGGTTCGTACATGATGCAGCGGATGTCATCAAACTGCGCCAGCGGGTGCAGCTCTTTGGCCTCTTCCCGGCTGACCTCGTGAAAATTCAGCCCATAAAACCGGGCCTTCGCCTCTTGCAGGCGCAACTGTTGCTCGCGCTCTTCGGTCTGGGCCAGATAGAGCGATCCGGGCTGGAACACACCACAGCTTTGGCCGGTTTCCTTCTCCAGCTCTTTGTACAGGTTCATCGTATAGTGCTGGATGCGGGTGATGTTGTTGTTGTCATGCAGACCGTGGATGTTGGCCGCCGCGTGCCAGGTCGATCCGCTGGTCAGCTCATCGCGTTCCAGCAGGATCGAGTCCGTCCAGCCGAGTTTGGCAAGGTGATACAGGATCGACGTACCGGCAAGGCCGCCGCCGATGACAACAGCTTGTGCATGGGTTTTCATGAGGGAATGTCCTTGGATATGGCGCGGCTCAAGCGGCGATTTCTTTCATGACGGCAAGGAATTTGGCGACTTCGCCGATCGAGTTGTAGTGACACATCGAGACCCGTACGCAGGCATCATAGCCAAGCGGTGTCAGGATATTGCCGGAATAGTGGTCCGCCTTGCGCAGATGCGTGCGGATACCGTGTTCGTTCAGCCGTTTGACGACCTCGGACGAGGCCACGCCTTCGACACGCAGCGATACCAGACCTTCTCGTGCCGGGTTGTCGGCCCCGCCCAGAATGGTGACTTTTTCCATCTCGGCCAGGCCGCTCAGGTTGCCGGTGCCGTGGATCATCGCGTCGGTCAGCGCCTTTTCCTGCGCATGGATCGCATCACCCGCCGCCAGAAACTTGCCGCGCCGGTCTTCGGCATCGCTGACCTGACTGCCCAGCCATTCGAAATAGGATACGACGTCGGACATCGTGGCATAAGCTCCGGTGTCGCGCGTGCCCATTTCCCAATTGTCCGCGGGGCCATTCAGCAAGGCGTTGTGCTCCAGCGCGGTCAAGCGATCAGAGATCCAGGCCACGCCGTAGCCATGACGCGAAAACACCTTGTAGGGCGAAATCACATAACCATCGACGTCATAGGCGGTCAGATCGATCCGGCCATGCGCTGCGTGCTGGATGCCATCGACGATGATGAAACAATCCGGAGCCACGGTGCGGATGGCCTGAGAAACGGCGGCGACATCAACGCCCATTCCCGTCACCGGAGAGGTATGCAGGATCGTCGCCACTTTGGTATCCGGTGTCACGGCCGCGGCATAGGCTTCGGCCGAGACGGTGCCGGTGGCGTCATCATGGGGTACCAAAACGTGGGTTTGCCCGGAAATGCGGGCCCAACGATCACAGGCCGAACGCGTCGCCGGGTGTTCCAATGTGGATCCCAGCACAACGCCCGGACCCGTTCCCAGACATGCGTTCATGATCAGCCGGAACAACAGTTCTGTACCGCTTTCACCCACAAAGAACTGCCCGCCGGGTGCGTTCATGAAATCCCGCATATCCGCCTTGGCCGCGTTGATCGTGGCGACCAGCGCATGGGATCCCGGATTGTCGCGCCCCTGGTTGTCCGGGATGGCGGCGTAACGAACCGAGCTTTCCAAAACTGAATTCAATGTCAGTGCGCCTCCGGCATTCTCGAAAAAGATCCGCTCACCCTGTTCGGGGCAATGATCGATCTGGGCAAATCGGCTGCGGATTTGGTTCAGCAGGCTCTCTGATATTTGGCTCATGGTCAGTGGTTCTTGTTTCGTTGTGTGTGCAAAGCTGTGCTTTGCCGACCCTAGGACGGTTCTTGCCGCAAGACATGCAAAAAAAACTGTGGCAAAGCGGTTGAATATTCTGTGCAAGTCGCGCGGGTGCCAGTCCAAAGCTTGTCACGACAGATATTGCCCATCGCCAGGCCCGGGAGCCCGTGCCTGCGGCGGCGGATGGCATATCTTCTTGATTTCCGAACCGTCTGTGGCTGGTCGGCTACTCGGGCAAGTACTTTTCCGACCAGCTTTCGGCGGCAGATCCAGCAGAGATCATCGCGTCGATATCCTCATCTGCATAACCGACGTTTCGCAGAATGCTGCGTGTATCCGCGCCGTATTTCGGCATCGGTCCGGGAATGACGATCCGGGCGCGTTCGGGTCGCACGGCATTTGGGGCAACCAGATCGCACCACCGGCCCATGGGATGCATGTCATGCCGAATGACGTTGAACGTTCCCCGCGTCAGGTCGATATTCCCGGCGCTTTCCGGCTGCAACACGGCGTCGCGCGTGTCATGCAACGATCCAAGAGGCATGACAGTGCTGGCGGAACCGGAAAACGCCTTTTGCCAGTATTCAACAGGTTGCCTTGCAAAATGATCCGCAAGCGCATCCGGCAATTCCTTTTCCGGCATATCGGCCACGCTGGCGAGGTCCGAGACACGGCGCAGGGCTTTGCGTTGTTCGGTGGGTGCGGCAAAGAACATCCACCCGTCCGCCGCGCGGTAACAATGGTAGAATGGTCCCCAGCCCATAGCTGCGCTCCCGGCCGGTTCGTCAAAGGGCGCGCGGCCTTCGAAATCATACATCAATTGCGCCTGAATGAGGTTGCCGGCCGCCGCCAACGCAGCCCGCGCAATCCCGCCTTTGCCGGTTTTCTGCAATCTCAGCAGGGCCGCACCAAGCGCAACACATGCGCAATAGCCGGTCAGAACGTCAATGGTACCGAAATGCGCATGCTCTTCGGGCGTGGCCATGCCACCGCCAAAACGCACCATGACCCCTGTCGCCGCCTGCGCCAGGTCGTCATACCCCAGATGGTCCGATTTGGGTCCGCGCGCAGGACCGCCAAAGGCATCGAGTTGCACCAGAATGAGACGGGCGTTGATCGCCGCCAGCTCTTCCGCGCTCAACCCCAGGGCATCGCGCTGCTCATCCGTGCCGTTTATGGTGATGACATCCGAGGAGTCGATGAGCCGCCGTAACGCCCGCTTCCCGTCATCCGAGCTCAGGTTCAGCAAAACGCTTTGTTTTCCACGATGTGCGTGCAGGCCGAAAACCACGGTGTTCCACGGATCAACTGATGGCTCTGCCGGCTGAACGGAAGTCACCTGAGCGCCAAATCGTGCCAGCGTGGACCCGACCGTCGGACCGGCGATCACGTTTGTCAGGTCCAGCACCTTCAACCCCTCCAGCCAGCCCTGGCCGCTTGCGGCTGGTGGTCCGCTGCGCGGCGGTTCGGCAAGGATCGTTGAAACGGGTGCGTCATCGGAATCGGGGCCCGGTTTTTTGACCAGCGCAGCGCCATCATCCGCAAGCCACGCAACATTTCCCATCTGCTGCATCTTCCCATGACGCGGGTCCTCTACCTCCAACACCAGGCCCGAGGCCAAAGCGTGCGGATCGGCCAGCCATTCCTTGCTGAACCGTTGCGCCGTTCCGGGCGCCTTGGCAGACCCGAAAAGGGCTTCCCACTCATGAGAGGGCCTTGTCAGAAAGGCCTTTTTCATTGCGTCGGATACACGCGCGCGATCCCTTGCTCCGACAGGGTAGTTGCGCAGCGACCATTCATCCGGCCAGTCTGCGGTATCGAGATAGGCGTCGAAGTCCGGCAATTGATCAGCAAGGTGTTTGAGGCCAAGCGTCTCCAACACCCGCCGGGGATGTGTTTTCACACTGCCCGCCACCACATAGAACCCACGCCCGTCGGCGCAGGTATAAGTTTGATAGAAAGGGTCCAGGAACTCTTCCAGTTCCGCAAAGCTCAGATCCGTTGGCAAGCCTTCGGCTGCGCGCCTGTCAAGTTCCACTTCGCGAGGGGACTTGTAACGTTCGGGATAGTCTTCAATCTGCTCACAGTTATACACCAACCCTTCCAGCAGGGCCGAAGCCAGAGGCACCTCGATGTGGTCGCCTCCGTTCCGGTCACGTGCAGCCAAGGCGAACTGCACGGCCATCGCGCCGAACGAAGCGCCATAGGCGGATGCCAGCGTCAAAGGTGAAAAGGATGGGTTGATGCCCATCAGGCGCCGGTTCAGCCCCATATCCGTGAATTGCCCAGTGCGGGCCGCGATCACGGCTTCCCACGCCGGAAGATCGGCCAGCGCGGGATCGGTTGAGGCAAACCCCGGCAATGACAATGACACGATGCGCGGATTTATGTCGCGCAGAGCTTTCGGACCCAGGCCCAGCCTCTCCATCACGCCGGGCCGGAAGTTCTCGATCACCACGTCAGCCCGCGCCACAAGTTCGCGCGCGACCTGCAAACCCCCTTCGGATTTGAGGTCGATCGTCACGGCGGTTTTGCCACGTGACAGCATGTCTGTGGCCGGTTCTTTCAATCGCGGGCCACAGGGCGGGTCGATGCGGATCACCTCTGCCCCCAAATCAGCAAGCATCATGCCAACCAGTGGACCAGCCAGGTATTGGCCAAAATCGAGGACACGAATATGATCGAGTGGCCTTGCAGTCATTCGTTGTGACCCTCCCAGGGTGTTTGGTGAGTTTGTTGCGAAGCGGCGTGCAGGCAAGAGGTCACAACGCCCTTCTCGGAACAGGCTGAGTTTTTGGGCTTGGGACATAACGCGATCAATGCAACACCTGCCCTTGTTCAACACGCGACAAGGCGGCCACGGCCGAGCTTCACAGCCTTCTCCGGCGACCGCTGGGCGTACCATGCAGCCAAGCAATGCCAAGAAGTTGTTCGATTTGACCAAGCCATGTCGCAAACGAGAAACACTGCTCAAAAATCCGCGTGTGACGCGAACTTGGAAGCGCTTCGAGGCTTGGATGGAAGCGGATCAGTCGGCTTGAAAGATCACCGGACCGTTGCGCCCGGCAGTCAGAAAACAAGTTATTGGAATCGCTCAAGAACGTGACGCTTCCCAAGTGTCAGGCAACACAAGACAAAAGGTCACGGCGCAATCGGGCCAAGGGCCACGTTGGCACATGGCAGGACCTGTCGCGACACATGGCCGGCAATTGCGCTTCCGATACTTTATCCCTTTTTCCGACAATATGACAATCATCTACATCAATTCGTCAAATTGGCACCTATGAATTGTCGTGGCCGCGCGTCACGCTTGGGACAGGATGGGAAACAGCGGAGATCTTTATGTCCTGGAATGTGTGCGTTGTCGGCGCTGGAAAGATCGGACAGATGATTGCAACCCTGTTGAAAGGGTCGCCGAATTACTCTGTGACGGTCGCTGATCATGATCTGAAAGCGCTTGGTGATATCTCGAAGATGGGCATTGGAACCAGACAGATCGATGCCAATGACGCGGACGGGCTGGCCCGGGAACTGACCGGTTTCGACGCAGTCATCTCGGCAGCGCCGTTCTTCTTGACCCCTTCCATCGCCACAGCGTCCAAAGCGGCGGGGGCGCATTATTTCGACCTGACCGAAGATGTTGCGGCCACGAATGCGGTACGTGAACTGGCCGGGGACAGCGCAACTGCGTTTATGCCGCAATGCGGTCTGGCGCCAGGTTTTGTCGGCATCGCCGGAGCTTCGCTGGCGGCGGAGTTTGACCAGATTGACAGCCTGCACATGCGGGTGGGGGCATTGCCGCTTTATCCGACGAATGCGCTGAAATACAACCTGACCTGGTCCACCGACGGGTTGATCAACGAATATTGCAACCCATGCGATGCCATCGTGAACGGCAAGCTGGTCAAGACCGCGCCGTTGGAGAACTACGAGATTCTGGGCCATGACGGCGTGGAATACGAATGCTTCAATACCTCGGGCGGTCTGGGCACGTTGCCGGAAACGCTGGAAGGCAAGGCGCGGGATGTGTCCTATCGCTCGATCCGCTATCCGGGTCATTGCGATATCCTGAAGCTGCTTTTGAACGATCTGGGACTGGAACGCCGCCGCGACCTGCTGAAAGAGATATTCGAGGCCGCCCTGCCCCGCACCGATCAGGACGTGGTGCTGGTATATTGCACCGCAAAAGGCGTCATTGATGGCGTGCTGCGCGAAAAGTCCCTGATCAACAAATCCTTTGCCCGCACCATCAATGGACAGGTCTGGAGCGCTATTCAGGTCACGACCGCCGCAGGCGTGCTGGGGGTGGTCGATCTGATGCGGATCGGAGCTCTGCCTTCGAAAGGCTTTGTCCGGCAGGAACAGGTCAAGCTGGACGATTTCCTCAACACTGAATTTGGCCAGCTGTATCGCGCTGGCGACGTTACCGAACAGAACAAGGCGGCCTGAGATATGAAAGACATCGTAATGACAGCCCAAACCACGCTTGCAAACCTGGATCTGACCGAGGCCCAACTAAAAGGCGGCACGCTCAGGGTCACGTCGCCGATTGACGGAAGCCTGCTGGCCGAAGTGCACGAGACGCCGATCTCGGACATGGACGCCATCTTTTCCCGAGCCAAGGCTGCGTTCAGGAAATGGCGCGTTGTCCCCGCCCCGCGCCGGGGTGAACTGATCCGCCTGTTGGGTGAAGAGCTGCGCGCCGCCAAGGACGACCTGGGTGCACTGGTCAGTTGGGAAGCGGGCAAGATCACCTCGGAAGGTCTGGGCGAAGTGCAGGAGATGATCGACATCTGTGACTTTGCCGTCGGCCTGTCGCGTCAGCTTTATGGCCTGACCATCGCGTCCGAACGTCCGGGCCACCGGATGATGGAAACCTGGCATCCTGCTGGCCCGGTTGGTGTGATTTCCGCGTTCAATTTCCCGGTTGCGGTTTGGTCGTGGAATGCTGCTCTGGCCATCGTATGCGGTGATCCGGTGATCTGGAAACCGTCCGAAAAAACCCCGCTGACGGCGCTGGCCTGTCAAAAGATTTTCGAACGCGCCCTGGCCCGATTTGGCGATGCGCCGGACGGTCTTCTGCAAACGCTTATCGGTGGCGCCGATCTGGGAAAAACACTGGTGGCCAGTGAAGATGTTCCGGTGATCTCGGCCACGGGATCGACCCGCATGGGCCGCGCTGTCGCCCCCATCGTCGCACAGCGCTTTGGCAAGTGCATTCTGGAACTAGGTGGCAACAACGCAATGATCATCGGCCCTTCGGCTGATTTGGAGATGGCCGTGCGCGCGATTGTCTTTTCGGCAGTTGGCACCGCCGGTCAACGCTGCACCACGTTGCGTCGCCTGATCGTGCACAACTCGATCCGCGAAGAACTGGTGAGCCGTCTGAAAAAAGCCTATTCGGGTCTGCCCATTGGCAATCCTCTGACAGACGGCACGTTGGTTGGGCCGCTTGTGGATGAAGCGGCGGGCGCGGCGATGACCGCCGCTTTGAAAGCGGCCGAAGCGGAAGGCGGTTCGGTGTTCGGCGGCAACCGCGTTACCGAAGGTGTTCCGGCAGGCGTATACATGGAACCTGCGATCGTCGAAATGCCGGGTCAGACCGCGACCGTAAAAACCGAAACCTTTGCGCCGATCCTCTACGTCATGGGCTATGACGATTTCGACGACGCGGTAGAGCTTCAGAATGACGTACCACAAGGCCTTTCATCCTGCGTGTTTACCCTGAACATGCGCGAGGCCGAGCAGTTTCTGTCTGCGGCCGGATCCGATTGCGGAATTGCCAACGTCAATATCGGGCCCTCAGGGGCAGAGATCGGTGGCGCCTTTGGCGGAGAGAAGGAAACCGGCGGCGGGCGCGAAAGCGGTTCGGACGCGTGGAAATCCTATATGCGCCGTCAGACCAACACCGTGAATTACTCGGCCGAACTTCCACTGGCCCAGGGCGTCAAATTCGACATCTGAGTATCGCTGGATAGTCGTCGGGCAAAAACTTAAAAGGCCAGCAAAAAACACCACCCGGGACGCCCAGTCCCGGGTGTTTTGTTCTGCATGTTGAGGCGGTCTTTTGGCCAGGGGTTCCGATGCCGGCGCGACGACGGCCATTCCGGTGCTGATGGATTGTCTTGTGTTTCGGCAAGAGGCCTTCCGAGGCTTTGCGGCATCCTCGATACAACTGCTACGAACGGCCGTCGGCCTGATTATTGCCGGTTATCCCGTTGCGCCATTTACTCGCCCAACAGCTGCGACAGTTTTTCCGCCCCCCGGCGCAAGGTGTCGAGAAATGACTTCAGACTGCCGACATCATGCCGTTGCGTCGGGGCATGAACTGAAAGCGTGGCAACCAGCCTGCCCTGCGCGTCCTGCACTGGCACGGCGATCGCCACCATGCCCGCCATGAATTCTTCGTCGTCTGTGGAAAATCCCCGCTCGGCTGTGATCTTGATTTCACTCAGCAGGGCCTTCGGCTCTGTCAATGAACGGGCGGTCTGCTCCTTCAGCTTTCCGGCTGACAGAAACCCGTTTAGAGTTTTGGGGCGCAAGGTGGAAAGGTACATCTTGCCACTGGCCGTGCAGTGGAACGGCACCTGGGTTCCGATCGGCAATTGAATTCGCAACGGCCATTTGGTTTCTACCCGGTCAAGATAGATCATGCCTTCGCGATCCGGGATGGCCAGATTGCATGTTTCGCCCACTTCGTCGGCCACGCCGCGCAGGATGGCGAGACGCGCGGTCCGCAGATGCTCGGCGGACATGGTATTCACGGACAACAGCCGCAGTCTTCTGCCCGGACCATAGGACCGTCCGTCAAGATCGCGTTGCAGGAACCCTTCTGCCTCTGCCGTTTGCAGCAAACGATGGATTGTGGGTTTGGCCAATCCCAATGCATCGATCAGATCCGAAGGTTTGACCGCAACGCCGCGCCGTGCCACCTCTTCAAGGATCAGCAACAGGCGCAGGTTGGTGGGAATCTGAGTTTCTCTGTTTTTAGTATCAGTCTCGGCCATCCTTCAACATTCTAGTTATTTGGCAGAAGGATCAAGGCCAGTTCGGGCACCAGCGACACCAATATCCAGACCGATAGCAGGGCCACCAAATAAGGCACCGTATAGCGCAGCAACCGGAAGTACGGCACGCCCGTCACGCCTGAAGCGACATACAGGTTAAGCCCGTATGGTGGTGTGATAAACCCGATGGATGCACCGACCAGGAAGATGACTGAGAAATGAATTGGATCAATTCCAACCGAGGCTGCGATTGGCGCAAGGATCGGGGCCAGGATGATGGTGACCGGAAGGCTTTCCAGCACCATGCCTGAAAAGAAGACGATCACCATCGATGTAAACAGAACCGCATGGTACCCCCCCATGGAGGTCACGAAGTTTCCGATTGTTTCCTGTGCGCCAAGTAGGGACAGGATCTGCTGCATCACAACCGAAATTGCGATCAACGGGGCCAGGATACCCGTAATCTGGGCAGACCTGATAACGATTGAGGGGATCTCAGGGATCGTGAACCCCTCGACCACGAACATTTCAGCGAAGCTCTTTTCGGTTGGCGGTATATCGTTCCGCGCCCCCATGATGCGGTTGATCGGGTAGCTGACCAGCCCCGCAATGACACAAAAGCCCACGGTCACGCCAGCGGCCTCTGTCGGAGAGAACTTGCCGGTATATATGCCCCAAAGCACAAGCCCGATGGCGAAAAAGCCGAGCCAGGCCCCGAAGGCGGTTTTCAGCACCCGGTTCAATTGCAGTGGGATCAGATAGCCCCACCCGTTCATGCGGCAGATGATCCAGCACGCCAGCTGCATCCCGATGACCATCAGCGCACCGGGCAGAATACCGGCCACGAACAATTCGGAAATCGGCAGGTTCATCAGAAAGCCATAGACGATGAAGATGATCGAAGGGGGGATGATGATACCGACAGTACCGCCCGCAGCAGCGGTCGCGGCGCTGAACCGTTCGTCATAGCCGCCCTTTACCATCTCGGGGTGCAGCATCGACCCGATGGTCGCCGTCGTGGCCGAGTTCGACCCCGAAATCGCCGCAAACAGCCCGCAGGCCCCCAGCGACGCCATTGCAAGTCCGCCGCGTATCCAGCCTAGGCAGGCATAGGCAAAATCACTGAGCCGTCGCGCGATGCCGGATTTGTTGATCAGGTCGCCGGTCAGGATGAACAACGGCATCGCCAACAGGGCGAAGCCCTTGTTGAAGACGTTCAGAAGTTCGGCCCCCATATTGTCCAGCGTCAGACCAAGGACAAAGGAACATCCAATGACCCAGTAACCGATGACCAGCAGCACCGGCACGCCCAGCATGAACAGAAAGGTGACCCCCAGCGAGATCAGTGTAACAAGTGTTCCGTCTGTCATCAGTCTGCCCCGATCACGGCCTGCTTGATCAGCGGCTCGCCTGTTTTCCAGTTGTGCAAATCATCGGCGAGGTTCTGAAACACGCGACCGACCATCAAGAAGAATGACAATGGTGCAGCCAGCAGGAACCACCACTGCATGATATTGTCCGTGCCCAGTACGATCTGAAAGTTCGAGGCCGAAAGCGCCACCAGTCGCGAGGTGGTCACGATGACGATCACCGCGAAGATGAACCACAGCACCGCGTCAAGAAACAGGCAGGCCAATTGCCCGCCGCGGGGCATGGCGGTGCGGAATTCACTGAAACTCAGATGCGTGCGCAAGCGTACGTTGTAGGACGCACCAAACCAGGCCATCACCATGAAAAGAAGCGGAGGAATGGTTGTGGACCAGGGTTCCTGATCATTGAAGACAAACCGGTCGATCACGCCCCAGAAGATGATCAGTGCGATGGCAAGATAAGAATACACCATGACCGACCGTTCCAGATGACGTTCGATCAACGGCACCATGCGATAGATCAGCATGACCAGCAAACCCCCGATCGCGGCAACGATCGCACCAACGATCCAAGCCGCGTCGGATTCCAGAGCAAGTTGAATCTCGAAAGAATCCTGGCTGAGAAAAGCGCTGAATATTGCGCCAATGTCTGCCCAAAGTGACATGAAGCCCGTCCTCCCAGTGGGTATTGATTGAACCGGCCCGTTCGGGCCGGTTCTGGCAGTCTAATCAGGCCTCGCCCTTCCACCAGCGGCGCGGCTCGACATTTTCCGGCAGCGTGTCCGCTGGGATCTCGCGCGCGATGTCGTAGATCTCCTGGTAAGTATCGATGCCACCGGCCCATTTGTTCAGCCGCTCGCGCCACTGCGCCCACGGCTCGGGGTTGTAGTTCGGAGCACACATTTCTTCGGCCAGCTTGATCTGGTCCTCCGGCAGGAAGGCCGGGCGCACGCCGTTTTCCGCAAAAATGGTTTGCGGCAATTGCGGATCCGAGAATCCGACCGTGTTCAGCAGTGCCGCCTCATTCGCGCCTTGGATCAGGGCCTGGGTGAAATAGGACGATTCCATCACGGCATCCTGCAATTCACCGCCCAGGCCATCGAATACTTTGGCAGACATCGAAGTGTGTTCGGTACCGCAGAAGAACTTCAGGTTCACCGATTGCGAAACCACAGGCGCCATGTTCGCATATGCCACCGCCGAGGCCCAGGTTTCCGCACCATCGATCAGACCGGTCTTGAGCGCATCCAGCGTTTCTTCCCATGCCACCGGAACAGGGTTCAGGTTCAGCAGTTGCATCGCGATCCGACCCAGCTGCGTACCGGTCACGCGGTTCTTGGTGCCGAACAGCTCTTCCAGCTTGGTGACGGTCGGCTTGTCGGCAAAGGTCGAGCCCATTTGCAGACCGCGCAGTTCACAATGGGTGAACAGGAATTTCAGCCCGTGACGCTTTTCAAGCGGGTCGCGCAAGATGCGCTGGCTGGCGGGGCTGTAGAAGAAATGATACTGCGCCGCCCGGCTGGGGAACATGTAGGCATAGTCCAGGACGTTCAGATAAGGCGCACCGCCGGCCGAATTCTGGGTCGAAGCTGCGTAGATATCGACGATTCCCTGCTGGGTTTTTTCAACACAGCTGAGTTGTCCGCAGATCTGGTTGTCGCCGATGAACTCGATCCGAATCTCGCCATCGGTGCGTTCTTCGAGGTCGCGTGCAAATTCGATGGCGCCGGCGCGCTCGATCAGCAAGTTGCGGGTGTTGAAGCCCGACGCACCAAATTTCAACGTGTACTTCGGTTCTTTCGAAAAGCGTTTTTCATACGTGGATTCCGCCGCCTGCGCCAGATTGGCCAGGCTCATCGCACCGCCAAACCCTCCTGCTGCAAGCAGCGTCGAGCTCATGCCATAGCGCCCCGCTACCCGGAAGAAATCCCGCCGCGAAATACCACTCAGTTTCCGACCAATCTCCATTGCTTACCTCCCTGTTCGCAATTATTGAGACGTTTTGTATCAAAAAAGGCTAGTATATTTCTAGCATCTTGCATAGAGTTTTTTTCAACGACGTTGGAAGGAGGCGGTCATGGAAGTGGATTATGCGGTAGTTGGCGCGGGGTCTTCGGGCTGTGTCATCGCCAATCGGCTCAGCGCCGATCCCAACACGACCGTCGCGCTGTTAGAGGCCGGCGGCCGCGACACCAACCCCTGGATCCACATCCCGGTTGGCTATTTCAAAACCATGCACAACCCTTCGGTGGACTGGTGTTACAGGACCGAGCCCGATCCGGGCCTGAACGGGCGCTCGATCGACTGGCCACGCGGCAAAGTGCTGGGCGGCTCATCCTCTCTGAACGGTCTGCTCTATGTGCGCGGCCAAAAGGAAGATTATGACCGCTGGCGCCAGATGGGGAATGTCGGCTGGGGCTGGGACGACGTGCTGCCGCTGTTCATACGCAGCGAAGATCAAGAACGCGGCGAAGACCCGTATCACGGTGTCGGTGGGCCGCTGTCGGTGTCGAACATGCGCATTCAGCGACCGATCTGCGACGCTTGGGTCGCGGCAGCGCAAGCCGCCGGATACCCGTTCAATCCGGATTACAACGGCGCAGATCAGGAAGGCGTAGGGTATTTTCAGCTGACCACCCGCAATGGGCGCAGGTGCAGCTCGGCTGTGGCGTATCTGAAACCCATTCGAAACCGACAAAACCTGAACATCATCACCAACGCATTGGTGACACGCATAACGCTGGATGGAAAACAGGCGACCGGACTTGTCTATCGGGATCGCGCAGGCAATGAGAAAACCTTGAACGTTCGGCGCGAAATCATCCTGTCCGGCGGTGCAATCAACTCTCCTCAAATTCTGATGCTGTCGGGTATCGGCGACCCGGACCACCTGAAGAAAAACGGCATCGATCCGGTCCATGCCTTGCCCAATGTCGGCAAAAGACTACAGGATCACTTGCAGGCCCGTCTCGTTTTCAAATGCAATGAGCCCACATTGAATGACGAGGTGCGCAGCCTGATCAATCAGGCCCGTATCGCGCTCAAATACGCTTTGTTCCGCGCCGGTCCGATGACCATGGCGGCCAGCCTTGCGACCGGATTCATGAAAACGCGCCCGGACGTGGAAACACCCGACATTCAATTCCATGTACAGCCGTGGTCCGCCGACAGCCCCGGCGAAGGCGTACACCCGTTTTCCGCCTTTACCATGTCCGTGTGCCAGCTGCGGCCGGAAAGCAGGGGTGAACTGCATCTGAACGGCCCGGATCCATCACAGCATGTAAAGATCATTCCGAACTATCTGTCGACGGAAACGGATTGCCGAACCATCGTTGACGGCGTGAACATCGCCCGCAGAATCGCACAGCACAATCCGCTGGCATCGAAGATTTCCGAAGAGTTCCGCCCGACATCCCAACTCTCGACCGACGATTACGAGGGCACGCTGGACTGGGTCAGATCGAATTCCGTGTCGATCTATCACCCAACGGGGACCTGCGCGATGGGTACGAATGAAACCGCAGTCGTTGACCCCGCGCTAAAGGTGCACGGCATCGGAAACCTGCGGGTCGCGGATTGTTCGATCATGCCGGAGATCGTCAGCGGCAACACAAACGCTCCCGCGATCATGATCGGAGAAAAGGCGAGCGATTTGCTTGCCGCCGGAACATAGCGCGGCAGGCCGCGTATCCGAATGCCAGGAAAACTGGGCAACTCGGCTTGCGTATCTTAGGGATATTCCGGTGATGCCATCCCTGCCCAGACCTAGCGCAGAGGCGGTGTCAGCCACTGCGCCGACATCCCATAGTTGGAATTCTTCAACTCCTGTTTGGCAATGGCCTGAAGATGGACCTCATCCGGTCCATCCGCATAGCGCAACGCCCTGGCCCAAGTGTAACTGTCGGCCAATGGCGTGTCGGGTGTCATGCCCATTGCGCCAAAGACCTGCATTGCACGATCCGTAACCTTTGCATGTACCTGGGGCGCCACGACCTTGATCAGGGATATTTCGCGGAAGGCCTTTTTCGCCCCCACCTGATCTATTTTCCAGGCCGCCTTCAGGGTCAACAGCCGCGCCTGTTCAATCTCCAACCGGGATTTGGCGATCCATTCACGGATCACGCCTTGTTCCGAGAGTTGCTTGCCAAAGGTCTTCCGTTCCTGAGCACGTTCCACCATCAGGTTCAGTGCCATTTCCGCCGCCCCGATCGAGCGCATGCAATGATGAATTCGCCCGGGCCCAAGCCGCGCCTGAGCCAGTGCAAAACCGCTGCCATCTTCGCCCAGCAGATTGCCGACCGGGACGCGCACGTCCTTGAACACCAGTTCAGCATGGCCTTCGGGATCGTGCATGTTCAGGATCGTCGGATTGCGCACGATCTCCAAACCGGGCGTATTCTTTGGAACGATGATCATGCTTTGCTGTTTATGGCGATCGGCGTTCGGGTCGGTTTTGCCCATGACGATGAAAAGTCTGGTGTTGGGGTGGCACGCATTGGTGATGAACCACTTGCGGCCATTGATGACGTATTTATCACCCTCGCGCCGGATGGATGTTGTTATGTTGGTCGCGTCCGAACTGGCCACGTCGGGTTCGGTCATGGCAAAGGCCGAACGGATCTTGCCGTTCAACAGCGGCACCAACCAGTCTTCGCGCTGCTCGGGTGTGGCGAACATGTGCAGCAATTCCATGTTCCCGGTATCCGGCGCGTTGCAGTTGAAGACTTCCGAAGACCAGCTCACCTGGCCCATCAGCTCGGCCAGGGGCGCGTAATCAAGATTGCTGAGCCGCGTTCCGGGCTCATCATCCCGCAAGGAGGGCAGGAACATGTTCCAAAGCCCTTCGGCGCGGGCCAGCGACTTGAGGTCTTCCATGAACGAAACGGGGAAATTGCCGGCTTCTATTTCCTCTTTGTGGTCGCGAATGCGCGGATAGATATGCGCCTGCATGAAGGCTTTCAGCCGGTCATGCATTTCCGTGGCGCGTGGCGATGGAGCAAAATCCATTGTGATCCTCTTCAGTGCGTTGCAGCAGCGATTTCGTCGAGCGCCATTTGCGCCAGAGGGGCCACCAGCCCCTTGAACGCCATTGCGTTCTCGTTCGATGCGTTTCCCGCCAGCGCACGGCTGTAAACACCCTGTGCAATCGCAGCCATCCGGAAAAAGGAAAACGCCAGATAGAAGGTCCAGTTTTCAATCTCTGGCAGGTCACGCAGCGAACAATACCGCTCGATCATCTCAGCTTCGGAAGGGATGTTCAAAGCAGCGCGATCCAGCCCTTGCAGCCCCCGGATCAGACCGGTGGGCGGCAATCTGAGACACACACAGAAATAGCCCAGATCAGCCATCGGGTGGCCCAGCGTCGACAGTTCCCAATCCAGAACCGCGGTGATCTGCGGGGCATCCGAAGCGAAGATAAAATTGTCTATGCGAAAGTCACCGTGGATCAGACTGACCGAACCGTCACCATCGGGCAGGTTGCGGGACAGCCAGCCCATAAGCTGTTCCATCTCGGGAAGATTACTTGTTTCTGCGGCCCGATACTGTTTGGTCCAGCGGCT
This sequence comes from Ruegeria sp. CL7, assembly GCF_056536445.1. Classification (NCBI taxonomy): domain Bacteria; kingdom Pseudomonadati; phylum Pseudomonadota; class Alphaproteobacteria; order Rhodobacterales; family Roseobacteraceae; genus Ruegeria; species Ruegeria sp. CL7. Next base: position 38,518 of record NZ_JBQFPQ010000006.1, read on the forward strand.
GTACTGGCGTTGGAAATAGTTTCCCGGCTTGCCGAAGTCCGACAGGCCGACGGCGCCTGTGTCAACCGAATGCAGCGCGGCCAGAACCCGGATCATTTCATCGAACACCGGATGATGGTCGGCCACCTCCAACTCGGGCAGCGCCGGGTTCCAGAAAATCCGGCCCTCCTGGAAGCTCATGACATAGAACATGGAACCGATGACATCCGTGTCCTCACACAGCACGTAAGGTTTGGCGACCGGAACCGCAGTGCCATGAAGTGCCCTGAGAACACGATATTCCCGATCCACGGCATGGGCCGAAGGCAGCAGGTCACCTGGCGGTTTGCGGCGCAGCACGTATTTCGAACCACCGGCCTTCAGCAGATAGGTTGGGTTCGACTGCCCGCCCGAAAACTTCCGATAGGACAATGGGCCGGCGAAACCTTGGATATGGCGCCCCAAATATGTCGAAAGCCGCTCGGTATCGAGTTCGAGGCCGGATGAGGTCATGCATGAAACTCCGTATTCCGCCGGGATACCATTCAGCTTACCGCCCTCAATGACATTTGTGAAATTTACTTGCATGATCATCAGCATAATTCTGGTGAATGACATGACGACCAAGCTCAACAAGATCGACCTGAACCTTTTTGTTATTTTTGACGCCATCTATACCGAACGAAATCTGACCCGCGTTGCCGAACGCCTGTCGATCACGCAACCGGCCGTCAGCAACGCCCTGACCCGGTTGCGCAAGACACTGAACGACCCGCTTTTCGTGAAGACCGGCACGGGGATGCAGCCCACGGCGCTGGCAGAGAGCATTTCGGACAGGGTCTCAGCCGCTCTTCACCAGTTGCAAGCCGCATCGGCGCAGGGTGAACGGTTCGACCCGTTTACCAGCAAACGGCTGTTCCGGGTCAGTTTGGTCGACCTTCACAGCCTCATCATCCTGCCCGGGCTTTTGTCCGGGTTTCAATGCACGGCACCCCAGGTCGAACTCAGCCTCGTGCGCATTCCCCGCCGGGATACGCGCAAGGCGTTACAGCAGGGCACGATCGACATCACGTCGGACATTCCGATGCCGGACAGTTCGGATCTGATCAGCCGGACCATCATGAAAGACCGCTATGTCTGTGCCATGCGACCCGGCCACCCGCTGGGTTCGGGCCCATTGACGCTGGAGCGTTATCTTCAGCTGACACATCTGCATGTTTCCTCACGGCCTCAGGGGGCGAGCCCGGTCGACATCGTCCTGCGCAAACTGGGCGCACGACGCAAACTCGGGATTCAGATGCAAAGCTATCTGAACATCCGGGATATTCTGCACAAGACAGATATGGTTGCCACGCTGACCGAATGCAGCGCGCGTGAAATGGGGCTGCGCATGTTGAGGCTGCCGGTTGATGTGCCTCCGATCGAACTTCGCCTTTATCGGCATATCCGGTCCGACGGCGACGAAGCCGTACAATGGATGTTCGACCAAATTGCAGGTCGCACCATCAGAGCGAACGATACGGAACAGCATCATAGGGTCGATCAGAATTGATACGCAACCCCGGGCAACGTGTGACGTCCGGATATCAGAGGCGCCAACCGTCAGGTCCTCGAAACCTCAAGGTCGAAAACATCACGTGTTGATCTGACTTTCAGATTTCTTGGGTAACGCGTCATACGTCGCCTGAAGATAGGCAAAGCCATATCTTCGGTCAGGCTCCAGATGAGTCCCCTCTGCCCACTCGTTCCACGCGTTTATGAAAACGATTTTTTCGTCGGCACTGTATTTTTCCTGCGCAAGAACCTGGCGACACAAATGTTCCGTCCAGCGCTTGTAGGCATTGATTGTGAACCGTCCCATAATCCGAGGGGCATCCTGATTGCGCGCGGTATTGTCCCACGAGAGCGTGGAGGACCGAAACAGCTTGTACCGGGGTTCCGGCTTTTGAAGCTCTGCCTCGACCACGGCCTGGTAATCCAGAACGGCACCCGTGAACTCTGGATTGTAGATCCCCATCTCATCCGTGATGTCGGTGCGCTTTACCTGATGCGGAGGGAACTCCATAGCAGCGTCAAAACCCAGTTTCTCAGGATCGCCGATATCAAAAGTCTGGGCAGCTATGAGATACAGGTCCGGCTCGCCCCAGCTTTGTGCCTCTTTTCGCCAAGCTGCGGTCGTTTCCTCGATATTCGGTATGATGTTCGCTCGGTAAACGATGAAAACCGGCTTCCCATCTATCCGAACGTAGCGCGGATCATCAAAGTATTTTCGTATATGACGCAGAAGGTTCAGGGAATCCTCGATCGAATGGTTTTGCGCGATAAGAACGTCGTGCGCCCGCCCGTCCCAGCGGCGCGTCCAGTTTTCATTTGCCCATGTCAGACAAAACGGCATGTCGACTTCCGGATTGCCCAACATTTGTTCGAGCGGGTGCTCCATCAAGGTCTTTCCACCGAACCAGTAGTAGTAATAGGAGAACCCTCCTATCCCGTAAGATTTCGCGATCCGCGTCTGTTCGACCATGATTTCTGGCAACCGCAAGTCGTAGTAACCCAGATGAATCGGACAATGAGGTTGGTAATGGCCCGGATAATTCGGGACGGCCTTTCCGACATTGGACCATTCGGTAAAGCCTTTGCCCCACCATTCATCATTCTCTTTGAAGGGATGAAATTGCGGCAGGTAATGCGCAATTGCCCGTACTGCGGGTTCAGCTTTCGCAGGCGGGTCGAAGGGTTTGAACTCTTCAGCCTGACCGATGGCTTCAAAACCCTGCCTGTTGGATTGCCCCGGTTTGTCCCAACCCCGTTTGGGGTCTCTTTTCTTGGCTGAATTTCTGAACCGCCTTGCCGTACGTGGCGATAAAGGTGGGCTGAGTTTCGACGCAGCGGTCAGCAAATAGTAAAGCAGGGTATCTTTGATGGACATGCAGTTTCTCGTACTAAGGCGCGTCGTGCCGACTATGACAAAGAAAACCCTTTTTTTCACGCAAAGCACGAGACTGAGTTGCATGACAAGTACTTGGGACTTTCATGCAACTCAATCCGGCGTGGTTTTCTATTTTGTGCGGGCCGCGGACAGCCATTGTTTCAGCAACCGACCGCTGACCGTATCGCGCAAAAGACGGAAGGCCCGTTTGGTCAACGGCTTGTTGGCACCATATGGAACAGGATGCGCGATGCCTTCCGTGGTTTCGCCACGGCGCGAAATTTCCGGGACACCCACATGCGTCCAGTCGGTCAGCTTCGAACCTTGGAGAGCGGCCTTGGTGGCGTGCAAAAACGCATGCCCGTACTCGCGATCCGGTTCCAGGTGACATCCTTCAGCCCATTCATTCCATGCATTCACAAAAACGAAACGTTCCTGGTCGGGGAAATCCTGAGCGGTTTGGTGCAAGGCCCGCGAAAGCCAGTATTCATAGTTTTCCGGCGTTCCGTTCAAAACGACCATGGCATTTTCCTTCCGCCGGGCCGTGTTGTCCCAGGACGGAAAAACCGATCGATGAACGTTGTTTTCAGGCCCATAGCTGTGACCCAGGTACTGTTCTGCGATCGCAGAAAAATCAACACAATGGCCTTGGAAATCGTCGAACAAGTCCACTTCTGGCGAGAGGTTGGGCACGTTGATGCCGTGGGGCGGGAATTCCACACCGGAATCAAACCCGTATGACGCATAGTCCCAGTTTCGGTGCGTAAGCGCACAGGCCAGATGGATTTTCGGAATTCCGACAGACGCGCAATAGTCACGCCAGACCTGCACGGTTTTGCGCGAGTTCTTCAAATGCTGCGGCCGATAAACAATCAGGATCGGAGCGCCATCTATTGTTATGTAGCGGGGATCCCGGAAAAACGGCTCGATCGACTTGATGAACTCCAGATCATCCTCGGGCTTGTACTTCTGCTCAATGAGAATCTCGTGCTCGGCCGCATCCCAGCGGCGCGTCCAGTTCTCATTCGCCCAGCAAAGACAGAACGGCATATCGCTTTCGGGATCCGCAAGCATTTCGTCGACGGGCCGCTCAAGAAGTCTTTTCCCGGAAAACCAGTAATAGTGGTAGCAGAATCCATCAATTCCGCTGGCCTTGGCCATCTCGATCTGCTCAAGCCGCGTTTCGCGGACACGCAGGTCATAATACCCCAGATCCGTAGGAAGATGAGGCTGATAATGCCCGGTGAAAAGCGGCTTGGCTTTTGCGACATTTGTCCACTCGGTGAACCCTTTGCCCCACCATTCATCGTTTTCCGGGATCGGATGAAACTGAGGAAGGTAGAAGGCAATTGTCCTGATGTTGCCGAGTTCACGATCCGTGGTGTTTGAGGACATTACTTCTTCAACCCCAACAGCCGCGCCAGCGATTTTTTTTTCTTCTTGGCCAGTGGGCCGGGCTCGACTCGGGAAGCCTTGCTCGTGTCCACCGGCCCGATAGTCGATTGCAAATCAATCTCTTCGGACAGGGGCAGGCCTGCCATCATGTTGGTCCAATGCTGCCGGGTCTCTTCATCGGGTTGTTCGACGGGCAGGCCCATCAGGTAGATGTCATTCTCTGCGCGTTCCTTGGGGACCGATCTGCTTACGACCTGGAAGACATGGGAATAGCGATTGCGCTGCAACGCGGCCTGAACATCCTGTGGCAGACGGCTCCAGCGTTGACAAAACTCAGTCATCTCTGGCGTACGAACCACAAATTCGGCTTGTTCAATGCTCATACCCTGCGAATTAAGCAGGTGCTGAACGTTTTTGATGCCGAAAAACCGGACATGGGTCCGATCCAGCAGGCCCCAGTCACGGTATTCGAAATCTTCATCGACAAGACAACCGGCAATGGCTGCATGGCCAACATGCGGCAGCGAAAGAATAACCGATCCCGTGTCGTTCAACAGCGATTTCATGCCTGAAAGTACGCTCCAGGGGTCGTAAACATGTTCCAGAACGTCCGCTGCGATCACGTAGTCGAATACCCCGTCTTTCTCGCGAACTATGTCACTCCACGAAGCATCGTTGAGATCCATCGGGTACACAGAACGTGCGAACGGCTTTAGCTTTTCGATCGCCGAAGGGTCGATCTCAAGCGCCACAACATCACATTCCAACGTGCCGGAAAGATGTCGCGTGATCGAACCTGGCCCGGCCCCGATCTCAAGCACCTTGGACCCGGGCTTTACCATGCGCAGCACGCGTGCGGGTGCTACATCACTGTTCATGTCAATGTCGTATTCGTAAGTATGTCTATCGCTCACTGTAATTCTTCCGTGATGCTTATTTCGTGCTTCAATTCGGCTGCTATATAGTTTGGTCTGGTTCTGCAATCCCCAATACCAAACCGATACCTAAGGCTTTGGATGTTGTACCCAAATTATGTTCAACTCAGAGAACACTGTTGCACAAAACTCCCCCAGCGGCAATGACCACTCACCCGGGGATCATTCACACCAAGGGCGCCACGCAACCTTCTTCAAAGAACCATGTTTTGACAGGGTTTTATTTCGTGGCCTTTTCTGCAAAAGAAGCGGCATCCGCGTGGGCGTCGGGTTGAACCTCGTGAGCTCCCGCCGCACTTCAGTTGAGGTATGCTTGATACGCTTTTCAACAGCTTACCGATATCACTGGAAACCACGGCTTTGGCACTGTGAGATCATGCGAACGCGCGCAGGGTGTTGAGCGCACAGGCTTGCGTCCGCAACCATTTGCAGAACGTTCTGAGAACCGCGAACGCCTTCGTTCCGGCAAGTGGTTGGCGCCGGAATTTCGATATCACCTTCAAGGAAGTTTGCGATTTACTGGTTTCAACCCGACGACTGGCAACAATCTGCTCATTCACCACGGCCACCGGAAATCGAAAATTTCCAAAGAGGTAAATCTTATCGCTCTGATCAAACAGGCATTGCATCCCCTGACGCGGCTTCGCCATCCGGCCGCGCTTGCTGATCGGTTTCCCGCCTTCGCTTCATAGGGGCAGAACCATTTCAATCATTTCTCAGATTGTCGTCGCGGAGCGCACAAGATCACGGACCGCTGCAGCAGCCCGGTTCCGTCGTACTGTAACCGGGGTTGACCCTAACTGTGTTTGAGAGGAAGTAACGATCAGGCCCATTCCACAGATACGGCAGGCAGGATTGTCACAGATTACGATCATAAGCGTTTGTTACAACAGCAGTGGCGTGCTGCCGGAGATGCTGAATTCCATCCCAGAGGGCGTGCCGACAATTTTGGTCGACAATGGCTCGGATGATATTGAAGCGGTTCGGCAAATGGCCGAGGTACATTGCGCAACTCTGATCGAAAGCCGCGACAACATCGGGTTTGGCCGCGCATGCAACCTTGGTGCCGCCAAGGCAACAACGGACCTGCTTTTATTTCTGAACCCGGATTCCCACTTGCTGCCCGGAGCATTGGACGCGTTGCAAGAGGGGGCTGACAATCATCCGGATGCGTCAGCCTTCAACCCTGCAATTCTGGACCGGAAAGGGGCACCTCGTTTCAGGCGATACAGTGTGATCATTCCCCGAAATGAAACCCTGCCCAGGAAAACAGCCGATTCCGACTTTGAATTGCCGGTCCTCGTCGGCGCTGCGTTCCTGGTCCGCCGCGAAGCGTTCGAAGAGGTCGGCGGGTTTGATCCCGAAATCTTTCTGTATCATGAGGACGATGATCTGAGCCTGCGGCTCAAAGCCGTTTGCGGGCCACTGTACTATGTCCACAACGCTCAGATGCGCCACGCCAGAGGCAAATCCTCGCCGGGAAGCCCAGCCATCGCTGGCCTGAAGGGCTGGTATATGGGGCAATCACGCGTTTATGTCGCCCGCAAGCATGAAGTCCCGATGGCTTTTGGTCGAGCCCTGGCATCGGCGCTTCTGCAAATGCTGTCACCGGTTGTGTTGTTTTCTACGAGAAAACGCGCCAAACAATGGGCTTTCTTGCGTGGCGTTTGGCATGGCCGGAATGTCCGACCAGCCCCGTTCAGACCTTGATCACAAAGCGTGAAGCAGCTTACCGCCCGTGCAAATTTCCGCCTGAACACGTAACCATGATACAGTTCGCGGCCTAGCTCAAAAGACCTTTCAGATAGGTGCCATAGGTGGACTTGGCGAACAGTCGCGCACGCGCCTCAAGAGCCTCGTCGTCGATCCAGCCATTCGCCCACGCGATTTCATCCAGGCTGCCGGTCTGCATACCCTGACGTTCCGTGATCGTTCGCACGAAGTTTCCCGCATCCAGCAAAGACCCGTGCGTGCCGGTATCCAGCCAGGCAAAACCGCGTCCCATGGTCTGCACATCCAGCAAACCTTCGTCCAGATACATTTCCAGCAGTGACGTGATTTCCAGCTCGCCGCGATCTGACGGTTTGACCTCATGCGCGCGGGCCGGAGCGTCGCCATCCAGAAAATAAAGACCTGTCACCGCGTAGTTCGACGGAGGCACCTTGGGTTTTTCGACGATCGCGCGGGCTTTGTTCCCTTCGAAATCCACAACTCCGTAGCGTTCTGGGTCAGCGACCCGGTACGCAAAAACCGTACCGCCGCGCTTCAGTTGATCCGCCGCGAGCAGCAGGTCCGGAAGGCCATGTCCGAAGAAGATGTTGTCACCCAGAATCAAAGCAGACGGGGCACCGTCCAGAAAATCCTCGGCCAGTGTATAAGCCTGCGCCAGACCGTCAGGAGACGGTTGCACAATCCATGTCAGGGACAACCCGTATTGACTGCCATCCCCCAACAGGCGCTGAAACTGATCCTGATCCTGGGGGGTGGTGATGATCGCGATTTCGCGGATCTGCGACAGCATCAAAACACTCAGCGGGTAAAAGATCATCGGTTTGTCGTAGATCGGCAGCAATTGCTTCGATATCGCCATGGTGATCGGGTAAAGCCGGGTTCCGGACCCACCGGCAAGAATAATGCCTTTGCGCTGCATAATCTGTCCTTTCAAGGTTCAGCTGGTCGCTGACTTCAACTCGTTCAATATCTCGGCCAGTCCGGCTTTCCAGTCGGGTCTCTGGATTCCGAACACATTTTCCAGCCGCGAACAGTCCATACGTGAGTTCAGCGGCCTGGGCGCCGGCGTTGGATAAGCCTCGGTTGGAATATCCTCGATTTCGACCGACAAGCCGGATTGAGAAACAATTTCACGGGCGAAATCCGCCCAGCTGGCATCGGGTGCACCGGAATAGTGAAACACCCCCCCTTTGGCTTCGAGGCCTGCCTTGGCCATTTTCAGCAAGGTTTCGGCAATGTCGGCAGCAGGTGTTGGCCCGCCGATCTGATCTGCGACGATAGTCAGCTTGTCACGGGTTTCTGCCAATCGGAGAATGGTCTTTGCAAAGTTCTTTCCGTGTGCCGAAAACACCCAACTTGTGCGCAAAATGGCATAGTGGCCGCCAGCCTCTGCGATCTGGTGTTCGCCGTCCAGCTTGGTTCGACCATAGGCCCCCAAGGGCCCCGTGGGGTCATCGGTGTTCCAGGGGGTCGGACCAGAGCCGTCAAAAACGTAATCCGTGGAAATATGCAGAAAAGGCAGGTTGCGGGCCGCGGCGGCACGCGCCATTGCTCCGGGTGAATCTCCGTTGATCCGTTGCGCCAGGTCGCTTTCTTCTTCGGCCTGGTCCACCGCCGTATAGGCGGCCGCATTGATGATCACGTCCGCATCCGTATGCCGGATGGCGTCTGCACATTGCGACGGGTCAGACAGGTCCGCCGCGGCGCGATCCAGAGCTTCAACCAAGACACCATGCGCCTGTCCGCGACGCCGCAACTCGGTCGCCACCTGCCCCCCGTGGCCGAACACCAGCGCCTTCATTTGGCAACACCCAGCCGCTCACCCACGCCACTGCGGGCCTGCAAGGCGTTCAGCCATGCACTGTTGTCCAGATACCACTGAACCGTCTGTTCCAGCCCGGTTTCGGGCGTGTAGGAGGGACGCCAGTTCAGTTCGGTGCGAATCCGGGTCGGATCGATGGCATAACGCTGATCGTGACCCGGGCGGTCAGCGACGAACGTGATCAAATCCGCATAGGGCGTTTCACCCGGCTTGAGGCGATCCAGGATCGAACACAGCATTCTGACAAGATCAAGATTGGTCATCTCATTCTCGCCACCGATATTGTAGCTGCGGCCCAGTTCACCCTTTTCGAGCACCAGCAACAGGGCTTCGGCATGGTCATCGACATGCAGCCAGTCGCGAATGTTGTCGCCTTTCCCGTATATCGGGATCGGTTTGCCCGCCAGCGCACTGAGGATGACAACGGGGATCAGCTTTTCCGGAAACTGGTAAGGGCCGTAGTTGTTAGAGCAATTGGTAAGAACCACTGGCAGGCCGTATGTTTCACGCCACGCCCGCACGAGATGATCCGATCCCGCTTTCGAGGCCGAATAGGGTGAGTTCGGCTGGTATGGGCTGTCTTCGGTGAAAAACCCGGTTTTACCCAAGGACCCAAAGACCTCGTCGGTTGATATATGGTGAAACCGGAATTGCTCGGGCCGGCCGGCACCCACCCAATAGGCGCGTGCGGCTTCCAACAATACATAGGTCCCGGTCAGGTTCGTGTCGATGAACGCGGCCGGGCCATCGATCGAACGGTCAACATGGCTTTCAGCGGCCAGATGCATGATCGCGTCTGGCTGGTGTCTGTCCAGTATCGCCGACATGGCGGCGGCATCCCGGATATCCGCATGTTCAAAAACGTATCCCGGCGCATCCGCGACAGAGGCAACATTGTCCAGACAGGCCGCGTAGGTCAGGGCATCGACATTGACGACCGAATGCCCATCGGCAATCGCACGACGGATAACGGCAGACCCGATAAAGCCCGCCCCGCCCGTAACCAGAATTTTCATTGTGTGTCCTCGAATACGAAAGGAGATTCAATTTCGCGCAGAAGTGGTGCGATCCGATCTTTCTCGGACAGCTGGGGTTCTGAATTGCTCTGTGGCCATTCAATGCCGATATCGGGATCGTCCCAACGAACCGCGCCTTCAGTTTCCGGCGCGTAGGTATCAGAACACTTGTAGACGATCTCGGTCTCCGGCTCCAACGTCACGAATCCATGCGCGAACCCCGCAGGAACCAACAGCATCCGCCCGTTCTCGAAACTCAGTTCTTCGCCGACCCAGTGACCATAGGTGGGCGAACCTTTGCGGATATCGACCGCGACATCAAACAGCCGTCCACGACCGCAGCGCACCAGCTTGGCCTGCGCTCTTGGCGGAGCCTGAAAATGCAATCCGCGCACCGTGTTCACCGTGCTCGAAAGGGAATGATTGTCCTGAACGAATTGCGTATGAATCCCTTGTGCCGCAAAGCTGTCGGCATTGTAGGTTTCCTCAAAGAACCCGCGATGATCGCCAAAACGCTTCGGGGTGATCAGTTTCACTTCCGGAATGGAAAGCGCCAATATTTCCATTGTTACTAATTTTCATCTCTGTGTTGAAGTCTCGGCCTGCTATGTCACATTTGCTCCACCGACGCCAAGACCTATGTTGTCCGACCAGCAATTTGAGCGGCTTATCGGTTTCAAAGGTCAGGCGATTATCGCAGGCAACTTGCGATTCTGATAGAATTCATTGAAATTATTGGACCATCTGCAAATGAAAACACAGGGATGGAACAGATAACGAAGCCGCCGGCGCGACAACACTTGGGCCGAAAGCTAAAGCACCGCGTCATGGGGCGGCATCCGAGCGCTGAGGCTGGGTCGTGTCGATTTGGCGGCGAAAGCCAATCCGCACCTTACCGCTAAAAAAGATACAACTTTGCTTTGGCCTAGATATCTTTCGGCACTCAGGCCGCTTCGAGATTTCCCAACAGGATGGAGGTCATGTCCACGTTGATGACCCCATCCACCGCCACAACATCGACACCCGTCTGATAGGTTACATTGTCCTTGGTTATTCCGGAAAGGTCCGCGTTCTCATCCAGAAATACCCATTCAGGGTCATGGGCCGTGGGCTGCCCGACGGCGACTTGCAAAATTGCAAGCGCATCCAGGGCGTTCACGGTGCCATCCCTGTTGACGTCTGCCGCTATCAGGTTTTCCGCGGTCGCTGGACCCCATGTCGGGTCAAGACCAACCGAGATACGCAACACTTGCAAAGCGTCCAGCGCGTCAATCTTCCCGCTTGCCGTGGAATAGTGTTTGGTGATGTCCAGCACTCCGGGAAAGGTGCCATCGGGCAATTCCAGATCAAACCGCCCCTGACTATCTGCGGTGGCGGATACCGTACCCCCGCCGTCCGGCGTGAACCGGATTTCCGCATCCGTCAGCCCCGGATTCGCAACCTGGCTGTCCACCGTAATCTGCCCGACCAATCCATCAGAGCTGCCCGGTGTCGGCCCGCCCAGGTCCCCGAAATCTACCGGGATGTGATCCGGTCCGGCGAAGCCTGCGCCAAAGATATCCGTGCTTGTCAAAGCGCCGCCCGACGCGGATTGGACCTGCACGATCTCGCCGCGATATTCGATCTGAGCCCCGTTTGCTGTGCTGGTAAAGGTCAGTTGCTGAGGCGACCGCAGCAGCAGGTAGTCGAACATATCCAGACGATCCAGGCCCGCCTGAAAATCGGTTATTGTGGTCAGACCGCTACCGGACTGCATCACGAAGATGTCGGCCCCTGCACCACCTGACATCGTCGTCGCACCCTTCCCCGCGATGAGAATGTCGTCTCCGGCGCCTCCTAAAAGGGTCGTGTCCAGAATACCGCCGCTGAGGATATCGTCCGACGCGCTCCCGTTCACGGTACCGAACCCCTTGCGCACCACCCCCAGATCATCGACCGGGACCGTCAGGACGTTCACCCCGGCATCCTGTTGTGATGTCACGAGAATTTGCAGCTCGTCGCCCACATGTGCAACCGCCAGCGATTCGACATTCTGCAATCCACTGGCCAGCGTATCCGCGAAACTGTCCATATGAACAAGTTGACCTTCGGGTGTCAGAGTGAACAGAGACAGGCCATCATCGCCGCCGCCTGCAACCACAAACACCCGACCGTTCACGTCTATGACCGCCAGATCCTGAACCGATTCAAACCGCGTATGAAGCGTATCAAGCACATGGTCCGTCGCCTTTAAACTTCCATCGCTGCTCAATTGAAGAACACTGAGAGAGTTGCTGCCGGACCCTGCCACCACGACCCAGGATTTGCCGTATGCCTCTACGGTCTCGACATCTGTTGGGGTTGAAACACCTAGGGTTCCGAGAGCCGAGTCATTGTTGATCTCGGTTAACGTGCCGGTGCCGGAATCGATGCGATATGTCGAGACAGAGTTTGTTGCCGCGTCACTTGAGATCAGAAAATGTTCCGAACCCGACCGCAACGTCTGCATGGCATCCGCCGTGCCGGCAATCAAACCCGCAAGACTGAGCGTCCCGTTCGCGTTCACATGATAGGTTCCGATATTGCCAGTACCCTCATGCGCCATCGCAAGGACATCCGAAGACCCCAGTGAAAACTGTATGATGACCGAGATATCTCCGCCTCCGTTGAGCACACCCGTTTCCTTCAGGTTACCGATCGTTCCGTCCGCGTTCACGTCATACCCGACCAGGCCCGTGGCAGTATTGATATCCAGCGCGATCTGCTCGGTTCCCGCCAGCGTTATTGGCGTGGCACTGCGCCCCACCTGGAAGGTGATCGAACCGCTGTAATACTCGGTATCAACCAGCTGCGGCAGGGCACCGTCGGCCAGCCGCCAGACCGCGACACCGCCACCCGGGCCGGTCACCGTGTAGAGATACGTATTCCCGTTAAGCGTTTTTAAAGCCGTATCGCCGATACCTGAATCGAGCGCCGTGCTCCCCGTTGCCACTACACTTTCGAACTGAAGCATCACAGCCATCACCTCCTGCGCCACCCCTGGCAGTTACGGCAAGATGACCAGATGAGCAGACCGAAACCGAAGCAGAATTGTGGTGAAAACGAGAAGTTCGGTTTCAGTTTAACTCAATTTTTTCAGGTCCGATCGCAACGGCAACAAATGGGAAAGACAGATGAGCAAAACGCCAAACAGCACATCCTTTCCTGTTGCGATGATCGCGGACTCCACATGCGAGGGCAAGATGACCAAAGCACCTGAGGCCAACAATCGTCCGGCGGCTGACTCAACGGACGGAGATCGCAAATCTCAAGTTCAACAATGGATCAAGGGAAAGCTTGGTCGTTGGGCGGGTCGCGGCGCGGCTGGCGGCCTCATGTCCACATTGATGGCCTTGCCTGCCTTGTCACAAGCAACCATCGAAGAGCTTTACGCCTTCCAGTTTGCAGAGACAATTCCGGGTGTGCGCTCCGCCAAGTTGCTGAAAAACGGCGATGTTCTTCTGAAAATGGCTGACAGTCGGACGATGATCGTGGCGGCGGAAAACGTGCAGGTCCTGGACAGCGGCGCAATCATGATCGCAGAAGAGGCGGTTGCTGAAATCGCCCAGTTCAGCGCAGCTGAAGCTGGCGCAGCAGCTGGCGGAATCAGCGGCGCCGGGGCTGCACTGGGCGGCCTCGGGCTGGCTGGTGCAGCTGCCGCTGCGGGTGGAGGTGGCGGCGGCGGCGATTCCCCGGAACCTGTCGCGCCAGAGCCTAAACCCCAACCCCAACCGGAACCGAGCTATACCAGCCTGAACCTGGCCGAACTTCAGGCAACGGCATTGAACAGCGCCCTTACCAATGCTGCCGCACCCGAAGGAACATCGACAGTCGAGGTCACGATAGGTTCGCTTGTCAAAACCGTAACGCCCAACGATGACGGCAGTTGGAGCGTTTCTCTCACGTCGGCCGAAGCCAATGCGCTTCCGCAAGGCGTCTCTACGGTGACAGTCAGGCATCTGGACGATTCAGGCATGGAACTGTCAACCGAATCCGTCAAGTTCGATATTGATACAATTCCTCCAACCCTGTCGATCAGCGGGTTTTCCGATGGCGCTGTTTTGAATTCGATCGAACAGGCAACGGATCTGACGGTCACCGGAACAACCGATGCAGAAGACGGGCAGACCGTTACCGTCTCAATGAACGGGCAAAACTATTCGGGCACGGTATCCAACGGACACTGGAGCGTCACTGTCCCGGCGGCAGACCTCTCGGCCCTTCCTGATGGCGCGACGATTGACGTTACCGCGGATGTTGCCGACGCGGCGGGAAATTCCGCACCACAGGCGAGCGGAAGCTTTGATACTGATTTCACTGCACCAACTGTTTCTCTGGATCCCGTGGCTGGCGGCTCGATAGAACTGATCGACGTAGCCGGCGACCTGGCCTTGACCGGTTCCACCACGGCAGAGGATGGTCAAACCATCTTCGTCACGTTCAACGGACAAGTGCATACAGGCACCGCTTCTGGCGGAAGCTGGAGTGTAACGATCCCCAATTCCGATTTGAGCAGTCTTTCCACCGGAGTGCCGGCATCTGTTCTGGTAGCCGTCGAGGACGTGTCGGGCAATCCGGCAGTACCGCTTCTTGTATCGGTTCCCGTGGACCTGACCGGCCCTTCCATTTCTATATCACCGCTTCCTGTTGGGTCCGTACTGAACGCAGCCGAAGCCGGATCCGACTTGACCATCAGCGGGCTGACGTCAAACGTTGAGGATGGTCAGCAAGTTACTGTAACCCTCGATGGTCAAACATATTCCGGCACAGTATCTGGCGGGGCCTGGAACGTGACTGTGCCAGCTGGGGATCTGGCGTCCTTGTCGGAAGGAGGCAACTTCTCTGTTACCGCAGATGTCGACGACGCCGGTGGCGTCACGGCACCGCAGGCCGCAGTGACATTTTCCAAGGATGTGACCGCGCCGACGCTTAGCATCGACAGTTTCTCGGACGGAGCTGTCATGAACGCATCCGAGAGGGCCACGGATCTTTCCATCTCGGGCAGTACGACAGCTGAAGACGGACAAATTGTAACCGTCAGTCTGAACGGGCAGTCCTATAGCGCAACGGTTTCTGGCGGCAATTGGAGCGTAACCGTACCTGCTTCGGATCTGGCAGGTCTTTCTGACGCGGCGACCGTCACCGTAACCGCGGATGTCTCGGACGCTGCCGGGAATCCGGCCTTGCAAGCGAACAACAGCTTTACCACCGATTTCACGCCACCGACGATCGGAATTTCAACCGTATCCGACGGGGGCGTCATGAACGTCGTTGAACAAGGAACCGACCTGACGGTGTCAGGAACGTCCGATGCGCCCGACGGAACAGTTGTTACCGTCGAAGTCACGCGCGCTGACGGCACTACGGACGTCACCGGAACGGCAACAGTAACCGGGGGTACTTGGACCTATACGGCAACCGTGACAGATTTGTCTGCCCTGCAAGACAACGAGACTTACAATATCAATGCGTCGATCTCGGACGCGACGGGAAACCACAATCAAACCACGACAAGCTTTGCCACTGACTTCACAGCACCTTTAATAACCATAAACAGTCTGCCTGTGGGTGCCGTGTTGGACGTGACCGAAAGGGGCGTGGATCTTGCAATCTCAGGCACGACCACGGCTGAAGATGGCCAGACCGTTTCGGTCACATTCGGCGGGCAAACCTATACTGGCGTCGCATCAAATGGCTCGTGGGCAGTTACCGTTCCAGCAAATGATCTTGGAATGCTCTCTGACGGAACTAGCTATTCCATTTCCGCCACTGTTGACGATCTGGCCGGAAACAGCTCGGCCGCGGCGAACAGCTCACTTTCCACAGATTTTCGCCCCTTGTTGACATTGAACGATGTCGGGGTCAACAATTCGATTGGTCTTGCCGATGCCAAGGCCTCCGGGATTACTATCGGCGGGTCATCGACCGGATTGTCAGTCGGCCAGTCGGTGGATGTCACGTTAAACGGCAGTTCGGTCGGATCTGCAACGGTGGCCGCAGACGGATCCTGGTCGCTGGCTGTCGCAGCGTCCAACTTTTCGGCAGTAGAGGCAGGTGATGGCCTTGTCTTTTCCGCGCAGGCGACAGTTGCGGGTAGACCAGATCCGCTGCCGGTTTCCGAGCAAGCCGTTGCGCACGAACCCGCCGCCTATGTGATTTCTGAAGTTGGGCGCTCGGGATCTACAGTGACGTTCGCAATCTATGCCGAAGCCGACCGCGATATCTCTGGTGGTCTGGCGTTGACGGCAGAGCTCGGATTTGACCCTTCGGTTGTCACCTTCAACTCTGCATCGGTTTCGGAAAACAACGCCTTCGATTTGTTTTTGGCCAGCCCAGGCGCCGGGGGCGCGATGAATTTTGCCGGGGCCGCGACAACCTTTGCAGATCTTTCTCAGCCGCTTGTCACTTTCACGATGACGATCCAGAACTCCAGCCAGCCTATTGAGCTGACAATCAAAACGTCTGATGGCGGACCAACGACAGTGCAGTTTGGCACCAATGGTGATGACACGCTCAACGCTGCGAATACGGACACTATCACGCGCGGCGGTGTCGGCGACGATACCATTGATGTTTCTGCAGCAGGGCGAGACATCGTCGTCTTCGAGGCGGACCCGGCCAGCAATGGTACAGATATTGTGACTGGCTTTACGATTGGCCCGGCTGCGGATGTAACTGACGCACTGATGTTCCGCGGGCTGGACACCAATACGCTCCGCGGTGATGGCACCGGGTTCGAATTGCTTTCCACCGGGGACACGTTGGGCACAAACACCGGATTTGTCGGCCTCAGCACGGTACTCACAGACCTCAACCTCAGCACAATCGAAGCCGCTGTCGAGAGTCTTGCCGGAGCCATGGCGGGCGATGAACTTTACGTGATGGCAACCGACGGAACAAACAGTGTTTTGGTCAAGGTAGATTTCCAGGCGGCGAACGATGCCAGCGTTGAAACCGTGGCCACGTTCCAAGACCTGAGCGATCTGAGCGGCCTGACCGCAGATAACATCCTGCACACCGACCCGACCGGGGCAACGGCCTGATCCAGACCGGCGCACATACAGACGTAATTCAACATCATGAGGCAGTTATGGCACAGAATGGCTTAACTCCGGTCAGTCTTGGACGACATGGTCATCGGTTCTGGCGGCGGTTCACCTCGTTCGATTTCGCAGGGACTATGGCAGATTGCCCTGTGGTCGAAGCAGAAATTCTTCAGGCCGCCGCCACATTTCCAATCACTTTTCGGAAATCTGAACACGGCTTTTACCCAGTGGCTGTTTTGTCCATGCAACCAGACCAGCCTACGCCATTTGTATCAGCACATGGCAAATGGCTGGCGACTTATGTGCCATGCGTCTTGCGCTGTGCTCCGTTTCGGCCACGACTGATTGAATCGGATGGTGACGGCAGTGACGAATTGCTTGTCGACGAAACGGCGGGGCTTATCACTGACAATCCGGAGGACGAGGTATTCTTCGACAAATCTGGGCAATTTGCGCCGGAACTGAAAAAAGTCGCAGCCTTCTTTCGCGCCCTGAAAGAGTCGATGAAATACACAACTCATCTGTGTCGTGTTCTTACTGACATGGGATTGTTTGGTCCGCTTACCTCTTTTCAGGGGGTTGAGTTCCCGTGCGGGCATTTTGGCGTCACGCAGAAAGCCCTGGAGAAAATTCCCCGCGCGCACTTGTCACTGCTTACATCGAATGGGGGTTTGCGACTGATTCACGCTCATCAGATTTCGCTGACCCATAGTATCTGGCTGACACATGCACATGCTCGCTCACATCGAGAAGCTGATGGTTCTCTGACACAACAGACCACCGGTGTTTCAGGGTTCTTGGACGCGTTGGTTGCGGCGCAACAGAAAGAAGAAGCCATGGACCATTGCAGTCAGGAGGGTCATCATGCGTTCCTGTAAAGCAGTGTTGTCCTGGGTTGCGTTCGCTCTGCTTGCAATAGCGTTGTCCGCCTGCACGCCCCCTCCTGATTTGACTCCAGTGGCAGTGTCCTTGGCACCCGGGACCACCGGTGCAGGGGCAGCAAAGCCATCGGCAAAGCTCAGCAGTAGTGCATTCGGGCAACGCGTGCGCCAGGCGGTGGAGACAAGCCCGACACTGGCGCAAAGTAATACCAGGATGGATATCGCATCAGCCAATCAAGATGCAGCGGAAGGCGCATTTCTTCCGCAGATCTCGTTGGGAATAAATGCACGGTCCGAACGGGTCGAATCTGATATTGCAGATGTTTCACCCTATCTGAGAATTTCACAATTGGTTTATGACGGTGGGGCTGCCTCGGGGGATCTGACGGCAGCCCGGGCACGTGTTCTGGAAACACGGGGCGATCAGATTCAGACGGCATCGGCCACGGCGCTGGCCGCCATCGAGACCTATGTGCTTGTCATTGATCAAAGAAAAATACTCCGCATCGCGGCCGACAATGTCTCGGTTCATGAAGAACTGGTGCGTCAGATTTCGGACCGCACAGCGGGCGGCGCCGGTTCAAATGCAGATGTTCTGGCCGCTCAGTCCAGAATGGCAGATGCACGCACAAGACTGGCTGACGCGCGATCACGAACTGATCGGGCCGAAGCGCGGTTTCGAGAAGTGTTCGGGACTTTTCCCGGATCATTGCCCCCTCCTGTACCAGCCCCACCGCTGAATAGAAGTGATGCCCAGGTCGTGATGAACAGCCCTCAGATCCGTAGGGCGGATGCCAGCTTGCTGGCAGCCAAAGCCGAATGGTCGGCCGCTCAGGCACGTCGCAAACCGAACGTTCGGGTCGCCGCATTTGCCAACCAGGATGACACTCGGGATGCAAATTTTGGCGTGGATCTTTCTTTCAACTACGAGCTGGACAGCACCGGCCAACGCCGCGCCGCCATCGCCGCCGCAGAAGCAAAGGTGAAAGAAGCGGAGTTCGCGCGAGAGCAACTGGTTCGCGAAATCATGCGGGAGCTGGGCTTTATTCGATCCGATCAAAAAGCAGGCGCGGAACGGCTGCGCGCGGCCCGTTTTGCGGCAAGTGCCAATGCCGACAGTGTTGCTGCATCCCGCGCACAGTTCTCGATCGGGCGTCGCAGCCTGATCGAAATCCTGGACGCTCAACGCGATTACGTAAATGCGCAAGAACGCCTGATTCTGGCCGAACAGAGTTATTTTCTGACCAACTACGCGGCTCTGAGCCTTACCGGAGACATTCTGGACCTGCTCGGAATTTCGCTTGGCAATTGGAACGAGGTAAAATGAGCACGTTGAAATCAATGTCGGATCGCGCCCGTTTGACATGCTACGAAGCCTGCCTTCTGAATATTGCTGCGACGCTTGAACGCCCTCTGACCCTTGCAACGATCCAGGCGTCGCAGACCGGTTCGGACGGGGATCTGACTGTTCGTGACATCCTCTCGGTGGCGGAAAACACAGGTCTACAGGCGGGCTATGGCGAGCGGCGCATCGCGAGTTTTGACGAAGCATTGGCCCCGGCCTTGTTGCTGATGACCGAAAACAAGGCTGTTGTGTACCATGGCCGCGCAAAAAACGGTGCCTTGCTGATCTATGACCCGGAACTTGGTGAAGGAATCGGCGAAGTTTCAGAAGAACAGCTGGCCAATTCATACACCGGTTTCGCGGTCTTGTTTCGGCGAAATCATACAGATGAACTGGACGCCGGTCACACGGGTAACCGAGGTCATTGGTTTCGCGCGGCGTTGTCCGCCAATCGATGGACTTACATACAGGTTGCTCTCGCTGCGGCTCTGGCAAACCTTCTTGGCTTGTCGACCTCAGTTTTCATCATGGTTGTCTATGATCGCGTGTTGCCCAATGAGGCAATTGAATCGCTTATTGCCTTGACGGCGGGCGTAGCTCTGGCGCTGCTATTTGACTTCGTGCTGAAATTGCTGCGAGCGGCGTTTATCGACAAGGCCGGGCAAAAAGCCGACTTGTTCATGGGGCGGCGAATTTTCGACCACGTTCTGAACATCCAGATGAAGTCACGCGCGGGTTCCACCGGCGCCATGACCAGTACCATCCGTGACTTCGAGACCCTGCGTGAGTTCTTCACATCCGCAACGCTTGTTGCCGTCGTGGATCTGCCGTTCATCGGGTTGTTCGTATTTGTGATTTACCTGGTCGGCGGACAACTGGCATTGGTCCCGGCTCTGGCCGTGCCTGTGGTTCTGCTGACAGGTTTGGCCGTACAGCCGCTTCTGTCGCGCATGGCAGAAAAGAGCCTGTCCGACGGGCAATCCAAACAGTCGGTCCTCGTAGAAGCCGTCTCGGGCCTTGAAACGATAAAGACAACAGCAGCGGGCCGGCAAATGCGTTCCCGATGGGAGCAGGCGATAGAACGACAATCCTCGCACGGTGCTCAGAGCCGGGCCGTTACACAATTTGCTCTCAACCTGACCGGTTTTACGCAACAAGCGGCACAGGTGTTGATCGTATTTTATGGTGTTTTTCTGATCACAGACGGCCAGACCAGCATGGGCGCTTTGGTTGCCTCGGTAATGCTGACAGGGCGGGCCCTGGCACCCTTGGGGCAGTTAGCGCAGACGTTGGCAAGGCTTAACCAAGCCCGAAGTGCATACCGAAATCTCAACGCGCTGATGATGGCGGAAAGCGAACGCCCACTAGGCCGAACATGGGTGAACCGGCCCCATTTCAAAGGAGCGATCGCCTTCAACAACGTGTATTTTTCCTACCCTGACCAAGGGGAAGATACCCTGCAAGGCGTTTCATTCACGATCAAACCGGGTGAAAAAGTGGCGATCCTTGGTCAGATTGGCTGCGGTAAAAGCACCATCGCACGTCTGATGCTGGGATTGTACGCGCCGCGTGTTGGATCTGTTACGTTCGACGGTCTTGATATCCGCCAGATCGATCCTGGCGATCTGCGCCGCAATATCGGATCCGTCTTACAGGACATATGGCTCTTTTCCGGATCAGTCCGGGACAATATCGCAAGCGGTGCAATCCGGCCAAAAGATCACGAACTGATCGAAGCAGGCCGCGCCGCCGGGGTTGAGGATTTCGTGGCCATCCATCCCGGGGGTTACGATCTTCAACTCGCGGAACGCGGCGAAGGCCTCTCTGGCGGACAGCGTCAAGCCATTGCCCTGGCAAGGGCACTAATAGGCCGTCCGCCGGTTCTCTTGCTGGATGAACCAACAAGCGCGATGGATGTCAAAACCGAAGCCCAGGTTATCCAACGTCTGAAAGAATGCACGGCAGAGTCCACCATGGTTGTCATTACACACAGAACCAGCCTGTTGGAGCTTGTTGACAGAGTCATCATCCTTGAACACGGGAAAATCGCGGCGGATGGCCCCAAAAGCATGCTGACGCAACATGTTCGCCGGACAGGGAGGCACCTGAATGTCGCAGCATCCTGATCTGGCCACCCTGGCGCGCGAGATGCAGGGACGCTCTCCTGTTCGGAGTTCCTTGCTGCTTTTGGTGATTTTGCTCTGCCTGATCGCCGCCCTATTGTGGGCGCACCTGACTGAACTGGACGATGTCACGCGCGTGGACGGCCGGATCGTGCCTTCCGGAGACATCCAGCTGATCGAAGCCACCGAGCCCGGCGTATTGCAGTCGTTGCATGTGCGCGAAGGCCAACTGGTCGAAAAAGGTTCTCTGCTTATGGAACTGGAAACAACCCAAATTGACAGTCAGCTCAGTCAGGAACAGCAACGCGCGTTCGGGCTGATGGCGCGCATCCAACGCCTTCGGTCCGAAATTGATGGGACACAACTGGATTTCGATGTTCAACTGATCAACGGCGCGCCTACCGTCGTGCAATCTGAAACTGCACTGTACCAAGGCCGGCGGGCCGAGTTGGAGGCAGAAATAGCCATCTTGGAGCGTCAGCGTCAGCAAAAACAGCGAGAATTTGAGGAAGGCCTGGTCGATCAAGTGACGGCAGAGGAAACCTTGCTGGTCCTGGCTGAAGAAAGGGCGATCATGGCGCCGCTGGTCGAGCGTCAAATGGAGCCTGCAACAACATTGCTTGCGTTGCGGCGGAGTGAAGCCGAATGGCGCGGTCGCAAGGTGCGGGCAGAAGCCGTAACCAACAGATTGCAAACGGGCTTGGACGAAATCGACGATCGAATTCAAGCGGTGCGAAGCCGGTTTCGCAGCGCCGCGCTGACGGACCTGGCGCTTGCCACTGCCGAGCTGGCTGCCTTGCAACCCGCCCTGCCCGCTTTGCGCGACCGGGCCTCAAGGGCGCAGGTTCGGTCTCCGGTACGCGGCATTGTAAACCGGATTCATCGCTCTACCATTGGCGGTCTTGCCCGCAGTGGAGAGGACCTTGTTGAAATCGTGCCGCTGGACGACACATTGCTGGTTGAAGCCTATGTAAAGCCCGAGGACATTGCGTTTCTGCATTCTGGTCAGCCTGTGAAGGTCAAAATCACGGCTTATGATTTTGCACGATACGGAGCGTTGGATGGGGAAATCATCCGCATCGGAGCAGACACGGTCACTCGATCTGAGCGTAATGACGAAGAGGTCTTTGTGGTCGAGATTCGAACCAAAAGCACCATGCTTAATGGGAATGGCATAGCAGTCGAAATCATACCTGGAATGATCGCCGAAGTCGACATTCTGTCGGGTCGCAAAACAGTGCTGGACTATATTCTGCAACCGGTTGTGAAGATAAAGGATCAGGCATTGCGCGAATGAGCGATGGGGCAATTGGGGACAGACGTGTCACTTCCGATACGGAAATCTCGGAGTCAGCAGCTTCAGCACGGAAGGCTCGAAAGGGTCAAACAAACATGGAAAACAACTCATCTGACCAAGTCTCGGCCGGTTGGATCTGCGACTACTTCCAACCGACATCACCCAAGAATATATACCCCGCCCCATAGATCGTCTTGATCAACCGCGGGTTCTTGGGATCTTCTCCCAGCTTGGTGCGCAACCTGGAAATCCGAACGTCCATCGCCCTGTCAAAACTGTCTCCGGCTGCGCCACCCAGGGACTCCTGCATTTGCCCTCTGCTGATCAGCCGCTTGGGGCTTTCCAGAAACAGCCGCAGGACTTCCCCCTCTGCATGGCTGAAAGGCGTTTCGTCACCTGATTCACTTTCAAGGACGTATCGGTCAAAATGTGCGGTCCAGCCGTTGAATTCCGCCGTATCCGAATGAGAGGTCTGAGTGCGAGGTGTTCTTAATCTTGCCCTGATCCGCGCCACGACTTCCGCAGGGTCAAACGGTTTTGTAATATAATCGTCTGCCCCAAGTTCCAGCCCCGTAACACGGTCCTGCACCTGCGCGCGCCCCGAAATGATGATCACTGCCGCGCCTTGTTCCAACGCCAGACGATGAACCAACGCCAGCCCATCCGTATCCGGCAATGACAGGTCGACCAGACAGACATCGGGCGTCACACGGTTGAGCGCAGCCTCGAACTCTCGTGCGCGGGAAAAACTCTGCGTACGGAAACCGGCATCCTCCAGAGCGTCCGTCAGGATGCGCCGGATTTCGGGTTCGTCGTCGAGGATGGTAACTAGCGGTTGCGTCATCAGGCGGCCTCGGTTTGGATCAGGGCTGACAATTGAGCCTGCGAAAACGGTTTACGCAACACCGGGGCCAACGCAAGGGCGCGCTGGTACAACGGGTCCGAACTGGGCAGCGACGTCATAAGGATACATGGCAATCCCGGCTTCACCTGCCGCAAAATGTCCAGACCGGTACCACTTCCTTCGAGACGGATATCGGACAGGACAAGAGAAATGTCTTCAACGCTGTTAATCAACGCCAGCGCCTCATCTACCGAATTGGCCTCGATGACGGCGAAGCCCAGCTCTACCAGCATATCCCGAAACTGCCCCCGCAAATCTTCGCTGTCTTCGACCAGAAGTACCAGACCGTCTTGCACGGGCGGAGCTGGCCGATAGGGCAACCGCAAAACGACGGACGCGCCTGATACCGTGTTCTTGAGATTCAGATCGCCCCCGGCCAGCTTGACAGTGTCATACACCATGGGCAGACCAAGCCCCGACCCGTCGCTTCCCTTGGTGGTAAAGAACGGGTTCAGCGCCTTTTCCAGCGCCTCTGGAGTAAAGCCCGGGCCAGTGTCCGATACGGTGATTTCAACCCAGATTTCTCCGATGGTATGCGCGCTGATTGTAATCTGACCCGAACTGCCGCAGGCATCCCGCGCATTCAGCACTAGGTTCAGCAACGCATCCTGCACCATTCCCGGGTCCAGCATCAAAGCCCGGTCGGGCAAAGTGTTGACCACCGACAAACCGACGCCGCGCGGCAAGGAAGGCGAGGCCAATATTCTCAGGTCTTCCAACAGCGCCTTCATGTCCGTGGCCTGAGGATGTGGCGTTCGGTTCCCGGTCATATCCGCAATCCGGTTCAGCAATTGCCCACCCCGACGCGCCGTTTGCTGTGTCGCGGCAACCAGCTCATGTGCTTCATCCGACAGGTCCATTTTGTTCAGTTTGGACTGCATCCCAAGGATGATCGTCAGCAAGTTGGAGAAGTCATGGGCCAATCCACTGGTCATCTGGGCGGCCATAGCCCGCCGACGCGTTTGCTGCAAAACGACGCGCGCCTGCGTTTCTTCGGTGATATCAACCGACATTACATAGACGCCACCGGCGTCATCGGGCGTGAATGAAACGCGGATACGGCGGGAATCCTGATCCTCGGTGAACTCGAATACGGAGGTTTCTCCGTCATATGCTTTTGCCAGATGCGCTTTGACCCGCCGATACGCGGCGGCACCAAGAGCTTCGGATATGTGAAGCCCAAGAACCTCCGACGGACGTCCGGGAAGGACCGCGCTCAAACGGCGGTTGGAGTAGTCATATCGACCAGTGCTATCCAAATGCGCGATATGAGCCGGCATCATTTCGGTCATCATGCGTGTGCGGGCTTCGATTTCGGTCAGCTCGCGTTTGGCCTCTTCCAATGCCTTGATCGTGGCCGCAAGCTTTCGGTTGGTTGCAGACAGTTCTTCGGCGTGGCCGAGTAATTGTTCCGACAATTCTTCCGATCGCGCCCGCAGCAGGTTTTCTGCACGCCGGGTGCCGGTAATGTCAGTGTAAACCGCAACCCATCCGCCCTGTGGCAACGGCGCGCCTTCTATCGAGATAACCTGCCCGTTGGGCCTTACGCGTTCCATGTAATGAGGCTCGAAAGCCAAAGCCTGCTCGACGCGCAGGTTCACCATTTTTTCCACACTTTCTTCGTCACCGTATTCGCCACGGCTGGCGAGAAAATGGATGGTATCCCGAAACAAGGCTCCGCGTTCGACCAGCTCGTCCGGCAGGTCGAACATTTCCTTGAACCGACGATTGCTCAGCACCAGTTTCAGGTTGCTGTCATAGATCGAAAGCGCCTGACCGATGAGATTCAGTCCGGCAGTCGTCATCGCCTTTATGCGCTGTTCGGTGATGTCCAGGTTCGTCTTCTCCACGCCCCATGGGTACCATCAGAATTGATGCGCCGGTAGTGGAATTGATGAACGACAAAACTTCTCATGCAACTTCCATGATCTAACTGAAAAGAGCGCGAAAGCGTGCAGTAATCCTAATATCTGGAACGGGACTTCGCGCCTTCGGAAGTGATGGAGTGCAACGACAAGGTATGATCCATGTTTCGCATCCGATGGCGCAGCATCTGTCTGCCCAACCGGGCAAGATCAGCCGCAAACGCGGGGTTATCCGCAAGGTTTTCGAATTCTCCTTGTCCCTGGTGATCAAACAGGATCGGCGGCAGGTCGGCTGCAAATTCGATCAACGTGAATCGTTCGTCCCGCAATATTCCCAGACAGGAATCACTGTTGCCCGTTCCCAACCGCCGCTGCCAGAGGGTCGGTTCTTCGGGTTCCGAAAAATCCAGCTCGCTGAAGGAATAGCTGCGCCAATCACCGGGAACGTCGCCTTGCAACAAGGGCAACAAAGACCTGCCATCCATGGCGTTTGGAACAGTCTGCCCAATCCAATCAAGGATAGTCGGCGTGACATCAATCGACTCGGTAGGAACGGTCACTTTCGCGCCGGCCATGGCCTCGTTCCCCGGCAGACGTATCATCAACGGTGTGTGATAGGCCGCGTCGTACACAGTCATTTTGCCCCAGCTGTACCTGTCGCCCAGCATTTCGCCATGATCAGCCGTTATGACCAGCATGGTATCGTCGTATTGCCCACTGTCCTTGAGATACTGAACGACGCGCCCGATATGGTGATCGACCTCGGTCGCCAATCCCAGATAAACGGCGCGCAAAGTGCGGATGTTTTCATCCGTTGGCTCAACGTCAGCAAAGCCATGAACGAACTTTTCTGCCGTATAAGCGTCCAGCTTTGGTCCGAAAAACGGATGCAGTGCCTTTTCAGCGGCTTCGCTTGGCAGGCGTTTCGGCAGAGGGATTTCCGCCGGATCGTACATGTCGTTATACGGGGCAGGCGCAACCAAAGGCGGATGAGGACGGATGTAAGTCAGATGAGCAAACCATCCCTCGCCTTGATGAGGTTCAATCCCGTCCAGAAACGCATCGGTCAGGAAGGCTGTGTCGCTGTGTTCTGCCCGATACATGGCCGGGTCGTTCAGCTTGGGCGTTTGACCATCCGGTGAGACAGGCTTGTAAACATCCCAATATGTATCGAACGTATAGCCATTTTTCATTAAATATGATCGCCAGGGGTATGACTCTTCCAGGCGCATTTCGACAACTTCAAGGAACCCGTTCATCGATTGCTCGTAAGATTTGAGCACGGGATCGTTGGGATCATGGACTCGGGGATCGGCAGAGGTATCGGTGTACCCGAACAGCATCGGCATATAACCCGCCTTTCGCATTTCCGTGGCCATGTTCGGCGTGTCATGACGCAGCGGAGTACCATTTCGCACGGAACGGTGGTTCATCGCGTATTGGCCGGTCAAAATCGATGCGCGGGATGGCCCACAGGGATTGGTGACAGAGAAGTGGCGCGTAAAACTTACCGCCTCGTCCATGAAAGCCCGAAGGTTCGGTAGCTGCACGTGCTCGGCCAGAGCGCCATTCAGGCAATCTGCCCTCAATTGATCGATGATGATGAACAGAACGTTCTTGGCGTGATGCATACCGACTTCTCCGAATTCCGCACCCAGGGTTCCGCAGCGGAATGTGTCCCGCTTCCGTTTTTCGCGCAACCGATTAGTCGAACAGCCCTGCGTTTTCTTTTCCGGCCTGACTTGAGCCGAGAAAAGTAACACCCCTGTTTACAGTTACGCTTGCTTCAACTCATGGTCCGGCGTGACGCCAAGGCCATCCTGTGCGGCAAAAACCACGTCAAAGGGCACAAAGTCATTGCAGGCATTGAATGTTTTACTTCACATGGCACCATGACGCAGCCAACGATCACATCAGAGCGCGACGCCAGCGGCAATCAAGTGCGCATTTCTGGTGAGTTGCTCACACAATCCCTGCAAACCGTGGAGCGTGATTTTGCTGCGGTCCAACCTTGCGGGGGCAAAGTCGTTATTGACCTGTCCGGTATAGAAGCATTGGATACGGGCGGAGCCTGGCTGGTTGCGGACCTGGGCCGGAGGTTCACGTCAATCGGTGCCACGCTGGAGTTTCAAGGTGTGAAACCCGCACATGCGACACTGATAGACACGGTGACACGCAGCATCCCGGACAAACCTGGCAAGCTTGAGGACCCTCGTGGATTTCTGGACTGGGTCGCACATGTGGGTCAGGGCACATTCGGAGCCTGGAAGGATACCCTGTCGATTCTCGAATTTCTGGGCCTCACCCTGCACCGCTTGTTTCGGACCCTGGTCATGCCGTGGCGTCTGCGCAAAGCGGCCCTTGTCACTCATATGGAGGAAACCGGGGTCAAAGCCCTTCCCATCGTGGCCCTGATGGGTTTTCTGATCGGTGTCGTGCTGGCCTTTCAGGGTGCGACACAACTGAAACAGTTCGGGGCCGAGATCTTCGTGGTCGAACTGATTTCAATCTCGATTCTGCGAGAGCTGGGAATTTTGCTGACCGCGATTATTGTTGCCGGCCGCTCGGGTTCGGCATTCACGGCCTCGATCGGTTCGATGAAAGTACAGGAAGAGATCGACGCCATGCGGACGCTGGGCCTTGACCCGATCGAGGTTCTTGTCATTCCACGTGTTTTGGCGTTGCTGATCATGCTGCCCATTCTTGGCTTTGTCGCAGATGTTGCCGGCCTCTTCGGCGGCGCGCTGATGAGCTGGATCGATCTGGGCGTAAGCCCTGGCATGTTTGTCACCCGTTTGAAAGAAAACACCGATGTCTGGCAACTTGCGGTTGGGTTGATCAAGGCACCATTCTTTGCGCTGGTCATCGGGGTCACAGCATGCTGGCAGGCCTTGCAGGTCAAAGGGTCGGCCCAGAGTGTGGGGCAGCGTACAACAGCCTCGGTTGTGCAATCCATTTTCATGGTGATTGCAATCGACGCATTGTTTTCGATTTTCTTTTCCGAAATCGGAATCTGACATGAACGATAGCACGCAACACGAAACGGAACAGAACGCAGCGCAGCGTGACGCCGTGATCCGCGTTCGCGGTCTCAGAAACCAATTCGGAACGCAGGTGGTTCATGACGATCTGAACCTTGATGTCTGGCGCGGCGAGGTTCTGGGCATTGTTGGCGGGTCCGGAACCGGAAAATCCGTCTTGCTACGTACAATTGTGGGTCTGAACAAACCTGCTGCTGGCAGTATAGAAGTGTTGGGAGTGGATGTCCTGAACGGTCCCGAAGAGGAACGCCGCAGGATCGAACGCCACTGGGGCGTGGCCTTTCAAGACGGTGCGCTGTTTTCATCGCTGACCGTATTGCAAAACGTGATGGCCCCACTGCGAGAACATACGGGCATCAGTGAAAAACTGATGGAATCTCTGGGTGCGTTGAAGATCAGCCTTGTGGGTCTGCCCCAGCTGAGTTGCGGCAAATTTCCATCGGAGCTGTCAGGCGGCATGCGAAAGCGCGCGGCGCTTGCACGGGCACTGGCGCTTGATCCCGAAATCGTTTTTCTGGATGAACCGACTGCCGGATTAGACCCGATTGGCGCGGCTGCGTATGATGAGTTGATCGGCGAATTGCAGCAGGCACTTGGGTTGACTGTTTTCATGGTCACCCATGATCTGGACAGCCTTTACGCCATCTGTGACCGAATTGCAGTGCTTGCAGAAAAACGCGTGCTGGTTGAAGGTCCGATTGAGGATATGACCAAAGTGGATCATCCTTGGGTGCAGGAATATTTCACAGGCCCCCGCGCCCGCGCGGCGCAACAGAAGGGTCAGGACAGGTAAAGGCGATGGAAACCAGAGCAAATTACATCCTGATCGGCGCGTTCACCCTTGCGGGACTGTTGGGCGTATTCGGCTTTTTCCTGTGGTTGGCGAAATTCGAAGTGACCCGGCAATACGCTTACTACGATGTATTGTTCGATAACGTCTCGGGGCTTTCGGCGGCCGGCGGGGTGAATTTCAACGGCCTTCCTGTTGGGCAGGTGATCTCTCTGAACCTGGACGAGGACGATCCGTCCAAGGTTCGCGTGCGAATAGAAGTGGATGCAGATATTCCGATCACCGAAGAAACGATCGCCCAGCTTCAATCGCTGGGTGTTACCGGCGTCGGTTACGTTGAACTTACTGGCGGGTCGCCTACTGCCGAAAGATTGCCGCAGGACAGCGTGATCAAAAGCAAGCGCAGCACCATCCAGTCATTATTTGAAGGCGCACCAAAAGTGCTGGACGAGGCCGTTACACTTCTGGAAAGCCTGAACAAGGTCGTCGACGACAAGAACCGGCAAGCCGTGAGCAGCATTCTGGACAACCTTGCCTCTGCGACTGGCCGGCTGGACAAAACATTGACAAGCTTTGAATCCGTGGCCAGCGACATAGGCAGTGCAGCCAAGGATATTGGTGAATTTTCAAAACGTCTGGACCCTTTGATCGAAACGGCGGATACGACCCTCAAGACCGGCACGGACACGCTCAATTCGGTCAAGTCCGCGTCCGAGTCAGCCAGGGCTGCGCTGGACGAAGCGAAGACGACGATCGAAACGGCAGACCGCATCTTGCAGCAGGACGTTCGACCTTTCATCGAACGCGGGTCGCAACTGGCCGAACGGTTGACCCTCTTGTCGGACGAAGGCAGCGTCACGCTGGGGATCGTGAACGAGACCGTGTTGAACGCCAACACGACACTTGGTTCGATCACATCTGCAATGGACACGGCCAAAGGTGCGCTGTCTTCGGCGGAAACGGCCTTTGAATCGGCCAACCGCGTCATGGAAGAAGACGTGGCGCCCGTTGCGGAAGATATCCGGAAGGCGGCCAACCAGGTCACCGAAACAGTCTCGAACATCACCGGTAAGATCGATCAGATTTCAGACGATGTCCTGAGCGCTTCGAACTCTGCGTCAGAGCTGCTGGGGACAATTGACGGCATCGTTCAGACCAACCGCCGGCAGGTGTCAGACTTCTTGCGGGTGGGTCTGCCGCAATTTATTCGCTTCGTCGAAGAATCCCAACGCCTGGTAATCAGCCTCGACCGTCTGGTGGACAAGGTCGAACGTGATCCTGCGCGGTTTCTGCTGGGCACCCAAGCATCGGAGTTCCGTCAATGATCAAGCCTGCAATTGCAATTCTGACGTTTGCATTGGTCGGTGGATGTGCCGGTTTGGGCACTTTGAAACAAGCCGCGAAACCCAACGATCTGTATCTGTTGACACCCAAAAGCACATTTTCGTCGGCGTTGCCGCGAATACAAAAACAGATCGTAGTTGAAGAACCAACAGCAACCGCCGCTGTGAATACGGATCAGATCGCCATTCAGCCCACCCCGTTACAGGTTCAGTATTTGCCGCGGGCACGTTGGGTGGATCGCGCACCCCTGATCGTTCAGACGCTGTTGATCGAAAGCTTTGAGAATTCTGGCAAAGTCGCTGCCGTTGGCCGGTCAACGGTCGGTCTGCGTGCTGATTACGTGATCGCACCGGACCTGCGCGAGTTTCAGGGGATTGTTGTCGCGGACCCCGAGAACGGAGATAAAATCCGTATCGAAGTGCGCATGAACATCAAGGTCATCGATGAATACGACGACAAGATCATCGCTTCGAATTCGTTTCAGGAAAATGTCGTTGCCGCAAGCGACCAGACATCAGATCTGATCAAAGCGTTTGATTTGGCCTTGGGGCGCGCGATGCGGGATTCTGTTGAATGGAGCATTCGCAGGATCAGCACGCATGTGGCCAACAATCCCAGATCGAACCCCAGTTGAGTTAAGCCACATGTCAAAACAGTAAGCGCGGGCGCAGTTCGCCCACACCTGTTCTGGGTAAACGGTTGTTAACGGATCGGGTCTCAGAAACGAGATGCCGAAGCGCGTTCCCAATCCGCCGCGAATTCCTCGGGCACAACACCTGCTAGCAGCGCACCATCCTCCAGATAGGTGTAGAGGTCACCATAGGTTCGCTCATGCTCGTCCGCCGTGCGCCGCAAAATGTCGCGTGGATGCAGCTCGGACACTTTTTCCTTTCCCATCGCACCCAAGAGTTCGCGGAAACTTTCGAGTGTTGCGTCGTGATACCGGTGAACGCGCCGCCGCTTTTGCGGGATGTTCACAGCGCGCCCGCGCACGGGATCCTGAGTGGCGACCCCGGACGGGCAACGGTTGGTGTTGCAATGCAAGGCCTGAATGCAGCCCACCGCGAACATCATCGCCCGTGCCGCGTTGCACATATCCGCACCAAGCGCGAATTTCTCGACCATGTCGTATCCGGTCGCCACTTTGCCCGCGCAAATGATCCGGACCTTGTCGCGCAGCCCAACGCCACGCAGGCAATTGTTTGCGAAAATCAGCGCCTCGTTCAGGGGCATACCCAGACGGTTGGTGAACTCGACCGGGGCCGCGCCTGTACCCCCTTCTGATCCATCAATGGTGATGAAGTCCGGCAAAATCCCTGTCTCGAGCATGGCCTTGCAGATCGACATGAACTCGGAAGGTTTGCCAATACACAATTTGAAGCCGACAGGTTTGCCGCCGGACATTTCGCGAAGGTCTTGAACGAAGTGCATCAACCCCGAGGGCCCGTCAAAAGCGCTGTGAGTTGGGGGGGAAATCACATCCTGATGCTCGGGCACCCCGCGGATTTCAGCAATTTCGGCATCGACCTTGGCAGCGGGCAGTACGCCCCCATGCGCAGGCTTGGCACCTTGGGACAACTTGATCTCGATTGCCTTGACCACATCCTTTGTGGCCTTTTCGGCGAACTTGTCCTTGTCAAACCCGCCTTCCGGCGTTCGACATCCAAAATAGCCCGTCCCAATCTGCCAGATGATATCGCCGCCTTCGGCCAGATGGTGAGGAGACAACCCGCCTTCACCGGTATTGTGGGCGAAACCTCCGTCTTTTGCCCCGCCGTTCAGCGCGCGGATTGCGTTGGCGCTCAGGGCGCCGAAGCTCATGGCCGAAACATTGAGACGCGAGGCGCTGTAAGGCTTTGTGCATTGTGGCCCGCCCAACATGACGCGATCTTCGCTTTTGTCGACGTGCTTGGGCGCAAGCGAATGATTTGCGCGGTGATATCCGACCTCGTTTATGTCGTATTGTGTTCCGAAGGCCTGCGTATCCATCTGGCCCTTGGCGCGGGAATAAACCAGGCCGCGTACGATCCGGTTATAAGGTCGGCCGCTTTCGTTGGTTTCAACGAAATACTGTCGAATTTCCGGGCTGACGAATTCAAGCATGTACCGGAAATGCCCCAGAACCGGATAGTTGTTCAGCACATTGTGCTTGGTAGTCAAAACATCATAAAGGCCGATGACCGCGTAGGGCACCAAGATGACCAAAAGCCAATGTACTGGTGGCCAGAAGAACCCCAACAGCAACACGAACGGCAGGCAGACATAGCTCAGAAAATAGTAGATCCTGCGTACAATCATGTTCCTGTCTCCTCATGTTTCCGACCGGTGGTTGCGCGTTCCAACAGCACTCAACGTGAAACAGATTGATTTTTAATTGCAAGCTTTCGCGGGAATTTATCCGCCCAAAGACGAAAACGTGAAAGTGCGTTACGGTGGCTCAACAGTTGAACAGGGTGTCGCCAGTGGATATGCCACGCATACCAGAAGGCGACAGGCATACACTTGACAAAGACGCATTCCCAACCCCGACGCGACCGAAAGAGCCTTATGTTTCTCGCCGTCTTTGTCGGAGGGGCGCTGGGATCGTTGTTGCGCGAAGTTTTCGCGCTGGAAATCCCCGGCCTCAGTTTCCTCACGTCGACCTTCGGCATTAACGTGGCGGCCTGTTTTGTCTTGGGGTGGCTGTATTCAATACGTCACAAGGTGCACGCGCATGTTCTGCATCTGGGCGCGGTCGGATTTTGTGGTGGGTTGTCCACCTTTTCATCTTTTGTAGCTGATCTGGAACGTATTGCCGAAAGTGATCTTTGGGCCGTGCCGCTTGCTGTCGGGTTGGAAGTCGCGTTAGGCATTGGCGCTGCCCTGGTCGGAGAGAAGCTGGGCAACCATTTTCATTCCGAGAGGTCACCGTCATGAATGACCTCTATCTTCATGCGATGTTCGGACTGGGCGGAGGCCTGGGGGCGGTCCTGCGTCATTGGCTGGCTTTGAAAGTGCGGCACGATTTGCCCTTTTCGACGTTGATCGTCAATGTATTGGGCAGCCTGCTGCTGGGGATCTGGATCGGCTATCTGGGCGGCCCTGTCGACATCCCCGAGGATCAAAGACGGCTGGTCTTTGGATTCTGCGGCGGGTTCACCACCTTTTCCAGCTTTGCCTATCAATCTCTTGAACTTCGGCGCGAGCGGACTCTGGTTCTGGCAGCTGGCAATATCCTGATCAGCCTGGTGCTGTGCTGGTTCGCCCTGTGGCTTGGGCTGACCTTGACGCGCTAATGCACATGAGCGGCAACATGTGACCCGGGCTTCGGAGCGCGACAAAAGAAAAGCAATGGAATTGTCGCCAAGGCAAGCAGACCCAGATTGTTGAAAACGGTCAAATAGGAAATCATCTCGGCCTGCTTCATGATTTCCTGGCCCAGAATGGCAGCACCTTCAGCGCTGTCCGGCGCAAGGCCAAGCGGGCTCAGATACGCCTGGGCCGCGGGGTTGTAGGGCGTCACATTCTGGCTGAGCACCGCCGTATTGGTCTGCAACCCGCGTACAACCCAGGTGCCGACCAACGAGATGCCAACCGACGACCCCAGTTGCCTTGTCACGTTGAACAGACCAGAAGCTTCGTCCTGCCGGCCTTTACTGATGCTCTCGAAAGCCAGTATCGACATGGGCACGAACACAAGACCCATCCCGAGGCCGCTGATGGCCCCCGGCCATGCGAGCTCCCAAAAACCGGCATTGAGGTTGATGGCCCCCATCATGAAATTCCCTATTGCTGTCAGCAACAGGCCGATGCCCGCCAGCAGGCGCGGATCGAAGCGGTTTACCAGAACTGCGCCGGTCAGAACCATGGACAGCCCTGCGGTCAGGCCACGCGGAATGAACAGATGGCCCGACGCGATGACTGGGAAATCCAGCAGACTTTGAACAAGCGTCGGCAAAATCGCGATGCCCCCGAACAGAGACACGGCAAAACCCGCGATGATCAGATTGCACAGGGCAAAGTTTCGGTCTGCGAACAGACGCAGGTCCACAACCGAATTGCGAGAGGTCAACGCGTGAAAAATGAAACCAAACGCCCCGAGAATTGCTGCGATCACAGCCACCTGGATGACGCGGGACGACATCCAGTCCAGTGTCTCGCCTTGATCCAGAACGAATTGAAGGCACCCGATTCCAATAGCCAGCAGAGCAAGGCCTTTCCAATCGATCTGAACCTCCTCGGTTTTGTCTTCCGGCAATTCTCCGGCCAGCAGAAGCAGCGCAAGGGCCGCCACAGGAACATTGACAAAGAAGACCATCCGCCAGGAAAAATATTCGGTCAGGATTGCACCGACCGTTGGCCCCAGTACCGGCGCCACCACGACGCCCAGACCGAAGATGGCCATTGCCTGTCCGCGCTTTTCCCGCGGGAAGGCATCAAATAGAATGGACTGGGACAAAGGGATCAGGAAAGCGCCGAACATGCCCTGAGCCAGCCGAAAGGCAACGATGACCTCAAGGCTCCAGGACATGCCGCACATCATCGACATGACGGCAAAACCAGTCACCGCCGTCAGGATCAACCGTCGTCGGCCCACGCGTCGGGCGACGAACCCTGTCAACGGCATGATGACCACCGCGGAAACGATATAGCTGGTCAGAATCCATGTCGCCTGATCGGTCGTCGCCCCGAATGCGGCCTGGATATGCGGCAACGCCACATTGACAATCGTACTGTCCAGGACTTCCAGAATGGCGCTGAGAACAACGGCGATCACGATCACCATGTTCACATGGCCGGACGCCGCAGGGGTCATTTGCCGTCCACCGGACCTGTTGTATCTACGACAACTTTGCTGCTGCCTCCGACACGCAAGGGCGCATCGGTCGGGTCAAGCGCGATCCGAACCGGAAATCGCCGGGTGACCTTGACCCAATTCCCGCTCGCGTTTTCCGAGGGCAACAAGGAAAACGTGTCCCCGGACCCTCGCCCGATTGACGCCACCTTACCTGTGAGCGTCGTTCCGCGGAGCATATCGACACGTATCGTGACCGACTGCCCCGGACGAATGCGCGCCAATGCGGTCTCTTTGAAGTTCGCGTCCACCCACCAATCGGACGATTCGACAATCGAGAATTGCGGGGCATTGGCGGACACCGAGGATCCTGGTCGAAGAGTCAGATTGGCAATCCATCCGTCGGCCGCAGCATGGATCTTGGTCCAGGCAAGGTTGGTTTCCGCTATTTCAAGCTGTGCCCGCTCAGACAGGATATCATCCTGTTTGGCCTGCAACCCGCTTTTCAGTGCCAAAAGGCTGGACTGGCTGGTCGTCAACCTTGCAGAGGCTTGGGCGAAATCCGATGCCGTCTGATCCAGCGATGCCTGCGCGACATCGCCTGATGCGAACAGGGCTTTTGCACGTTCAAAACTCTTCAATGCAGTATCGTAGGCCGATTGGGCGCTGTCGACCGAAGCCTCAGCTGCCGCAATCTGTGTGGAATAGGATTTGGCCTGTTGTATCACACTATCCAGATTGGCTTTGGCTGCATCCACAGAAGCCTTGAATTGAGTGTCGTCGATCGTGAAAAGCAGATCGCCGTTTTTCACGGGCTGGTTTTCGATCACATGTACATCGGCCACCTGCCCAGTAACCTGCGCAGCGACGTAGATAATGTTCGCGCTCAGATATGCATCCTGAGTGGACGGGTAGCGCTCTTCGTGCCTCCAGAACAGAACAAGACCGACTGCAATTGCTGCAAGTATCAAAGCCACGGCTGCGATTTTGAGTGGCTTCATTCTCATATCCCTTTCTGAACACGACCCATGAGCATCACATCACATGCATGTGCATTCGTATTGCCAGATTGCCCAGCACCCAGACCGTTCCAAAAATCATGATCAACAGAACCATCGTGGAAAACAGAACCAGATGCAGGTCTTCGCGGCTGCTGCGCCGGCGATCGATGTGCAGGAAATAAACAAGTTGCAGAACAAGTTGGGCCAGACCCAGCAATCCAATTGTCAGGTAAACACCGGGGGTTTCGATCCCAAACAGATGGGCCACGCCGAAGGTCGCAAAAGTCAACAGCAGCGAACCACCGTATCCGATCACATAGCGCCGACGCTCGCGACGGTGCATTTCAGAGCGCTTATCCATAGGTCAGGCCTCCGAAATAAACGATGGTGATGATCCCGATCCAGATCAGGTCCAGAAAATGCCAGAACAGGGCCAACCGAACCACGCGCGAGATAATGACGTCCGTCATCCCTTTCACGCGCAACTGGATACCCAGAACGATCAGCCACAAGCACCCAGCGGCGACGTGCAAGCCATGCAGCGGAACAAGTCCGAAGAAAGCCGACAAGAAACCGCTGCGCTGCGGAATGCCACCTTGTTCCGCCATGGCCATGAAATCACGCACCTCTAGCACTAGGAAGCTGATGCCCAGAAAAAGCGTGACGCCAAACCACAAGACAATGCGAGCGCGCGGCAGATTGTATTTCAGCGCCAGCATGGCAAGGCCAACCGTCAGACTGCTTGTCAACAGGATGAGCGTCTGCGCAAAGACGCTTTTGAGATCATACAGCTCGTGCGGGCCGGGACCACCGGCCTGTGCATCGATCATCGTGATGTAAATCGCAAACATCAGGCCGAAATAGACCAGGTCGCTCATCAAAAAGACCCAGAACCCGAAGGTGACGACCTCGGTCGCCTTGTCAGCACTCGCGTGACGTTCCCCCAGGTTGATACCCGGATAGCTGTGGGTGGGCGCGCGCTTCATGTCACCGCCTCCAGATCGGGACGGGCGAGGCCGCGATTTTCCGAAGACGTCTCGAAATCGCGATCCACCGCCTTTTCACCGTGAACCAATGCAAGCCAGGCTTCGTGATCCTTGCGCACTTCTTCCGCCGGTATGGTCAGCTCGGTACTGTCGTCGAACGTCCAGACGATCACCGCCAGGATCATCAGAACCGTCATCAATGCAGCCAACCACCAGATCCACCAGACCAGCGCGAACATCCAGATACCACTCATGACACACAGAACGAACCCAATGCCTGTATTGCGCGGCAAATCGATATCTTTATAGGCGTCGGGCGTTGGGTAGGCTGCCCCCTTTTCCTTTGCTGCCGCAAAATCATCCCGGTCCGTAACGGTTGGGATGATCGCAAAGTTGTACGGCGGCGGCGGCGACGGAACAGACCATTCCAACGTCCGTCCATCCCATGGATCTCCAACGGGAACGCGGGTCTTTTCGCGGTCACGGATGCTGACCCAAAGTTGGATCAGAACCGAGAACAACGCGCAGGTAATCACCAGCGCCCCGACGATCGCCACCATCATGAAGGGATGGAAAGATGGGTCATCATAGCTGAAAGAACGGCGCGGCATCCCCATCAGTCCGACGAAATAAAGCGGCATGAAGGTCAGCAAAAATCCTATGGTCCAGAGGGCAACCGTGACGCGGCCCCAGAATTCGTTCAGGCGAAATCCGAATGCCTTGGGGAACCAGTAGTTGTAGGCGGCCAAAAGTCCAAACAGCACACCCGGCAACAGTACGTTGTGGAAGTGGGCCACCAGGAACAGCGTATTGTGTACCTGATAATCCACGGTCGGATTGGCCAGGATCACCCCGCTCAGGCCACCAATCACGAACAACATCAAAAATGCCAAACCATACAGCATCGGCACCGAGAACCGGATGCGCCCCCGCCACAAAGTCGCCATCCAGTCATAGACTTTTACACCGGTGGGAATGGCGATCAGCATGGTTGCGATACCAAAAACGGCGTTGATCAGGGCGCTCTGCCCCATGGTGAAGAAGTGGTGCAGCCAGACGGTAAACGACAGAACCGCGATCGACATCGTGGCGATGACGAGCGAGTTGTAGCCGTAGAGCCTCTTGGCCGAAAAAGTCGCAAAAACTTCGGAGTAGATGCCGTAGGCAGGCAGAACCAGCAGGTAAACCTCGGGGTGGCCGAACAGCCAGAACAGATTGGCATAGTTCATCATGTTGCCGCCGAGGTCATTGGTGAAAAAGTGGAAGTCCAAATAGCGGTCCGCGGCCAGCAAAAGCGCCGCGACGCCCAGCGGCGGCATGGCAAAGACGATCAGGATCGAACTGCAAATGATGGTCCAGCAATACATCGGCAGCCGCATGAAGGTCATGCCCGGCGCGCGCATCTTGTAGATCGTCACGGCAAAATTGATACCGGTAAGCGTCGTGCCGATACCCGATACAACGATCGCCCAGATCCAGTAGTCCGGCCCAACGCCCGGACTGAAGGCGGCCCCGGTATACGGCGGGTAGGCCGTCCAGCCACCGGTCGAGAACCGCCCCACGACCAGCGAAACCATAAGCATCATACCGGAAGACACCGTCAGGCCCAGACTGATCTGGTTCAAGCGAGGGAACGCCACATCCCGCGCCCCGATCATCAGCGGGACGACATAGTTCGCGATACCAAAGACAAAAGGCACCGCGACAAAGAAAATCATGATCGTGCCATGGGTGCTGAACAGCTCGGCGAAATGTTCGGCTTCCAGGAACCCGTCGCCCGGGCCCGCGGCTTGCTGCGCGCGCATGACAACGCCTTCCAACACGCCGCGCGCCAGCATGACGATGGCAAAGACGACATACATGATCCCTATCTTCTTGTGATCAACACTGGTCAGCCAATCGCGCCAGAGGGGCGTCCACAACCGAAACCAGCTGAGCAGGCTGACCACGACGACAACGCCAACCAAGACGATTGCGGCCGCGGCGTTGGCAACGATCTCATTCGCGTTCGGGTTCTGGATCAACCCTGTGATCGGAAGCGCATCCCAGTCGAGGCGGCCGAGGAATCCTGAATAGGACGGCGTCATTGCTGCACCACCTGCCCGAAGGATGCCGTTCCCGGCTGTTGATCAACCGGCAGCGCTTTGCCGCTGTGATAGCGGTGCAGGATCGTTTGAAACAAATCTTGTTCCATCGTGAAGTACAGCGCGTCCTTTGGCATTTTGTCGGTGCCCAGCGCCGCCTGCACCTCATCCCTGTCTGTCCGCATCGCGAGCATCTGATACGTTTCCGGGTCCAGTCGGATACCATTTTCGCGCACTTTCTGGGCCCAGCTTTCAAATTCATCACTGTTCATGGCAACGGTACGAAATTTCTGTTTGGTAAAACCCCGCCCGTTGTACTGCGTGTTCTCGCCTTGCATGATCTCGGGGACGTCCGCGACCAGATGCAGTTGGGTGGTCATTCCCGGCATCGCGTAAATCTGGCCCGCCAGCGCAGGGATCATGAAGGATTGCATGACGGTATCGGTGGTCAGCGTCATAGCCACTTGCTTTTTGGTGGGAATGCCGAACTCGCCCACACTGGCAATACCAAGATCGGGATAGATGAACAGCCACTTCCAATCCAGCCCGACAACCTGCACGCGCAAGGCCGGATCTTCACCAAACGCCGACGCGTATGGATCAAGCCGATGGGTGGCCTTCCAAAGGTAGAACGACAGGAGCGCCACAATCACAACGGGCACACCCCACATGAGGAATTCCAGTTTCGCGGAAAAATCCCAATCCGGTCGGTAAGCTGCGTGACTGTTCCTTCTGCGGCGATAACGAAACGCGATCAACGGCACCAGTATCAGCACAGGGATAACAGCCACCATGATCAAAGCGGTCGCCCGCAGCAGATGCGTTTTCTGGATGGCGGCAATGGGTCCTTGCGGATCCATGAAACTGTCGCTGGCGGAAACCATGTGCGGCATCGACACAAACAGGATCACCGCCATCGCAAGCAAAGGGATTGGATTGGGCGTTTTTACATGTGCCATGACTGACTGCCCCTTCCTCATACAAAATATCATTCGACTATCGACAAGTGCGTGAATTTTCTCAAGAGTTTTTCAAACCACCAATTGCCCAAGTCTATCCCGATTCAACTTCGGGTAAATGGGCCCAAGCCATTGCGGCATCTTCCCGTTGACTTGCAATCCCAACCGGGACAGACAAAATGACGATGCGTATTCTGGTATTCTCTTTCGGGTTCATCCTGCTCTTTCAGCCCTTGTTGGCACAGGATCGTGCGGCGATCGAACGCCAGTTTCAGTCGTGGTTGCAAGAAACCATTTGGCCTCGGGCAAAGGCCAAAGGTGTGACACGCGAGACGATGCAAGCAGCCCTTTCCGGCGTGACCCTTGACTGGAAATTGCCTGATCTGGTGCCTCCGGGAAGCGCGCGCAAAACGCCCAAGGTCCAGAAGCAGGCCGAGTTTGGCTCACCCGGTCGCTATTTCAATCCGGGGTCGGTACAAGGCGCAACATCGGCAGGACGGGAAATGGCACGGCGCCATGCCGCAACTCTGGCGGCGGTCGAAGCCGAAACCGGCGTTCCTGCCCGCATTATTCTGGCGATCTGGGGAAGAGAGAGCGGATACGGACAGGTTCCGATCCGGCATGATGCTTTCCGGGTACTGTCGACCAAGGCTTTCATGAGCACCCGGGCAGACTATTTCACAGCCGAGCTTGTTGCCGCGCTGCAAATCGCAGAAGCAGGGCACCAGCCCGCCCGGCAAATGAAAAGCAGTTGGGCTGGCGCTTTGGGTCAGCCTCAGTTCATGCCGTCCAACTATTTGTCCTATGCTGCCGACGGCAACGGCGACGGAGCGGCTGATATTTGGGGGTCACCCGAAGATACGATTGCGTCAATCGGAAACTACCTCATGAAACACGGCTGGGTTCCTGCACGGGATTGGGGATTCGAGGTTGTCGTACCCCAAAATGTCTCTTGCGCTTTGGAAGGCCCCGATCAGGGGCGACCTATTCAGGACTGGGTTGAGATGGGTGTACGTCGCGTCTCGGGCAAACCCTTTCCAGCCCATGAGCTGCGTGGTGACGGGTACTTGATGATGCCCGCAGGACGACATGGTCCGGCATTTCTGGTCACGCCAAACTTCTACGTTCTGAAGGAATACAACAAAAGCGACCTGTATGCCTTGTTTGTCGGCCATGTTGGCGACCGTATTCAATACGGTATCGGAGATTTCAATGGTGCTTGGGGAAAGGTCGGCGGGCTGTACAGATCTGATATCGCCAAGATGCAGCAGGCGTTGGAACAAAAAGGGCATGATGTCGGAGGGGTCGATGGGCTGCCGGGGTTCAAAACGCGTCGTTCGATCGGTCGATGGCAAGAGACCCTGGGCATCGAACAGACCTGCTTTCCGGATGCGCTGATGAAAACAAGCCTGGCCCCGTGAGGCAAACCAAGTTGTTCAGCCGACTCTGACACCCGGCCGGCTCATCGATCCAATGTGCAACAATCAGGCGCTTCCAGAACCTATCAACGGAACCTCGTAACAATTGTTGCCCATTCGAAAACAAACTCTAAAAGGGAAAATCAAAAACTCGGATGCGTTGAACAAGGCGGTCAGCCGCCCTTGTGGAAGTAAGAAACTCTGTCCGTCTGCACCCTTTGACGCGGTATGTCCTTCAGACCCCGTGCTTCCGAAAATGAGGGTTGTGGGCTGCTTTGGGCGGGTCGCGGTTTCCGGTTGGGAAAACCACGCAAAAATAACACGATACGCGGTGCGGCAACACAGTCGGGTCGGTTCGGGGAACCTCGTGATCTGCAAGATACGCCGCGAAGAACAAGCCTATGAATTTTTCGTGATGGACCAATGCGATATATCCCGCTCTTCACCGTGCAGTCAGCCAATGATCCAAGCACATGGTACGCAAATTCAGTATGGATACCGCATCAGAGCGGACTTTTGACTCCTCCCTGGCAAGGTGGCACGATTTGACTGATAGCAGCCTGATCCATCAGGCATCATTGATTGACAGGGCATTGCGGCCTATGAGGACATTCCGGACATTTCCTGCTCTGCTGGCAAAACTTGATAATTGAGAGGCACCATGACACGCAAAGTTACCAAAGCGGTTTTTCCTGTAGCGGGCATGGGAACGCGTTTTTTGCCAGCGACAAAATCCGTTCCAAAAGAAATCATGACGCTGGTGGATCGTCCATTGGTGCAATACGCAATTGACGAAGCCCGTGCAGCCGGGATCAAGGAATTCATTTTTGTAACGTCACGCGGGAAATCCGCGCTGGAAGACTATTTCGACCACAACCTGGTGCTGGAGCAGGAGCTGAAAGCCAAAGGCAAAAACAAACTTCTGGACGTGCTGAACAAAACGAATATGGAAAGCGGCGCGATCGCTTATATCCGCCAGCACAAAGCTCTGGGGCTTGGACACGCGGTCTGGTGCGCCCGGCGGCTGATCGGCGATGAACCATTTGCCGTCATGCTGCCTGACGACGTCATCGCCGCCGACAAACCCTGTCTGCAACAGATGATCGAGGCCTACGGAGACACCGGTGGCAACATGGTCGCGGCGATGGAAGTTCCGAAGGAAAAGACCAGCTCTTACGGCGTGCTCGATGTTGGCGACAATATCGGGTCCGTCGTCCCCACCCGAGGCATGGTTGAAAAGCCTGACCCATCAGAAGCGCCATCCAATTTGGCAGTCATCGGCCGGTACGTGCTTCGGCCGTCCGTTTTGAACAACCTCAACGCAAAAAAAACCGGAAGCGGTGGCGAAATCCAGCTGACCGACGCCATCGCCCAGGACATTGCCGCCGGAGTGCCGGCCTACGGCTATAAATTCGATGGTCAGCGATTTGATTGCGGTTCAAAATCAGGCTTTTTGCAAGCCACCGTTGCTTTTGCTCTTGCCCGCGAAGACCTGCGCGATGATCTGAGCCAATATCTGAATGACATTGTCGCCACGGGGAAAGCTGCTCAGTAGTCACAGATTGTTTTACTTGACCAAAAACATGGCAATACTGTCAGTCACCCGCAATTCGAAGGCACGTGCATGACCAATACAGTCTACCCCGTCATTCTTTGCGGTGGTTCGGGAACACGTTTGTGGCCCCTGTCGCGCAAAAGCTATCCCAAGCAATTCGTTCCTCTGGTCGGTGAAACAAGCCTGTTGCAGAATTGCGCGGAACGGATGCTCGGCCCTTCTCAGGCCCCGTATGCAAAGCCACTTGTTCTGACCAACGAGGCTTTTCGCTTTATTGTCCCGGAACAATTGATGGCCGTCGGAATTGACCCCGGCCCAATTCTGATCGAGCCCGAAGGTCGAAACACCGCCCCCGCTGTTCTTGCTGCAGCCTTGTATCTGGCGGCGCGAGATCCGGATGGCATCATGCTGGTGGCGCCGTCTGATCACGTGGTTCCG
Source organism: Ruegeria sp. CL7 (assembly GCF_056536445.1). Classification (NCBI taxonomy): domain Bacteria; kingdom Pseudomonadati; phylum Pseudomonadota; class Alphaproteobacteria; order Rhodobacterales; family Roseobacteraceae; genus Ruegeria; species Ruegeria sp. CL7. Next base: position 82,194 of record NZ_JBQFPQ010000006.1, read on the forward strand.
GACATGGACGCCTTTCATCAAGCCGTCGCCGAAGGCGTACGGGCAATAAGTGAACGGCGCGATCTGGTAACTTTCGGCATCACTCCAACGCACCCGGAAACCGGATACGGCTATCTCAAACTCCGCCATCCGCCGGATACGTCCCAAGAAGCTGTTCCATTGGATCGTTTTGTGGAAAAACCTGACCGGAAAACGGCCGAGGCTATGCTGTCGGATGGCAGCTATCTTTGGAACTCGGGGATCTTCCTGTTTGCAGTTCGCGATATCCTTGCAGCTTTTGAACAGCACGCGAGCGAACTGATCCCGCCGGTTCAAAAGGCCGTAGCCGAGGCAAAAACGGATTTGGGATTTCTTCGACTGGACCCGGCGGCATGGGCAGGTGTGGAAGACATTTCGATAGACTATGCAGTGATGGAAAAGGCCCTGAACCTGAGCGTGGTGCCTTATTCCGCTGGCTGGTCCGATGTCGGAAGCTGGACCGCGGTCCAAGAGCTGTCGAACCCCGATGAAGACGGTGTGGCGACCAACGGAGAAGTAACAGCAATCGACTGCCGCAATGCACTGATACGGTCCGAGTCTCCGGCACAGGAAGTCGTGGCAATGGGTTTGGAAAACGTAATTGCCATTGCGATGCCCGATGCGGTTCTGGTCGCGAGCATGGACAAGGCCCAGGACGTGAAACAGGCCGTTGCAGCGCTGAAGGCCAAGGGGGCGAAGCAGGCAGAATCCCTGCCGGTGGATCATCGTCCGTGGGGCTGGTTCGAAAGCCTTGTGATCGGAGACAGGTTTCAGGTCAAACGCATCCATGTGCATCCCGGTGCGTCGCTCAGCCTGCAATCTCACCATCATCGTTCCGAGCATTGGATCGTGGTTGAAGGCACGGCCAAGGTCACTATCGATGATCAGGAGCGTTTGGTAACCGAAAACCAATCCGTCTATATCCCACTGGGAGCGACACACCGAATGGAAAACCCCGGGAAAGTTCCCATGGTTTTGATCGAAGTTCAGACTGGCACCTATCTGGGTGAAGACGACATCATCCGATACGACGACATCTACGCCCGAGATTGATTCCCGGGCATTGCTCTGCACGGGAACGCCTATCGGCGGGTTCTCCGCAGACATCAGAATCTTACCAAAATCTTCCCTGGGCGGTCGGCCCGGTCAGACAGGATTGACGCGCTTTGCGGCAGGGTAGCGCGCAACCGAAGCTTCGGACCGACGCCACAGGAGGACCCCCCGTGTCACAAACATCCCCCCGATTGAACCTGCCTTTGCTGCAACCGGCACAAGCGCAAAAACACGTTACCCACAACGATGCCCTGAGACAGCTCGATCTGGTCGTGCAACTCTCGGTACGGTCCACAGATTCCGGGACACCTCCTGTTGTCCCCGAGCAAGGCGAAGTTCATGCCCTTGGAGCCAACCCGACCGGGGACTGGACAGGACATGCCGGTGAACTTGCCGCCTGGCTGGACAACGCCTGGCATTTTGTGGCCCCCGACATTGGCTGGCGCGCCTGGGATGAAGCGGCCGGAGATCTGAAATACTGGACAGGAACAGCCTGGGCCCCCCTTCCAGTCAGCACTCAGAACCTGGACGGAGTCGGGGTCGCGACCAATTCAGACAGTACGAACCGTTTATCCGTTCGCAGCCCGGCGACCTTGCTGAGCCACGAAGGCGGCGGGCATCAGCTGAAGATCAACAAAGCCAGCGCAGGTGATACCGCGTCGCTGTTGTTCCAATCGAACTGGACGGGTCACGCGGAAGTGGGACTGTCTGGCACAACCGGATTTTCCATCAAAGTGTCTCCTGACGGCGGCAATTGGACTGAAGCGATGACTTTTGATCCTGTAGCCGGAACCGTGTCGGGGGCAGCTGTTCAGGCGGACGCCAGCGACACGACTTCGGGCCGACTGATGCGCGCCGACTACGGATACGGCCCTGGAAACCTTCTTGGAACAGTGGCGGAAAACGCAGGTGTTCCGACCGGCGCTGTCATTGAGCGCGGCAGCAATGCCAACGGAGATTATGTGCGGTTTGCCGACGGCACTCAGATCTGTACGGCCACTCTTGCGCCCGTGGCCTGCACGACTGCTGAGGGTGCTCTTTTCAAAAACGGCCCAATAACCTGGGATTTTCCGGCTGACTTTTCGACGCCCCCGAACCTGAACGGTACCGGAGGTATTGCAACCCGTTTTACCGGGTTTGATACACCTTCGTCGTCCCAATCGACATTCATTGTCTTCTCGGCGATCTCGGATGCGGCAGCCTTGGCGCCATCCGTCACGGCCATTGGTCGCTGGTTCTGACAGGCAGGGCCGCCTGGATACCGGAATCAGGCGGCCAATCCGACAGCAGATCGGTTGCGACCCGTTCCGCGTTTACCCGCGCCACCAGATTTGCAGCCCTTCATCACACCGGCAAAAGCAGAATGGTTGGTGGAGCGCCCGCTCACGGAACGCAGCAAACAACTTGTAAGAAAAAGTTTGCACCGACCAAACATGCACGCCTCCCCGACTGACGTCTCGTACCAAGTCAAAGCCGAAGACAATATTCGTTTACAATCAATCAGAATCGGTAGGTCGCCCCGATCACCGGCCCGGACTGATGGAACTCGAAATCATTGCCGCCAATCTCATGGTCGAAGGCGATATAGCGATATCCGCCACGGATCACCCATCTGTCATTGATAGCATAATCTGCCGTCAACAGAACCTGCCACGTTTCGCTGTCACTGCGGAAGCCGCCATAATCAACGAACCCGGTTCCCGTCCATTTGTCGGAAAAAACGTAACGTATTCTTGCGCCAATGACCGGGTCTACCCAATCGTCGTCCACAACGGTCGTGCGCCCAGATGCCGAACCGGACGTTAGTGTGAAATTGGTTTCGGTGCTGAACCATCTGAAACCACCGGCAATGTCCAGTTGAACGGAAGGATCTTCATAGACCCGATAGGCCACGTACCCACTTAGGAACTGGGTGGTGAATGATGTATCGAGAGTGGATCCAGACGGACCGGCACCACTGTTGCTGAAGGATAAATTTGTATAATTGTAGTCAGCCAGCAGGCTCCAACGCCCATTGGATGCCGCAAACGCGCCCATAAAGGCGAAATCCAGGTTGCTCAGAGCGTCAGAAAAACTCAACGTGCCGTCCAATGTTCCTGACGGGGTTTCGATAGACGTTTCCGTTTCAGGCATGAAAAGGTAAATCGTCGCTTCATGGGACCAATCGCTTTGCTGCGCGGAAGCGGTTGTGCCAAACGCCGCAACCAAGGCCAAACCCGTGCCTTTTATTGCCAGTTCTGTTTTCATCTCGTCCCTCCGATGTTTCAGATGTAATTCAGCTTTTTGGTGATCCAGAACAGGATTTCCGCCAACACACCGATTGCGCCCGCCTTGTCCGTAACCACCAGCGCAGTGCCGGAAGTCCCGAATGGAAAATCTTCGATATTGATCTGGTCCGGAACTTCGATTAGCACCGGATAGCTGGACACGCCAGCCAGGTCGCGCAGTGAAGGAAGGCCCGTGCGCGAGTCAACAACGCCCTCTGCCGTTCCTACGGGCAACGATATGACGGTCCCTGGTAATTCGCCGCCCGGCTGGATTCGCAGCGCAAGGCGGATCTGGTCGCCGACGGAAACGTTCATGCGACTTGATTGGGGCAAACTTGCGATCAGATGGCGGTCATGGGGGACAACAAAAGAGATCGCCCCCTGTGCGATAGATACACGATTACCGGGACGCAGAGAAACGGCGGTGACAAAGCCGTCTTCCGGCGCGCGCACGACTGTTTGTTCCAGCTTCCAAAGCGCCTGCGCCAAAGCCTGCTCAGCCTCGACCACGCCGGCATCAATGCCGTCGATCTTGGCGGCAATCCGCCGCTCCAGACCGGCTTTGCGCGCCTCGGCCGCGCGCAGGCTTGCGGACAATTGATCGATGGCAGACACGGCTTCCTGCAACTGGAAGGTCGTCGATGCCCCCCGCTTCTCAAGATCGACAATGTCGTCACGGCGCTGGACGCCAAAGGTCAATTGCGCGGTGAGGGATTCAATGTCGGCTTCCGCCGCTGCCAGATCGGACTGGAACTGATCTGCCGCAGAACGCGCAGTTTCAAGACTGGCTGTCAGCCGGGCGACTTCGATCCGAAAGGATGTATCGTCAATCCGGAACAGCGGATCCCCTTTCGCAACCCGCTCATTGGGGCGAACCGAAACGTCAACAACAGTACCTGACACATTGGGGGCAATGTTGGTGGCAACGCCTTGCACCGAAACAGGCCCTGTCGGTGTGGTGTGGTTGAGGGCACCGATTACAACCAGAGCAATGATTGCGGCACCCCCATAGACGACAGATTTCCAGAACCGGTTCCATGGAAGCAGCCCCAGCTTGGAAAACGCCACCCAGATCACTCCGAAATAGAGACCTAAGACAATAAGCATATGTTTACTCCATTGCGCAGAGCTGCTGATACCAGCGGGGCGCAAGATTGGTTTCGGATGCGGCCAAGAAGTACGCCAACGCTTGCCCTATTTGCGTGTCGATTTCGCGGCCGCGCATTTCTGTTGACGCGCGCGGCCTTGTTTCATTGTTGCGCCGAAGATCGTTTGACCATGAAAGCCTCGACTGCCTGTTGCGTTTCCGGCCGCAGGTTTTCAATTCCTTCATACGGCATTCCTGTGGCCGGGCCAGTATCGGGGAACAGCTCTTTTCTCGCCATGTGGCGTCCCAGTATGCGGACGAACTCCTGCCCGCCCCAAGCACCAACTTCGGTCGAAACCGGGTACTTTTCGTGCGTGTCGCGCATCACATCAAAGAAATCTGCAATGATCGCGTTTTGACCCGGCCCGGGCAGGTTGAGCTTCAGCTTGTCCTTGACGACCGCCTTTGGGGTATTCACCGAATAGATGATCACGTGATCACGCCGACCTTTGCTTTCATCTTGAAACAGGATCGAGGCAGATTGATCCACGCCATCAATCAACCGGTCTCGGGGAATATGCTGAACCGCGCCGCCGAAACGAGCCAGCGTCGTATAAAGATCAGACACATGAATAATGTTGTTGATCATGCTGTCTGGTTCAATCAGAGCCGGCCACCTTATGAAAGCGTCCACGCGAACGCCGCCCTCGGTCGTATCGCCTTTGCCTCCGCGATAGACCATTGGCGTAAAACCAGATGCCGGTGAATACTTGGTGAAGTGGCCGTTATCGCCCATCAACACGACAATCGTATTATCCGCCACGCCAAGCTCGTCCATGCGCGTGAAGATTTCGCCCAAATACGTATCCAGCTCTTGCAGTTTGTCGGCGTACAGACCTCCATTGACGCTTTCCGGCCCGTCACGCCCGGCCCGCGTGTTGTCCAGCGGGATCATCGGCCAATACTGTAGGAAGAAAGGCTCAGTACCGCCGGCCAAGCGTTCCAGTTCACTCAGGGTTTTGTCCTGAAAAGCTTGGTTCATCTCATCATATTTGGCTGCGTTCCAACGCTCACCCGGCTCCATTCGGATCTCACGAACAGGTCCGCCGGCATTTCCTTCGATCACCGTGGCCATGGCCGATGCATCGGGGCGGAACCAGTCGTCGATCGTGTAATCGTCGACAAAATCTGCGATACCAACCGAAACCTGCTCGCGGATTGCATCGTCATTGAAAATCGTCAACTGACCCTGTTGATGAACGGCGTGCTGCGCATAGTCGAACCCCTGGTTCATTGCCCAGCTCTCGGCAATGTCACCCATGTGCCACTTCCCGACATGCGAGGTTGCATATCCTTCGGCCTTCAATACCTCGGCAAGCGTCACTTCTTCTCCGGGCAAACCGAAACCGGCGATGTCGACGGTCGTATCACCCATTCCGATCCGAACCGGCAGACGACCGGTCGTCTGGGCCACACGTGTCGGGGTGCAGGATGGCTCGGTGTACATGCGCACCATGCGCATCGCTTCGTCAGAAAAATCGTTGATGTTTGGGGTACTGATGCCGCGTACCGCGTTCAATTCTGGGATACCCATATCCCCAAAACCGATGTCATCGACCAGAATACTGATGATGTTCGGGGGGTTGCCACCGTTCTCGTCTCGAAATGCCGCAAGAGCCTGATCAACGGCTGTATCGTCCTGTTCCCAGGCATCCTTGTTCTGGGCCTGAAGGATATAAAACTCGGAATCATGCGCAATGGGTGCATCCTGCGCGTAGGCAGGTGCGCTGATCGCCAGAGAACCCAGCAAAAACAACTTGAGATCCATTTCTTTAGGTTTCCTTTTTCCTTGGGTTTTCTTCTCGCTCCAGACCCTGTGCGATAAGATCGTGGGCGACACTGGAAAGTGTCTGACCGGTTAAATCCGCAAGACGCGTAAGCCTGTGACGCTGTGAAGGTGTAAGAAGGGTCACGATCCGTTCCGACCGCACTTCTGCTTTCGGAAGCGGAGGGCGACCACGTTTGGGCGCGGAAAGCGGATCGGGCAATTTCATTTGAACATATTCCTATGTTTCGACTAAGCTTTTCATGCAAACTACAGGGGAGATATTTTGCACCGCATCAAAAAATCGACAAAACTAGACTTGGCCCCGCCCGAAGCGCCCCGGTTTTTTGCGGCCACTTTCCGTGATCCGAACCAGATCGCCGCAATATCCAAATGGGATATGGATTTCCGTCAGATCGAAGACGGCGAAATGCAGGCTGATTTCAAGGTTAGATCCGGCCCGCTTATTTCCGTTATGAAGTTTGGTTTCTCGCGGCGTGTGCACCAGATCGGCGCGTCTCCGAAGGGGCACATCACATTTGGCATCCCTACCCATTCAAGACTGACGGACTGGAACGGTACCAGCATCGAAACGCCACCGTTTCTGTCCTTCGGCAGCGGCGATGAGTTCGACTGTATCAGCGACAGCGGGTTCGGCGGATATACGATGACCGTTGAAACTGAGAATGCGATGAAAATAGGCGAGAAGCTGGGGATCGCAGTTTCTGATACGGAATTCCGGGCATTTTTGTTACCTGCAACGCCACCTGATCGCTCGGCTGCGCTTTTGAACGACATTCAGACTTTGTTGGCGAACCCAAATTCGTCAGAACAGGGCGAAACCCATTTGATCGAAGAGATACTGCGGATCGCTTTGGGGGGCGGGGCGGATCGCAGGGAACCGCGGATAAACCGAAAAGCTCTGGCACTTGCTGCGGCCATTGATCGGATGACGGCGACCCCGGACGAAAACGTCCCCATCAGCGAGATCTGCGGGGATATCAGTGTGTCATTGCGCACATTGGAACGCGCGTTCAACGAAAAATTCGGTATCGGCCCAAAGGCCTATTACACAAGGCTCCGCCTTAACAGGGTTCGCAGCCTGCTTGCAGAACAAGGCAAAGATCTGTCAATTTCTGACGCCGCAAACCGATATGGCTTTTGGCATATCGGGCAGTTCTCACAAGATTACAAAAAGTGTTTCGGCGAATTGCCATCGGCCACTGTCGATTGAAAACACTTGGCTTTGTGCTGTTTGTGACCATGGCCTTTCATGGAAGCAAAATCGAAACCGCGCAAAAGCTCAGCAGGTCAGGCTCGGGCCGCATTCCATTTCAGGCACATGCGCCGTCATGATTCACAAAATCTTGCTCAACTTGCAACTTCGCCACGGTTCAAAAACCGCTTATGCGTTCTATCAGCCAGTACATTGACACTGAGCCGATCCCATACGCGGTCAAGACCGTGGCATGTTTGCCAACCGGGAACGCGATCAGCCGCCAGGTCGCCATCAAAAGAGCCAAGGCAGCAATAAAACTCAGCTGCCCGGCTTCGACACCGAGGTTGAAGGCCAGCAATGCCGCGGGAATATCGTTAGTGGGCAACCCGATATCAGCCAATGCCCCTGCAAAACCTAGGCCGTGCAAAAGCCCGAACCCGAAGCATACGATCCAGGGTTTCTGTTTTGAAAGCCGGAACCGTCCTTCGCCACCTTTGACGATCTCCATCGCCAGAAAAACGATGGACAGTGCGATAACGGCCTCGACCGGTGGTCCGGGAACATTCAAAACGCCCATCGTTGCCAGCGCCAAGGTTATTGAATGCGCAAGTGTGAACGCTGTTACGGCTCCGACAAGTTTCCATGGATCGCGGACCAGAACAAACAGCGCAAAGACAAACAGAAGGTGATCCCAACCTTCCAGTATGTGTTCAAATCCCAACTGGGAATATGCGGCAAACACTGACCATGTCGACTGTTCAGAAGGTATGATTTGAACATTGATATCCGGTGTAAAACGAAACGTAGTAGGTTGCGCATCCTGGGGATGCACACGCGCCAGCACGTCGTTTCTCTGAGTCTCAAGGCCCTCAATGGCAATGGGTTGGCCCGCGATACCCGCCTGGCATTCGACGACCCAGGACGAAACCCACCCTCGACCGTCGGATATGGGATCCGGGCCACGCGCCGGAGTGCAGCCATCTGGCAAAACTGCGTCAATCGCCATCGGTTGGCCATTCACGTCGGGCTTTCGCCAATGAACGCTCCAGGTGTCAGAGGCAATCTGACGAATTTCCAGAAATCCCGGATCAAGCGCGTGCGCAGCAGCGAAATTTGCAGGCCACACAAACAGCAGCGCAAACAGGAAGCAGATCAAAGCTCTCATTTAGCCGGGCCTGAAAGATCGGGGGCCACAATCTCGTATTTTTCGGCCAGAGACTGATATTGCGCTTGCGCCAGATCTTCACTCATCGCGCGGCGCCAGTCCCGCAGCACCGTATTGTGAATTTCAGCAAGTGGCGGTGTTCGGCTGGGCTCGACCGCAACGACCTCGACAAGGTGGATACCGTAACCTGACCGGATCGGTCCCGTCCACTGACCTGTTACGACCTCTGTTATGCTTTGCGAAAACCCTCCTCCAAAGACCGACTCGACAACCCGCGTCGCGGACAAAGGCATTGATGCCGGCAGCAAGGTCGAACCGCCCAGATCGGAGATGTCTTGCTTGGCGCGCAGGGTGGCCAGGGCTTTCTCGATTTCGGCCTCTCCGGGCTCCTCTCCAAGAAAGGCCTGATTAAAAGCCACCATGACAGGCGTTGCATAGCGTTCCGCGTTTTCCTGAAGAAAAACCTCCAGATCTTCGTCATTCGGAACGATGGAAGTGGCAATGGCTTCGGTCAGATAATCCATTTTTTGGCTCAGCCGGGTCCTTATCAAGGGATCTCCGCGATCCAGACCAAGTTGTCTTGCCTCCCGGACCAGAACCTCTTCACGAATGGATGCGTCGACCAAAGCCTTCAGTTCCGCATCGCTTGGAGGGCGTTTCCACTGCGCTTCGAAACGAGCGGACAAAAGCGCAACGTCATCCTGGTCGAGTGTTATTTTCTCAAGATATTCAACGTTCTCGCTTTCCGGCGCTACAATATGGAACCAAACAAAAATTGCCGCTCCTATCAAAAAAAAATGGAGCAGAGGTTCTTTCAGTACTCGCATCAAGCCTCCTGCGTGAAACGTGGCCAGATTGTTTGTTCAGATGTTGGCGTCATCGGGTCGGGTTTTTGCATGATGATGCCCTCCGCGTGTTACAGTAACGCGGAGGACGCACCGAGGTAAGGTCATTAACTCGGCTTGTGTTCCAATCGCAGAACGGATCACTCTGCCGGGGTGTACCAGATCGGGGACGAATAGGCGCGTTCCTGATGCGTAAGCACTGCATCCTCGGGCAATTCGATGCCATATCTCAACTTGTCATACAGGATCCAACGCGGCGTTGGAATTTCGATGGCGCGGACGTAGTAAAATGCGCGCGCATTCGGATCGAAATCCGGGTCTGACCATACGGTGACAAGTTCGGCCGTTCCGATTGTGTTGGTCCAGCTGGCAGTATCCACGTCCACAGTGTTTCCAACCGCAGGGACTTTGCCGTTTTGATCGACCTCGCGGTTATCCGACCATGCGACGTCGTAGACCTTTTCCTGCAAGGCACCTTCAGAATCGAGCCATCCCTTTATCACTTGAACACGGTCAAGATTGGCACCAACCGGGTCGCGCAGAGCGGCGATCAGGAAGCTTGGCGCAGCCTCACCCTCGCGCGGGCGCAGGTCCGAACCCATTGGCACCCCTTTGGTATAGCCAACATTGGCCAGAAAACGGGTTTCAACATCAGCTTCACTGAAATCCCATCCGCCAAAGAACCGCAGGCCGATCCTTGGCCCGGTCGTTGCATAGGTTTCGCGGCGCTTGAACGCGTCAAAGATCGCCGCGCGTGTATTCTCAGTAGCCCAGACAGCCGTGTATCCGGAGGCGACAAGCAGGTCGCCGGGAATTTCACCAAGGTCATTGGCTATGAACGGATGCTTGATACGCGAGGCTGAGGGCTCGACGCTGACGGATTTTCCAAAGAAGTTGTCTTCTTCGGCCGTGGCTAGAGAGGTATGGCTGTCCGTCGCACCCCCCATGCCGAATTTATAGGGGTTCACGCCAAACTTTTCTTCCAGCATCAATCCGCGTTTCAATGCCTCTCGGGCGTATTCTCCGGCCAGCATGTCATCGGTTTTCAACTCGGTTATGTCCAGATTGCCGACGTCCCAGTTCTCGTAATCGGCAAATTCATCATCCGGGCTCAGGAAAGGATGCGCTTCACCGTCACCCTTTATCTGGGTGACTTCGTAATGGGGCTCCCATTTTGCGCGGGCCGCGACATATTCCTCGTCAACCTTGCCGCCGTGATACGTGTCTTCAGTTGGGAACATCCACCCATTTGACAGGTTCCCGTTATGGGCAAAGGCAACTGCACGCCCCCCCGTTTTTTCCTGATACTCTTCAAGCCAGGCATAAAGCGCCTTTGGATCCGTATCACCGTAAGGCGGCTGCGTGACCGGCGGCACCATTTGAAGCGCCCTGATTGGCCCATCCCGCAGCATGACATTACGGTGCAAGTTGAACCCTTTCGGTACCGAGGTCCATTCAAAGCCGATGAAAGCGGTAAAAGTGCCGGGGTCATTGTGCCGCTCTGCCGCCAGAACGATGCTTTCCCAGGTAAAGGCAAATGCATCGGCACCGGGGCTGTACGATTCCAACAGGATTTCCGGCAGTGTCATTTGCGAAAAATTGGTGATGATGTCGAAAGCCGCTTTACCGGCTTCTTCCCCGCCGGCCTTGTACCCCTTGTACCACTCCAGTCCTTTGGGATCAGAAAGAACGCCCGGCTTGCCAGCCTGCAAATCCGGCGCGAACCCCATCAGGTCCGTGTGATCCGTGAGAACCATCCAATCCAATGGTCGTGACAGTCTTACAGGCTGGCCCGTTGAAGAAATGACTTGCTCACCCTTGGCGAAACGCCACGCCTCATCCGGCAGCAAGGTGTTCCCGAAAGCACCCGCATCCAGCGAAAGCCCGGTGTGAAGGTGAGTGTCCCCCCATAATGGACGTTCAGGAAATGTGCGTTGGGCGTAAGGGGAATACGGCTGATCAGAAAACAATCCCTCGGCAGCATCTTCGCTGGGTACGGCGTCGGCACCAACAACAGCGGGGACCAATATGAGTGAGATTATGCAAGCAGACTTCCGAAACAAAGTGACCTCCCAGTTCAGGAATACTTAGCTATGAGGGCGAATTTCATCGCGCCATTATTATATTCCCATTTTCTTATATCACATTCTATCGGCCAAAGGGTATTTTAATCTCAGAGCTGCAAACCCGCGCAATCAGGGAATTCGGCGAAAGCCCTTAGGGTGATCGCTAATCGTGTTCACCTGACAAGACCCGTCGGATCATCTTATCTGATAGTAAAATGAAAGCTTCCGGCTGACGCCCCCCGGCGGGCGCGGGAAAGGTGCGGCGGTTCGAACCTGTTCTTTGGCTGCGCGCTCTATTTCCGGCGAGCCAGAGCTTTCGACGACATCAACCCAGGCCAATGAACCATCCGGGTCAATCTGGAAAAACACCCGCGCATAACCTCGACCGGCAACGTAAACGATTGGCGCCCTGTTCAGATGAACAAGAACCTGACCTGCATAGTTCGTGGTGTCTGAATTTCCCGGCCCCCGCCCGCCTGAACGTGTGCCGCCCCGGTTTTGTCGGAAGGCGTCGACACCCTCTCTTTGATACGTAGCCAGCGGTGATTCAATCGTCTGCTCCGGAAATCTCAGAGCGTCAAAGTTGCTTGACGGATCCAACGCACCCCGCAGGGTGGGTTGCGGGCGTCGGTCTGGAAGGCGAGGCCGCAATGACGTGGCTACGGCCTGTTCGGATCCGTCCACGCTGGCATCGGGTACGGTCAATTCGGCGTCTTCATCCAGAGGTTCTGACGCTTCTTCCGGTATCACAGGTTCAAGTGGGGACGTGTTTTCCGGAACAACCGGAGCCACCTCGACCGGTAACGCGGCGATCTGTTGTTGTTCCTTGGACACCGGTTCTTCGGCAGAAGAAGGCTCAACCGGAGCAACCGCCTCTTCCTTAGGCACCTCGGGTGTTTCGGCCAACGCTTCAGGCCTTGCCGACGCAGCGCCTTCGGCTTCGGCGGCTTCGCCTTCGTCCTCCAGGTTCTGGTCTACAGGGTCCACGACAATCTCATCCGGCGCCCTCGGCTGGATAATCGTTGAATCCCCGGTGTCGGGCGTGAACGTCTCTTGCGGATTCGGCGAGGCCACGCGGGCATCACTTGTCGGAACTTCTGCCTCCTGCGGCTGGGTTGGCGGTTCCACCGGAGGGGTTGGCGGTTCATTCGGAGCGGGCGGTACGGGTTCGATCCTGGTATCGGCCAACTCTTCGAACGCGTTGCTGAGTTCGATTGTGTCGGCACCGGTTTCCCCGGAAGCCGGATCTGACAACTCTGGCACCGTGACAATCAGGCCGATCAGATGTACCAGTACGGAAATCGAAATTGCAATGATTGCAACAGAAATAGACCGCCTGATCATTCTAGGGCCTGTTCGGTCACCAGAAAAACGGTTGGCGCACCCAACCGGCGCAAACTGCTGGTGATCTCCATCAATCGAGAGGCCGACGCATTCCTGTCCGGAACGATCCGCACAGGCCCCGAGTCATGCGCGGCCATGAAAGCTTCCGCCTCGATCGGATTGCCGCGAAAGCTCAATGTCCCGTCCCGATGAAGAACAAGCGCATCCGGCGGCTCGCGGCCGTCAAGGTCCGCTGTATTCACCAGATCCAGATCGGGATCCAATGGCGGTGCAATCGTACCCGTAATCAGAAAAAAGATCAGGATCAGAAAGACGACGTTGATTAGCGGAATGGTGGAATCACGATTTCGACCGGGTCGGATGTAACGGATCATTGCCTCACTCCAACACCCTGACCGTCAAACCTTCGCGCCCACGCAATGGGACAAGCAGGTCCACAAGACGTTGCGCAGTTGTCTCCGGATCAAGGCTCACCAGCACCTGACCGGCTTGGACCTGATCGAACAATTCCTCAAGCGACAGGGGTTGACCGTTCAGGACAACACGTGTGGGGCCAAGTTGCACGAAAAGGCGTTCGGGCGGCGTTGCGTCGGCATTCCCGCCTGTGGCGGCGCTGCTCAACTCGATCTCGCTGAACCGCGAAAACGTTGAGGACAGCATGAAAAACAGCAACAGCAGAAAGATCACGTCGATAAGGGGTGTCATCGACATGCGCCGCCGCACAAAAGGCGCAGTGTTACGCATGTTCTGGGGCGACCGGAGCCTGTGCCGCTGCCTCTGTGCTTTGGATGGAATGACCGGGAACCAGAACCGTACGCAAAGCCTTGTCCGCAAAAACACGCTCGCGTGCGGTTCGGCTTTCAAGCCAGGACAAAACCATCGACGTTGGCATCGCAACGGCCAGACCAACGGCCGTGGTGATCAGGGCCACCCAGATCCCGCCGGCCAAAAGAGACGGATCAACCGATGATCCAGCGGTTTGCAAGCTTTGGAAAGCACTGATCATACCCAGAACCGTACCAAAAAGACCCAGCAAAGGCGCCAGCTGCGCCACGGTGTCCAGCAAACGAAAACCACGTTCCAGCCCGGCAAGCGCCAAACCCGCTTCGGCATCCAGCCGGTCATCGGCCCCCGGAACACCAGATGCGTTCATCGCCGCGCCCACAATAGGGGCAAGATAGCTGCTGCTGTCCGCCAGCCTTGCGCGCGCGGCACTGTGATCTCCTGCGTCCCAGGCTGCCAGAGCTTCAGACAGCACCTTGTGCCGCCCGACACCGCAGGCTGCAAATTGCCAGAGTTTGTAGAGGGTGACGGCCAGCGTCAAAACCGACATGGCGATCAATATCGCCACCACCGGCCCGCCGAGGTCAAATATCTCACGTAGTGCGGCTACAGGACTCATCCCAACAACTCCATTTCCACCCTACTGCTGAGCGTGAGGGTGCTGTCGCATATGTCACTTTCGGAACCATCCACGACGCAGGAGTTCGCGCCGTTGATCAAGGCTTGTCCAACTGTGTCACATGTTCTGTTGGGAAGGTCGAACTGGCGCACCCGGGGCCGGTCGGCGGGCAAGTCACGAAAGTCGAAAAGTGAAAGGTTCAAAACACCACCTTCGGTGTCGAAAATGACGGTTTCGAACACGGCACCGTCGATCGGCTGTCCGGTTTCATTCTTGACCAGAAACGTCAACCTGCACGCGTTGGCGACATTCTCGGCCGAGTTCAGCTCCACAAAGAGCCGTGCAGCAGAATCGGATTGTGCAGGCGCTGTGGACAGCAAACAGCCAGAAAACATGGCCGCGACCATAATGCGACGAAACAGCATGAACAGACTCCGTGTTGCAGCGCTGGAACAATCGGGCAGCGACCGTCAGCTTGCCCATCTGCGTTTCTACCCGAGGGACATGTCACATTAAAGAGCCGCGAAGGGTGGCAAAGTAAAAGGGTCGTCAGCGCGTGTTGATATACGTACGTTCACGGCAAGACATACGCTGCGCAATCAGAATTTCAACTGCACACAATGCTGCTCAGCGCATCTGGACAACCAGCAAGTTGATGTCGGATCTAATTTGAAAAGTCGCACTTTTTCCAAACAGGTGCTTAAGCCGCAACAAAAGGTTCGAAACTGCGCCCGATTAAGGCTGCACAGAAGCGCCCCCAAAGCGGATTTGGAACGTCGTTTTCACTTTATTCTTGCTAAAAGCGCGAAAAATAATGCATATTTGTCTACATTTTTAATGCATATGAATAATAACATGCTTTTCGAGAGGCAAGCGTCGAGCACAGCGCGGTTTCCGTGCTTTAAAGCCCATTGGGGGAAGGGGTTCGAGTTTGTCGTTGTTAAAGATTGTAATGGTTCTTTGCGTTGTCGTGGCCATACCGTCGCAGACCATCGCCAACATCGGAAAAATTATTAGCGTCAAACAAGGCGCCCAAGTTGTTCGCGCGGGAAAAGCACAACCCATTTATTCAGGAATGGAGGTTGCGTCCGGCGACGCGCTCAGCACTGATCAGACTGGCGTAATCCAAATCGTTTTTGTGGATGACACCAAGATTGCCATCGGCCCCAACGCACGCATGGTGCTGGATGTGTCCATGCTGCGAAGTAACCGCAAAGCCAAGAGCTTTGCCGTTCAGGCCTTGGGTGGCAGTTTTCGGTTTATTTCCGGAAAAAGCCGAAAGAAAGCATACTCGATCAGGACTCCGTCGGCGACAATGGCCGTGCGCGGCACCACCTTCGACATGTGGATCGTGTCGGAAAAGCAAAGCGCGATGCTTGTCCTGCAAGGTACGGTCCGCATGTGCGGCAGTCAGGGCGCGTGCAGGTCTTCGGGGCGTCAATGCAGCATGTTCGCAACAAGCGGAGACGGAGGAGTTGGACGGCCTGCCGATCAGGCGCAATACGAACAAGCGCTGAAAAGCGGGTTTCCATTCGTTCAGTCTCAGGAAGGGCTGCTGCCCCCTTTGCAGGTACGCGTTGAAGGGTGCTCAGGTGATGGAGCGCCCATACGGCGCATCGAGACAGACCGGTCGGAAGCCCGTAGAGACCCTCCTCAGCAACGTGAAGCGCAGAATACGGTCACTGGACCTTCGCCTTCCGCGAACAATGAACCGGCAAGAGAAGAACCGGACCCTGCGGAACCCGAACGCGAAGAACCTGAGCAGGAAGAGCCCGACAGAGAAGAACCGGAGCAGGAAGAACCTGAACATGAGGAACCCGAACGGGACGAACCGGAACCTGAGGAGCCCGAACGGGACGAACCAGAGCGGGAAGAAACTGATCCGTAATTGCTCGGGAATTGCTGTTTAACACGCAGTTCCAGTTCCATTTGTCTGGAGGATGGTGTGAGCGACAAGGTGCGGAAATCCAGGAACGGGCGATGGGCCTTCCGCCTCGTGGGGCTGGGGCTGATCCTTTTGGGTTGCTTCATCCGGGCGTGGGATCCGTACCCGGTTCGAATGACGCGCCTGATCTATTTCGACGTTTTGCAAAGATTATCCCCGCGGGAGTTCAATCCCGAACTCCCCGTGCGCGTCGTGGATATTGATGAAGCTTCGCTTGCCAGCTTTGGACAATGGCCTTGGCCCCGCACCTTGGTTGCGCAGTTGGTTCAAAATCTGGGTGACTACGGCGCCGCGACGATTGCGTTCGACATGCTGTTTGCCGAACCTGACCGGTATTCGCCGTCTCGCCTTCTGAATGATCCATCGCTGGCGGGAGTACTGACTGTGGAACGCCATGCCGAAAAGCTGGACAACGATGTCTTGCTTGGGATGGAAATGGCCTACTGGCCCGTGGTGCTGGGCGTTGCCGCGCGATTGTCAGCCAAAGGTGAACCCATTGCGGCCAAGGCCGGAATCATTGAATTCGGGGAAAGCCCCGCCGAGGGGCTGATCTCGGTTCCGCATTGGACGCCGATCGCGCCACCATTGGATCGGGCGGCGGCGGGTGTCGGCGGGGTCAATGTCTCGCCCATCGGTGGGACCGGCATCGTAAGACGTGCACCGGTTCTTTGGAACGGTCCGGACGGTCCGCTGCCAAGCCTTGCCGTCGAAGCCCTCAGGGTCGCCCTGGGTGAGACCAGCATTTTTGTGGAAGGCGCGCCTGACGAGGCTGGCATCATGCTGGCCGTCGAAATCGCCGGATACCGTTTGCCGACAACCGAGAATGGCGAGCTTTGGCTGAAGTACCGGCGGGACAGCTCCGACCTTTACATTTCAGCCAAGGATGTTCTGGAAGGTTCCGATAACCCCGGGCTGCGATCCGAAATCGAAGGAAGAATTATCCTGATCGGAACCTCGGCTGCCGGTTTGTTCGATATTCACCAGACGGCACTTGGCGAAAGCGTCCCCGGTGTTTCAATTCATGCCCAAATGATCGAGCAGACTCTGACCGGGGAAATGCTCAGCCGGTCTGACATAACCGCAGCACAGGAACTGCTTGCCTTTGCGTTTCTGGGGCTTGTGGTGATTGCCGTCATGTCCAGCTTTGGTGCCATCGCATCCTTCATCGCCGGTGGCATAGCCGCCGCAGCCGTTCTTGCCATCAGTTGGCTGGTTTTTCAAAACCAATCCATCCTGTTCGATGCCACCTTCCCCCTGATTGGAGGCATCGCAAATTTCGGTCTGCTGGCGGGGTATCTTTTTGTTTCGACCGAGCGCGAAAAGCGCCAGATTCGAAAAGTCTTTTCGCATTACGTGGCCCCGGAAATCCTTGATGAAATGGAGAATTCGGGCCACCAGCTGCAATTGGGCGGAGAAAGTCAGGAAATCACCGTGATGTTTTCGGATATCCGGGGATTTACCGCTCTGTCCGAGTCCGCGTCGGCAACGGAACTTGTATCCTTGCTGAACGCGCTGTTTTCCAAGCTCGGAGATCAGATCCTGCATGAGCGTGGTACGATCGACAAGTTCATCGGTGACGCCATCATGGCCTTCTGGAACGCGCCTTTGCCTGTTGCGGACCACCCGTGCCGCGCAGGGCTTGCTGCGCTCAGGATGCGGCGTGCCTTGGCACAGTTCAATGCATCCGAGATTATGCGGAACCGAAAGCCGATAGCGCTGGCAACCGGAGTCGCCACGGGGCAGGCCTGCGTCGGCAACATCGGATCGCAAAAACGGTTCAACTATACGGTTATTGGAGACGTCGTGAATGTTTCGGCACGGATCGAACAATGCTGTCGAACGGTCGAGTATGACATTGTAGTTTCAGACGCGGCGTATAAAGCCGGGCGAGATGACCTGGCATTTTTGCAGGCAGGCCAAGTTGACCTGAAAGGCAAAGCCAACCCAGAGCCCGTTTTTGTTTTGGTTGGAGATTCCGCTTTGCGGAAGACCGACGCGTTCCAGGAACTCGTTGCACGGCACGGTAAGTTGATTGCAGCATTGAGAACCCGAAAACCTCAGGGCGACATCGTGCGCATGTGTCAGCATTGCGAAGAACTTGCCGCAGCTATCGAACCCGGATTGCGCCAGTTCTATCGCGCTTTGGCGGGTCGCGCCGCTGATTTCCGCGCGGCCTCATCATCCGGGCCGGTCATGTTCACCCGAAACACCAGAATAGCCGGTGGTGTTTAGGCGGCGCTGCATGGAAAAGTCGGCTGACTTCGGCCCCCAGAGCCCTGCGTCAGTGAGTGTCACGCGAGACGCGCGCCCTGTGCGTCGAAGCGATAGACCCTGCCCGGAGAATATCCAAATCGGATGCTCTGACCGGCTTCAACCTGATGCTGCCCGAACAGGCGCGCGGTGATCTGGTGATCCTGCATCATGGCAATCACGTTGGTGTCACCGCCCAAATGCTCGACATGGGTGACGTTTGCGACCACCGGACCGTCGTCAGACAAAAACAGGTCTTCCGGCCGGATACCCGTTGTAATGTCCGCGCTTTCGCCGATCATGCTGGCAGGAAAGAAATTCATCGACGGCGCCCCAAGAAAACCGGCCACGAACTGGTTGGCGGGATTGTTGTAAAGCTCCATCGGGCTGCCGACCTGTTCCACACACCCGTCGCGCAGAACGACGATTTTATCGGCAAGAGTCATTGCCTCGGTCTGGTCGTGGGTCACATAGATCATCGAAGCGTCAAGCTGCCGGTGCAGGTTCGCAATTTCCAACCGTGTATTCATACGCAGAGCCGCATCGAGATTGGACAGAGGCTCGTCGAACAGGAACAGCTTTGGTTCCCGGACGATAGCACGACCGATAGCGACGCGCTGGCGCTGTCCACCGGACAGTTCGGAAGGATACCGGTCAAGGTAAGGTTCGAGGTTCAGCATCTTGCTTGCCCTTTCGACACGCTCGTCGATGACCTGCCTGCTCTGGCCCTCCTGTTTCAGCGCCAATGACATGTTCTTGCGCACGTTCAAGTGGGGGTAGAGAGCGTAACTCTGGAACACCATCGCGATACCGCGTTTCGAGGGCGGGGTGAGGTTCATGAGCTCTCCGCCGATGCGCACTTCGCCCGACGTCACATCCTCGAGCCCCGCGATGACACGCAAAAGGGTGGACTTGCCACACCCCGAGGGGCCGACGAAGACGACGAATTCGCCGTCTTCCACCTCGATATTGATGTCTTTCAGAACCTCGACGGTGCCGAAGGATTTGTTCACGTTTTGCAGCGTCAGGGCGGTCATGTGCGTGCCTCTTTCAGCGAAATGGGTTGGCCAGTACGGATGCTTTCATCAGCGGCCAGGCAGATGGCCAGCGATTGCACGGCGTCGTTCATGTGGCGGGTCAGATCGAAATCTTCGGCGATGGCGCGCAGCATATAGGCCTGTTCAGCGTCGCAGAGTTCCTGATGGCCGGGCTCATCCGGCATTTCGATCGTCCGGTCACCGTCAGGGCGGTGGACCAGAAGACCGCCAACCTTGGTGTGGCCGTCAATATCCGCGGATGCGCCCTTGTTGCCATCGGTGATTGATACCGATCCGTTGGGGGACACGATGTCTTTCACGAAAAAGGCAGTCTCGGACATCATCGGGCCCCAGCCAGCCTCGTACCAGCCGACCGAGCCGTCTTCGAAGATCACCTGAAATTGGCCGTAGTTATACATGTCTTCGGCAATCTCATCGCTCAGCCGCAGGCCCATGCCATGCACGCGGACGGGATCGGAATCGGTGATCTGGCACATCACATCGACGTAATGCACGCCGCAATCGACGATAGGCGATGTCGTCTGCATCAAGGCCTTGTGGGTTTCCCATTCGACCCCGCTGCTTTGCTGGTTCAGGTTCAGACGGAAGACATACGGCCCGCCGAGATCGCGCGCCTCCGAGATCAGTCGCATCCATGACGGGTGGTGCCGCAGAATATATCCGATCACCAGTTTCCGGCCGGTTTCCACTGCTTTTGCGACCACGCGTCTGGCGTCCGCAACTGTCGTAGCCAGTGGTTTTTCAACAAAGACATGCGCACCTGCTTCCATTGCAGCGCAGGCGAAGTCTGCGTGGCTGTCGGAATAGGTTGCGACGACAACCAGATCTGGGTTTGTCTCGGCCAGTGCCGCCTGAAAATCCGGATAGGCCGGATAGCCTGACAGTTCGGGATGGTCTACATGACCTGTGCGGTTGACCAGCCCCACGATCCGTGCGTCGCGGTGGCGATGATGGGTCAAGGCATGGCTCAGGCCCATGTTGCCAAGACCAGCGATCAGAACCCGGGTCATTTGACAGCTCCTGAGGTGATACCACGGATCAGCTGGCGCGAGAAGATGACGTAGAGCACCAGAACTGGCAGGATCGCCATGCTGAGCGCGGACAGAACCGCGTTCCAGTCGGTCACAAACTGGCCGATGAAGACCTGGCTGCCCAACGTCAGGGTTTTGGTCTCTTCAGCGGGTGCCAGGATCAAGGGGAACCAGAGATCGTTCCAGATCGGGATCATGTTGAACACGGCGACGGTCGCCATGGCAGGCCGGACCAGAGGCAGCACCAACCGGAAAAAGATCGTGTATTCCGAAAGCCCATCGATGCGCCCTGCATTCTTCAGGTCATCACTGACCTGGCGCATGAACTCGGACAGGATGAACACCGCCAGCGGCAAACCCTGTGCCGTGTAGACGAAGATCAGGGCCCAGAGTGTGTTCACAAGCCCTGTGGCGACCATCATCTCCAGGATCGCCACGGTGCCGATGCGGATCGGGATCATGATCCCAAGCGCCAGATACAGGCCCATCAACATGTTGCCCTTGAACCGGTATTCGCTGAGGGCAAAGGCGGCCATGGCGCCGAACAGCAGGATAAAGGCCAGTGAAACAACGGTGACGATCAGCGAGTTCTGAAAGTAGAGAAAGAAATCCCCCTGCTTCATCACCGTCTGGTAGCCGATCAAGGAAAAGCTTTCGGCATCAGGCAAGGCAAGCGGCTCGCGAAAGATGGCCCGGCGCGTTTTGAAGCTGTTGATGATGATCACGAAAACCGGGAACAGCGCGATCAGAGTGTAAAGGATCAGCGCACCATGCATTGCGGCGGTGTTCAGTGGATTGGAGCGTGCCTTGTTCATTGCAGAGCCCTCACAGCTGATACCGGCGCATCCGGGTCTGGATGCCGAAAAGGTAAATGCAAACACCCACAAGGATGATGGCGAACATGGCGCCGGCAATGGCGGACCCCATATACGGATCACCCAGTTGCAGCTGGAAACCAAAGAACGTGCGGTACATGAAAGTGCCCAGGATGTCGGTCGAAAAATCCGGCCCCGCCAGCGCGCCCTGAGAGACATAGATCAGGTCAAACGCGTTAAAATTGCCCACGAATGTGAGGATCGAGATGATCCCGATCGAAGGCAGGATCAGCGGCAGTTTTATTTTCCAGAAAGCCGAAGCTCCGGTGATCCCGTCGATCTCTCCGGCTTCAAGAATTTCTTCGGGGATCGATAGAAGGGCCGCATAGATCAGCATCATCGGGATGCCGACAAATTGCCAGACCGAGACAAGCGCCAGAGTTGTCAGCGCGTATTCTTCCTTGCCCAGCCAAGGCGCGAACAGGGATTTCAAGCCAACCGCGTCCAGCATCGAGGGCGCAATCCCCCAAAGCGGAGACAGGATCAGTTTCCAGGCAAAACCCACGATCACGAAGCTCAGGATCGTGGGAATGAAAATGGCCGACCGGTACAGTGCGGCAAAGCGCAGCCTCGGGTGTGACAGGATCGCGGCCAAAGCGATGCCGATGGGGTTCTGCACCAGCATGTGGATCAGGAAGAACCAGAAGTTGTTGCCCAGCGCATTCCAGAATTGCTCGGACCAGAGCGGATCAAGGAACAAGGTTCGGAAATTCTCCAACCCCACATACACACGCGCCTGATCGACTTCGGTAAACAGCGCAAGGCGGAGCGTGTTGAACAAGGGCAGGATCATCACCGCCGTGTAAACTAGCACCGCAGGTGCAAGGAAAACGGCGATGTGCCAGCGTAAGCGGCGGGTCTGCATGGGGATCTCCGGGGAAAAGGTGCCGGACGCGACGGGCCGCGTCCGGCGAGAGTGGTTCAGGTCTTACTGATGCGGTGCGTACCAGCTGGCCAGCCCGTCTTGCAGTTTCTTGCCCAAAGCCTCAGGGCTTTCGGTGCCCTTGATGGCTGCAACGGACGCACCCCAGGTCTCGTTTTCGAGGTTGGGCGTGCCACGTGACAGGATCTGATAGGTCGAACGGATGGTGCTCTCGCACTCATCCCGCCATCCGACGATTTCCTTGGCAAGGGGATCTTCCAGTTCAACCGGAGTATTGGACAGAGGGAAGAAACCGGGAACCGCATTGCCGAAAATGCTGGCGAATTCCGGGCTTGCGACCCAGGCCAGGAACGTGCGGGCAGCCTCCTGGTTTTCGCTGGCAGCGTTCAGACCGATGCCGATATCGGTATGGTCCGAGATATAGCAGGAGTCACCGGCATTTTGGACCGGCGGCTTGAAGGCGCCCATCTCAAAATCTGCCTGCGTGTTGAAACCTGCGATTTCCCAGCTGCCTGCCGGATAGATCGCAGCGCGGCCCAGCGTGAACAGGTTTTGGCTGTCGGGATAGGTCTGCGCCTCATACCCGTCGCCTAGATACGCGCCCCACTTGGCCAGTGTCGCATAAGGTGCAACCCACTGTGGGTCGGTCAGCTTCTGTTCACCCTTGATCAAGGCCAGACGGCCTTCTTCGCCCTTCCAGTAGTTTGGGCCGATGTTGTTATAGCCCATCGTTGCGGCTTCCCACTGGTCGTTGGTGCCCATTGCCATCGGAATATAGGTGCCGTCTTCCTTGATCTCGTCCAACACCTCAAAGAATTCTGCCTCGGTGGTCGGAACCTCCAGACCCAGTTCGTTGAACGCATCCTTGTTGTAGATAAAACCGTGGATCACCGATGCCATCGGAACACAAAAACTGGCCGACCCATCGTCTGTCTGCCACGCCGATTTGGCTACGTCCGAGAAATTGTCCATCGCATCCAAATCGGACAGGTCGGTCAGATGGCCCGCTTCGTACAGCGCCAGAGAAGCATCGAACGGGCGGCAGGTGATCAGATCACCGGCGGATCCGGCTTCCAGTTTCGAATTCAGAACCGCATTGTACTCCGCCGGGGCTGAAGGCGAGAAAACAACTTTGATACCTGGATTGGCCGCCTCGAAAGCAGGGATGATCTTTTCCTGCCAGAGAGCGAGGTCGTCGTTGCGCCAGCTTTCGATTGTCAGCGTGGCGTCTTGCGCATAGGCGCTTGTGACCAGCGCCGTGCTCATCAGAGCTAGGCTCAGAACTTTGCGTTTCATTTGGTTTCTCCCAGGTTGCTATGTTCGTTATTTTCATTCAGCCGGTTCATCGCATGACGCAGATGGCCATTCGTTTCAGCCAGTCGCTTTTGTGCATCCTCTACCGATGCGGCACCTGCGGCGACAAGTGCCGCGCATTTCAGGTTCCCATCCGCGGCCCTCAGGGCATCATCAGCACGTTCCGGTGATACGCCGGTAAGCTGGCACACGATTCCGTTGGCGCGTACGCGCAATTTGTCATTGTCCGCCCGCAGATTGATCATCATGCCGTCCTGAATATGCCCAAGCTCAATGGCCATCAGCGTCGACAACGTGTTGAGAGCTATTTTCTGCGCAGTGCCGGCCCCCATCCGGGTTGATCCCGAGATCAATTCCGGAGGGGTCGCAAGCAGAACGGCATGGTCCGCCAGTTGTAACAATTGCGAACCCGCGTTGTTTGCAATCCCGATCACGGGCGTCCCCCGGTCGCGCGCCAGTTTTGCGGCAGCGACGGTATAAGGCGTGGTGCCGCTGGCCGAGACCGCGATGAGCGTATCGTTGGCAACCATATCCGACACCTCTTGCGCCAGCCCATCAACAGCGTCCTCTACATCCCCCGGCATGTCTGCCGTGATCGGCATTCCACCCGCCATATGAATGCGGATCTGCTGCGACGGGATGGAAAAGGTTCCGCCAAGCTCAAGCGCGTCCGAGGCCGCCATGAGGCCGGAAGACCCCGCCGCAAGATATCGAAGCTTGCCGCCCGACCGGATCGTCTGAGCCATGGCCGTCGCCCCGCTGCAAATCGGGCCAAGCGCATCAAGCACTGCCGTTGCCGCTGACACCTGCGACCGCGCCAGCAGGCCGGCAACTTCGGCCAGCGGACGGGTATCAAGCCCATGCGCATCCTGATGCAATTGTTCTGTCGCCGGCGTAATCAAGTGATTCTCCCCCAAGAACTCTCGATATCATACCTTTTAAATACCATTAGTCTACCATTTATTTTTTTCCATATTTTTGGCCGATATAGTATGAAATTCGCCGCTTTGGTCGCAATTAGGACTTCAAAACACGTGAAAGGTATTATAAAGGTCTGTATATGGTAAAGTCATCAAAACCTATGTTCCTGGCCGCCGACGGGGGCGGAACGCGTTGCCGCGTCGCCGCTTTTGTTGATGGCAAAACACACAGAGTCGAAGTCGGCGC
The DNA here is from genome assembly GCF_056536445.1 of Ruegeria sp. CL7. Taxonomy (NCBI): domain Bacteria; kingdom Pseudomonadati; phylum Pseudomonadota; class Alphaproteobacteria; order Rhodobacterales; family Roseobacteraceae; genus Ruegeria; species Ruegeria sp. CL7. The sequence goes on from NZ_JBQFPQ010000006.1 coordinate 107,008, forward strand.
AGCAAACGTGTCCACGGATTTCGAGGCCGCCTGCATCGAGCTGCAGCGCGGTCTGGAAGCTCTGGCCGCTCAGGCGGGCCGTTCGCCCGAGGAGCTTGCGCAAGCGCCCGCCTATCTGGGCCTGGCCGGGATAACAGGTGACGCACTTGCCCGGAAACTTGCGACGGCATTGCCATTTCGGCACGTCCGGATCGAAGATGATCGCGCAGCAGCTTTGCGCGGCGCATTGGGGGCCATGGACGGGTTTGTCGCACATTGCGGTACCGGTTCTTTTGTCGCAATGCAAAGGGGTGGCACGATGAAGTTTGCCGGCGGATGGGGCCCTGTTCTGGGCGATCAGGCTTCCGCGCAATGGGTTGGTAAACGGGCGCTGGCCAAGACGCTGGAGCACACGGACGGCACGACCGGCCCTTCAGCATTGGCGCAGGATCTGCTGTCTCGATTTGGCGATGCCGCAGGAATTGTACGGGCCGCCGCTGACATGACGCCATCGGACTTTGGCGCCCTCGCCCCGCTTGTGACCGAGATTTCCAATCGCGGGGACGACTTGGCCAGATCCATCCTGCAGGACGGTGCGGGCTATCTGATCGACGTGATGAAGAAAATGGGCTGGAACGTTGGCCTGCCCGTTTGTCTGACCGGCGGAATTGGCCCCCTTTACGCGCCCTACCTGCCTGCGAACATGCAATCTGCTCTGGTCCAGCCCGCAGGCGATCCACTGTCCGGCGCACTTGCATTGGCACAGGCGTATCTGGAGGAAATCGAACATGAACATAGCTGATTTCCTGCGGCCCGAAGGATGGTTGGGGCACAGCTCGGGCCCGCGCTATGTACAGCTCCGTCAACGCCTTGAACAAGGGATCAAGGACGGCATCCTGCCTCCCAACAGTTCGCTGCCCCCTGAAAGAGAAATCGCCGAGATCACCGACCTGTCCCGTGTGACCGTGCGCAAGGCGATTCATGAACTGGTGCGCAAAGGTGCAATCGAGCAAAGACAGGGGTCTGGGTCCTTTGTTCGCGAACCCGTAGCGAAGGTTGAACAATCGCTGTCCCATCTGACATCGTTCACCGAAGACATGGAGCGGCGCGGGCTCAAGACGACCTCTACATGGCTGGAGCGCGGGGTTTTCCTGCCATCCCCGGAAGAAATGATGGCATTGGGCTTGTCGGCAAATGAACAGGTCGCGCGTATCTACCGCCTGCGAGAGGCAGGAGGACGTCCGATGGCGTTGGAAAAAGCGGCCCTTCCGCTCGATATCCTGCCGAACCCCACCGACGTGACGGGGTCGCTTTACTCTGTTCTTGAACAATCTGGTCTGCGACCGGTGCGCGCGATCCAGAAAATCTCGGCCATCAACCTCGAACCGCCCGAGGCAGAGCTTCTGGATGTTGCGGAAGGTACGGCCGGGCTTCGGATTCAACGCACTTCATATCTGCAAAGCGGGCGGGTCGCTGAGTTGACCCGCTCGATCTACCGCGGTGACGCCTATGACTTTGTGGCCGAGCTGCGCCTGTCAAATTGAAAGCCTGGGAAAATGCCTGACACAACCACTCAGATGCGGCGCGAGATCGATGAGATTCCCGACGCCGTAGACCGCCTTCTGACCGAGGGCGCGGAATTGATCGCGCAAACCGCCGACGAGATCCGGGCCCGCGACCCGCGGTTCCTGATCTCGGTGGCGCGCGGATCCTCGGATCATGCGTGCAGCTTTCTGAAATACGCCTCGGAACTGTTGCTTGGTTTGCCGATGGCTTCGGTCGGACCGTCGGTGAAATCCATCTACGGGGTCGACATGCGTTGCGAGGATGCAATCTGCATCTCAGTCTCACAATCCGGTCAGAGCCCGGATATCGTGCAGCTAACGCAGTCGCTCACATCCGGCGGGGCTTACTCGGTCGCGATCACGAACAACCCTGCCTCTGCCCTGGCCGAGGCGGCTGCGGCAACGCTGCCCATTCACGCGGGCCCCGAACTGAGCGTGGCGGCGACAAAGACATTCGTGACGTCTCTGGTCGCCGGGCTGTGGCTGATTGCGCAGGTGAAGCGCGAAGATCACCTGTTGCGCGCAATCCATGGGCTGCCGGACAGTTTGTCGACGGCAATCGCCTGCGACTGGAGCGCCGTGGCGGACGCGGTGGATGGGCGTTCTTTGTTTACCTTGGGCCGGGGCCTGTCTTTGGCAATCTCCAACGAAGCCGCGTTGAAATTCAAGGAAACCTGCCAGATCCACGCAGAAAGCTATTCGGCGGCCGAGGTTCTGCACGGCCCGGTTTCCATCGTGGATCAGGGCTTTCCAGTGCTTGCCCTGTCGTCCGGGGATGCAGCAGAGGACAATCTGGCCGAAGTTGCGGACGCACTGGCGTCCAAGGGCGCTGTGGTTTTCGCCACAACCGGCCGCGTTAAACACGCCACGGAACTGCCCCATGTCCGGACGTCGCATTGGATGACGGACCCGATACCGACAATCGCTGCGTTTTATGGAATGGTGGAGAAGGTGGCCACACAACGCGGGATCGACCCGGACACACCGCGCCATCTGAAAAAAGTGACGGAAACGGTATGACCCCCTCTACTGTTACCTTTGCGGGCGGCCCGATCTTCGATGGCACTGAATTGCGTGAAGGATATGCCGCACGGTTCAGAAACGGCGTGCTGGATGCGTTGCTACCTGAGGCCCAGATCGCACAGGATGACCAGATCGAGGATCTGCATGGCGACATCCTCAGCCCCGGCTATGCGGACTTGCAGGTCAACGGCGGCGGTGGCGTGATGTTCAACGACGATCCATCGGTTCACACGCTGACCCAAATCACCAGCGCTCATCGCGCGCTGGGTGCCACTCGCATCCTGCCAACCCTGATCACGGACACGGCCGAGAAAACCCGGGCCGCGATTGATGCCGCCATCAAGGCCGTTCAGACGGGTGTTCCCGGCATTGCGGGCCTGCATCTGGAAGGTCCGCACCTGTCTGTGCGACGCAAGGGCGCACATGATGCCGCCCTGATCCGCCCGATGCAGCAAACCGATCTGGAAATTCTGATCGACGATGCAAAACACCTGCCTGCATTGATGGTCACGCTAGCACCTGAAAGCACAACCCCGCAACAGGTTGAAGAGTTGAAACGCGCGGGGGTCATCGTTTCTCTGGGGCATACGGACGCGCCTTTTGAAACCTGCCAGGCGTTTTCAAGGGCCGGGGCGCAGTGCGCAACGCATCTGTTCAATGCGATGAGCCAGCTTGGCAGTCGTGAACCGGGACTGGTCGGCGCGGCGCTATCCTGCGGATCGCTATCGGCGGGCTTGATCGCGGATGGAATCCACGTTCATCCCGATACGATACGGATTGCCTGGGCCGCCAAGCGCGGACCAGGGCGGATTTTCCTTGTCAGCGATGCGATGGCGGTCGCCGGAACGTCACTGACCGAGTTTCAGTTGGAAGGACGCCGGATCCGGCGGGAAAACGGCAGGCTGACTTTGGAGGACGGCACTCTGGCCGGGGCAGACTTGTGCCTGACAAAAGCGGTGCGGGTTCTGACGGAACAAGCTGGGATCCCCGTTCAGGATGCACTCGCCGCAGCGACAAGCGTTCCGCTTGGGATGATTTCCGGTAAAAGCACAGGACTGAAACCTGACCTGTCGCAGATGATACGGATTGCCCCGGATCTGTCCGGGGTCAGACCGGTGCAACCCTGACCCAATCCTTGTTGGTCCGACCGGCTGCGCAGCGCACGCATGATGCCAATGCTGCGCGCGCTTAACGACGGCCAAATTCTGATTTTTCAAATCTTCACGAATAGAGCTGTCAACTTTTTGCGGGTGGTCCGCACCGATCCTTCGGCGCATATTTCAGGCATATGACATTTTTCAGGAGCATGCATGACCGCCAAGTATTATTCTCCACACGGTGGGCACCCTGGTCAGGAGCAATTGCTGACTGACCGCGCCGTATTTACTGACGCTTATGCAGTGATCCCAAAGGGAACGATGCGGGATATCGTGACCAGTTTTCTGCCGTTTTGGGACGACACCCGCTTATGGGTGATATCCCGCCCGCTAAGCGGCTTTGCCGAAACCTTTTCGCAATACATCATGGAGGTTCAGCCCGGCGGTGGCTCTGACCGTCCTGAGACCGATCCCGAAGCCGAAGGCGTTTTGTTCGTGGTCGAAGGCACAGCGACCTTGACGGCCGACGGCACGACCCATGAACTGACGCCCGGCGGCTATGCCTACCTGCCCGCTGAATGCAACTGGACCTTACGAAACCGAGGCGGTGAGACCCTGCGCTTCCATTGGATTCGAAAGGCTTATGAAGCGGTGGAAGGGCTTGACCGCCCGGACGTTCTGGTTCTCAACGAAAATGAGATCACGCCGACGCCGATGCCCGGAACCGACGGCAAATGGGCCACGACGCGCTTTGTCGATCCAAGTGACCTGCGGCACGATATGCACGTGACCGTGGTGACTTTCGAGCCCGGCGCCGTCATTCCTTTCCTTGAAACACATGTGATGGAACATGGTCTGTATGTTCTTGAGGGAAAGGCCGTCTACAGGCTGAACAATGATTGGGTAGAGGTCGAGGCCGGCGATTACATGTGGTTGCGCGCGTTCTGCCCGCAGGCCTGTTATGCGGGCGGACCGGGTAAGTTCCGTTACCTGCTGTACAAAGACGTGAACCGTCATATGGCCCTGCGGCCGGGACCAGCGGCTTATCCGCAGCACCGGAGCCTCAAGACAGCGGCGCAGAAATAGTCCCGCCGATGGCCAGAGTTAACTGACGCGCCGCCTCGATGACGGGGCGGCTTAGGCGCGCGATTTCGGCTTCGCTGACGCGGCTTGTCGGTCCGGATACCGAAATCCCGGCTACAGCCTCTCGGTTGATATCGAAAACCGGCGCAGCGATACATCGCATACCCGCGTTTTTTTCTTCGTTGTCTATCGAGAAGCCCTGTGCCCTGACCATGGCAAGATCTTCTTTCAGCGCGGCCGGGCTGGTAATCGACCGGTCCGTGAAGGCCCGCAGTTCTGTCTTGGCCAACAGCCGGTCCAGCCGATCTTCATCCATATATGCCAACAAAGCTTTCCCGATGCCCGATGCGTGCATCGGAGACAGCGTGCCCGGTGGGAAAAACGCCCGGATGCTGGCATGGGTTTCAACCTGGCTCAGGAACAACACCATTCCTTCTTTTTCGACCCCCAGGTTTGCGGTCTCGCCGGTGGCCTCCATCAGCTTTCGCATCACGGGTCGGGCCCGGTCCACAAGGCTGGTGCGACGCAGGAAGCGCGAGCCGATTACGAACGCACGAGGACCGATGTGCCAGACCTGCTCGTCATGATCGAACTCGACAAGTCCCCTGCCCTCTAGTGTAACGAGAATTCGGTAAACTGTGGCGGGCGACTGGCCCATTTCGTCGGATAGCGCGGTTAACGCCTTGCCCTGCGCTTCACTCAAATACTCAAAAACTTCCATCGCACGGTCGAGAGATTTGATCGTGTTTTGCGCTGTCTTGTCGTCCCATCCTCGTGGTCTTCCACGGGCTTTTCTGCGGACTTCGCGAGTATTGTCTTGAGAATCCATAAAAACCCTTTGATCATTCGTGAAAGACTAATTCATGATATGAAAAATATAAGGCTCTGACAATTATAAATTAAATTCAAAACGTGGTGTTTTGAAAGGCTTTTTCAAAAATATATCGGGCAGAGCGGCTAGAACTTATTGTGTGGTCAACGACGGAAGGAGACCACCCATGAGCTTTCAAAATCCCGTTTTCATTCCGGGCCCGACCAATATCCCCGAAAGCCTGCGCAAGGCTTGCGACATGCCCACGATCGACCACCGCTCGCCGCTGTTCGGGCAGATTCTGCACCCAGCCCGCGCGGGTGTGCAAAAAATTCTGAAAAGCGACAGCGCCGAAATCTTCATTTTCCCGTCGACCGGAACCGGAGGCTGGGAGACCGCGCTGACCAACACCCTGTCGGCCGGTGACAAGGTTCTGGCGGCGCGCAACGGCATGTTCAGCCATCGCTGGATCGATATGTGCCAGCGCCACGGTCTGAATGTCGAGATCGTCGAAACCCCTTGGGGCGAAGGGCTGCCAGCCGATCGTTACGAAGAGATTCTGACCGCCGACACAAGCCACGAAATCAAGGCTGTTCTTGCCACGCATAACGAAACGGCGACCGGTGTGAAATCGGATATTGCCGCTGTACGCAAGGCTCTGAATGCTGCCGGGCACCCCGCAATGCTGTTCGTCGATGGTGTTTCATCGATCGGATCCATGGATTTCCGTTTTGACGAATGGGGCGTTGATGTGGCCGTCACGGGTTCGCAGAAAGGGTTCATGTTGCCTGCGGGCCTTGCCATCGTCGGGTTCAGCCAGCGGGCAATGGACGCGACCAGCACAGGGACCCTGCCCCGCACCTTCTTTGACGTGCACGACATGGCGAAAGGCTATGCCAACAGCGCATACCCTTACACACCTGCGGTTGGCTTGATGAATGGCCTCAATCAGGCCTGTGACATGCTGCTGGGTGAAGGTTTGGAAAACGTCTTTGCCCGGCATCACCGTATTGCCGAAGGCGTGCGCGCCGCCGTGGGCGCCTGGGGGCTGGACCTGTGCGCAGCGAACCCTTCGGTTTATTCTGACACCGTCAGCGCGATCCGTACGCCAAACGGTTTCAACGCCACCGATATTGTCACGCACGCGGCCGAAAAATACGGCGTTGCCTTCGGTGTCGGTCTTGGCGAAGTCGCGGGCAAGGTATTCCGCATCGGGCATCTGGGAAGCCTGACGGATGTCATGGCCCTGTCCGGGATTGCCACCGCTGAAATGTGCATGGTCGACCTGGGCCTGAACATCCAGTTGGGCTCGGGCGTGGCGGCTGCGCAGGAATACTATCGCGGTCATTCGGGCGCCATTCAAAAGGACGCCGCGTGATGAAGGACTGCAACATGTATATCCCTACCTACGAGGACATGCTGGCGGCACATGATCGGATTGAACCTTTCATCCGCCGCACACCGGTCCGCACATCAGACTATCTGAACGAGCTATCCGGTGCACAGCTGTTCTTCAAATGTGAAAACTTTCAGGAACCGGGCGCCTTCAAGGTTCGCGGCGCTGCAAACGCCGTGTTTGGCCTTGACGACGAACAGGCCAGGAAAGGCGTCGCAACCCATTCTTCAGGCAACCACGCCTCGTGCCTGTCCTATGCGGCAATGAAGCGGGGCATACCGTGCAATGTCGTCATGCCGCGCACAGCGCCACAGGCAAAGAAAGACACGGTGCGGCGCTATGGTGGGAAGATCACGGAATGTGAGCCCTCCACCTCGTCGCGCGAAGCAACCTTTGCCGAGGTTCAGGCCGCCACGGGCGGGGATTTCGTCCATCCCTACAACGATCCGCGCGTGATTGCCGGGCAAGGCACCTGTTCGCGCGAGTTCATCGAGCAGACCGATGGTCTGGATGCGGTTGTCGCGCCTATCGGCGGCGGCGGCATGGTGTCCGGCACCTGTCTGACACTTTCGACGCTCGCCCCGGAAACCGCGATCATCGCGGCGGAACCGGAACAGGCCGACGATGCCTATCGCAGCTTCAAGGCCGGCCACATCATCGCGGATGACGCACCCAAGACGATCGCCGACGGGCTGCTGGTGCCGCTGAAAGAGTTGACCTGGCATTTCGTGTCGAACCACGTATCCGAGATTTACACGGCATCAGAGCAAGAGATCATCGACGCGATGAAGCTGACGTGGAAACACCTTCGGATCGTGATGGAGCCATCTTCGGCCGTTCCGCTGGCCACGATCCTGAAGAACCCGGACGCATTCAAAGGCAAGCGTGTCGGCCTGATCATAACCGGGGGTAATGTCGATCTGGACAGGCTGCCCTGGCTGAACGCGTGACATCAATCCCGACATAGGAATACGGAAATGAAAGATATGACCAATCTCGACGAATTCGAAGTAGGCTTTGACATTCCGGCCAAGCCCGGAATGGATGAAGAAGATATCCAGACCCCCTCTCTTGTGCTGGATCTCGACGCGCTTGAACGCAACATCAAGAAGATGGGCGACTATGCCAAGGCGCACGGCATGCGCCACCGCGTGCATGGAAAAATGCACAAATCGGTAGACGTGGCCAAGTTGCAGGAGAAGATCGGAGGCGCCGTGGGCGTCTGCTGCCAGAAAGTTTCAGAGGCCGAGGTGTTCGTGCGCGGCGGCATCAAGGACGTTCTGGTGTCGAACCAGGTGCGTGACCCCGCCAAGATCGACCGTCTTGCCAGCCTGCCAAAGCTGGGCAGCCGCATTATCGTCTGTGTCGATGATCTGGACAATGTCGCGGATCTTTCAGGCGCGGCGGTGGATCACGGAACACAGTTGGAGGTCTTCGTCGAAATCGACTGCGGCGCTGGCCGGTGCGGTGTAACGACAACATCCGACGTGATCGAAATCGCCAAAGCGGTCGAAGCAGCCGAGAACCTGAAATTCACCGGCATACAGGCCTATCAGGGGGCCATGCAGCACCTCGACAGCTATGAAGCGCGCAAGGAAAAGCTCGACACCGCCATTGCCATGGTAAAAGACGCAGTTGAGGGCCTCAAAGCCGAAGGCATCGAGTGCGAATTGGTCTCGGGCGGTGGCACCGGTTCATACTACTTCGAGTCCAACTCGGGCGTGTACAACGAACTGCAATGCGGGTCCTACGCCTTCATGGATGCCGATTACGGCCGTATCCTGGACAAGGACGGCAACCGGATCGATCAGGGCGAGTGGGAAAACGCCTTCTTCATCCTGACCAGCGTCATGAGCCACGCCAAGGCGGACAAGGCGATCGTCGATGCGGGCCTCAAGGCGCAATCGGTGGACAGCGGTCTGCCCGTTATCTTCGGCCGAGATGATGTCGAGTACATCAAATGTTCGGACGAACACGGCGTCGTCATGGACCCGAACGGTGTGCTGAAGGTCAACGACAAGCTCAGGCTGGTTCCGGGGCACTGCGACCCAACCGCAAATGTACATGATTGGTATGTCGGCGTTCGCAACGGCAAGGTCGAGACCGTCTGGCCCGTATCCGCCCGCGGACGCGCTTATTGATCCGAACTTGCCGTGTTTGGGAGGGCTGGCTCGGAAGCAGCCAGACAGCCGCCCGCGTGTATGCTCTCCTTCCGGCGGTGGCACGCGGGCGCACGAATGTTTGATTGGAGAATGAAATGCTGATCGTACCCGAGCGTGAGATCGCTGACCTTATGACCCGACAAGCGGCTTTTGACGCGGTCGAACAGGTCTTTGCCGCAATGGCGTCCGGCGACGCCTACAACTTCGCTGTCGTGCGTGAAGCCATCGGGCACGAAGATGCACTGTACGGCTTCAAAGGGGGGTTTGACCGCGCCGGCCTGACGCTGGGACTGAAGGCGGGCGGCTATTGGCCGAACAATCTGGAAAAACGCGGGCTGATCAACCACCAGTCCACCGTTTTTCTTTTCGACCCCGACACCGGCAAGCCATCTGCGATGGTCGGCGGGAACCTTCTGACGGCCCTTCGAACGGCGGCAGCATCATCGGTATCGATCAAGCATCTCGCACGCAGGGACGCCAAGGTCATAGGCATGATGGGCGCTGGCCACCAGGCAGCCTTTCAGCTTCGCGCGGCTTTGGAGCAGCGCGCCTTTGAAAAGATCATTGGCTGGAACTACCACCCCGAAATGCTGCCGAATATCGAGAAGGTCGCCAATGAAGCCGGCGTTCCGTTCCAGGCGGTCGAGCTTGACGAAATGACTGAGGCGGATGTGATCATTTCGATCACTTCGGCCTTTGCGCCCTCGCTGATGGCAAACCATGTCAGCCCCGGAACTCATATCGCCTGCATGGGCACGGACACCAAAGGAAAACAGGAAGTCGAAGCCGCCCTTCTGGCCAGGGCCAGCGTGTTCACGGACGAAGTCGCGCAATCCGTCAGCATCGGCGAAGCGCAGCACGCGGTGGCCGAAGGCCTGATCCAGGAAAGCGACGTGGCGCAGCTTGGCGCGGTCATCAACGGCACCGATCCGGGCCGGATATCGGACAATCAGATCACGCTGTTCGATGGCACGGGTGTGGGCCTTCAAGATCTTGCGGTCGCCGCGTCCGTGGTTGACCTCGCCGTTCGGAAAGGGGTCGCGATCGAGGTCGATTTCTGAAGCCAGACGGCGTCACCTTCTTGGGCATTGTCTCGGCGGTCCTTTTGGGCGAAGAGCTTTTGACAGCAGATCTCCATTCAATGGTGACCAAACAATGAAACGCGGCGCGCCTAGGCGCGCCGCTTCATGTTTTTTCCAGAACGATCAGTGTATCACGCCGAACGCATCAGACGTGGTCGTCTTGCTCGATGGACCCAAGACCATGTCCGGCCATACCGCCCGAGACCTCTTCCGTCGCTTCGTCGGAAAGTTCTTCGGGAAGCACCAGATTCAATACAATGGCGATGACGGCGGCGGGCAGGATTCCTGATGTCGCCAGAACCTTCAATGTGCCGGGCAAGTATTGCAACGCGTTGGGTTCCAGCTGCAAACCCAGTCCAAGGCTTAGGGCGATTGCAAAAATCACCATGTTGCGCCGGTTCCAGTTCACGTCCGACAGCATCGAAACCCCTGCGGCAACAACCATGCCGAACATCACGATCACGCCGCCGCCAAGAACCTCAATCGGAATGGACGAGATTATCGCCCCGATCTTTGGAATAAGCCCGCAAATGATCAGGAAAACCGCGCCGATGGTCACGACCATGCGGCTCATGACTCCGGTCATGGCAATCAACCCGACATTCTGGCTGAACGACGTGTTCGGCAGCGCCCCAAACAGACCAGAGATCGCAGTACCAAGACCATCAGCATAGGTCGCGCCCTGTATTTCCTTGTCGGTAGCTTCTCGGCCAGCGCCCCCCTTGGTGATACCGGATACGTCCCCAACGGTTTCAACGGCGGAAACAAAGGACATTGCACAGAAACCGATGATGGCCGCGACCGAAAATTCAAGGCCAAAATGCAAGGGGTTCGGCAGTGCAAAGGATGCCGCGTTGCCGACGTTGCCCAGATTCACCTGGCCAAGCAGGAAGGCCACGGCGTATCCGACCAGCAGTCCGATGAGAACCGCCGACACCGACAACATGCCCCGGGCAAAGAATTTCAGGCCAAGCGTGACCACGATTACGGTTCCTGCCATGAACCAGTTCAGACCCGAGCCATATTCCTCGGTGCCTATGGCGGGTACACCGCCGGCGGCATATTGAATGCCGACTTTGACAAGGGCCAGGCCGATCATGGTCACCACAAGGCCTGTAACCAGCGGCGGAAGAGCAAAGCGAATGCGCCCTATGAACAGCCCGAGGCAGGCGTGGAACAAGCCACCGACAACGACCCCGCCCATCAGGACGGCAATTGCGTCAACGCCCTTGCCAACCACCAGTGGAATCATGATCGGGATAAAGGCAAACGATGTTCCCTGTACGATCGGCAGCCGGGCACCGACCGGGCCTATGCCAACAGATTGAAACAACGTGGCGACGCCCGCGAAGAACATCGACATCTGGATCATGTAGATCATCTGCGGGAAATCGGGGCTGTTCGAGCCAAAGCCGAAACCGGCCGCGCCACAAACGATAATGGCTGGCGTGACGTTGGACACGAACATCGCCAGCACATGCTGAATTCCAAGCGGCACCGCCTTAAGCAGCGGCGGAGTATAATTCGGATCGCGGAGTTGTTCCGGCGATCCGATGGATGCATCTGACATTTGGTCTTTCCTCCCTTGAGGTTCGCAGCCGGCTCCTCTTCCGGCAACGCGCCTCATTCTGTGATTTCAAACGCCTCCTCGAACCAATGCTCTTCGAGGTTGGGCCCGGCTCCAATTCGGTCGACCACCGCAAAAAGTCCGGGCGCATGAAGCGGGGTCAGAACGCCATGCCAAGTGTTGCGATGATAATTCACTCCCTGTCCGGGCGCTGTTTTGAAGGCGATGGGCCGACCGGGTTTTCCGTTTTCATCCGGGGCCACAACCACGACAAATGGTTTCTCCGACAAAGGCAAAAAGGCTTGGCTGCCATCCGGATGGCGTTCAACCATTTCCAACTTGATCGGCAGGCTGAAGGCTTCGGACTGAAACACACTGATACCCGCGCGCCCATCGTGGAAATCCAACACGGCCCGGTCGTGATAGCGGGCGCATCTGCCCTGATTTATAAGCTTGTCCACCCGGCCAGCCGCCTCGATGACATCGCCAAATGGTGCAAATGCCTCTGACGTCAAGGGACGGAGTTTCAAGCCAGCCGTCATTGCGCGAACTTCTCGATCAGACGCAATTCGGCAATGCGCTCGACCTGACGGCAGGCTTCGGCAAATTCGCTGTCGCGGTCATTGTCGATGCGACGGCGAAAGGCTTCCAGAATGCTGGCCTTGGTGTTGTCTTTGACGGCAATGATGAAAGGAAAGCCGAACTTGGTCGTGTAGGTTTCGTTCAACGCCGTGAACGTTGCGCGTTCTTCATCGGTCAGCATGTCCAGACCCGCACCGGCCTGTTCCGCGGTGCTTTCCTTGGTCAGGCGGCCGGCGGCGGCCAGCTTGCCAGCCAGGTCCGGGTGGGCTGTCAGAACGCCAAGGCGCTGCTCGGGCGAGGCGGAACGGAACACACGCGCCAGCGCGTTGTGGACACCAGCGGCATTGTCATGCGTCGGGCTCATTTCCAGTTCGTACGCACCTTCGGCAATCCACGGGCTGTGCTCGAACACGCCGCCGAATTCCGACACAAAGGTTGGTCGATCCATTTTGGACGGGGTCAGACATTGCACCGGCGGGTGTTCAATGGCCCAGTGTTCGGCAATCTGCTCGCGCGTTGCGAACCAGACACCTTCGTGTTTCCTGAAATAATCAAGTGCGCGTTTTAGCGCCATGGCGCGACCGGGGCGACCGATCAGACGGCAGTGCAACCCAATCGAGAGCATCTTGGCCGCGCCCGCCTCACCCTCGGAATAGAGCATGTCAAAGCTGTCTTTCAGATAGCTTTCAAACTGTTCCCCATTGGTGAACCCCGCCTGAATTGCAAAGCGCATATCGTTACAGTCCAGTGTATAGGGCATGATCAGTTGATCCTTGCCCCCTGCCTTGATCCAGTATGGCAGATCGTCGGCGTAGCTGTCGGCGATATAGGCAAAGTCGCCTTCCTGAGCGGCCAATTCGACCGTATTCATCGAACAGCGGCCCGTATACCAACCACGGGGCGGCTGACCTGTAACCTCTGTATGCAGGCGGATTGCTTCGCGGATCTGGGAACGTTCTTCTTCTGCGCCCATGTCCTTGTGTTCAATCCACTTCAAACCGTGGCTGGCGATCTCCCACCCGGCATGCTTCATCGCCGCAACCTGTGCAGGTGCACGCGCCAAAGCGGTTGCAACACCGTAGACGGTAACAGGCAGATCCTGCAAAAGGCGATGCACGCGCCAGAACCCCGCGCGGCTGCCGTATTCATAGATCGATTCCATGTTCCAATGCCGTTGCCCCGGCCAAGGGGCGGCTCCGGTGATCTCGGACAGAAACGCTTCGGATGCGGCATCGCCGTGCAGAACGTTGTTTTCACCGCCCTCTTCGTAATTCAGCACGATCTGAATGGCGATTTTGGCGTCGTTCGGCCAGTTTGCTTTGGGAACTTGCCCACCGTAACCGGTCATGTCTCGTGGATAAGGCTTCACATCGGTTTCCTTCTTCTTGAATTGATCAATACCCCAGATAATCAAAGATGTTTTTCAAAAAATGCAGAAAGCAGCTTCCCACAGACTGCCTTTGCTCCTGGATGCGAAAACAGACTAGTAACTGTATAACTTGAGGAGTAGCGCAAATGACCGGTTACCTTACAACACATGTTCTGGATACGGCCCGGGGGTGCCCCGCCGAAGGATTGAAAATCGAACTGTTCCGCATTGAAGGTGCAGACCGCCAGTTGCTGAAAACTCTGTTCACCAATGACGACGGCAGGACCAACGAACAAATTCTGCCCGAAGCAGAGTTTTCAACAGGTGACTACGAACTTGTCTTCCATGCCGGGGATTACCTTGATGCCTGCGGCACACCACCTGAAAACCCGCGCTTTCTGAACGTCATCCCGATCCGGTTTGGAATGTCCGAACATTCGCATTACCACGTGCCTCTGCTGCTTTCGCCCTTCGGGTACTCGACCTATCGCGGCAGCTGAGCGACCTACCGGGCCGTATTTGCCGCCGCAATCGACGACCCGATGCGTTCGATTATGAATTCCATGAAAAGCCGCGTTTTGGGGTCCTGCATACGGCGGTGCGTAAACAGACATGCCATCTGAATCGGTTCTGGCGGCGTCTTTTCCGCCACCGGAACCAATGTCCCGGCCTTGAGATGTTGAGCGATCTCAAAAATCGGCTTCAACGCGATACCATGTCCGCCAAGGGCCCAGTCTGTCAGCACGTCGCCATCGTCTGACTCGTAGCGCCCGGAAACCCGGAACCGTTTTGGCCCCGTATCGGTCCTCAAAAGCCATTGAAACTCGGTCGCGCCCGGGAACCGCAAATTGAGACATTCGTGCTCATCAGCGATCAACGCGTCCCCGCTTTCGGGCATCCCGCGCCTTTTGATGTATTTCGGGGATGCACAAAGCACTCTTTCGACATCCGCGATCTTGCGAATACGCAGGTTGCTGTCCTCTGGCTGACCAAGAAAAAATGCCAGGTCCAGACCTTCGGTTGTCAGATCAACCTTTCGGTCGGTCAGCCTTAACCGGACGTTCACCTCGGGGTACTCGGCAAGAAACTTCGGGACCTGCGGCGCAATCAACCGACGCCCGACTCCCAACGGCGCCGCGACATAGAGTGACCCTTTCAGGTTTTCGGTCAGATTGACGATCTGGGCTTCGGCACTTTCGACCGCTTCAAGGATCTCTGCCGCGCCGCGATAGAAAGATTTTCCCTGCTCGGTGGGCGTCAGGCTGCGTGTCGTGCGTTGGAACAAACGCACGCCAAGATGCTCTTCCAGTTGCGATATACGCGCCGACGTGACGGCTGGCGAAACCCTCAGATCACGGCCCGCGGCGGACATGCTGCCCAATTCATAGACCCGGACAAAGGTTCTGATGTTATCAAGGTAGGACATTTTTTTGCATTTTTTGATACTGCTTGGTCTTTACCAGCAATACCAGAGCAAAACACACTCGCATAGAGTAACCGGAAGCAAAGAATCTTAGGAGCAAAGCCATGTATGACTTGGCCGTAATGTGGGAGTGGATCGCCTTTTCCGTCCGCTGGCTGCATGTGATCACCGCGATGGCGTGGATTGGGGCGTCATTCTACTTTATCGCGCTGGACCTCATGCTAAAGCCGAACCCTGCCCTGCCGGACGGGGCCTACGGCGAAGAATGGGAAGTACATGGCGGCGGCTTCTACCACACTGTCAAATACCTGGTTGCGCCCTCGCGCATGCCCGAGCACCTGACCTGGCACAAATGGCAGAGTTACACGACCTGGCTGTCTGGTGCGGCGTTGCTCATGATCATATACTGGGTTGGTGGCGAGCTGTTCCTGCTTGATCCAACCAAAGTGGACCTTGCGCTGTGGCAGGGGATTCTGATTTCCGGCGGATCGCTGACCATTGGTTGGCTTCTCTACGATCAGATGTGCAAATCCAAGCTGAGCGATCACCCCACCGCTCTGATGCTGCTGTTGTTCGTGATCCTGGTGATCATGTCCTGGGGTTACAACCAGATCTTCACCGGTCGTGCTGCGCTTTTGCATCTTGGCGCCTTCACTGCAACGATCATGACGGCCAACGTGTTCTTTCAGATCATGCCGAACCAACGGATCGTGGTCGAAGACCTCAAGGCCGGTCGGACGCCTGATGCCAAATACGGCAAGATCGCCAAGGTACGATCCACGCATAACAACTATCTGACTTTGCCGGTCGTGTTCCTGATGTTGTCGAACCACTATCCACTTGCTTTCGGCACCGAGTATTCCTGGATCATCGCCAGCCTGATCTTTCTGACGGGCGTCACCATCCGTCACTATTTCAACACGATGCACGCAACTGGGAAAGGCCCGCACTGGACCTGGGGCGTGACGGTTCTGCTAATGGTCGTGATCGCTTGGCTGTCTTCGGTGAGAAACACCGAGACATGGGAAGACGCCGAAGCGCGCGAGCTGACACTATACGAGCAGAAATATGCGTCCGCCGCGGGCTTCGAAGATGCCTATGACACGGTCTTGGGCAATTGCTCGATGTGCCACGCCCGCGAGCCGGTGTACGGCACCATGAAATGGGCCCCGAAGAAAGTTTACCTTGAGACACCCGGAGATGTGGCCCGACATGCTGACCAGATCTATCTGCAAGCCGGGATCAGCCACGCAATGCCGCCACCATCGGCAGTGCAAATGGATGAAGAGGCACGCCAAACCATCATCGCATGGGTGCGTGAAGTCAGAAACCATTAGGCGCGTGCGCGCGAAACCATGACAGCGAACCGGGCCGTGATGCCCGGTTTTTCTTTATGCGAAAAAGCGTTTGCTGTGCTGTGCGATATGTTCGACGAACAGGCGCACCTTGGGATCTTGCAGCTTTTTGTGCGGATAAAGACACCCGAAAATCGTTGGCAAGGGGGGCGTCTCGGGCAGGACCTCGACCAGCCGTCCATCCTCGAGAAACTCCCGCACGTCAAAGCGCGGCTTGTTGACGATCCCACGACCGGACAAGGCCCAGTCGGTCAGAACATCACCATCGTCTGCGTCGTATTTGCCGCCAACTTCAAGCTTTCGCGGCCCCATGTCAGTGCGAAGAGTCCAATAGTATTCCGGAGACCTAGGATAACGCAGCAACAGGCAGTTATGGGGCATGTGCAACAAATCATCCGGTGTTTTGGGCGTCCCAAACCGCGACAGGTAATCGGGCGAAGCGCACAGAACACGATCACAATCCGCGAACTTCCGCAGTTTCATGGTTGAATCGCCAGGCTCTCCAATGAAAAAGGCGATGTCCAGACCGTCGGCCAGAATGTCCACCTTGCGATCGGACAGGCGCATGCGAATCTCTGTTTCCGGGTAACGATCCGAGAATTCCGGCACCAGAGGCGCAACGATTCTGCGCCCGACACCCAAAGGCGCGGTGATGCGGATCGCCCCCCGCGGCGCGTCGGAAAAGCTGGCGACACGCGCTTCGGCGTGATCAAGCGCCAGCAGGACCGCCTTGGCTTCATCGTAGAAAACCGTCCCCACTTCGGTTGGGGTCATCGATCGGGTGGTTCGGTTGAACAGCCGCACACCCAGATGGTTTTCAAGCTCTTTCAACCGTTTGCTGGCCACCGCCGGGGTCAACCGAAGATCTCGCCCGCCAGAGGTGATGCTGCCCAGCTCCATCACGCGGACAAAAACACGCAGACTTTCGATGTAAGACATTGGATCCTCCCAGCAGCGAAAGAATGCGGTATAGCCCCATCTTTTTCAACGATCTGTTGAAAGTATTTGCCATTTGCAGCGATTTTCCATCTCAATCTTTGCTCCTATGGTTCCACTGACCACCCTCCGGAAGGCAGGGGTAGAGGGAGAATTCCATGACGCATCGCACCCACATCCAATTTGTCCTCAATGGCAAGGATGTCTCCGTCCCAGACGTGTCGGCAGGCCAGACACTTCTTGATTTCCTGCGCCTGGAACGCCGACTGACAGGAACGAAGGAAGGCTGCGCCGAAGGCGACTGCGGCGCGTGCACCGTGCTTGTCGGACGGCTTGGGCGCTCGGGCCTGCGCTATGCTCCGGTCAATGCCTGTATCCGGTTTCTTGCCTCTGTAGACGGCTGTCATGTCGTGACGGTTGAACATCTGTCTGGGCCTCAAGGCCGGCTGCACCCGGTTCAACAAGCCATGGTCGATCACCATGGCAGCCAGTGCGGGTTCTGCACACCGGGCTTCGTCATGGCCCTCTATGCGCTTTGGATGCAAACTCCGGAACCGACCGAAGTACAGGTTGAAACCGCATTGCAGGGCAACCTGTGCCGCTGCACAGGGTATGAGCCGATCATCCGAGCGGCCATTGCCGTCAGCCGCTACGGCACCCCGACATCTGATCATCTGAACACCGAACGCGAAACCATGACCGCGCGTCTGGCGGCCCTGAAGGACGGGCGGCGCGTGGTCTCCGGACCCGAAAACAACCTGAGCATTCTGCCATCCAGCGTCGATGATCTTGCCGAATGCCTGCAAGCTTATCCAAACGCCACGATCGTGGCCGGAGCCACCGATGTGGGCCTGTGGGTGACCAAGTTCCTGCGCGACATTGGCCCCGCCATCTTCACCGGTCATCTCGAAGACCTGAAAACAGTCGAAAGACAGGGGTCTCTCCTCCTGATCGGTGCCGGCGCCAGCTACACCGATTGCCAGGACCTTCTGTCTGAACACCTGCCACACCTGTCCTCCTACTGGGATCGCATCGCAGGGTGGCAGGTGCGGAATATGGGAACCGTAGGTGGGAATATCGCCAACGGCTCACCCATCGGGGACACGCCGCCGGTTCTCATCGCGCTCGGCGCGGAAATCACTCTGCGGCGCGGTTCCGAACGCCGAACCCTGCCTCTGGCTGACTTCTTCATCGACTACGGCAAGCAAGACCGCCAACCCGATGAATTTGTCGCAAGCATCCGCGTGCCCCTGCCCCGACCCAATGATCTGGACGCTGCATACAAGATTTCCAAGCGGCGTGACGAGGACATCTCTTCCGTCGCTGCGGGTATCCACATGACGATCACAGACGGCACCATCAGCAATGCGCGCATTGCATTCGGCGGCATGGCCGCCACGCCCAAGCGTGCGGCTGCGGCCGAGGCGGCGCTGAACGGTCAACCCTGGGCGCGCGACAGCTTTGAAGCCGCCGCCGAGGCGCTGGCACAGGATTTCTCACCTCTGACCGATTGGCGTGCATCGTCCGACTACCGGATGCTGACCAGCCAAAACTTGCTGCGTCGGTTCTTCCTCGAAAATGACGCCAAAACCGACACCCCCGTTCAACTGGCTTGCGCCTAATCAGGAGACGAGAAAATGAAAGATAACGTTTCCATCATCGGATCAGCCCACACCAACGTCAAACATGACAGTGCTATCAAGCATGTCACCGGGCGGGCCGACTACACCGACGATATTGCTCAGCCCGAAGGCACGCTGCACGCGTATCTCGGGGTCTCTGACGTCGCGCATGCCAAGCTTTTGGACATCGATTTCACCGACGTTCTGGCCACGCCCGGCGTTGTCGGTGTGCTGACCGCAGACGATGTGCCGGGGGCCAATGATATCAGCCCGACACATCTGAACGATGAACCGGTTTTCCCGACCGATGCCATTCAGTTTCATGGGCAGCCTTTGTTTGCCGTTGTTGCCGAAACCCGCGAAATCGCGCGCCGGGCCGCAGAACTGGCAAAGATCAACTACGAAACCCTGCCTCACGCGCTGGACCCGATTGCCGCGCAGGAAGCCGGATATCCGCATGTCACAGCCCCCCTCAAGCTGGAACGCGGCGACGTCGCCCCGGCGCAGACTGCGGCACCAAACCGGATCAAAGGCCGCATGAATGTTGGCGGTCAGGACCACATGTACCTCGAAGGTCACATCGCCTTTGCCATTCCGGGTGAAGACGATGATGTGGTCGTACATTGCTCCACCCAGCACCCGTCCGAAGCGCAGCATATGGTGGCGCATGTCCTTGGGGTACCGTCCAACGCCGTTGTGGTTAACGTTCGCCGCATGGGCGGCGGATTTGGCGGCAAGGAAAGCCAGATGAACCTGTTCTGCGCGGTTGCCGCCATGGCCGCCAAAAAGTGGAACCGCGCCGTGAAAATCCGCCCTGACCGGGATCAGGACATGACGGCAACCGGTAAGCGCCATGATTTTGTGATCGATTACGACGTCGCCTTTGACGATGATGGCCGCATTCAAGCAGTCGAAGGCAGCTTTGCCGCGCGTTGCGGATTCTCGGCAGACCTGTCGGGACCTGTCACCGACCGGGCGCTGTTTCACGCGGACAACGCCTATTTCTATCCGAACGTCCGTCTGAACAGTCATCCAATGAAAACCAACACGGTGTCGAATACCGCGTTTCGAGGATTTGGCGGCCCGCAGGGTGTGATCGCGGCAGAGCGGATGATCGAAGAGATTGCCTATGCCACCGGGAAAGACCCCCTGGATGTACGTAAGGCGAATTTCTACGGCACCAAAGACCGTAACGTGACGCCGTATCACCAAGTGGTCGAAGACAGCATCCTCGACCGGCTGATCGGAGAGTTGGAAGAGACATCGGAATACCGCCAGCGCCGTCAGGACATAATTGAATTCAACAAGACATCGCCAATCCTGAAAAAAGGCATCGCGCTGACACCGGTCAAGTTTGGCATTTCGTTTACCGCGACCTGGTACAATCAGGCTGGCGCTCTGGTTCATGTTTACAATGACGGTTCGATCCATCTGAACCACGGTGGTACCGAAATGGGGCAAGGTCTCAACACCAAGGTTGCGCAGGTCGTGGCCGAGGCCTTTCAGGTTGACTTCAGCCGGATCAAGATTACCAAAACAACCACCGAGAAGGTTCCGAACACCTCGGCCACTGCAGCCTCCAGCGGGACCGATCTTAACGGCATGGCCGCGTTGAACGCGGTCGAGCAGATCAAAGCACGTCTGGTGAAATTCGCCGCCGAAACCTGGAATGTCGCCCCCGAAGAAGTGGCCTTCCACGCCAATCAGGTGCATATCGGCGACGAGGTTCTGCCCTTCGATGTGTTCATCAAACAGGCCTATCTGGCGCGCGTGCAGCTCTCGGCGGCCGGGTACTACAAAACACCGAAAATCCACTGGGATCGGGCCAAGGGACAAGGCCGTCCGTTCTACTACTACTCCTACGGCGCGTCGTGTTCAGAAGTGACGATTGATACCCTTACAGGCGAATACCGCGTGGACCGAACAGATTTGTTGCACGACGTCGGACGCTCGCTGAACCCTGTGCTCGACAAGGGGCAGATCGAAGGCGCGTTTATTCAGGGCATGGGATGGCTAACCACCGAAGAGCTTTGGTGGGATGATGCCGGCCGTCTGCGTACCCATGCTCCGTCGACATACAAGATTCCGCTCGCGTCAGACCGCCCGCGTATCTTCAATGTGAAACTTGCCGATTGGTCGGAAAATCGCGAGTTGACCATCAAACGGTCCAAGGCCGTTGGCGAGCCGCCGTTCATGCTGGGCATTTCGGTGTTTGAGGCCTTGTCGATGGCCGTAGCCTCTGTAGCTGACTACCGCGAATGTCCGCGCCTTGACGCGCCAGCCACCCCCGAACGTGTGCTAATGGCAGTTGCGCGGCTGCAAGCGGGGCCCTGAGCCATGACTGCCCCCGGTTCCCTTAGCGAATTCCTGTCCACGCAGCACAGTGTGATCTGCATTGCGCTGACACGCGTGCGCGGGTCGTCGCCGCGCAACGAAGGGACCGAGATGTTCGTGGCACCCAGGGCACTGTGGGGAACCATCGGTGGTGGCCAATTGGAGTTCATGGCCATCAACGCCGCCCGCGACATGCTGCGCGACGGGGTGTTGCATCAGGATCTGGATGTGCCGCTTGGCCCCGAAATCGGCCAGTGCTGCGGTGGGCGGGTCGAGATGAAACTGACCCGCATGCGTGCGTCCGACAAATGGGCCGCCACAGAGCGCGCGACCCAGCGCGACGAGGCTTTGCCACACGTCTATGTCATGGGCGCGGGCCACGTGGGACGCGCTTTGGCCAATCAGTTTCAGCATCTGCCGGTGCGCTGCATCCTCGTCGACACCCGACCCGAAGAGGTCGAGCTTTGCACAGCCAATGTCGAAACCCGGGTCAGCGCGATTCCCGAAGCCGAAATCTGGCGCGCGCCCGCAGGCAGCGCCTTTGTCGTTCTGACCCATGATCACGGGCTGGATTTCCTGCTGACGACCGCCGCGCTGGAACGAAAGGATGCCGCTTATGTAGGGATGATCGGGTCCGCCACAAAGCGGATAAAGCTCAGGAACTGGGCGCAGAAACACTGTGACGGACAGTCCATCGAACATTTGAAATGCCCCATCGGGGCTAGCGGTAGCCGCGACAAGCGGCCCAGCGTCATCGCCGCCTTCGTGGCGGCCGAGGTGATGGCTGAATTGACCTCTGAAACTGCCGCGACCGCCCTGACCGGGGCAAACCAGGCACCCCTGCGGGGCCACCATCACGACCGGAAAGGGAGATCGGCCTGACACCTGTCGGGCCAAACCGGTCACATCAGAGGAGGAGACCGTCATGGACGGGAGGACCTATGAATACAAGCTGTTTACCCGCAGCGATTTCAGCGCTTTCTGGGCGCTGTTTACCGACAACCTTGTCAACCTGCTGATCCTGTCCGGGGTCTGCCAATTCGTGTTTCAAATGCCTGCGGACATTGTCTTTGGCCGCATCGTTCCCGGCGCTGCCATCGCGATTTTGGCCGGTGTCGCTGTCTACACTTACCTCGCCAAATGGGCGGCAAACGCGCAGGGCAAAGACGTAACCGCGTTGCCCTACGGCATCTCGACGCCGGTTATGTTCGTCTACCTGTTCGGGGTGATCGGACCCATCTATTGGGCGACAAATGATCCAATGCTAGCCTGGCAAGTAGGCATCGGCGCCGGGTTCATGGGCGGCATCGTCGCGGCTCTGGGCGCCGTGGTTGGACCGTATCTCAAGCGGATCACGCCACGTGCGGGGATGCTGGGGACGCTGTGCGGCATTGCCCTGGTCTTCATCGGCTCTGTGCCGCTGGCCGAAGTGTTCGAGAACCCCATCATCGGCTTTACGTCGCTGCTGTTCATCCTCTGGGGTTTGATCGGCCGTTTCCGCCTGCCGGGCAATGTTCCGGCCGGCCTTGTCGCGATTGCTGCCGGTACCGTGATCGCCCTTCTGCTTGGCGAGTCCAAAATTGATGTCAGCGGCATCGGGTTCTACCCGCCGATCCCGTATTTCGGTGACCTGATCGCCGGTGTGCAATACCTGTTCGCCAACCCTGAGCTGTTCCTGGTGCTGATCCCCGTGCAGATCTACAATTTCATCGAAACGATGAACAACGTGGAATCCGCCGAAGCGGCAGGCGACCATTACCCTGTCGGGCTCTGCCAGGTGACGGACGGCGCAGGCACGATGCTGGGTGCTCTGTTTGGTTCGCCATTCCCGACAACCGTCTACATCGGCCATCCGGCCTATAAACGGCTGGATGCCCATGCGGGGTATATAGTCGGTGTGGCCGTTGTAATTGCCGCCGCCGCCTTTCTGGGGTTCCTGTCCTTCCTCGCGGGGCTGATCCCGATCGCCGCAGCCGCACCGGTACTGGTCTTTGTATCAGTCAGCCTGATCACCAACACGGCCTGGGCTGTGAAACCGATGCACATGGCTGCGGTATCCTTCGCGATCCTGCCCCATATCTCGGCCTTCCTGATGGTCAAATGGGGATCGTTGATGAACGCGCTGCGCAGCAGCGGTGTCGAAGGGCTGCCATCCTTGGGAGATCCTGATCTGACCTCGGCCCTTCTGATGGAAGGGGCTCATTACGAGGGGCACCTTGCCCTGAGCCAGGGGGCGATCATCACCGGTCTGGTCTGGGGTGCCATCGTGGCCGATGTGATTGACGGGCGCTTCCGGATGGCCGGCGCGTTTGCTGTCGCAGGTGGGCTGATGTCTTCGATCGGCATCATCCATTCCTACACGCTACAGATGCCTCAGTTCGACGGGATAACCATCGGCTATCTGATCATCGGTGCGTTTCTGTACGTCTACCCGGTGTTCGCCCCCAAAGAGGATCTTGAGCATCGCATCATCGTGCCGGACGAGCCCGACCTCATCGATGACGATTCACCCGCTCAGCAGGCCTGATCGGCAACGGGGCAGTCGAATGGCTGCCCCAGAAACCATCCCTTCCCGTTCAATCGTGGCCGTTCAAGAGGCAGAGTTTGCCCTGCGGTCGCTTGCAGATCTTTCTCCCGCCTATCTCAGAGTGACGGCATGTGGTTCGAATGGGTCTTGCAGAGGATCACCCTTGCGAACCACACATCTGCATCGGCTGGGTCACACAAAATAGACGACCACAGGTGATGTGCGAGGGGTCAAGACCCTCAACTGCAAGCCCCGCAATCGGCCAAGCGTGACGAATTTTGTCGTTTGCAGGCATTTTTGTCGCTTTCCGGCTTGTTGCGCTATGCTGGTGTGAACAAGAATACCTACGTATGAAGAGTTGTTTTCCAAATCCCATGGACCGCCGTGCCACCGGCTGTGACCTTGTGATCCCAGCCTGATCTCAGGGCCTCTGGCCCATATGCATCACGCTGTGATTACGGATTTTTCGGATAACCTCATGACAACTCAAGCGCTGCGCCTGGCCATCGATATTGGCGGCACGTTCACGGATACGGTTCTTGTCTCTGGCGAAGAGACGATACTTGCCTCGACCAAAACCCTGACCACGCATCACAACCCCGCCGACGGAGCCATGCAAGGCGCAACGCGCGTGATGCAACAGACAGGGCACCGTCTGAGCGAAGTCACCGGTTTCATTCACGGCACCACGCTGGCCACCAACGCGCTGATCGAAAAACGCGGCGCGGTCGTGGCAACCGTGACCACCGAAGGGTTCAGGGACATTCTGGAAATCGCCTACGAGCGGCGCTATTCGCAATATGACATCAATCTGGAGAAACCTGATCTGCTGGTGCCGCGTGAGCGCGCGCTGACGGTCCGCGAGCGCGTTTCGGCGGATGGCAAGGTGTTGATTTCGCTGGAAGGCACAGCCATCGACGCGTTGTTGAAGGATATCGACGCCAGCGGAGCGGAAGCCATCGCCATCTGCCTGATGCACGCATATGCAAACCCCGAGCACGAGCGCAGGCTGCGCGATACGCTGGCGGACAGGCGCCCCGATCTGACCGTCTCGATTTCGTCGGACGTCAGCCCCGAAGCGCGCGAATTCGACCGGCTGTGCACGACCGTCGCCAACGCCTATATCCAGCCTCTGATGGCAACGTATCTGGCCCGGTTTGTCCGGCAATTCGAGGCCCAGGGCGTCACCTGTCCGATCCTGATGATGACAGCGGGTGGTGGAATGTGCACCATGCGAACCGCCGCGCGGTTTCCGATCCGGCTGGTGGAATCCGGCCCTGCCGGTGGTGCCATTCTGGCTGCCCGCGTCGCCGCCCACGCCGGTCTGGATCAGGTTCTGTCCTTTGACGTCGGCGGTACCACCGCCAAACTATGCCTGATCGACAACGCCCGTCCCCAGACCTCGCGCCAGTTCGAAATTGCCCGCGCCGCTCGGTTTATCAAAGGGTCCGGAATGCCGGTACGAATACCGGTCATCGAAATGATCGAGATCGGCGCCGGAGGCGGTTCGATTGCCGGGGTTGACCGGCTAGGACGGTTGACCGTAGGGCCAAAATCAGCCGGATCCGAGCCCGGCCCCGTCGCCTTCATGCGCGGTGGAACCGACCCCACGGTGACGGACAGTGATATTGCATTGGGATATATCGTACCCGACACGTTTGCCGAGGGGCATATTCAGCTTGATCCCGAAGCTTCGAAACGGGCGCTGAGCCGGGTGATCGGGTCAAAACTGGATCTGGATGCCGTAGGCGCCGCCGATGGCGTCAGCCGTATCGTCGACGAAAGCATGGCCAGCGCGGGTCGGATGCATGCGGTGGAATCCGGCAAGGACCTTGGCCCACGAACAATGATAGCGTTTGGGGGCAACGGGCCATTGCACGCCAGCCGGGTCGCGCGATCCGCCGGGGTCTGCCGCATCGTGATCCCGCCCGATCCCGGTGTCGGATCGGCCGTCGGCTTCCTGTTCGCTCCGGTGTCTTTCGAGATCGTCCGCTCGCGCTATTCGTTGCTGGGCAGCATGGACCTGAACGGGATCAACACGCTGTTCGAAGCCATGATTTCCGAGGCTAGAGAGGTCGTCTTCCAAGGGGCCGGCGATGTCCCGACCCAGACGCTGCGCACTGCCTTCATGCGCTACAACGGACAAGGGCACGAGATCGAGATCACCCTTCCCAACCGCCCCCTGACCGCCGAAGATATCGTGCCGCTGACCGCTGCATTCGATCAGGAATACCGCAAGCAATTCTCGCGCCCGGTGCCGGGGATGCAGATCGAGATTCTCAATTGGGCGGTACGTGTCGCGACCTGTGACAGCGTCGTGCCGGCGGTTCCTGAAACGCCCCGGTTGAAGACAATCTCGGCGCCGGAAACCCGTCCGATCACCTGTGACGTGGACGGAGTGTCGAAACCAGCGGCCTTCGTTGCCCGAGCGGATCTGAAGCCCGGCGACCACCTTCACGGCCCCGCATTGATCACCGAGCCGCAGACAACCACGCTCGTGTCCGCCGACTTCTCGGCCCATGTGGATGCCATTGGAAACCTCGTCCTCGTTCGGGACCAGAAAGGAGGCGCATGATGTCGTCCGATCTTTCACACGATCTTTCGCCCGCCCGATTGCAGGTGATGTGGAATCGTCTGCTGGCCGTGGTCGAAGAACAGGGCCAAACCCTGATCCGCGCCGCCTTCAGCCCGATCGTACGCGAATGCGGCGACATCTCTGCCGGGATATTTGACGCCGATGGCCGGATGCTGGCGCAAGCCGTGACCGGCACGCCGGGGCACATCAACACCATGGCCGAGGCGGTGCAGCACCTGCGCCGGGCTTTCCCGGTTCAAACCATGAAGCCGGGCGACATCTACATGACGAACGACCCATGGCTTGCCTCGGGGCACCTGAACGATTTTCTGCTGATGATGCCCGCATTCAAGGATGGCAAGGTGGTGGGCTTTACCTCCTGCACGTCGCATCTCGTTGATCTGGGTGGGTTGGGCATGGGCCCCGAAGGTTCCGACATCTATGACGAGGGCCTGCTGATCCCGCCCTGCAAGCTGGTTGAGCAGGGCACCCCCAACGATTTGCTGCTGGACATCATCCGCGCCAACAGCCGCGAACCCGTCGCCAACGATGGCGACATCTATGCACTGATCGCCTGCTGCGAAGCCGGGGTTGCAAGGCTGCTGTCGATGATGGAGGAATTTGGCCTCGACGATCTAGGGACGCTCGGCTCGTACATCATCGACACGTCGCGCCGCGGCACGCTGGAGGCCATCGCCGACGTGCCCGAAGGTGTCTACAAGAATGTTCTGAAGATGGACGGCTATGAGAATGAGCTGGAACTGCACGCCACCCTGACCGTAAGGAAGGACGGCATGCATGTGGATTTCTCGGGCACTTCGGGCTGTTCGCGCAAGGGCATCAACGTGCCGCTGAACTATGCCACCGCCTATACGGTGTTTGCCTTGCGCTGCATTGTCGGCGCGGACATTCCCAACAATGCGGGATCGCTGGAGCCGTTTACCATTGACGGGCCAAAGGGCTGCATCCTGAACGCGCAGCGCCCGGTGCCGGTTGCGATGCGGCATACCTTGGGTCAGGTCACGCCCGATCTGGTTCTGGGCTGCCTGCATCAGGCCCTGCCCGATGCGGTCCCGGCCGAAGGTGCAAGTTGCATGTTCGACCTGCCCATGCGCCACGCGCCCGAAGTGGCCCGTGACGGCGGTCGCGAATTCGCGGTGGAACCCGTGCACAATGGCGGAACCGGCGCGCGACCTCATGCCGATGGACTGTCGGCCACGGCCTATCCGTCCGGGGTGTTCGGCAGTCAGGTCGAGATCACCGAAAGCGTCGCACCCGTGACGATCTGGCGGCGCGAACTGCGCCCAGATTCCGGCGGCGCGGGCAAGTATCGCGGCGGGCTGGGGCAACGGATCGAGATGACCTCGTCCAACGGTGCTCCCTTTATCGTTTTCCTTTCGGTCGAACGGCTGAAATACCCGGCGCTTGGCCGTATGGGCGGCAGACCCGGCGCGCCCGGTCGCATCTGTTTCAGGGACGGCGCAAACGATATTCCGGGCAAAGGAGAGTTACGGGTGGAACACGGTGATTATCTGATCTTCGATACACCGGGCGGCGGTGGATTTGGCGACCCTGCCGAACGCGACCCGGATGCGCTGGCGCTGGACATCAAACGCGGGTTGGTAACTGCGCAAGGCGCCAGGATTTACGCGGGTGACGCATGATCCGACCGGTTCCTTACATTGGCGCCATGGCCGCTTATGCGCTGGCTGATCCGAACGGCGCAGACACGGTTTCACTGGCGCAAAACGAAAGCGCCTTTCCCGCAAGCCCCGCCGCCGTTGCGGCCGGGCAGGCAGCGCTGGCGGATCTGGCCCTTTATCCCGATCCGGAATGGGCCGAAATGCGCTCGGCCATTGCCGAGGTGCACGGGCTCGTCCCCGCGCGCATTTTATGTGGGGCGGGCTCGATGGAACTGATTGGCTGTCTGATCCGCGCCTTTGCCGGGCCGGGCGATCAGGTGCTGGGCACACAATATGGCTATGCCTTTGTCGCCTCGGCGACAGCTCAGGCACAGGCCGAATATGTGGCAGCGCCCGAGGTCGATTTGACCGTATCGGTGGACGCGCTTCTGGCCGCTGTCACACCTGCCACCCGCATCGTGTTCGTCTGCAATCCGGGCAACCCCACCGGCACGCTGATCCCGAATGACGAAATTGTCCGTCTGCGATCGGATCTGCCTGGCGATACACTGCTGGTGGTGGATCAAGCCTATGCGGAATTTGCCGATGCCACGAACGATCCTGCGCAGATCTTTGCGCTGGTGGATCGGGGCGACACCGTGATCACGCGTACATGTTCCAAGGCCTACGGGCTGGCGGGGGCGCGAGCCGGCTGGGGCTATTTCCCAAGCGAAATCTCGGGTGAGGTCCGCAAGCTTTTGAATCCCAACAATATCTCGATTGCCTCGCAGGCAGTGGCCGCGGCGGCGATGCGCGATCAGGCCCATATGCGCAACGTGGTCGCACGGACAGCCGAGATTCGGGACCGGTTTGCGCAGGAATGCCGCGAACTGGGCCTGAGCGTGCCGGAAAGCCACACCAATTTCGTGCTGATCCGCTTTGCCTCGACCGCGCAGGCACAGCGCGCCGACACGGCCCTGCGGGCGGAGGGCCTGATGATGCGCGGCATGGGCGGCTATGGTTTGTCGGACTGTTTGCGCGCCACGATCTGTGCGCCCCAGGTGATGGACAAGGCCCGCGACATCTTGAAAGGAGCGCTGACATGACCGAGACCCGCACAGCCGCCAAGATCGGTGTTCTGGTGCCCTTCACCAACACCAATCTGGAACCGGATATGGAGATGCTGCGACCGCCAAACACCACCATCCATTTCCAGCGCATGGGCGGCTATGACGTGGATGAAATTCCCGGCTCGGATCAAATGGCAGGTTTGGGTGCTTCGGATATCAGCCACGATCTGCGGATGATCTCGGGCGTGCGGCCCGATGTGGTGCTGTACGGCTGCACCTCGGCCACCCTGACCCATGGGCCGTCTTTCGACGCTGAGCTGGCGCAACAGATCAAATCGGAATCCGGTGCGCTGTCGCTGACCGCGGCCGGATCATTAATCGCCGCAATCAAGGCACTGGGGGCCACAAAGGTCGGCTTTTCCTCGCCCTATCTGGGCGAAATAAACGTTCAGGCGATGGATTTCATGGCCCAGAACGGAATCGAGACCGTTCGATGCACCGATGTTGGCCGAAAGCTGGGCAATTACGGTCAGGGAGAGCTGACCCCGGACGAGGTTTATGAACTGGCCTGTCAGGCCGATCACCCGCAGGCACAGGCCATAATTCTCAGCTGCACCGACATGCGTTCGGTCGAGGCGATCGACCGGATTGAAGCAACGCTGGGCAAGCCGGTTGTCACCTCAAATCAGGCGATGATGTTCTGCCTTATGCGGGCTCTGAACCTACCGCGTCACGACGCGCTGCCGGGGCGATTGTTCGACCTGCTCTGACCGGATCAGGGCGCAAGGCGATAGTTTAACGGATCAAACTCACCTCGAACCGGTCTTGGATCACCCAGACTTGTTCCCAGCTCCAATTCAACCTGTGCAGCAGGCGGCAAGACCGTCGCCGCGCCGTCATCAGGATCAAGGGTGCGGATGTGCCGGTCGGAATGCGTATATACGGCAGCTTCGGCAGATTTTACGTCTGGTCGGCGGGGGCGTAGATCAACGCGCCAAGGTCTGAGAATTTCGAACCTGGCGCGCCCAGCCCCAGAACCGCGTCACGAATTGCGGCAGCACGGGATGCACCCAGTGATGGTGTCGCAAATTCCATGAATTTGTCGATCACTTCTGTCTCATCCATTGGTGCCTCGGGTCCGCCGCGTGCATGTACGTCGCCCGACTCGAGTATCCGCCCGTCGGTCAGGGTGATGCTGACATCGGCGAACCGGCTTTCGGGGAAACGGTCAGAATGGCGTGCGGCCTCTGCAACCGAGATACGCTCGACGATCGAGGCGACCAGCGGGTCGGCCAGGCCCGCGCCGGTGATGTTCTCGACCCCGATCCGGCCATGCGCAACCATTGTCGCGACGGCAAATGGCAGCGAATACTGCGCCTTGGACGTATCATCCGGCATGCCCCTGAAAAGGCAGGCGCTTTCCCGAAACGTGTTTACATGAATCGCGGCAACATCCCGGTGAGTCAGGTCGTTTTCACGCATGAGTGCACGGGTGGCATCAATTGCGGCGTGGGCCCAACGGCAGATCGGGTAGGGTTTGACATATTGATGCTCCATTTGCCAGAAATCGCCCAGATCTTGCCAATGGGGGGCAACGTCTGCCGCTTCGATGGTGATGGCCGGTGCCCCGGTAAAGCCTTTCTCGGCCAATACCGCTGAAGAAATGCCAACCAAAGCGCCCCAGCCCGAACCGTCATGCAGCATGGTGGGATTGGCGATCTCGCGCATCATCTGGCTGCGCGGGCCATGGTATTCGGCGATCCCCATGGCCTGCCGCATCTGTTCGGCCTTCAAACCGCGCAAACGCGCCGCCACGGCCACCACGCCAATCGCGTTCCAAGCTCCGGATGTGTGATAATCGCTGACGGTGTCATGCAAAGAAATGCCCGCGCGTCCCGCGACCTCGTATCCAACGATCACCGCCGCCAGCGCTTCGAGGCCTGAAAAATCTTGAACGGTTTCAGCCAGTGCCGCCAGTGCGGGAACGACGACAACCCCGATGTGGCCTTTGGTCGGATTGTATCCATCATGTCCGTCCAAATTGTCGGTCTGTGTGGCCGCTGCATAGGCCGCACCCGCGACGCTGACGCGACGACCGTCGAAAAGCATGCGCGCGCTCAGCCCCGGATCGCCCGCGCCAAACAGCGCTACCGCACTCTCGCGCGCAATCTGTCCGGCCTGCATCGGCCCCGATCCTATGGTGATCCCCAGCGTATCCAGCAGCATCAACGCCGCTGCCTTGCGTGCGGTGTCGGGAAAATCCTGCGCGGCACGCTTCAGCGCAAAATCTGCAACGGTCTGAAAGGTATCTGTCACGGTGTCCAGTCGAGGTTTTTCTTTCGGGTTCCGGATACAAGAAAAAGCCTATGTGAATTTGCGCATAGCGGCACGAAAACAATCATGGGGCAATGGCCCCGGATTATTTGTGACTAGGACCAGATCGCGTTTCGAGGCAGAACCATACGTGTGAGTCGCTCATGGGCAAGACAGCAAGCCCTGGGCTTATTAGTTCTTTGCAACGTGCCTTGCCTGAGAAACATCCGTCATGATGAATCTTCCACACCTGACCTTTCTGCGTTCGTTCGAAGCAGCGGCACGGCACCTGAGCTTTACCGCTGCAGCCGAAGAGTTGAACTGCACCCAATCTGCCGTCAGCAATCATGTCCGCTCGTTGGAAGAGTTTTTGCAGCGCCCCCTATTCGTGCGCCATCCCCGGTCGCTGTCGCTGACGGATGTGGGTGAGGCCTATCTGCCGTCAGTGCGCCATGCCCTCCAGGAAATCAACGCTGCCACGCAATCGGTCATCGTGCGGTCGCATACCCGCAAAGTGGTGGTATCTTGCCCGGTCAGTCTGGCCGAGAACTGGTTGCCGGATGTGATCCGTGGTTTCAACGCGGTGCATCCCGATATTGATCTGACGGTTCACGGCACTGTCTGGGCTGATGTCGAACCAAATGTTTCGGACATCTCGCTGACGATCAATCATGTCGACGATGTGTTGCCCGACGCCCATCGTTTGTGGGTCGAAAAACTGGCCTTGGTCTGTGCGCCCGACTTTCTGGTCGATGGCGAGCCGCTGACCGACCCCAAGCAATTGCAGAATGCACCGCTGATCCATATCCTGGGCCGCCCCTCCTATTGGGAGCACGCGGCGCGGCATTTCGGATTGTCCGATCTGAGCCAGAAGGGCGGGTTGCGGACAAATGTCTCGAATCTGGCGATGGAAATGGCCGCCAAGTCACTGGGATGCGTCGCCCTGCCCCGGTCGCTGGCCCGGTCCTATGTCGAGCGGGGGCTGCTGATCGAGCCTTTCCGGTTTGATCTGAACAGCCCCTGGACCTATTTCATGCGTCTCAAGGAAAAACCCGTTTCGCCACCGGTCCGGCTGTTTCAGAATTGGCTGTTGCAAGCCGCCGCTGAAATGGACAGCTGATCGACCTGTCATTTGCCGGGCCATGTCACGCGGCCCCTTTTATCCCTTACGCCGTCTTGTTGGTGGCGAGAACGCGCGATCACCCCCGCGCCTCATCAATACTTAAGGCAGGAGCTATTCCAGCCATCAACAACACCCTCTGTTCAACCGAATTTCAACACCAACCGGTCTTCCTGATCCCCGGCTCCGCTGAACAAAACGGACATGGTCGCGGTTTCGAAGGGCTTTGCACCGTCTGCGTTCTTATTGCCTCAATATCCGCAAGAATCTATGGGATGCACCACACAACTGCTGACGGCCATTGAAACCGGCGTCAGTTTCTTTGATTGTGCCCACGCCGTCCGTGGTAATTGGTAAGAAGGATTTTTGGATGCGTATTGCAATGATCGGCACCGGTTATGTTGGCTTAGTGTCCGGTGTATGCTTTTCGGACTTTGGTCATGACGTGATTTGCGTCGACAAGGCTGAGCAAAAGATCGACATGCTCAAGGCCGGAGAAGTGCCGATCTATGAACCGGGCCTGGATGTGCTGATGGCAAAAAACGTTGCTGCCGGTCGCCTGAGTTTTTCAACCGATCTGAAAACAGCAGTTGATGGCGCCGATGCGGTTTTCATCGCGGTCGGAACTCCGACCCGACGAGGGGACGGCCACGCGGATTTGACCTATGTGATGGCGGCGGCGGAAGAGATCGCCCAAGCGGTTACCGGTTACACGGTCATTGTCACCAAATCGACCGTGCCGGTGGGAACAAACAGAAAAGTTCAGGAGGTCGTTGCGGCCGCCAACCCCGCAGCCGAATTCGACGTGGCCTCGAACCCTGAATTTCTGCGCGAAGGCGCCGCAATCGATGACTTCATGCGCCCCGATCGCGTCGTGGTGGGTGTGGAAAACGATCGCGCCGCCGAAGTGATGGCCGAGATTTACCGACCGCTTTATCTGCGTGACTTTCCGATCCTGACCACCGATCTGGAAAGCGCCGAGATGATCAAATACGCCGCCAACGCGTTTCTGGCGACCAAGATCACTTTCATCAATGAAATCGCAGGCTTGTGTGAAAAGGTCGGTGCGGATGTCAAGGAAGTTTCCCGCGGCATCGGTCTGGACGGACGAATTGGCAACAAATTCCTGCACGCGGGGCCGGGCTATGGTGGGTCCTGTTTTCCGAAGGATACCGCCGCGCTGGCGCGGATCGGGCAGGATCATGCATATCCGATGCAGATCACGGAAACCGTTATTCGGGTGAATGACGAGGTCAAGAAGCGGATGATCGAAAAAATCCGCGACGCCTGCGACGACCGCCTTAACGGCAAGACGGTGGCGGTTCTGGGTGTCACTTTCAAACCCAACACGGATGACATGCGCGACGCGCCATCACTGTCCATTATTCCCGCTTTGATCGGCGGAGGGGCCAAAGTGCGCGTCGTCGATCCGCAGGGCAAAGCGGAAGGCGATGCATTATTGCCCGGAGTCGAATGGTGCGACGATCCCTATGCAGCGGTTCAAGGGGCTGACGTTGTGGTGTTGCTGACAGAGTGGAACGAGTTCCGCGCGTTGAACCTGACCCAGCTGGCCGGTTCCATGAACTCTGCCCGAATGGTGGATCTGCGCAATATCTATTCAAAGTCACAGGCGCTGAAATCCGGCTTTGAAACCTATGTCGGCGTTGGACGCTGAACGCACACCGCCTGTTGGATCAAACGCGCCCACCGGACCCGCTTGGGTCCGGCAGGGATCTGCCTTCACGGGCTATTCGGTGGCCCAGATCTTGCGGCGGCGTTCCTTGACCATGTCATTGCCTTCATCGGTGCCGTCGTGGAATGTGTTGAACCATTCATCCCAAGGGGTTTCCCAGGTGCCGTAATTGCAGTCAAAAAACCGGTGATGCAGCTGGTGAAAGAAATCCCCGACCTGGAACTTGGCCTTGTTGCCGAACTTCACATGCTCGAACCCGGCATGAGAGGTCGGAGCGCCGATGCCGTGATGGAACAGCAGGAAAATGGCGTGGATCGGATGAGACGGCAGCAGGAAGAAGATCATCGTATCGAACATCAGAAAGAAACTTTCGACCGGATGCATCGAAAGCCCCGACCAAGGGCCGGTATTGATGTTGCGGTGATGCCAAGCGTGGACTTTTGTATAAAGCACACCCACATGCAGCAGCCTGTGCAGCCAGTAGAAATGGAACCCGGCCCAGATCGGCACGAAGACGGTCATGGCGATGAACCAGATCGGGTTGCCGTCTAACGTGATCATCGTGATCCAGCCACTGGCATAGGAATACAGGATCAGACATTCCCAGAACGTCCAGAACGTCAATGCCGGGCCCAAGGTCCAGAACATGTTGTCCCAGACCTGATTTTTGAATGTGAACACCTTGGCGCCCTTCATCATCGGGCGCATGTCATAGCGGTATTCGTCCTGCTGCGTGCGGAACTTCCAAAGGGCCAGATGCAAACCGCCTGCGACCACCATCAGGATACAGAAATTGCGGAACCAGATTTCCGCAACCCAATCCCAGCCGAAGGTCTCGATCCTGCTCAAAGAAGGCGTCAGATAGGTCCAGCTGATGACCGCAAAGACCAGCAGCAGCGCCCGCAATGCAAGCGGATTCCAGCTTTGCAGCAGGTATTTCAACGCGGCCAGAGGTTTCATCGGCCAATCCCAATAGGGTGCGGTCTGAATCGGCAATTGAGGCGTGTAATTCCAGATCTTGCGCTTGGCTCGTGGCGGCAGGGCGGGGTCTGACATAGAAGGCTCATTTCATCTGTTCACTGATTACAAGCCTAAGGCGGGGGATCAAAAGCTCAGACCTAATTGTCTTGCCGGTGAGGCTAAGTTCTGCTTAGCCTGTCGGAATGAACGCCCGCGTCCCTTCCCTCAACTGGCTGCGCGTATTCGAGGCTGCGGCCCGAACCGAAAGCTTTGCCCGCGCCGCGACCCAGTTGAACATGACGCCTGCCGCCGTCAGCCAGCAGGTCAAGGCGCTGGAGACAAGACTGGGCACACCCTTGTTTCACCGTCACGCGCATGCGGTCACTTTGACCGAGACCGGGCGCGCCTATCTGCCGTCGGTACAGCAATCCTTGCTCATGTTGGAAACGGCAACCGCCGGTCTGTTCGGTGAAACCCGCGAGCAAAGGCTTTACGTGCAGTCGGTGCTGCTGTTTGCACATGGCATTCTGGCCGGGGGTGTTCCCGATTTTCAGGCGGCGCATCCTCAGATCAACCTTTCGCTTTCGACCGGCAATGTCATGTCGGATTTTGCCAATCGGTTCACTGACCTTCAGATCGTGTTCGGAAACCCCGCGTTGTTCGGCTCGGAAAGTGACGAGTTGATGCGCGAACATCTCTATCCCATCGCCCCGCCCGAGATTGCTGCCCGGATCGAGACGGCAAAGGACTTGTTCGACTTCACCTTGATCGAAGTTTCGACCCATCGGGCAAGCTGGCCGCATTGGTTCGAACACCAGCGGCTGCCAGCAGGCCAGGCACGGTATTTTTTTGCCGACAATTCGGTGATGGCGGCCGAGCTCTGCGCCAGCGGATGCGGCATTGCCTTGGCGCGCGCGCCCGCGTCAGATCGCATTATGAAACTGTCGGGCTTGGTCCCTTGTCTGCCGGACATCTCCTGCCCGGGGCAGGAAGCTTATCATCTGGTCTATCCCTCCCGCACGGCGCTGCGCCCGGCAGCGCGTACGTTTCGCGATTGGCTGATGGATTACAGCGCCGCCGTCCAGACGCGGTAACGCCCCTGCCCGGTGACCTCGCGAACCAGACCCCGCTGCGCGAACAGGTCGAAATTGCGCTGTACCGCCGCGCGGGAAGCCTTGGTCAGGTCTTCTGCCAAAGGCGCGGATACCATGGGCCAGGCCGTCAATGCAGTGATCAGGCGCGGTGGGGTGCGGCCGCTCAGATCCTGCGTGACCTTTTTGGCTTTCGCCTCCCACGCGCTGATCCGGTCCAGGTGCAATAACGCTGCAAGGGCAGCCTGACCTGCGCCGCCGATCCATGCGCTCAGTTTTTCCGCCGGATCCCCCGAGCCGCGCAGCGCGCGCGGCCCGGACAAGGCCAAAGGCATGAACTGCGCACCACCACGCCCCATGGAGGCCGCATGCCGCGCGGCTATGACGGCTGCTTCCGTGTCCTGTCCGATGCCTTGTGACACCGCCCGCCACGCGTGAAACGCAATTGCCGACTGCGTCACAGGATGCAGCCCTTCGGCGTTTTGCATGACCTCGGCCAGATCAACGATGGATTCCGGGGTCGCGTCGGCCCCCTGAGCCAGCCGGTCAAGAAACGCGGTCAGCCCCCGTTCCCAACCGCCGGCAGCGGGCGGCGCGCCCGAACTCAGGCGTCGTACGGCCCATCCGGCCCGAAACAGGGCCTGCACGTCATCATGCGTCGCGCCGATGCGCAAGCCGGTCCACAAAGCCAATCGATCCACGCTGATCCGGTCTCCGGTCCACCACCCCAGATCGGACGTCTCCATCAATGCCAAACGGTGCGTCCAGCCTTCAGGGCCCGCTCGCAACCGCTCATCCAGCGCGCCAAAAGTCAGGGCCAGATCCGCAAGTTCCGCAGAAAGGTCGGACTGCGCAGCCCGCCAATCGCGCGGATCGAACAGCAGGCGCTGTTCGCGTCGCGGCCCGGGCAGGAAGAAACCTTCGTCTTCCTCGACTTCATCCGGAGGCAAGAACCACAGGTCGTCCTCTTCGGACGGATCGCCGTCATAGATGCTGGCGGGGCCAAGATCTTCGGCCTCGTCTTCAGGAAGGGGCAAGGGTTTCTTCGACGTCATACCCCACATTCTTCGGGCATTCCCGTTGGTTCACAAGGGGTATTCCGTCAGCCCGCAAAGGTTCGGGTCAGAACATCCAGTTCGCTGCTCAAATCGGTCTGCGGAGAGCTGCCCAGCAGCATGTAACCAAAACCATCCTGCGCCCAGGTCGCTGTTGCCAAACCACTCAGAACGGCCTGTTTGACCTCTGCCTTCGGGGCGTTCGGCCCCTGACGGATAACACAGAAGGCAAAAGGTTGACCCTGCTCATCGGCGAAAACGACCTGAACCAAGGGCTTTCCCTTGAACGAAAGAACCTGTGCTCGCTTCAACTCCAGCCCAGGCAGGGAGTCCAGCGCTTCACGGTTCAGAGACCTGCCAAGTGCTGCCTCGGCCATCGCGAACTGCTTGTCCAGCGATGCCTCGGAACTGTCCAGCGAGACAATCGTCTCGGGCACATAAAGCGACTGATAGATTGCCGCTTGCTGCGCCCAGCCCGGTTCCGCCGGACGCGTCGCCCAGAATGTCAGGGCGACGGCTGCAACCCCGACGCCCGCGGCCACGACCAGAAGGCGCAGAAACCCAGCATTGGTGTTTTGCGCCACGGGTTCCGGCAAATCGACCTTCGGCGCCGCGGTGGGCAGTTTCTCAAAGACCTGCCCAACGACAGGCGCAAACGGATCCAGCGCCATCAAGCGGCGTTCAAGCTCGACATCATCCTCAACCGCGGCCTCGATGGCGCGGCTCTGAGCCTCATCCAGCGTGCCTTCCAGATACGCCAACAGCGTCTCGTCGGAAAACGTCATTTGCCACTCCGTCGCGCGGTGTCTGCCGCCTCAAACTGCATCACGGTTTTCAGTTTCCGCCGGGCATTCGATAGCCGGCTCATGATTGTGCCGATGGGAACGTCCAGCAATGCAGCGGTTTCGCGATAGCTGTACCCTTCGACGAACACAAGCATGACCGTTTCCCGCTGCGCTTCTGGCAGCTGCATCACTTGAGTAAACACTTCAGCCGCAAAAATATTCGTTTCTGAATCCGGCAAAGTTGCGACCAGTTCCGCTTCCGGGGTCACGGACAGCGCCTGTGCCCGCCGGACGGAACGAGACCGCACTTCGTTCAACCAGATTGACCGGCAGATCGTCATCAGCCAACTGTCCAGACGATCATGCGACGTTACCTGATGATGCCGCTCAAGCGCACGCAGGCATGTGGCCTGCACCAGATCGTCCGCCACATCTGATGCCCCCGACAACGCCAGAGCAAACCGCCAGACGCGTCTTGAGTGCATCTGTACGGCGTCACGAACGGCCTGTTCGGAAGTCATCTCGGCACTCATCGAATAAAACGCGACCTGTGTGTGTTTGTCAGAAACGGACCCGGCCCGCAGGGCCAAAACTGACATAAACCGCGGAGGAAAGAAATGAAACTTCTGTTGAAGGCAGTCACGTTTGCGTCGGCAATTGTTGCAACACCCATTTGGGCAGCAGATTGGACACTGGAGTCCGACCACTCGCATCTGGCATATGGAACGATCAAGAAAAACGCGGTGGGCGAGGTCAACAGTTTCACCGGCCTGAGCGGACACGTGACACAGGAGGGCATAGCCGAAATCGAAATCGACCTGTCCTCGGTCGAGACCAACATAGATATTCGCAACGAACGGATGATCGAATTTGTATTCCGCCAAGCACCCACTGCGCGCCTGACGGCCGAATTCGACATGGCGAAGGTTTCAGGGCTGGCCGTGGGTGAAACCACCACTCTGGAAGCTGCTTCCGTGCTTTCGCTGGCCGGCAGGGAAGTTGAATTTGACGCGGAAATGTTCGTCGCACGCTTGTCCGAGACGTCAGTGCTTGTTTCGACAAACGACATGGTGTTTCTCAGCACGGAAGACGCCGGTGTGAACGCCGGCGTGGACAAGCTTATGGAATTGGCAAGCCTGCCCGGCATCACCCGAACGGTACCTATTACGGCCCGGCTGATCTTTAACACGGATGAAGAGCAGGCCTCGACGGCATCGGAAGCCACAGAGGATGTTGCTGCCGCAGATGTTCAGGGGGACGCGACGGCGGGCAAAAAGGTGTTTCGCAAATGCAGTGCCTGCCACAAATTGAAAGAAGGCAGCCATGGTGTTGGCCCGTCCCTGCACGGTATTATCGGCACAAAGGCCGGACAGGCAGAGGGATTCAAGTATTCGACAGCGCTGGAAAGTTCCGACATCGTTTGGACGCATGAGACCCTGAGCGCGTTCCTGACAGATCCCAAACGGTATCTTCAGGGCAATCGAATGCAGTTTCGCGGCCTGAAAAAGAACGAAGATATTGTTAACCTTCTTGCATATTTGCAAGAAGAGGGGTGAAGGCAACGCCCGAGAGACCTGGCCGCAGCGCTGAATTTCGATTTCCAACAACCGGCCCCGGACAGGATCGGATACGATACTTGTGCCCGTTCCCTGTCTGGTTTTCGGATCAACACGTGTTCAATGTCCGGAAATACAGCCCTTTGTTAGCGGGTTCATGCCGGACATACGACTCGTTTGTGGCAAAAAAGCCCGTGTTTTACGGCGTTTTTTTGCGAATCCTGTCACGCCACCAACCCTGCCTGCGCCCGTACAAAGAGGCAAATCCCGGTTGTCCTTGCGCTTTCCAACTCTTGTCCGATCGTCAACCAGCCATTATTTAGCGGGCGTACAGCTCAGACAGTCGGGATGGGCCGCTCTGCCGCAGCTTGGCATCTGTCCTTTAGGCCCGACAAAATATAGGTTAACTGAGCGTGCGCACAGTTTCACGATTTGGAGAACGCAATGATAAAGCGCGCCTGGAACAAGTGGCGATCAGGCTATATGGGCCGCCTTGTAGGTGAAAGCTTTTACGCGCAAGGCAAGCTGTATGGTATTGCGGTTCTGGCAATGATTGCCGTGGCGGTCACCACGGCCGGCTCCGCATATATGATGGAATACATTGTCGATGCCATGACCAGCCCCGACTTGCAGGGTTGGGCACATGTAATTGCGTTGGGGGTTGTCCTCCTGTTTCTGGTCAAAGCGGTCGCATCCTATATTCAGGCTATTTACCTTGCCCGCGCAGGCAATCGGATCGTGGCGGAACAGCAGGACAAGGTTTACCGCAAACTGCTCAAACATGGGGTCGCGTTCTTTTCGACCAATGAATCGTCGGACCTTCTGATGCGCACCACCCATGGCGCGCAGGCAGCCAGAAACCTGATCGATGTGCTGGTCACCGGGTTCGTCCGCGACGCTCTGACTCTGGTCGGGCTGGTTGCTGTGATGGTGTATCAGCAGCCCGTTCTGTCCGTCTTGTTCTTTGTCGTGGGTCCGATTGCCCTGTTGGGTGTTCGCTATCTGCTGAAGAGCGTACGAACGATCATGCAGGCCGAATTCAAGTCACTGGCGGAAATCATTCGGGTGCTGCAAGAGACCTCGGCAGGGATCAAGGTCATCAAGGTCTTCTCGCTCGAAGACCGGATGATCAACCGCATGGACACCGCCATCCGGAAAGTTGAACAGCGGTCGAACGATATCGCCAAGTTGCAGTCCATTGCCAGCCCTCTTATGGAGTTTCTGGCCGGCCTCGCCGTGGCGGGTGTACTAGTGGTCAGCACGATGGGAATCGCAGGTACGGAACAACCCAGCGCTGGCCAGTTGATGTCCTTTATCACGGCGTTGCTGATGGCCTATGAACCTGCCAAGCGGCTGTCGAAAATGCGCGTTCAGATCGAAACCTGCATGGTTGGTATCAGCATGTTGTTCGGCCTGCTGGATCAGGACGACACGATGGTGGAAAGCCCCGAAGCCCATGACCTGATCGAAGGCCCCGGCCAGATAACGTTGCGCGATGTGACTTTCGGCTATCAAGGTGCCGTACCTGTGATCGAAGACATGAACGTCACGTTCGAGGCCGGCAAGACCACCGCGCTCGTCGGTCAGTCCGGCGGTGGCAAATCTACGATATTCGGGCTGATCATGCGGTTCTACGATCCCGATGAGGGCAGCGTCGAGATTGATGGCCAGGATCTGCGCGAGGTCAGCTTTGCGTCCCTGCGAAAAAAAATCTCTTATGTCGGTCAGGATACGTTTCTGTTTTCGACGTCGATCATGGACAATCTGCGCTGCTCGGCCCCTGACGCAACCGAGGAAGAGGTCATTGCCGCGGCCAAAGCCGCACATGCGCACGAGTTCATCATGGACCTGCCGGAAGGGTACGAAACGCAAGTCGGCGAAAACGGAACCTTCCTGTCAGGTGGTCAGAAACAGCGAATTGCGATCGCACGCGCAATACTGAGAAATTCCGAGATCCTGCTTTTGGACGAGGCCACAAGCGCGCTGGACGCTGAATCGGAATCGCTTGTCAAAAAGGCTCTGGACACCCTGACAAAGGATGTGACCGTCGTCGTCATTGCGCACCGACTTTCAACTGTTCTGGAAGCGGATAAGATTATCGTGGTTCAGGATGGCTCGATCGTGGAACAGGGCAATCTGGACGAGTTGATGAAAAAGAACGGAGCCTTCCGCAACCTGTTCGATCAGCAATTCAAAAAACACGAACCCTCGGCGGAAGTGGCAGAGTAGCCCCTGCATTCGGTCTGGCACATGCCTCCCTTCTCCGGGCAAGACCCGTCCGGAAGAGGGGCGGAGTATTCTTGTCACGCGCGTCCGTGCATCGAAGTCATCAGGCCCAAGCCGCCCAAGGGATATGGCCGCTCGGGCCGCACTTGGGGAAATAGACGGTCCTGTCTTACGTACGGGTTCGAAGATGGCGGTCTCGACGATAGCGACACAAACATGTGGCATGGTCGCCCACGCCGGCGCGCCGTTCCTGCCAGCGCCTGGGCACGGAGGTTCTCCGACAAGAAGTCAACGTCGCTTTTCTTGAGGCCGCCCTGTTTGCCACCATCTCACACCAACGTAAAAACCTACTTGCATTACAAGGGGTACAGACACGCGACCTGATGCGTTTCTCCGGCCAGTTCAGGCAATGTTGCCCTGCACTGATCGGTTGCCAGCCAACATCTTTGCGCAAAGGCGCAACCTTTTGGAATATTCATTGGCGACGGCAGTTCGCCCTCAAGCTTGATCCGTTCTTTTCGGGCCATAGGGTCGGCTCGGGGCGTCGTGGACAGCAACGCCTTGGAATAGGGGTGGCGCGGCGCGGCGAACAGCTGTTCTTTGGGCGCCTTTTCAACAGCGCGCCCCAGATACATCACGATCACGTCGTCTGCAAAATGTCGAACCACGGAAAGATCGTGCGAAATAAACAGATAGGCGAGGTCAAGCCGTTCCTGCAAATCCACAAGCAGGTTCAGGATCTGCGACTGGATCGAGACGTCGAGTGCCGAAACCGGCTCATCCAGAACCAGGACCCTGGGATTCAACATGAGCGCGCGTGCAATGGCGATACGCTGACGCTGCCCGCCAGAGAACATATGTGGATAGCGATCATAATGCTCGGGGCGTAATCCCACCATCTCGATCATGTCGCGCGCTTGTGTCTCGCGGTCTGCGGCGGACATGTCCGGACGATTGATGATCAGCGGTTCCTGCAAGATCTGGCCGATGCGTTGACGTGGATTCAGCGATCCATACGGATCCTGGAACACGATTTGCACCGTTTCCCGCATCTTGCTCCACCGCGACGGGGTAATGTCGACACCATCAATCGTCAGCCTGCCCGACGTCGGCTCTTCAATCATCGTGACCAATCGCGCCAATGTTGACTTGCCACAGCCGGACTCTCCGACGATGGCCAGAGTCTTTCCCGGTTTCAGTTCGAAATCCACCCCAGAAAGGGCCTTTACCGTCGCTGACTTGGACAGCAACCCGCCCTTCACCGTGTAAAACCGGGTCAGATCTTTCGCCTGAACGATGGGGTCGGTCATGCCAATTCTCCGGCCGCAATTTTTTCTACGTGGTGACAACGCGCCTTGCCGAAGGCGTCGGCATGGGGGGTCGGCGGTATTTCAGCGCAAGTTGCATCAGCAAACCGGCATCGGGGGCTGAACAAGCACCCTGCGGGGCGATCGAATTGACCCGGCACAACGCCGGGAATCGTCGGGAGGATCTTGGAGGTCGCGCGCTCGGGCAAGGCGCTCAGCAGGGCCGATGTATAGGGATGACGCGGCGTGCGGAACAAATCACGCACGGGCTGCTCTTCGACTTTTTGTCCGGCATATTGCACCTGAACCCGTTCGGCGGTTTCGGCCACCACCCCCATGTCATGAGTGATCAGCACAAGGCCCATATCGTGCTCGTCCCGCAACCGAACCAGCAGGTCGAGTATCTGCGCCTGAATGGTGACATCCAGCGCAGTGGTCGGTTCGTCCGCAATCAGCAGCTTGGGCTTGCAGGCGATGGCCATCGCGATCATGACGCGCTGGTTCATGCCCCCTGACATCTGATGTGGAAAGGTGGTCAGACGGCTTTCAGGGGCCGGGATGCCGACCTGGTCAAACAGCTCAATCGCGCGCTGGTGGCGGTCCTTGCGGTTCAAACCTAGATGGATGCGCAGGGCCTCTTTGATCTGAAATCCCACCGTGAAACAGGGGTTCAGCGACGACATCGGCTCCTGAAAGATCATTGCCATGTCCTTGCCGATGATCTTACGGCGATCGCGGGCCGAAAGACCGGCCAGATCCACCCCCTCAAAGCGCATCTCGTCAGCGGTGATCGTCGCGGTCCAGGGCAACAACCCCATCAGCGCCAGCATCGACACCGACTTGCCCGAGCCGCTTTCGCCGACGATGGCCATCAGCTCGCCCCTGTCGACCGACAGATCGACACCGTCCACGGCGCGGAACTTGCCCGAGGCCGTGGCGAATTCAACAGTCAGGTTGCGGATCTGCAAAAGCCTCATGCGATCAGCTCCGTTTCAGTTTCGGGTCAAGCGCATCACGCAGGCCATCACCCATC
The DNA here is from genome assembly GCF_056536445.1 of Ruegeria sp. CL7. Classification (NCBI taxonomy): domain Bacteria; kingdom Pseudomonadati; phylum Pseudomonadota; class Alphaproteobacteria; order Rhodobacterales; family Roseobacteraceae; genus Ruegeria; species Ruegeria sp. CL7. The sequence goes on from NZ_JBQFPQ010000006.1 coordinate 151,327, forward strand.
AGGTTGATGGCAAGAACGGTGACAAGAATCGCCAGACCGGGGAAAGTAACCACCCACCAGGCGCGCAGTATGAATTCGCGCGCTTCGGCCAGCATGGTACCCCATTCCGGAGTGGGCGGCTGCGCGCCCATGCCCAGAAAGCCCAAGGCAGCTGCATCCAGAATTGCTGTCGAAAAGGACAACGCCGCCTGGACGATGATCGGAGCCAGACAATTGGGCAGCACGGTGATGAACATCAACCGTGACCTGCCAGCGCCTGCCACGCGCGCCGACGTGACATAATCCTTCTGACGTTCCGCCAGAACCGACGCGCGGGTCAGGCGCACATAGTGGGGTTGGAAAACGATGGCGATGGCAATCATCGCGTTGGTCAGCGACGGGCCAAGGATGGCCACCAGCACCAGTGCCAACAGCAGCGACGGAAAGGCCAGAACGATATCCATCACCCGCATGATCAGCGTATCGACCCATTTGGGGGCAAAGCCCGACAGCAGGCCAATCATCACGCCGCCCGACACCGCCACACAGACGACGACGATTCCAACAAAGAAGGAATAGCGCGAGCCCATGATCAGGCGCGACAGCATGTCCCGACCCAGCGGATCGGTACCCAACGGGAAAGCCCAGCTTCCGCCCTCCTGCCAAGCAGGCGGTTGCAGGATATGATCGCGGAACTGTTCGGTTGGGTCATAGGGGGCCAGAAGGGGCGCAAAAGCTGCACAAAACACAAAGGCTGCAAAAACCCAAAGCCCGATGACGGCGCCGCGGTTTTCGCTGAAGTAGTACCAGAACTCTCGCAGGGCGCTGGGGCGGTCTTCCGTTCTGGGCGGGGTTGAAGATAGTTCGGCCATCACCGCCTCCGAATTTTGGGGTTGATGATGCCATAAAGGACATCGACCAGCAGGTTCACCAGCATCACGATCACCGCAATCATCAGCAATCCGCCCTGAACAACCGGGTAGTCACGGCGAAAGATGCTGTCGACCATCCACTTTCCTATGCCCGGCCAACTGAAGATGGTTTCGGTCAGGATGGCCCCCGCCAGCAACGTGCCCACCGACAGGCCGATCACCGTAACAACCGGAATCAAAGCGTTTCGCAGCGCGTGCAATCCATTGATCCGCGAAGGTGACAAACCCTTGGCGCGCGCGGTGCGGATGTAATCTTCGCCCAGAACTTCCAGCATCGCCGACCGGGTCTGGCGTGCGATAACCGCCAGCGGAATCGTTCCCAGCACAATCGTCGGCAGGATCAGATGGCGCACGGCTGATCCGAATGCTCCTTCCTGACCCGACAACAGGCTGTCGATCAGCATAAAGCCCGTGACGCTGGGAAAATAATACAACAGGTCGATGCGGCCCGAGACCGGCGTCCAGCCCAGATTGCCCGAGAATATGATGATCAACAGCAGCGCCCACCAGAAGATTGGCATCGAGTACCCGACCAGCGCCGAGGACATCAGCGCCCGGTCAAAGAACTTCCCTCGGTTCACCGCCGCGATCACACCTGCGGGCAGACCCAGCGCAACGGCAAAGATCATGGCGCACAGGGACAACTCCAGCGTTGCGGGGAACAGCGAAAAGAACTCATCCCATACGGGTTTCCTTGTGACAAAGCTTTCGCCCAGATCACCCTGAAGCACTCCGGTGAGGTAATCCCAATACTGCTGCAACACCGGCTTGTCGAAACCCAGCTTTTCGACCATTTCCTGATAACGTTCTTCCGTCATGCCGCGTTCCCCGGCCATCACGATGATCGGATCGCCGGGCAGCACCCGGATGAACATGAACGAAATCAACGTCACGCCCAGAAATGTCGGAACAAACAGGCCAAGACGGGTAAGGAAATAGCCAAGCATCAGCGACCTATGATTGTAAGTTCTTTGGGAAAGCGGGTCAGTGACCGACAGCCATCCCCGGTGACGAGAACGTCATCTTCTATGCGAACGCCGAACTTGTCCAATGCATACAGACCGGGTTCGTTGGTCCAGACCATGCCCGGCAGGATTTTCTGGCTGTTGCCGCGCATGATATACGGCGCCTCATGCACATCCCGGCCCAGACCGTGACCTGTCTTGGTCCGGATACGATCGGCAAAGGGCGAGGCCTCAAGCACGCCTGTGACGGCGTCGTCGATGTCATGCGCTGTCACGCCGGGGCGGCAGGCTTCGAACCCGGCTTTGTTGGCGCGCAAAACCGTGTCGTAGACATCCCGGCCTTCGTCCGGGACGTCCTGAACGAAAAAAGTTCGCGTAATGTCGGCCGCAAAACCATGTTTTCGAGCGCCAAAGTCGAACAGCAAGGCATCGCCTGCTTTGATCCGGTAGTCGGCGCGCGCCTTTCCGTGCGGTCGTGCCGAGTTGTCCCCCGCAGCCACGATGGGGGAAAAGGCCAACGACTCGGCGCCTTCCGCAAAAAGCGCCTGTATCAGCGCCTGCTCGATCTGTTTTTCGGTCTGACCTGCACGAACACCTGCAATCACACGCTCCAACGCGCGTTCCGAAATATCGATGGCCGCTTGCAGCGCGGCGATATCTTCTTCGGTTTTGATGATGCGAAGGCCTGAGATTTCGCGCTCGCCGTCCACAATCCGCAGATCCGGAATTGCGCGGGTAAACGCGTCTGACACGAAAAACCGCATCACCTGACCTTCGACGGCCAACGATCTGATAGGACTATGCGCTGCCAGCGCGGAAAATGCGCGGTCATAGCCGGTCTGATCGCGCCAGTCGAATACGGCACCCTCAAATCCAACCAGATCCCATGAGGCGAGTTCCAGATTGGGCACGATCGCCGCCGGATCACCCATGGCCGGAATCACCACGACAAAAGGGCGCTCGTGGCTCATGAAGGATTTGCCCAATGCGCGGGTGAAATTTGGACCCGGCACCAGGGCCACTGCGTCCACTGACATATCCATTGCCAATTGGCGGTATTCGGACAAATCCGGCATTCTGCCCGACCTCCTCAATAAGAAAGCCGGAGCCACCAATCAGGTGGCTCCGGTTTGTGAGTGGTGGTTTATTCGACGCTCACACCATAGAAGATGTGACCGCCCAGAGGGTGCACCTTATAGCCTTGCACCTTGTTGCTCATGGGCATGTAAACGACCGAATGCGCGATGGTTGCCCACGGAGCCTGCTCTTTGAACACAACCTGCGCTTCTTCATACAGTTTGGTCCGCTCGGCCTGATCCGTGCTTTGCTTGGCCTTCAGGATCAGGTCTTCGAATGGCTGATGGCACCATTGCGCCCGGTTGGATGCTTCGACCCCGTCACAGCCCAGCAAAACCGCCAGGAAGTTATCCGGGTCGCCATTGTCCCCGGTCCAGCCCAGCAGAACGGCACCGTCCCGGTTCAGTTCTTTCGAGCGGGACAGGTATTCACCCCATTCGTACGAGACGATTTCGACGCCCACACCGATCTTGGCGAAATCCGCCTGGATCAATTCGGCCATGCGACGGGCATTGGGGTTGTAGGGGCGCTGGACGGGCATGGCCCAGATTTTCATCGACAGGTCCGAAACACCTTCGGCCTCAAGCATCGCCTTGGCCGCTTCGGGATCATAGGGATCGTCCACGATGGCGTCGTTGTAGCCCCACATGGTAGGCGGGATCGGGTTCTTGGCCACCTGGCCCGAGCCCTGGAAGACCACGTCGATGATCGCCTGCTTGTCGATCGCCATGTTCAGCGCTTTGCGCACCTTCGGATTGTCGAATGGCGCCATGGTGGTGTTGTAGGCCAGATAACCAACGTTCAGGCCCTCTTGTTCCAGCATGTTGATGTCCGGATCATCCTTCATTGCCTGAATGTCGGCAGGGTTCGGATAGGGCATCACATGACATTCGCCTGCTTTCAGCTTTTGATAGCGCACAGACGCATCCGGCGTGATGGCAAAGATCAGGTTTTCGACCTGCGCCGGGTCGTTCCAATACGCATCATTGGCCGCGTAACGGATCACCGCGTCTTTTTGATATGCCACGAACGAGAAAGGTCCGGTGCCGATGGGTGCCGTATTCAGTTTTTCCGGCGTACCGGCTTCCATCATTGCCGCAGCGTATTCCGCCGACACGATTGAGGCAAAGTCCATCGCCATATTGGCGACAAACGGTGCTTCGGGCTTGGACAGGGTAAATTTCACCGTGTAGTCGTCGATCTTTTCGATGGACTCGACCAGATCAGGCATCCCCATACCCTGGAAATATTCCCAGGTTCCGCCTGACACTTGATGATAAGGGTGGTTTTCGTCTTTCTGACGCATGAAGGAGAAAATCACGTCATCCGCGTTGAAATCGCGGGTCGGCGTGAACGCGTCATTCGAGTGGAACTTGACGCCCTGGCGCAGCTTGAAAGTGTATTCCAGACCATCATCGCTGGCCTCGACACTTTCGGCCAGGCCGGGGACCACATTGGTCGTGCCCGTTTCAAATTCAAGCAACCGATTGTAGATCGGATGTGAAGACGCATCAAAGGTCGTCCCCGCGGTGTACAGCGCAGGATCGAACCCTTCAGGCGATCCTTCGGAACAATATACAAGTGTATTTGCCTGCGCCACGGCGCCCGTCAGGGCGATCGCAGTGGTTGCGGCCAGAAGTTTGAGGTTCATGATTTTCTCCCAGAAAAGGACTTTGAAAGACAATCGCATGGCTCTTTGTCGCCAGAGCATTCAGTGACAGCACAGGTCGTCGCGATCCCTCTGCCTAATGTATCCAAAATACAATATCTAATGTCAACAGTGTCTTTCTGCCGAAATCTTTGAGGAGTCTTTCTACCGTTGCACCCTGATTTCCGGATCTCATTCTCATCTTCGCTGCGAAATCGATACGACGACCCGAAACCCTCTCCCGGGCACTCAGACCTTTCTGTTAATGGGTGCTGTTAGCATGCGCTCATTGCCTGCACTCTCACGTCTTGTTCGTATGCGTAACCGCGCGCCAATCCCCCGAGGGAGGGTTGGTCAAAAGCTTGTTTGCGCGCAGCTTCATGGCGACGGACACAGGGTCCCCGCCCCGCGTTTTGTCCGCGGCCTCAAACGCAGCTATCGCCTGCTCGAACCGGCCGGAACGATAATGCGCAAGACCTTGTTCGTAGGTCTCGATCCAATCAAGGGATCCTTCAAAACCGTCGGCCATCGCAATCAGCTCATAGACCACCAGCTCCTCGGTCCGGCCAAAGACCGCGAGCGTGTCCAGCTCTCGGACGACAATTGCATCGGCGGCTTCGTGCCGGGTCTCGGGACCGATCAGAATGCGCGTACCATACTCCTTGTTGGCCCCTTCCAATCGGCTGGCCACATTCACGACGTCACCGATCGCCGTGTAGTTCAACCGCTGCTCTGACCCAATGTTGCCAACCAGTGCTTCACCGCTGTTCAACCCGATCCTGACACGCAGGGAATTTCCGGCCTCGTCTTTGATGCCCGCATCTTCCACGGTCGCGACAAGATCCAGCGCTGCGCGGCAGGCATTTTCGGCATGGAGAGCATCCTTGCGCGGTGCCCCCCAGATCGCCATGACCGCGTCACCCATGAATTTGTCGATCGTCCCGTCATGGCGCGCGACGGCAGCTGCGGCCGCAGAGAAAAAGGGCTCCATCAACTGGATGATTTTGGGGCCGAGTTTTTCCGACAACCCGGTGAAACCGGTCACATCGCAAAACAATACGGATATCTGCTTCATGTCGCCACCGGGCTGCGTTTTGATGCCTTCAGCGACCAGCATTTTCACAAGATCGGTCGGCACGTATTTTCTGAACGCGGACAATCCTGCTGCCATGCTGGCCGTTGCCGCAGACAGATTGGCAAGCTCGGAAAGGTTTGAAGGCCGGCGTGGAATGCGTTCGACGTCGAAGCGTTCGATCTTGCTCAGATCCTCGGCAATGCGCGCCAAAGGATTGGCTACAATTCGACGGATCAACCAGATCGCCAGAGCGGTTGAGACGATCACGACCCCGATCAGGATATAGATCAGGTCTATCAAGGTTGCATTGATACCCGACAAAAACGCCGCCTCCGGAATGACCGTAGCGACGCGCCACCCGTAAAAACCCAAAGGTGTCAGGGCCACCGCATAGGGGACGCCGTCGATCACCACGCGCTTCGTCGAACTGCCCGCTGTCTTGCCATCCGGATCGCCCAACAGTTTTTCCCCCGAGATCTTGGCAACCTCGTACAGTTCACCCTCGCCCATGCGCGCCGGTGTAACTTCGTCCGCTTTTGCGTCGGGAACGGCAATTACTTTGCCATCAGCATCCAGAATAAAGGCAGCTCCAAATTCGCCGGGCTCGAGCGTCGCCAGAAAGCGTGACAAACGGTCGGTTTCTATTGCGACCGCAAGGACACCCTGCCGTGCCCGGTTGACATCGATCGGCCCCGCAAATGCGTATACGGTCTTGTCACTGCCCGGAAGATCGCGCGCTTCGATCCATCCCATCGTGTCCAGGGACATGAAATTGTTGAACCAGGCATGATCGCGAGGATCATAAGAGGTCGGAACAAAGGTCCTTTCTTCGAACTGAATATCCCCGGGAACAAAAATGTATCGATCGGTTCGCAGGTTCCGGTCGCGGATGGCCTTGTCGATCTCGATCATCTCAAGCCCGCTGTCGCCCAACCGATGCGACGCGAAAAAATTGCCGTCCGGCCAACCGAAGAAAATCCAGGAAATATTCGGCTGCGCCTGCAACTGAGACAGAAACACGAACTCTCGTTTATCGGCCTGCCGTGTTGCGATGACATTCTGTACAAAAATCGTGCGCACCGCCGACCATGCGGCTTCGGCGGATCTGAGGGTTGCCCCGACTTCGATACGGACCGCGTTTGCAATCTGGCTGTTGATCTCAGCGGCAAGCATGCGGCTGTTGTCACGCGCGGTCGTCCACCACAGCGAATGAACAACAAAGGTCGACACGCCGATGGATACGGCGATCAGCATAGATACAGCAATGCCGACACTGAACCGCATGAAAACCCCGAAAAGAATGTCCTGTACCACAGTATTCGGTTGAGATGGCAAGAAGAGCAAAGCTTAGTTTGCTCCAACCCCTAAAAATCACGCAACTGTTAAGCACATGTGTATGCCGGGACCGAAATCAACAGCACCTGGTCACTTGCCAATGGCCAGAGGACAAACCTTGTCCGTGGCGGAAATCAACTGCCCTTGGGTCCGGGTTTGCGACGTTTTGGAACTGCGTTGCCACCCTTGGCGGATTTGACGGCCGCCGCGCGTGCACGATTCTTCTTGCTGTTTGGCTTGCCCTTCGGCGGCGGCGGACCTTTCGGCGCGTCTCCGGCTTGTTTGGAACGACCCCTCTTTTGCTCGACGCTGTCGGGCTTGCGCTTTTTAGGTTTTGCGCCCGAAGCCCTGAACTGGCTTTTTGCGTCGTCATCCGACGCTCGGCGGGTTTCGGTCGCGGGCACGGTCTGGGCAGGCTGAGCCTCGGGCTTGGATTGGCGGCGGTGGGCTTTCCGCTCAGCCGGAGAGTTTTCCTTTTTGTGTCCCGTAGGTCTGCCTTTGAACTTACTTTTGAGACCGGACCGACCGGTTGACGACAGGTCCGGTGCTTTATCCAACCGCACAAGGTCTTTGGTTTCTTCGATTTTCATCTCTGGACCAATGGCGGTCAGAAAGCGGTCGACACTGGCTTCACTGATTTCGAAATAAGTTACGTCCTCGGCAATCCGAATGGCACCGATGTCGTCTTTTGTCAGATCGCCCGCCTTGCAGATCATCGGCAGCATATGACGGGGGGACGCATTCTGATTGCGCCCTTCGGACAATGAAAACCAGACGCCGGGCCCAAAGGATGCCCGTGGTCTTGGGGTGGTCTGATCGACCGCCGACAGCTCTTCCGGGGCGGAATGGCGCAGTTTGTATTGCCTGAGGTAAGCGGCCGCGATTTGTTCGGGCGTGAAGCGAGCAATCAGTTTTTCAACAGACGGCCGTTCGCTTTCCGTAATCTCTACCTGCCAGTCCTCTGATGCCAGCATCCGAACCTGATCACGCTCGTTCACCTCGTCGGCAGACGGGGCCGATCCCCATTCTGCTGTCAGCTTGGCAAATTTCAGAATGCGCTCTGCCTTTTTTCGCGATGATGGCGCGACGATCAGGGCGCTGACGCCCTTGCGCCCGGCGCGACCTGTGCGGCCAGACCGGTGCAGCAGTGTTTCATGGCTGTTGGGCAGTTCGGCATGGACCACCAGATCAAGGTTGGGCAGATCGATGCCGCGGGCCGCAACATCGGTTGCGACACAGACCCGGGCCCGTCCATCACGCATGGCCTGCAACGCGTTGGATCGTTCGCTCTGGGTCAGCTCACCGGACAGGGCCACGACAGAAAACCCCCGGTTCGACAGGCGAGCGGTCAGGCGCGAAACCATTGCTCGGGTGTTGCAGAAAACGATGGCATTGGGGGCCTCGTAATATCGCAGCACATTGATTATCGCGTTTTCACCATCACGCGGCGCCACCGTCATGGCCCGATACTCGATATCCGCGTGCTGGGTCTGTTCGCCGACCGTGCTCACACGTACCGCGTCGCGCTGATACCGCTTGGCCAGATTGGCAATTGCGCGTGGCACAGTGGCAGAAAACAACAAGGTCTGACGATCTGCGGGTGTTTCATCAAGGATGAACTCAAGATCCTCGCGGAACCCCAGATCCAGCATTTCGTCCGCTTCGTCCAGGACAACCGCTCGGATAGCTGTCAGATCGATTGACCCTCGATTGATATGATCGCGAAGTCGTCCCGGAGTGGCCACAACGATATGGGCGCCTCGGGCCAACGCGCGACGTTCATCCCGAATGTCCATGCCCCCAACGCACGAGGCCAGAAACGCTCCCGCTCCGGAATACAACCAACCAAGTTCCCGTTTCACCTGAAGTGCCAGCTCGCGGGTCGGTGCGACAACCAGCGCCAACGGCGCTTCGGGTTTGCCGAGCGTTTCTTCATCGCCCAGCACCCTGTGTGCTATCGCCAGACCAAACCCAATGGTCTTCCCTGATCCGGTCTGGGCCGAAACCAACATGTCGCGCCCTTCCAGTTCGGGCTGGGTGACGGCTCGCTGAACTTGGGTCAATGTATCATAGCCCTTGCGCGCTAGCGCATCTGCAATGGTTTGTTTCACGGTGGTGGTTCTTTGTATCGGCCAGGTGATAGGCGCTGTGCGGAATTGCGATCAGCGGATCATCCAAGGGTAAAGACAGCCCCTTACCGGCTGCCATCCCGGTTGTATAGACGGGAAAACGGGCATTTTCGCCGAAAAGCTTCCAATAAGGGAACACCCTGACAGGTCAGACCCTGACGCAACCGCCAGGGCCGGGCCGCGTCAAGCCTGGGTCAACGCGGGTACGCAATTCGACATCTTGCTGGCAGATGCCTGCCGTTGGGCGTCGGAGAAACGCACCGGACACACACAATCGTGCCGATCATTTCGATGACATGACCGTCGTCGATGCGACATGGGTCAAACAAGAGCCCGAGCGGGTTCGTTCCTGATCTTGTTGGCCCGATCTCAAGCCCCTGTTGCCCTAAGAAGTACTCTGCCACGGGTCAAACCATTCACTTTTTCGATGATGGCATCGGCATCAATGCAGTGGTGGCGATAGAGATCACCGATCGTTCCTGTCTGGCCAAAATGTTCGACCCCCATCGGAATGGTCTGATGACCGCGCACAGCGCCCAGCCACGACAATGTTGCAGGATGCCCATCAATCACGGTGACCAGATTGCAATGCGCCGGCAGGCCAGACATCAGGGCCTCGATGTGGGAAAGTGCGGCGGGGTTGCCCCGCGACCGCACGCGTTGTGCAGCCGTCCAACCGGCATTCAGCCGATCCGCGGACGTCACGGCCAGAACGCCGATATCGCGACGGCCCTCGCCGATGATACCGGCGGCCCTGATTGCCTCGGGCGCGACGGCACCTTGATAGGCGATTACAACTTCGCAATTGGGCCCCGGTTTTCGCAACCAATAGGCCCCATCGATGGCACCTTGGCGGAACTCATCGTCGACACGCTTTCCAGGCTGTTCAATCGGGTTGGTCGTCAGACGCAGATAGACGGAACCGCCGGTTTCATCGCGCAGCCATGTGCGCTCGTCCGGTTGCCCTTCACCGTCGCGTTGCAGATAGTCGAAGGCCCATTCCATGATCACCGCCAGTTCATCAGCAAAGGCGGGTTCGAATGCGGCCAGCCCGTCCTGGCTCATGCCGATCAGGGGGGTACCAACGGATTGATGCGCTCCGCCTTCAGGTGCCAGTGTCACGCCCGATGGCGTACCGACGAGAATAAAGCGTGCATCCTGATAACAGGCATAGTTTAGCGCATCGAGGCCGCGACTGACAAAGGGGTCATAGACGGTGCCGATCGGGATCAACCGTTTGCCAAACAGGGAATGCGACAGACCCGCCGCTCCCAGAAGTAGCATCAGGTTCATTTCGGCGATACCAAGCTCGATATGCTGCCCTTCCGGAGTGAACTCCCATTTCGCCGTCGAAGGGATCCGATGTTCTATGAAGGCATCGGCTTGCATGGATCGGGCAAACAGCTTGCGCCTGTTAACCCAAGGCCCCAGGTTCGTCGTGCCGGTGACATCCGGAGAGGTTGTCACGATGCGTTCGGTCAACGGGCCATCACCTTTTGACAGATCGTCAAGGATCTTGCCAAACGCCATCTGGGTCGAGATTTCACGGCTGGTGTCGACCTCGATCCGTGGCACGTCCAGCTTGTCATCGAAATAGCGGCGCGGACCCTTGGCAAAGAACGGTGCCTTTGCCAGAAAATCCTTGAATGCGGCTGGGTCCTGCACTGTCGCAAGCGGCTCCCATTCCTCGCCCTTCGGCACGCCCATATGCGACTGCCACGCGGCGAACTGGCTGTTGTTCATCAGCCCGCCGTGATTGTCCTTGTGACCTGCGATGGGGGTGCCCCACCCTTTGACGGTGTAGGCCAGGAAACAGGTCGGGCGATCATGATCGATGGCGGCAAATGTCCGGGCCATGGTCTCGACGCAATTGCCGCCAAGGTTTTCCATCAGGGCAGCCAGCTCTGCATCCGTCCGCCGTTCGATCAGGGCGGTCACATCCCCCTGATCCCCCAGATCGTCCATGAGACGCTGCCGCCAGACTGCGCCACCCATGAAGGTCAAAGCCGAATATTCCTGATTGGGGCACGCATCGATCCAGTCGCGCAGGCGATCGCCACCCGGTTCTTCAAAGGCCGCGCGTTGCAGAACCCCATATTTCACGCGCACGACATCCCAACCGAACGCATCGAAGATCTTTTCAATCCGTTCGAACAGCCCTTCGCGGACGATGCCATCCAGGGATTGCCGGTTGTAGTCAACGATCCACCACGTATTGCGCAGGTCATTCTTCCAGCCTTCCTGCAAAGCCTCGTACACATTGCCTTCGTCCAGTTCTGCGTCGCCTACAAGGGCCACCATCCGCCCCATCGGAGCATCCGAGCCCCAGCACTTGGCCTTGATGTAATCCTGAATGATCGAAGCAAACGAGGTGATCGCGACACCCAAACCCACAGACCCGGTAGAAAAATCGACGTCGTCGATATCCTTGGTCCGGCTGGGATAGCTTTGCACACCGCCAAAACCACGGAAGTTTTCCATCTTCTCGCGCGTTTGATTGCCCATGAGATACTGCATCGCATGGAAAACCGGCGAGGCATGGGGTTTGACCGCCACCCGGTCTTCAGGGCGCAGGGCCGAAAAATAGAGCGCGGTCATGATCGACACCATCGAAGCAGACGACGCCTGATGGCCACCAACCTTGATCCCATCCACCTTTGGTCGGATCTGGTTGGCATTGTGGATCATCCAATGCGACAACCATAGCAGACGTTGTTCAACGATCTTCAACTGAGTGGGATCAATGTGCATGGCGGTCTCCGGGTTCAGGCGGCGCTGCGGGCAGGATACGGCAAAGCTTGCTCCAGGTCTGCGAGGATATCTTCGACATCCTCAAGCCCGACGGACAAACGGATCAAACCATCGCTGATCCCATGCGCGGCCCGTTCTTCCGGGGTATAGGTCGAATGCGTCATGGATGCAGGGTGCTGGATCAGCGTTTCGGCATCGCCCAAGGACACCGCGCGCTGGATCATGTTCAGGCGGTTCATGAATTCGATCCCACCGGACAGGCCGGACTTGATCTCGAACGCGATCATGGCGCCGGGTTGGGACATTTGCCGCTGCGCGACATCATGCTGGGCAAAGCTTTTCAGCCCGGGAAAATAAACCTCACCGACGGCGGGGTGCGCCTCGAGGAAATCAGCGACGACCTTGGCTGACGCGCAATGACGATCCAGACGCAGGTTCAGTGTTTTTAGACCACGCAGGATCAGCATCGCGTTGAAAGGGGCCATGACCGCACCGGTCATATCCTTCATTCCGACCAGGCGGATTTCGGCGATCTGTTCGGCGGTGCCGACAACCAGACCAGCGACCACGTCGCCATGCCCACCGAGATATTTGGTGGCAGAATGCAGAACGATATCCGCCCCGTGCTCGATCGGGCGGGTCAGATAGGGGCTGGCATAGGTGTTGTCGACGACAGCCGTTGCACCGACCGAATGCGCAATTTCGGCGCTGGCGGCGATGTCCACCAAGCGCATGTTCGGATTGGCCGGAGTTTCGAAATAGACAACGCGGGTTTTGTCAGAAACGGCAGCTTTCAGGTTCTCTGGGTCTGTCATGTCGACATGGGTGATCGTGACCCCCCATTTTGCCAGACCGTGGCGCATGAAGGCGAAGGTGCAGCCATAGAGCGTTTTGTCCACGATGACTTCGTCCCCCGGCGACAGCAGGGTCCAAAGCACTGCCGTGATCGCCCCCATGCCGCTGGAAAGGGCCAGTCCGGCCTCGGCCCCTTCAAGCACCGCAATGCGTTGTTCCAGAAGGTCACATGTGGGGTTCGAAATACGGCTGTAGATATGACCTGCGCGTTCACCGGCGAACATCTCTCCACCAGCCTCTGCGGTTTCAAAGGTAAACGTGGACGTCAAATGCAGCGGTGGGGTAAGGGCGCCGTCATTTTCCAGAGGGTTGTAAGCGTGGTGAATGGCGCGGGTGGCAAATCCGGTTGAACGAGTCATTGCAAGCTCCTGTTTCAAGCTGACGCCAGTTTGCACCTTTACTTTGGGCTTGTGCTTGCAAATAGTATCAAGACAGCGATCTATATTGGCAGATTCTGCCAATTTTAAGGTTGAAATGGACGATAAAGACAGACAGATCATTCGGGCGCTGCAAAAGGACGGGCGCATGACGAACCAGGACCTTGCCGACGAGGTGAACCTGTCTCCGTCGCCGTGTCTGCGCCGGGTCAAGAACCTCGAAGCGCGCGGGATCATAAAGGGTTACAGCGCAGATGTGGACGCCGCCGCATACGGCATAGGCATTACCGTTTTTGTGCGGGTCCGGTTGGAGCGACACAATGAAACGGACGTACAGAATTTCGAAAAACGCGTTCGGATGATCGACGAAGTTCTTGAATGCCACGTGCTGACCGGGGCAATGGACTACCAGCTGCGGGTGTTGGTATCGGATCTCGAGGCATATGAAGAATTCATACGAAACAGAATTCACCCGATCGGTGGGATTGCTTCGATCGACACCAGCTTTGTTTATGGAACGGTAAAGAAGACCGCCGTTTTTCCACCCTGATGGAACGCGCCCGGCCAATCTGCGAACTCAGGTTGATGTGCATGTTTAACGCGCGCCGGGATAAGGTTTCACAGCCAACTCATGGCGGCGCGGGCGAGAGGACCTTTGAGCCTCGGTCGCAAAGGGTCGTGGCGCGCAGCCAGCCCTTGATTCTGTCGAACATTATCTTGACGCGATTGCGCCGCTTAGCGTGCTTTGCAGGCAACCCGCACTGTTTGCGCCCCCGGATTCTGGCACGCATCCCGAAGATCAGACATGTTCACCGCTCGTTTTTCGAACCGTGAACACGCTGACCTGCCGAATTCAATGGGTTCCGGGCCTAGTAGGCGACCATCGTCAAAAGCTCATATTCCGCAACCATTTCATCATCCTGTTGGGTCAGGGTGACATGCCAGCGGACTTCGCCGTATTCTTCGTTCCGTTTGGTCTTGGCCTTGACCGTCAACCGCACCTTGATGGTATCACCCGCCTCGACGGGCTTCATGAATCGCAACCCGTCAAGACCTGTGTTTGCCAGAACCGGGCCTTCGTTCGGTTCAACAAACAATCCGGCTGCAAATGACAGAAGCAGATACCCATGGGCCACACGGCCCGGGAAGAACGGGTTCCGTTCCGCCGCTGCCTGATCCATATGTGCGTAGAACGTATCGCCGGTGAAATTGGCAAAGTGTTCGATGTCTTCCATCGTGATTGTACGGGGCGCCGTGTGGAGGGTCTCGCCAATCGCCAGCTCGTGGAACCGGCGCGTGAACGGATGGGCTGGCCCTGCGACCTCGGTCGCGCCGGGAACCCATTTGTTCCCGATCGCGGTCAGCAAATCGGGTGACCCCTGAATGGCTGTCCTCTGCATGTAGTGCTTCACGCCACGCACACCGCCCATCTCCTCGCCGCCACCAGCGCGTCCGGGTCCGCCGTGAACCATATGCGGCAGAGGAGAGCCGTGGCCGGTGGATTCCTTCATCGAGTCACGATTGTTGAAATACAGCCGCCCGTGATAGACCCCGGCCCCAAGGGCAACTTGTCGCGCCACATCCGCGTCACGAGTTATGACCGATGCCACCAGCGACCCCTGCCCGCGGTTCGCCAGATCGATCGCATGGTCAAGATCGCGATACCCTATCACCGTGCTGACCGGGCCAAAAGCCTCGGTGTCATGGACGCGTCGGGCCGCATCCGGATTGGCACAGTGGTACAACATCGGCGGCAGGAACGCGCCTTTCTCAGCATCCGCCCCATCAACCTGAAAATCGTCAGGGTTGCCGAAAACGCGCTCGGCTTCCTGCCCGATGATTGCCGCCTTTTCCAGAACATCGCGTTTCTGACCGTTCGAGACCAGCGCGCCCATGCGTGTGGTTTCCAGCCGCGGGTCGCCGATGACCGTTTTTGCCAACCGCGCGGACAGGGCTTCGATCACCGCCTGCACCTGAGGCTCTGGGGCAATGATCCGGCGGATCGCCGTACATTTCTGCCCGGCCTTCGTGGTCATCTCGCGCTGGACTTCTTTGACGAAAAGGTCGAATTCCGGCGTTCCGGGCTCGGCATCAGGGCCCAGGATCGAGCAGTTCAGACTGTCCTGCTCGGCTACGAAACGAACAGAATTCTCCAGGATGACCGGGTTGGAACGCAGTTTCGACGCCGTTTCTGCGGATCCGGTGAAACTGACCACGTCCTGCATGGTCAGACGGTCCAGCATATCGCCCAGACCACCCGAAACCAGCTGCAACGCGCCCGCAGGCAAAATGCCGGAGTCCAGCATCAGCCGGACGCATAGTTCGGTGACGTAGCACGAGTTCGTCGCCGGTTTTACGATGGCCGGAACGCCTGCCAGAAGGGTTGGAGCCAGCTTTTCCAACATCCCCCAGACAGGAAAGTTGAACGCGTTGATGTGAACCGCCACCCCATGCAACGGGGTGCAGATGTGCTGCCCCAGAAAAGTGCCATTGCGCGACAACTGCTCGACCTCACCGTCCAGATAGACATATCCGTCCGGCATCTCGCGTCGACCTTTCGAAGCGAAGACGAACATCGTGCCGATACCACCGTCTATGTCGATCAAGTGGTCGGACTGGGTCGCACCTGTGCTGAAAGACAGGTCATACATTTCCTGTTTGTGCTGACCCAAATGAACGGACAACGCCTTGAGCATCTTGGCCCGCTGGTGGAACGTCATCTGCCGCAGCGCCGGCCCGCCGACATTGCGCGCATAGTCCAGCATCCCCTGCACATCCAACGCGCTATTGCCGGCCGTGGCGATCACCTCGCCGGTGACTGCGCTTGTAATATTGCGGGCACCCGCACCGGGCGCAACCCATTCACCGGCCGCGAAGCTGGAAATCTGTTGGATTGTCATGAGCGTCTCCTCATTTGTTGTGTGAACTTCGCGCGGCCATATGCCCGTCTCACGAAATCATAATATAAACCGTACGGTCGGTCAATAAATTGGCGAATTGTCACCCAAACCGCACATCTCAGACTTGCGCTGGCAGTCGCGCGAAACCCCGAAACCGGATGCGCCCGCCCCGTTCGGCGCCGTCAGTGATGCGATAGGTCGGGAATCGCGTAAGAAACCGTCCGACGGCCACGCGCCCCTCCATACGGGCCAGGGTCAGGCCGACGCAGGTATGGGGACCTCCGGCAAACGCGTGATGCTTGTTGGGGCGCCGATCCAATACAACCTCATTAGGTTGTTCAAACTGCCGCGGATCGCGATTGGCCGCGCCGATACACAGGTGAATGTCCGTACCGGCCGGAATGGTCTGACCGTGGAACGTTACATCTTCGGTGGTCAGACGATTGCCAAACTGATTTGGGCTTTCCAGCCGCAGAAACTCGTCCACTGCCGTGTTGATCAGATCCGGATTGGCCAGAAGATCGGCCCGCTTGTCGCGGTGCTGTTCCAACAGTTCCAATGCGTTGCCGATCAGGTTGGTGGTGGTCTCGTGCCCTGCGTTCAGAATGAAGATGCAGTTCTGGTACAGCTCGACCTCGGTCAAGCCACCGTCGGTGTCATCCTGCATCAACCGTGTCAGGACATCCGTCGCAGGATCTCCGGGGATGGCCCGGCGATCTTCGATGACATGCCGAAGATAGTCCTTGAAATCAGATACCGACCGGTTGCCCCACTCTTCCTGCTCGGGCGTCAATTGGGGTTCCAAAGCGCCCAGAATAGCCAAAGACCAA
This sequence comes from Ruegeria sp. CL7, assembly GCF_056536445.1. Classification (NCBI taxonomy): domain Bacteria; kingdom Pseudomonadati; phylum Pseudomonadota; class Alphaproteobacteria; order Rhodobacterales; family Roseobacteraceae; genus Ruegeria; species Ruegeria sp. CL7. Next base: position 168,180 of record NZ_JBQFPQ010000006.1, read on the forward strand.
TCCCGCAAAGGGCCACGTTCCGATCTGGGAATGCCAAGCAGGTTGCCGATGATCTCGATCGGGATGGCACCGGCGAAATCCTCGATCAACTCTACCGAGCCCTTGGCCTGCATCTCGTCCAGCAGCCCATCCACAAGTTCAATCAGGCCCGGTTCCATCTGCGCCAGCGCCCGTGGGTTCATAGCGCCGACCATGACCTTGCGGACGCGGGTATGCAGGGGCGGATCGTTGAACACAAGGCTGGTGGTATGGTGTTCGTACAGCGGGCTATCGATACCGTATTTGGGACCGAAAACCGCCTTTTTATCCGAAATGAAACGCTCGGTATCCCGGTACACCAGATCCAGATCGTCATACCGCGACAGGACCACCGAACCATCGGGCTGCCAGCAGACGGGCGTGTCTTCGCGCAACGCGGCGTAGGTTGGATAGGGATCCGCATGAAACCCGTCCGAAAGCGCAGTAAGAGAGAACATCAGTGACCCATCGCTCCCATTTGTTCGGGAAGGACCAGAACCAGCCAAGGCACCAGAACGATCAGAGCCAGACGGAAGATGTCTGCCACCCAGAAAGGTGTGACCCCCTTGAAGATTGTTCCGGTCGATACGTCCCCGACCACGCCTTTCAGAATGAACACGTTCAGACCCACGGGCGGCGTGATCAAACTGATCTCGGTCACGACGACGACAACGATGCCGAACCAGATCGGATCGTATCCCAATGACGTGACCAGAGGGAAAAAGATCGGAACCGTCAGCAACAGCATCGACAGCGATTCAAAGACGCATCCCAGAATGATGTAGATCCCGAGGATCATCAGGATCACGACGAAGGGCTCCACCTCATATGCGGTGACCAGGGCGATCAACGCTTCGGGCAGACCGGCCAGGTTGATGAAATTCGAGAAGATCTGCGCGCCGATCAGAACCGAGAACAGCGCTGCGGCGGTGAAGCTGGTTTCCTTCAGCACTTCAAAGGTCGATCTAAGGGTCAGCCCGCCGCGCGACAATGCGATCAAGAACGCCCCCATCGCGCCCATACCAGCGGCTTCGGTCGGGCTGAAGGTCAGGTTCAAAGGATGGAAATCGAACACTCCGTACAAGCCGCCGATCACCAGGAAGAACAACAGCAACACCGCCCAGACCGAGCGCAGGGCCGACAGGCGTTCGCCCCAGCCGTGGCGTTCACCGGCGGGGCCGGCCTCGGGCCTGCGCCAAACGGTCCAGCGCACCGCGAACAGATAGAAGAGGATACCAAGTACACCGGGAATTATGCCCGCAACGAAGAGTTTGCCGATCGATGTTTCGGTCAACAGGCCGTAGATCACCAAAATGACCGACGGTGGGATCAGGATACCCAGCGTGCCCCCCGCTGCAATCGACGCGGTCGACAACTCATCCGAGTAGCGGTACCGGCGCATCTCGGGCATCGCGACTTTGGACATGGTCGCAGCCGTTGCCAGCGAGGAACCGCAAATGGCCGAAAAGCCGCCGCAGGCGGCAACCGTCGCCATGGCGATACCACCTCGGAAGTGGCCCAGGAAGGCGTTTGAGACCGCGTATAATTCGCGCGCGAGCCCGCCCTTGTTTACGAACAGACCCATGAGGATGAACAGTGGCACGACCGAAAGGCCATAGTCCTGTGCCGTATCCGTAATCTGGCGGCCCACCATCGACATGGCGGCCTTCAGCCCGCGCTCGGACAGGATGCTGCCACCGCGTTCATATGCGAACCCAAGCGTCCCCACGAGGCCCATCGCAAACACAATGGGCAAGCGTACCAACACAAGAACCAGGACAAGGGCGAAACCGATTAGTGCGGCAGTCATCAGGCGTGCTCCGACAAGGTTTGGGGGGCAAAAATGTGCAAAAGACCGGTGATGACCATCGCAACGGCCGTTATTGCAGTGAAGGCGGCGATGAACCAGCCGACATAGAAGACAGGGATCGACAGGTATTCGGTGACGTCCCCGTAATCCCGTGCACGTTCAGCCAGAACCCAAACGCGCTGAATCGGCCAGATCAGCATGATGCCAGACATCAGATAGACAATTGCATCGCGTGCCCTGCTCAGCCGCAGGCGGGAAAACAATCCATCGGTCAGGTCAACGGCGATTTGCCCTTTCCCGGCCGAAATCATCGGCAGAACCGAGAACACAAGGATCGCCATCAGAATCCGTGTCAGTTCGGTTGCCGCCTCGATCGGAGCATTGAAGACTGAGCGTAGGATGACGTCAAAAAAGGTCATCACCATCAGGATGAACAGCGCCACACAGGCCAGCACCGTCGGAATGATACTGACGCGACGCGCGAAGGTCACGATAGATTGCATGATTGGCCCCCAACGGGTGAAGATGGCTGGCGGGTCAACCCCGCCAGCCGGGCTGTGTTACTGGGCAGCCATTTCGTTAACGATCATGTCATAAGCGGCTTGCGCATCAACACCGGTGCCATTGACCTCTTCGATGACCTTGGCGCGCACATCGGCAGCGATCGCGTTGAACTTTTCCAGATCTTCAGCAGAGGCTGCATTGATCGCGTTGCCGTCGGTCTGTTCGGTCGCCTCACGGCCGATCGCGTCGATCTCATCCCAGATTTTACCGATTTCGCGGCTCAGCGGTTCGCCGAAGACCTTTTCTTCCAAAGCGGCCTGCACATCGGCGGGAAGATCCGCAAAAGTGTCTTCGTTCATGATGAACGCAAATGAACCGCGATACAGGCCACCCGGAACTTCATATACGTTCTGCGCCACTTCAGTCAGCTTGAAACCCTTACGGGATTCAAATGGCATAACCACACCATCAGCAGCTTTCGACGCGAGTGTCTCGTATACTTTCGGCGCGGGAACCTGGATTCCGGTTGCGCCCAGCGCCGTGCCGACATCTCCGCCCACACCACCCGGGATACGCACCTTGAGGCCTGATACCTCGTCGAGGTTGGTCACGGAGCTGCTGGAATGAAGCTGTGCCGGGCCGTGTGTGTGCAGGGCGATCACTTTCACACCGCGATGTTCGTCCGCTGCCTTGAGATACTTGTCGTATGTACGCCAATACGCGACCGAGGCCGCTTCGGCCGAGCCCTCATATCCGGGCAGCTCAATCATCTTGGTGGTGACGAAACGACCGGGCTGGTAACCATGGAAGATGATCGACGCATCCGCCGCGCCATCCATGATCAGATCCATCTGCGCCGGCGGCGGGGCAATTCCCAGCTTCAGTTCAGCAGTGACTTTGCCGTCGGTGGCTTCTTCGACCATTTCCACGAATTTCGGCCACATCTTCGCGTTGATGCCGTGGGTCGGCGGTGCCCAGCTGGAAATCGTCAGCGTATAATCCGCCGCCAGCGCCACTGTGCCCGAAACAGCCAGCGCGGCCGAGGCCAAAAGAGTGCTCAACTTGGTGAACTTCATGGTTTTGTCTCCTCCCTGTGAAACATGACTCGAGAATGCGTTAATGGTCACTTTTGTAACCATCAACATGTTAATTGTTTTCCAATTGGCCCGCGAGGCGCCACGAACCTGGGCTTTCTTTCACTACGGTTAGCATATTTGCGGCGCACCGGCTGATGCCGATTTCGTTGCAATAGTTCATCGGTCCTCCTCTCCAGCGGGGAAAGCCATATCCATGGATTTGAACCATATCGACAGCTTCGGCGTTTTCCGCGATCCCCTCTTCAATGATCAAAGCGCCCTCGTTGGCCAAGACCGCCAGCAACCGCGAACAGATTTCCTTGTCCGAAAAATCCCTGCGGGTGATGCCCTGCTGGTCGGAATAAGCTTCGATCAATGCCTCAACTTCGGGATCACGAACCGGATCTCGACTGCCCTCTTCGTAGCGGTACCACCCTTTGCCGACACGCTGGCCGAAACGCTCACGCTGACAAAGCTGGTCCGCGATGGTGACATAACGTTCGTTCGGGTCGCGGTTGGCGGAATTGCGTTTGCGGTTCGCCCAGGCAATTTGAAGACCGGTCAGATCCTGAAGCTCGTAAGGCCCCATGGGCATCCCGAACGCCCGCATTGCACGGTCCACCTGATAGGGAAGCGCCCCATCTGCCAGCAGATAATCGGCCGCGCGCCGATAGGCGGCCAACATGCGGTTGCCAATGAACCCATCGCAGATACCCGACAGCACCGAAACCTTGCGAAGCTTCTTCCCAAGCGCGACCGCGGTTGCGACCACTTCAGCAGAGGTTTGCGGAGCTACCACGACCTCGAGCAACTTCATGACATGGGCCGGGCTGAAGAAATGCAGCCCGATGCATCGGGCCTGATTGCCGACGTCCGCGAAAATTTCGCGCGGGTCCAGATAGGACGTATTGGTTGCCAAAATCGCATCGCTGCTCATATGGCTTGCCAGCTCGTCAAATACCTGTTGCTTTACGGACAGGTCTTCAAAGACGGCCTCGATCGCCAATTCGGCATCCGCAGCGTCTGCATAACTGTGCACCGCACGAAACGCAGCAAGGCGATCCCGAAGCTGCGCCTCGGACATCTTGCCTCTCTTGACCGCGCCTTGCAGCAGACCCGCAACCCGATTGTGCGCTGCGGCCGCGGCGTCAGCGTCTCGCTCGATCAACGTCACGGACAGCCCGCCGTTCAGGGCGGCAGTTGCGATCCCTGCCCCCATCAACCCACCTCCGACAACGGCGATCCGTGTTATGTCTCGGACGGCCACGTCTTTGATCAAAGAAGGTTTGGACACGGCCCGCTCAGCAAAAAACGCGTAGCGCAAAGCGCGGCTTTCCGGGCTTTGGCGCAACTCCAGATGGCGCGCGCGCTCTTTCGGTTGTGCGGTGGCAAATGGCTCAACCGACCAACCAAGCGCCGTCAGGTTTTCCGACGGTGATTTCTGACCCTTAGCGCGTTTCTTCAAAGCCTCGCGGCTCGTCTCCAACAGATCCGGCGAAAATTCCGCCACAGCACGCTGGCTGACAGGTATTGGGCGTTCGGGCAGGTCGGCAATCAACTCCAGGACAGCAGCCCTGGGGTCTTCGGCGATGCGGTCGACGCCGCCAAGCTCGGCCAGTGTCTCTGCCTTGAAAATTTTGCCCGAACAAGCCATGTCAATTGCAGCCTGCATCCCGACAAGACGCGGCAATCGTTGTGTGCCCCCTGCCCCGGGGATCAAGCCCACATTGACTTCCGGCAGACCAAAACCCGTTCCCGGCGCTGCGATCCGCCACGCACAGGCCATGGCGATTTCGAACCCACCACCCAGCACGTTGCCATGCATGCAGGCAATGAACGGAACCTCGCTGTCTTCGATTTTCTGAACCACGTCGGGCAAGTGCGGCTCGACCGGCGGCGCATCGAATTCGGACATGTCGCCGCCTGCGGCAAAGGTTTTTCCAGCGCAACACAGCACCGCCACCCGCGCCCCCTTGACCGCATCAACGGCGTCAGACAGCCCTTGGCGAACTCCTGTCGACGTCGCGTTTACCGGCGGGTTGCCAATGGTGACCCACGCCACGTCGCCCTTAAATTCAACGCTCACCAGCGACGACTGCGACATTTGCAATCCCTTTGATCGGTTCAGATTCGGTTCGGGTTTATATATTGACCAACCGTTCGGTTAATGCAATGATTAAGTTGAAACGAGACCAGATGAGACAGTCATGAGCGATACGATTCTTGTACAAGACAACGGGAACTGGGCCGAAATCACCCTGAACCGCCCGGACAAGCTGAACTCGTTCAATGAAGAAATGCACCTGGCGCTTCAGGATGCGCTGAAAGCCGCGCGCGACGGCGGGGCCCGCGCGATATTGCTGACCGGTGCCGGACGAGGCTTTTGTGCCGGTCAGGACCTCGGCGATCGCGACCCGTCGAAAATGGATGGCCCGCCGGATTTAAGCAAAACGGTACGCAGATTCTATGCCCCTCTTATCCGGTTGATCCGGTCAGTGAATATCCCGGTGATCTGCGCCGTGAACGGAGTAGCCGCCGGGGCGGGTGCAAATCTGGCGCTGGCCTGTGATATGGTTCTGGCCGCGGAAAGTGCAAAATTCATTCAGAGCTTTTCCAAGGTGGGCCTGATTCCCGACACGGGCGGCAGTTGGCACTTGCCGCGCCTGTTGGGCGAGGCGCGCGCCAAGGGGCTGGCCCTGACAGCCCAACCCCTTCCGGCCAAGCAAGCCGAAGATTGGGGGCTGATCTGGAAGGCGGTGGCCGATGATCAATTGATGACCGAAGCGCGCGCACTTGCCGCGCAATTGGCAAACGGCCCAACCCTCGGGCTCGGGCTGACAAAACAGTGCATTCAAACCGCTGCCACCACGTCGCTCTCGGATCAGCTTGAGATCGAAGCAGACGCAATGAAGACCTGCGGGGAAAGCGCGGATTACGCCGAAGGCGTATCCAGTTTTCTTGAAAAGCGGACACCGAATTTCCAGGGACGCTGATGATGACACCCAAGGAACGTGCCACGAAATCCGCTGAAGCGATGTGGGCGAATGACCAAGCCAGCAAATGGTTCGGGATGGATCTGGTCGAAGTCGACGAAGGCCGTGCAGTTCTGACCCTGACAGTCGGGGACCATCACTGCAACGGGCACGGCATTTGCCACGGGGGCGTCACTCATGCCCTGGCCGACAGCGCCTTTGCCTTCGCCTGCAACAGCCGCAACGTGGCAACCGTCGGCCAGCATACGATGATGAGCTACCTCGCGCCCGGAAAAAAAGGGGACCATCTGACCGCAACCGCGACAGAGGTTGCCGTCACCGGCCGCAGTGGCATCTATGACGTGCACGTCACCAACCAAGACAACACCCTGATCGCCGAGTTTCGCGGAATGTCCCGCGCGGTCGGCGGGCAGAATTTTCAGGAATAGCTTCGCGACTGGAGGAGTGACGCGATGGAAGACCTTTCCCCAAACAAAGCGGATCTGGACCCGATCGAGATCGCCTCGATCGACGAAATCCGCGTGACGCAGCTTGAACGCCTCAAATGGTCCGTTCGCCACGCCTACGAGAACGTTCCGATGTACAAGCAACGGTTTGACGAATCCGGTGTGCATCCCGACGATCTTCAGCAGCTTTCGGATCTGGCGAAGTTTCCGTTCACGTACAAGAATGATCTGCGTGACAACTATCCGTTCGGCCTGTTCGCCGTTCCACGCAGCCAGATCATTCGTCTGCACGCCTCGTCCGGTACGACGGGCAAGCCGACGGTGGTGGGCTACACCAAAAACGACATCGACAATTGGGCGGATCTGGGCGCAAGGTCCCTGCGCGCATCGGGGTTGCGCAAGGGGGACATGGTGCACAATGCCTATGGTTACGGGTTGTTCACCGGCGGTCTTGGCGCACATTACGGGATCGAGCGGCTTGGCGCGACCGTCGTCCCCATGTCCGGCGGGCAAACCGAAAAGCAAGTCAACCTGATCAACGATTTCCGGCCCGACGGGATCATGGTTACACCTTCCTATATGCTCAATATCCTTGAACAGTTCCACAAGGCCGGGCTCGACCCGCGTGAAAGCTCGCTGAAGGTTGGCGTGTTCGGTGCCGAGCCCTGGACGGACGCCATGCGCGCCGAAGTCGAGGATGCGTTTGATATGCATGCGGTCGACATCTATGGCCTGTCCGAAATCATGGGGCCCGGGGTGGCCAATGAATGCGTTGAAACCAAGGATGGCCCGGTGATCTGGGAAGATCACTTCCTGCCTGAAATCATTGATCCCACGACCGGAGAGGTCCTGCCCGATGGCGAAACCGGCGAGTTGGTGTTCACGACCCTGACCAAGGAAGGTTTGCCGATGATCCGCTATCGCACGCGCGATCTGACCTGCCTGCTGCCGGGGACAGCACGATCCATGCGCCGGATGGCCAAAATCACCGGTCGCAGCGACGACATGATGATCCTGCGCGGGGTCAACGTCTTTCCCAGCCAGATTGAAGAACAGGTCATGGCGACGGGGGGCCTTGCCCCTTATTATCAGATAGAGCTGTACAAATCCGGCCGCATGGACGCCATGCGGGTTTATGTTGAATCGTCCCCGGATTCCACCGACGAACTGTCCAAGACGGCCGCGGCACGGATGCTGACCAAGCGGATCAAGGACGTCGTTGGCGTCTCAACGGAAATTGTTGTAGGTGACCCCGGCGACGTCGAACGCTCTCAGGGCAAGGCGAAGCGCGTCGTCGACAATCGCGATAAGGAATAAGCCGTGGCCCGTACAATCGCCAAAGATCACGACCAGAAGCGGAAGCAAATCCTGAAAATGGCTGCCAAAGTGTTCGCCGACCAAGGGTTTGATCGCGCCTCGATGACCCTGTTGGCAAAAGAGTGCGGGATTTCCAAGGCAAACATCTACCACTATTACGACAGCAAGGATGCCATCTTGTATGACATCCTTGAAACCTACCTGCGCGAGCTTCGCGACCGTATCTGCAATGTGGATCTGAACGGTCTTACGTCTGAACAGAAGCTGCGGAAAGCGGTGCGCGAAATCCTGTTTGCCTATCAAGGCGCAGATGACGAACACCGGGTGCAGATCAGCGGCATGAGCGCCTTGACCGAGGAACAGCAGAAACTTCTGCGCGGGTATCAGCTGGAATTGGTAAATTTTGTGCGCGATATCCTGAAAGAGCTGGCCCCGACAGCCTTCAATGATGACAAGGACAAGCTGCGCGGCACCACGATGTCAGTTTTTGGGATGCTGAACTGGTATTACATGTGGAACACCGGCGCGGGCCCCAAAGCCCGCGAAGACTATGCCGATCTGGTCAGTACGCTGACCGTCCATGGTATCCACAAGCTCTAGTTGTGGCCTTTCGGGCAAAACCGTTTCAAATCCAACGCAGGTGTGCCTGCCTTTGTCCTGTTGCCACAGAGCCGGATTCAGGGCCGCAACGTGTTTTCCTCATCCTGACCAATCAATGCGGAACTCTTCCCGAAACGCAAAACGCGCCAGATGAGCCTCGATGACCTGTTGCCATCGGGCCAGATCACCGCGCGCCCGGGTGGCGGCGGTTACGGTCAGGCTGGTATCACCTGCCGAAAGCGTGACGCGGTTCCCGTCCGGAAAGCTCACGCTGCCTTGCGTTTCATCAAATGTTACCTGAGCCTTGCGCGACCAGTGTTTGCAAAGCTGTTGCAGGTATTTCGACGCCGCGCCTGTCTGTGCGCTTCCCGAAGCCACCTGATCGGGCAGCAGGCTGAGCCCATCAGTAGCAGCGGCCCGGATTGCCTTGGCGAACAAAGTCACATCGATGTCCGTGGCCACGAATGTTGCCCCCAGATCCAGGCATTTTCGCTGCATGACCGGGTCCAGTGACAATATCCCTGCCGGCTTGCCTGCCGCAACGATGCGCCGGATCGCATCAAGAACGGCCTCGATCACGTCCGGGTGCCCGGCATCGCCGATATGGCCCATATCTGCGGCCAGATCCGACGGGCCGACGAACACCCCATCGACGTCGGTCGCCAGTATGTCGTCCAGCGCCTCCAGCCCAAGCCTGTTTTCGACCTGCACCAAAAGACAGATCTGCTCGTCCGCCGTTTTCAGATAATCCGGGATAGCCGCAAAACGCGAAGCCCGCGCCAAAGCGGAACCTACGCCCCGAACGCCACGAGGTGGATACTGCACGGCCCGCACCAGTTCGCGCGCCTGATCGCCGCTTTCCACCATCGGCACCAGTATGTTCTGCACACCGGCATCGAGATATTGCTTGATCATCCAGGTTTCGCCAATCGGCAGGCGTGCGACGGGGGTACTGCCAGATCCTTCAATCACCCTCACCTGCTCGAGGATCGAGCGCAGATCGTTTGGTGCATGCTCTCCGTCAACCAGCAGCCAGTCAAACTGCGCCGTTGCGGCGATCTCGGCCGTATAGGCATTGGCCAGCCCAACCCAACACCCGATCAAAGGGGTTCCCGCCCTCAGCGCGGCCTTGAACGTATTGCTTGGCGCGGGCATTGGCGTTCCTTTCAGGCGAAACGGATATCGACTGAGCCGAACGGTCCGAAATCAGCTTGGATTTCCGTTCCCGAGGGGCATTCGACCGGGCGGATGAAGCTGCCGGACAGAACGACCTGGCCCGGCGCGATGCTCTGACCGTATTGCGCCATGCGACGCGCCAGCCACACGACGCTTTCGACCGGATCGTTCAGCACCCCCGCGCCCAGACCGGTTTCCTCGATCTCGCCATTGCGGAAGGTGAGTGCCCCGACCCAGCGCAGATCAAAGGCATCCACCCTGTGGCGGTCGTTGCCCAAAACGATACCGGCATTGGCGGCATTGTCACTGATCGTGTCAAAGACCGTGCGCGCCTTGCCGGTTTCGGGATCCACGCGTTCAATCCGGGTATCCAGAATCTCGATGGACGGCGCGACGCATTCCGTCGCCGCGATGATATCTTCGCGGGACACGTTGTCCCCGCCTATGGCAGACTTCATGACAAAGGCAATTTCGGCCTCGATCCGGGGCTGGATGAATCGCCCGGCCGGAACGGTGGCACCCTGTGCAAACACCATGTCGTCAAACAGAATTCCACTGTCAGGAATATCGATGTTCAACGCGTATTGCATGGCTTTCGAAGTCAGGCCGATCTTCCACCCGATCACCTTGCGCCCTTCGGACAGTTTCTGGCGACAGATGGCTTTCTGCACCTCGTAAGCGTCATCCATGCCTATCTCGGGGTGGCGCAGGCTGAGCAGGCCAATCTGTTCATGCGTTCGTTCCGCCTGCAACAGATCAGCGGCCGCGCGCGCATGGTCTTCGGGCGTCATACTATTTCATCCTCAACCGTGTTTCGCAGAGTACCGATACCGTCGACCGAGACCTCGACCACATCACCGGGTGCCAGGTATTTCGGCGGATCGAACCGCGCGCCCGCCCCGGTCGGTGTACCGGTCACAATGATATCGCCGGGCTGAAGCGTCATGAAAGTCGAGATGTATTCAATCTCGCGCCGGATCGGGAACATCATGCGGTTCAGCGTATCATCCTGCCGCAGCTCGCCATTCACATGTGTCTGAATACGAGCGTCATCCAACTGGGCCGCATCCGTGAAGGGAACCAGCCACGGGCCGATGGCCCCAGAGCGGTCCCAGTTCTTGCCTTGGGTGACATTGAACTTGGCGTGCCGAACCCAGTCGCGAATGGTTCCTTCATTGCACAGCGTCAGCGCGGCGATGTGATCATACGCGTCCTGCTGCGGAATGCGGCGGCCAGCCTTGCCAATCACGATGGCCACTTCGCCTTCGTAATCCAGCGTGTGGTTTTCCGGCGGGCGGATCAGAGGCCGCTCATGGCCGGTAAATCCACTGGCGAAACGCGGGAACAGAGACATGTATTTCGGCTGCGCGCTGCCATCTTTGTATTCTGCGTTCCGGTCAGGAAAGTTCACCCCGACGCAAAGGATACGTCGCGCGTCCGGCATCACCATGTCGTAGATGAAATCGGGATGGGTGACAGGTTTCCCCCCGGCCGCCTCTGCCAGTTGATCGAACGCCCCGGCCGCGATCACCTCATAAAGGCTGTCGTGTTCCGGGAATTCCTGGTTCAAGGCAATAGCACCACCGTCGGTGATTGCCCCGAAGAAACGTTCTTCGCCCGATACGAAAGTGGCAAACCTCATTTCATGGTCTCCCACACGTCCCGGATCACGTCCGCAGCCATCAACACGTCGTCGCGGGTGGTATCGAACTGCCCGACCTGAAAGCGGATGATCTTGCGGCCGTCGAACATGCCCTGCGTCAGGTAAATCCGGCCATCGTCATTCAGCGCGTCCACCAGACGCTGCTGCTGAGCATCGTCCCCTGGGCAGCGGAAGGAAAACAGGCTGAGGATAGGGCCGGTTGTGATCTCGAACCCCTCGATCGCACCAATCTTTTCCGCCAGTTCACCGGCCCATGCCACATGGTTGCGGATGCGTTCGCGCAATCCCTCCAACCCGTATGACCGCAACAGGAACCAGATTTTCAACGCCCGGAACCTGCGGCCCAGCGGGATGGTCCACTCCGAGTAATTCGTCACCTCGGCTCCGGTCGTCTTGAGGTATTCCGGCTCGATTTTCAGCGTATCGAGCTGCGGCGTGGCGTCCCTCAGGAACTGGATCGCACAATCGAATTGCGCACCCATCCACTTGTGCGGGTTGAAGACGATGCTGTCATAGCGGTCGGCGCCCTGCCACAAAGCCCTGCGGAATTCGGGGCAGATCATGGCCGAACCCGCCCAGGCGGCGTCAAGATGGGTGTAAAGGTCGTATTTTTGGGCGATATCAGCCACGGCCATCAGATCATCGCAGGCCCCCACACCTGTGCCACCGGTAATTGCAACAATCCCGGCCGGGATATGTCCGGCGGCGACGTCATTCATAATGGCGGCCTCAAGCGCCGAGGGAACAATCCCGAAATTCGGCCCCTGCGTGGGCAACTTGACCAGATTGTCCTGACCGATCCCGGCAACCCAGCATGCCCGGTCAATCGACGAATGCACCTGATCGGAACAATAGATCCGCAGCGCCCCCTTGGCGTTCAGGCCTTCCCGGTTGCCGGTAAAGCCGGTGGCCCGTTCCCGCATGGTCAGTACCGCCGACAAGGTGGCCGAAGAGGCGCTGTCCTGTATGACGCCGGTCATACCCTCGGGCAATCCGACGGCCTGCCGCAGCCAGTCGACCATGACGCCCTCGACCTCGGTCGCGGCAGGCGAGGTCTGCCACAACATGCATTGGGCCGCGATGGTCGTCACCAGCATCTCGGCCAACATGGACGGGGGTGCAGCGTTGGCCGGGAAATACGCAAAAAAGCGCGGATGCTGCCAATGGGTGATGCCCGGCATCACGATCCGTTCGAAATCGGCCATGATGGCGTCCATCGGCTCGCCTGTCTCGGGTGGAGTTGCAACAAGCTGGGCCGCGATTTCCCCCGGCGCGGTCTGCGCCCGCACGGGACGTTCAGCAAGTGTCTTGTGATAATCCGCCGCCCACTTCGAGATGTGCTGACCCCAATGCGAAAACGTGTCCCAGTTCATCTGCTGACTTTCCTTTGTGACGGGATCACCGCCAAACCCTTTTGTTCCGTTGCGTGCGTCACACCGAAAAGCTGACATTGGCCTGACCGGTGCCAGAGCTGCCGAAATACGGGGTGTAAATGTCGATCTCACCCTTGTAGCTTCCCCACCCCAACGCACCAAACAGCAAAGCAGTGTCATTCATGGCGCATTCACCGGTGCATTTTTTTGCATAGTCCGGCAGCATTTCCAGAAACTCTTCAAATCGGCCCTGCTGCCACAGCTCAAGAACGCGCATGTCCATCTGGCGGTTGAACTCGCCATTCACGGCATTCAGCCCGTCGACCGAGCGTTCATTCGGCGTAAAGTCGTGGCTGAGCGAGCCGGACGCCAGAATGGATACATTGCGGTCCGAACGTCGGATACCCTCGGCAATGGCCTCGCCCCAGGCCCGGTTTTCCGCAATCGACGAGAATTGATTGACCGCCACCGGCAAAACCCGGGCATTCACGCCATCATTGATGAAATGCATCGGCAGCAGGGTGCCGTATTCCATGCCCATGTCGGGGTGCGAATGGCCCAGCGCCCGCTCTCCCCGTTCGCGCAGAACGTCAAGGATGGTTTCCCCAAGTTCATGATCGCCGCGATAGTCGAACTCCATATCCGCCAACATATGCGGCAGTTCGTGACTTATGAACCGGCCCTTGTGATGTTCCTTCGTGTTCAGGTGAAACCCTTGATTGGTGATCCAATGGGTGTCGAACACGATGAACGTCTCGACCCCGCGGTCGATCGCGTCCTGACGCAGGCGTGCATATCCATCAATGGCGGATTGCCGGATGCCCTTGTACTTTTGCATCGTGTGGGACATCCAGATGCTGGGTACATGCGTGATCTTTGCGGCCTGTACTATCTTTCCCATGGCAATTCCTCCTCGTGTAATGGGCTTGCCCCAGCCGGGGTCGGCCTACGTGATCTATTTACCCAACTGCATGATCTTGTGCTGACCGGTGGCAAAGCCGATATGTTTCTGTTCCATATAGAATTCAAAGCTCCAGTCGCCGCCATCCCGGCCAATGCCGGACGCCTTGACCCCACCGAACGGCGTGGGCAGGTGACGCACGTTCTCGGAATTCACCCAGATCATTCCAGCCTCCAGCCTGTCTGTGAACCGAAGCGCGCGGGTCAGATCATTGGTCCAGACATAGCCGGTCAGGCCATATGGCGTGTCGTTGGCGATCTCCAGCGCCTCATCCTCGGTCGAGAACGGGATCGAGGTCAGGACAGGGCCAAATATCTCTTCACGCGCAATGCGCATCTGGTTGGTGGCATTGGTGAACAGGGTCGGCCGGACGAAATAGCCCGCATCCCCCACCGTGACGCCGCCAGCGGCGACAGTTGCGCCACCTTCCTTGGCGATGTCGAAATAGCTCGTGACCTTGGTGTAGTGTTCTTCGGTCACCAACGGCCCGATCTCGGTCTCGGGGTCCAAGGGGTGCCCCACCTTGATGTTGTTGACGCGCTCAATCAATCTGGCTTCGAAGTCTTCCTTGATCGTGTCCTGCACCAAAAGCCGCGAAGACGAGGTGCAGCGCTCGCCATTGATCGAATAGATCATGAAGATCACGGCATCCAAAGCACGGTCCAGATCCGCATCATCAAACACGACAACCGGGTTTTTTCCACCCAGTTCCAAATGGTTGCGCTTATGGGAATCTGCGCCTTGCTTGACGATCAGACTGCCGGTACGGCTTTCGCCCACAAAGGCAATGGCCTTGATCAGCGCATGCTCGCACAAAGCCTTGCCAGCGTCGGGGCCAAACCCGTTGACCGTATTCAGCACACCTTTGGGCAGCCCTGCCTGCTCGGCGATTTCCACCAGAAGACGGGCCGTCAGAGGGGAATCCTCGGCGGGTTTGTGAACCACCGTGCAACCCGCAGCCAGGGCCGGTGCTATCTTCCAGGTCGACAGCATGAACGGCGTGTTCCACGGGGTAATCACGCCAACCGGGCCAATCGGCACACGGGTCGTCACATTCATCAGCGTCGGAGACTTCAGGTGCTGCCCATCCCGCGCCTGAATCACCTGATCCGCGAAATACCGGAAGTTCTCTGCCCCGCGCAAAGCTGCCTTTGACATGAAACGCAGGGTCTGCCCCGTGTCCCAGCACTCGCACAGTGCAATTTCCTCGGCGCGCGCTTCAATGGCATCAGCCACATTCAACAAGATGCGACGGCGTTGGGTGGCGGGCATGTCTCGCCACTCTGCAAATGCTGCGTGGGCGGCCTTGGCTGCCGCGTCGATGTCATCTGCCGTGCCATGGGCAACATCACAGATCACGGATTTGTCGACGGGTGAGACCGACTGAAACACTCCGGCGGATCCGTCCCGGTCTTCACCCGCTATACGGTTGTGGATGCCCGTTTCCCGGAACCGGTCCAGAAAGCCGTTCAGCTTTTCGATGTTTGTGTCCAGTGCGCTCATGCGTCAGGTCTCCTGCGTGGTCGCCGACAGGTGGTCGCGGATCGTACCGGCCTTGGGCGACAGCTTGGGGTCGATGTCACGCATCTCAAGCGAGAGCGCGATGGAATGCTGTGAAAAAACCGGCGCCAGATATGTTTTGACCGCCTCGAATATGCGCTGTGTCGCATCTTCCTTGACATCCGCGGATCGGCCTGCCCGCAGGCGGATCGAGATATCAATGAACCCATGCGCCGGGTTGCCGTCCGCTATGGCGTAATGATCGACCCGTGTCGCGCGCACACGAATACCGGGCATGGGAAAGGTCTCGATCCCGGCCGCCGTTGACCGAATGCACTCGCACAGGCCATCCATGTCGATCCTGTCTTCAAGATTGCCGGAATATTCGACGTGGAAGTGAGGCATGGTCTCTCCTTTATTAGTTAACATGTTTAGTTTTTAATGCACCCCCTGTCAAGAGATTGCTTTGTTAATCTTTGCAATTCACGGAACGGCGTTCTAGAAGGCCGCATGAACACTCAAAGCCACTCCAAAAGCACTGCCCGGTCCCTTCCGATCGCGTTGCTGCGTGCCCGCGAAACCGTCATGGCTCCGATCCGGGATATGCTGCAAGGCATTCAACTGACCGAGCAGAAATGGCGCATCCTGCGCGTTCTGGACGAGTTGGGCGAAGTGGAGCAAAGCACCATCGCGCACGAGGCGTGCCTGTTGCTGCCCAGCGTGACCCGCATTTTGCGCACGATGGAGGCTGACGGCCAGATTACCCGCCGTCAGGATAGCGAAGACAAACGCCGCACCATGGTCAAGATCACCGAAGCAGGCCGCACCATCCTCAGGGAAAACCTGGCCACTTCACTTGCGATCTCCAGAAATATCGAAGCGCAGATGGGCAAGGAGAAGCTGGATCAGTTGCTGGACCTGCTCGAGGATCTGCAAGCCATCAATGTCTGACCCCGCCAGGTTCCGAAGGGGTCGGTTGACCGCCTACAAAGTGGCAAGACCGGTATCCAGCGCCGACAGAATTTTGGCCACGTCTTCCGAAGTGACGATCAGCGGCGGCGACAGAATGATGTTGTTGCCAGACACACGCACCATCACGCCATCTTCATATGCGGCTTTCTGAACCTGAAGCGGCAGGTGTTTTGCGACAGGCGCCTTGGTCGCCTGGTCCGAAACCAGTTCCAATGCGCACATCAGTCCCTCGCCGCCCCGCACGTCCCCGATAGCGTCATGCTTGTCGGCCAGCTTTTGCAAGCCGTCAAACAACTCATCCCCACGCGCAGCAGCGTTTTCCCAGATCCTCAGCCGGTTGATCTCGGACAGGGCGGCCAAGGCCGCGGCCGCCCCGACCGGATGGCCAGAATAGGTGTACCCCTGATCCACGGATGCCAGGCCCGTGGTATCGCTTTCAAATACCTCAGCGACCGCACCGGAAATCATGGCCGCGCCAAAAGGGAAATACCCGTTGGTGATCGCCTTGGCCGTCGTCATGATATCGGGCTGTACACCCCAGTGCCGCGCACCGCTTTCGCTGCCGGTGCGACCAAAAGCGGTGATGATCTCGTCCGAGATCAGCAGGATGCCATGTTTCGAACAGACCTCGCCCACCATGGGCATGAAGCTCTTGTGTGGCGGGATCACACCGCCCGCGCCCAACACCGGCTCCATGATGAAGGCGGCAACAGTGTTTGCACCTTGAAAAGCGATCTCGGCCTCAAGCGCCTTGACGCAAAGCTGCGCCAGACGCTCGGGGTCGGTTTCGTCAAACGGGTTGCGATAGGTCCACGGCGCCGGCACGTGAAAACAGCCGGGCATCATCGGCTCATACACCGCGCGGAATTTCTGGTTGCCGTTGACGGAAGCGGCGGCAAAATGGGTGCCGTGATAACCCTGCTTCAGGCTGATGAACTTGGTGCGCCCTGCTTCACCCCGAACCTTGTGATATTGACGCGCAAGCTTCAGCGCAGTTTCGACGGAATCCGACCCGCCCGACGTAAAGAATGAACGGGTCAGCCCGTCGGCCTCGAAGAACTGGGCCAGCTCATAGGACAGCTCGATCGCCTTGTCGTTGCTGGTGCCGCGAAAGGTCGAGTAATAGGGCAGCGCGTTCAGCTGATCCGCTATGGCCTGTTTCACCGGTTCACAGGAATAGCCCAGATTGACGTTCCACAGCCCCCCTACGGCGTCCAGCGCCGTGTGACCATCGACATCAGTGATGTTGACCCCTTCACCACCGCTGAGAATGGTCGGCGGGTTCTTCCGGCTGTCGGCGGGGTGCGCCATCGGGTGCCAGAAATACCGGGCGTTGTTTTCCTTCAGAAAGTTGGAGTCTTTCATGTCGCGGGTCTCCGAG
The DNA here is from genome assembly GCF_056536445.1 of Ruegeria sp. CL7. Classification (NCBI taxonomy): domain Bacteria; kingdom Pseudomonadati; phylum Pseudomonadota; class Alphaproteobacteria; order Rhodobacterales; family Roseobacteraceae; genus Ruegeria; species Ruegeria sp. CL7. The sequence goes on from NZ_JBQFPQ010000006.1 coordinate 185,970, forward strand.
TATTGAATCCGCCCCGGGTCACGGGTGGAATCCGGTTGGAAAGGAGTCGGGCAACTGGCCGCCAAAACCAGCAGTCAGATCAACCGAAAGTGAATGCAACGTGGACAGTATTGCCGGAAGGCGGTCGCTGGTTGCCCGGGTTTCCGGGACAGCTATCGCGATGGTTCCCAATGCGACCTGATCGATGCCGAAGATCGGCGCGGCATATCCAAAAACACCTTCTTCGTAACTGCCACGGCTGTCGGCCCAGCCTGAAACTCTGATCTTTGCGACCCGTTCCCTGATAAGCTTCGGATCAGTAAGCGTCGCTTGCGTAAACCGTGCCTGCACGTGCTGATCCAACTGCTCCAAAAGGTGGGCCGGCCCGAAACTGAGCATGCAAAGACCTGATGCCGTTGCATTGAGCGGAAGCATCTCGCTGGGATCAAGACTGACGCGGACACTGTGCTGCGTTGTTTCCACCACAAGCGCCGTCTGCAACCCCGTTTTCTCAAGCAAAGACAGATGCAGGGATTCACCGACCACCTGCATAGCGGCCTGCATCTTTTGGCGCGCGCCCTCAATGCCGGGCCTGGCGATCTCTCGCAGCGCGGCCAAACGCAAAGCCGCCGGCCCGATCGCATAGGATTTCGTCATCGGATTCTGTTCGATCAACCCGAACTCCTCAAGCGCGCGCAGGTGACGCAATGCCGTTGCTTTGTTCAGCCCGGACAACCGCGCAAGGTGACTCAACCCGATCTCTGGGCGGGCATTGGAAAAGTAGTCCAGCATTTTTAAGGCGTTAAGGGCTGTACCCATGTGCGTGTGGTCCTCTTGCTCAGGTATTACTTGACAGAACTAACTTAACAAAGCAACATTATTATTGTTAACGCGGTTCAATTAATGAACCAGTATCGGGAGGTGTCAATGAAGAAATTTCTAACAGCCGCCGCTTTTGCGGCTTCGGCCACTGCCGCACTGGCTGAATACCCTGAAAAGCCGGTAAGTTTTGTCGTCCCCTGGCCTCCGGGTGATCTGGAAGATGTCCTTACCCGGATGATCGCCGACGAATTCCAGGCCATGTACGGTGTGCCTGCCGCTGTCGTGAACAAACCGGGCGGCGGAGGCGGCCCATTCCCCGGCGCGGTCGAGGTGGCAACCGCTCCGGCGGATGGCTACACCATCGGCTCATTCGTCATCGGCGTACCTGTCATCGGCCCCGAAATCGGAATTCCCGAACTCAACCCGAATCCTTTTGATCCAATTGGTATCTTCCTGACCTATCCCTTCGTCATCGCGGCCAGCAAAGACGCGCCGTTTTCAAGCTGGGAAGAACTGGCCGAACACGGCAAGGAAAATGACGTAGCGCTTGGCCATTTCGGATCGGTTCTGCCCCCCACTCAGGTCACATTTGCAGCTGCGGTCAGCAGCGGGTTCGACTTTGCCAGCGAAGCGGCTTTCGACGCCCTGGATTGCAACACGCTGGCCTCAGGCGACGTGGATGTCATCAATACGACGCTACAGCTTATCCTTCCCTGCCTTGATCAGGTGAACGTCCTTGCCAGCATCGGCGGCGAGCGGATTTCACTGGTTCCGGATACGCCGACGATCGTGGAACTCAATCCGGATCTGCCATTGGCCCTTTGGAACGGGCTGTTCGTGCACAAGGACACGCCCGCCGACGCGCGTGAAAAGATCTCGGCTGCCGCGCAGAAAGCGTTGTCCTCGGACAAGGCCAAAAAGCTGGCTGAGGAAACGGGCGCCCTGATCTACTGGCAGGACCCGGACGCTTCGAATGCTCAGATCGAGCAGGACAAAGCCTCTTTCGCCAAGATCGAAGAGATTCTGGGCGAATAATCCGAAACAGGCCCGGCCAGATCGAACAACGCCGGGTCTGTTTGATTCAAACAGGAGGCCAAGATGATAGCAAAGACGCTGCAAGACATGTTCCGACGGTATCGACGTCCTGGCGATATTGTCTTTGCCTTCCTTTTCTTCGGCTTCTCCCTGTTCCTTCTCAGCCAGATCGGCGCTGAGACTCAGGCCGTCAAACGAACCAAGTGGTTTGCCCAGCCCGCCCTTTGGCCCAAGATCGCGATCTGGGGCATGGTTTTGTTCAGCGGCCTCCACTTGCTGGGCTCCTTCCTGTCCCCACGCATTCCCGGACGGTTGCGAGAGGTGACGTTCTGGTTGATGTCCCTCGAATACGTTGCCTACTTCCTGATCTATGTCGTGGCGGTTCCGTGGCTTGGATACCTGCCATCGACCATGCTTTTTGCAGCCCTGCTGACGATACGATTGGGGTTTCGATTGCCCGGGGCTTTTTGCGTTGCACTTGGCTTCGGCGCGGTCGTGGCAGTCGTTTTCCGCGCGTTGCTTCAGGTGAACATTCCTGCCGGTCGGATATACGAATATCTGCCCGACGGGCTGCGCGCCTTTGCGCTGACCTACTTGTGAGGCCAAGATGGACAATCTGATTTCCGGCTTTGCAATTCTGGCACAGTGGCAGGTCGTCGTGGCACTGATCATCGGATCGGTGGGCGGGGTCATCATCGGCGCGTTGCCCGGCGTCGGCGCCGCTGTCGCAATTGCCATCCTGCTGCCCGCCACCTTCGCGTTCGAGCCCATCGTCGGCCTGACCCTTCTGTTGGGCATCTACGGGTCGTCCATGTATGGCGGCGCAATCCCCGCCATCCTGATCAACACGCCCGGTACGGCCGTCAACGCACTGACCACCTATGACGGCTATCCCATGACCAAGCGCGGCGAGGGCCACCGGGCCCTGTCGCTGGCCTATTCAGCGTCGTTTTTTGGCGGCATCTTCTCGATCCTCTGTCTGATCATCCTGTCGCCCGTATTGGCCTGGGTTGCCCCGCATTTCGGCAGCCGCGAGATTTTTCTGGCCGCACTCATGGGCATCCTTCTGGTGATCCTGGCCCATCGAGGGCAAACCTTCTCGGCCGCGATGCTGGCGTTCTTCGGCATCTTCCTCAGCACCGTCGGTCTGGAACCCGTCAAATACACCAAACGTTTCACCTTTGACCAAACCTGGCTTTCGTCAGGTGTCGATCTGATCGTGGTGGTTCTTGGGCTGTTCGCCATCAGTCAGGCGCTGCTGTTGCTGGTCGACAAAGAACACGCGCCGGGCCAAGCCCATGTGCGCGGCAGCATCTTCGCGGGCCTCAAAGAGCTGCTGGGCCTGAAACGAATAGCGACGGTTTCGTCATCGCTGGGTGTGCTCATGGGCATGATACCGGGCACAGGCGAATTCACATCACAGTTCCTGTCATACACATATGCACAGAAAACCTCTGAGGACCCGGACAAATTCGGCGATGGGTCACCCGAAGGTCTGGTGGCGTCCGAGGCGGCCAACAATGCCGTTCCCGGGGCCGCGATGATTCCACTGCTGGCGCTGGGTATTCCGGGCGAGGCGCTGACCGCGATGATGCTGTCCGTCTTCTACGTTCACAACGTGATCCCCGGACCGCAGCTTTTTGCCGACCAGATGGATTTTGTCATGGCGCTGTACATGTCGCTGATCCTGCTCAACGTGATCGTTCTGGTCTTTCTTTTGTTCTCGACCAACCTGCTGCTGAAGATCATTCAGATCCCGACGCGCTTTCTGGGGATCATGATCCTGACGCTGTCCTTTGTCGGGGTATTCAGCCTGCGCAACTCAGTCACGGACTGCGCTATTGCCGCCGGGTTCGGCGTGTTCGGGCTGATCCTGAAGCGCCTGAACCTGCCCATTGTTCCGATCATTCTGGGCATGGTTCTGGGCGGGATCATGGAAGTCAAACTGCGCAGCGCCATGGCGCGGGTGAAGTCGCCACTTGATTTCATCGACCGACCGATTGCAGCAATACTTTTCATCATGATCCTTGGGATCCTTCTGCTGCACGTTCGCTCACTGATCAAGGAACACAAGGAACGTATCAGACCGCAGCCGGTTCTCGACGAAGACTCAACTCAGCAAGGATAACCCCATGGACCAATCCTCGATTGATGCGCTGCGTGCGCAGGACATTGCTCCGCGCGGGCATTTCATAAACGGCCGCAGTCAGGATGGCGAAACCGGGGCCCGGCATCAGGTTCTGTCTCCGATCAACGGCCAACCTCTGGCGCTGATCGCCGAAGGCACACCGGCCGATGTCGACATGGCCGTGCGCGCGGCACGCAGTGCTTTCGAGGACGGGCGATGGTCGCGCATGGCCCCTGCCGGCCGCAAGAAAGTGCTTCTGAAGCTGGCCGACCTGATTGAAGCACGCGCGCTTGAACTGGCCGTGCTGGGCGTGCGCGACAACGGAACCGAAATCACCATGGCCTACAAGGCCGAGACGCTCTCGGCGGCTGCCACTTTCCGGTATTATGCCGAGGCGATCGACAAGATCTACGGGCAGATCGCCCCGACAAGCGGTGACGTTCTGGGTCTTGTGCATAACGCTCCGGTCGGGGTTGTCGGGACCATCGTGCCCTGGAACTTCCCACTGATGATCGGCAGCTGGAAAATTGCACCGGCACTGGCCGCCGGCAATTCCATCGTGCTGAAACCTGCCGAAAGCGCCTCACTCAGCCTGCTCAAGATTGCCGAGCTTGCCGCGGAAGCCGGAGTGCCCGATGGGGTGTTCAACGTCGTGACCGGGCGTGGCTCGGTCGTGGGTGAGGCGCTGGCCCTGTCGATGGATGTTGACATCATGGTGTTTACCGGGTCGGGTACAACCGGGCGGCGGCTGCTGGAGTATTCGGCGCGGTCGAACCTGAAACGCTGCTATCTTGAACTGGGCGGAAAATCCCCGAACATCGTTTTTGCCGACGCCCCTGATCTGGCCGAAGCGGCCAAGGTTTCCGCGGCGGGCATCTTCCGCAACTCTGGTCAGGTCTGCGTCGCCGGATCGCGCCTGTTGGTCCAGCAAGAGATCTACGAGGACTTCGTCGCCGAGATCAGCCGCCACGCCGAAGGCTTTCGCGTCGGCGACCCGCTGGATCTGAACAGCCAGATCGGTGCGGTCCACAGCCTGCCAGAGCTTCAGGCCAATCTGGATTTCGTCACCAAGGCCGAGGCCGAAGGCGCCGAGCGCCGTACCGGCGGAAACCGCATTCTGACAAAGACCGGAGGCTATTACATGGCGCCGACCGTAATGGCCAACGTGAAAGAGACCGACACCCTGTTCCAGAATGAGGTCTTTGGCCCTGTTCTGGCCGTCACACCCTTTGCGGACGAAGACGAAGCGCTGCGCCTTGCCAATGCCACCGTTTATGGGCTGGCCGGTGGTGTCTGGACCTCGAACCTCAGCCGCGCGCATCGCATGGTGGGCGGCATTCGCGCCGGCGTTGTGCATGTCAATACATATGGCGGTGCCGACCTGACCGTTCCGCTGGGCGGCGTTCGCCAATCCGGAAACGGGCACGACAAATCGCTGCACGCGATCGAGAAATACTTCGATCTGAAAACCGCATGGATAAAACTCTGAGAAAAGGCCGCCCGCATGACCCTTTCAGCGAAATCCGCGGAACTCATTGAACGCAGGGCCCGGTTGCTGGGGCCCAATGTATCGACCTTCTATGACGAACCCGTTCATTTCGTGAAAGGGGAAGGCGTCTGGCTGTGGGATGCGGACGGGCGCAAATATCTGGATTGCTACAACAACGTGCCTCATGTGGGGCATTGCAACCCGCGCGTGGTCGAGGCGATCTGTCGTCAGGCGCGCACACTCAACACGCACACCCGGTATCTGCATGACGGGATTCTGGACTATGTGGAAAAACTGACCGGAACGATGGACGAATCCCTGGATTCGGCCATCCTCACCTGTACCGGCTCCGAGGCAAATGACATTGCTCTGCGAATGGCCGAGGCGATGACCGGAAAACGAGGGATCATTGGCACCGACGCCACCTATCACGGCAATACCGCGCTGGTCAGCCAGTTGAGCAGATCGAACATCCCGACAGTCGGCTTCGGTCTGGGCCGGTACTTCCGCTTTGTCAGCGCGCCCGACAGCTATCGCCATCCCGACCCGGACGGGTCAAAATTCGCCGATGCGGTGGCGGAACAGATTGCGGAACACGAAAAGGCCGGCATCGGTTTTGCCGCATTGATCCTCTGCCCTTATTTCCTGAACGAGGGGTTTCCCGACAAACCGGACGGTTGGCTGGCACCCACGGCCAAGGTCGTGCGCCAGGCCGGGGGCCTGTTGATCTGCGACGAGGTGCAATCAGGCTTTGGCCGAACCGGCACCCACATGTGGGCGCATCAGAAGTTGGGCGTTGTGCCGGATGTCATGACCTTGGGCAAACCCATGGCCAACGGCCATCCGGTGGGCGGCGTGGTCACAGGTTCCGAGATCATTTCGGCATTCCGCAAGGGATATCGGTACTTCAACACGTTTGGCGGAAACCCTGTTTCCTGTGCTGCCGCGATGGCGGTTTTGGAAGAGATCGAAGACCATAGCCTGGTCGCACATGCCAGATCCGTTGGCGACCACGCGCGAAAACGGCTGAACATTTTGAAAGAAAAGTATGACGTCATCGGAGACATACGCGGCTCGGGGCTGATATTCGGGGCTGAAATGGTCCTTGATCACGACAGCAAGGAACCCGCCGGTGAATTCACTGACCGTATCATCAACGCCATGCGCCAGCGCGGGATCATTCACTCCAAGCTTGGGCGTCACAAGAATACTCTGAAAATTCGCCCACCCATGCCATTCTCTGTCGAAAACGCGGATCTTCTTTTCGACACGCTGGACGACGTGTTGGCGGAAACGCCACGGGTCGCATGAAGCAGATCGTGGAACATGCGCTGTCCCTTTGGGGGCTGGCTGATGGCCAGGCGTCTCTCGTGGCGGCTCGGGAAAACCGTGTCTATCGCGTTCAGGCAGGCCAGACCGCCTATGCCCTGAGACTGCATCGCAAGGGCTTGCGAACGGATGCCGAACTCCGGTCAGAGCTACAGTGGATGGCCGTTCTCGGCAAAAACGGGGTCCGGGTTCCAACGCCCGTCGCGGCCGCGGATGGGCGCTATCTGCATCTGGTGGACGACATTCAGGTCGACATGCTCGACTGGCTGCCGGGCCGCCCTCTGGGTGCGACCGAAAAGGCTTTAACGCATCAGGACCGGACAGGCGTCTTTTGTTCAATTGGCCGGGAAATGGCACGGCTGCACCACATCAGCGACCAATGGGCACCCCCTCAGGGCTTCGTGCGTTGGTCATGGGATCGCAGCGGGCTGCTTGGAGCCGCCCCTGTCTGGGGTCGTTTCTGGGAAAACCCAACGCTTGGAAAAACGGACCGGGCCCTTTTCCTGGCGTTTCGGGATATCGCAGATCGTGACCTTCGGCGCGTGGAAAATCAGTTGGATTACGGGCTGATCCACGCCGATCTTGTCCGCGAAAACGTCATGGTTGACGGTGACAAACTGTGGCTGATTGACTTCGACGATGCCGGGTTCGGTTTTCGCCTGTTTGATATCGCAACGACGCTTCTCAAGAACCTGCACGAACCTGATTTCATCTGGCTGCGCGGTGCTTTGCTGGCGGGGTATCGATCTGAACGAACGATCTGTACCCAACAACTCGACCTGTTCATGGCACTGCGCGCCGTAACCTATGTGGGATGGGTTGCATCCCGACTGAACGAAGATGGATCGGGCTTACGCAATGAGCGGTTCATTGAAACCGCCCGGGCGTTGATGTCCCAATACCTTCAACAGCACATCTAGACAGGAGGCACCGATGGCCGAAAAGACAATCCTGCTGATTGGTACGTATGATACGAAAGAGCCCGAAATGCGGTTCATCGAAAAGGCGGTCAGAGCGCAGGGCGCTGACGTGCTGACCATGGATGTATCGGTTCTGGGTGATCCGTCCGAACCGACGGATATCTCGAAACACGACGTTGCCGCTGCCGGTGGCATGACAATAGAACAGGTCATCGCGCAAGGAGACGAGAACAAAGCCTTTCGCGTGATGTCCGCAGGGGCCGCAAAAGTTGTTGCACAGGCCTATTCAGAAGGTCGATTTGACGGGTTGCTGGCCACGGGCGGGACCATGGGCACAGACCTTGCACTTGATTGTGCACAGGCTTTGCCGATGGGGGTTCCCAAATATATCGTGTCAACGGTCAGCTTCTCGCCTCTGATCCCTCCGCACCGGTTGGCGCCGGATGTTCAGATGATCCTGTGGGCCGGCGGCCTGTATGGCATGAATTCGATCTGCAAATCGTCGCTCAGCCAAGCTGCCGGGGCCGTCGTGGGCGCAGCCAGGGCGGCGACCGCCCCCGATCGCAGCAAACCTCTGATCGGGATGACCAGCCTTGGTTCGTCCTGCCTGCGCTACATGAAAATTCTGAAACCGGCACTGGAAGACCGCGGCTTTGAAGTGGCCGTGTTCCACTCTACCGGCATGGGCGGCATGGCCTATGAAAAACTGGCGGGCGAAGGCGCGTTTGCCTGCGTGATGGACTTCTGCATGCAGGAATTTGGCAACCTGATGGCGGGCTCTGTCGTATCCAGCGGCGATGACCGGGTCACAAATGCCGGGCGCGTTGGGACGCCCCAGATGGTGGCACCCGGTGCGCTGGATCTATTGGATTTCGCGGGTTGGCAGGACATCCCCGAACAATATGCCGATCGCCCGTTCCACGAACACAACCGCCTGATCAAAAGCTCGGTCTTCAACGGCGCCGAACGGCGCGCCTGGATTCGGGAACTCGCCAACCGGCTGGAAGCCGCAACCGGGCCGGTGCATTTCTTTTTGCCCGTTCAGGGTGTCGAGGCCTGGGACAGGGAAGGCGAAGAGGCGCATGATCCAGAGGCTCTGGCCGAAATGGTGGACGAGGCGCGCAAGGTCATGCCCGGCCGGGTACCGATGACCGAGCTGGATGTTCACATCAACGACGCGGCTTTCTGTCAAGCTGTTCTGTCGCGATTTGACACGTGGGTGGAAACCGGCGTCATCCGAACAGACTGAACGCCATTGGCAGCATCGGGAAACGGAAAATCTCCCTGCGCTTTGTCTGACAGCGAATTGTGGCACCTGTCCGGATTTGTGCAGGTCGGTTCCGTGAACCTCGGGCACCCAGTCTTCTGGCGGACGGTTCCAGAACGTGTTGGGGTTGTCTTCGTCCATCCTGGCCCGGTTCAAGCTGCGCCACGCGGACCGGATCAGAATGACCGGTTCTTCATGCGGATGTTGCGTAAAAAGCGTCTCCACAACGTTTTGAACGATTGGATCATCGGCTTGCCCCCACCCCCAAGACGATCAATCAGCCAAGGGCGTTTCTTGAACAATTGATCCATGCTTTAGCCGGGTACGGGCCCGTATCGGTTGCCGGTGGAATTTTTTTATGGATGTTGGATCCAATATCCTTTATTCGTGATCGCATCTTTGATTCAGGGAGGATCACATGCTCAAGAAACTCGTCGCTTTGGCGGCCTTCACCACTTTCACAACAGGTCCTGCGATGGCGGACACGCTCGACGATGTCGTGGATCGCGGTACTCTTCGCTGCGGCGTTGTTCTGGACTTTCCGCCGATCGGGTATCGCGACGCCAACAACGAACCGGCGGGTTTTGACGTGGATTACTGCAATGATCTGGCCGCGGCGCTTGAAGTCGAGGCGGAAATCCTGCCTTTGACCTGGGCCGAACGCCTGCCGGTCATCGTGACCGGGCGCGCCGACGTCGTGTTCGGCGCAACCTCGGACAGCCTTGAACGGGCGCGGACCGTGGGCTTTACCATTCCTTATGCAATCTACTATGCGCAGGGCGTCGTAAACGCGGACAGCGGAATCGAAACCTTCGAAGACATCCGCGGCAAACGCGTCGCCGCCGCGATTGGCACCGTGCCGGAACAGGAATGGCTGAAGATTGCCGCCGAATGGGGTGAGGAAGGCAATTATCAGGGCTATCAGTCGGAAAACGAGGTGTTTCTGGCGGTCGCGCAGGGCAAGGCCGATATCGGCATCACCACCAACACCGCTGTTCTGCCGATCACCCAGCAGTATGAAACGGTGCTGGCCGGCCCCCGTATGCCCTGGACGACCGACTATACCTCGGTGGTGGGCAAACGACAGGACGTCACCTGGCTGAATTTCCTGAACCTGTTTGTCACGCATCAGGTGCGCTCGGGCCGGTACCAGGAACTGTGGGGCAAATATGTCGGAGGCGAAGCACCCGAGCTGCGCATCCCCGGCGTGATGTACTGATTTCACCCCCCAGTGCTCTTTCGTCGGGTTTCGGCCGGGCGAAAGAGCCGGTCAATTCGGAAAAAACCTGTGTTCGATTACAACTTCCACTGGCGGCCGGTCATGAAAAGCCTGCCGGACTTGCTTGAGGCATCGCTGCTGACTCTGCAAGTCGCGGTTCTGGCGATGATCCTGGGCATCCTCATCGGCCTGTGCCTTGCACTGACGCGGCTGCACCTGAAGGGGCCGCTGTGCTGGTTCGCCTCGGCCTGGGTCGAACTGGCCCGAAACACGCCCGCCCTGTTTCAGCTGTTCTTTTTCGGCTTCGGGCTTGGCGCATTCGGCCTGCACCTGTCGCCTTACTTCATCGTGCTTGCAGGTTTGACCTTCAATTGCGCCGGCTATCTGGCCGAAAACTTTCGCGGAGGTTTTCAGGCCGTCCCCGAGACGCAGTTGCGGGCCTCTCGCTCTCTGGGCATGACTGCGTGGCAAGCTTACACACGCGTGGTGATCCCGCAGGTGTTTCGCATCGTCTATCACCCGATCACCAATCAGATGGTCTGGGCCGTGCTCATGTCCTCGCTGGGCATGCTGGTCGGTTTCCGCGAGCTGTCCGGCGAGACGCAGTTCTTTGCCTCGCGCACCTTCCGCATCTTTGAATATTTCGCCGTCACCGCGGTCATTTATTACGTGATCGTCAAAATCATCCTTCTTGCCTCGCGCCTGCTGGCGTCCCGGCTTTTCCGCTATTGAAGGAGGCGCGGATGCAACCCACTGTCAGCTTTTTCAGCGGCTTCACCATCAATGATCTGTGGTTCCTGGGCGAAGCTGCCCTGCGGACACTCTGGATTTCGGTTCTGTCGATATCCATCGGAACGCTTCTTGGCGTGGTATGCGGGTGGATCCTGTACGAGGGCAAGCTGGCCGCAGCCCTGACAGTGGCCCCGTTTCTGGATGTCTTCCGATCCGTCCCGCTGATCATCCAACTGGTGCTGTTCTACAACTTTGCGCCCATTGTCGGGCTCAATCTGGACCCCTTCGCCTCGGGCGTGGTGATCCTGTCAATCTACACGGCCGCTTTGGTTGCGAATGTCGCACGCGGCGGGATCGAGGCCGTCGGTGCGCCGATGCGCCGTGCCGCGCGCAGTCTGGGCATGACCTATTGGCAGGATCTGCGCTATGTCGTCTTCCCGATTGGCGGACGCGCGGTGTTCCCGGCCTGGGTCGGTGTCGCACTGGGAGTGATGAAAGACAGCGCGTTGGTTTCGGTGCTGGGCTATGTCGAACTGCTCAAGGCCAGTCAGATCCTGATCACCCGGACGCAGGAACCTTTCCTGATCCTGACAATCGCGGGCGCGTTCTATTTCGCGCTCAGCTATCCGATTTCGCGCTATTCCGCGTCTCTTGAAAAAAGGTGGGCCCAATGATCGAAATTCGCGACCTGCACAAGTATTTCGGCGCGCTGCATGTGCTGAAGGGCATCGATCTGGATGTGCAGAAAGGAGAGGTCCTGTCGGTGATCGGCGCATCGGGCTCCGGCAAATCGACCCTGCTGTATTGCATCAACGGGCTGGAACCGATCCAGCAAGGCTCGGTCAGGGTCGATGGCACAGATGTTCATGCCAAAGGCACCGATATCAACAAGCTGCGCACAAAGCTGGGAATGGTGTTTCAGCAATGGAACAGCTTTCCTCACCTGACCGCATTGGAAAACGTCGCGCTGGCCCCCAAGATCGTCAAAGGACTGTCAAAATCAGAAGCCCGCGATATCGCCGCCCGCCAACTGACCCATGTTGGCCTGGGCGAAAAGCTGGGCGTCTACCCATCTGCCCTTTCGGGTGGCCAGCAACAGCGTCTGGCCATCGCCCGCGCGCTGGCGATGGAGCCGGAATACATGCTTTTTGATGAGGCGACGTCAGCGTTGGATCCCGAACTGGTGGGCGAGGTTCTCGACACGATGCGCCTTTTGGCCGAAGAAGGGATGACCATGATCTGTGTCACGCACGAGATGGGTTTCGCACGCGATGTGTCGGACCGGGTTGCTTTCTTCCATCAGGGCGTGATGGAAGAGATCGGCCCGCCCAGGCAGATATTCGGTGCTGCGCAATCCGAACACACCCGTAAATTCCTGGCCAACGTGCGCTGAGTGCACTGGCCCCCAGAAACAACGAGGAAGATCACCTTCATGTCCAAGAATATCTTCACCGGCACCATGCCAGCCCTGATGACCCCGTGCAAAGCCGACCGGACCCCGGATTTCGATGCCCTGGTGAAAAAGGGCAAGGAAATGATCGAGGCCGGCATGTCGGCCGTGGTGTATTGCGGTTCGATGGGCGACTGGCCGTTGCTGTCGGATGCCGAACGTATGCAAGGTGTCGAACGCCTGATCGACGCCGGCCTTCCTGTCGTCGTCGGCACTGGTGCGATAAACTCGAAATCTGCCGTAGCGCTGGCCGCACATGCGCAAAAGGTCGGCGCGGCAGGGCTTATGGTCATCCCACGTGTGCTGTCGCGCGGATCGTCCATCCCGGCACAGCGCAACCACTTCAAGGCAATCCTGTCAGCCGCGCCGGATATCCCGGCCATCATATACAACAGCCCCGTCTACGGCTTCGCCACCCGCGCTGATTTGTTCCTGGAATTGCGTGCAGATCATCCGAACCTTGTCGGGTTCAAGGAATTCGGAGGCAAAGGCGACCTGCGCTACGCCGCGGAACACATCACCTCGAAAGATGATCAGGTCACGCTGATGGTGGGCGTGGACACCGAGGTTTATCATGGCTTCGTCAACTGCGGCGCCACGGGTTCGATTACCGGTATCGGCACCGCCCTGCCCAAAGAAGCATTGCTGCTGGCCGCCCTGTGTCAGAAAGCGGCGGCGGGCCACGCCGAAGCGCGCCTGCGCGCGCGCGAGCTTGAAGAAGCCTTTGGCGTGCTGGCCAGCTTTGACGAAGGCACCGATCTGGTGCTGTACTACAAGCACCTGCTGGTCTTGAACGGTGAAGAGGAATACCGCTTGCACTTCAACGAAACCGACGAGCTGACGGATGCCCAGCGCAACTATTGCGAACAGCAATACAAACTGTTCCGCACCTGGTTTGCCGACTGGTCCAGCCAGGGCGGGGTCATCGCTGAATGCATGTGATCGACAGCCATACCGGAGGCATGCCCACGCGGGTCATCCTGAACGGCGGCCCCGATCTGGGGTCGGGCCCGCTGGCCGAGCGTGCGCAACGCCTGGCCACCGAGCACAAGGCTTTCTACAAATCGGTCCTTCTGGAACCACGCGGTCAACCCGGCATGGTCGGGGCGCTTCTGGTCGCCCCGGAAACGTCTGGCTGCGAAACCGGCGTGATCTATTTCGATGCCGACGCCGTTCTGGGCATGTGCGGTCATGGCACCATCGGCCTTGGGGTCACTCTGGCCCATCTGGGCCGGATCGGTCTTGGGACGCACAGGGTCGAAACGCCGGCCGGCGTCATCTCGGTTGACCTGTTGGACGCCAATACGGTGCGCGTCACCAATATCGAAAGCCGCCGGGTCAAGGCTTCGGTGTCGGTTGACGTCGAAGGCCATGGAAAAGTGACCGGCGATCTGGCCTATGGTGGCAACTGGTTCTTCATTGTCGATCCCAGCCCGATGGACGTGACGCCCGGCAACATCCGTGCCCTCACCGATCTGACCATTGCAATTCGCAAAGCCTGCATCGACCAGTACGTGCGTGGCGAGAACGGGGAACCGGTGGACCACGTGATCTTGCAGGACAAATCCCCGGACAAAGACGTTCACAGCAGGAATTTCGTCCTGTGCCCGGACGATCAATATGACCGATCCCCGTGCGGGACCGGCAGTTCGGCGCGTCTGGCCTGTCTGGCGGCGGATGGGGTTCTGGTTCCGGGGCAAGAGATCGTGCAGGAAAGCGTGATCGGCAGCTCTTACCGGCTGAGCTATCAGCCCGGTCCCAACGGCGGCGTCATTCCGACCCTGACCGGGCAGGCGCATATCATGGCCGAGGGCACATTGATTTTCGCGCAGAACGATCCGTTTCGCGGTGGGATCCTTCTTTGACAAAATTATCGGGGACTGGCGCAATCCAGCCCCCGGAACCGAGCCACAGTTTGAGAAGATCTGGCCATGCTGCAAGACAACCCGACGGATATCGTTGTGATCGGTGCCGGTATCATCGGCATCAGCACCGCACTTGAATTGCAAAAACGCGGCCGGCGCGTGCTGGTGCTGGATCGCGAAGGCGTTGCAGCCGGGGCGTCAAAGGGCAACGCCGGAGCCTTTGCCTTTACCGACATCGTGCCATTGGCCACCCCCGGGATCATGCGCAAGGCTCCGAAATGGCTGTTTGATCCGCTGGGTCCGCTTTCAATTCCACCCTCCTACGCTTTGAACATCGCGCCGTGGATGCTGCGGTTCTGGCGGGCCAGTTGGCAGGATCGCTATGCTGCGGCCTTGTCTGCGCAGGCTGCTTTGATGGATCACAGCCGCACGGCGCTGGAACGCCAGATCGCGGATGTCGACGGCCAAGCGCTGATGCAACGCGACGGCCAGTTGCAGGTCTTCGAGGGTGAAGGTGAATTCCGCGCCAGTCTGCCCACATGGGACAGGCGCAAGGATCACGGCATCCCCTTTGACCTGCTGGACAGCCCCGACGCGATTGCGGAAATCCAGCCCGGGCTTGACCGACGATTTACCCATGCGGGTTTTACGCCCACCTGGATGAACACGGTCGATCCGGCCAGCTGGACAAGACATTTGGCCACCCGGTTCACCGCCCGTGGCGGTCAGGTCGAAATCGCGACAATCAGCGCGCTCACGCCCATGGATGCGGGCGTTCGCCTGACGACTTCGATCGGTGAAATTGATGCAAGACAGGTGACCGTGGCTGCCGGGGCGTGGTCTCATCACTTGGCGAAAACCCTGGGCGATCGCATCCCTCTGGAAACCGAGCGCGGGTACAACACGACCCTGCCCCAAGGGGCCTTTGATCTGCGCACCCATCTAACATTCGGTGGCCACGGCTTTGTGGTGACGCGGATCAACGGCGGCGTGCGCATCGGTGGCGCGGTCGAGTTGGGCGGGCTGGAACTGCCACCCAATTACAAACGCGCCGACGCGCTTCTGGCAAAGGCCGGGCGCTTCATGCCTGGCCTGAACTTGGAAGGCGGCACGCAATGGATGGGCTTTCGGCCGTCACTGCCCGACAGTTTGCCGCTGATCGACCGCTCGGCGCGTGCGCCACAGGTATTTTACGCCTTCGGACATGGCCATCTGGGTCTGACGCAATCCGCAGGCACGGCGGAACTGGTCGCAGATCTGGTCACGGACACAAAGCCCGCGCTCGACATGAAGCCTTTCGCATCCACACGCTTCTGATCAGGAGAACACCTTATGAAAATCACTGCACTGAACGTATATCAGGTGGATCTGCCGCTGAAGGAAGGCCGCTACAGCTGGTCCAATGGCAACTATGTCGAGGTCTTCGACAGCACCGTTCTCGAGATCATCACGGATGAAGGTCTCAAGGGGTATGCCGAATGCTGCCCGCTGGGATCGGCTTATCTTCCGTCCTTTGCCCTGGGCGTCAGGGCCGGGCTGGCGGAATTGTCGCCACATCTGATCGGGCAGGATCCGCTGAATATCGGCCAGATCAATCGCACCATGGATGCAGCCCTGCGTGGCCACCCTTATGCCAAGGCGCCTGTTGATATTGCCTGCTGGGATCTGCTGGGCAAGGCGACCGGGCAACCCCTTTACACCCTGTTGGGCGGCGACGCGCAACAGGACGTGGTGCTGTATCGCGCGATCAGCCAGGAAGCACCGGAAATCATGGCGCAAAAGATCGAAGGTTATGCGGCCGAAGGCTATACGAAGTTTCAACTGAAAGTGGGCGGCGACGCCAATGACGACATCGACCGCATTCACGCCACCCGCGCGGTTCTGAAAAAGACCGACCTGCTGGTGGCGGATGCCAACACTGGCTGGACCCGGCACGAGGCCGCGCGTGTCGTAGGCGCCATCGCGGGCATGGATGTCTATGTGGAACAACCCTGTTTGACCTATGAGGAATGCGTGTCGATCCGCCGGCGCACCGCGCTGCCCTTCGTGATGGATGAGGTCATCGACACGCCCAACACATTGGTCCGCGGCATAGCCGAAGACGCCATGGACGTGATCAACCTGAAAATCTCCAAGGTAGGAGGTTTGAGCAAAGCAAGGCTGATGCGCGATCTGTGCGTCGCGCATGGTATCCCGATGACCATCGAAGACACCTGGGGGGGCGATATCACCACCGCCGCCATCGCTCATCTGGCGCGGTCGACACCGTCCGAGTTCACGTTCTCGGCCACCGATTTCAATTCCTATGGTACCGTGGACATCGCCGAAGGCGCGCCAAAGCGTGTCAATGGCCAGATGACCGCAGCAGATCGTCCGGGTCTGGGCGTGACACCGATCTTCGACGCGCTGGGTGCCCCCGTCGCGCAATATAGCTGAGGTAAACATGCGCAGCAGAAAAACCGTACATGTGATCTCGGCCCATGCCGAAGGTGAGGTTGGAGATGTCATCGTTGGGGGTGTCGCCCCACCGCCGGGCGACACTCTCTGGGAACAGCGAAGCTTCATTGCGCGGGACCAGACCCTGCGCAACTTTGTTCTGAACGAACCACGCGGCGGTGTGTTCCGGCATGTCAACCTTCTGGTTCCGCCAAAACACCCCGAGGCAGACGCCGCCTGGATCATCATGGAACCCGAAGACACGCCGCCCATGTCGGGGTCCAACTCGATCTGTGTCTCAACCGTGTTGCTGGATGGCGGGATCATTCCAATGCACGAGCCGGAAACCCACATGGTGCTCGAGGCACCGGGTGGGCTGGTCCGGGTACGTGCGGAATGCCGCGATGGCAAGGCACAACGCATCTTTGTCCAGAACCTGCCCAGCTTCGCCGACAAGCTGTCCGTCCCGCTTGAGGTATCCGGACTGGGCACGATCACGGTAGACACCGCCTATGGCGGCGACAGTTTCGTGGTCGTCGATGCGCAGGCGCTTGGGTTCACAATCCTCGACCACGAGGCCCGCGACATAGCCCGGCTGGGGATAAAGATCACAAACGCCGCCAATGAGCAGCTTGGATTCTCGCATCCCGAGAACCCGGACTGGGATCATATATCGTTCTGCGCCTTTTGCGGCCCGTTGAATGAAACGGAAACCGGTCTGAGCGGCAAGTCCGCCGTGGCAATCCAGCCGGGTAAGGTCGACCGTTCGCCGACGGGCACCGCAGTGTCCGCGCGCATGGCGCTGATGGCGGCCAAGGGGGTGATGAAACCCGGCCAGACCTTCGAGGCTGTCTCGATCATCGGATCACGATTCACCGGGCGGATCATTGACACTGCGCAGGTCGGTGGCCGCGCGGCGATCGTTCCTGAAATCAGCGGTCGCGGTTGGATCACCGGAATTCATCAGCACATGTTGGACCCCGCAGATCCATGGCCCGGTGGATATCGTCTGTCTGACACCTGGGGTGTTTGATGTCAGCAGGCACGTTTTTCAAAAACGGAGAAGTCTGAAGATACGCGTCCTCGTTACGGTTTCATCATCAGATTCAGGCTATTTCCAAATCTCGGACAGGATTCGAACATGGGTCGAAATCCAAGTTCGGCTTGGAAAAGTTGGTGATTACGGGTAATTGTATCCAAAAAACCGTGGCGGGATATTGGAAATGGCAGGAAAACGCGCGATCACGAAACAAAGCCTACCGGACGTCATCGCAAATGATCTGCGTGAACGTATCCTGAGCGGCGAACTCGCCGAGGGTGAAACGATCCGGCAGGAAGCACTGGCCGAGGAATATGATGTCTCTCGCATGCCGATCCGCGAGGCGCTGAAACGCCTGAATGCCGAAGGTCTGGTGCAATGGGCCAACAATCGCGGCGGCTCGGTGACCAAGCATTCCCTCGACGAAATCGGTGAAATTTTCGATCTTCGCATCCTGATCGAAGTCGATCTGTTCCGCCGGGCCATCCCGAATATGGGCCCAAGGGAATTTGCGCGTTGCGACGAAATCCTCAAGCAGATGGAAGCGTCATATGATGAAAATGACGTCGGCAAGTGGGGGATATTGAACTATCAGTATCACTCGGCGCTTTATGCGGCGTCACAGCGGAAGCTGACCAACGAATTGCTGGACCGCGTCAACCTGCAATCGGATCGCTATGTCAGGATGCACCTGAGCGTGATGAAACAGCGCGAACCCGCAAAAAAGGAACATCGTGATCTGTTGCGGCTAGCCCGGGAAGGCAATGTGGACAAAGCCTGCGAGGTCTTGGCGCAGCATATTCGCCGGACCAAGGAACAGCTTCTGGAAATGATCGCCTCGAAGCGCGGGACAGACGAACCCTAGGGCGGTCTTGCATGTCCTGTCATTTTGGATACATTATCCATTAATCTGGACATCCCGAAATACGAGGCCCAAATGACCTTTACTCCGCATGGCAAACATCTGATCGCCGGCAACTGGCTTGCCGGTGACGATTTCTTTGCATCACAACCCGCACATGGGCCATCGCATGACTTTTCGAAAGGTCGAATTTCAGACGTCGACGCCGCTGCGCAGGCCGCGGAAGAGGCGTTTTGGAGCTATGGCTATTCCACTCGGGAAGAACGCGCCGTCTTTCTGAACGCCATTGCCGACGAGATCGAAGCGCGCGCCGATGAAATCACCGAGATTGGCACTCAGGAAACCGGCCTGCCCGAGGCTCGGCTGCAAGGTGAACGGGGCCGCACGTCGGGGCAGCTGAGGCTGTTCGCAACGCATATCCTCAGCGGCGATTATCTGGACCGGCGCCACGACAGCGCGTTGCCGAACCGTGCACCCCTGCCCCGGCCCGATCTGAAAATGATCCAGCGCCCGATCGGCCCGGTCGCTGTGTTCGGCGCATCAAATTTCCCGCTGGCATTTTCCACCGCCGGGGGGGACACGGCCGCCGCACTGGCTGCCGGCTGCCCGGTCGTCGTCAAAGGCCACGGCGCCCATCCGGGCACCGGCGAGATCATCGCCGAAGCCATCCTTGCGGCCATTCGCCATTGCAACATTCATCCCAGCGTTTTCAGCCTGATCCAGGACGGCGGCTTGGCTGTGGGTTCTGCCTTGGTGCAGCACCCTCTGATCAAGGCGGTCGGGTTCACCGGATCGCTTGCGGGCGGCCGCGCCCTGTTCGACCTGTGCGCCGCGCGCCCCGAACCGATTCCGTTTTTTGGTGAGCTTGGATCGGTAAACCCCATGTTCATTCTGGACGCGGCACTGGCAAACCGGGGTGAAGATATCGCCAAAGGCTGGGCCGGCTCGCTGACGATGGGCGCTGGTCAGTTCTGCACCAACCCGGGCGTCGTTGTGATGCCGGCAGGTGAAGCAACGGACCGTTTCGCCGAGATCACACAGACCGCATTGACCGAAGTTCCGGCGCAGACCATGCTGACCGACGGCATCGCCAAAGCCTATCGCAACGGTCAGACCCGTGTTGCTGAAACCGCTGGCGTTCACGAGGTTCTGGCTTCGACATGCGATCAGCGCAATGCGACCCCTTTCCTTTACCGAACAAGCGCCGCAAACTGGCTGGCCAACACATCCCTCGCGGAAGAGGTGTTCGGCCCGCTGGGCATCATCGTGACCGCCGAGACACCCGACGAAATGTACGACGTCGCGCGCGGATTGCACGGGCAGTTGACCTGCACCCTGCATATGGACGAGGCCGACATGGGCATGGCGCGGTCCCTGTTGCCGATCCTTGAACGCAAAGCCGGGCGCGTGTTGGCCAATGGCTTCCCCACAGGGGTCGAGGTATGTGACAGCATGGTCCATGGCGGCCCCTACCCGGCTTCGACCAATTTCGGAGCCACATCCGTGGGCACATTGTCGATCCGGCGTTTCTTGCGTCCTGTCTGCTATCAGAATCTGCCGGATGCATTGCTGCCAGAACACTTCTCATAGGGAAATCAGTCGACACGCGCCGATACTCTAAAAGCACGATGCGCAGCAGGGTGTCGGCGGGTGTAACTGCCGAGCCTCAGGGGAATGAGGCACACGCCTCTGGATTCAATTGCACAGTTTCATTTGGGTAACAGTGCTTTTGTTCATTCTGTTCAGGGCAACGCAATCACGGCCCCATCCGTTGGCACTTTGGTGAACTGCCTGTATGAAATGACCCGTGTTGCCCAGTACCAAGACCAATTCGCCACGACCCATGAGATGATCGCCTCGTTCGAGATCAATTTCCTCGCTGCATCCACCTCTCTTTTCATATCTCAAGAAAGGTAAACCTGATGGCTAACCCTCTGTATGAAGGCCTGTTCGGCATCCACGCCGGCAAAGGCACACCTTTTTTGCAGTTGCTGGACGGGACAACGATCTCTCACCAGGATTTCCTCGGCAAAGCGGCGCAGATTGCGCATGTGGCCACGCATCTGGGCCTGAATCCCGGTGACCGCGTTGCGGCGCAGGTTGAAAAAACCCCCGAGGCGCTGGCGCTTTATGCTGCCTGCGCCCAGGCCGGTCTGGTGTTCCTGCCGCTGAATACCGCCTACACGGTCGATGAATTGACCTATTTCATCGAAAACAGCGGGGCCTCGCTGATTATCTGCGACACCGAAAGAGAAGGAAAACTCACCCCTGTCGGCGCGCAGCTGGGCGCCCGGGTTGAGACGCTGAACGCGGATGGCACCGGGTCTCTGACAGATTTGGCCGCGACCATGCCGACACGTTTCGAAACCGTCGCCCGCGATGGCGAGGATCTGGCAGCGTTCCTTTACACGTCGGGAACCACAGGCCGGTCCAAGGGCGCCATGCTGACCCAGAACAATCTGCTGTCGAACGCACGGACACTGGTCAAGGAATGGCGCTTCACCTCGCAGGATGTGCTGCTGCATGCCCTGCCGATCTTTCACACGCACGGGCTGTTCGTCGCGACCAATATCATGCTGGCCGCAGGTGGATGCATGATCTGGCTGCCGAAATTCGATCTGGACCAGATCATCGACAAATTGCCCAGTGCCACGTCGATGATGGGCGTCCCAACCTTCTATACGCGCCTGTTGGACGACCCGCGTTTTACCAGGGAACTGGCCACCCATATGCGCCTTTTCGTTTCCGGATCGGCACCGCTGCGGGCGGAAACCCATGTGCAGTTCGAAGAACGAACGGGTCATCGCATCCTTGAACGCTATGGCATGACTGAAACCAACATGAACACGTCAAACCCATATGACGGCGAGCGGCGCGCCGGAACGGTCGGGCACCCGCTGCCCGGGGTCGAACTGAAGATCAGTGATTCAGACGGCAATACCCTGCCTGCGGGCGAGATCGGCATAATTGAAGTGCGCGGGCCCAACGTCTTCAAAGGGTATTGGCAGATGCCCGAAAAAACCGCTGCCGAACTGCGCGACAACGGCTTTTTTATCACCGGTGATCTGGGCCGCATCGACGAGGATGGGTACGTCCATATCGTCGGTCGCAACAAGGATCTGATCATTTCGGGCGGCTACAACATTTACCCAAAAGAGATCGAGATGGTTCTCGATGATCAACCCGGTGTTCTGGAAAGCGCCGTGATCGGCGTGCCACATCCCGATTTCGGTGAAACGGTTGTTGGTGTCATCGTGGCAGAGCCCGGCCAGACCCCTGATCCGGAGGCGATAACGGGCGCGGTCCGCGAAGGTCTGGCCCGGTTCAAGCATCCGCGCAAGCTGATCGTTCTGGATGAACTGCCCCGCAACACGATGGGCAAGGTTCAAAAGAACATTCTGCGTGACCGATACAAAGATCTCTTCATGACCGTGTGAGCGAGTCTCGGCAAAGCGGGGATCAGCGGATGCAGCCCCCTGAAAAGAAAATCAGGCGAGGGTGTCCCCGCCTGATTTACTACATGATTCAGGCAACCAGATCGAACCGGTCGTTGTTCATGATCTTGGTCCATGCCGCCACAAAGTCGCGCACGAACTTCTCGGCGTTGTCGTCCTGGGCGTAGACCTCAGCATAGCTGCGCAGGATCGAGTTCGAACCGAAGACCAGATCTGCGCTGGTTGCGGTGAACTTGACCTCACCCGAGGCGCGGTCGCGCAGTTCAAAGGTGCCTCCGTCAACCGGATGCCAGCTCAGCGACATATCCGTCAGGTTGACGAAAAATTCGTTTGTCAGTTGGCCCAACCGGTCGGTGAAGACGCCATGCGGCGATCCGCCATGGTTGGCACCCAGCACACGCAGACCACCGAACAGAACGGTCATCTCGGCCGCGGTCAGACCCAGCAGTTGCGCACGATCCAGCATCATCGCCTCTGGCGAGACCGCGTATTCCTTCAGCTGCCAGTTGCGGAACCCGTCCGCCAGCGGCTCAAGTACCGAGAAGCTGTCCACATCGGTCTGCTCGATCGACGCGTCGCCGCGACCGGCCGAGAACGGAACCGCCACGTCAAAGCCTGCGGCCTTGATCGCCCGCTCAAGCCCGACATTGCCCGCCAGAACGATCACGTCGGCAACCGAGGCGCCGGTTTCCGCCGCGATCGGCTCCAGCACACCCAGTACTTTCGCCAGACGTTCGGGTTCGTTGCCCGCCCAGTCCTTTTGCGGCGCCAGTCGGATGCGCGCCCCATTTGCGCCGCCACGCTTGTCCGAACCGCGGAAGGTTCGGGCACTGTCCCAGGCGGTGGTGATCATCTCGGCGATGGTCAGACCGCTGTCTGCGATCTTGGCCTTGACGGCATCTATGTCGTAATCTGTCGAACCAGCCGGGATCGGATCCTGCCAGATCAGATCTTCTGACGGCACGTCCGGGCCATAATAGTTGACGCGCGGACCCATGTCGCGGTGAGTCAACTTGAACCAGGCACGTGCAAATGTATCGGCAAAATAGTCCGGATCCGCCATGAATTTCTGACAGATCGCGTTGTAGGTCGGGTCGACCTTCATCGCCATATCCGCATCGGTCATCATCGGCATGCGACGAACAGTGGGGTCGGTCGGGTCGACCGGCTTTTCGTCTTCGGGCATGTCGACGGGCTGCCACTGATGGGCACCTGCGGGTGATTTTCCCAGTTCCCACTCGTAACCGAACAGGTAGTCGAAATAGCCCATGTCAAATTTCAACGGCTCTTTCGTCCACGCCCCTTCGATCCCCGAGGTAAAGGCGTTGGCCGCTTTACCGTTCTGATCAGGGTTTTCCCATCCCATACCCTGGCTGGACACGGGGCAGGCTTCGGGCTCGGCGCCGATATTGTCACCGGGCATCGCACCATGGGCTTTGCCGACGGTATGACCCCCGCAGGTCAATGCTGCGGTCTCTTCGTCATTCATCGCCATACGCGCAAAGGTTTCACGGATATGCAGCGCGGTTTTGGCCGGATCCGGATTGCCGTTCACGCCTTCGGGGTTCACATAGATCAGGCCCATATGCACCGCACCCAGAGGGTTTTCCAGCGTGCCGGGGGTTTCCAGATCGCCATAGCGATTCTCGGACGGGGCCAGCCACTGGTTTTCAGAACCCCAGTAAACATCTTTCTCGGGGCCCCAGATGTCTTCGCGACCAAAACCGAAACCAAAGGTCTTCAATCCCATGGATTCATAGGCCACCGTGCCCGACAGAACGATCAGATCGGCCCAGGACAGCGCGTTGCCGTATTTCTTTTTCACCGGCCACAGCAGACGGCGGGCTTTGTCCAGGCTTGCATTGTCCGGCCATGAATTCAGCGGCGCGAACCGGATGTTGCCCGAACCGGCGCCACCTCGACCATCCCCCAGACGGTAAGACCCGGCCGAGTGCCACGCCAGACGGATCATCAGCCCGCCATAGTGACCCCAGTCAGCCGGCCACCAGTCCTGGCTGTCGGTCAGCAACGCCTCGACATCGGCACGAACTGCCTTGAAGTCCAGCCCCTTGACCGCTTCTCGGTGATTGTAATCCGCATCCATCGGGTTGGTGCGCGTGTCGTGCTGGCTCAAAATGTCCAGGTTCAGCGCATCCGGCCACCACTTGGTGACGGAATTGCCCGTACCAGTATTGCCGCCATGCATGACAGGGCAGCCGCCGGATTGATGATTGTGGGGGGTACCGTCCATTGTAAATCTCCTGAGTATTTACCTAGGGGTTCAGATATCTTGACTCGTACCCCACGGCTTCGATAATTGGAAATTTGTAATTACTATCGTTGTGATTAATTTTTCATATGAAGGCACTCACCCTCAAACATCTGCGCTATTTCGAGGCGCTCGCCACGCACGGCCACTTTGGCAAGGCCGCCGCGGCCAGTGCAATATCGCAGCCCGCGCTTTCCATACAAATCAAAGAGCTGGAGGCAATCATGGGGGGGCCGCTGGTCGAACGCGCGGCCCGGCAAACCCGCCTGACAGCACTTGGCGAAGACGTGCTGAAACATGGCCGCGAAATCCTGACCCGGGTCGAGGATTTGGGGAAATTGGTGCAATCTCCCTCGGGCGCCCTGTCCGGCCGCATCAGAATCGGGGTCATTCCCACGGTCGCGCCCTATCTGCTGCCCTCGATCATCAAAGCTCTGTCGCAGCGTTTCCCACAACTGACCATCGAACCCAAGGAAACGATAACCAAGACGTTGATCGGCGAAATTCTGGATTCCAAACTGGATTTCGGTGTCGTTGCCCTGCCCGTCTCGGAACCCAAACTCCGAGAGTTCTCGCTGTTCAACGAAGATTTTCTGCTGGTTCGCCCGGCGCAGGATGCCAACCTGCCGATGCCAAGTTCCTCGCAGCTCAGAACCATGCGCCTGCTGTTGCTGGAAGAAGGGCATTGCTTCAGGGATCAGGCCCTGTCCTTCTGTTCGATCCGCAACATCGAACCGCAGCACATCATGGAGGGCAGTTCGCTTTCCACACTGGTTCAGATGGTCGGCGCCGGCATCGGTGTGACCCTGATACCGGAAATGGCGGTCGGGCTGGAAACCCGATCCGCGGATGTGTCCATTGCCCGGTTTCAGGACACGCCGCCGACACGGACGATTGGTCTGATCTGGCGAAAGACCAACCCGCTCAGCGAAAACTTGTTGAAGATCGGTGCGATCATCCGCAAAACAGCCGAAGAAAACACGTGGGGCGTGAAACCGCCACAGCCTGAAATAACAGGCTGACCCGCCCGAAACGATGTTCCTCGGCACGAAGGCCAGACCCGGCGTAACCCGTCAGTCGTCACCTTTGTAATAGCCGATCACATCATTCTCGGTCGTTGCACCCAACCCGTTCAGCAACCGGTTTGAATAGTTGAAATAGGCGCAGACCTGATTGACCTCCAGGATCTCGCCATCCTCACAGCCTGCAATCTTGAGCGCTTCGAAGTCGGACTTGACCATTTTGCCAACATCCGTCGTCAGCTTGGCGGCATAGCGCAGCAGCGCCAGTTCCTTGCCCTCGAATTCATCCTCGGGCCGATGCGCCTTGAGCGCGACGAAAATCCGGTCGCTGCGCGGCTGGTCCTTCAGCAGGTTGCGCACGTTCATGAAGTGATGGGTCAGTGAATAGGTGCAATCGTTCAGGATCGAGGTATAGCTGGCGACAACCTCGAGAAACCAGAATGGCAACCGGTTGTCATCAGAATGCAGGACCGAACGGTACAGCGTCACATGCCCGTTCATCGTTTCGGGCCGCAATGAATGCACACGCATAACCGTGTCCACGGTGCCATGAGGGGTGCGGGCCTTGTCCAGCAGCTCTTTCAGGCGGCCGTTGGCCTTGTCGTCCGAGATCATCTCGATCCAAGCGCTCATTGCTGTGTCTCCTGTCCTGTTCGGGCTCAGCTTATGTACAAAGCCCACAGGCATGTCAGTTAATTTTTTTCTTAAGGTGAAATTTTTCTGGATCACAGAAACGTGAAAGATGTAAAATATCAGCGCGAGGGATTTGTTGAGGATCGACGCGAATGCACAGTCCAGAGCTTATGGCGGGTGCCGAAAACCTGTTGTTCAGATGCGCTGGCCTGACGGCGGGCGACCAGTTGCTTGTGGTCTGCGAAGATGCGGCCAACGGGTATTACGATGCCGAGATCACCGAGGCTATCGTGGACTGCGCCCGGGAAAACCGGATCA
The DNA here is from genome assembly GCF_056536445.1 of Ruegeria sp. CL7. Classification (NCBI taxonomy): domain Bacteria; kingdom Pseudomonadati; phylum Pseudomonadota; class Alphaproteobacteria; order Rhodobacterales; family Roseobacteraceae; genus Ruegeria; species Ruegeria sp. CL7. Next base: position 212,239 of record NZ_JBQFPQ010000006.1, read on the forward strand.
AGACCGCAGTTCGAACCCTTGCATTTGATCCCATGGGTGCATCGCTGCCAGGGGATCTGAAAACGGCGATGGAAACGGCGGATCGCACCTTGTTTCTGTCCCGCACCGGCGATCAGATTCGTTTCGACGCGGGAATGAGGGACGTTCGACCCATCATGTCATATGCGCTGGACGCCGGAATGCTGGCCTCGGGTTTTGGGCGCGCCAACTACACCGGGTTCGTTGAACTGAAAAACGCGGTCAACCGGCTGCTGGCCAGTGCCGGGCACATCCACGTAACCTGCCCATTGGGCACCGACTTCGCTGGCCCCGGCGCCGCCTTCCCCCCAGCAGGTGCCGCGGATGTCAGCGTGGCGCGTTTTCCGATGTCGGTCTTTGCCCCGGTTCCCGTGCAGGGGTTTTCCGGAGTGCTGGTTCAGGACGGGTTTCTGGTCGGCACCGGTTCGAAATTCTACGAACCATACGGCTGTGATCTGCGCGAACCGCTGACCATACGGTTCGAAAACAACCGCCTGACCGGCTTTGAGGGCCATCCCATGGATGTGCATTGCGCGCAGATGCATTACGAAAAAGTCGGCAAGATGTTCGACCTTGACCCCCTGACCATGCATTCCTGGCACGCAGGCATCCACCCGGGCTGCGCCTACACGACCCCGGCCCGAAGCAATTTTGAACGTTGGAGCGGGTCGGCCTTTGGCAATCCGCGTCTGCTGCACTTTCACACATGCGGGCATTACGCGCCGGGTGAGATTTCGCTGAACGTTCTGGACCCGACGATCCGGGTGGATGGCGTTGCGATCTGGGATGCCGGTGTTCTCCGGGCCGATCTGTTGCCCGGTGGGGCTGAAATTCTCGACCGGTATCCCTGCATCAAAGCGGTGTTCGACGCCCCGGCCCGACACGTGGGCCAGGGCGCGAACGGGCGCTTGTCGGCCTGATGATCAGCCGGCCTGCTGCGCGATCAGCTTTGCAACCCGTGCGCGAAACCGCATCGCGCCTGCGTCCAGCCCGAGGTTGATATAGCCGGTCTTGCGCCGCGCCATGCCGGTTTGAACGTGTTCCAGAACCTCTTTGTCCTCGTTGAAAGCCATGACCGCGCCTTCGAACATGCGCTGCGACATGGCTGTGTCATCCGCGTGCATGTTGCGGTGCTGGAACCAGAAATACCGAGATGTTTCCGCATCTACCGGTGTGATGAAGTTGTACGAAATATTGACAAAGGCATTGGGCGACATCGGCCGGTCCGCCCCTCCTTCTCCGGCCGGAGTGTAAATGGACATGTTGATCGCAGTGGACGGCAGACGGCATTCGTAATGCTGCTTGCGGTCGCAGCTTGGCCCGAACGGCAGTATCGGCGCATAGTAGGGCGGCGCGGGTTCATCCGCGATCCAGCGCGAAACAATGACGCCGCTTTCGGTTTCTTCAAGATCCAGCGGGCGGTTGTCGGTTCCCGCCCCGGCAAACGAGGTCAGATGCACCCAGGCCACATGGCTTGGATCCAGCAGGTTATCGATAATGTAAAGGTAGTGGCACGCCATCTCCATCGCACCGGTCCGGGTCCTGCCCCAAGACGGGTTGTCGAAATTGGGGATGTCGATGATATCGTCTGTGCTGGCTTTGTCCGAATCCCCCATCCAGAGCCAAAGAAATCCCCAGCGGTCTTCGGCCGGGTATGCATGCACGGCGGCGCGGCGCGGAGGATTGTCCAGCTGTGTCGGGGCGCTGACACATTCACCGCCGCAGCCGAATGTCAGACCGTGATAGCCGCAAACCACATGATCCCCTTCGATGGTGCCCCGAGACAGCGGCAGCTTTCTATGCGGGCAAGCATCCTCCAACGCGATCGCTTTGCCCGCTGTGTCACGATAGATTACGATCTCATCGCCCAACATTCGCACGGCGCTCAGGCTGCGGCCAAAATCCTCGGACCGTCCGGCGACGTACCAGTTGTTGCGAATAAACCCCTCTGCTCCGGCCAGATCAGGACGCATGTTTCTTACTCCGAAAACTCATCAAAAGCCTTGAGCGCCTTGGCGCTGTAGGCATAGGACGGCCCCCCGCCCATATAGGTGGCCATGGCCAACGCCTCGCACATTTCTTCGCGGGTGGCGCCCAGCCGAACCAGCGAACGCACGTGGAATCCGATGCAGCTGTCGCAGCGGGTCGCGATAGCAATGCCGAGCGCCATGAACTCTTTGGTTTTCTCGCTCAGCGCCCCGTCAGTCTTGGCCGCCTTGCCCATGATGCCAAAGCCGCGCACGGTTTCCGGCACTTCTTTCGAGAAGGTTCCGATATTGGCCTCGGTCTCGGCCATGAAATCTTTCCAGTTCATTTCTTCACTCCTTATCCGCGCTCGTCCGCGCCCATGCGACGCTCCAGCCAGCGCACCCCGGCTGAGATGATCAAAACCAGGATCAGGTATTCAAAAATCAGCAGGGTATAGATTTCCAGCGGGCGGTATTCCGTCACCACCAGTTCATTCGCACGGCGGGTCAGTTCCTGCATCCCGATGACGCTGGCAAAGGCGCTCATCTTGACGATGTAGATGAACTGGTTTGCCAAAGGCGGCAGAATGCGCCGGATCGCCTGCGGCAGGATCACATAGCGCATGGTCTGCACATAGTTCAGCCCGATGGTCTGCGCCGCCTCGCGTTGTCCACGCGCAATGGATTGAATACCTGCGCGATAGATCTCGGCCGTAAAGGCGCTGTCTGAAATCGCCAGCGTTATGATTGCCCCCCAGAAGGGATCGATGGGGATGTTCAGGCCCATCGACTGAAACACGATGGGCAAGCCGTAAAATACCCAGAACAGCATCGGCAACAGGGGAATGGCGCGGATGAACTCCACGTAAACCCGGTTCACAACCCGCCAGCCACGTTTTTCGGACAATCCCGGCAGGGCGACCAGCAATCCGATGACGATCGACAGAATGGCGGCGATCAGGGAAATCTGGATCGTCGCGCCCATCCCCGAGATCAGGAATTTCACATTGGTCCACCCCGAGGCCGTGGTCGGATCGATAACGTACCAGCCCCAGGTCTGTGACGACGAACAGCCTGCCAGCAGAAGCAGAGGCAATATGAGAAGAAGTTTTTTCATCGGCCGCTCTCAGTGTTGCAGGATCTGGGACAGGAATTTGCGACACCGATCGGACTGAGGATTGGTGAAGAAATGTTCGGGGTTGCCTTCTTCGACGATTTCACCGGCATCCATGAAGATCATCTTGTCCGCCACCTTTCGGGCAAACCCCATCTCATGCGTGACAACCACCATGGTCATCCCCTCATTGGCCAACTCGACCATCACGTCCAACACTTCCGAGATCATCTCGGGGTCCAGTGCCGAGGTCGGCTCGTCAAACAGCAGCACACGCGGCTCCATGCACAGCGACCGGGCGATGGCGACGCGTTGCTGCTGACCACCCGACAACTGAATGGGCTTTTTGTCGGCCTGATCGGGAATGTGCACCCGGTCCAGATAGTGACGTGCTTTTTCCTCTGCCTCTTTGCGGCCGAGACCGCGCGCCTTGATCGGGCCCAAAGTCAGGTTTTCCAAAACGGTCAGATGCGGGAACAGGTTGAACTGCTGGAACACCATTCCAACCTCGGACCGGATCCTGGCCACGGATTTCTCGTCATCCGTCAACTCGATTCCGTCTACGCGGATGGTTCCTTTCTGATGTTTTTCCAACTGGTTGATACATCGCACAACGGTGGATTTTCCTGACCCGGAAGGCCCGCAAATCACCACCTTTTCGCCGCTGTTGACCGTCAGATTGATGTCCTTGAGAACGTGAAACGTGTCGAACCACTTGTTCACGCCCACAAGTTCGATTGCGGCGTCTGGCATAAGATGAACTGCCCCTGTTTTTAGTCCCAGTATAATATTTTCTTGAGGTTATCTTTCCCTTTGGGCTTAAATCAATGAAGAATACGGCCACAAGGTAGAAATGCCACCAACGGGAGAAACCGATGAACACATTTTGGAAAGCTGCGGCAGCCGCTGCGCTTGGACTTGTCTTGTCAGGCGCTGCGCAGGCGCAATCTGCACTGAACGAGGTGCTGGATTCCGGCGTGCTCAAGGTGGGCACCACGGGCGATTGGAATCCCATGTCGCTCCGCGACCCTGCAACCAACAGCTACAAAGGGTACGACATCGACATCATGAACGAGTTGGCCGCCGATCTGGGGGTCGAGGTCGAATATGTCCCCACCGACTGGAAAACACTGGTCAACGGTGTGGTGGCAGGCAAGTATCACCTGACCGGATCGGCATCGATTTCGCCACCGCGCATGAAGGTCGCGGGCTTTTCCGACAGCTATATTTCGGTGGAACTCTTCCCCTATACGACCAAGGACAAGGCCGACCAATTCGACGGTTATGACTCGATCAACCAGCCCGGAGTAAAAGTCGCGACCACCCTGGGCACAACGTTCGAAAAGCGCGTCCGCGAATGGTTCCCGAACGCAGAAATCAAGGTGGTCGAGGCCCCGGCCCGCGGTTTTCAGGAAGTAATCGCAGGACGCGCGGATGTCTTCATTACGTCGAACATCGAAGGTTCGACCCTCGAGGCGAAATTTCCGGTGGTACGCGTGAAGAACGCAGGCCCGCGTTCGCCGTCACCCATCGCGATGATCCTGCCACAGGCCGATCAGGTGTGGATCAACTATGTAAACAACTGGATCGAAGTCAAAAAGGCGCAAGGGTTCTTCGAGGAAAACCGCAAGAAATGGGGTCTCTGACTCTTCTCGGATCACCTTGATTCCCAAACGCCCGGCCCGGTCGCCGGGCGTTTTTCAGTTGTCGCCCGACACGGCCTTGGCAACCACGGTGACAAAGCTGACCGTGTCAGTTTTCAACTCCAACGGCCCATGAGTGGCGTTTGAATCAAAACTCAGACTGTCGCCCGGCCGCATGTGATAAGCGGCTTCACCGCAGCCATAGACCATCTCGCCGGCGGTGACGTGGATGAATTCGACACCCTGATGTTGGTAAGGCGGGCGTTCGTCCAGCGGACCTTCCAATGTAACGCTGAAACTCTCGAAACTGACATGTTTCGCTTCCGCCCGACCGATCAGCTTATAACTGTGCCCGAAACCGGTGCCCAACCGTTGCACGGTTACACCTTCACCCGCAGCCACAAATGACACATCCGTGCGTTCGACCGTGCCGGCAAAGAAGTTGATCAGCGGAACGCCGATTCCGCCGGCCAGGGCCTCAAGTGTCGCCAGTGAGGCTGACACCTGACCGCGCTCGATCTTGGAAATCATCGCCGTGGACACGCCGGACCGCTGAGACAGTTCGGCCAGAGTCAATCCGGCCAGCGCGCGATGCGTTTTCACTGCGGCCCCGACCAGGTGATCCAGCGGCGGTTTTTCGGCGGAAAGCACAGGTGAATCTTCCATTTGCGAAGCCTATCGACACGTATGAAAAAGGCAAAAGAAATGTCACCGAACCACTCGCACCAGTTCGGCGGCAAACACTCAGCGTCCGTTCAGGATGTCTCCTGTAAGATCATTCAACTTTGCCAACCCGTTGCGCAGATGATCTTCGGGCAGGGCCGAGCTGAACCGAAAATGGTTCTCGACCCCGAACCGTGACCCCGGAATGACCAGCACATCTTTGTCGCGCAACAGGCGCATGCTGAACGCCTCGGATGCGATCGGTAGATTGAACCGCACGAACGACATGGCCGACGCCTGAGGTGGTACAACGGAAAACACCCCCTGATGCCGCGCCAGTTCTTCCGTCAGAACGTCGAACCCCGTGCGGATCAGACGGCGCGCGCGGGCCTTCAACTTGGACCGTGCCGGTTCGGCAAGCGCCTTGTCCGCCAGCTCCATCGACAACATGGATGCCGCGATCGAGGCATATTCGTGCCGCCGCCAACAGTGCTGAATGATGTCTTCGGGCCCAACCAGCCATCCCAGCCTCAGTCCCGGAAGCCCATAGGCCTTGGACATGGAATTCACCACAAGAACCCTGTCCGTACTTCCCCAGAACGAAGGGGTTTCTGTGTCACCTTCCCGCTCGGTTCCGGCATAAACCTCGTCTGAAACGATCCAGGCGCCAACGCGCTCGGCAGCCGATACGATACGGGCGCGATCCGCTTCGGTCAGAATACGGCCCGTTGGATTGTTCGGGTTCACCACATGGATGATGCGGGTCCTGTCATCGACCGCCCGCTCAAGCGCCTCTGCGTCTATGGCCCACTCTTCGGATTCGATCAGATCTACCCAACGCACTTCGTTGCCTAGATTGGCGGCGTTTCCTGAAATCTGTTCATAGGTCGGTCGGAAACACACAACATTGTCGCCGGGCTCCAACAAGGTGTTGGCCACCAGAGTGTTCGCTTCGGTTGCGCCGACCGTGACCAATACCCCATCTGCCGAGGCCCCCGGATACAAGCCTGCGACGGTGTCGCGCAGGGATTGCTTTCCATTGACTTGCGGATAGTCGATCATCGTCTTCAGCAGAGCGCCGAGATCAATCCCGGCCAGTTCTACCAATCCCTGCAACGACATGGGATGAACGCCGCTTTCCGAGAAATTGAAGACCACCCCGTGTTCCGTCTCGGACAGGAACTGTTCGACCCGAAATGGTTGAAAATTTCGGTTGATCATGATGCATCCTTTGCTGGGCCGTGCTGCGCACCTGACAGCCTCAATCGGCTGCGTTTACATGAACCGTTCTGATACTGGGATCGACGCGGCTATAGGCGGCCAGCAAACGTGCCGTCCACTTCTGTGCAATGTAATCAGCCATGAACCGCGAGGGGGCAACCAAAATGACGCGCCCCCCTGCCCTTTCCGACTCGGACAGATGCTGGAACCAACTTGCCCACAACTCGGGATCGCGCCCGTGAAGGATTGACTGCACCTGCGACCAGACATCCTCGGGCTTGGCTTCGGGGGTGTCGATTTCTGGCCCCTGGGGTTTTGCCGCGAAAGGCACGACATTTGTAACGGGCTCAGAATCCTCGGTCATCCGGGCCTGGAAATCGGAACCTATGATCGACCAGACCTCCTGTGTATCGATCATGATCTGTTTGAGGTCGATTTCATAGACCGCGACCCGACCCCGTGCAGCAGGCCGTTTGACCGTTACCCAACCTAATGCGCGAAATCTGGCCATTTCGCGCTTTACAGTCCTTTCATTCACTGACCAAAGGCGCGAAATTTCTTCGCGCCCAATCGATACTTCGTTGTTTCGCCAGTTATATCGTGTCGTAATCAATGCGATGATACGAAGTACGCTGCGTTGCCGATGCTTGTCGCCTGACAACGCATATATGGTGAGCGCAGAAAGTATATCGTATTTTAAGGCCGCCGCGTTTCGCCCGACCGGTTTAGCCAGCTGCATACCCGTTCTCACCGCTCTGTCTGCCTCAGACGGGTGTGTCCCGCCGTTCTTGCGCTGTTTGCCAACGCTTTTCGTCATCTTGGCCTAATTAGCGTCCAAAGCTTCGATTCTGTCAAGAAGAGTCTGAAACAGGTCAGAAAATTGCGCCAATCCAGATCAAAAAATAAAAGAAATCTGGTGAAGTATTGGTGATGGGGGACATTCTGTATGACCCCTTATTTGCCTGTTATGTCCCCCTATATGTCGCCGGTCCTGGAAGAATGCCCCCCTAAATACGGTTGAGGACGTGTTGCGAATCGTCACCCTTCTTCTTCTGCACTGCCGAATCGGCGATGGCCTTGCAGGGCCTTGTTTTCTTACCCACGGGTAAGATTTGAGTTTCATCATATTTTCTTTTGCGTAAAGCGCAAATCGGGCGTAAATAAGAAACGAACATAAATTTACGTTCCAAACAAAGAGACATGAGGCATGTACACGCACGAAGACCTGAATGCATTGCGCAATCAATCTCTCAAACTCCAGGGGTGGATTCGTCAGCAGACCTTTAGCCCGGAGATGGAGAAGACACTCCGCCGGTTTTCGAGCTGGGAAGTGTCCGAGCTGATCTTCCGGGTCAACCAGTCAACCTTTCGCGGAAAGCTGGCCGCTGATCCGTCTCTGCCCGGAGGCGAGGTTGAGCCCGAGGGGCGGCAGCGCTGGTTCAGCCTGGAAGAGGTGAATGAGTTGCGGCGGCGGCTCAAGGTGAACCGCAAGTCCCTCATGCCGCCGCGTCCCGAGGGCAAGCGGGCTATTCGTGCAGCCGTGGCGAACTTCAAGGGCGGGGCGGGCAAGTCAACGGTGGCATTGCATCTTGCGCATGCCGCCGCGCTTGATGGGTACCGTGTTCTTGTCGTTGACTTCGACCCGCAGGCCACGCTGAGCCATTCAATGGGCCTGACCGATGTCGCCGAGGATTACACTGTCTGGGGGATCATGGCGCGTGACCTGATCCGCGAGACCGAGCGCATGAACAACCGGCCTGCCGCGGCCGAGTCCGGCACCGCCCTGCCCCGCCGGGAATTGCCCCCGGCGATCACCGATATGGGGCTTGGAGATCTGCGGATCAGCGATTTCATCAGACGGACGTCTTGGTCCACCATCGATGCGATACCTTCCTGCGCGAACGCAGCCTTCGTCGAATTTGCCTCGGCACAGTATCGCCACTTGAACCCTGAATGGTCTTTCTTTGCCGCAGTGTCCCGGTATCTGGATCAAATTCCCGACGACGCCTATGACCTGATCCTGTTCGATTGCCCGCCGGCCATTGGGTATCAGTCCATGAACGCGGTGTTCGCGGCAGACATGTTGTACATCCCGTCCGGACCGGGATACTGGGAATACGACTCGACCACGTCCTTTATAGGTCAGCTGGCAGAAGCTTTGGAGGACCTGGCCTACGGGTTCGACAAAACCTTACCCACGGGTAAGATTGGTCTTCCCAAAACCTTCTGCGAGCTGCGATTCCTGCTTACACGGTACGAGCCCGGAAACGCGTTGCATCTGGCGATGTTCGACGCGTTTCAGAAGGTTTTCGGAGACCACGTCGCCCAGCACCCTGTTGAAATGACCCGCGCGGTCGAACAATCCGGCCGTTTTTTGAGCTCGGTTTACGAGATGGATTACCGAGAGATGACCCGTGAAACCTGGCGTCGGGCCCGCTCGACATTCGACAATGTTTACGAAGAATTCCGGGGAGTGATGCTGTCTGCCTGGGACAAGCTGGAGGATGACGCATGAGCCGCAAGCGCAGAATGTTTGATATCGACCTGCCTGCAATGGATGACATTCCTGTCGGCAAGGTTCCGGACAAGGTTCTTGAAAAGCGGCGGGGCCCGATGGCTGCGGCCATTTCGGAAAATGCCGATGCGCTGCGCGACCAGCAATCGACGGAAGAAACCATTCGAGCAGAAAACGATCGTCTTGCGCATGAACTTGTGCGCCTGCGTTCCGAAGGTCTTGTGACCGAACGCGTAGCACTGGGTGACATTCTGTTTGAAAAGCTGACGCGGGATCGCAAACCAGGGCCGGATCCGGAACTGGACGAGCTAAAAGCGTCAATTCAGGAAATTGGATTGTCCAACCCCATCCGACTTGAGCGACGCTCAGATGGACGATTTGAACTGATCCAGGGGATGCGGCGCCTGTCTGCCTATCGGGCGTTATATGAAGAAACGGGCGATGAGTCCTATGCCGGAATTCCAGCGGGAATTTCAGAGGCGGGCGATCTCGACAGCAGCTACCGGCGCATGGTGGATGAGAACCTGATCCGCAAGGATATCTCGTTTGCGGAAATGGGTGCTTTGGCACGCGCGTATGCCGAGGACCCGGCAAATGATTGCCCGGATGTAGACAAGGCGGTGTCCACGCTGTTCAAATCCGCCAGTTACACAAAGCGGAGTTACATTAGGTCATTTGCCAGTTTGCTGATGATGTTGGACAAGGTTCTGAAACATCCGAACGACGTTCCGCGCAACGTAGGCGTAGAGCTGAAGCGCAAACTGGATGCAACGCCCGGTTTGGTGCGCCAGGTGAGTGCCGCGGTCATGAGCGAGCCGGACCGTGACGGAGCGCGTGAGGTTGCTATCCTCAGGTCATTTCTGGGCGCGCCGGAAACAAGCGTGGCGAAGAAGGCTCCGGTTGAAAGCGCCGATAAACCACGACGTGCAAAGACCACGTTTCAGGTATCAGGGCGGGCAGGGATCGCCAAGTGCTCGGCATCCAGTGGTCGAATTGAGTTGAGATATGATTTGGACTTTACGCGTGTTGATCGCAGCAAACTTGAGGCGGCAATAGCTGCTTTCATCGATGCTCTTCCCGAGGAAGACGATCTTACCCACGGGTAAGGTTTGGTTTGAAGGTCTGAGAAAAGGCGCCGGTCGAATCCGGCGCCGTTGTCTTGTCGCAAATGCCAGGGCGTTCTCAGCAGTGGATTCCTGCCATATGTCTTCTTGCCTTGAAGCTGTGACCTGAAACCGGCGGGGCAGGGGCTTGAGGTCGAGGCATGTGGAGTCAGCCATTAACGTTGGTTCTGGAACAGTCGGTTTCGCGGAGTGCTGTCGGGGCCTAACATCACGGCGTCTTGTCCGGGTTCGTACGTTCAGGTCACGGTAGGAGCCTCGATTCTGGCTCGAGATTGCAATTTGCAATATGTGACGCGAGAACACGGGTGACATGGCGGCCACTCTGCGCGCAAATCGGCGGGAAATCAATCACATTTGATAAGGGATACTTATCAAGTTTAATTGAAATTTGATGGCATGACGAAAGTAACGATCAAAATAGTCTGTTTTTGCGCGTAAAGCAGGTATGGGGATTGCGACACGATAATTTTTGGGAAACGGTTTCTTGGGTATTGCCAAGTTGTTGACCCGAGCATGGGTTCTGTCGCAAACTTTGTTCCCACCTGTCAGGTCAAGCTTAGTTTTGGTAGCGCATGCTCTAAATGACAGGAGCAGACTGTGACAATCTCATTCAAAGGCGCGCATTTTCCGAAAGACGTGATCTTGCACGCGGTTTTCTTCTACCTGCGCTACGGTGTTTCATACCGGGATTTGGAAGAAATCATGGCGGAACGCGGCGTCGATCTGGATCATGCAACGCTAAACCGCTGGGTCAGCCGATATGCAGGCGTCGTTGCTGAAGCAGCGCGGTATAGAAAGCGTCCCGCAGACCGTTCGTGGCGCATGGATGAAACCTATGTGAAAGTGAAAGGCGAATGGGTTTATCTTTACCGAGCGATCGACAAACATGGCAAAACCCTGGATTTCATGTTGTCCGAGCGCCGGAATAAGGCTGCTGCGACGAAGTTTTTTTGCACGCGCGCATGAGGTGAACGGGTTGCCGCGAAAGATTGTCATCGACAAAAGTGGTGCCAATACCGCCGGGATCAAAGCGATCAACAAGATGCTCAAGAGCTTTGGTTGCCCGATCCCGATCGACATGGTCAGGCGCAAATACCTCAATAACATCATTGAACAGGATCACCGTTTCATCAAACGAAGGATCAGACCCATGCTGGGATTCAAATCTTTCGCTTCAGCCGCTTCTGTCCTGGCAGGCATAGAACTGGTCAACATGATCCGCAAAGGTCAATTCACGCCCGGAATCCGTCCGTTTCAGCAGTTCATCCAACTGGCAGGATAAACTGCTCACCAATTCCACCGATGCTCTGCCATTAAAAAAGTTTGCGACAGAACCACTTTCAGCCCCTCTCGCCGCCAGAGCCGTTCAATCCGCTCATCACTGACAGACCATCCAGCCTTTCTCAGCAGCGCTGTGTTCCTGCGATAGCCATATCGCCCGTATTGACGGGTCAGCTCAATCATGTCGGCCACCAGCCGGTCTTCGTCTTCGCGACCTTGTGGGACCCGCCGCTGCGTGGACCGGTGTTGCCCCAGCACGCGGCAGGCGCGTCGCTCAGATACTTTGAGCTGGCTGCGGACATGATCGATGCAGGCACGACGACGAGCGGGGCTCAGTAGGGCTTCGCGTTCAGGCCTGCAAATCATCCACTGGATGATTTACTTTACGGCCTTCATCCTTTGTGGCTTCCGTCAGGATCAGTTTGTCCAACGTCAGATCTGAAACCGCGCGTCTCAGTCGCTCGTTCTCTTTCTGAAGCCGTTTCAGTTCTTTCAACTGGTCTACGCCCATTCCGCCGTACTTCTTTCGCCAGCGGTAATAGGTTTGTTCAACAACGCCAATCTGTCTGATCGCATCGAGACGGGACATGCCTTGCCCCATCAGAACTTCAACCTGCCGTAACTTCGAGACAATCTCTTCGGGCTTCGGTCGCTTGTTTGCTATTCGTGGTCCTCTGTTTCCTAAACATAACGGTGGACCAGTTTAGTTGGGGAGGCTCAGTACTTACTGCCCCCAAATCCTGGGACCGCAGCGCTTGTCCAAACAGCAGATCGCGTTCGCGCGCAGATGGCCATGATTGTTTGAACCGAAAACTCGAAATACTGGAGTAGGGCGCAGATATTAGGGTCAGGGCTGGGTTTTCCGCCCCGGCTTCTCAGGCATTGTCCTTCCGTCAATCGGGTCTTACTCGAAGAAATCTGAACATCCGATCTATGCGCAAAGAACTTGACGTCGCCGATTGCCTGCGGATTAACCGCTGCGAACAGCGGCTCGTGCCAATGCGGCGATCAGGTCGGTCCGCGTGACAATCCCTACGATGCGATCGTATTCGAGGACAGGGACGGCGTCGACATCCTCAACCGCCATCATCGGAAGCAGCACCCCGAGGGGTGAATTTGTCGTCACGCGCGGGCCTGCCACCTCCATGATGTCACCCGCTGTCACAGGCATCTCCCTTTTGCGATCCAATAAACGATTGAGTGTCGAAAAATATCCGCGCTTCAACCTGATCGCGTCTTCACGGGCCTGTCTGATCAGATGCATCTGAAAAATGACGCCCAGAAGCTTTTCGTCGTTTCCGACGACAGGAAGAGAAATGAACCTGTGCCTTTTGAACAGCTCGGCAACCTCCCCGAGCGCCGTTTCGGGACCCACTGTGATCAGACTGGAGGACATGACATCTTTTGCCGTCAAAGGTGCGGTCACGTGTGTTGCCGCCTGCAGTTCCGCCGCGCTGATCAGGCGTGCCAGATCCTCGACCCCCAGATTGAAGGAGTGTCGGTAGCGCTCCAGAATACCTGCAAGTTCTTCTTCGGACAGGCCGAGGCGCTCTGAGGGGTTCTTTTCTTCCGATTGATTATTGCTCGGATCGTCGAATTGCCGGAATGGATAGCGACGTCCGGTGATCCGGGCATAGACTGTCGCAAGGATGACAAGGACACAGGTTCCGACCGCAATCGGTGCAAGCGCAAACCAGAACCCCAATTGCGCGATGGCCTCGGGATTCAAAGCGGCCGTCATGGCGACGGCTCCTGCCGGCGGATGAAGCGCCCGGCACAGGATTGTTGCGGTAATGGCAAGCCCAACTGCAAGCGCAACGCGTAGCGCCGAGTCTGCGATTGTCATGCAAACAGCCACGCCGACAAGGGCTGCCACCGTATTGCCGACAACGGCGGACCAAGGCTGCGCGAGCGGGCTATTTGGGACAGCAAAGAGCAAGACAGAGGTCGCTCCGAAGGGTGCTACAAGATAAAGACCCAAATCCAGATCGGAACCCGGAGTCAGAAGGAACAGTCCCGTCAGCCCAAGACCGACAAGAGCGCCCAGACCCGCACGAGCCGCTTCAATCGGTGAAACGCGGGAAACGGCCGGCCCGAGAGATCTGAGAATATACACGGCGCAGGCCCCATCCTTCTTCTTCTGCGCACAGTTTCAGCAGAATGCAAAAAGTTCAACCGCAGGGTTGCAGAGAGAGAATGCCGACCAACGACTTTGCCACTTTATTGGATGGGCGACATGGGAATTGGAAGCTGCTTGAAAGTGGGTAAATTTTTCGACACATCAGGCTGCTCTTTTGCACATCAAGGCTAAAGCAGATGGCCTGGCCCTTGGCGACCAAAGCTCCAGTCGTTTTCTACCCAGCCTTTCCAACGGTATGCCACGCACGGCGCAAGACACAGGACGGATGTGAAAAGTGCATTTGCCGAAGCTGGTCTCCCTCTCAGATACAAGCTTGAAGCATGTTTGTCGGCGGATTTGAGCCCTTTTTGTCAACATCAATTGAGGCCCGCTCAATCGGGTTGTCTTCTATGTTTTAGCTGGACAAACGAGGGTAGGCCGCTTTCGGACTTTGCGAGAGGATACTTTTTGCTGCGTCACCCATGGCACCCATGGCGATCTCGTGCCACGATTTGTAGTCCGAGGCGAGGTTAAGAACCGGCCAGTCGCTGCCGAACAGCAGCCTCTCTGGGGCATAAATGCCAAGAATGTGGGCAATGTAAGGCTCAAGGCTGCTTGGCTTCCAATCGGTCGAGGCTTCGGTCACAATGCCCGACAGTTTACAAAACACCTGCGTGTTTTCGGCAATGTCAGCCATGTCCTGCGCCCAGCCCTCATAGGCCCCATTGCGGATTTCGGGCTTGGCGCAATGGTCAATGACGACTCGCAAATCGGGGTATTTTGCCAGAAACGCTTTGAGATGGTGTAGATGGTGGGGCAATACCAGAGCATCGAATGTCAGATCATTTTCGACCATGGCAGCGATAGCCGGACGCAGATCATCGCGCAGCATCCAAGCGTCATCGGGAATGTCCTGTATCATCGGGCGTAGTCCAAGAAGCTTTGGATGGGCCGCCAATCGCGCGATCGAGGCTGGTGCCGTTTCGGCGGCAAGGTCCACCCACCCGACAACCCCTCGTATCCAGTCATGCGTGTCTGCAAGAGACAGCAGGTATTCAGTCTCGGCCTCGGTATCGGCGGCCTGAACCGCGATGGTTCCACTGATACCCGCCTCGTCCAGCAAAGGTTTCAAATTCTTGGGCAGAAAATCGCGATATAGCGTTTTAAGCTCGGGTGTCAGCCAGCCGTAATCGCCTCGATCGAGCTTCCAGAAATGCTGATGCGTGTCGATGACCATGCTAAAACCTCTGATCATGTTTTTTGTTAAGCCGCCTTAAGCGGCTCCGAATTCCGGTGTTGATCCACCGTGAAGCAACGTCAGTTCCCGGGCCAGTTCCCGGTGCATATTCACGATTTCGTCCAGAGAGGGGACTTTCAGATCGTCGACACGTTCCAGATAGGGGCAGCTCAGCACCGCTGCGGCCCTGCCGCCCGGGCCAAAAATCGGGAAAGCCACATTGGTTACACCGATCGCAGTTGCAGACGGCATTTTTTCATAGCCCAAGCGTCGGATGCGGGCGATATGCTCCATGAACTCGCTACGGTCCAGCGGGGGTTCACCTACGGCAAGGCGGTGCTGCTCGATCAGGTCCTCGACTTCTTCATTTGAACGGAAGGCCGCCAGCACCCGGCCAGAGCCTGTATTCCCCAGCCCCACGACGGTTCCGGTTTTCAGCGCAAGGCCCCAATTGCCCGGAGACTCCGCTGAGGCCACGATCACGATATCACCGTTGCTTTCCATTCCCATATGGCAGGATTGCCAAGTTTTTCGTGTTATCGCGCGCATACGGGGCAGGGCACTTTCGATTACCCGTCCAATCGGCGGGTGTCGCTGCGAAATAGCGAACATCTTCAGGCCAAGTGAATATCGATCGCCTGACAGGGACCGGATGACATACCCGCGCCGTACCAGTGTCGAGAGCATCCGGTAAATCTCAGACGGGGACCGTTCCAGCGCCTTTGCGACCTCTCCCTGGGTCAGTCCCTCACCGTGGTCAGCCAAAAGCTCGATGATATCCAGGCCTTTTTCCAGCGCGGGTGCGCGGTATTTGTCGGTGATGTCGTCCATACAGTGCCCTGTCGCGCAATATTCCTGATTGATTTTCAGTCATTGGGAAGGCTAAGTCAACATTGATTTATAGATGAATAAATGTTTTAAATACGAACAAACAACAAGCATCGCTTGATTGCATCAGGGAGGACATGATGAAAAAATCCAGCATTTTAATGGGTTTGATGGTCGGAACAGCGATAGTCGCGGCCGTCGAATCGGCAAGTGCGTCGGATTGGGGGAGCTTTGATGGCGCGACCATCGAGGCGAAACTGATCGGCGGTCAACAATACGAAGGTCTCTATGGCCGTATTGCCGAATGGGAAGCTGCGACCGGCGCCAAGGTCGACATTATTTCGAAAAAAAGCCACTTCGAGATCGACAAGGAAATCAAGTCGGACATGGCCGCTGGGACCACCAGCTGGTGCGTGGGTTCAAACCACTCTTCCTTTGCGCCCCAGTATGAAGGGCTCTATGTTGATCTGAACGAGCTGGTTCCAGCGGAAACCATTGCCGAATTCGTTCCGGGCAACATTGGCGCCTCGACGGTCGACGGCCAGCTTTTGATGCTGCCGCGCGCGCAGTTTGACGTTTCAGTGCTTTATTACCTGAAGTCGAACTATGAAGACGCCGACAAGGCCGCCGCGTTCAAGGAAAAATACGGCTATGATCTGGCTGTTCCCGAGACGTGGGAGCAGGTCAAAGATCAGGCGATCTTTTTTGCCGACCCTCCGAATTTCTACGGCACTCAGTATGCAGGCAAGGATGAGGCCATCGTGGGTCGGTTCTATGAGATGGTTGTCGCCGAGGGCGGCAACTATCTGGACGAAAACAAGAAACCAATCTTCAATTCCGAGGCAGGTCAGCGCGCGCTGCAGTGGTTCGTAGACCTGTACGAGGCCAAGGCGGTTCCGGCTGGCACGACGTCCTATGTGTGGGACGATCTGGGGCAGGGCTTTGCCAGTGGAACCGTGGCGCTGAACCTGGACTGGCCGGGCTGGGCCGGGTTCTTCAACGATCCGGAATCGTCCAAGGCTGCTGGCAACGTCGGCGTTGCTGTGCAACCCATGGGTTCGGCGACGCGGACCGGTTGGTCCGGGCATCACGGGTTCTCGGTCACCAGTGACTGTGCAAACAAAGACGCCGCAGTATCGCTTGTTCAGTTCCTGACCAGCGAGGAAAGCCAGTTGGCCGAAAGCGCTGGTGGCTCGCTGCCGACACGGACAGCCGTTTGGGAGGCCAACGTCGCTGCGGCGCAAGCTGGTGATGACGCATTCCGCGCCGAAGCTCTGGCCGCGTTTGCCGAAGGTGCGAAATACGCCTTTGCGGTGCCGCCAATCCCGGAATGGGGCGAGACCACAAACCTGGTCTTTCCGGAACTGCAGGCCGCCATCGTTGGCGACAAGACTGTGCAGCAGGCGCTGGACGATGCCGCGGCTGCGGTGGACGAGCTGATGCGGGAATCTGGTTACTACTGAACCCGGACCCACAAGTATCCGCGGCGGGTGTTCCGCTGCGGGTGAACCCCCAAGACCCCCAAAAGGTGCACCATGACCCGCCGCCGCTTGCCCGAGTGGTTAGTCCTTCTGTTGCCTGCGATCATCGTGATTGCCGCAGTTGTTCTGATCCCTCTCATCTTCTCGCTCTATTCCAGCTTCACGTCGTACAAGCTGACGCGGCCTTCGACGCTGTGGAAATGGGTGGGGTTCTTCAATTACGAAAAAATCCTGACCGATGCGAAATTCTGGGCGGCGTTCGGGCGCACGGTGCTGTTCCTGACCATCGTTCTGAATCTGGAACTGCTGTTGGGACTGGGCATTGCGTTGATGATGAACAAGGTCACATGGGGGCAGCGTACGCTGCGCACGATCCTGATGTTCCCGATGATGTTCTCGCCCATTCTTGTTGGCTTTCAGTTCAAGTTCATCTTCAACGACAATATCGGGCTGGTGAACAACGTGTTGCAATCGGTGGGCTTCCAAAATGCCTCGCTGCCGTGGCTGGTGGACGGCAACCTTGCGATGTTCTCGATCATGTTCGCGGAAATCTGGATGAGCACATCCGTCTTCGCCATTCTGATCCTGGCCGGTCTGTTCGCCATGCCGCGTGACCCGCTCGAGGCCGCCAAGGTCGATGGCTGCACCGCCTGGCAGACCTTCCGCCACATCACTCTGCCGTTCCTGATGCCATTCATTTTTATTGCCATGACCATCCGCTCGCTGGACGTCGCACGGGCCTATGACATCGTGCAGATCATGACAGGCGGCGGCCCTGCCCGTCGCACGGAACTGTTGTGGACGTTGATGAGCCGCACCGGCTATGTCGATGCCCGCATGGGGCTGGCGAACGCGATGGGTTATATCTCGATCCTGCTGTCGATCCTCTTCACCATCTATTTCTTCCGCAAGCTCAGCGCCGCACGTGCTGAACTGGGAATGGCGGGGTAGGGCCAATGGACCGCAATCTAGCACATCGCAATCGCCGCCGCGCCCTGAAAACTGCGCACTTCATCGGGCTGTTCCTGATTATGTCGATCATTTGCATTCCCGGGCTCTGGATTGTTCTCAACTCGTTCCGTCCAACGGTCGAGATTATGGCCAAACCGCCGGTTTGGACCCCCAGCTTTACGCTAGACCACTACCGCGCCATGTTCGGCGGCGCGGGCGAGGGCGGTGTGCCAGTGTTCAGCTATTTCCGCAACTCGCTGATCGTTTCGGTCGTCTCAACCTTTATCGCGATCCTGATCGGCATGTCGGGCGGCTATGCCTTTGCCCGCTATCGCTTCAAGGGCAAATCGGGCTATTTTGTCGGGCTGATGCTGTTCCGCGCGGTTCCCGGTGTGGCGTTGTCGCTGCCCCTGTTCATCGTGTTTGCCCGGGTCGGCATCATCGACACCCATTTCGGCCTGATCCTGGCCTATGTGGCGATGAACGTGCCGTTCACCATCTGGTTGACCGACGGGTTCTTCCGCCAGATCCCGAAAGAGCTGCACGAAGCGGCAGAAATTGACGGCTGCACCCGCTGGCAGGCATTCTGGAGGGTGGAATTTCCGGTGGCGCGCTCGGGCGTTGCCTCGGCGGCGATCTTTGCCTTCCTCACCTCGTGGAACGAATTCGCGCTGGCGTCGCAGCTGACCCGCTCGGTCGGGTCCAAGACGATGCCTGTGGGTCTTTTGGATTTTACCGCCGAATTTACCATCAACTGGGGGGGAATGTGCGCGCTTGCGGTTCTCATGATCGTGCCCGCGCTGGTCCTGACCTTCATCGTCCAGAAACACCTGATTGCCGGCCTGACCTTCGGCGGCGTCAAAGGATAAGAAAATGACTGAAGTTACCCTTTCCAATGTCGTCAAGAAATATGGCAAGCATCAGGCTGTGCGCGGCATTGACCTGGGCATCCATGACGGAGAGTTCGTCGTGCTGGTCGGCCCTTCGGGCTGCGGCAAGTCGACGACGCTGCGGATGATTGCCGGACTCGAAGAAATCTCCGGCGGCGAGATCGCCATCGGCGGCCGTGTCGTCAATGACCTGCCCCCGCGCGAACGTAACATCTCGATGGTGTTCCAGAACTATGCTCTGTATCCGCATATGACCGTGCGCGAAAATCTGGGCTTTTCACTGAAGATCGCCAAGCGGCCCGTGGATGAGATTGCCAAATCTGTGGCCGAGGCGGCGGGCATTCTGGGACTGGACGAGTTGATGGAGCGCAAGCCCGCCGAACTGTCGGGCGGTCAGCGCCAGCGCGTCGCAATGGGCCGCGCCATCGTGCGGCACCCCGACGTGTTCCTGTTTGACGAGCCGCTGTCGAACCTTGACGCCAAGCTGCGCACCCAGATGCGGGTCGAGATTAAGAAGCTGCACCAGAAGGTCGGCAACACCATTATCTACGTAACACACGATCAGGTCGAGGCGATGACGCTGGCGGATCGAATCGTTCTGATGCGCGGCGGCCATATAGTGCAGGTCGGCACCCCGCTGGACCTGTTCAACACGCCGGTAGATACCTTCGTGGCGACCTTCATCGGCTCGCCGCCGATGAACCTTGTCGATGGAGAGGTGTCCGGTGGCACCCTTCGTCTGAATGGCGGTATCGAGCTGTCCGTTCCCGCATCCGCGCGGTCACTTGTTCGCGACGGCCAAAAGGTGCGGTTCGGTTTCCGCGCCGACAACCTGATGCCAGTGGGCCACTCGGTCGAGGAAGAAGGCGAGACCGCAGAGCTGGACCTGTCCGTCACGCTGACGGAACCGCTTGGCACCGAGACGCTGCTGTTCGCCGACCTGGCCGGGGTCGAGGTCCAGGCCAAGATGTTCAATCCGCGCCCCGTCGCTCCGGGCGAGGCGATGAAGTTCCGCCTGATGCTGGACAAGACCCATGTCTTTGACGCTGCATCGGGCAAGGCGATCCGGGGGTAAGCATGGCGACAATCACTCATATTGAACTGCGCATGATCGATCTGGTGCCCAAGGTGAAACGGGTCGACGCCATTCAGACCTTTGTCAGTCAAGAAACCCCGATCCTTACTGTCTATGACAGCGACGGCGCCAGTGGTACGGGGTATTCCTATACCATTGGCACAGGTGGGCCATCTGTCATGGCGCTGCTGGAACACACGCTGGCCCCGATGCTGACCGGGCGCGACCCGGACCGGATCGAAGGCATCTGGCGCGACCTGCTGTTTGCCACTCACGCGACAGCGGTGGGCGCAATCACCTCGTTGGCGCTGGCCGCCATCGACACCGCGCTTTGGGATCTGCGTTGCCGCAAGCAAGGTCTGCCGCTTTGGAAAGCCGCCGGGGGATCGCGCGAAAAAGTGCCGCTTTATTCCACCGAGGGCGGCTGGTTGCATCTGGAAACGCAGGCGCTGGTCGATGACGCGCTGGCGATGCAGGCACAGGGCTTTCGCGGCTCAAAAATCAAGATCGGCCGCGATCACCTGAGCGAAGATGACGCGCGTCTGGGGGCGGTCCGGTCTGCCCTGGGTGGCGGGTACGAGATTTTGACCGATGGCAATCAGGGCTTTACTCTGTCCGAAGCGATCCGCCGGGCGCGGGTTCTCGAGGAGCACGGGATAGGCTGGTTCGAAGAACCGCTGCCCGCCGATGATGTGGCAGGCCATGTGCAACTAGCGCAACACACCAGTGTGCCGATTGCGGTGGGCGAAAGTATGTATTCGCTGAGCCAGTTCAAGGATTACCTGCAAATGGGCGCGGCCTCGATCGTGCAGGTGGATGTGGCCCGGGTTGGTGGCATCACCCCGTGGCTGAAGGTGGCGCACATGGCCGAGGCGTTCAACGTCATGGTTTGCCCGCATTTCCTGATGGAGCTGCACCTGCCGCTGGTTTGCGCTATCCCTAACGCAAAATGGCTGGAATACATCCCGCAATTGGACACCGTGACCAACGGCCCAATCCGGATTGAGGACGGTCGCGCCATCCCTTCTGATGAACCCGGTTTGGGTATCGATTGGGATTGGGATGCGATTTCGCGGCTTTCCGAGGTCAAAACCGTCAAGGAAGGTGCATGATGCAGCGCATGGGCATGGTAATCGGGGTCAAACCCGAGATGATCGAAGAATATAAGCGCCTGCACGCCGCCGTCTGGCCGCAGGTTCTTAAGCAGATCAGAAACAGCAACATTCGCAACTATACCATTTTCCTGCGCGAGCCGGAAAACCTGTTGTTCGGGTACTGGGAATATCACGGCGAGGATTTCACTGCGGATATGGCCAAGATGGCCAAGGACCCGGTGACTCAGGAATGGTGGACCCATACCGACCCCTGCCAGTCGCCTCTGGCCAGCCGCGCCGAGGCCGAGCAATGGTCGATGATGCAAGAAGTATTTCACACGGATTAAAAGCTATGACTGACACAACGGGCCGTCTGGCCGGAAAAAAGACACTCATCACCGCCGCAGGCCAGGGCATCGGACGGGCGACGGCCGAGCTGTTCGCCGCCGAAGGGGGCGAGGTCATCGCCAGCGACATCAACGAGGATGCGCTGGCGGAATTGGCTAACAACCCGCGTGTCACTGCGCTGAAGCTGGATGTGACCGATGGCGCCGCAGTAGAGGCCGCCGTTACAGATATCGGCCCGCTGGACGTTCTGTTCAACTGCGCGGGCTATGTGGCGAACGGCGCCATTCTGGAATGTGACGAAAAGGACTGGGATTTCAGCTTTGATCTGAACGTCAAGGCGATGTATCGGCTGATCCGTCTGACCCTGCCGGGAATGCTGGACAACGGTGGCGGATCGATCATCAACATGTCCTCGGTCGCGTCCTCGATCAAGGGCGTGCCGAACCGGTTTGCCTATTGCGCGTCCAAGGCGGCGGTGATCGGTATCACCAAGGCAGTGGCCGCTGACTATGTCACCCGTGGCATTCGCTGCAACGCGATCTGCCCGGGCACCGTTGACAGCCCCTCGATGCACGGACGTTTGCGCGCCACCGGCAACTATGAACAGGCACTGAAGGACTTCATCGCACGTCAGCCGATGGGCCGCATCGGAACCGCCGAAGAAATCGCGGCATTGGCACTGTACCTCGCCAGCGACGACAGCGCCTTCACCACAGGACAGAACCACGCCATCGACGGCGGCTGGTCCATTTGATTTGCAGGAGAATTGAGAGATGAAACTGTTGCGCTATGGCCCGGTCGGGTCCGAAAAGCCGGGTTTGCTGGATGCCGAAGGGAACATTCGCGACCTGTCGGGTGTTGTTGATGATGTTTCGGGCGACACTCTAAGCGACGCCGCGCTGGACAAGTTGCGTGGCATCGACCCTGACTCATTGCCGTTGGTCGATGGCGACCCGCGTATCGGCGCCTGCGTGGGCCAGGTGGGAAAATTCATCTGTATCGGCTTGAACTATGCTGACCACGCCGCCGAAAGCGGCATGGAACTGCCGCAGGAGCCGGTGATCTTCTTCAAGGCCACTTCCTCGATCTGCGGGCCGAACGACGACACCGAAATCCCGCGCAGCTCGGTCAAGACCGATTGGGAGGTCGAGTTGGGCGTGGTGATCGGCAAGCACACCAAATACGTCAATGTCGAAGAGGCGCTGGACCATGTGGCAGGTTATTGCGTCATCAACGACCTGTCCGAGCGTGATTTCCAGCTGCACCGCTCGGGCCAATGGGTCAAGGGCAAGTCGGCGGACACGTTCGGCCCGATCGGTCCCTGGCTGGTGACACGGGACGAGGTTGCCGACCCGCAGAACCTGCCCATGTACCTAGAGGTCAACGGCCACCGCTATCAGGACGGCTCGACCCGGACCATGCATTTCGACGTGGCAACCGTTATCTCGCACCTGTCGCAATTCATGTCGCTGCAGCCCGGCGATGTAATCTCGACCGGTACGCCTCCGGGTGTCGGTATGGGGCAGAACCCTCAGACCTATCTGAAGCCTGGCGACGTTGTTGAACTTGGCATCGAAGGGCTGGGTGTTCAACGTCAGAACGTGGTGGCGGGCTGATGGTTACCATTACCGACCTTAAAACCTTCGACCTGCGGTTCCCGACCTCAGACTCGCTGGACGGGTCAGACGCAATGAACCCCGACCCGGACTATTCCGCCGCCTATGTGGTGCTGGAAACCGATGGCGCGTATCAGGGCCATGGCCTGACCTTCACGATCGGGCGAGGGAATGAGATTTGCATTACCGCTATTGAGGCGATGCGGCACCTGCTGGTCGGTCTCGATCTGGATTGGGCGCGCGAAGACATGGGACGGTTCTGGCGCTATGTCACCGGCGACAGCCAGTTGCGCTGGATCGGGCCGGACAAGGGTGCAATCCATCTGGCCACCGGTGCGGTGGTCAATGCGGTCTGGGATCTGCTGGCGAAAGAGGCCGGCAAGCCCGTCTGGCAACTGGTCGGGGAAATGACGCCCGAGGAAATCGTGCAACTTGTCGATTTCCGCTACATGACCGATGTTCTGACCAGGGACGAGGCGCTGGACATTCTGCGCAGGGCCGAACCGGGCAAGGCGGACAGGATCGCAAAGCTGAGGGCCGAAGGTTATCCCTGCTATACCACCTCGGCAGGATGGCTGGGCTATTCCGACGATAAGCTGCGCCGCTTGTGCCGCGAAGCGCGCGAGGCCGGATTTACCCATACCAAGTTCAAGGTGGGCCGCGAACTGGCCGACGACATCCGCCGCCTGACTATCGCCCGCGAGGAACTGGGCGAGGGCATGAACATCATGATCGACGCCAATCAGGTATGGGAGGTCGATCAGGCTATCGACTGGGTCAAGGAACTATCATTTGCGCGACCTTTGTTCATCGAGGAACCCACCAGCCCCGACGATGTGGTTGGGCACAGAAAAATCCGTCAGGCAATTGCCCCGATCAAGGTGGCGACGGGTGAAATGTGCCAGAACCGCATTCTGTTCAAACAGTTCATTGCCAACGAGGCTATTGATTTCGTGCAAATCGACAGCTGTCGTCTGGGCGGTTTGAACGAAGTGCTTGCGGTACAGCTGATGGCAGCAAAATTTGGCTTGCCGGTCTGGCCCCATGCCGGCGGCGTGGGCCTGTGCGAGTATGTGCAGCATCTGTCGATGATCGATTATGTGGCGATCACCGGTGAAAAAGACGACAAACGCATCGAATTTGTCGATCACCTGCACGAGCATTTCGTCGACCCCTGCATCGTGGAGAACGGTGCCTATCAGGCACCTGTGGCGCCGGGGTTTTCCATCGAGATGAAGGCAAGCTCGATCGCCGATTATCAACATCAACCATCTGCAACGCAAACCGCCGAGCAAGGAGCGGCCTGATGCGACAGAACCTCATTGGGAATACCGGTGTGCGCGTGACCGAGGCATCGTTTGGCTGTGCGAGTATCGGAAACCTGTACCGCCCAGCGACCGACGCGCAGGTGGATGAGGTGCTGCAATGCGCTTGGGACGCGGGAATCCGTTATTTCGATACCGCACCGCATTATGGTCGCGGCCTGTCCGAAATGCGACTGGGCCGCTTCCTTACGCGGTATCCCCGCGACGAATACGTCATTTCAACCAAGGTTGGGCGGGTGCTGTCACCCGGATCAGCGATGGTCGAGGCCGATGGCTTTGTCGATCCGCTGCCCAACGCGGTGCGCTATGACTATTCAGGCGACGGGATTGAAGCTTCGCTGGAACACAGTTTTGGCCTTCTGAATACCAACTACGCAGATATCGTCTATGTCCACGATATCGGTGAATACACTCACGGACAGGACAATAGCGCCCATATGGAAGCCTTCCTCGGGTCGGGATATGAACGGCTGGTAAGGTTGAAGGAGCAGGGCAAAATCCGGGCTTTCGGGCTGGGCGTGAACGAAAACCAGATTTGTCTCGACGTAATGGACCATGGCCCCATCGACGTGATCCTGTTGGCTGGTCGGCTAACACTTCTGGACCGATCGGCAGAACAGGAGCTCACCGCCAAATGCCGAGCGCTAGGTACCAGCCTGGTACTGGGCGGCGTGTTCAATTCGGGCATCCTCGCTACCGGCCCGGTCGAAGGAGCAACCTATGATTATGTCCCGGCATCACCGGAAGTCATCGTGCAGGTTAAAAACCTTCAAACAAGAGCCGAGGTGCTTGGGCTGCAACTGGCAACTGCGGCGCTTCACTTTGCCAAACGGCATGAGTTGGCAGCCTCTGTCCTGTTGGGAACAGCTAGCGCGCGGTCATTGCAACGAAACCTTACTGCATTGGATGGACCAACGCCTGATGAGTTTGACAGTCATTTCAGGCGAGGATTTTGACGTGCAAGATGATGACAGGCGCAATCCGCCTAGCCGATAACCTAGGGTCAGAATTCATAGCCAAAAAGATGACGGTAGCCGCCCGTGCGATGGCTGAGAGGAAGACCTTTGGGCACCTGTCGTATCGGGTTGCCACACGTCGCCAATCT